>NZ_JAWDGM010000003.1:0-694107 GCF_034541995.1 Pseudomonas sp. BIC9C
TTCCCCATGTGAGAGTAGGTCATCGTCAAGATTAAATTCCGAAACCCCTATCTGCGCATACAGATAGGGGTTTTGTTTGTCCTTGAAAAAAAGCATCCTGAGACTGGTACGGAGGTTGACCGTCAACCACGTTAGAGTAGGTCCATGGTGACCATGGAATCAGCCATACGGTAGCCCATCGCTTTGTAACCCGCCTGGCGCTTATCCCACATCCTCAGCAGTGCGACATTACCCCCGTCAACGAAGTCGATCACTCGCACGTCGACCTTATCGGCATGCGACCGATGCAACCGTCCCGCATATTGCTGAAGGATTCCCTTCCATGAGATGGGCATTGCCAGCACCAGCGTGTCCAACGGCGGATGATCGAAGCCTTCACCTACTAGTTTTCCTGTGCCAACAGCACTCGTGGAGCATCAGGGGGAAGGGACTCAAGCTCATGCATACGGGAAATGCGCTGTTTCTTAGGCACTCGCCCATGAAGCGTGAACAGGTTATGCACGCGCTGCTTCAATTCTAATTCAAGGGCATCCACATGTTCCGTCCGCTCCGTTAGCACTAGAATTTTTCTACCCTCGTTGTACGCCAGCTCAATCTCCGAGACGATTTTGGCTGTCCGCTCAGAGTCGTCGGCTAGACGCCGAAAAATGTCCTGAATCCCAAAGCCGTCGGGGACCACTATTGGTTTGGGCAGCAATCGAGGCACGACAGATAGGTCATGGGGCGCACTCGCTGGTCGAGGCGCAGAATGTCGGATCGGTCCGCACTGCATGAAAATAATGGGCTGCTGCCCATCTCGGCGCACTGGGGTTGCTGTGAGTCCCAGTACGTACCGCGCGGTCGCACTCCTCAGTAGTGCCTCGAATGACACTGCTGATAGGTGATGACACTCATCAACGATGATCTGGCCGTAGTTTTTTACCTGATCGCTGATCTCGCCTTTTCGCGATAACGACTGCATTACGGCAATGTCGATGATGCCTGTAAGCTTCGCTTTTCCGCCCCCAAGAGTACCAACGACACCATTCCCGACTCCCAAGAACGCCTGCAAGCGCTCTTGCCACTGCCTTAACAGCTCCGTCCGATGCACAAGCACCAACGTGTTAATGCCACGTGCGGCAATCAACGCAGCAGCACTCACCGTTTTACCGAAAGCTGTCGGTGCGCAGAGGATACCGGTGTCATGACTTAGCATTGCGCTGACAGCAGCCTCTTGGTCAGAACGCAGGGTCCCGAGAAAGCTCACGTCGATGGGGTCGCCCGCGAAGCGTTCGTCTTTAAGAATAGGGGTAACCCCGTTATCCTCTAAAAGCTCCAGCGCAGCATCCAAACAGCCACGTGGTAACGCAATATGTTTGGGGAAGTTCTGGGCGCAGCCGATAATCCTTGGCTTATTCCATACTGACATGCGCATGGCCTGAGCTTTGTAGAACTCGGGATTTTGAAAGGCAGCGAGACGGGCAAGCTGGTTTGCCAATGGCTGTGGCAATTCCGACTTTTCAAAGTAAATTAAGTTAGCCAGCGTGATGTTGACAGCAGCAGGCAACGGGCATGTCAATTTACGTGATCTCGATTCACGATCTTTCCAGGGTTCTGCATCACCTTCGTCATCGACATAGGCGACCCCTAGAGGGTCCCGATTACCCATCGCCTGGATAATAACGGGCTGGATATCTTCTGGGCTCATGCGCTGAATCGATGCCAGGAAGGCCCATTGATCAGGATGAGGCTCAAGCGAGTCGTCTACAAAAACGCTATTGTTTTGGGCCCGGGCGCGCTTTTGTAAAGGGAGCGCGATGAGATTTCCAAAGCCGCCTTTGGGCATATAGTCCTGGTTCGGAAACAGTCGATCATAGGAGCTGAGCGCCAACTGCCGGGTGCGCTCACAGGCATGACTGATGATTGCGGCACCGAGGCGGCGCGCATCGCAGGCAGGAACATTACGCTCAAAGAAAATCCAGCCATGAGCCCCTTGGCCTGAGCGCGATATTTCCAGCGCCACCGGGACGTTCAGCTCATGGCATGACTGCACAAAAGCTTTGGAATCATCACGCCATTCGGCCTCATCGAAGTCGACCGCCAAAAAATAACAAGTGTCATCAGAGAGTAGGGGGTAGATACCAACGACCACTTCGCCCGCCAGATGGCGATAGACCACCTCATCGGTCAGCGGAAGCAGCTGTCGGTTACCGCAGTCGCCACATTTAATTCGGGGCTTCTCACAAACGCCAGGCCTCCATTCGTTTGCGCAAGCGGGTGCGTATCCTGATTTGCCTGCCTTGCTTTCCCAGCGGATGGGATAAACGTCCGTCCTGCCACGAAACAAGCTTCGGAATAGGGCAAGCTTTCCTTCAGTATCGAGTTGCTGTGATTGCTCTGCTTGGACAATCGCTATTTTGACTGGCTCAGCAGGCGGGCGCCATTCGATGCCATGAGCATCCAGCAAGGCAACCAATCTTGCATTCTCAGCCCTTAGCTTCGCCACCAGACTAGTGTCTATCACCGCCTTCAGCCTCTACGTCTCAGGTGAAGCCTGTAGCCTCGAGCTACAACCCTCAGTCCATCAGTAAAACATAGAGGTTAACAAACAACAGAGGTTCGGTTCAGGAGCTCAAGAGGTCCGCCCTAGTCCCAATCAAATCGTTGGCTGGCTCAATCTGCCGGTGAGGGATACAGAGCGCGCAGTTGCTGGCATTCGGCTAGCGTGGAAAGTTCCAGGATTTTCCTAGGCGCAGAGTGATCAGGTTTGTAGTCAGCAGGTAGTAGTAGCGCGCCGATTTCGAGTTTGAGTTCATGTGGTCGTTCAAAAACCAAACGAGATGTTTTCTTTGCCATGTCCATGGATTATCTCGGTTCCAGCATTCAGAAATGGCTGCTTGAATAGTCTTGGCCTGGCGGATGTGACGTTCGCGTGTGGTATGTGCTCCAGTCAGCACCCCAGCCAAGAAGATCTCCATATCGAATGGTTTATTCATACCCGACCACCGATATACGCCGATACCACGTCGATTCGACCATGTCCCAGCTCATAGCTGATTTGTAAGCGTGCCTCTCGATCAAGGCGTGGATCGAGGCGCCTGCATCTGCCCTCGTTAATGGGTGCTAGGTGATGGGTGATCTGCTCATAGCGTTCGCACGCATAAGCCGCACGCAGTTCGTGGAAGCCTTTGAGGTTGTGCGTATGGAGGATATCTCGGGCGGGACGGACGATTTCCCGTTGGAAATCGAGGTAGCTCTCGTTCGGTGCCAGCAGGTTGCGGCTACCGTCGGGTGAGACCTGTTCGGCGTACCTGAGCGCTTCGCGAATATGGTCATCCACCCTGATCCAACGAGGCGCGGTTGCGCCGCTGCGGCCACCTTTGGTGCCGTCCTGGATGTTGATCTTGTCGTAGTGTTCGGCTTCACGTTTTAGGCGGGGAAGGTCGGCCAAAATGGCCTCGCGCAAGCGCATGCCAGTGGCTCGCGCCAACTGCACGATGGCCGCGGCGCGCGGCTGCTGGTGTTCGCAAAGCACGTCGACGATCCGTTTCACGTGTTCGCGATCTTGGCCTTGCGGCACCGAGCAACGAACGCTGGTGCGCTGCATTCCTAGTGCCTTGCTCGGACTCGGTACTTTCACATTCAGAACACCGCGAAGCGCGGCCATGGTTCGGTTCACGCTGGACAATCGGTTTTGCGCGGTGGCGATGGCAAGTTCGCCTTGTTCAACTTGGTGACGCAGATATCCGGCGTAATCCAGCAAGGTTTGCCGATCAATCTGCCGCGCATCGTTAAACCCTGGCCCATCCTCCGACCGACACCAGCGCACAAACGCCTGCCAGCGATCACTGTACGCTTTGACCGTCCCGTAATGCCCGCCGCCAAACAGATCACGTAGCGCCTGTGGCCCGGCATAACTCAGTTGCCGTCCATAGCCAAAGTTCCGCCCGTCCCGTCTACCGACCAATGCCATGATCAAACTCCTCTCGAAGCCAAACCTTTAAAACCTTCCCCACGTCATCCCGCCATGAATGCTGAGTGTTATCAGGGATCAAGGCCCCTGCGACCTGTGAGGGTTGTCCACTAACGCAGGACTGGCGGCTCCTTACGACCGGGAGTTTGGGCATCTCATGATCTGGCTCTCCTGAACACTTCCGCAGAAGTGGGCGGGTGGAGGCTGCGCTAGCTGACGAGACCAGCACCGCGAGATCCTGAGTCGGGTGAAGGCAATAATGCGATGACCGGGACATGCCAGACTGTCAGTCAGGTGCAGTCCATTCCTTGGGCTGCGGCACCATCATCTGCATCGCTGTTGCTGGTGACTTCGGTGTTTGTCACGCCGATTGTCACGAGGGGGAATGCCGCAAAGCCTTGTACGAGTTGGGCTGCAGCAGTAGGAGCGCCCGTCTCTTTCCGGGAGAAAGAGACGGGCGCAGGTTGGCGCACGGGAATGGCCAAGTGGATAGGTTGCTGCAGGGCAGCGATGAAAGGGGATGAGTTGCCGCAGTGGGCACACTGGTAAAAGTAGGCATCCATCACATCGCTGTGACCGTGCGAGCCGCCGGACGCTAATCGCACTTTGGGAGAACCACCACCGCGTGGCGTAGCCTTAAAGGTTCTGGCTACCTGGGTTGCTGTCGACGACAGCGCTTGCACGATCTTTTCTACGCTCGCCGATAGACAGGGTCAAGGCTCGAGTTTTCGGGAATTCTGCGGCTGCGAATGGCATAAGCCGTCTATGGAAATCCGTGGTTTCTAGAAGACGGTTACACTGATTTTTAGGTTTTTCAAGTGAGGCCCTTCCAAGCAGGGCGGCTTTGCCGCCCTGCTTGGAAGGGCCCGCGTGGAAGGCAACGCTGTGGAGATTTCACTGGCGTGTTAGCGCTGGAATGCGCCACGCTCATCTTCCAAGGCGCTGATGCCGCCATCGACCGCGTTGACCCCGAGAAGCTCCGAAGACTTGCGCGACAGAAACTGATTAACCCGCGTATCAAACTGATCCCGCAGGCTCGCCGTAATCCCAACCCTGAGCGCATCGAGATAATCGGCATACCACTGCATCATGATCCGCCGTTGTGTCAGGTACAGCGCTTGGTTGTACTCCCCAGCAATGCCGCCCTCGACATGCGCCAGTTGGCTTTCAACATGATCCTTCAGCCACCCATGTTCGCGCAGCAGCGTGCTCGCGGTGTGGCGAACGCCATGGCTCACCATCCGCCCTTTGTAGCCAATCTTGGCAAACACCAGATTGATCGTGTTCTCGCTGATGACGGGCCGTTTCTCACCACTACCCGGAAACAGGTAGCGGCTGCGCCCAGTGCATTGGTGCAGCTTGATCAGCATCGCGATCAGTTGATGGGGCAGGGGGCTGACATAGTCCCGGCGCATCTTCATGCGTTCAGCTGGTATGGTCCACGTCCCTTCTTCAAAATCGATTTCATCCCACGTCGCATACCGAACCATGCCGGGTCGGCTCGCCGTCAGTATTGCCATCCACGAAGCAATCCTCGACGGCAACCGGCTGGTGGTCTTACTCAGCGCCTGAAGAAATTCCGGCAGCTCGCTTTCACGCAAATGCGGATAGTGCTCAGGGGGAGGCGGCACCAACGCGATGGCATGAAGTTCTGAAGCCGGATTGTGTTCGCACAACCCCCGCGCAATCGCCTGACTGAAAATCTGCTTGAGCCAGGTCCGAGCCTTGTCTGCCACATTGAACGCCCCACGCTTTTCGATGCTGGCCTGCAACTTCGCGCAGTCGGCGCGAGTGATGTGCTCCAGCTGCATCTCGCCGAGTGCCGGTAGCAGATCCTTGTCGAGGTAGTCGCGAATCTTCTTTAGCGTCGCATGGCTGCGGCCGGAGTCGGCCTTGAACTGATACCAGTACTCCGTAGCTCGCCTGAAGGTGTTGAGCCCAGCCTCCCGTTGCTGCTGCTTGTCATCCCGCCGCTTGGCGCCAGGGTTGATGTCGTCCTTGAGCAGCTTCCGGCATTCAGCAGCCCGTTCACGAGCCTCCTGCAAGGAGATGCTCGGATAGACACCAAGCGACACCCGCGCCGGCCGACCAAGGTACGTATAGCGGAAATGCCAGTACTTGCGCCCGTTCGGCTGAACCAAAAGGGCAAGACCCGAACTATCACCCAATGTGTATTGCTTGTCGGTAGGCTTGGACGCTTTGACTTGCAAGGCGGTGAGGGGCATGGCTGTACACCTCCGGTTCTCGAACTGGAATCTGTACAGAAAATGTACCAAAAAGAGGCTGGCTTGCAAGGGACGGGGATGGAACCCCAGAGACCAAAAAGCCCGCAGTTAGCGGGCTCTAGAGGTGTTGCGTAGACGTTGGTAGTCGTCTATGTACTGCAAATGGTGCCCCGAGGGAGACTCGAACTCCCACTCCTTTCGAAAACGGATTTTGAATCCGCCGCGTCTACCAATTCCGCCATCAGGGCTCAATGGCGGCGAAGTATAGAGAGGTGAATACCGCTGGTCAATCAGGTACATGGAGAATTTTTGATATTTCCGCTAGACTTCCCGGCCCTGCTAGACGAACCCCATCATGCGCGTTGCTGACTTTACTTTCGAGCTCCCTGATTCGCTGATTGCTCGCCATCCTTTGGCCGAGCGTCGCGGTAGTCGCCTGTTGACCCTGGATGGGGTCAGCGGCGCCCTGGCACACCGTCAATTCACTGATTTGCTGGAGCATTTGCGCCCTGGCGACTTGATGGTGTTCAACAATACCCGGGTGATTCCGGCGCGGCTGTTTGGCCAGAAGGCTTCCGGCGGCAAGCTGGAAATCCTGGTGGAGCGGGTGCTGGACAGTCATCGCGTGCTGGCCCATGTGCGCTCCAGCAAGTCACCGAAACCGGGGTCGAAGATCCTGATCGACGGCGGTGGCGAGGCCGAGATGCTGGCGCGTCACGATGCGTTGTTCGAGCTGGGGTTTGCCGAAGAGGTGTTGCCGCTGCTCGACCGCGTCGGGCACATGCCGTTGCCTCCTTATATAGACCGCCCGGACGAGGGCGCGGACCGCGAGCGTTACCAGACCGTCTACGCCGAGCGTTTGGGCGCGGTGGCGGCGCCGACGGCGGGGCTGCATTTCGATCAGGTGCTGCTGGAGGCGATTGCCGCGAAGGGCGTCGAGACGGCGTTCGTGACCCTGCACGTTGGCGCTGGCACCTTCCAGCCGGTGCGCGTGGAGAAGATCGAAGACCACCACATGCACAGCGAGTGGCTGGAAGTCGGCCAGGACGTGGTGGATGCAGTTGCCGCCTGTCGCGCGCGCGGTGGTCGTGTGGTGGCCGTGGGGACCACCAGCGTGCGTTCCCTGGAAAGCGCCGCCCGCGATGGCGTGCTCAAGCCGTTCAGCGGTGATACCGACATCTTTATCTACCCGGGCCGGCCGTTTCATGTGGTCGATGCCCTGGTCACCAACTTCCATTTGCCTGAATCCACCTTGTTGATGCTGGTCTCGGCGTTCGCCGGTTATCCCGAGACCATGGCCGCCTATAAAGCCGCCGTCGACAACGAATACCGCTTTTTCAGCTACGGTGATGCGATGTTTATCACCCGTAACCCCGCACCACGTGGCCCCGAGGAAACAGAATGAGTCGCCAATGTCGTATGTCGTTTGAGCTGCTTGCCACCGATGGCAAGGCTCGTCGTGGTCGCCTGACCTTTCCGCGCGGTACCGTCGAGACCCCGGCCTTCATGCCGGTGGGCACCTACGGCACGGTCAAGGGCATGCTGCCGCGGGATATCGAGGCGACTGGCGCTGAAATCATTCTGGGCAACACCTTCCACCTGTGGCTGCGTCCGGGCACGGAAGTGATCAAGAAGCACGGCGACCTGCACGATTTCATGAAGTGGAAAGGCCCGATCCTGACCGACTCCGGTGGTTTCCAGGTGTTCAGCCTGGGCGCCATGCGCAAGATCAAGGAGGAGGGCGTGACCTTTGCCTCGCCGGTCGACGGCGCCAAGGTGTTCATGGGGCCGGAAGAGTCGATGCAGGTCCAGCGTGACCTGGGTTCCGACATCGTGATGATTTTCGACGAATGCACGCCGTACCCGGCCGATGAAGACGTCGCCCGCGTATCGATGGAGTTGTCGCTGCGTTGGGCCCAGCGCTCGAAAAACGCCCACGCCGACAATACGGCGGCGCTGTTCGGCATCGTTCAGGGCGGCATGCACCAGGACCTGCGCATGCGCTCCCTGGAAGGCCTGGACAAGATCGGCTTCGACGGCCTGGCCATCGGCGGTCTGTCGGTGGGCGAGCCCAAGCACGAAATGATCAAGGTGCTGGATTATCTGCCGGGCCAGATGCCGGCTGACAAACCTCGTTACCTTATGGGCGTTGGCAAACCGGAAGATCTGGTTGAGGGTGTGCGCCGCGGAGTGGACATGTTCGATTGCGTGATGCCAACCCGTAATGCCCGCAACGGGCATCTGTTCATTGACACAGGCGTGATCAAGATCCGAAACGCGTTCCATCGCCATGATGATTCGCCGCTCGATCCGACCTGCGATTGCTATACCTGCCAGAACTTCTCCCGCGCTTACCTGCATCACCTGGACAAGTGCGGCGAAATGCTGGGAAGCATGCTCAATACCATCCATAACTTGCGCCATTATCAAGTGCTTATGGCTGGTTTGCGCGAGGCTATTCAACAGGGTACATTGGCCGCCTTTGTCGATGCCTTCTACGCCAAACGCGGGCTTCCCGTGCCGCCTTTGGACTGAGTTTTCTGACCCCAAGATTCAACATTTGCAACTGGAGTGCTAAATGAGCTTTTTTATCTCTAATGCCATGGCAGACGCTGCAGCACCTGCTGCAGCCCCTATGGGCGGCGGCTTTGAGTGGATTTTCCTGGTCGGCTTCCTGGTCATCTTCTACCTGATGATCTGGCGTCCACAGGCCAAGCGCGCCAAAGAGCAGAAAAACCTGCTGAGCAGCCTGCAAAAAGGCGACGAAGTTGTGACCACCGGCGGCATCGCCGGCAAGATCACTAAAGTGGCCGACGATTTCGTCGTTCTGGAAGTTTCCGACACCGTCGAAATGAAATTCCAGAAAGGCGCCATCGCCGCCACGCTGCCAAAAGGCACGCTGAAAGCGATCTAAGTTTCAACTTCATATTCAATCGAAGGGGCGCGCAAGGCGCCCCGCGTCATAAACGGGCGGCGTGATGCTGAACAAATATCCTCTGTGGAAATACATTCTGATCCTGGCGGTGCTGGCGGTCGGTCTGATTTATTCCGCTCCCAATCTTTACCCTGAT
Organism: Pseudomonas sp. BIC9C; assembly: GCF_034541995.1. Taxonomy (NCBI): domain Bacteria; kingdom Pseudomonadati; phylum Pseudomonadota; class Gammaproteobacteria; order Pseudomonadales; family Pseudomonadaceae; genus Pseudomonas; species Pseudomonas sp. BIC9C. Next base: position 9,249 of record NZ_JAWDGM010000003.1, read on the forward strand.
GACCCGGCCATTCAGGTCAGCGGTGCAAGCACTGCGCTGCTGGTCAATCAGGCTGATCTGGATCGTGTAAGCACTGCGCTCAAGGAATCCGGAATCAACGTCAAGGCTGCCACCCTGGCCGCCAACGGCAAGGGCGGTCTGATTCGCCTGACCAAGGCTGAAGATCAGCTGCCGGCCAAGGACGTTGTACGCAAGGCGTTGGGTGATGACTACGTCGTCGCACTGAACCTGGCACAAACCACCCCGCAATGGCTGCGCAACCTCGCTGCGCACCCGATGAAGCTGGGCCTGGACTTGTCCGGTGGTGTGCACTTCCTGCTGGAAGTGGACATGGAAAAAGCCCTCGATGCACGCCTGAAAGTCTACGAAGGCGACGTCAAGAGCCTGTTGCGTAAAGAGAAGCTGCGCTATCGCAGCCTGCCGCAGTTGGGCGGTGCCATTCAGCTGGGTTTCACCGATGAAGCGACCCGCGAACAGGCTCGTACCATCATCCGCAAGAACTTCAACGATTTCGACATTGTTCCGGCCGACCTCAATGGTCAACCGGTGCTGCGTCTGGCGATGACCCCGGCCAAGCTGGCGGAAATCCGCGAATACTCCATCAAGCAGAACCTGACCACGGTACGTAACCGCGTCAACGAGCTGGGTGTTGCCGAACCGATCGTTCAGCGTCAGGGCGCCAACCGCATCGTGGTTGAGCTGCCGGGCGTGCAAGACACCGCCGAAGCCAAGCGTATCCTCGGCAAGACGGCCAACCTGGAGTTCCGCCTGGCCGCTGAGCCTGGTGCTTCGAAAGCCACTTCCGAGGAATTCGAGTTCCGTGAAGGCAAGCGTCCTCCGGCGCTGATCGAGCGTGGCCTGATCATCACCGGTGACCAGGTGACTGACGCCAAGGCTGGCTTCGGCGAGCATGGCACGCCGGAAGTGAACATCCGTCTGGATGGCCACGGCGGCGAGCTGATGAGCCGTGCGACCCGTTCGAACGTCGGTCGCAGCATGGCGGTGATCTTCATCGAGCAGCGTCCGGTTACCACTTACGTCAAGCAAGTGGTCAACGGCGTCGAGAAAGACGTGCCGGTTCAGACCTTCAAGGAAGAGAAGAAGATCATCAGCCTGGCGACCATCCAGTCGCCGCTGGGTGCTCAATTCCGCATTACCGGCCTGAATGGCCAGGGCGAGTCCTCCGAGCTGGCGCTGCTGCTGCGTGCCGGTGGTCTGGCGGCGCCGATGTACTTTGCTGAAGAACGCACCATCGGCCCGAGCCTGGGTGCCGACAACATCACCAAAGGTATCGATGCATCGTTGTGGGGCATGCTGTTCGTCTCGCTGTTCATCATGGCCATCTACCGCTTCTTCGGCCTCATCGCCACCGTCGCGCTGGCGGTGAACATGGTGATGCTGCTGGCCCTGATGTCGCTGCTGGGTGCAACGCTGACCCTGCCGGGTATCGCCGGTATCGTGTTGACCATGGGTATGGCGGTTGACGCCAACGTGCTGATCTTCTCGCGGATCCGTGAAGAGATCGCCGCCGGCATGACCGTGCAGCGCGCAATCAACGAAGGCTTCGGCCGGGCGTTCACCGCGATTCTCGACGCCAACCTGACCACTCTGTTGGTGGGCGGCATCCTGTTTGCCATGGGCACAGGTCCGGTCAAGGGCTTCGCAGTGACCATGTCCCTCGGGATCTTTACCTCGATGTTCACGGCCATCATGGTGACCCGCGCGATGGTCAACCTGATCTTCGGCGGTCGTGACTTCAAGAAGTTGTGGATTTAAGGGGCTGCCATGTTACGTACAATCAACTTCATGGGCGTCCGCAACTTTGCGTTCGGCGTCACATTGTTCCTTACCGCACTGGCAATATTCAGTGTGTTCCACAAGGGCATGAACTGGGGCCTGGACTTCACCGGCGGTACGCTCATCGAGCTGACCTACGAGCGTCCGGCCGATGTCACCAAGGTGCGTGAGCAGCTGGTGACCGCGGGCTATCACGAAGCCGTCGTGCAGAACTTCGGTGCGACCACCGATCTGCTGGTGCGCATGCCTGGCGAAGACCCGCAACTGGGTCACCAGGTGGCTGAAGCCCTGCAAAAGGTCGGCGGTGAGAACCCGGCGACGGTCAAGCGCGTCGAGTTCGTCGGCCCGCAGGTGGGTGAAGAACTGCGCGACCAGGGCGGCCTCGGCATGCTGATGGCGCTGGGCGGCATCCTGATCTATCTGGCGTTCCGCTTTCAGTGGAAGTTTGCGGTCGGTGCGATCGTGTCCCTGATCCACGACGTGATCGTGACCGTCGGTATCCTGTCGTTCTTCCAGATCACCTTCGACCTGACGGTGCTGGCGGCGGTGCTGGCGATCATCGGCTACTCGCTCAACGACACCATCGTGGTATTCGACCGGGTTCGCGAGAACTTCCGTGTACTGCGCAAGGCCAACCTGATCGAGAACATCAATATCTCGACCACGCAAACCCTGCTGCGGACCATGGCGACCTCGATCTCCACCTTGCTGGCGATCGCGGCTTTGCTGTTCTTTGGTGGCGACAACCTGTTCGGCTTCTCGATTGCCCTGTTCATCGGTGTCCTGGCGGGTACTTACTCGTCGATCTACATCGCTAACGTGGTGCTGATCTGGCTGAACCTGAGCACCGAGGACCTGATTCCTCCTGCCAATACCGAGAAGGAAGTCGACGACCGTCCTTGAAGGGCTCTCCAGTCCAGAGCGGTCTTCCAGCGATGTAGTCCGAAAAAGGCGCGAGTTGAACTCGCGCCTTTTTTTGTGCTCCAAGGCTGGGAGAAGCGCGGGTTTATCCCGCATGTGATGGTCAGGAGGTTCATGTGAACAAGTCGATGTTGGTTGGTGCTGTACTGGGTGCTGTCGGTGTAACTGCCGGGGGTGCTGTGGCCACCTACAGCCTGGTTAAAAGCGGCCCTGAGTACGCGCAAGTACTCGCCGTTGAGCCGGTCAAGACGCAAATCAAGACTCCACGTGAAGTGTGCAAGGATGTAACGGTCACCCGGCAGGCGCCGGTGAAAGATCAACATCAGATCGCCGGTACGGTGGTCGGTGCATTGGCGGGTGGATTACTGGGTAACCAGATCGGTGGCGGTAACGGCAAGAAGATCGCCACGGTCGCGGGTGCTGTTGGCGGTGGTTACGCCGGCAACAAGGTGCAGGAAGGCATGCAGGAGCGTGATACCTACACCACGACCCAGACCCGTTGTAATACGGTGAATGACATCAGCGACAAGGTCGTAGGTTACGACGTTCGTTATTCGCTGGATGGCAAGGAAGGCAAGGTGCGCATGGATCGTGATCCGGGTAACCAGATTCCGGTCGACAAGGAAGGCAAGCTGATCCTGTCGGAGAACGAGCGGAATCGCTAAGTACTCAGGTTTGAGATTCAAAGGAAGCACCCTTCGGGGTGCTTTTTTGTGCCCGGGAATTAGGAGTCGCCGCAGATCTTCTGTAGGAGCGAGCTTGCTCGCGAAAAACGCCAGGGCACCGCGTTAATCCAGAAGGCACGGGTTATCGTTAGTGACCATCGCGAGCAGGCTCGCTCCTACAGAATTGGCAAAGATGGATTTTCAGGTCTGTAGGAGCGAGCTTGCTCGCGAAAAACGCCAGGACACCACGTTTATCCAGTAAGTGCGCGTTATCGTTAGCGACCATCGCGAGCAAGCTCGCCCCTACAAAATTGGCAAAGACGGATTTTCAGGCATAAAAAAAGCACCTCGAAAGGTGCTTTTTCTGTCGCTGGGCGCTTAGCGCTTCAGCGAGGCCGGCAGGTGCGGCTGGATCGCCGTCAGGACTGCCTTGAAGCATTTGGTGTTGCCGGCAACGACGTGGCCTTTTTCAAGGAAGTCGTGACCGCCGGTGAAGTCGCTCACCAGGCCGCCTGCTTCCTGGATCAGCAGGGCGCCTGCGGCCATGTCCCACTCGGACAGGCCCGATTCCCAGAAAGCGTCGAAACGGCCGGCGGCCACGTAGGCCAGGTCCAGGCTCGCGGAACCTGCGCGGCGGATGCCGGCAGTCTGGCCAACCAGGGCGCGGAACATGCCCAGGTAGTTGTCGAGGTTGTCCATCTGGTCGTCACGGAACGGGAAGCCGGTACCCAGCAGGGCGCCGTCGAGGCTGGTGCGACCGCTGACGCGCAGGCGACGACCGTTCAGTTGAGCGCCGCGACCACGGCTGGCGGTGAATTCTTCCTGGCGAACCGGGTCCAGAACAACGGCGTGTTCCAGGCGGCCACGGTATTTGCAGGCGATGCTGACAGCGAAGTGAGGAATGCCGCGCAGGAAGTTGGTGGTGCCGTCCAGCGGATCGATGATCCACAGGTACTCTTCGCCTTCGATGCCGGTGCCGGCGTGCATGCCGGTTTCTTCACCCATGATCGAGTGGTTCGGGTAAGCCTTGCGCAGCGCGTCGATGATTTTCTGTTCAGCGGCGCGATCCACCTCGGATACGTAATCCTTGGCGTCTTTTTCGTCGACCTTGATGGTATCCAGGCGCTCGATGGAGCGGAAGATCAATTCACTGGCGCTGCGGGCGGCGCGCAGCGCGATATTCAGCATGGGCTGCATGGATGTGTCACCTAAGGTTGTTAAAGAAAGCCGGGCATTCTATCAGAAAGTTTCTACAGGAGAAGGACGACGTTCGCTTTCGTGGCTTAACGGTAGTAGGCGCTGTAAGATTCCGCTCCCGATTATCGTGTTCGAGAGCGCCTCCCTTGCTGCAAAACATTCGTGTCGTCCTGGTCAATACCAGCCATCCGGGCAATATCGGCGGGACTGCGCGCGCCATGAAGAACATGGGGCTGTCGCGGCTGGTGCTGGTCGAACCTCGTCTGTTCCCGCACCACGAGGCCGATGCCCGTGCTTCCGGTGCCGGTGACATCCTTGAAAACGCGCAAGTCGTCGCCACCTTGGAAGAGGCCCTGGTCGGCTGCAATCTGGTGCTCGGCACCAGCGCCCGCGACCGGCGGATTCCCTGGCCGCTGCTCGATCCCCGCGAATGCGGCGCGAAAGTGGTCGAGGAAGCCGGGCAGGGGGCGGAAATCGCCCTGGTGTTCGGTCGTGAAGATTCCGGCCTGACCAACGAAGAGCTGCAGCGATGTCACTATCACGTGCACATCCCATCCGACCCTGAGTTCAGCTCGCTGAACCTGGGGGCGGCGGTGCAGGTGTTGAGTTATGAAGTGCGCATGTCCTGGCTGGCGGCCCAAGGCCAGCCAAGCAAGGTCGAAAAGGAAGAAGTGGCTTCGGTCAAAAGCACCGAGCTGGCGACCATGGATGAACTGGAGCGATTCTATGAACACCTGGAGCAGACCTTGGTGGCCATCGAATTCCTCGATCCGGAAAAGCCACGGCACTTGATGGCGCGCCTGCGCCGGTTGTACGGACGCAGCTCGGTCAGCCGGGCGGAAATGAATATTTTGCGTGGCATCCTCACGGAAACCCAGAAAGCGGCCCGTGGTGAGCTTCTAAAGCGGAAGGATTAATGATGTTTGAGCGTTTGCGTGAAGATATCCAGAGCGTATTCCATCGAGACCCGGCGGCGCGTAACGCTTTTGAAGTCCTGACTTGCTACCCGGGCATGCACGCCATCTGGATTCACCGTTTGTCGGCGGCCCTGTGGCGTGCGGACCTGAAATGGCTGGCGCGGCTGGTGTCGAACTTCGGTCGCTGGTTGACCGGGATCGAGATTCATCCGGGCGCCAAGGTCGGTCGTCGTTTCTTCATCGACCATGGCATGGGCATCGTCATCGGTGAAACCGCCGAGATTGGCGATGACGTGACTATCTATCAGGGCGTGACCCTGGGCGGCACCAGCTGGAACAAGGGCAAGCGTCACCCGACCTTGGGCGATGGCGTAGTGGTCGGGGCGGGTGCGAAGGTGCTCGGCCCGTTCACTGTCGGTGCCGGGGCCAAGGTGGGTTCCAATGCTGTCGTGACCAAGGAAGTGCCGCCGGGCGCCACTGTGGTGGGTATTCCGGGGCGGATAATCGTCAAGTCCGATGTCGAGCAGGACGCCAAGCGCAAGGCCATGGCCGAGAAGATCGGTTTTGATGCCTATGGCCTCAGCGAAGACATGCCGGACCCGGTGGCGCGTGCCATCAATCAATTGCTCGACCATCTGCAGGCGGTTGATGGTCGTCTGGAGGGCATGTGCGGGGCGTTGAAGGATCTGGGCAGTAACTACTGTGCGAAAGATCTGCCTGAGCTGCGCGAAGAAGACTTTGCCTGTGTGAAGGACAAGGATCAGAGTCAGGCCAGCTGATCTTTTTGCAGGTCGTATTCAGGCAATGGCACAGCGCTAAGCGGTGTGCCATTAGGCCGCAGACCCTGCTATGATGCGCCCGCTCTTTGCGGGTAAACCTGACTAAAGCACTAGGTCTTATAGTTGACTTAAATACTCGGGAATTGCATACTCGCTTCATTCCGAACTCCGTGGTAATTGTCCATGCGACTGACTACAAAAGGCCGATACGCCGTGACCGCCATGCTTGACCTGGCGTTGCACGCGCAGCACGGGCCCGTGTCCCTGGCCGATATCTCCGAGCGCCAAGGCATCTCCCTGTCCTACCTCGAACAGCTTTTCGCCAAGCTGCGCCGCAGCAACCTGGTGTCCAGCGTGCGTGGTCCGGGTGGTGGTTACCAATTGTCCCGCGACATGCAGGGCATCCAGGTCGCCCAGGTGATCGATGCGGTGAACGAATCGGTTGATGCCACCAAATGCCAGGGGCAGGGTGATTGCCATTCCGGCGACACTTGCCTGACTCACCACTTGTGGTGCGATCTGAGCCTGCAGATTCACGAATTTCTGAGCGGTATCAGCTTGGCTGACCTTGTGACTCGCCGTGAGGTGCAAGAAGTAGCCCAGCGTCAGGACCAGCGCCGTTGCAACAGCAAGGTGCCACGCCTGGACAAGATTGAAGCGTCCGCCGTCGAATGACAGCCAAAGAGCTAGCGGCACGCCAGCCAGCCTGATTTAGGAGATAGTCCATGAAATTGCCGATTTACCTTGATTACTCTGCGACCACCCCGGTTGATCCGCGTGTTGCGCAAAAAATGAGTGAATGCCTGCTGGTCGACGGAAACTTCGGTAACCCGGCGTCCCGTTCCCACGTGTTCGGCTGGAAAGCCGAAGAGTCCGTCGAAAACGCCCGTCGTCAGGTCGCCGACCTGGTCAACGCCGACCCGCGCGAAATCGTCTGGACCTCCGGTGCCACCGAATCCGACAACCTGGCAATCAAGGGTGCGGCGCATTTCTATGCCACCAAGGGCAAGCACCTGATCACCACCAAGATTGAGCACAAAGCTGTCCTCGACACCATGCGCCAACTGGAACGTGAAGGTTTCGAAGTGACTTACATCGAGCCTCGCACCGATGGTCTGGTTACTCCAGAGATGATCGAAGCTGAGCTGCGTGACGACACCATCCTGGTTTCGGTCATGCACGTGAACAACGAAATCGGCACCGTCAACGACATCGCGGCCATCGGCGAGCTGACCCGCGCCAGAGGCATCCTGTTCCACGTTGACGCCGCTCAGTCCACCGGCAAGGTCGACATCGACCTGCAGAAGCTGAAAGTCGACCTGATGTCGTTCTCGGCTCACAAAACCTACGGCCCTAAAGGCATCGGCGCGCTGTACGTGAGCCGCAAGCCACGCGTGCGCATCGAAGCGACCATGCACGGCGGCGGTCACGAGCGCGGCATGCGTTCCGGCACCCTGGCGACCCACCAGATCGTCGGCATGGGTGAAGCCTTCCGCGTAGCCAAGGAAGACATGGCTGCCGAGAACGCGCGCATCAAGGCCCTGAGCGACCGTTTCTTCAAGCAGGTCGAGCACCTGGAAGAGCTGTACGTCAACGGCAGCATGACTTCCCGCGTTCCGCACAACCTGAACCTGAGCTTCAACTACGTTGAAGGCGAGTCGCTGATCATGGCGCTCAAGGATCTGGCGGTATCGTCCGGTTCGGCCTGCACCTCGGCGTCGCTTGAGCCTTCGTACGTGCTGCGCGCCCTGGGCCGCAACGACGAACTGGCCCACAGTTCGATCCGTTTCACCTTCGGCCGCTTCACCACCGAAGAAGAAATCGACTACGCCGCGCAGAAAGTCTGTGAGGCCGTTATCAAGCTGCGAGCTCTGTCGCCGCTGTGGGACATGTACAAAGACGGTGTCGATATCTCGAAGATCGAGTGGGCGGCACACTAACTATAGAAGCCGCCGGATACAGGTCCTGTAGCAACGCGGCGATAGACGCAGCGTAACTGCAGGGCCTCAAGAGCGGCCCTGATGAGTGAGGATTGAGAATCATGTCTTACAGCGAAAAGGTCATCGACCACTACGAAAACCCGCGCAACGTCGGCAAGATGGACGCGGAAGATCCTGATGTCGGCACCGGCATGGTCGGCGCTCCGGCGTGCGGCGACGTGATGCGCCTGCAGATCAAGGTCAACGACGCCGGCATCATCGAAGATGCCAAGTTCAAGACCTACGGCTGCGGTTCGGCTATCGCTTCCAGCTCCCTCGCCACCGAGTGGATGAAGGGCAAGACCCTGGACGAAGCGGAAACCATCAAGAACACCCAGCTGGCTGAAGAACTGGCCCTGCCGCCAGTGAAAATTCACTGCTCGGTACTCGCTGAAGACGCCATCAAGGCGGCTGTTCGCGACTACAAGCAGAAGAAAGGCTTGATCTGACTTTCAAGATTTGGCGACGAGTAAGGAGTCACCGATGGCTATCAGCATGACAGAAGCGGCTGCTCGACACGTGCGGCGCTCCCTCGACGGGCGCGGCAAAGGTGAAGGGATTCGTCTGGGTGTTCGCACCACGGGCTGTTCCGGCCTTGCCTACGTGCTGGAGTTTGTCGACGAGGTGGTTGCAGAGGACCAGGTGTTCGAAAGTCACGGCGAAAAAGTGATCATCGACCCGAAAAGCCTGGCCTACCTGGACGGCACCGAGCTCGATTTCGTCAAGGAAGGGTTGAACGAAGGCTTCAAGTTCAACAACCCCAACGTACGCGGTGAATGTGGCTGCGGCGAAAGCTTCAACATCTGAGGCTTGTCGTGGGTACTCCTTGTCATTTCGCTTTATTCGAGCTGCAACCGGGTTTCAATCTGGATCTCGATCAGCTGGCTACGCGCTACCGTGAGTTGGCGCGCAGCGTTCACCCTGACCGCTTTGCTGACGCCTCCGAGCGTGAGCAGCGGCTGGCGCTAGAGCAATCCGCGAGCCTCAACGAGGCCTATCAGACGCTCAAGAGTCCCCCCAAGCGCGCGCGTTACCTGCTCGCCTTGAATGGTGGCGAGCTGCCGCTGGAGGTCACGGTGCATGATCCGGAGTTTCTTCTGCAACAGATGGAGCTGCGCGAAGAGCTCGAAGACCTGCAAGACAGTGCCGATCTGGCGGGTGTTGCCGTGTTCAAGCGCCGCCTGAAAGTTGCTCAGGAAAAACTGAACGACAGTTTCGCAGCCTGTTGGAATGATGCAGCGCAACGTGAGCAGGCCGAACGCCTGATGCGGCGCATGCAGTTCCTCGACAAGCTCACTTACGAAGTGCGCCAGTTAGAAGAGCGCCTCGACGATTAACCCAGTGCCGCTCCGGTCGCACGCCTGATATACAGATAAGTCCTGATAACGATGGCCCTACTGCAGATCGCCGAACCCGGCCAAAGTCCTCAACCGCACCAGCGTCGTCTGGCTGTGGGGATCGACTTGGGCACTACCAATTCGCTGGTCGCTGCGTTGCGCAGTGGTCTTTCCGAGCCTCTGGCCGATGCCGACGGGCGGGTCATCCTGCCGTCCGCCGTGCGCTATCACGCCGATCGCGTCGAGGTTGGCGAATCCGCCAAGCTGGCCGCCGCTACCGATCCCTTGAACACCGTGCTGTCGGTCAAGCGCTTGATGGGTCGTGGTCTGTCCGACGTCAAGCAATTGGGCGAGCAATTGCCGTACCGCTTTGTCGATGGCGAATCGCACATGCCGTTCATCGAGACGATCCAGGGCCCGAAAAGCCCGGTCGAAGTCTCGGCGGACATCCTCAAGGTCCTGCGCCAGCGTGCCGAAGCCACCCTCGGTGGTGAATTGGTAGGTGCGGTCATTACCGTTCCGGCCTATTTCGACGACGCCCAGCGTCAAGCCACCAAGGATGCGGCCAAGCTGGCCGGCCTGAATGTGCTGCGTTTGCTCAACGAGCCGACCGCGGCGGCGGTGGCTTACGGTCTGGACCAGCATGCCGAAGGTCTGGTCGCCATTTATGACCTGGGCGGCGGCACCTTCGATATTTCGATTCTGCGCCTGACCGGCGGTGTGTTCGAAGTCCTGGCTACCGGCGGCGACAGCGCCCTGGGCGGCGATGACTTCGACCACGCGATCGCCGGCTGGATTATCGAGAGCGCCGGCCTGTCCGCCGACCTCGATCCGGGTGCGCAACGCAACTTGCTGCAAACCGCCTGTGTCGCCAAGGAAGCCCTGACCAACGCTGCATCGGTTGAAGTCGCTTATGGCGCCTGGAAAGCCGAGCTGAGCCGCGAAGCCTTCAATGCACTGATCGAGCCGATGGTCGCCCGCAGCCTGAAAGCCTGCCGTCGTGCGGTGCGTGATTCCGCTATCGAGCTGGAAGACGTGCACGCCGTGGTCATGGTCGGTGGTTCGACTCGCGTTCCTCGTGTTCGCGATGCCGTCGCTGAAGCCTTCGGTCGCCAGCCGCTGACTGAAATCGACCCGGATCAAGTGGTGGCCATTGGTGCTGCGATCCAGGCCGATACCCTGGCGGGCAACAAGCGTGACGGTAGCGAACTGCTGTTGCTGGACGTGATTCCGCTGTCCCTGGGTCTGGAGACCATGGGCGGCTTGATGGAGAAGGTGATTCCGCGCAACACCACCATCCCCGTCGCCCGCGCCCAGGACTTCACCACTTATAAAGACGGCCAGTCGGCCATGGCCATCCACGTATTGCAGGGCGAGCGCGAGCTGATCAGCGACTGCCGCTCCCTGGCACGCTTCGAATTGCGCGGCATTCCAGCGATGGTGGCCGGCGCGGCGAAGATTCGCGTGACCTTCCAGGTCGATGCCGACGGTCTGCTGAGCGTTTCGGCCCGCGAACTGGGTTCGGGCGTCGAAGCCAGCATTCAGGTCAAGCCGTCCTACGGCCTGACTGACGGCGAAATCGCCAAAATGCTCAAGGACTCGTTCCAGCACGCCAATGACGACAAGGTTGCCCGCGTGCTGCGCGAGCAGCAGGTCGACGCCCAGCGCCTGATCGAAGCGGTGCAGGCTGCTCTGGAGGCTGATGGCGAGCGTCTGCTCGACGCCGATGAGCGCATGGTCATCGAGCTGCAAGTGCAGGAATTGACCGAACTGATGAAAGGTACCGATGGTTATGCCATCGAGCAGCAGACCAAGCGTCTGTCGCAAGTGACCGACGCCTTTGCTGCCCGCCGCCTGGACTCGACGGTGAAAGCCGCGCTGGCGGGGCGCAACCTGAATGAGATTGAGGAATAACGATGCCGCAGGTCATTTTTCTGCCACACGAGAAGTTCTGCCCCGAAGGCATGGTTGTGGAGGCTGAGACCGGTACGTCCATCCTCGAACTGGCTCACGAACACCATATCGAGATGGAAAGTGCCTGTGGCGGCGTCTGCGCCTGCACCACTTGCCACTGCATCATCCGCGAGGGTTTCGACTCGCTGGAAGAGGCCGATGAGCTGGAAGAAGACTATCTTGACAAGGCTTGGGGGCTGGAAGCTCAGTCGCGCCTGGGTTGTCAGGCGAAGGTCGGGACTGAAGACCTGACCGTTGAAATTCCCAAATACTCGCTCAACCATGCAGCCGAAGCGCCGCACTGATTCAAGGAGCTTTCATGAGCCTGAAATGGGTTGATGTGCTGGAAATCGCGATCCAGTTGGCTGAGTCAAAGCCGGATGTGGACCCGCGTTACGTGAACTTCGTCGATTTGCACCAGTGGGTGCTGGCATTGCCGGAGTTCAGTGATGATCCGACCCGCGGTGGCGAGAAGGTGCTTGAAGCCATTCAGGCCGCCTGGATCGAAGAAGCAGACTGAGTCTGCACCGTACGCAGTTAGGCAATACCAAAGAACCCGCGTATAATTCGCGGGTTTAATTTTTCGTAAATTACCGTTTCTGGAGTTACACCATGGCTGTTCAACGTACTTTCTCCATCATCAAGCCTGACGCCGTTGCTAAAAACGTGATCGGCGAGATCACCACCCGTTTCGAAAAAGCAGGCCTGCGCGTTGTAGCTTCGAAACTGAAGCAACTGTCCAAAGCCGAAGCCGAAGGCTTCTACGCTGAGCACAGCGCTCGTGGTTTCTTCAACGACCTGGTTGCTTTCATGATCTCCGGTCCGGTTGTCGTTCAGGTTCTGGAAGGCGAAAACGCTATCGCTCTGAACCGTGAGCTGATGGGCGCTACCAACCCTAAAGAAGCTGCTGCCGGCACCATCCGCGCTGACTTCGCTGACTCCATCGACGCCAACGCCGTACACGGTTCGGACTCCGAAGCCGCTGCCGCTCGCGAAATCTCGTACTTCTTCGCAGCTACTGAAGTAACCACTCGCTAAGCATTGGCTTAAGAGTGAAGGTGAATCCATGACTACATCGACTGTAAAAACTAACCTGCTGGGTCTGACTCAGCTGGAAATGGAAAAATTCTTCGACTCAATCGGGGAGAAGCGTTTCCGTGCCGGTCAGGTAATGAAATGGATTCACCACTTTGGTGTCGATGATTTCGATGCCATGACGAACGTCAGCAAGGCCTTGCGCGAAAAGCTCAAGGCTGTTGCTGAGGTCCGTGGTCCGGAAGTGGTCAGCGAGGACATCTCCAGCGACGGCACCCGCAAATGGGTGGTGCGCGTGGCGTCCGGCAGCTGCGTCGAGACCGTGTACATTCCCCAGGGCAAGCGCGGCACCTTGTGCGTTTCGTCCCAGGCAGGCTGTGCCCTGGATTGCAGTTTCTGCTCCACCGGCAAGCAAGGCTTCAACAGCAACCTCACCGCCGCCGAAGTCATCGGCCAGGTGTGGATTGCCAACAAATCCTTTGGCAGCGTCCCGGCAACCGTCGACCGTGCCATCACCAACGTGGTGATGATGGGCATGGGTGAGCCGCTGCTGAACTTCGATAACGTCGTCGCGGCCATGCATTTGATGATGGACGACCTGGGCTATGGCATTTCCAAGCGCCGTGTGACCCTGTCGACCTCCGGCGTGGTGCCGATGATCGATGAGCTCTCCAAGCACATCGACGTCTCCCTGGCGTTGTCCCTGCACGCACCGAATGACGCATTGCGTAACCAATTGGTGCCGATCAACAAGAAGTATCCGCTTAAGATGCTGCTCGAGTCGTGCCAGCGCTACATGTCGTCCCTGGGCGAAAAGCGTGTGCTGACCATCGAGTACACCTTGCTCAAGGACGTCAACGACAAGGTTGAGCACGCCGTGGAAATGATCGAGCTGCTCAAGAACATCCCGTGCAAGATCAACCTGATCCCGTTCAACCCGTTCCCGCATTCCGGGTACGAGCGTCCGAGCAACAACGCCATTCGTCGTTTCCAGGATCAGCTCCATCATGCCGGTTTCAACGTCACCGTCCGCACCACCCGTGGTGAAGACATCGACGCGGCCTGTGGTCAATTGGTAGGGCAGGTGCTGGATCGCACCCGTCGCAGCGAACGTTATATCGCCGTGCGTGAATTGAGCGCCGACAGCGATGTTGCTTCGGGCGCTGCGAACAACAACTAAGAGAGGATCTCTATGTCCCTGCGCTTTGCGCTGCTTTTGCTGTTGGCCAGCCTGTGTGCTGGCTGTGTGCTTTCGGGCGACTACAACCCGATGAAGACCAGCAAGGGCCGTGATGAAGCGCGTGAGGCCTATGTGCAGCTCGGTATCGGGTATTTGCAACAAGGTATGACCGAGCGCGCCAAGGTCCCGCTGAAAAAGGCCCTGGAACTGGATGGCGCGGACCCTGATGCCAACGCGGCGCTGGGGCTGGTGTTCCAGGCGGAAATGGAGCCGGAACTGGCCGACGAGCATTTTCGCAAGGCACTGTCTTCCCGTCCCGCCGATGCACGAATCCTCAATAATTACGGCAGTTTTCTGTTCGAGCAGAAGCGTTACAAGGAAGCCTACGAGCGCTTTGAACAAGCCGCCGCCGATACCCTGTATCCTGAACGTTCACGGGTATTCGAAAACCTTGGCATGACCGCTTCAATGCTGGGAGAACGTGAGCTGGCCCGGCAGCAACTGGAAAAAGCCCTGCGCCTGAACCGCCAACAACCTCGCGCATTGCTGGAAATGGCTGAGTTGTCTTACGAAGACAGGCATTATGTGCCCGCGCGTGACTACTACGATCGTTTTAGCCTGCTTGCCGAGCAAAATGCACGTAGTCTATTGCTCGGCATTCGGCTGGCAACAGTGTTTGATGATCGCGACAAGGCCGCCAGTAAAGGCCTGCAACTAAAACGACTCTATCCCGGTACACCGGAATATCAGCAATACCTGTCGGAGCAATGATGAAAGCGGCGCATCCCGAAGTTGTAGCAGCGAATCGCGTTAACCCCGGTGAGACTTTGCGCCAGGCTCGCGAAAGCAATGGCTGGTCGCTGGCCGAAGTGGCCCTCAAGCTCAACCTCACAACCACTTCCCTGAGCAATCTGGAAGCCGGCGCGTTCGACAAGCTGCCTGGGCATACCTTTGCCCGTGGTTATATTCGTGCCTATGCCAAGTTGCTCGGCATGGACCAGGCGGTTCTGGTCCAGCAGTTCGATCAATCCACCGGTTCCGATGCCCAGGGCAGCAGTGTTCACAGCCTGGGTCGTATCGAAGAACCGGTCCGGGTTTCCCACACCATTTTGCGCATTGTCAGCCTGCTGTTGCTGATCGCGGTGATCGGTGGCGGTTTTGTCTGGTGGCAGGACCAGACCTCGATGCGCACCAAGGACCTGATCGGCCTGGCACCGGAGCACGTTGAAGTCGAAGGCGCCGACGGTACGACACAGATTCATCCTCTGGACGAGCCGGAAGACCAGGCCGTCGCGGAAGGTCAGACCGAAGGCGGAACTGCCCTCGCGCTGCCACAGGCCGAGACGCCGGCTGAAGCACCGGTGGAAGCTCAGGCGACTGCGCCAGCCACCCCGGCAGCGCCAGCCACACCAGCCGCACCCGCTCACAATTCAGCACCAGTGACCCCGGCAACTCCGGCCCCGGCAGCTCCTGTCGTCCCGGCCCCGGTGGTGACTGCACCTGTAGTTCCTGTCGCTCCTGCTCCAGCGGTAACCGCGCCGGTAGCCGGTCAAGGCCAGGTTCAGGTGCAGTTCACCGCCGATTGCTGGACACAAGTGACCGACGGCAGCGGCAAGGTGCTGTTCAGCGGTCTCAAACGCAAAGGCGACAGCCTGGCAGTCAATGGCAAACCACCGTTTGCCGTGCGTCTGGGCTTTGCCCGCGGCGCTCAGGTCAGCTACAACGGCCAGCCGGTTGATGTCGCTCCTTTCACCAGTGGCGAGACTGCTCGCCTGAAGTTGGGTCAATAAGTCATGCACGGCGAATCTCCAATCAAACGTCGCGAATCTCGCAAGATCTGGGTCGGTAACGTGCCTGTTGGCGGCGATGCGCCTATCGCTGTGCAGAGCATGACCAACAGCGACACCAACGATGTCGCGGCCACTGTCGCGCAAATCAACCGCCTTGAAGCGGCCGGCGTCGATATCGTGCGGGTTTCCGTACCGGACATGGACGCCGCCGAAGCTTTCGGCAAGATCAAGCAGTTGGTCAAAGTACCCTTGGTTGCCGATATCCACTTCGACTACCGGATCGCGTTGCGTGTAGCCGAACTGGGTGTGGATTGCCTGCGGATCAACCCGGGCAACATCGGCCGCGAAGACCGCGTGCGCGCAGTGGTCGATGCCGCCCGTGACCGCGGGATCCCGATCCGTATCGGCGTGAACGCCGGTTCCCTGGAAAAAGACCTGCAAAAGAAATACGGCGAGCCGACCCCGGCGGCGCTGGTCGAGTCTGCCTTGCGTCACGTCGAGCACCTTGAGCGCCTGAACTTCCAGGACTTCAAGGTCAGCGTGAAAGCGTCCGACGTGTTCATGGCCGTCGAAGCCTATCGCCTGCTGGCCAAGGAAATCGTCCAGCCGCTGCACCTGGGCATCACCGAAGCCGGTGGTTTGCGTTCCGGTACGGTGAAATCCGCCGTGGGCCTCGGTATGCTGCTCGCCGAAGGGATTGGCGATACTATCCGCATCTCGTTGGCGGCCGACCCGGTCGAGGAAGTGAAAGTCGGTTACGACATTCTCAAATCCCTGCACCTGCGTTCCCGTGGCATCAATTTCATCGCCTGCCCGAGCTGCTCGCGGCAGAATTTCGATGTGGTCAAGACCATGAACGAGCTGGAAGGGCGCCTCGAAGATTTGCTGGTGCCGCTGGATGTCGCGGTGATCGGTTGCGTGGTCAACGGCCCGGGTGAAGCCAAGGAAGCCCATATCGGCTTGACCGGCGGCACGCCAAACCTGATTTACATCGACGGCAAGCCGTCGCAGAAGCTGACGAATGACAATCTGGTGGATGAGCTTGAACGCTTGATCCGCCAGAAAGCGGCCGAAAAGGTCGAAGCCGACGCTGCCGTCATTGCGCGTGGCTGAGCCCGACTGAAGAGCCGAACGAATTTAAGGATTTAATGTGAGCAAGTCTCTGCAAGCCATTCGTGGCATGAACGACATCCTGCCCGAACAGACTCCCCTTTGGCGTCATTTCGAAGGCACCGTTTCGCGCCTGCTGGATAACTACGGTTACAAGCAGATCCGCATGCCGATCGTCGAGTTCACCGAACTGTTCAAGCGCTCCATCGGTGAAGTGACCGACATCGTCGAAAAAGAGATGTACACCTTCGACGACCGCAACGGCGACTCCCTGACCCTGCGCCCAGAAGGCACGGCGGCCTGTGTGCGCGCAGTGCTGGAGCACGGCATCACCGGCGGTGGCCAGGTTCAGAAGCTCTGGTACATCGGCCCGATGTTCCGCCACGAGCGTCCGCAGAAAGGCCGCTATCGCCAGTTCCACCAGATCGGTGTCGAAGTGTTCAACCTCGACGGTCCGGACATCGACGCCGAACTGATCGTGCTGACCTGGCGTCTGTGGGGCGAACTGGGCATCCGCGATGCGGTCAAGCTCGAACTCAACAGTCTGGGCACCAGCGAGTCCCGTGGCCGTTATCGCGAAGCACTGGTCGAGTTCCTGTCGGGGCACATGGACAAGCTGGACGAAGACAGCCAGCGTCGCCTGAAGACCAACCCGCTGCGGGTTCTCGACACCAAGAACGCTGACACTCAAGCGATTCTGGTCGATGCGCCGAAAATGGCCGACTACCTCGACGAAGAATCCCGCGTGCATTTCGAGGGCCTCAAGGCTCGCCTGGACGCCGCCGGCATTCCTTACGTGATCAACCCGAAGCTGGTTCGCGGGCTGGATTACTACAGCAAGACCGTTTTCGAATGGGTCACCGACAAACTCGGCGCCCAGGGCACCGTCTGCGCTGGCGGCCGTTACGACGGTCTGGTGGAGCAGATGGGCGGAAAGCCGACCGCCGGCGTTGGTTTTGCCATGGGCATCGAACGCCTGGTGCTGTTGCTGGAAACCCTGGAGCAGATCCCGCAAGAGATCTCCCGTCAGGTCGACGTCTACCTCTGCGCCTTCGGTGAAGCCGCCGAACTTGCCGGCCTGACCCTGGCGGAGCGCGTTCGTGATCAGTTGCCCAACCTGCGCCTGCAAGTGAATGCCGGCGCCGGCAGTTTCAAAAGCCAGTTCAAGAAAGCCGACAAGAGCGGGGCACTGTACGCGCTGATCCTCGGTGACGACGAAATGGCCCAGCAAGTGGTAGGTTTCAAACCCCTGCGTGGCCAGGGCGAACAACAAAGCATTGCCTGGGATGCGCTTGCAGCACACCTGGCCACCTGCGTCGTGCAGGGTTGAAGCTGTCCAAACAGCCGAATTAGCGATTAAGGAGTATTGGGGTGTCGAGTACCGAAGACGAACATGTGGCGGAATTGAAGGAATGGTGGTCACGCAACGGTAAGCCCCTGGTGACTGGCGGCCTGTTTGCGCTGGTCATCGTGTTCGGCTGGCAGGCGTTCCACAAGTATCAGAGCAATCAGTCGCAAGGCGCCTCGATTCTCTATCAGCAATTGCTCGAAACCACGCTGACGCCTGACGGCAAGCCTGATGCGGCCCGTGTTTCGGACCTGGCCGGCAAGCTCAACAGCGAGTACGGCGGTAGCGCCTATGCGCAGTACGGCAGCCTGTTCGTCGCCAAAGTGGCGGTCGACAGCGGCAAGCTGGACGACGCGGCCAGCGAGCTGAAAGCCATCGTCGACAAGCCGGCCAACCCGGCGCTGGGCGAAATCGCCCGTCAGCGTCTGGCCCAGGTACTCGGTGCGCAGAACAAGGCCGACGAAGCACTGAAGCTGCTCGAAGGCGATGCCGACAAGGCCTTCCTGGCCACTCGTGAAGAGCTCAAGGGTGACCTGCTGGTGCAGTTGGGTCGTACCGATGAGGCGAGCGCGGCGTATCAAAAAGCCAAGGCGGCACTGTCGGACGAAGCGGCGGTCGGTGGCCTGCAAATCAAGCTGGACGACCTGGCCAAAGGGGATGCGTGACGTGATTCGTTGGAAGCATGCAGCATTGCTGGCTCTGGCCTTGATGGCCGCGGGTTGCAGCAGCAACAGCAAAAAAGAACTGCCTCCGGCCGAACTGGTCGATTTCAAGGAAGAAGTGGTTCTGCACAAGCAGTGGAGTCGTTCGATCGGTGACGGTCAGGGCGAAACCTACAACATGCTGGTTCCGGCCATCGATGGCGATACCATCTATGCCGCCGACGTCACTGGCGTGTTGATGGCGATGGACCGCAACACAGGCGACGTCAAATGGAAGAAAGATCTTGAGCTGCCTGTCTCCGGCGCCGTTGGCGTAGGTTACGGTCTGGTCACCATCGGTACGCTCAAGGGTGAAATCGTTGCCCTGGACGCCATCAACGGTGAGGAAAAGTGGCGCGCTCGCGTGTCCAGTGAAGTGCTGGCGCCGCCAGCCAACAACGGTGACGTTGTAGTGGTGCAGACTCAGGACGATCGTCTGATCGGCCTGGATGCTTCGACCGGCAATCGTCGCTGGATCTATGACAGCACCCCTGCGGTACTGACCCTGCGTGGTACCAGTGCGCCGATCGTGACCAACCGCCTCGCGGTGGCTGGCCTGTCGACCGGTAAAGTGGTTGCCGTGGATATCTCCAACGGCGTACCGGTGTGGGAACAGCGCGTAGCGATCCCGCAAGGTCGCTCTGAGCTGGAGCGCGTGGTCGATATCGACGGTGGCTTGCTGCTGTCGGGCGAGACGTTGTACGTCGCCAGCTATCAGGGGCGCGTTGCCGCTCTGGACCTGCAAAGCGGCCGTCAGCTCTGGCAGCGTGATGCTTCCAGCTACGCCGGTGTCGCCCAAGGATTTGGCACCGTTTATGTGACCCTGTCTTCGGGTACCGTTGAAGGCGTCGACGAGCGTTCCACCACAGCCTTGTGGAGCAACGATTCGCTGGTCCGTCGTCAACTGTCGGCTCCGGAAGTGTTCTCCAGCTACGTTGCAGTCGGTGACCTGGAAGGTTACCTGCACCTGCTGAGTCAGGTGGACGGTCGTTTCGTCGGCCGCGAGCGCATCGACAGCGACGGCCTGCGTGCCCGTCCGCTGGTGGTGGGTGACACGATTTATGTGTATGGCAACAGCGGCAAACTGGAAGCCCTGACCATCAAGTAACGACTATGCTTGGGGTTTAACTGTAGGAGCGAGCATGCTCGCGATGGGCGCCAACGAAAACGGTGGCTCCCTGGATAAACGCGGTGTCCATGCGTTTTTCGCGAGCAGGGCTCGCTCCTACAAATACATGCCCTGGGATGGTCCCGAGCACCAGCCGCTGCCTCGCAGCGGCTTTTGTATTTTCTGAAATAACGAAGTGGAGAGCCGCATGGTTCCCGTAATCGCCCTGGTTGGCCGACCCAACGTCGGCAAGTCCACCTTGTTCAACCGCCTGACCAGGACTCGTGACGCCATCGTTGGCGACTTGTCCGGTCTGACCCGTGATCGCCAGTACGGTGAGGCCAAGTGGCAAGGGCGTTCCTACATTCTGATCGACACCGGCGGTATCTCCGGTGACGAGCATGGTATGGACGAAAAGATGGCCGAGCAGTCGCTGCTGGCCATCGAAGAAGCGGATGTCGTTCTGTTCCTGGTAGATGCCAAGGCCGGTTTTACCGCCGCCGACCAGATGATCGCCGAGCATTTGCGCAAACGTAACAAGCGCTCTCACGTGGTAGCCAACAAGGTCGACAACATCGACCCGGAAATGGCCCGCGCCGAATTCGCCCCGTTGGGCATGGGCCATGCGATCCCGATCGCCGGCGCCCACGGCCGTGGTATCACCCAGTTGCTGGAAGCGGCACTGAGTGAATTCCCGCGAGACGATGACGAGCCGCAGGAAGGCGAAGAGGAAGAGATCGTCGCCGAAGGCGAGGAAGCCAAGCGCATTCCTGGCCCAAGCGAAAAAGACGGGATCAAGATCGCGATCATCGGCCGGCCGAACGTCGGCAAGTCGACCCTGGTCAACCGCATGCTCGGCGAAGACCGGGTAATCGTCTACGACCAACCCGGCACCACCCGCGACAGTATCTACATCCCGTTCGAGCGCAACGACGAGAAGTACACGCTGATCGACACCGCCGGTGTGCGCAAGCGCGGCAAGATCCACGAAGAAGTCGAAAAGTTCTCCGTGGTCAAAACCCTGCAAGCGATCAAAGACGCCAACGTGGTGATCTTCGTGATGGACGCCCGCGAAGGCGTGGTGGATCACGACCTCAACCTGCTGGGCTTTGCCCTTGAGGCCGGTCGTGCATTGGTCATCGCGATCAACAAGTGGGACGGCATGACGCCTAGCGAGCGCGACTTCGTGAAGGTCGAGTTGCAGCGTCGTCTGTTCTTCGTCGA
This sequence comes from Pseudomonas sp. BIC9C, assembly GCF_034541995.1. Lineage (NCBI taxonomy): Bacteria > Pseudomonadati > Pseudomonadota > Gammaproteobacteria > Pseudomonadales > Pseudomonadaceae > Pseudomonas > Pseudomonas sp. BIC9C. The sequence goes on from NZ_JAWDGM010000003.1 coordinate 30,290, forward strand.
CTTCGCCGACATCCACTTCATCTCGGCCCTGCACGGCACTGGCGTGGGCAACCTCTACGCGTCGGTACAGAACTCGTTCAAGTCTGCGGTTACCCGTTGGCCGACCAGTCGTCTGACCCAGATCCTGGAAGACGCGGTCAGCGAGCACCAGCCGCCGATGGTCAACAGCCGCCGGATCAAGCTGCGTTATGCCCACCTCGGTGGCGCGAACCCGCCGATCATCGTGATCCACGGCAACCAGATCGAGAAGGTGCCGAAGTCCTACGTGCGTTACCTGGAAAACACGTATCGCCGTGTCCTGAAGCTGGTCGGTACGCCGATCCGCATCGAGTTCAAGGGCGGCGAGAACCCGTACGAAGGCAACAAGAACACGCTCACCGACCGCCAGGTCAACAAGAAGCGTCGTTTGATGTCGCACCACAAGAAGGCCGACAAGAAGCGTCGCGACAAGCGCTGATTGCGGTTTTTCCTGTGGGAAGAAGAGGGCGCCGATGGCGCCCTTCTTCATGCCTGCCGTTTGGGCTATCCTCGGACTCCCCCGCGCCGCCGTAGAGCCGGGTGTAGAGCAGGGAACCACCGATGATCACCAGCAAGCTGCCGAATGTCGGCATCACTATCTTCACGCAGATGTCTCAGCTCGCGGCACAGACCGGCGCGCTCAATCTGTCCCAGGGCTTTCCCGATTTCGCGGCCCCGCAGGCCCTGTGCGATGCGGTCGGCCGGCATATCGCCAGCGGCCATAATCAATATTCGCCAATGACCGGGCTGCCGGTGTTGCGTCAGCAGATTGCGCTGAAGATTGCCCGCAGCTATGGCGCGCAAATGGATGTGGATACTGAAGTGACGGTCACCCCGGGCGCGACCGAAGCGATTTTCTGTGCCATTCAGGCGGTTATCCACAGCGGCGACGAAGTCATCGTGTTTGACCCGGCATACGACAGCTATGAGCCCTCGGTAGAGCTGGCCGGCGGTCGGTGCGTGCACGTGCAACTGGGCCTGAACGATTTCAGTATCGACTTCGAGAAGCTTGCCAAGGCAATGAGCCCGCGCACGCGGATGATCATTCTCAACAGCCCGCACAACCCTAGTGGTGCGTTGATCAGCCGTGCCGAACTCGACCAGTTGGCGGCGTTGATCCGTGATCGCGATATCTATGTGATCAGCGACGAAGTCTACGAGCACCTGGTGTATGACGGCGTGCCCCACGTCAGCGTGCTGGCCCATGAAGAGCTGTACCAGCGTGCATTCGTGGTCAGCTCGTTCGGCAAGACCTACCACGTCACCGGCTGGAAAACCGGCTACGTGGTCGCACCACCGGCCCTGACGGCGGAATTGCGCAAGGTGCACCAGTACGTCAATTTCTGTGGTGTGACGCCGCTGCAATATGCCTTGGCCGATTTTATGGCCGAGCACCCTGAGCACGTCGAAGAGCTACCTGCTTTCTATCAGGCCAAGCGTGATCTGTTCTGCGATCTGCTGGCGCCGTCACGTTTCAGTTTTACCCGGGTGAGCGGCACCTATTTCCAGTTGGTCGATTACTCGCAGATCCGCCCGGACCTCAATGATGTCGAGATGGCCCTGTGGATGACTCGCGAGCATGGCGTGGCCAGTATCCCGATCTCGGTGTTCTACCAGGCGCCACCGGTTGGCCAGCGCCTGGTACGACTGTGCTTTGCCAAGCGTGAGGAGACCCTGCGTGAAGCAGCGGAAAAACTATGCGTGATCTGAGTGCATTGCCGAAACTGACCGTTGCGCTGATTCAGACAACACTGGCCTGGCACGACCGTCAGGCCAACCTGGAGCATTTCGAGCCATTGCTGGAACAGGCTCGCGGCGCTGACCTGATCATTCTGCCGGAGATGTTCACCACCGGTTTCTCCATGGAGTCCGAGACCCTCGCTGAAGCGGAAAACGGCCCGACCAGCAAATGGCTGCGGGCTCAGGCTTTGAGGCTCGATGCGGTGATTACCGGCAGTGTCATCGTTCAGGCCGCCGACGGCAGTCATCGCAATCGCCTGCTGTGGGCGCGCCCGGATGGCGAGGTGTTGCATTACGACAAGCGTCACCTGTTCCGCATGGCCGGTGAGCATAACCACTACACCCCGGCGAGCGCCAGGTGCAGTTCGAGCTCAAGGGCTGGCGCGTGCGGCCGCTGATTTGTTACGACTTGCGTTTCCCGGTGTGGAGTCGTGACGCCCAGGACACGGATCTGCTGCTGTACACCGCCAATTGGCCAGGCGCCCGGCGCCAGCACTGGAATCGCTTGCTGCCTGCGCGAGCGATCGAGAACCTGTGTTATGTGGCGGCGGTGAACCGTATCGGGACCGACGGCAAAGGCTTTGCCTATACCGGTGACAGCCAGGTGCTGGATTTCCAGGGCGAGACGTTGCTCAGTGCCGGAGAGGCTGACGGGGTGTTCAAGGTGGTGCTGGATGCGGCGGAACTGGCAGCGTACCGCACGCGGTTTCCGGCGAATCTGGATGCCGATACCTTCGAGTTCACCTAGTTTTTTCGGCGCCTGACAGGACCTCTTCGCGGGCAAGCCCGCTCCCACAGGGTATGTGGGTGTACACAAAACTTGTGTTCGCAACGGTCAACTGTGGGAGCGGGCTTGCCCGCGAAGGGGCCGGTTCAGACAATAAAAAACAAGCAGGCAAAAAAAGGCCCCAAGGTTCGCACCTTGGGGCCTTTTGCATTTCTGCGGTGGCTTACGCCGCCTTCGCTTCCGGCTGGCTCAGCGAACGGTTCAGTGCACTGAACAGGGCCTTGAAGCTGGCGGTGGTGATGTTTTCGTCGATGCCGACGCCATGCACCGCGCGTTCGCCGTTCACACGCAGTTCAATGTAGGCCGCGGCCTTGGCATTGGTGCCCGCGCCAATGGCGTGCTCGTTGTAGTCCATGATTTCCACCGGTACCGGAAGGCCGGCCACCAGCGCTTCCAGGGCGCCGTTGCCCTTGCCGCGCCAGTGCAGGTTGGTCTCGCCCTGGCCTTTGCTGGCCACTTCCACTTCAACGGCGCTGTGGCCGTTTTCTTCCTGCAGGCGATGGCTGACCAGCGCATACGGGGTGTTGGCCTGCAAGTACTCGCTGTGCAGCAGTGCATGGATTTGCTGGGCGGTCATTTCCAGGCCCAGGCGGTCGGTTTCACGCTGCACGACCTGGCTGAACTCGATCTGCATGCGACGCGGCAGGCTGATGCCATATTCCTGTTCCAGGAGGTAGGCGATACCACCCTTGCCCGACTGGCTGTTGACGCGGATGACCGCCTCGTAGCTGCGGCCGATGTCGGCCGGGTCGATTGGCAGGTACGGTACTTCCCACAATGCATCCGGTTTCTGCTGGGCAAAGCCCTTGCGGATCGCATCCTGGTGCGAGCCGGAGAACGCGGTATGCACCAGGTCGCCGACGTACGGGTGACGCGGGTGCACCTGGATCTGGTTGCACTCTTCGACGACTTTGCGCACGCCGTCGATGTCGGAGAAGTCCAGTTCAGGGTCGAGACCCTGGGTGTACATATTCAGGGCCACGGTCACCAGATCGACGTTACCGGTGCGCTCGCCGTTGCCGAACAGGCAGCCTTCGACACGGTCGGCGCCAGCCATCAGGCCCAGTTCGGTGGCGGCAACGCCGGTGCCACGGTCGTTGTGGGTGTGCAGGCTGATGATCACGCTGTCACGACGGTTGATGTGACGGCCGAACCATTCGATCTGGTCGGCATAGATGTTCGGGGTCGCGCATTCCACCGTGGCCGGCAGGTTGAGGATCATCTTGTGCGCGGGCGTCGGGTTCCAGACTTCGATCACCGTGTCGCAGACTTCCTTGGCAAACTCCAGTTCGGTGGCGCTGAAGGTTTCCGGCGAGTATTCGAAAGTCCACTCGGTTTCAGGCTGCATCGCGGCATATTTGACGAACAGCTTGGCCGCGCTTACGGCGATGGCCTTGACCCCGTCCTTGTCCTGGTTGAAGACAATGCGGCGGAAGGAAGGGGAGGTCGCGTTGTACAGGTGAACGATGGCTTTCTTCGCGCCGCGCAGGGATTCGAAGGTGCGCGCGATCAGGTCTTCACGGCCCTGGGTCAGCACCTGGATGGTGGTGTCATCCGGGATGTGGTTGCCTTCGATCAGGGTGCGAACGAAGTCGAAGTCGGTTTGCGAGGCGGCCGGGAACGACGCTTCGATTTCCTTCACGCCGACCTGCACCAGGGTTTTCCAGAAACGCAGCTTCTTGACGGCGTCCATCGGTTCGATCAGCGACTGGTTGCCGTCGCGCAGGTCGGAACTGCACCAGATCGGCGCGGCAGTGATGGTTTTCGATGGCCAGGTGCGATCCGGAATGTCGATGGTCGGGAACGCGCGGTATTTCGAAGACGGGTCTTTGAGCATGCTCATCAGGAAATCCTTATTGTGTGGGCCGAAAAAAGGCGGCCTGCCGGTGGATCAAAAAGTTCTTGGACGAGGCACCACGATTCAGCCCGGCAGTCGTGCACTGACGAGGCACAGGCTGCGGTGCTGGCGGAGCTGAATGAGGGTGTGAGAGGTTTTCATGCCTTCAACCCTAACCGCGGGGGTGAAGGTTGGCAAGCAGTCGGAAAAAATTGAGAGGAATACTCGTGAGCGAGTGTTTATCGAGATTTTATTGCTTTAAATGGTTGCGGTGATCTTGTTTTTTGCGCGAGGTTTGGGCGGTGCGCAATTGAGTAAAGCAAGATTTCTGGGGGCGCGAGGTTGGGGGCAGCCCTGGATTTTTCTGGTGACTGAAATGCCGCCTTCGCGGGCAAGCCCGCTCCCACAGGATCTGCACAAACCCTGTGGGAGCGGGCTTGCCCCGGGCGGCGATCCGACGAAGAGGCCAGTAGCCTCAGCGAAAATCAGGGCTGAAACGCACCAATGAAGATGGCCGGATCCACCCGCGCATCGTTCAGGCTGATGTTCCAGTGCATATGCGGTCCGGTCGCGCGGCCGGTTGCTCCGACTTTCCCGACCACAGCACCGCGGGCCAGTTGTTGCCCAACCTTCACATCGATTTTCGACATGTGGCAGAACATGCTGATGAAGCCCTGGCCGTGGTCGACGAACACTGTGTTGCCGTTGAAGAAATAGTTGCCGATCAGGATCACCTTGCCAGCAGCCGGGGTCTTGATCGGTGTACCGGCCGGCACGGCGAAGTCCAGGCCAGCGTGGGGGTTGCGCTCTTCACCGTTGAAAAAGCGACGCACGCCGAATTTGCTCGACAGCGGCCCGTTCACCGGTTTGTCCAGCAGCAGGTTACTCGGGGTATTGGGGCTGAACGTGCGGTAAGCGGCAATCTGCTCGGCCAGTTCACGCTCGATACGCTTGAGATTTTCCGGGTCTGGATTGACCTGCTGGGTGTTCTTCAGGGTGATGCGCTGTTCCGGGTATTTCTTGTTGCCAACCATGAAGTCCAGATTACGACCGCCGCTGCTGACCGATTGAGCCCCCGGCTTGACCGTCAGTGGCACACCGACGATGGCCAGCCAGTTGTTCTGTTCCTTCACGACCAGGACGGGTTTGCCTTGATAGGTGGCTTTTGGCACCTGGGCAGACGTGCCCAAATCCACCACCGCAACGCCGCCCGGCACCGGTTTGTTCAGCAGGCGGGTGATGTAGCTGTCGGCGTGGGCGTTGACGGTCAGGCACAGCAACAGCAATGGAGCCAGGAAACGCGGCATGGATTAATCCAGTAAAGAAAGGGTGACAGGTGTCAGGTGATTGTCTTCGACCCGCACTTGCAGTTCGCCTTCGCCCAACTTGGCTTTCAGGCGCTGACCGGTATGGGTTTGCGCGGCGCTGCGGATGGCGTTGCCACGCTCGTCCAGCAAGATGCTGTAGCCACGGCCGAGGGTCGCCAACGGGCTGACCACATGCAGTGTCTGCATCTGGCTGTGCAATTGCAGGCGGCGGTTCTTCAGTCCTTCGCGGATGGCGCGCGGCAGACGTTCGGCTAGGCTGTCGAGGCGCTGGCGTAGCAGTGCCAGTTGCCGGCCCGGATGTTGTGCGGCCAAACGGGTTTCCAGGCGGATCAAGCGTTCGCGGCGGGTGTTGAGGCTGCGCTCGAACGCGCGACGCATGCGCATGTCCAGATCATCCAGGCGTTGCGCTTGCTGGCGCAGGCGCTCGCCGGGATGACGCAGGCGCCGGGAAATGCCTTCCAGGCGCAGTCGATCGCGCATCAAGCGGTCACGCATGCGCATCACCAACCGTCGGTGCAGGCTTTCCACCCGCCGTACCAGATCGCTGGAGTCCGGAGCCAGCAATTCGGCGGCAGCGGAAGGGGTGGGCGCGCGAACGTCGGCCACGAAGTCGCTGATGGATACGTCGGTTTCATGGCCGACGGCGCTGACGATCGGCGTCACGCAAGCATCTACGGCGCGGGCCACGGCTTCTTCGTTGAAGCACCAGAGGTCTTCCAGTGAACCGCCGCCTCGGGCCAGGATCAGTGCGTCGAAACCGCGGGCATCCGCCAGTTTCAGGGCACGGACAATCTGCGAGGTGGCTTCGCGGCCCTGTACGGCGGTGGGGATCAGCGTCAGCTGCACCTGGGGCGCGACGGCGGAACACGCTGATGATGTCGCGGATCACCGCCCCGGTGGGTGAACTGATGATGCCGATGCGTTGCGGGTGCGCCGGCAGCGGGACCTTGCGCTCGGCACTGAACAGGCCTTCGGCGCTGAGCTTTTCCTTGAGTGCATCGAAGGCCAGGCGCAAGGCGCCATCACCGGCCGGCTCCACGGTGTCGAGGATCAGTTGATAATCACCGCGCCCTTCGAACAGCGAGACTTTGCCGCGCACCTTGACCGCGAGCCCGTCCTTCAGTGCCTGACGAACCCGTGCCGCGTTCTGCCGGAACAGCGCACAACGGACCTGGGCGCCGCTGTCCTTGAGGGTGAAGTACACATGGCCGGAAGCCGGGCGGGCGAGGTTGGAGATTTCGCCTTCGACCCAGATGTTGCTGAACACGTCTTCGAGCAACACCCGCGCGCGGCCGTTGAGCTGGCTGACGGTCAGGACTTCGCGGTCCAGGCCGAGTCTTGCAAAGGGATCTTTAATCATGGGGCGCAGTTTAAAGGCATTCTTCAAGTGAATGCACGACCCCTATATCACCAAATGCTCGAGGAACTGTTGAACCAGTGCCGTCGGGTGTTTGCGGTACGCCAGAGCGACGCTGCTATGACTGCCGGGGTCTGCCAAAGGCAGGAAATGAACGTCGGGTGGCGCAATGTCCTGCATCGATTCCGGCAAGAGGGCGATACCAAATCCCGCTTGGATCAGTTGCAGTTGCGTGGTTTTACGCGACATTACCCGAGCTGCTTTGGGAAAGAAGCCCTGGCGCATGCACAACTCGGCAGACAGGTAGCTAAGACCGCCTCGCTGGGGATGAGGGATGGAAATAAACGCTTCGTCGCGTAGCTGCCCCAGGTCGATCTGCCGCCCGGATTTGTCCCCGGCCAGCCAGTGATCGGGCGGGACTGCCACCAGCAAAGGTTCGTCGTAGAGCGGGTCGATCTGCACCTCTTCACACTGACGGAGCACTGGTAGGCGCAATAGGCCGATGTCCAGCCGGCCGTCTGCCAACTCTTGCAGTTGCGCCTCGGAAGACAACTGAGCGATGTCCATGGACACGCCGGGATGATGTTCGAGATAACGGTCGACGCTGCGCAGCAGTCGGCCGCTCATGGGCACAGTGCTGGAATGGCTCAAACGTAAGGTGCCGTGTTGACCATTGCCGATCCTGGTGGCCATGTCGCTGGCCTTGATCAGCTCGCTCAACAGGTTTTTGGCACGGGGTAAAAAAGCCTCGCCCGCTGGTGTGAGTTGGGGCCGCCGCGCAGTACGTTCGAAAAGTGGGGTTTGCAGGTGGACTTCCATGTCTTTGATTTGCCGGCTCAGGGCCGACTGGGCGATGAACAGGCGCTCGGCTGCGGCGCCGAAACTGCCGCATTCAGTGATTTCAACGAAGTAACGCAGTTGCCGGATTGAAAGCACAAGGCATGCCTTTTTGAGATGGGTTAGTGACTTTGATGATATTAGTCGCAACGCTCAGCGATGGCTAAAGTCGGCGAACTTAAATAGAGGAGCGCTGCAATGAGCGCATTGACATTGTTGAGCCAATGGCCTTTCGGCGTAGTGGATTGGCTGGTGATTGGCTTTGGCATCGCCCTGGCCTACATCGTGTTCGGCATCGCCGGTTTCGGCACCGCGCTGGTGGCGGGGCCGATTCTGATTCTGTTCATGCCGCTGTCGAAGATCGTGCCGTTGCTGGTGTTGCTCGATTTTGTCGCGGCATTCGGCAATCTGCTGCCGTCACGGCGCGATGTGGCGAGGCCGGAGCTGTTGCGGTTACTGCCCTGCATGGCGGTGGGGTGCACGCTGGGGGTGATTTTCCTGCTGAGCCTCAAGTCCGACCTGTTGCTGCTGTTGATGGGGCTGTTTATCAGCGCCTATGCGATCTACAGCCTTTGGGTCAAAACCCGGCCGACGCAGTTGTCTGCGGTGTGGGCGTTGCCGATGGGGACGGTGGGCGGAATGTTTGGCGCCTTGTTTGGCAGCGGCGGCTTTCTTTATGCAATCTACCTGAACAGCCGTTTGCCCAAGGAGGCGGCCCGGGCCACCCAGAGTGCATTGATCAGTTGCAGTACGGTGGTGCGTTTGAGTCTGTTTGTTATCGCCGGTGTGTATGCCGATTTGCCGTTGCTGGTGCTGGCGGTTTGTCTGTTGCCGGCCATGGTGCTGGGGCTGTGGTTCGGTCGACGGCTGACCATGCGCTTGTCCCGCGAGGCCTTTGTGCGGCTGGTGACGTGGTTGGTGCTGGCGAGCGGGATTGCGTTGATCGGGCGCTATCTCAGCACCTGATCAGTGAACCTGTGGCGAGGGAGCTTGCTCCCGCTGGGCGCGCAGCGACCCCAATCAGGTAGATGCAGTCTTTCTGAAAAAATGGTGACAATTTTTGGGGCTGCTGCGCAGCCCAGCGGGAGCAAGCTCCCTCGCCACAGTTTTTTGTAGTCCGACTTAATCGTTGTACTGGCTCAACAACCGTTCCAGTCGTGAACTGAGGCGGCGTTTGATTTCGGTCTCGATGTGCGGGGCGAAATCGTCGATCACGTCTTGTATGATCAACTGCGCGGCGGCACGCAGTTCGCTGTCCAGGTGCAGCAAGTCATCCGGCTTCTTGCTGGCGGCAGGTTCAACGATGGAGGCAGGGGGTGTCGGTACCACGGGCGGCGAAGGCTCGCTCACGGCGTCGAACAACATGGGAATCTGTTCCTGGTCGCCATCCTCGACCGTGTCGGTCAGCAGGGGCGGTTGCAGGTTGTCATCGCCGAGCAATTGGCGGATCGACTCGAGGTCGTCCAGCAGGTGCGCGGACTGTTGCAGCGGTTTTGGAGTGTCCATTGGAAGGCTCAGAGTCGCTGTAAACGGTGATCTTGCAGAGGATAGCCCTGTTCGCGGTAGAAACGGAAACTCTCCCGCGCGGCCTGGCGAATCGTCGGGTCTTCCACCACCACTTCCGCCACGCGGGCGAAACGCTGGGCGAAGGCCGGGACTTTCAGGTCGAGGTTGACCAGCAAATCCTGATGCTGACCGCAATCGTCACCCAGGCCCAGGACAATCAAGCCATCCGGTTCGCTTTCGGCAGGGCCGTGGGGCACGAAGCTTTCACCCTTGAATGTCCAGAGGCGTGCATCGAGATCGTCACGCTGGGCAGCGTCGCTGCAATGCAGGTAGACACGGTGACCCATGCGCCAGGCTTTTTCGGTGAGCTTGCAGGCGAAATCCAGGCGTGCCGAAGGATCGGCGCTGGGCAGAATATAGAAGTCGACTTTGGTCATTGCGGTTCCTGAGCCCTTGGCGGCGCCGCCCGAAAGCAACGCCGCCAAGGGTCATTGGTTTCAGGCTTTGGCGCGGTCCAGCAGGTATTGGGTCAGCAATGGAACCGGACGGCCAGTGGCGCCCTTGTCCTTGCCGCCGCTGGTCCAGGCAGTGCCGGCGATGTCCAGGTGCGCCCAGTTCAGGTTCTTGGTGAAGCGCGACAGGAAGCAGGCCGCGGTGATGGTGCCGGCTTTCGGGCCGCCAATGTTGGCGATGTCGGCGAACGGGCTGTCCAGCTGTTCCTGGTACTCATCGAACAGCGGCAGTTGCCAGGCGCGGTCGTCGGCAGCCTTGCCGGCGCTCAGCAGTTGGCCGATCAGTTCGTCGTTGTTGCCCAGCAGGCCCGACGTGTGGGAGCCCAGGGCGACCACGCAGGCGCCGGTCAGGGTCGCGATGTCGATGACCGCTTGCGGCTTGAAGCGCTCGGAGTAGGTCAGGGCGTCGCACAGCACCAGACGGCCTTCGGCGTCGGTGTTGAGGATTTCCACGGTCTGGCCGCTCATGGTGGTGACGATGTCGCCTGGGCGCGAAGCGTTGCCGCTCGGCATGTTCTCGGCGCAGGCCAGGATGCACACCAGGTTGATCGGCAGCTTCAGTTCCAGCACGGCACGCAGGGTGCCGAACACGCTGGCGGCGCCGCCCATGTCGTACTTCATTTCATCCATGCCCGCGCCCGGTTTGAGGCTGATGCCGCCGGTGTCGAAGGTGATGCCTTTGCCAACCAGCGCATACGGCTTCTCGGATTTCTTGCCGCCGTTGTATTGCATGACGATCAGGCGCGGTGGCTGGGCGCTGCCCTGGCCCACGGCGTAGAACGAGCCCATGCCCAGGGCCTTGATCTTCTTCTCGTCGAGGACTTCGACTTTCAGGTCCTTGAACGCTTTACCCAGGTCTTTCGCCTGTTCACCGAGGAAGGTCGGGTGGCAGATGTTTGGCGGCAGGTTGCCCAGGTCGCGGGTGAATGCCATGCCGTTGGCGATGGCAGTGGCGTGGGTCACGGCGCGCTGCACTTCAGCCTGAGCTGCCTTGATGGTCAGCAGGGTGATTTTCTTCAGGGCGCGGGGTTCGGCTTTCTGGCTCTTGAACTGATCGAAGGTGTACTCGCCGTCCACCAGGGTTTCGGCCAGCAGGCGGGTCTTGCCATAGCTGTCGCGGCCTTTGACGACCAGTTCATCCAGGGCCAGCACGGCATCGCCGCCGCCCAGGCCTTTCAGGGTGTTGAGGATGCCGGCAATGATTTTGCGGAACGGGCGGTCACCCAGTTCTTCATCCTTGCCCACGCCCACCAGCAGCACGCGTTCGGCTTTCAGGTTCGGCAGGCTGTGCAGCAACAGGCTCTGGCCAACCTTGCCGGCCAGATCGCCGCGCTTGAGCACTGCGCTGATCGCGCCGCCGCTCAATTCGTCGAGTTGTTTGGCAACCGCACCGAGCTTGCGACCTTCGCCAACGGAAACCACCAGCGTGGCGGTCTCCAACGTTTCCGGGTTGACGCTTTTTACAACCAGTTCCATGTCCGGGTCCCTGAATTGATGGTTAGCACGCAAGCGCCCGACACCGTATGTGCGTCACTTGCCTATAAAAGAAAGGCGCCAGTATCGACCGGCGACAAAGGCCGCAGTTTGAACCTCGCTACCAGCGGCTGACAACCCTCGGTTGTACGATTGTAGGAGCGAGCTTGCTCGCGAAGAACCTGAGAGCGCCGCGGGGTTTCAGGCTACCCGCGTTATCGTTGACGACCATCGCGAGCGAGCTCGCTCCTACAGGCGTTTCCATGCATTGCGCAGTGACAGGCGCACCCAATCACAGGATAATGCGCCATCTTTTTTCGGCGGCCCTGTCTTGCGGGCTGTCCGATACGTTTGCTTGTTTGGCCGCCTTAGCCTGACAACCCTGGAGTGTCTGGTTTGATCGTCTTCCGTTATCTATCCCGCGAAGTCCTGTTGACCTTGAGCGCCGTCAGTGCCGTGCTGCTGGTCATCATCATGAGCGGTCGCTTCATCAAATACCTCGCCCAGGCGGCCTCGGGCCTGCTGGATCCGGGGTCGCTGTTCCTGATCATGGGCTTTCGTCTGCCGGGCTTCCTCCAGCTGATCCTGCCGCTGGGGCTGTTTCTCGGGATCCTGTTGTCTTACGGTCGCCTGTACCTCGAGAGCGAAATGACCGTACTCTCGGCCACCGGCATGAGCCAGCAACGGCTGGTCTACATGACAATGTTTCCGGCCACCCTGGTCGCACTCATCGTGGCGTGGTTGAGCCTGAGCCTTGCACCACAAGGGGCCAACCAGTTTCAGTTGCTGCTGAACAAGCAGGATGCCCTGACCGAATTCGATACCCTGGAGCCAGGGCGCTTCCAGGCCCTGCGTGACGGTACCCGGGTCACCTACACCGAACGCATGTCGGATGACCGCGTCAATCTGGGCGGTGTGTTCATCTCGCAAAAGAACATCAGTTCCAACAACAAGGATCGCGGAATTTCTGTCCTGGTGGCGGAAAAGGGGCGTCAGGAAATTCGTCCGGACGGCAACCGCTACCTGATCCTGGATAACGGCTATCGCTATGACGGCAGTCCGGGTCAGGCCGACTACCGGGCGATCAAGTACGACGAATACGGTGTGTTGCTGCCAAAACCCGACGTCAGCGATGAAGTCACCGACCGCGATGCGATGCCGACCAGTACGTTGGTCGGCAGTGAAGACATTCGCTTGCGCGCCGAATTGCAATGGCGCATATCGCTGCCGTTGCTGGTGTTCATCGTGACCTTGATGGCGGTGCCGCTGTCGCGGGTCAATCCTCGTCAGGGCCGATTCCTCAAATTACTGCCGGCGATTCTTCTCTATATGGCTTACCTGACCATTCTGATTGCCGCCCGCGGTGCCCTCGACAAAGGCAAGATCCCCGCGGCGCTGGGCTTGTGGTGGGTGCACGGGATTTTCCTGGTCATCGGCCTGGGCTTGCTCTATTGGGAACCCTTGCGCTTGAAACGGGCGAGTCGCCGCAGCGCGCTGGAGGTGGTCCGTGGTTAAGCTCGATCGCTACATTGGTAGCAGTGTGCTGATAGCGATTCTGGCGGTGCTCGGGATCATTCTCGGGCTGGCGACACTGTTTGCCTTCATCGACGAGATGAGTGAAGTCACCGATACCTACACCCTGGTTGACGTTCTGAGTTATGTGACGCTGACTGCACCGCGCCGGATGTACGAAATGCTGCCGATGGCCGCGCTGATCGGCTGCCTGATCGGTCTGGGCAGCCTGGCCAGCAGCAGTGAACTGACGATCATGCGCGCCGCCGGTGTGTCGATCGGCCGGATTGTCTGGGCAGTCATGAAGCCGATGCTGGTATTGATGCTGGCCGGCGTGCTGGTCGGGGAGTACATCGCTCCGCCTGCCGAAACCGCCGCGCAAGCCAATCGGTCGCTGGCCCAGGGCAGTGGCGATGCACAAAGCGCCAAGCACGGCCTGTGGCACCGCCAGGGTGATGAGTTCATTCACGTCAACTCGGTACAGCCCAACGGCATCCTGTACGGTGTGACCCGCTATCGTTTCGATAACGAGCGGCACATGCTGTCGGCGAGCTTCGCCAAGCGTGCCGAGTTCGACACGGATCACTGGCAGTTGACGGACGTCACGACCACGCTGTTCCACGAGCGCAGCACTGAAGTGGTGTCGGCCCCGGTCGAGCGTTGGAGCGTGCCCTTGAGTCCGCAATTGCTGAGTACTGTGGTCATGGTGCCAGAGTCGCTGTCGATCAGCGGTCTGTGGGGTTATATCCACTACCTGGCGGATCAGGGGCTGAACAACAGCCGCTATTGGCTGGCATTTTGGGTCAAAGTGTTGCAGCCGCTGGTGACTGCCGCCCTGGTGTTGATGGCGATTTCCTTTATCTTTGGCCCGCTGCGTTCGGTGACCCTGGGCCATCGCGTGTTTACCGGCGTGCTGGTGGGCTTCACCTTCCGCATCGTTCAGGATCTGCTGGGGCCTTCGAGCCAGGTGTTCGGCTTCCCACCGTTGCTTTCGGTGCTGGTGCCGGCGGGTATTTGTGCGGTGGCGGGGCTCTGGCTGTTACGTCGAGCAGGCTGATGGCGGGCATTTTCCGACCGCTTTGACGATAAAAAACGCCCTTGTCGCAAGACCGGGGCGTTTTTGTAAGTGCCGTCTGACCTGCGAACGTGACGCTTGTGCCGTGGATCAGGTACAATTCCCGGCTATTTTTCGGCGGGCTATGCCTGCAGCCTTTTTGAGTGTTGATCCGTGAGTGATTTGAGTCATATCCGCAATTTCTCCATCATCGCCCACATTGACCATGGCAAGTCGACGCTGGCCGATCGCTTCATCCAGATGTGTGGCGGCCTGGCCGAGCGCGAAATGGAAGCCCAGGTCCTGGACTCCATGGACCTTGAGCGCGAACGCGGGATCACCATCAAGGCGCACAGCGTCACCCTGTATTACAAGGCTCGCGATGGCATCAACTACCAGCTGAATTTCATTGATACCCCCGGCCACGTTGACTTCACCTATGAGGTGAGCCGTTCGCTGGCTGCCTGTGAAGGCGCGCTGCTGGTGGTCGATGCCGGTCAGGGTGTTGAAGCGCAGTCGGTTGCCAACTGCTACACGGCAATCGAGCAGGGCCTGGAAGTGATGCCGGTGCTGAACAAGATCGACCTGCCACAGGCCGATCCGGAGCGCGTCAAGGAAGAAATCGAAAAAATCATCGGTATCGATGCCACCGACGCGGTCACTTGCTCTGCCAAGACCGGCCTGGGCGTCGATGAAGTGCTCGAGCGCCTGGTGACCACCATTCCGGCACCGACCGGCAACATCGAAGATCCGCTGCAAGCGTTGATCATCGACTCCTGGTTCGATAACTACCTGGGCGTTGTCTCCCTGGTTCGCGTTCGCCACGGCCGCGTGAAGAAGGGCGACAAGATTCTGGTCAAGTCCACCGGCAAGATCCACCTGGTGGACAGCGTCGGTGTATTCAACCCGAAACACACCCCTACCGCCGACCTGAAGGCCGGTGAAGTGGGCTTCATCATCGCCAGCATCAAGGATATTCACGGTGCGCCAGTGGGTGACACCCTGACCTTGAGCTCGACGCCGGACGTCGACGTGCTGCCGGGGTTCAAGCGCATCCAGCCGCAGGTTTACGCCGGTCTGTTCCCGGTCAGCTCCGATGACTTCGAAGACTTCCGCGAGGCGCTGCAAAAGCTCACCCTCAACGATTCGTCGCTGCAATACACACCGGAAAGCTCCGACGCACTGGGCTTCGGCTTCCGTTGCGGCTTCCTCGGCATGCTGCACATGGAAATCATCCAGGAGCGCCTCGAGCGCGAGTACAACCTGGACCTGATCACCACGGCGCCGACGGTAATCTTCGAACTGCTGCTCAAGACCGGCGAGACGATCTACGTCGATAACCCGTCCAAGCTGCCGGACCTGTCTGCCATCGAAGACATGCGCGAGCCGATCGTGCGCGCCAATATTCTTGTGCCGCAAGAGCACCTGGGTAACGTCATTACCCTGTGCATCGAAAAGCGTGGCGTACAGGTCGACATGCTGTTCCTCGGCTCCCAGGTACAGGTGACCTACGACCTGCCGATGAACGAAGTGGTTCTGGACTTCTTCGACCGCCTGAAATCCACCAGTCGCGGCTATGCTTCTCTGGACTACCATTTCGATCGTTACCAATCGGCCAGCCTGGTGAAACTGGACGTGCTGATCAACGGTGACAAGGTCGACGCCCTGGCGCTGATCGTGCACCGTGACAATTCGCACTACAAAGGTCGCCAGTTGACCGAGAAGATGAAGGATCTGATTCCTCGGCAGATGTTCGACGTGGCAATCCAGGCCGCCATTGGCGGGCAGATTGTGGCGCGGACAACCGTCAAGGCGCTCAGAAAGAACGTATTGGCCAAATGCTACGGCGGTGACGTCAGCCGTAAGAAAAAGCTGCTGGAAAAGCAAAAGGCCGGTAAGAAACGCATGAAGCAAGTCGGCAACGTGGAAATTCCACAGGAAGCCTTCCTTGCAGTGCTCAGGTTGGATAGTTAGGTCCTATGTCACTAAATTTCCCGCTGTTGCTGGTCATCGCCGTGTTTGTCTGCGG
This sequence comes from Pseudomonas sp. BIC9C, assembly GCF_034541995.1. Classification (NCBI taxonomy): domain Bacteria; kingdom Pseudomonadati; phylum Pseudomonadota; class Gammaproteobacteria; order Pseudomonadales; family Pseudomonadaceae; genus Pseudomonas; species Pseudomonas sp. BIC9C. Next base: position 46,280 of record NZ_JAWDGM010000003.1, read on the forward strand.
CCTGTTGGCGTTGCTCGATCTGTTGATCCTGGCCCCGCGTCGGCGTGCCGCCATCGCCTCCTATCAGGGCAGCGTCAGCCAGCCTGACATGGTCGTGGTCGAGAAACTGAACAAAGAGCCGCTGCTGGTTGAATACGGCAAGTCGTTCTTCCCGGTGTTGTTCATCGTGCTGGTACTGCGTTCGTTCCTGGTGGAACCGTTCCAGATTCCTTCCGGTTCGATGAAGCCAACCCTGGATGTCGGCGACTTCATTCTGGTGAGCAAGTTTTCCTACGGGATCCGCTTGCCGGTGATCGACAAGAAAGTCATCGAAGTCGGTGATCCGCAGCGAGGTGATGTCATGGTGTTCCGCTACCCGAGCGATCCGAACGTCAACTACATCAAACGTGTGGTCGGTCTGCCGGGCGACACGGTTCGTTACACCGCCGACAAGCGTCTGTTCGTCAACGGTCAATCGATTGCCGAACAGCTGGTCGGCTCCGAGCCGGGCACGCTGGGCAGCGCTGAGCTCTACAAGGAAAAACTCGGTGCGGCCGAGCACATGATCCGCAAGGAAATGAGTCGCTACCGCGCCATGCCGGACCATTCGTGGACCGTGCCGGCCGGGCACTACTTCATGATGGGAGACAACCGCGACAACTCGAACGACAGTCGCTACTGGGATGATCCGAGCATTCCCAAGGATCTGCTGGGCATGGTTCCCGACAAGAATATTGTCGGCAAGGCCTTCGCGGTCTGGATGAGCTGGCCGGAACCCAAACTCAGTCACCTGCCGAATTTCTCGCGGGTTGGCCTGATCAAGTAATCAATCACGGCGCTGTTGAACACAGCGCCGAATGCATTTCTGGAGTCGACAGATTCGGCGCCGGAAGCATGAAGCCAACGATATTCAGGACGTTATTTTTGAACACAGCGTTAATTGTCCCAAGCCTGCGCCGCCTCATGGCGATGGCAGTACAATCCAGCCACGAACTCAGCGTGGGTAAACCGTGAGCGTCTCCTTAAGCCGTCTAGAGCGTCAGCTCGGCTACACCTTCAAGGATCAGGAACTGATGGTCCTGGCCCTGACTCACCGCAGTTTTGCCGGGCGTAACAATGAACGCCTGGAGTTCCTTGGTGACGCCATCCTCAACTTCGTCGCCGGCGAGGCGTTGTTCGAGCGCTTCCCGCTGGCCCGCGAAGGCCAGTTGTCGCGTTTGCGCGCGCGTCTGGTGAAAGGTGAGACCCTGGCCGTACTGGCCCGTGGTTTCGATCTGGGCGAATACCTGCGCCTGGGTTCCGGCGAGCTGAAAAGCGGCGGCTTTCGTCGCGAGTCGATTCTGGCCGATGCCCTGGAAGCGCTGATCGGTGCGATCTACCTCGATGCTGGCATGGAAGTGGCCCGCGAGCGTGTGCTCGCCTGGCTGGCCGGAGAGTTCGAAGGCTTGACGCTGGTCGACACCAACAAGGATCCAAAGACCCGCCTGCAGGAGTTCCTGCAGTCCCGTGGTTGTGAGCTGCCGCGTTACGAAGTGGTGGATATCCAGGGTGAACCGCATTGCCGGACGTTCTTCGTCGAATGCGAAATCATCTTACTGAATGAAAAAAGCCGAGGTCAGGGTGTGAGCCGTCGTATTGCCGAACAGGTAGCGGCCGCCGCAGCTCTGATTGCCCTGGGTGTGGAGAATGGCAATGACTGATACAAACGCAACTCGCTGTGGCTATGTTGCCATCGTCGGCCGTCCGAACGTGGGCAAGTCCACGCTGCTGAACCACATCCTGGGTCAGAAGCTGGCGATCACCTCGCGCAAGCCGCAAACCACTCGCCACAACATGCTCGGTATCAAGACCGAGGGCGACGTGCAGGCGATCTACGTCGACACCCCCGGTATGCACAAGGGTGGCGAAAAGGCCCTGAACCGCTACATGAACAAGACCGCTTCGGCGGCGTTGAAAGATGTCGACGTGGTGATCTTCGTGGTCGACCGCACCAAGTGGACCGACGAAGACCAGATGGTCCTCGAGCGCGTCCAGTACGTGACCGGCCCGCTGATCGTCGCGCTGAACAAGACCGACCGCATCGAGGACAAGGCCGAGCTGATGCCGCACCTGTCCTGGTTGCAGGAACAGTTGCCGAACGCGCAGATCATGCCGATTTCGGCGCAGCACGGGCACAACCTCGACGCGCTGGAGCGGGTGATTGCCGAGCACCTGCCGGAAAACGATCACTTCTTCCCGGAAGACCAGATCACCGACCGCAGCAGCCGTTTCCTCGCCGCCGAGCTGGTGCGCGAGAAGATCATGCGTCAGATGGGCGCCGAGCTGCCGTACCAGATCACCGTTGAAATCGAAGAGTTCAAGCAGCAGGGCAAGACCCTGCATATCCATGCCTTGATCCTCGTCGAACGCGATGGCCAGAAGAAAATCATCATTGGCGACAAAGGCGAGCGCATCAAGCGCATCGGCACCGAAGCGCGCAAGGACATGGAGCTGCTGTTCGACTCCAAGATCATGCTCAATCTCTGGGTCAAGGTTAAGGGTGGCTGGTCCGATGACGAGCGTGCTCTGCGTTCGTTGGGTTATGGCGACCTGTAACACACCGCAGGATTCACTGTAGGAGCGAGCTTGCTCGCGATGGAATTGAAAGCGCCGCGTTCATTCAGATAGCCAGCGTTATCGTTATCCACCATCGCGAGCATGCTCGCTCCTACAGTCGTTTTTGAGCGCCCAGTTACCTCGGCGAGAAGCCCATGTCCCAAACCCCTCCCATCGGCCAGCCCGCCTACGTCCTGCACTCCCGCGCCTACCGTGAAAACAGCGCCCTGGTGGATTTCCTCACGCCGCAAGGTCGGCTGCGGGCGGTGTTGCGCAGTGCACGGGGCAAGGCCGGGACGTTGGCGCGGCCGTTCGTGCCGCTGGAAGTGGAGTTTCGAGGGCGTGGCGAGCTGAAGAAAGTCGGGCGCATGGAAAGTGCTGGCGTTTCCACCTGGCTTAACGGAGAGGCACTGTTCAGCGGCCTTTACCTCAATGAGTTGCTGATTCGCCTGCTGCCCGCCGAAGACCCGCACCCCGCCGTGTTCGATCACTACGCCGCGACCTTGCTGGCGTTGGCCGAAGGTCGTGCGCTGGAGCCGTTGCTGCGTTCCTTTGAATGGCGCTTGCTCGATGATTTGGGCTACGGATTCTCACTGACTGCGGATATCCACGATGAAGCCATCGCACCCGACGGCCTCTACCGCTTGCAAGTGGATGCGGGGCTGGAGCGGGTCTACCTGCTGCAACCTGGATTGTTCAACGGCACGGAACTGCTAGCCATGGCGGATGCCGACTGGAGCGCGCCGGGTGCCTTGTCGGCGGCCAAGCGTCTGATGCGCCAGGCATTGGCCGTGCATCTGGGCGGTCGCCCGCTGGTTTCCCGAGAGTTGTTTCGAAAGCCGTAAGTACCTTGTGTATGCTGTGCACCGAACTTTTTCTTCTTCTGGAGCGCTTCCGTGACCACCAGCACCCGTATTCTTCTTGGCGTGAACATCGACCACGTTGCCACCCTGCGTCAGGCCCGGGGCACCCGTTACCCGGACCCGGTCAAGGCAGCACTGGACGCGGAAGAGGCGGGCGCCGACGGCATCACCGTGCACCTGCGCGAAGACCGTCGGCACATCCAGGAGCGCGACGTTCTGCTGCTCAAGGACGTGCTGCAAACCCGCATGAACTTCGAAATGGGCGTCACCGAAGAAATGATGCAGTTCGCCGAACGCATCCGCCCGGCGCACATTTGCCTGGTACCGGAAACCCGTCAGGAACTGACCACCGAAGGCGGCCTGGACGTGGCGGGGCAGGAAGCGCGGATCAAGACGGCGGTCGAGCGCCTGTCGAAAATCGGCTCCGAAGTGTCGCTGTTCATCGATGCCGATGAGCGGCAGATCGAAGCCTCGCGCCGTGTCGGCGCGCCAGCCATTGAACTGCATACCGGTCGTTACGCCGATGCCGAGACGCCGACCGAAGTCGCTGAAGAACTCAAGCGTGTGGCCGATGGCGTGGCCTTCGGCCTGGCCCAGGGCCTGATCGTCAATGCCGGCCATGGCCTGCACTATCACAACGTCGAAGCCGTGGCAGCGATCAAGGGCATCAACGAACTGAACATCGGACACGCGCTGGTGGCCCATGCGCTGTTCGTTGGCTTCAAGTCGGCGGTTTCGGAAATGAAGGCGCTGATTCTGGCGGCTGCCAAGGCTTAAAACCAACACAAAACCAATGTGGGAGCGGGCTTGCTCGCGAAGGCGGCTTATCATTCAACATCTCTGTTGGCTGACACTCCGATTTCGCGAGCAAGCCCGCTCCCACATTTGATCTCGGTTGGTCTGTCAGAGCGGCGCCGGCTCCTGCGCCGGCTTGGTCTTGTCGATCCCCGGAACAAGCAGTTTGCCCTCGGCAACCTGGTCGCCTTCAAGCTGCGGCTGCGTGACCCAGGTCAGGATGTCGTAGTAGCGACGGATGTTCGCCACGAAATGCACCGGTTCGCCGCCGCGGGCGTAGCCGTAACGGGTCTTGCTGTACCACTTCTTCTCGGAAAGGCGCGGCAGCATTTTCTTCACGTCCAGCCACTTGTCCGGGTTCAGCCCTTCCTTGGCCGCCAGTTTGCGTGCGTCGTCCAGGTGGCCGCTGCCGACGTTGTAGGCCGCCAGGGCAAACCAGGTACGGTCCGGTTCCTGGATCGACTCGTCGAGCTGGTCTTTCATGTAGGCCAGGTACTTGGCACCGCCCATGATGCTCTGCTTGGGGTCCAGGCGGTTGGACACGCCCATGGCCTGCGCGGTGTTCTGGGTCAGCATCATCAGGCCACGCACGCCGGTCTTGGACGTGACGGCAGGTTGCCATAACGACTCCTGGTACCCGATGGCCGCCAGCAGGCGCCAGTCGACTTTCTCTTTCTTGGCGTACGACTTGAAGTGCTGTTCGTACTTGGGCAGGCGTTGCTGCAAGTGTTGGGCAAACGTGGTGGCGCCCATGTAGCCGAGAACGTCGACATGCCCGTAGTAGCGGTCCTTGAGGCGTTGCAGGGTGCCGTTTTTCTTGACCTTGTCGAGGTACTCGTTGACTTCGTTGAGCAGGCTGTTGTCGTCGCCCGGTGCAACGGCCCAGCTCTGGTTGCTGGCGTCGCCGAGGTCGAAGGCGACCCGGATGTTGGTGAAGTACACCTGGTTCATCGCGACTTCGTTGGAGTCGACCAGCGTCAGGTCTATCTGACCTTCGTCGACCATGCGCAGGAGATCGACGACCTCGACTGCGTCAGACTCTTCGTATTCGATGCCGGGAAATTTCTGTTTCAACTGCGCCAATTGTTCGGCGTGGGTGCTGCCCTTGAGCACCATGATCTTCTTGCCCACCAGATCCTTCGCGTCGGTCGGCCGTGACTGGCCGTTGCGGTAGATGATCTGCGGGGTGACTTCCAGGTAGGAGTGCGAGAAACGCACCTGCTTCTTGCGCTCTTCGCTGCTGACCAGGCCGGCAGCCGCCAGCACCGGGCCGTTGGGCTTGCCGACCTGGTTGAACAGGTCATCGAGGTTGTCGGCGGTCTCGATCTTGAGCTCGACCCCCAGATCGTCGGCGAAGCGCTTCACCAGCTCGTATTCGAAGCCGGTTTCACCGTTGCGATCCTGAAAGTAGGTGGCGGGACTGTTTCGGGTAACCACCCGCAGCACACCATCCTCCTTTACGCGCTCAAGCGTGTTGGGTTTATCAACACAGCCACCGAGCATCAGGAAGAGTCCGGTTGCGATCAGCCATTTGGCGTACCGCGGACGTAAAGCCGTTGGGGAAAACATCTGCGCAGTATACGCAAAGGACCACGGGCGCCATATCTCGACAGCGAAGGGCTTGTCTGCTAGCGATCACAAAACCGGCCGAAACCCCGCAGGAATGGGCCTGGTCTGCATTTTGTTACAGTAAAAATAAGCTGTCGTCACACGCTCCGTTAACCTGACTTTCGAGGCAGAAACACAAAACGACGCCCGGGTGCAACCGTGCGTAGCGTTTCGGGTGATGTCGCGGGCTGTTTAGGCTAGAATGCACGGCCTCAAAGCACACCCCTTCCCGAGGCTGTCCCGAAGATGTTGATCCTGCGCGGCGCTCCTGCCCTTTCTGCCTTTCGCCACAGCAAACTCCTTGAGCAACTGAGCCAGAAGGTTCCGGCTGTCAGTGGCCTGTATGCTGAATTCGCTCACTTCGCCGAAGTTACCGGCGTCCTGACCGGCGACGAACAGCAGGTGCTTGCGCGCCTTCTGAAGTACGGTCCAAGCGTTCCGGTACAAGAACCGACCGGTCGCCTGTTCCTGGTGTTGCCGCGTTTCGGCACCATCTCGCCATGGTCGAGCAAGGCCAGTGACATCGCCCGCAACTGTGGCCTGGCGAAAATCCAGCGCCTGGAGCGCGGCATCGCGTTCTACGTGGCCGGCCAGTTCAGCGACGCTGAAGCTCAGCTTATTGCTGACGGTCTGCACGATCGCATGACCCAGATCGTCCTGGGCAACCTCGAACAGGCCGCCGGCCTGTTCAGCCACGCCGAACCGAAACCCCTGACCGCGATCGACGTGCTGGGTGGCGGCCGTGCCGCGCTGGAAAAGGCCAACACTGAGCTGGGCCTGGCCCTGGCTGAAGACGAGATCGACTATCTGGTCAACGCCTTCGTGGGCCTTTCGCGCAACCCGCATGACATCGAACTGATGATGTTCGCCCAGGCGAACTCCGAGCACTGCCGTCACAAGATCTTCAACGCCAGTTGGGACATCGACGGCCAGAGTCAGGAAAAAAGCCTGTTCGGCATGATCAAGAACACCTATCAGATGCACAACGAAGGTGTCCTGTCGGCTTACAAGGACAACGCTTCGGTGATCGTCGGCTCCGTGGCCGGTCGCTTCTTCCCGGACCCGGAAACCCGCCAGTACGGCGCGGTGCAGGAGCCGGTGCACATCCTGATGAAGGTTGAAACCCACAACCACCCGACCGCGATTGCCCCGTTCCCGGGCGCGTCCACCGGTTCCGGTGGCGAAATCCGCGACGAAGGCGCTACCGGTCGTGGTGCCAAGCCGAAAGCCGGCCTGACCGGTTTCACCGTGTCCAACCTGCAGATCCCGGGCTTCGAACAGCCGTGGGAAGTGCCGTACGGCAAACCCGAGCGCATCGTTACCGCGCTGGACATCATGATCGAAGGCCCATTGGGCGGCGCTGCGTTCAACAACGAATTCGGTCGTCCGGCGCTGACCGGTTACTTCCGTACCTTCGAACAATCGATCACCACCCCGCACGGTGATGAAGTTCGTGGCTACCACAAGCCGATCATGCTGGCTGGCGGCATGGGCAATATCCGTGAAGAACACGTCAAGAAAGGCGAGATCGTCGTCGGCTCCAAGCTGATCGTGCTCGGCGGCCCGGCGATGCTGATCGGCCTGGGCGGCGGTGCAGCTTCCTCCATGGCCACCGGCACCAGCTCGGCAGATCTGGACTTCGCTTCGGTACAGCGTGAAAACCCGGAAATGGAACGCCGTTGCCAGGAAGTCATCGACCGTTGCTGGCAACTGGGCGACAAGAACCCGATCAGCTTCATCCACGACGTGGGTGCGGGCGGTCTGTCCAACGCCTTCCCGGAACTGGTCAACGACGGCGACCGCGGTGGCCGTTTCGAACTGCGCAACATTCCAAACGACGAGCCGGGCATGGCCCCGCACGAAATCTGGTCCAACGAATCCCAGGAACGCTATGTTCTGGCTGTCGGCCCGGCGGATTTCGAACGTTTCAAGGCAATCTGCGAACGCGAGCGTTGCCCGTTTGCCGTCGTCGGCGAAGCCACTGCCGAACCACAGCTGACCGTCACCGACAGCCATTTCGGCAACAGCCCGGTGGACATGCCACTGGAAGTGTTGCTGGGCAAGGCCCCGCGTATGCACCGTTCGGTGGTGCGTGAAGCCGAACTGGGCGATGACTTCGATCCGTCGACCCTGAACATTGCCGACTGCGTCGAGCGCGTTCTGCATCACCCGGCCGTGGCCAGCAAAAGCTTCCTGATCACCATCGGCGACCGCACCATCACCGGCCTCGTGGCCCGTGACCAGATGGTCGGCCCGTGGCAGGTGCCGGTGGCCGACGTTGCCGTCACCGCCACCAGCTTCGACGTCTACACCGGTGAAGCCATGGCCATGGGCGAGCGTACTCCGCTGGCGCTGCTGGATGCTCCGGCGTCGGGCCGCATGGCCATCGGCGAAACCCTGACCAACATCGCCGCTTCGCGCATCGGCAAGATCTCCGACATCAAGCTGTCGGCGAACTGGATGTCCGCCGCCGGTCACCCGGGTGAAGATGCACGCCTGTACGACACCGTGAAAGCGGTCGGCATGGAGCTGTGCCCTGAGCTGGGCATCACCATTCCGGTGGGCAAGGACTCGATGTCCATGGCCACCCGCTGGAGCGATGAAGGCGTGGAGAAGTCCGTCACGTCGCCAATGTCCCTGATCGTGACCGGTTTCGCGCCAGTGACTGACATCCGTCAGACCCTGACCCCGCAACTGCGCATGGACAAGGGCACCACCGATCTGATCCTGATCGACCTGGGCCGCGGCCAGAACCGCATGGGCGCCTCGATCCTGGCACAGGTTCACGGCAAACTCGGCAAGCAGGCTCCGGACGTCGATGACGCCGAAGACCTGAAAGCCTTCTTCGCCGTGATCCAGGGCCTCAACGCCGACGGTCACCTGTTGGCTTACCACGACCGTTCCGACGGTGGTCTGTTGACCAGCGTGGTGGAAATGGCGTTCGCCGGTCACTGCGGCCTGAGCCTGAACCTCGACAGCCTGGCGGATTCTTCCAGCGACATCGCCGCGATCCTGTTCAACGAAGAACTGGGTGCCGTGATCCAGGTTCGCCAGGACGCCACCCCGGACATCCTCGCGCAGTTCAGCGCTGCCGGCCTGGGCGATTGCGTGTCGGTGATCGGTCAGCCAATCAACAATGGCGAGATCAGCATCACCTTCAACGGTGACACCGTGTTCGAAGGCCAGCGTCGTCTGCTGCAACGCCAGTGGGCCGAGACCAGCTACCAGATCCAGCGTCTGCGTGACAACGCCGACTGCGCCGAGCAAGAGTTCGACGTGCTGCTGGAAGAAGACAACCCGGGCCTGAGCGTCAAGCTGAGCTACGACATCAACCAGGACATCGCCGCGCCTTACATCAAGAAAGGCATTCGCCCACAGGTTGCCGTGCTGCGTGAGCAGGGCGTCAACGGTCAGGTGGAAATGGCGGCTGCGTTCGACCGCGCCGGTTTCAACGCGATCGATGTGCACATGAGCGACATTCTGGCCGGCCGTGTCGACCTGAACGAGTTCAAGGGCATGGTCGCTTGCGGCGGTTTCTCTTACGGCGACGTATTGGGTGCCGGTGAAGGCTGGGCCAAGTCGGCGCTGTTCAACAGCCGTGCCCGCGATGCGTTCCAGGGCTTCTTCGAGCGCAACGACAGCTTCACCCTCGGCGTGTGCAACGGTTGCCAGATGATGTCCAACCTGCACGAGCTGATTCCGGGCAGCGAGTTCTGGCCGCACTTCGTGCGTAACCGTTCCGAGCAGTTCGAAGCCCGTGTGGCCATGGTGCAGATCCAGGAATCGAACTCGATCTTCCTGCAGGGCATGGCCGGTTCGCGTATGCCGATCGCCATCGCCCACGGTGAAGGCCATGCCGAGTTCGCCAGCGAAGAAGCACTGCTGGAAGCCGATCTGTCGGGTTGCGTGGCGATGCGTTTCGTCGACAACCACGGCAAGGTCACCGAAAGCTACCCGGCCAACCCGAACGGTTCGCCGCGCGGGATCACCGGCCTGACCAGCCGCGACGGTCGCGTGACCATCATGATGCCGCACCCTGAGCGTGTATTCCGCGCCGTGCAGAACTCGTGGCGTTCGGATGACTGGAACGAAGATGCACCGCTGATGCGCATGTTCCGTAATGCTCGCGTCTGGGTGAACTGATAGCCGTGTACAAGCTCAGCTTCTTTGTTCCGACCAGTCATCTGGAACAGGTCAAAAGTGCCGTATTCGCCGCCGGTGGCGGAAGGATCGGCGCTTACGATCACTGCGCCTGGCAGGTGTTGGGCCTGGGTCAGTTTCGTCCATTGGATGGCAGCCAGCCGTTCATTGGCGAAGCGGGGCAGGTCGAGCAGGTCGAGGAATGGAAGGTTGAGTTGGTGGTGGCGGATGAGTTGATTCGCTCGGTGGTGGAGGCTTTGAAACAGAGCCATCCCTATGAGACACCGGCTTATGAGGTGTGGCGGCTGGAGGATTTCTGATCTTCCAGGCTGCTGAAATGAAAAACCCGCTGAAGTGATTTCAGCGGGTTTAATGAGATGGTCAGCCTGACCGATAAGCCCTGCAGGTTTACGCTTGCAGGGCTTTTCTCGTTTTCGGCCGGAGGATCTCTCATGAATGCGATGACGCTTCTCGGTATCGACATCGGCAAACACAGTTTCCACCTGCATGGCCAGGACACCCGAGGTCATCAGGTTTTGCGCAAGAAGATGAGCCGTGGCCAGTTGCTCGGAAGCTTGGCGCAACTCCCCATCTGCACGGTGGTGATGGAGTCTTGTGGTGGTGCCCACTGGTTGGCTCGGGAGATCGGCGCACTCGGTCACGAGGTGAAGTTGATCGCTCCGCAGTACGTCAAACCGTTCGTTAAAGGCAACAAAAACGACTTCATTGATGCAGAAGCGATCTGTGAGGCGGCGAGCCGCCCCACGATGCGCTTCTGCCCGATCAAAACGGCAGAACAGCAAACGCTTTCGGCCCTGCACCGTGTTCGAGGCTCGCTGATTGAGCATCGGACGGCGGCGACCAACCAGATTCATGGGTTTCTACTGGAGTTCGGGATTAGCCTGCCCATCGGTGTCACGGCCTTACACCGCGTACCGGCGCTACTGGACGACCCTCGGCACCCGGTTCCATTGCGTCTCAAGGGCCTGCTGATGCGCCTCTATTATCAGATTCAACAGCTCACTGATGAGATCAAGGACATCGAGTCCGACCTGAAACAACAGTTGAAGGAAGACGATGCCGGACAACGCTTGCAGAGTATTCCTGGCATTGGCCCGATCACCGCCAGCGCGGTATTGGCCGACGTGGGGGATGTCTCGCGCTACCGCAGCGGACGCGATTTCGCGGCTTCGTTAGGGCTGGTCCCGAGGCAATACTCGACGGGCGGAAAGACGGTGCTGCTGGGGATCAGCAAGCGTGGGGACAAGCACATACGTCAGCTCTTGGTGCAGGGTGCGCGGGCCATCATGCGTCATATCGATAAACGGGAAGATGCCCTTGGGCCTTGGGTTCAAGAGCTGCTGAGGCGCCGACACTCCAACATCGTGGCCTGCGCCTTGGCGAACAAACTGGCGCGAATCGTGTGGGCGGTACTGGCCAAAGGCGGCCAGTACGACCCACATCCGAACGCTTGAACGTACAGCGTTACCACCGGCTTTTGCGACGTCACTGACTGATGACAGTAAACGGCAAACGGCCCGACTGAGAACCTGGCATAAAAATCAGCTAGAGAGGCTGAGGGTTTTTTCAGGACAGTCGGGAGCGGCTACTCATCGAGGGCCGAGCGTTGTTCCAGCAACGCTCACCATGAGCCCGGATACATTAGCGCAAGCCAGCTTTACCGGAAACAGCCCATGAGGTTGCAGGAGATGGGCTGACCATACATTTTTATGCCTAGGGTTTTGTGTTGATAATCAGGGCCTCATCGCTGGCAAGCCAGCTCCCACAGTGTTTTATGTCGTACACAAATGCTGTGTACATCCGAGAACCCTGTGGGAGCTGGCTTGCCAGCGATGACGGCCTGTCAGGCAACTCATAACTAAACTTTGGCACTGACCTCACTTCGATTGACCAAGGCTTCTAGCGCATCACTCAAACTCGCCGCTCTGTCACCCACCAACAGGTGCCAGATCCCGCCCTCAAGCTGACTCACACCCTGACAGCCCAGTGCCTTCAAATCGCACTCCGACATTGCCTTGCCATCCGCCAATTGCAGACGAATCCGGGTCATGGCCACGCAGTCCAGTTGCAACACATTGTCGCCACCGCCGAGTGCGCTCAGCCATTGTTGGGCTTCATTTTTCGCCACGGTGACAGCTGGCGGTACGTCGACGATGACCGCCGGAGTAGAGATCAATGCGCGACCCAGCGCCGGCATCGCCAGGCGAATTTCATCGGCAATCGCGTCGGCCATCGGTCCCACCACCACCTGCAAACTCCCACCCTTGCCCGGACGCACCACGGCCATGGCACCTAGTGCTTTCAAGTCCGCATCCGAGGCCTTGTTGCGATCCACCATGTCCAGTCGTAACCGAGTGGTGCAGGCGCCGACGGTGATCAGGTTTTCGGCGCCGCCCAAGGCCTTGATGTAGGCCCCCGCACGGTCGCTGTCCGCCACTGCGGCTTTTTCAGTGGCAGCAGTGTCTTCCCGTCCCGGCGTCTTGAGATTGAAACGACGGATACAGAAGTCGAACACCAGGTAATAGATCAATGCATAGACCAGGCCGACTGGGACTACGCGCCAGCCATTGGTGGATTTGCCCCAGCCGAGGACCATGTCGATGAAGCCGCCGGAAAAGGTAAAGCCGAGGTGGATGTTCAGCAGATTGGTGACAGCCATGGACAGGCCGGTCAGCAGCGCATGCAGCAAGAACAGCAGCGGCGCGAGGAACATGAAGGCGAACTCGATGGGTTCGGTGACGCCGGTCAGGAATGAAGTCAGGGCCATCGACAGGAATATCCCGCCCATGATTTTACGCCGTTCCGGCAGGGCGTTGCGGTACATCGCCAGGCAGGCGGCGGGCAGGCCGAAGAGCATCACCGGGAACATGCCGGTCGTGAACTGGCCGCCTTTCGGGTCGCCGGCAAAGTAGCGCGATATGTCGCCGGTCACCAAGGCACCCGTGGTCGGGTCGGTGAAGTTGCCGAACACAAACCAGGCCATGTTATTGATGATGTGGTGCAGGCCGGTGACGATCAGCAGGCGGTTGAGCACACCGAAAATGAATGCACCGATGCTGCCGCTCTCCAACAGCAACGCGCCGAAGCTGTTGATGCCGTGCTGTACCGGCGGCCAGATCAGACCGAACACCACGCCCAAGCCGACCGCGCTGAAACCGGTCACGATCGGCACAAAGCGCCGGCCGCCGAAGAACGCCAGGTACTCCGGCAGCTTGATGTCCTTGAAACGGTTGTATAGCGCGCCGGCCATCAAGCCGCTGATGATCCCGGCGAGCATGCCCATGTTGATGCTCGCATCCAGCACCTTGAGCGTGGATACCATCACCAGATAACCGATGGCCCCGGCCAGACCGGCAGTGCCGTTGTTGTCCCTGGCGAACCCGACCGCGATGCCGATGGCGAAAATCAGCGCCAGATTGGCGAAAATCACCTGGCCGGCGTCGTGGATGATCGCGATGTTCAAAAGGTCCGTGTCGCCCAGGCGCAGCAGCAGGCCGGCAATCGGCAGGATCGCGATCGGCAGCATCAGCGCGCGGCCGAGGCGCTGCAGGCCTTCGATAAAGTATTGGTACATGGCGGTACTCCCTGGATTTTTTGTTGTTCTTCAGCTCAGAGGCCAATGCTGGTGGCAGGCGTGACGCACCGCACCGGCGCTGCTCAGCTTGAGCAGGTCCAGGCTGATGCGACGGCATTGGCTGGCATCGAGATGGCGCACGCGATCCTTGATTTCACCGATCTGCACCGGGCTCACGGACAGTTCGCTCACGCCCAGCCCGATCAGCACCGGCGTGGCTAGCGGATCGGAGGCCAGCGCCCCACAAACCCCGACCCAACGTTTGTGCTGTGCGGCACCGGCGCAGGTCTGGGCGATCAATCGCAGCAGCGCCGGGTGCAGGGCATCGACCCGCGAAGCGAGACCGGCGTGGTCGCGGTCCATGGCCAGGGTGTATTGCGACAGGTCGTTGGTGCCGATGGACAGGAAGTCCGCGTGTTCCGCCAGCTGTTCAGCCAGCAGTGCGGCGGCCGGAACTTCGATCATCACCCCCAGCTCCGGGCGCTCGCTCAGGCCCAGTTCGGTGCACAAGGCGTCGAGGCGCTGGCGGATGTGCAGCAGCTCCTCGACCTCGGTCACCATCGGCAACAGGATCCGGCAACGGGACAACGGCGTGACGTGCAGCAGGGCGCGCAGTTGCTGGTCGAGCAGTTCCGGGCGGGCCTGGGCCAGACGAATGCCGCGCAGGCCGAGCACCGGGTTCGCCTCGGCGGGCAGTGGCAGGTAGTCGAGTTGCTTGTCGCCGCCAACGTCGATGGTGCGAATGATCACCGACTTGTCGCCCATGGCATCGAGTACGGCTTGATAGGCGTGGTGTTGTTCCTGTTCGTCCGGCGCGGTATGGCGGTCGACGAAGAGAAATTCGGTGCGCAGCAAGCCGATGCCGTCGGCGCCATTGGCCAGTGCGTCTGCCGCCTCCGTGCTGGACGCCACATTGGCGGCGATTTCGATGCGCAGGCCGTCGGTGGTCAGCGCGGGTGTATGCGCCTGGACCTGTTGTTCGGCCCGGCGTTGTTGCTGTTGCTGTTGCAGCTGGCGCACGTCCGTCAGGCGCTCGGCGCTGGGTGTCAGTTCGAGACGACCGCTGTCGGCGTCCAGCACTACCGACTGGCCCTGATCCTGATCCAGCAGCGACGCGCCCAGTGCGACCATGCACGGCAAGCCTTTGCCCCGCGCGAGGATTGCCACGTGGGATGTCGCGCCGCCTTCGGCCATGCACAAACCGGCGACACCTTGCTGACTCAGTTGCAGCAGATCGGATGGGGTCAACTCGTGGGCGGCGACGATGGCACCGGGTGGTACATCGTAATGCCAGGCTTCACCGAGCAGGGCGCGCAGCACCCGTTGCTTGAGGTCGCGAAGGTCGTTGGCGCGCTCGGCCAGCAGCGAGCTACCCAGCTGCTGGAGCACCTCGCACTGCACGTCGATCGATTGGCTCCAGGCGTGGGTCGCCGCGGTGCCGAGGTCGATGGACTGATGGGCCGCGTCCAGCAATGCCGGATCTTCCAGCAGCGCGAGATGGGCGGCGAAGATGGCTTCTTCGTCAGTGTTCTTGTGTTTTCTGGCCTGGTCCAGGGTGCCGGCGATTTCGCTGCGAACCTGGGTCAACGCAGTGTCGAGGGTTTGCCGTTGCTGCACCGGGTCATTGTACCCGGCATCCGCAGGCAGGCTGATCGCGTTCAAGCGAAACAGCGGCCCGCCGGCCAGCCCCGGAGCGGCGCAGACACCGTGCAGCACTCCGGCTTCGGCTACTCGGTTGCGCTGGATCATCGGTGTCGGGGCGGTGGCGTGATGCTCTTCGGCCAGTGCCGTGGACAGTGCGGTCAACAAGGCTTGCAGTGCGGCTTCGGCATCCGGCCCCTGGCAACTGACCTGCACTTCGTCATGCTCGCCGACGGCCAGACCCATCAGCCCGATCAGGCTGTCGCAGGTCGCTGATTTACCGGCGAAATGCAGCCGGGATTTGCTTTTGAAACCTTGCGCGGTCTGACGGATCAACGCAGCTGGCCGGGCATGCAGGCCGCCACGATGGGCGATGCGGATGTGGCCGAGCACTTCTTCGCCGGCAAGCTCCGCGTCCGCCTGCGCGCCCACGCCTTGGCGGCGAATGATGTGCAGCAACGGCTCGCCGACTTTGACCGATTTGAGGGTGATGGGCCGTGCCTGAAAGTCCTGGCTGTTGGTGATGATCAGCAGGCTGACCAGGCTTTTGCATTGTTGCGCGACCCGGTCAAGGTCGTAGCGCAGCAGAGGCTGGCCATTGGCAACCCGTGCACCTTCCTGCACCAGCGTCGAAAAGCCCTGGCCTTGTAGTTCGACGGTGTCCAGGCCCAGGTGCAGCAGCAGTTCGGCGCCGTTGTCCGCGCGCAGGGTCACGGCGTGGCCGGTGCGCGCGACATGCACCACCACGCCCGCGCAGGGGGCGTGGAGCGTGTCGTTGAGTGGATCGATGGCGATGCCGTCGCCCATGGCACCGCTGGCAAACACCGGGTCCGGGACTTTGGCGAGCGTGAGCACCGGGCCGCTGAGCGGGGCGCTTAAAGTCAGCTCTTTATTGTTGTTATGCATGGCTCGGTCTCATCAGGAAAACTATTGGGATCGACGCGGCCCCTGTAGGAGCGAGCTCGCTCGCGATGGTCGTCAACGAAAACGCGTGTTTGTTGGATAAACGCGGCGTTCTTTAGTCCATCGCGAGCAAGCTCGCTCCTACATGGGTGGTTAGTGCGTACGAGTGACTTTGCTCAGGTGCCGCGGCTGGTCCGGGTCCATGCCACGGGCTACGGCCAGGCCGGCGGCCATCACGTAGAAACTCTGGATCGCCAGGATCGGGTCGAGGGCCGGATGTTCGGCGCGGGTCAGGGTCAGGTCGCGTTCGAGCACATCATCCGGGGCGGCCAGCAGGACACGGGCGCCGCGCTGGCGCATGTCGGCGGCCAGGCTGAGCAAGCCGACCTGTTCGGCACCCCGTGGGGCGAACACCAGTAGCGGGTAGTTATCGCCAATCAAGGCCATCGGGCCATGACGGACTTCGGCGCTGCTGAAGGCTTCGGCCTGGATCGCCGAGGTTTCCTTGAACTTGAGCGCCGCTTCCTGGGCGATGGCAAAACCAGCGCCACGGCCGATCACCATCAAGCGTTGGCAATCGCGCAGGGCGTCGATGGCCAGGCTCCAGTCCTGTTGCGCGGCATCGCGCAGGCCATCGGGCAAGGCGAGGCCGGCTTCGAGCAGTTCGGTGTCTTCTTTCCAGTGGCCAATCAGCCGGGCGCTGGCGCTGAGGGTGGCGATGAAGCTCTTGGTCGCGGCAACGCTGCGTTCGGTGCCGGCACACAGCGGCAGGCTGAATTCGCAGGCGGCTTCCAGTGGCGAGTCTTCGGCATTGACCAGCGAAATGCTCAAGGCGCCACGCTTGCGCAACAGGCGCAGGCTGTTGACCAGGTCAGGGCTCTGCCCCGATTGCGAAAAGGCGAATGCCACCTGACCGCTGACCTTCAACGGTGCCTGTTGCATGGTCACCACCGACATTGGCAGCGAGGCCACCGGAATGCCCAGCAACTGCATGGTCAGGTAGGCGAAGTAGCTGGCGGCGTGGTCGGAGCTGCCGCGTGCCACGGTCATGACCACTTGCGGCGGCTGACGGCGCAGGCGTCCGGCGATCTCGATCATCGGCGGGTCGAGTTGTTGCAACTGGACTTGCACGGCCTCGAACGAGGACAGCGCCTCTTCAAGCATTTTTGAAGTCAATGTCTTCTCCTTCGACCATGACGGCGGTCAGTTTCAATGAGCGATCCAGCCGCACGCAGTCGGCCCAGGCCCCCGGTTGCAGGCGCCCGCGTTCGGTGATGCCGAGGTAGTCGGCGGGGAATTGCGACAGGCGCTGCGAGGCTTCGGCGATGGGCAGGCCGATCTTCACCAGGTTGCGCAGGGCCTGATCCATGGTCAGCGTGCTGCCGGCCAGGGTGCCGTCGGGCAGGCGCACGCCGCCCAGGCATTTGGTCACGGTGTGGCTGCCGAGTTTGTATTCGCCGTCGGGCATGCCGGCGGCCGCGGTCGAGTCGGTGACGCAGTACAGGCATGGAATCGAGCGCAGGGCCACGCGAATGGCGCCGGGGTGCACGTGCAGCAAGTCCGGAATCAGTTCGGCGTATTGGGCGTGGGCCAACGCGGCACCGACGATCCCCGGCTCACGGTGATGCAACGGGCTCATGGCGTTGTAGAGGTGGGTGAAACTGCTGGCGCCGGCCGCCAGCGCAGCCACGCCTTCCTCGTAACTGCCCAGGGTGTGGCCAATCTGCATGCGGATGCCACGGCTGCTGAGGTCACGGATCAAGGTGTCGTGACCGGCGATTTCCGGAGCGATGGTGATCACCCGGATCGGTGCGAGCGCCAGGTACGCTTCGACTTCGGCCATCAGCGCCGTGTGGGCGAAGTTGGGTTGTGCGCCGAGCTTGCCGGGGTTGATGTACGGGCCTTCGAGGTGCACGCCGAGCACCCGGGCGCAGCCTTGGGGCCGCAGCTCGCAGAATTCGCCGACGGCCTTGAGCACGCGCAAGATCTCGTCGTTCGGCGCGGTCATGGTGGTGGCCAGCAGCGACGTGGTGCCAAAGCGCAGGTGGGTTCGGGTGATGGTTTCGAAGGCTGGCGTGCCTTCCATGATGTCTTTGCCGCCGCCGCCGTGAACGTGCAGGTCGATGAAACCCGGGAGCAGGTACGGCAGGTCGTTGTCTGCCGGATCGCAGGGCTGGCCTTCGATCGACACGACTTTGCCGTGTGCGTGGACCAGTCGGCCGCGAACCCAGCCGTGAGCGGTGAGGATGTTGTCTTCGGACATGATCGGTTCTCTGGTTTGACGGCTTCGCGGTGCAGCGTCCTAGCGGCGAAGCTCTGCGACAAAGTCGTAGTAGTCGTTACGGCAATAGGTGTCGGTGACTTCGATGGGCGTGTTGTCTTCCAGGTAGCCGACCCGGGTCATCAGCAGCATTGCGGTGCCGGGGGCGATGCCGACCAGTGCGGCGAATTCGTCCGAGGCGTTGATCGCCTGGATATGCTGCAGGGCGCGGACAACCGGTTTGCCAATGCCGTCGAGGAATTCGTAGAGGGAGTCGCCGACCAATTGCGGGTTGGCAATGATCGAGGCGGGCAGGGTGCTCATCTCGATGGCCATCACGGTGTCGTCGGCCTTGCGCAGGCGTTTGAGCCGCGCGACCTTGTCGTTGGGCGACAGGCCGAGGCGGATCAGCTCTTCGTGGGTCGGCAGGGTGATTTCCCGCTCCAGCCATTGCGAGCCGGGCACGAAACCCTTGAGGCGGAGCATTTCACTGAAGCCGGAAAGGCGCGACAACGGTTGTTCGAGGCGCGGCGTGATGAAGGTGCCGGAGCCCTGGTTACGGCGGATCAGGCCCTGTTCGAACAACACTTCCAGCGCCTTGCGGGCGGTGACGCGGGAGATGCCCAACGTCTCGCTCAGATTGCGTTCCGACGGCATGGCCTGTTCGGCTTTCCACTGGCCGGCATGGATCGCCGCTTCCAGATTGCGTGCCAGTTGCAGGTACAGCGGCGTGGGTTGGGTGTCGTCGGGGCGCAGGGCTTGTAGGTCATTCATGTAGGCATTGTCCGATGCGGTTGCAGGATGGTTGTCGCCCGGTTGTGAGGTGAAACCTAATACCACTTGCATACCATGTCAACGCCGCCACTGGGCCTTTGGCGTGGGAAAGCCTGCCGTTTTGGCCGGTTGTTCAGAGGGTGGTTCTAAGTGGTATTAGCGCAGGGGGATGCAGCAGCAAAGATCGCAGCCTGCGGCAGCGTCTACAGGTCAGAGTGGTATCACTGCTGTAGGAGCTGCCGCAGGCTGAGATTTATTGAATTTATTTTTCGAGGGCGACCAATGGTCGGGGGAGTTACGGGCGGATTTCGATCATCGTGCCGTCCGGCACCAGGTTCCAGACTTCGCGCATGTCCATGTTGCGCATGGCGATGCAGCCGTCGGTCCAGTCCAGGGTGTGGAACAGGTCTTCCGGGGTGTCCTCGGTGTCCGGGGTGCCGTGGATCATGATCATGCCGCCGGGCTCGACGCCTTCACGACGGGCGCGGGCGGAGTCGCTGATGTTCGGGTAGGAAATGTGCATCGCCAGGTTGAAGCGGTCGCTAACCTTGCGCCAGTCAACCCAGTAGAAGCCTTCCGGGGTGCGTTTGTCGCCTTCCATCAGCTTTGGCCCCTTGGGCCGTTTGCCCAGGGAAATGCGATAGGTCTTGAGCGGCTTGCCGTCATTGATCAACTGCAATTGATGGGAAGACTTGAGAATCAGGATTTTCTCGATGACCTTGCCGTCCAGGGTTTCCACGGCAGAAGCCTGGGACACCGTGACGAACGACAAACAGAACAGGGCAAGCAACCAGCGCATTGAAACGATTCCCCAGGAGGTGTCGCGACTATTTATTTATAGATGTTTTTGCAGGAGCTGCCGCAGGCTCGGGCCGCGTTCGGACGATTTTTCAGCGGCTACGAATGATACCAATATGGCATCAACTAATGGCAGGCTGCGCAAGCGGCGGGATCGATTCGGACCGTACGGGATAGACCTCGGTCCGCCGGTCAGCGAAGAAGCATTCTAAGGTACGACCTACCGTGCGGAAAGCCAGCTCATCCCAAGGAATGTCCGCTTCGTCGAATAGTTGCACTTCCAGGCTCTCGGGGCCGGCAGAAAAATCCAGGTCCGCCAGCTCGGCACGGAAGAACACATGCACCTGGCTGATGTGTGGCACGTCGATCAGGGTATAGATGCTCAGGTTGCGCACCCGGGCGCAGGCTTCCTCGGCGGTTTCGCGAATGGCGGCCTGTTCGATGGTCTCACCGTTTTCCATGAAGCCGGCGGGCAGGGTCCAGTAACCGCGTCGCGGCTCGATGGCCCGCCGGCACAGCAGCACCTTGGTGCCCCAGGTCGCCACGCAGCCGGCGACGATGTTGGGGTTCTGGTAGTGGATGGCCTGACAGCTGTCGCAGACAAAACGCAGGCGCGAATCGCCTTCGGGAATGCGCTGGGTCACCGGGTTACCGCACTGGCTGCAAAATTTCATGCTGGGGTTCCTGAATGCTGCGCCTATCTTGGCGTGCGGCAGTGTCTGTCGGCAAGTTGTCGTTTCGCGACATGGGGCTGTTGCGGGGGTTGGGCGGCCGCAGCGATTGGTGCATGATGTCGGGTAAGGCACAGATCGAGAACACTCATGCTGGACGAGCTACTGCATCGGGTAAGTAACCACACACCACGCATCTTGGAGACCGACCGTCGTTTTCCCGAGGCCGCGGTGCTGGTGCCCATCACCCGCAGTGACGAGCCTGAGCTGGTGTTGACCCTGCGTGCCAGTGGCCTGTCGACCCATGGCGGCGAAGTCGCCTTTCCAGGCGGGCGTCGTGACCCCGAAGACTCCGACCTGATTTTCACCGCCCTGCGTGAAGCCGAAGAAGAGATCGGACTGCCGCCGGGGCTGGTCGAGGTGATCGGCCCGCTCAGCCCGCTGATCAGCCTGCATGGCATCATGGTCACGCCCTATGTCGGGGTCATCCCGGATTTTGTCGAATACCGGGCCAACGATGCCGAGATCGCCGCGGTGTTCAGCGTGCCCCTGGAGTTCTTCCGCAAAGACCCCCGCGAACATACCCATCGCATCGACTATCAGGGCCGCAGCTGGTACGTGCCGAGCTATCGCTATGGCGAGTACAAGATCTGGGGGCTGACGGCGATCATGATCGTCGAGTTGATCAACCTGCTGTATGACGCCAAAATCAGCCTGCACCAGCCTCCCAAAAGCTTCATCAATATCTGAAGCCATCGTTCGCATGGCCTGAATCCTGATCTGGCTGAAAAAAGCCTGCCTGAGCCTTGAGGAAAACAACAATGAAATACCGCCTGGGCGACGCCCGCGTCGAAACCCATCCACAGAGCTGGGTCGCTCCCAATGCCGTGCTGGTGGGCAAGGTCAAGCTGGAAGAGGGCGCCAACGTCTGGTTCAACGCCGTGCTGCGCGGCGATAACGAGTTGATCCTGATCGGCAAGAACAGCAATGTCCAGGACGGCACCGTGATGCACACCGACATGGGCTACCCGCTGACCATTGGCACCGGCGTGACCATCGGCCACAACGCCATGCTCCACGGCTGCACCGTCGGCGACAACAGCCTGATCGGTATCAACGCGGTGATCCTCAACGGTGCAAGGATCGGCAAGAATTGCATCATCGGCGCCAACTCGCTGATCGGCGAGGGCAAGGAGATTCCGGATGGATCGCTGGTCATGGGCTCGCCCGGCAAAGTGGTTCGAGAATTGACCGAGCCGCAAATCAAAATGCTGGAAGCCAGCGCTGCTCACTACGTGCACAACTCGCAGCGTTATGCCCGCGACCTGGCCGAGCAGGAACAATGAGCACGACTGAACGCCCGGTGCCGTCGCCCTGCGTGAACATTTGTGCGCTGGATGACGATGATATCTGCACCGGTTGCCAACGCACGGTGGCGGAGATCACCCGCTGGAGCCGCATGACCAACGACGAGCGGCGCCAGGTGCTGGGGTTGTGTCATGAGCGGGCCAAGGCCAGTGGGTTGATCTGGATGTTGCCTTCCAAATCTGACTCCTGAGCCGGTCGGCGCTTTTGTGGCGAGGGAGCTTGCTCCCGTTGGAGCGCGGAGCGGTCCCAAAATCAGAACATGCGGTGCGCCAGTCATGCAACCTCGGTCAAACGGGGGCCGCTTCGCAGCCCAACGGGAGCAAGCTCCCTCGCCACAGGTTATTTGTGATCCGAAGATGAAGTACCCTGTGCACCAAATTTACAGGTACTTCCCCCGCCCATGCTCTTCCTGATCGCCTACATCAGCAGCGTCGTGCTGATCAACTACGCCTTTTCCACCGCGCCGCAGCTGGACATCATCTGGTCGGCCTGGGGCGGGCTGGTGTTTGTGTTGCGCGACATGGTGCAAGCCCGGTTCGGGCATGGCGCCCTCGTGGCGATGCTGGTGGCGCTGGTGTTGTCCTATGTCACTTCCGATCCGTCCATCGCCCTGGCCAGCGCTACGGCGTTCGCGGTGTCCGAGTGCATCGACTGGCTGGTGTTCAGCATCACCAGGCGCCCATTGCACGACCGCCTGTGGATAAGTTCGGCCCTGAGCATTCCCCTCGATACCTTTATCTTTTTCGGCATGATCGACGCTTTGACGCCGGGGGTGATCCTCACCGCCCTGGGCTCGAAGTTCGCCGGGGTCACCGCCGTGTGGCTGATCATGGCCTGGCGCCTGCGCAAACAGGCTCTCGTCAGCTGAAGCCAAACCCCGCGGTTCATGTAAAATGCCGCGCTTTCTCCCAATGGATCGCGCCTATTGCGCCGTATC
Organism: Pseudomonas sp. BIC9C; assembly: GCF_034541995.1. Lineage (NCBI taxonomy): Bacteria > Pseudomonadati > Pseudomonadota > Gammaproteobacteria > Pseudomonadales > Pseudomonadaceae > Pseudomonas > Pseudomonas sp. BIC9C. The sequence goes on from NZ_JAWDGM010000003.1 coordinate 69,207, forward strand.
CTCGATGATCCGCTTCTTGAGGACCTTCAGATGAGCCGTATCGGAACTCCATTGTCGCCTACCGCGACCCGCGTATTGATGTGTGGCTGTGGCGAGTTGGGCAAGGAAGTGGTGATCGAGCTGCAACGTCTGGGCGTTGAAGTGATTGCCGTGGACCGCTACGCCAACGCGCCGGCCATGCAGGTGGCGCACCGCAGCCATGTGATCAACATGCTCGACGGCGCTGCCCTGCGTGCCGTGATCGAAGCCGAGAAACCGCACTTCATCGTGCCGGAAATCGAAGCCATCGCCACCGCGACCCTGGTGGAGCTGGAGGCCGAAGGTTTCAACGTGATCCCGACCGCCCGCGCCGCGCAATTGACCATGAACCGCGAAGGCATCCGTCGCCTGGCGGCTGAAGAGCTGGACCTGCCAACCTCGCCGTACCATTTCGCCGACACTTTCGAGGACTACAGCAAGGCCGTCGAAGACCTCGGTTTCCCCTGTGTGGTCAAGCCAGTCATGAGTTCCTCGGGCAAGGGCCAGAGCCTGCTGCGCAGCGTCGATGACGTGCAGAAAGCCTGGGACTACGCCCAGGAAGGAGGCCGTGCCGGCAAAGGTCGGGTGATCGTCGAGGGCTTCATCGACTTCGACTACGAAATCACCTTGCTGACCGTGCGCCACGTCGGCGGTACCACTTTCTGCGCGCCGGTCGGCCACCGTCAGGAGAAGGGCGACTATCAGGAATCCTGGCAGCCGCAAGCCATGAGCCCGATTGCCCTGGCTGAATCCGAACGCGTCGCCAAAGCTGTGACCGAAGCCCTGGGTGGCCGTGGTCTGTTCGGGGTCGAGTTGTTCATCAAGGGTGATCAGGTGTGGTTCAGCGAAGTTTCGCCGCGCCCGCACGACACCGGCCTGGTGACCCTGATCTCCCAGGACCTGTCGCAGTTCGCCCTGCATGCACGGGCCATTCTCGGCCTGCCGATCCCGTTGATCCGTCAGTTCGGGCCATCGGCTTCGGCGGTGATCCTGGTGGAAGGGCAGTCGACCCAGACCGCATTTGCCAATCTGGGCGCAGCCTTGAGCGAGCCGGATACCGCGCTGCGCCTGTTCGGCAAGCCTGAAGTCAACGGCCAGCGCCGCATGGGCGTTGCCCTGGCTCGCGACGAGTCGATCGAAGCCGCCCGCGCCAAGGCGACCCGTGCGTCGCAGGCGGTTGTTGTCGAGCTGTAAAAACCCTCGCGGCCCAGCCCGTATCCCTGTGGGAGCGGGCTTGCTCGCGAAAGCGGTGTGTCAGACACATTGATGTTGACTGACACTCCCTCTTCGCGAGCAAGCCCGCTCCCACAGGTTCGGTGTTCAGTCTCTATAATTTGGGGGTGCCCAAGACCCTTCATCAAAGCTTCAGGCCTGTACCCCATGAACTCGCAAAGCATCATCGTCCCGAAAATCTCCACCCTGCCGGTACACGAACCCCGGGCCCGGGCCGTTGTGCGTTGGCTGGTGCGCAAGAACATCGTCCGGGAAGAGCTGACCACGTGCGGCCGCACCGGCAATCGCATGGGCCACGCCATCGCCGAGGGTGCCCGTGGGGTGGTCCTGCACCCGGACGCGCTGCCATTCGGCGAGCCGGTCAATGGTCTGGAGATCATCACCAAGCGCTGCATCTATACGCCAGCCAAGGGTTTTCTTGGCGAAGCGGGCTGCGCCGAGTGCCGCAAGGAAGTGGGTGAAGCCCTGTTCGAAAGCCTGGAAGACTGGATGCCGGGGCGTACCGATAACTTCACCTGTCCGGAATGCGGGCATGAAGACGAAATCAACGGCTTCCTGTTCCTGCAGGAATGCGGCTTCTCCAACCTCGGTTTCATCTTCAACAACTGGGCCGAAGCCGGGTTCAAGCAGGGCTTTCTCGATGAATTCGCCGATTGGCTGGATCAGCCGGTCAGTTGGGTGAAAGTCGAACTCTGATGACCTTTGTAGGAGCGAGCTCGCTCGCGATGGTCGTGAACGATGACGCGTGCTGTCTGAAAACAAACGTCGCCTTCAAGCTCATCGCGAGCAGGCTCGCTCCCACAAAAAAGCAGCAATCCGTACCGCCGTAATCCCCGTATATCAGTAATGCCAATAATAGACAGAGTTTTACATTGAACCCGAAGGGGTGTCTGACTATAATGGCGCGCTTCCATTTTCCCGCTCGGGAGCCCCCGCGATGCTGCGTATCAGCCAAGAAGCTCTGACATTCGACGACATTCTCCTAGTGCCTGGTTATTCCGAGGTGCTTCCTAACGAAGTCAGTCTCAAGACCCGCCTTACCCGTGGCATCGAGCTGAATATTCCACTGGTCTCCGCCGCCATGGACACCGTCACTGAAGCCCGTCTGGCAATCGCCATGGCTCAGGAAGGTGGTATCGGCATCATCCACAAGAACATGACCATCGAGCAGCAAGCTGCCGAAGTGCGCAAGGTCAAGAAGTTCGAAGCCGGTGTGGTCAAGGACCCGATCACCATCGAAGCCGACGCCACGGTGCGTGACCTGTTCGAACTGACCCGCCTGCACAACATCTCCGGCGTTCCGGTACTGCACGATGGCGACCTGGTCGGCATCGTCACTTCCCGTGACGTGCGCTTCGAAAACCGTCTGGACGTCAGTGTCCGTGAAGTGATGACGCCCAAAGAGCGTCTGGTCACGGTCAAGGAAGGCGCCAACAAGAACGATGTGCGTGAATTGCTGCACAAGCACCGCATCGAGCGCGTACTGATCGTCGACGACAAATTCGCCCTCAAAGGCATGATGACCGTCAACGACATCGAAAAAGCCAAGGCCTACCCGCTGGCCAGCAAGGACGATCAAGGTCGTCTGCGTGTGGGTGCTGCAGTCGGTACCGGTAAAGACACCGGTGACCGCGTGGCGGCCCTGGTCAATGCCGGTGTGGACGTGGTGGTGGTCGACACCGCTCACGGTCACTCCAAAGGCGTGATCGACCGCGTTCGCTGGGTTAAAGAGAATTTCCCTGAAGTACAGGTGATCGGCGGCAACATCGCCACCGGCGCTGCCGCCAAGGCCCTGGCCGAAGCCGGCGCTGACGCGGTCAAGGTCGGTATCGGCCCTGGCTCGATCTGCACCACCCGTATCGTCGCCGGTGTCGGCGTGCCGCAAATCAGTGCCATCGCCAACGTCGCCGCTGCCCTTGAAGGCACTGGCGTGCCGTTGATCGCCGACGGCGGTATCCGTTTCTCCGGTGACCTGTCCAAGGCCATCGTGGCCGGTGCCTCCTGCGTGATGATGGGCTCGATGTTCGCCGGTACCGAAGAAGCGCCGGGCGAGATCGAACTGTTCCAGGGCCGTTCGTACAAGGCTTATCGCGGCATGGGTTCGCTGGGCGCCATGTCCCAGGCCCAGGGATCCTCCGACCGTTACTTCCAGGACTCCTCGGCAGGCGCCGAGAAGCTGGTTCCGGAAGGCATCGAAGGGCGTGTTCCGTACAAGGGCACCCTGAGCGCGATCATCCACCAGTTGATGGGCGGCCTGCGCTCCTCGATGGGCTACACCGGTAGCGCCAACATCGAAGAGATGCGCACCAAGCCCGAGTTCGTGCGGATCACCGGCGCAGGCATGGCCGAATCCCACGTTCACGACGTGCAGATCACCAAGGAAGCGCCGAACTACCGCGTAGGTTGAGCCTTCAAGCAACAAGCTAAGCAACCGGGGCTGTTTTATTCAGCCCCGAGTTGTTTCTGAATCACGACTGTTTCTGAATGACTTAGACGAGACTGAATCATGGCCCTCGATATTCACGCTCACCGCATCCTGATCCTCGACTTCGGTTCCCAGTACACCCAGCTGATCGCCCGCCGCGTGCGCGAGATCGGCGTGTACTGCGAACTGCACCCGTTCGACATGGACGAGGATGCGATCCGCGAGTTCGCGCCAAAAGGCGTCATTCTCGCTGGCGGCCCGGAGTCCGTGCACGAAGCCGACAGCCCTCGCTGCCCGCAGGCAGTCTTTGATCTGGGCGTGCCGGTCTTCGGTATCTGCTACGGCATGCAGACTATGGCCGAGCAACTGGGCGGCAAGGTTGAAGGTTCCGAACTGCGTGAGTTCGGTTACGCCCGCGTCGACGTGGTCGGCAAGAGCCGCCTGCTCGACGGCATCGAAGACCACATCGACGCCGACGGCCTGTTCGGCCTCGACGTATGGATGAGCCACGGTGACAAGGTCACCCGCATGCCGTCTGACTTCCATATCCTGGCCAGCACCCCGAGCTGCCCGATCGCTGGCATGTTCAGCGACGAGCGTCGCTACTACGGCGTGCAGTTCCATCCGGAAGTGACCCACACCAAGCAGGGCGGTCGCATCCTGTCGCGCTTCATCCTCGACATCTGCGAGTGTGAAGCACTGTGGACCCCGTCGAAGATCGCTGAAGACGCCATCGCCCAGGTTCGTGCCCAGGTCGGCACCGACAACGTGCTGCTTGGCCTCTCTGGCGGCGTGGACTCCTCGGTCGTTGCCGCGCTGCTGCACAAAGCCATCGGCGACCAACTGACCTGCGTCTTCGTCGACAACGGCCTGCTGCGCCTGCACGAAGGCGAGCAAGTGATGGCCATGTTCGCCGAGAACATGGGCGTCAAGGTGATCCGTGCCAACGCCGAGGACCAGTTCCTCAACAACCTGGCCGGCGAAGCCGACCCTGAGAAGAAGCGCAAGATCATCGGCCGTACCTTCATCGACGTGTTCGATGCCGAATCCTGCAAGCTGGACAACATCAAGTACCTGGCCCAGGGCACCATCTACCCGGACGTGATCGAGTCGGCTGGCGCGAAAAGCGGCAAGGCCCACGTGATCAAGTCGCACCACAACGTGGGCGGCCTGCCGGAAGAGATGAACCTGAAACTGGTCGAGCCACTGCGCGAACTGTTCAAGGATGAAGTCCGTCGTCTGGGCCTGGAACTGGGCCTGCCGTACGACATGGTCTACCGTCACCCGTTCCCGGGCCCGGGCCTGGGCGTGCGTATCCTGGGTGAAGTGAAGAAGGAATACGCCGACCTGCTGCGTCGCGCCGACCACATCTTCATCGAAGAACTGCGCAAGGCCGACTGGTACCACAAGGTCAGCCAGGCATTCGTGGTGTTCCAGCCGGTGAAATCGGTTGGCGTGGTCGGTGATGGCCGTCGTTACGCCTGGGTCGTTGCCCTGCGTGCCGTGGAAACCATCGACTTCATGACCGCGCGTTGGGCACACCTGCCTTACGAACTGCTGGAAACCGTATCCGGCCGCATCATCAATGAAATCGAAGGCATCTCCCGCGTCACCTACGACGTGTCGAGCAAGCCGCCGGCGACCATTGAGTGGGAGTGATCCCGCGCCAGCCCTGAGGGGCTGATCGCTGGATGAAAAGCCGTGTGAGCGTGAGTTCACACGGCTTTTTTCATTGCTGCGGGTCCATCCTGCGGCCTGCCGTCGCGCCCGCTTTGCTGTTTCTTTCACAACTGCGGGTGTATCGTATTCGCCTTTTGCGGGCCGTGGGCCTGCGTTTTCACGTGAGGTAGTTGAGTTCATGTCGTTTACCCGTCGCCAAATCCTCGGTGGCCTGGCCGGTCTTGTTGTCGTTGGCGTGGGAGCCGGTGGTGCGTCGCGCTACTGGCTGGGCAAGATGGCCGACGCAGATGCCGGTCATGACTATGAACTGATTGCTGCACCGCTGGACGTCGAGCTGGTGCCAGGGCACAAGACCGAAGCCTGGGCGTTCGGCCCGTCGGCACCAGGCACCGAGTTACGCGTGCGTCAGGGCGAATGGCTGCGGGTGCGGTTCATCAACCATCTGCCGGTCGCTACCACCATCCACTGGCACGGCATTCGCCTGCCGCTGGAAATGGACGGCGTGCCCTACGTCTCGCAATTGCCGGTGCTGCCGGGTGAATATTTCGATTACAAATTCCGCGTGCCCGACGCCGGCAGCTACTGGTATCACCCGCACGTGAACAGCAGCGAAGAGCTTGGCCGTGGGCTGGTCGGGCCGTTGATCATCGAAGAGCGCGAGCCGACCGGATTCAAGTACGAAAAAACCTTGAGCCTCAAGAGCTGGCATGTCGACGACGAGGGCAATTTCGTCGAGTTCAGCATTCCCCGTGAAGCGGCCCGTGGCGGCACGGCGGGGCGGCTGGCGACCATCAATGGCGTTCCGCAAGCGGTGATCGACTTGCCGGCCGGGCAGATCACCCGTGTACGTCTGCTCAACCTCGATAACACCCTGACTTATCGCCTGAACATTCCCGGCGTCGAAGCGCAGATCTACGCGCTGGACGGCAACCCCATCGAGCCGCGCCCGCTGGGCAAGGAATACTGGCTCGGCCCCGGTATGCGCATCTGCCTGGCGATCAAGGCGCCACCGGCCGGTGAGGAGTTGTCCCTGCGCAACGGCCCGGTGCGCCTGGGCACCTTGCGCTCGGTGGCCAATAGCGACGCGCCAACCGACTGGCCGCCGGCACTGCCGGCCAACCCGATCGCCGAGCCGGACCTGGCCAATGCCGAGAAACTCAACTTCAATTTCGAATGGGTGGGCTCGGTGTCGGTCAACGTCGACAACGGCAAGCCGCCAAGCCTGTGGCAGATCAACGGCAAGGCCTGGGACATCACCGACAAGACCTGCGCCGACCGCCCGATTGCCAAGCTCGAAAAGGGCAAGAGCTACATCTTCGAATTGAAAAACATGACTCAGTATCAGCACCCGGTTCACCTGCACGGCATGAGCTTCAAGGTCATTGCCTCGAACCGGCACACAATCATTCCGTACTTCACCGACACTTACCTGCTGGGCAAGAACGAGCGCGCCCAAGTGGCGCTGGTGGCGGATAACCCTGGCGTGTGGATGTTCCACTGCCACGTGATCGACCACATGGAAACCGGCCTGATGGCCGCGATCGAGGTGGCGTGATGCGTCAGATTCGACCCGCCGCGATCATCGACCGCAGCCGTGATCGGGATTTCATGCGTGAAGCCCTGGCGCTGGCAGCGCAAGGTGCCGCGCTCGGCGAAGTGCCGGTAGGCGCGGTGCTGGTGCAGGACGGTGAAATCATCGGTCGCGGCTTCAATTGCCCGATCAGTGGCAGCGACCCGAGCGCCCATGCCGAGATGGTCGCCATCCGCGCCGCTGCCCAGGCCGTGAGCAACTATCGCCTGCCAGGCAGCACGCTGTATGTGACCCTGGAGCCGTGCAGCATGTGTGCGGGGCTGATCGTGCACTCGCGGATTTCGCGGGTGGTGTACGGCGCGCTGGAGCCGAAAGCCGGGATTGTGCAGAGCCAGGGGCAGTTCTTTACCCAGGGCTTCTTGAATCACCGGGTGCTGTATGAAGGCGGGGTGTTGGCGGAGGAGTGCGGGGCTGTTTTGAGCGAGTTCTTCAAGGCCCGGCGCGGCAAACCCTCAGACTAAACACCGAACCTCTGTAGGAGCGAGCTTGCTCGCGATGGTGTGTCAGTCGACACCACTTAGTCTGACATTCCATCGCGAGCAAGCTCGCTCCTACAGGTTCTTGCGTTACTTTCTGGCGACAATGACGGCGCGCATCGGCGCCGGCAAACCTTCAATGGTCTTGCTGTGATCTTCCGGATCGAGGAAGTCACTGAGCGACTGATACTTCATCCACTCCGTCCCGCGCTGTTCCTCGACCGTGGTGGTGCTCACATCCACGCATTTCACATCCGTGAACCCGGCACGACGCAGCCACAATTCCAGCGCCGGCACCGATGGCAGGAACCACACGTTGCGCATCTGTGCGTAACGGTCTTCCGGCACCAGTACCTGATGTTTATCGCCTTCGACCACCAGGGTTTCCAGCACCAGCTCACCGCCCTTGACCAGGCAGTCCTTCAACGCCAGCAAATGCTCGATGGGCGAGCGACGGTGGTAGAACACGCCCATGGAAAATACCGTGTCGAAACCTTCGAGGTTCGGCGGCAGGTCTTCGAACGGGAAGGGCAGGTGCCAGGCGTTCGGTTCGGACAGGTAACGTTGCACGGCCTGGAACTGGCAGAAGAACAACCAGTTCGGGTCGACACCGATCACGCTGTCCGCGCCGGCGCCGAGCATGCGCCACATGTAATAGCCATTGCCGCAGCCGACATCGAGGATGCGCTTGCCTTTCAGATCCAGATGCGGCGCGACCCGTGACCATTTCCAGTCCGAGCGCCACTCTGTGTCGACGTGCACGCCGAACAGGTCGAACGGTCCCTTGCGCCACGGTGACAAGCCCATCAACGCGGTGCGCATTTGCGCACGGGTCGCGTCGTCGCAATCGGTGTCCAGCTTCAAGCCGTTGAGTAAATCGACTTCACTTGGCTGGATCTGCGGCAGGGCGTCCAGCGCGCTTTGCCAGCGCTCCAGGTCGCCGTGACCTTTTTCCATTTTCTTGTCGAGTTGCACTTGCAGGGTGTTGGCCCAGTCGGCCAGCGGAGTACCAGCCAGACGGCGGGCGAGGGGGGACAGATCAATCATGGCAAGGCAATCAACGAGGCAAAGTTAAGACACTGGAACCACGGCACGACTTTCGGGAACCCGGCGGCCAGCAGGCGTTCGCGGTGTTCTTCGAGGCTGTCGGGCTTCATGACGTTTTCGATGGCGCTGCGCTTCTGGGCGATTTCCAGCTCGCTGTAGCCATTGGCGCGTTTGAACGCCATGTGCAGGTCGGTGAGCAGCGCGTGCTCCTCGGGGTCGTTGAAGCGCAGCTTCTCCGAGAGGATCAGCGCGCCACCGGGCAGCAGCGACTGGCGGATACGCGTCAGCAATGCAGTGCGTTGGTCCGGGGCGATGAATTGCAGGGTGAAGTTCAGCGCCACCACCGAGGCCGGCTGGAAGTCGAGAGCGAGGATGTCGCCTTCGATCACTTCGACCGGCAGCAACTCCTGGAACATCGAATCCTGCCCGTTGAGGTATTCGCGGCAGCGTTCGACCATCGCTGCGGAGTTATCCACAGCGATCACCCGGCACCCGTCGGTGCGCACATGTCGGCGCAGGGCCTGGGTCACGGCACCTAAGGACGAACCGAGGTCATAGAGCACGCTATTGGGCTGGGCGAACTGCGCGGCGAGCACGCCGAGGTTTTCGACGATGGTCGGATAGCCTGGCACCGAGCGCTTGATCATGTCCGGGAACACCCGCGCCACGTCCTCGTTAAAGGCGAAGTCAGGCACCTGGGCCAGAGGCTGGGCGAAAAGGCGATCGGGTTCTTTGCTCACGGCGGTTCCAGCGGTGTAGGTGGAAAAGGCCGGCATTTTAGCCAAGTTGGCGCGCTGATGCGCGGGTTGTCTGATAAACCGGCGGCGGTTAGCGGTTGGAAACGCTGTTGTGGCGAGGGAGCTTGCTCCCGTTGGGCCGCGCAGCGGCCCCAAAACCATTCAAACAGGTTTGCCGGGATTGCGACTGCTGCGCAGTCGAGCGGGAGCAAGCTCCCTCGCCACAGGGGTTAGCGTGTTCTTTGGAAAAATGCCGAGGCAGTGATCCCCCATTGCCCCAGCCAATAGCTGAGGATGATCACATAAGGCGCCGCATCGAACGGCACCACGAAACGGCTGATGCCAATCACACTGTCGGAAAACACAAACGCCACCGCACCGGCGGCCGCCAGCAGTGCCGAACGCTTGGGCACGTCGGTGCCGAGCCGCGCGAGCGCGCGCCAGAGCATGGCGCTGATCGCCAGGCCGTAGACGATCACCGGGATCAGCAACGGGCCCAGTCCGTGAGCAATCAGAATCCCCAGCAAGACTGCACCGACACCGAGGGCAATGACCAGCGGCAGCAACGCCGGACGCCGGCAATCGCTCAGGTAGGCTTTCAGATAGGCCAGGTGGGCGACCAAAAACGCGCCGAGGCCGAACACGAACAAGTCCCCTGGCCACGCCAGCAACACGTCGCCGAGCAGGGAGAAGATCAAGCCCAGGCTGATCCAGCGCCGATATTCGCCGGGCGGTGCGTCGTGCAACCACCCGAGCAGGGCCAGCACCGGCAGTGGCTTGACCAGCAGGCACAGAAGAGAGGCATGCACGCTCAGGCCATAAAGAAAGGTCACCGCGCCCATCAGCGCCAGAATCAGCCAGCCCATGGTCAGTTAACCGAGATCGCGCAGTCGAAGGATTCCACCGGCAGCACTTCCGGCGCCCACGGCTGTTGCGAGGTCAGGCGTAAACGCCCGGTGCCGGTCGCAAACGCCTGAAAGCGCCAGGTCGAGACCCCGGCCGCGCCGACGATGCCGGCATCTTCCGGGTTTCGATACACCTCTGGCCCAAGGGCGTGCAAGACGCCGCCGGCCGAATCCTGGATCGCCCAGCGATAGCCTGTGGTTGGATTGCTCGGCAGAGTCAGGATCAGGTTCTGCCCGTTGGTGAGTTTCACCGGACATTCGCTTTGTTTTTCCACGGTCACGTTTTGTTTCGGTTGCGTGGCGCACGCGGCCAGCAAGGCGAGGGCGAGGGGGACAAGCAGGCGAATGGGGGACATGAGGTCAGTGGCTCCGGCGTTCACGACGAACGGCGAGCATAACCGAGATGAGACAAAGTGTGACAGCTGCGGGAATTGGTGTTGTGAGTACCGACGCCTTCGCGAGCAGGCTCGCTCCCACAGGGATCTTTGGTGAACACTCAATTTGTGTTCTACGCATTCCACTGTGGGAGCGAGCCTGCTCGCGATAGCAATAGTGCAGCCCGCTACATCACTGTCAGAACAACACCTTCGCCACATCCGCAAACCGCTTGGCAAAGTGCACGGTGATGCCTTCTTTCAGATATTCCGGCAGCTCTTCGAAGTTGCCTCGATTGGCCTCTGGCAGAATCAGCTCGAAGATCTTCTGCCGCCGCGCCGCAATCACTTTTTCCCGCACCCCGCCAATCGGCAATACATGCCCGGTCAACGTCAGTTCGCCGGTCATGGCCACGCCTTTTTTCGGCGGTTGGTTGCGCGCCAGCGATAGCAGGGCGCTGGCCATGGTCACGCCGGCGCTCGGGCCGTCTTTCGGCGTCGCGCCTTCCGGCACGTGCAGGTGGACGAAGGCTTCATCGAAGAATTTCGGATCGCCGTCATACGACTTCAGGTGCGAGCTGACATAGCTGTAGGCGATCTCCGCCGACTCTTTCATCACGTCACCCAACTGCCCGGTGAGCTTGAAGCCTCGGTTGAGGGTGTGGATGCGCGTGGCTTCGATCGGCAGGGTCGCGCCGCCCATGCTGGTCCAGGCCAGCCCGGTGATCACGCCGACACCCGCCAGCACCTGCTCGTTGCGGAACACCGGTTTGCCGAGGGAGGCCTCCAGGTCTTTCGGCCCGAGCTTGATCACGGCTTGCGGCTCGTCGAGCAGTTTCATCACCGCTTTGCGCACCAGTTTGCCGAGGTTTTTTTCCAGCTGGCGCACGCCGGCTTCACGGGCATAACCGTCGATCAACGCCTTGAGCGCGCTGTCGCTGATGCTCAGGCTGCTCTTGGACACACCGGCTTTCTCAAGCTGCTTGGGCCACAGGTGACGTTTGGCGATGGCGACTTTTTCCTGGGTGATGTAACCCGACAGGCGGATCACTTCCATTCGGTCCAGCAGCGGGCCGGGGATCGAATCGAGGGTGTTGGCAGTGCACACGAACAACACTTTCGACAAGTCCAGACGCAGGTCCAGATAGTGGTCGAGGAATTCGACGTTCTGCTCCGGATCGAGGGTTTCCAGCAGCGCCGAGGCCGGGTCGCCCTGGTAGCTCTGGCCCATCTTGTCGATCTCGTCGAGCATGATCACCGGGTTCATCACTTCGACGTCTTTGAGCGCCTGTACCAGTTTGCCCGGCTGCGCGCCGATGTAGGTGCGGCGGTGGCCCTTGATCTCGGCTTCATCGCGCATGCCGCCGAGGCTGAAACGATAGAACGGCCGGCCCAGGGATTCGGCGATGGATCTGCCGACACTGGTCTTGCCCACGCCCGGCGGACCGACCAGCAATACGATGGAACCGCTGATCTCGCCTTTGTAGGCCCCGACCGCGAGGAATTCGAGGATGCGGTCCTTGATGTCGTCGAGACCGGCGTGATGCTTGTCCAGCACCTTGCGCGCGTGCCTGAGGTCGAGTTTGTCCTCGCCGTAGACGCCCCACGGCACCGAGGTCGCCCAGTCGAGGTAGTTGCGGGTGACCGCATACTCCGGCGAGCCGGTCTCCAGTACCGACAGCTTGTTCATTTCCTCTTCGATGCGCTTCTGCGCTTGCGGCGACAGTACTTTGCCGGTCAGTCGCTGTTCGAACTGTTCGAGGTCGGCGCTGCGGTCGTCCTTGGTCAGGCCCAGCTCCTGCTGGATGACCTTGAGTTGCTCCTTGAGGAAAAACTCGCGCTGATGCTCACCGATCTTGCGGTTAACTTCGGCAGAAATCTCTTTTTGCAGGCGCGCAACCTCGACTTCCTTGCGCAGCATCGGCAGGACTTTTTCCATGCGCTTGAGCATGGGCACACAGTCGAGCACTTCCTGCAGTTCGCTACCGGTGGCCGAGGTCAGCGCGGCGGCGAAATCGGTCAGCGGCGACGGATCGTTGGGGCTGAAGCGGTTGAGGTAGTTCTTCAACTCTTCGCTGTACAGCGGATTGAGCGGCAGCAGTTCCTTGATCGCATTGATCAGCGCCATGCCGTAGGCCTTGACCTCGTCGGTCGGCTCGGTGGGCTGGTGCGGGTATTCGACTTCCACCAGGTACGGCGGGCGGTGATGCTTGAGCCAGGTTTTCAGACGCACGCGGGTCAGGCCCTGGGCGACGAACTGCAGCTTGCCGTTTTCGCGGCTGGCGTGGTGCACCTTGACCAGGGTGCCGTAGAGCGGCAGGGCCGAGGTGTCGAAGTGGCGCGGGTCCTCCTGGGGCGTGTCCATGTAGAACAGGGCCAGGGAGTTGTGTCCGGACTTGGCCACCAGGTCGAGCGTCTCGGCCCACGGCTCTTCGTTGACAATGACCGGCAGCACCTGGGCCGGGAAAAACGGTCGGTTGTGGATCGGGATGATGTAGACCTTGTCCGGCAGGTTCTGGCCGGGCAGGGCCAGGCCTTTGCCGGTGGTGGGGTGCGGTGCGTTTTCCGGGTCTGCGTATTCGCTCGGGTCTTCGGGAAATTCCTGCTGGTCGCTCATGGGGGCACCTGCGCAATGGGTATGGGTCTTAGATGGGGCAGGTTGGCGGTGGTTTCAACGGTCATTTTCTGCGAAGCGGTGTTTCGCAGGCGTGTTCAGCAGAGAGACAGGTTAGCTGAACCAAGGCTGTGCGCGGTCAATTGTGGGAGCGAGCTTGCTCGCGAAGGGGGCGTGTCAGTTGATGTAAATGTTGCCTGACACAACGCCTTCGCGAGCAAGCCCGCTCCCACAGGGTGTTCCGCGGCGGCGACAAAAAAGGCGACGTCCTCACGGGCGTCGCCTTTCGTTTTACTGCCGCTAAAACTTATTCCGACAGTTTGTACGCAATCACATAGTCACCCATTTTGGTGCCCAGCGAGCCGTGGCCACCGACGACCAACAGCACGTACTGCTTGCCGTCCTTGCCGGTGTAGGTCATCGGCGTAGCCTGGCCGCCAGCCGGCAGGCGAGCTTTCCACCGCTCTTTGCCGGTGTTGACGTCATAGGCGCGCAGGTACTGGTCCAGCGTGCCGCTGAGGAAGCCGACGCCGCCGGCGGTGACCATCGAGCCGCCCATGCTCGGCACGCCGAGGTTCATGCCGACAGGAATTGGCGAGCTGTCGCGGCTGGTGCCGTTCTTGCGTTTCCACACGACTTTGCCGGTGGTCAGGTCGATGCCCGCCACGTAGCCCCAGGCCGGAGCCTGGCACGGTACGCCGAATGGCGACATGAACGGGTGCATGATCACCGCGTAAGGTGCGCCCGTGTTCGGTTGCACGCCCGCTGTTTCGCTCTCGCGCTTGCTGCCGGCCGCGACTTCGGCGCGAGGCACCATTTTCGAGACGAAGGCCATGTAGTTCGGGCTGGTGAACAGCATCTGGCGAACCGGGTCGACCGAAACGCCGCCCCAGTTGAAGACGCCGACGTTACCCGGATAGATCAGGCTGCCCTGTTCCGACGGCGGGGTGTACTGACCTTCGTAACGCAGCTCCTTGAACTGGATACGGCACAGCATCTGGTCAAACGGGCTGGCGCCCCACATGGCTTTTTCGGTCAGTTCCGGGGCCAGCAGGTTCAGGTCCGAACGGGCCTGGGTCGGGGCTGTGTGGTCGCCTTTCACGGCGCCTTGCGGCACCGGGATTTCCTTGATCGGGATGATCGGCGTGCCGTCACGACGGTCGAGGACATACAGGCTGCCCTGTTTGGTTGGGGCGATCAGCGCAGGCTTCACGCCGTCGGCGGTTTTCATGTCGAGCAGGGTTGGCTGGCTGCCGACGTCCATGTCCCACAGGTCGTGGTGGGTGAACTGGTAGTTCCAGCGTACCTTGCCGGTAGCGAGGTCCAGGGCGACCAGGCCGGCGCTGAATTTCTCGGCGCCTGGAGTGCGGTCAGCACCCCACTGGTCCGGGGTCTGGTTGCCCAGTGGCAGGTAGACCATGCCGAGTTTTTCGTCGACGCTGGCCAGCGACCACATGTTCGCCGAGTTGCGGCTGTAGGTCTGGCCCGGGGCCAACGGTTCGGTGGCGTCCGGGTTGTTGCTGTCCCAGTTCCATACCAGATGACCGTCGCGCACGTCGTAGGCGCGGATCACGCCGGACGGCTCGTTGGTCGATTCGTTGTCGGTGACGTGGCCGCCCATGATCACCAGATCACGGGTGATCGCGGCTGGCGAGGTGGCGTAGTAGCCACCGGCGGTGAACGGGCCGATGCCTTGGGTCAGGTCAACCACACCGTTGGTGCCGAAGCCTTCGCAGACCTTGCCGGTGTCGGCGTTGAGGGCGATCAGGCGTGCATCAGCGGTTGGCAGGTACAGGCGACGTGGGCAAGCCTGGGCAACGGCTTTGCCGGCCTCGGAGAGGACGGCGGACGCCGCGGTTTCAGACTTGGCGTAAGCGGCTTCGTCGTAGTACGACACGCCACGGCAGGTCATGTGGGCGAAGCCCTTGAAGCCCACCGGGCTCTTGATCTGCGGGTCGAAACGCCACAGTTCCTTGCCGGTGTCCGGGTCCAGCGCCAGCACCTTGCTATGGGCGGTGCAGGCATAGAGCATGCCGTTGGCCTTGAGCGGGGTGTTTTCGTTGGTCAGTTCCACCGGGTCATCGGCGGTTGGCAGATCGCCGGTCTGGATACGCCAGGCTTCCTGCAGCTTGCCGACGTTACCCGGGGTGATCTGCTTGAGTGGCGAATAGCGGTCACCGAATTCGCTGCGGCCATAGGCCTGCCAGTCTCCGTCAGGCATTTGTGGCGCAGTGCTGGTCATGTCAGCCGAGTCACGACCCAACTCGCCGAAGGTCTCGCCCGGATGGGTGAACTGGCTGGCCACGGCGGTGACACCGGCCAGGACCACGGCCACGCTCAAGGCGCCAGTGCCCATAGGGGCCGGGCCGTTGATCAGCAATGGACGACGGAACCACGGCAGCAGCATCACCAGGCCGAGGGCGAACCACAGCGCCAGGCGCGGTACCAGTTGCCACCAGTCCAGGCCCACTTCCCACAGCGCCCAAACGGTACTGGCGAACAGCACCAGGGCGTACAGGCCCAGCGCGGCAGGGCGGGCGGCGATCAGCAGGACGCCGCTCAGCGCGATGCCGATACCGGCCAGCAGGTAATACAGCGAGCCGCCGAGCATGCTCAGCTTGATCCCCCCGGCCAGCATGGCCAGGCCCATTAGCAGAAGCAGTATGCCGAGCAGGGTCGGCAACAGCCGGCCTCGGCCCAAGGCACCATCAGTGCTCATAGTGTGATTCTCCGTGACGTTTCAAGTAGTCCCGCGCCAGTTCACTGTAGATGACGATCCGGCGTGGGCATGGTTCATAAAACCGGTGTGGTTGACGTAGTCCCTGTAGGAGCGAGCTTGCTCGCGAGAAACCTGAGAACGCCGCGGGGTGTCAGGCTCGCAGCGTTATCGTTGACGACCATCGCGAGCAGGCTCGCTCCTACAAAGGTTTTGTGGTGTTGCTTAGAACGACGACTGGATCTTGATCCCGCCAATCAGCGCGTCATCGACCTGGTCAACGCCGCCGGGATGGCGGATGTATTGCAGGTTCGGGCGTATGGTCAGCCAGTTGGTGACGTGCACGCCGTAATAGAGTTCGGCGCTGTATTCGGTGTCCTGGGGCGGCAGGTAGGACGGATTGTCGTAGTCGAAAACGGCGTTGGCCTGGTTGCTCGCCTCGGCGTTCTTGCGGAAGGCCGGGTTGACGTGCACGCGGGCCATGGCGAAACCGATGTCGTCCTTGGCGCGGGCATCGAACGGGCCTTTGTAGACAAGGCCGGCCTGGACGTAGTTGTCGATGGCGTTGGTTTTCTTGTCGTGCATCGTGCCGTTGGCGAACAGGCTCAAGCCGCGGGAGTGGTCGCTGGCGAGGCTGGTGACCTGCTGCTGGATGCCGAGCCAGACACCGTGCTTGCTCGAGGCGCTGCGGTAGGCCTCGCCGCTCAGGGCGGCCGGTTGGCCGTTGCTGTCCTTGTAGACATCGGTGGCCTTGGCGCTGCTGTAGTAGTAACCGGCGCGGTATTCGCCCGGCAGGCCGTTGAGTTTCGGCGTCCACACCAGCTCTACCGGCAGGACCGCGCCCTGGGTGCCGCTGCCGCTGAGCTTGAAGCCATTGCCGCGATCCAGGTTCGACGAGTTTTGTTCATACGCGCCAACCTGCGCATACAACTCGGGCGTCAGGTGATATTTGACCCGCATCGCCCACTGGCTGACCGGCCAGTTGTACCAGATGTCGCCCGCCCAGTTGCCGACCTGGGAGCCGCAGAACGCCAGGTTCTGGAAGTCGCAGGGGAAGCTGTTGAAGTCTTCGCCCTCACCGAAGCGGCCGACCTTGATGTCGAGGCTCTGATCGAAGAACTTCTGCTGATACCACATCTGCGTCAGACGCCAGGTCTGGCCACGGCCCCAGACTTCCTGGGCCGAGGTGAAGCCACCGACGCGCGGATCGTTGATGCGGTCGTTGCTGATGTTGTTGCCGCTGCGTTCGGTGATGGTCAGCTGAAATTCGGCATCGTCCCAGCCGAGGATCTTCTGCAAGTCCAGATGGGTGCCCAGGCCGAACTGGTCGCTGTAGCGTGCGGTGCGGTCATGGTCATAGCCGCCGTGCAGGTTGCTGCCCATCTCACCGGTGTAATCGACTTTGAAGTCGTAGCCTTTTTCAGCAAGTTCCGTGCGAGTGCCGTTCCAGTCGCCGAGCATCCATGGGGAGTCGCTGTCGAAAGCCGGAGCGGCCTGAACACAGGTGGCGAGGCCGAACGCGGTGAATCCGCTGATCAGTTTGAGGACGTTGTGGCAAGAGACAGTCTTAAAGACAGCGCTGTCTTTCGAAAATCGTAAATCAGGCATAGAGAAGAAATTCTTGATCTTTTTCTGGGGGATGAGCGGAAGAAGTGACTGGCAGAAGCGTTTCAGCTAAGGCGGGCGCAAGGATAATGTTCTGTTACAAATAGAGAAAGGGCTTTTACTGACATGCATCGTTTCGGATTTTGTAACAGTAAGGGAATGAATGCTTTCTGTAGGAGCGAGCTTGCTCGCGAAGAACTTGTGAGCAACGCGTTTATCCAGAATGCGCGCGTCATCGTTAACGACCATCGCGAGCGAGCTCGCTCCCACAGGACCACAGGATCACCTACATTCAACAGACCGCTTCCCCCCAACGAAGCCCTCGGCTAAGGTGCGCGGCTTCTCATCCCTACATCGCTGAAGGCCCGGCATGACCGAACAGACCAACGACCCGCTGCACGGTGTAACCCTGGAGCAAATCCTCAACGCCCTGGTTGAACATTACGAATGGTCGGGGCTGGCCGAACGCATCGATATCCGCTGCTTCAAGAGTGACCCGAGCATCAAGTCGAGCCTGACGTTCCTGCGTAAAACCCCGTGGGCGCGGGAGAAGGTCGAGCGCCTCTACGTGAAACTGATGCGCACCAAGCGTCCGCTCTGACATGTTCATCCCGTCAGTCGCGCGGCGTCGTTTCGTCGCCATCGCTGCCATCCTTGGCTGGGTGGGATTGAGTATTCAGCTGTACCTGATTTTCTACTCGCGCTGGACGCTGGCAGCCAGTTTGACAGGCGGGCTGGTGAGCTTCTTCAGCTATTTCACCGTGCTCAGCAATACGCTGGTGGCAACCGTGCTGACCTGTGAAACGACGTCCCGCGAATCGGCCGCACGCCGCTGGTTTTTACAGCCGTGGGTCAGCAGTGGAGTGGCCGTGAGCATCGCCGTGGTCGGCCTGGTCTACAGCCTGTTGCTGCGCCATTTATGGCATCCCGAGGGATGGCAGTGGCTGGCCGATGAGCTGATGCACGACGTCATGCCGATGCTGTTTCTGATCTACTGGTGGTGCTGTGTGCCCAAGGGCAGTTTGCGCTTGGGGCACATCGCGTTGTGGGCGATTTATCCGCTGCTGTACTTCGCCTATTCCCTGCTGCGGGGGCATTTGCTGGCGGTTTATCCGTACCCGTTCATCGATGTGGAGAAGCTGGGTTATCCACAGGTGTTTATCAATGCCGGGGGATTGCTGGCGGGGTTCGTGGTGATTGCGTTGCTGGTGGTTGGGTTGGATCGATGGCGTGCTCGAAAATGAGCACAGACGGTGATGTCGAGCACATCCGTGGCGAGGGAGCTTGCTCCCGTTGCGCTGCGCAGCAGTGCTAAAACCTCAATCGAGTTTTATCTGGAACACTGCGGTTGCTGATTTTACGACTGCTTTGCAGCCGAACGGGAGCAAGCTCCCTCGCCACAATAATGAGTCGCGGTCACTCTTCGTCACTGTCATTCAACCGCCAGTAGCCTACGGCTTTGACGAACTGTTCATCCAGTCCATGCTCATCGAGCAACACCCGGCGAATCTGCCGCGACACCTTGCTCTCGGTCGCGACCCAGGCATACAGGCTGCCGGCGGGGACCTTGACCTGCCGCACGGTGGTCAGTAAATGGTCCTTGCCACCTTCGCGCAACACCCAGATCACATTGACCTCGGCGGCGCTTTCCAGCACCTGCTGCTCCTTGCCGTTTTCCACTTCAATGATCACCAGTGCACGGCGATTGGCCGACAGGCCTTCGAGCCGGCGGGCAATCGCGGGAATTGCCGTTTCGTCACCGATCAACAGGTAGCTGTCGAAAATGTCCGGCACGATCATCGAACCCCGCGGCCCGCCGATGTGCAGGAACTGGCCAGGTCTGGCCTGTTCGGCCCAGGTCGAGGCAGGGCCGTCGCCGTGCAGCACGAAATCGATGTCCAGCTCCAGGGTGTTCAGGTCGTAGCGGCGCGGCGTGTAGTCACGCATGGCCGGCATCGGCCCGTTGTCCTTGCCGGCGCCCAGCACCAGGGTTTCCAGCGCCGCGGCTTGCTCGGCGTTCTGCGGGAACAGCAGTTTGACGTGATCGTCGGTGCCAAGGCTGACGAAACCTGCCAGCTCCGGACCGCCCAGCGTGATCCGGCGCATGCGTGGGGTCAGGTCTACTACCCGCAGAACTTCCAGGCGACGACGTTTGATTTCGTGGCTGACACGGTGAATGGTTTGGGAAGGCACGATAACGTCGATCATTCGGCTGTCTCCTGGGCAGACTGAACGGCAGGGCCGTCGACAATGGCTTTGGCGGTGTTGTTGAGCAAGGTCGAGACGCGCTGGATTTCTTCGGGGTTCCAGCGGCCATGGTGCAGTTGCAAGGCATGGCGCAGGTTGTGCACCGCCTCGTGGATTTCCGGTGGGCGGTCATGACCACGCAGTGAGCGTTTGCTGACATCGATGCGCACCCGCACACCTTCAAGGGCAACATCCTGCTCGATCAGGGACTGGCGCCCGGCCTCCGTCACGCTGTAGCGTTTTTTTCCGCCTTCGGCGTCGCCCTGAATCATTTCGCTTTCTTCCAGAAAAGTCAGGGTCGGGTAGATCACGCCGGGGCTGGGGCTGTAGGCACCGTCGAACATCCCTTCGATCTGGCGGATCAGGTCGTAGCCGTGGCACGGCTGTTCGGCGATCAAGGCCAGCAGCAGCAATTTCAGATCGCCGGGGGCGAACACCCGTGGTCCGCGACCGCCGCGTTCACGGCCAGGGCGCTTTTCGAATCCGTCACGGCCATCGCCATGTTCACGGTGGGGGGAATGATGGTCTCTCATTTTCGCTTTCTCTCGTCGTGTTTAGATACAACTTAAGATATATCTTAACTGGAGAGCAAGGGCTTTCGACCGGTGGTAGCCCTGAAGGCCTGGTAAATCCGGCTGGTAAAGGAAGCCAAAATCGAAAAAAGATGATTGTTGGATAGATGCATATCTTGAATTTAGTTTTAACTCTCTAATTTAGCACCGTCGGCCTTTATTTGTTGAACGTGTGGTATTGGTCTTACAGACGTCGTAGTGCGAGTGTCGTGCTGAAATTAATGGATAGACAGGATCTGTGTCTGAATCTTACCGTTATATTGTGGGGTTATTTCCGCTTCAGACTTTTTCTTTATGTTTCGGCAATGCTTTGACTACAAAGTTGTCGGAATTTCCCTACTTACTTTCCAGAAGAGTTGATCGATCATCTTTCGGCGTTGAAAGCTCAGCTGAGCAAATAGCTGCTCGTGACAGTGTTGCTTATCAAAAACTTTCCACGCTTCGACCCTTTTAAGAGACAGGTACTGAAAGATGTTAAAGAAGATTGCAATCGCCACGCCAATGGCTGTCCTGGCACTGAGTTCTTCCATGGTTTTTGCCGCTGACCCTATTTCGACCACGATCAACGTAAGGGCATTCATCCCCACCTCGCAGTTCAATGTGGCACCTCAAAATCCAAACTTCGGTCGCGATGAAGTCATGACTCAATTGGTTGGTGGCGAATTGTCTACCGTAGATGCCATCTTCAACTTGAAGCATACGGATTCGAAAGGTGCCATCAATGCCCTGATCGAAGGTTCGGCGGTATTGTATAACGGTCGTGACAGTATTCCGTTGACCGTCACCATCGGTAGCGTCGAACTGGCTGCGACCACAAAGGAAATCGTCAACGAAACCGATTCGGTACCAGGTGTACAGCGTGCATTGAGGATCAAAGCCAAGAAACCGACCGCCAGTCAGACCGGAGACTTTACCAGCAGTTTCGCAGTGGTGTTCGAACCTGTTCTGAAGCCTTGATTGATCAAATGCTCTTATAAAGAATTTTTTATTCAACCGTCTGCCATCCGGCCGTTGAAAGATGGCCGGATGGCGTCGGCTTGTTATGTAATCAGAGTATTCAGATCATGTTCCAGATGACTCCCGTCGCGGCTGCTCTCGCGCTTTTTTTGTGCGCCAGTGCATTGGCTGCGCCCACAAATAACGCCACTACTCCCCGAAGTTTACTTGCTCAAGCAAAAGGTTTGCCGGTGGACTTTGAAGAACACTTCTTCGATGTACCATTGGCTGTCCGGGTGGAACTTGATCAACAACTTCTCGGGGAGGCGATGATCGTGTTGTCCCGCAATGATCGAATTACCTTGCTCGAATTTGCCGATGTTGGCGACAGCAATATTTCTGCCAGCGAACGTGAAGTCTGGGCTACTTACTTAAAGAAAGGCGTGGCCCTTGGTGCCTGCGAAGGCAGTTGCCCGGAGCAAATGCTGGCGGTGCACTACAACCTGCAGAATTCATTGGTGTCGATTGTCACCGAAAATGCCGAGCGCAACACCGAAGCCAAGCGCTATTACGATCTGCCCGAAGGCGGCAGCAGCGGCTTGATCGTGCGTAATCAACTGAACCTCAACGGCGGCCAGGAACAGGACCTCGGCGGACGTTACGGTCTGGAGGCCAGCAGTAGCCTGGGCAACTGGACCCAAAGCGTGAACATGCAGCTGGCCCGTTTGGGCGGCCCGGACGACAAGCTCTACCACGCGGTACACGAGCTTTATACCCAGCGTGAACTCGAAGGCAGCTTTTTGCGCCTGGGGTATTTCACCCCTAACTCCGAAGGCCTCAGTCGCCAGCTGCGTTCATTTGGTGCCAGTCCCGACACCGCGGCAGGTTTCATGTATGGAAGCTCCGACAGCCTGGCCATCAACAGCCCTAGACCCAGCGTGTACCCGATCTATGTCACCGCCAACCGTCAAGCGTCGGTGGAAATTTTTCGCAACGGCTTGCTCATCAATACCCAATCGGTCAATGCCGGCCTGCAAACCCTGGATACCCGCCCCTTGCCGGGGGGGATCTATGAAGTGGAAGTGCGTCTGATCGAAGACGGCCAGATCACCTCCACAACTCAGGAGCTGGTGTACAAACCGACCAACTGGCGTAAACAGGACAGTCGTTGGCGCTACAACCTGTTCGCCGGACAAGAGAGCAAGTTGCTCAGCAACTGGGATGAGCAAGCCTATGGCGCCATGACCGCCGGTGCCGCCGTCAACTTCCTGCTGCACCCTCGGGTCATCCTTGGAGTATCGGGTCGCCAGGTGCGCGACAAGATGCAGTACGGCACGTCAATCGACTGGACGCTGGCCAACAACACCAGCCTGTTCGCCAACGTTTACGAAACGGAAGATCACGGCACCGGCATGGATCTTCAAGCGATGTACAACTACGGCGCCGGCAGCGTGTTTGCCACTCATAACCGCAGCTGGCTGGACACCACCAACACCTACGAAACCCTGCCCGACGGCACGCGGGTGCGTCAGCGCAAGGTGTTCACCGGCCAGACCAGCACCTCGTCGTTGTCGGTGAATCATCGGCTGAGCAGTAAAAGCTCGATCAACGGGCGCGTCTCCCACAGTGATGGCAATGTCGAGGGCGTAGGCGTAGACCTCGGTTGGACCCAGCGCGGCAACCTGTTTGGCAGCGATGGCAACTGGCGCTTCTCGGTGTTCGATCGGCCTGGAAGTTTCAGCAGCGGGGACAAGCGTAACCGCGGCGTCGACCTGAGCGTCAGCGTTGCACTTGGAGGTCCGGGCGAGCAGTGGTCGGGTAGCGTAGGTACGCGCACTTCCCGAGAGGGTGGCCGCGACAACAATGCCTCTGTCACCTACCGTAAAGACTTGCAGGACCATGTGCTGCAAAACGTATCGGCTACTGCGATTACCGATACCTACGGTGTAGGCCTTTCCGGCACCACCAATTTCAGTGATGACTTCATCAATGGTGATGTCTTCGT
The DNA here is from genome assembly GCF_034541995.1 of Pseudomonas sp. BIC9C. Lineage (NCBI taxonomy): Bacteria > Pseudomonadati > Pseudomonadota > Gammaproteobacteria > Pseudomonadales > Pseudomonadaceae > Pseudomonas > Pseudomonas sp. BIC9C. The sequence goes on from NZ_JAWDGM010000003.1 coordinate 92,388, forward strand.
TCAGCGCTCCTCTTTCAATGGCAACTTCACCGGCGGTTTGAACCTGGACAGCACCGTGGCGGTCGGCGGTCGGCGATTCGTCATGACAAGCCAGCCTCAGGGGGCGGGCGCCGGAATGATTGTCGACGTCGAGTCCGATCTTGAAGGCATCGCCCTGCGTGCCGACGATTTGAGCGGAGGCAGCGCCTTGCTGCGACCGGGGCGTAATTTCATTCCGGTCACTGCCTACAAGAACAGTTCGGTGAGCTTTGATTTCGAGGGCAATCACCCACCGGCCGCAAGCATCCAGCCGCCACGTACCCGCTATCACCTGAACAAGGGCGGCGTCGACTACCGCAAGATCACCGTCAGCAAAACCCTGACCGTCCTTGGCCGTTTGATCGACCCCCAAGGCAAACCACTCAAGGGCCATCACCTGATCAACCACGCCAGCCGTGGCGTGAGTGAAGTCGACGGGTTCTTCTCCATGGAAATGAATGCCGGTTCACCAACCCTGGAAGTTCGTTACGGCAATCAGTTGTTGTGTCAGTTCCGGCTCGATACCGCCAATGCCCGCAATGAAAACAATGTGCTGATGATCGGGGACTTGCGTTGTGCGCCGGAAACGCTGGCGGAAGCGGCGAATAAATCCCGGATATCGGGCTGATCGTTACACATTCGGGTGACTTATCAGGAGCCGTCAAAGGTGAAAGCTCTAATCACCCGGTCCCACAGTGTCTGATTATTGAGGTTTTTTATTATGAAGCGCTTATTGGCATTCTTTGGTTTTTCAGTGTTCGCTCACGCGGCTCTGGCCGGTCCGCAAATTAACATTGGGGAGGTCTACGACTACCTGGACGGTGATAAAAGTACTTACATGAAACGGGTCTTCAATGGTGGCGACAGCACGGCATTTGTGAAGGTCAGCATTCTTGAAATCGTTTACGACGCCGATGGAACGATACGGGAAATCCCCCTTGCCAACCAAGCCGATGCCGGTGCTCGCGACGGTTTGATGGCCAGCCCGGCCCGGCTGATCGTGCCGGCCAACGGCATGCAGGGCACGCGCCTGTTGTACATGGGTGAGCGGGAAAAAGAGCGTTATTTCCGCCTTCGCTTCGTGCCGGTGGTTCCTGAAAAGGAAGATGAGTTCGCGGTATCTGCGGAAGAACGGGAAGATTACAAAAAAGGTCTGTCTGCAGGGGTCAACGTCTTGGCCGGATATGGCACGGTATTTTTCGTACGGCCCAAGGACACGCGTTTTGACAGCGTGATCAATGACGGGCCTGGCAAATACGAAATTCGCAACAACGGTAATACCGTGGTTGTGATTGACGAGTTCAAGGACTGTTCGGTGAAGAACGAATCGGAATGCCAGCCTGTCACAAAACATCACGTCATGGCGGGGAGGAGTTTTCAGTTCGATAAACAGGCTGGCCGTGAATATCGCTTCACCTTGATCGAGGGTTCAGCGAAAAAGAAGTTTGAAATAAAAGGGTAAGAGCATTCTTACTTCTATAGACGACTGGCTTTGATGTACGGATGGACAACATGTTTAAAGTAATAATGACGGGTGCATCAATGGCGATGCTGACGCTGGCCAGTACCTGCGCATACGCGATCAGGTTTAGCGAAACCTTCGATGTCTCGGTCAGCATTCCGACCGCCGAATTTCATGTGATTCCGACCGATCCAGACTGGATTCACCGGGAACAACGCTTGAACTGGAATCCTGTTACTTCCGAACTCAGCCCGTTGCGAAAGCAGTTCGATGTCAAAAACGAAAATGGCGCCATTTCTGCCCGTCTGTATTTAGAGCCCTATCTGAGTAACGGCAGGGACACCGATGACATTCCATTGCTCGTTACTTTCAATCAAAAAAGACTGACCCTTGATCCCGAAGTAGTGATTTCGGAAATGGACGGCAAGGCGGGTAAGCGCGTGGGGTTGGAAATTGCCGCTGTAAAACCGGCAGATGGTTACAAGGCTGGTGACTATTACGGCAACGTTCATATGATTTTCGAATCCGTCGCACCTTGACGACTTGCTCAACGGTGCCGACACCCCCGTTCGACTCATAGCGCGCGGGTCGGAAACCGGCAGGTTTGAGCGCTATCTGTTTGAAGGTCATCAATCTGGAAATGGTCAGAGCCAAAGAGAACGCATATGGATTTTTCAAGAGTTTTTAAACAACGGCCAAGCCTTGTATTCAGCGCTTCGTTATTGATGTTGTTATCCACCAGCGCCAATGCCCTCGTGCAGGACATTACCGCCAAGTTCAATCCGGACCCGGCTAATCCGTTGAAAAATGAGTTCGTTAATACCACGCCGGAAAGTGGTATTTGCCCGGGGCATATACCCCAAAGGTGCAGAGAGTTGGGGATTTTCACGATTCGCACCACCGCCTTCAGTGCGCATTCCAATGCTCCTATTCTGGCTAATCATGCGGATGTCCGACAGGGAGCCATGTGGAAGGTGCCGTCCGAGTGGCGGGATTTGCAAGTGATGCACACAACTACCGGTGAAGTGGAAACCGTTCAAGTACGTATTGCCGGCATCGGGCATGCGTGGGGGTTGGATCGGCCCCCGGGAGTCAGTGCCTGGGCGAAGCCGGGCATTTCCTGGGCAGATCAATGGCAGCATGCACCGAGCCCCTGTGCTGGGGTCAACTATCTTGCGGCCGGTAGTAGTACCGCCCTGTTCTTCTGGCTCGTTCCTGAAGGCGCAGGTATCTGTAGTCGCCAACCCGGCACGGATATTCCTCGTTTTTGGTACAGCAATATGGAATACGCCTACGCGATCAGAACCCCCAATCCTTTGAAGATGTCCTCAGGGCAGTACACCGGCTCGATCAACTACACCATGGGGCCCGGCGCGGATTTTGATTTTGGTGATGTCATGATTCCGGATGACAACCTGCTCACGTTCAATTTCACGCTGGACGTTCAACATACGCTCAAGGTGGAAGTCCCGCCCGGTGGCAATCGCGTGGAACTGGCGCCCCAGGGAGGCTGGCAGGCCTGGTTGAACCAGGGGCGTAAGCCAACACGATTGTTCCGTGACCAGACTTTCCATGTTTCATCGTCGAGCCGGTTCAAGATGAATCTCGAATGTCAGTATTCGAGCGGGGGCAATACATGCCACCTGCGGGAACCCCGTTCAGGCCACAGTGTGCCGCTCAATGTCAGCGTCACTTTACCCAACGGCCTGACAGACGCCACCGGGCAGCCGGTTAATCGCCGTCCCTTGCTGCTAGACGGCAGCGGCACCGAACTGTTCCAGCCTGGTAGTTACATCGATCGAAAGCCTGGAACCCTGCATTTCGAGATTACGAGAGAGTATGTGGAAGACATGCTGACCGGGGTCGGTAAGACCTATTCGGGTAATGTCACGGTGGTGTGGGACTCCGAGGTCTAGGTCCAAATCTGCAAAGGTGCTGCCAGCCACATGCCGTCAGCGCCGCGCCACCTCCGCCGGCAGGCATTGCGTGTCACTGCCCGGTTGCAGATAAGGGGTCAGGATCGGCGCCATGCCCTTGAGCACCTGTACCGGCAGGGCGGAGGTGAACTTGAATTCCTCGGCCGAGCGTCCGGGCACGTAGGCGGTGAGCGTACCGAAGTGATGGTCGCCAATGTAGAACACGAAGGTCGCCGTGCGGTTGATCGATTTCGAACTGAGGATTCGTCCCCCTGAGCCAATGGCTTCGATGCGGTTATCTCCGGTCCCGGTCTTGCCGCCCATGGCCAGGGGTTTGCCATCCGGCGTGACGAAACTGCCGGAAACGCGCTTGGCCGTACCGGCATCCACCACCTGCGACAAGGCTTCGCGCATGGCCGTGGCGACTTCGGACGGCATCACCCGCTTGCCGACGTCAGGGTCGTTGATCAGCTTGGTTTCATAGGGTGTGTTCGCCGCGAAATGCAGGCTGTCGATGCGCAGGGTCGGCATGCGCACACCGTCGTTGAGGATGGTGCCGATCAACTCCGCCAGCGCGGCCGGGCGGTCGCCGGAGCTGCCAATGGCGGTGGCGAGAGACGGCACCAGGTGGTCGAACGGGTAGCCGACTTTCTGCCAGCGCTGGTGGATGTCGAGGAACGCCTCGATCTCCAGCATGGTGCGGATGCGGCTGTCGCGGGCACCCTTGTGCCTGCTTTTGAATAACCAGCTATAGACCTCCTGGCGTTCGAACTGGCTGGCTTTGACGATCTCACCCCACTTGGCGTCGGGGTGATTGAGCAAGTAGCCCATCAGCCACAGGTCCAGCGGGTGAACCTTGGCGATGAAGCCCTGGTCCGGCAGGTCGTAGGTGCCGGGACCGTAGGCCTCGTAGAGCCGCACGAGACGTTCGTCAGTGAGTTTTTCCGTGAGCTTGGCGCCGGTCAGGTGCGAGCGCACGAAGGCGTTGAAGCTTTCCTGGCTGGCTTGCGGCAGCAGGTAGCGGTGCACGGCGGCCATGCGGATCGGGGTCGGGCGCATGCCGTCGAGGAAGGTTTCGAGCCGGTCCTGGGTGTCCTTGTTCTTGTACTTCTTCCAGAACTTGAGCAGGAACGAAGTGCCGTCACGGTCGGCGAACGAGGCCAGGTATTCCTGACGCCGCGGGTCGCGGTCGTCCTTGAAAAGTTCGGCGCTGCTGTTCTGACCGGAGTAGGTGGTGTAGCGCACCAGGTCACGCATCAGGCGAATGAACGGCAGGTTGATCGACTCGCGAATGGCATCGCGCAAGGTAGGCATGCGGCCGTTGTCTTCTTTGCGGAAGTTATGGAAGGTGTGCAACCCGCCGCCGGTGAAGAAGGCTTCGCCGGGGCTGGCCGAGTACTTGCGGTCCAGCGCCGCGCCGAGCATGGTCGAGAGGTTGCGGTCCTTGTTCTGGATCAGATAGTCGACGACCCAGCGGCTCAGGCGGTCCTGCTCCGGCACCTCGACTTTTTTCAGTTCCGGCACGCTCATGCCGGCATATTTGTCGTGCAGCTCGGCGATGATTTGCAGGTAGGTGGTGAGCACGCGCATTTTTGCCGTGGAGCCCAGTTCCAGCTTGCTGCCTTCGTTGATGTCGAACGGCTGGTCGGTGCTGTCGGTCTGCACCCGCACTCGCGACCCGTCGGGGGTCAGCTCGAACAGGGTGAAGCTGTAGCGCACCTGGGTGGTGCTGGTGGGCGTCAGCAGGCGCTCACCCATCAAGCCGATTTCCGTGGCGAACGCTGGATCGGCCAGGTGCTTGAGGTACTCGGTCGCCTTGCTTTGCAGTTCGCCCTGCAGGGTGCTGGTGGCCGAGAGGTCGAGGCGGTCGAGGTCGTACAGCGGGCGATTGAGCAGGCTGGCCAGCCGGCTGCGGGCAACGCTGATGCCTTTGTTGGTTTCGATCGGTTGAATGGTCGGCTGGGTGGCCCAGTCGCGGTAGGTGACTTTGCTGGCCAGGGCGGCGGCGGCGAACTGAGCGTCGATCACATTGTTTTGCGCCAGCAGGCGAATATGGCTGTCGGTGAGGTCGGCCAGTTCATCATGCCCCTTGGTCAGGTAATGCGACGGGCGGCGCTGAGCAATCATCAACGACAGCATTTCACGCAGGGCCAGGCCTTTTTCCGCCATGGTTTCTGGATCCGTCGCAGTGCTGGTCAGGACTTCGTTGGCCTGCTTGAAGTCGGAGCCATACCACACGCGCAAGCCCTCAGCCATGCCATGCACTTCGCCGTGCCCCGGTACGGCCGATAACGGCACGCTGTTGAGGTAGTCGCGAACCACGTTCTGCCGGGCTTCGAGGGTTTGTGGCCCGGCCTGATAGGCGCGTACGGTGGCGGAAATCATCTGGCGGATCTTTTCCGCGCCATTGACCGTCAAACCATCGGGGGAGTGCCGGTACTTCTCCAGTTGCGTGGCCAAGGTACTGCCACCGGCGGATTGGCCGGGCACATGCAACATCTTGGCCACCTGGGACCACGCCGCCATGCCGAACCGCGGCCAGTCCACTGCCGGGTTGGCCAGCGGTTGGCTGGGGTCCAGCAGGAAGCGGTTCTCGATGAACAGCAGGCTGTTGACCACCACGGGCGGGATCGAGGCAAAGGTTGAATAAAGCTGCTGTGGATAGTGGTACTGGTACAGCGGCGCTGCGCGGCAATCGGTGATCGACAGCCCGGCCTGGATTTTCTCGGTATAAGGCACGAACAGCCCCTTGTCGCTGTACTTCAACAGCGCGGGAGAAAAGCGGGTTTGCGCCTCAACGACGAAATCGCGCTTGATCAGGCGCGGCAGGAACTCATCCAGAGAACTGTAGCCCAGGCGCCGATCGAACGGACCGTCGCCCGGATAGCGAATGGCATCGCTGGGGCCGGGTTTGAGCTCATAGCTCAGGGACGCAGCGTATTTGCTGACTTCCCGGGCCTGGAACCTCGAGGTACGCATTTCCCTCGCAGCCGCCAGCCCCACGACAATCGCGATTATCAACAGCAATAGCCAGAACGCTCCCCATCCATGCCTGGAACGACGGGGTTTTTCAGGTATAGGCGCTTCATCCTCACCTTCAGTCGGAACCACGGTTTTACTCGAATCGGTTTGCCACAAAGCGCCCATAGTCGACTGATCCATTCACGCAGATTGATCGGACTTGACTCAAGCTTAGACGGTGGTTGGCGAAGGTGAAAAAAATGTGAACAAACAAGTATCGAGTTCTTGTCCTTACCTGTGGCGAGGGAGCTTGCTCCCGCTGGGCTGCGAAGCGGCCCCAAACCCTGCAACCGCAGTTCGTCTGAAAATTACGGTTCACAGGTTTACGACTGCTGCGCCCGAGCGGGACGGGGTGGCGATCCGACAAGCTCCCTCACCACAATAAGGAGCAAACTTCGGGAGCCATATTCAGAGCCAGCAGGCGTCCCAGAGCGGGTGCAGAGGATTGGCAACAATGTAGCCGGCGAACGGCAGGAGATCCTCGTTATCGCGAATGGTCCGGTCGTGGTAGCCGCTTTGCCAGAAAGCGCCACATTCGTTCAACGCGCGGTTGATGGTAAGCGTGCTGCGGGATTTGATGGCCGGCATGAGTTGCGCCAGCGTGTATCGTTCGAGCTGTATTAACCAGTGGAAATGGTCCGGCATGATGACCCATGCCATTGAATTGACCCATTTTTGATCATGGGCTCGCCTGAACTCCTCAACCAACAAGCGTCCAAGTCTCCAATCCGCGAATATTCGGCGGCGCTGATATACGACTGCAGTTACTAAATAGCCCCGTCCTGGTTCTGAGTAACGTCCGCGGCGCAATAGATGTGAGTTTGGATGTGGAGGCATTCCGTTGCTTCCTTTGGCGTTTGGTGAAAACGCTAGCTCCTCGTTTTCCTACTCGTGGCTGCGATTGCTGAATGAAACTTCCCTGGGAGCTGAAAGATTCGGATCCACGCAAAGCTTTTGTGGCGAGGGAGCTTGCTCCCGCTCGGCTGCGCAGCAGTCGCAAACCAATCAATCCGTTTTGCCTGACACAAAGCTTTGGGGCCGCTTCGCAGCCCAGCGGGAGCAAGCTCCCTCGCCACGGTAGGAGGTCGGCTGTAATGCCTGATTTAGACATGTCGAATGGTTAGTACGACTTTGGCAGGGGCATGACGATGCACCATTGTTGTGCAATACTCGGCGCCGCTTTTCCCACTGATTTTGCGGGTTTTTCCTACAAGACGGGTCTGCCCACGAGGCAGGCCCGGTTCGGGAAGTGAGGGCTTACCGGTCAGCGCTTCGCCACTCGGTGGTCATATCCAATAACAAGACGAGGATGTCCCCCATGCCTGTAGGCAATCACCTGCCCCACGGCGAGGCCGCTCAGGGCGGTCCGCTCAAACGTGAACTCGGCGAGCGGCATATTCGCCTGATGGCACTCGGTGCCTGTATCGGCGTCGGCCTGTTCCTCGGTTCGGCCAAGGCCATTGAAATGGCCGGTCCGGCCATCATGCTGTCTTACATCATCGGCGGTCTGGCGATCCTGGTGATCATGCGTGCTCTCGGCGAGATGGCCGTGCACAACCCGGTTGCCGGCTCGTTCAGCCGCTATGCCCAAGACTACCTCGGCCCGCTGGCGGGCTTTCTGACCGGCTGGAACTACTGGTTCCTGTGGCTGGTGACCTGTGTCGCGGAAATCACTGCCGTCGCGGTGTACATGGGTGTCTGGTTCCCCGATGTGCCGCGCTGGATCTGGGCGTTGGCAGCGCTGGTCAGCATGGGCTCGATCAACCTGATCGCGGTCAAGGCCTTCGGCGAATTCGAGTTCTGGTTCGCCCTGATCAAGATCGTCACCATCATTGCCATGGTGCTGGGAGGCATCGGCATCATTGCGTTCGGTTTCGGCAACGATGGCGTGGCCCTGGGGATTGCCAATCTGTGGACCCATGGCGGCTTCATGCCAAACGGCGTGCAAGGCGTGCTGATGTCCCTGCAAATGGTGATGTTCGCCTACCTGGGCGTGGAGATGATCGGCCTGACCGCCGGTGAAGCGAAGAACCCGCAGAAGACCATTCCCGATGCCATCGGCTCGGTGTTCTGGCGGATTCTGCTGTTCTATGTCGGCGCGTTGTTCGTGATCCTGTCGATCTACCCGTGGAACGAAATCGGTACCCAAGGCAGTCCGTTCGTGATGACTTTCGAGCGCCTGGGCATCAAGACTGCCGCTGGCATCATCAACTTCGTGGTGATCACCGCTGCGTTGTCGTCCTGCAACGGCGGCATCTTCAGCACCGGGCGCATGCTCTACAGCCTGGCGCAGAACGGCCAGGCCCCGGCCGGTTTTGCCAAGACCTCGAACGGTGTGCCGCGTCGCGCGTTGTTGCTGTCAATCGGTGCCTTGCTGCTGGGCGTGCTGCTCAACTACCTGGTGCCTGAGAAAGTGTTTGTCTGGGTGACGGCGATTGCCACCTTCGGCGCGATCTGGACCTGGGTGATGATCCTGCTGGCCCAGCTCAGGTTCCGCAAAGGCTTGAGCGCCAGCGAGCGAGCGGGCTTGAAGTACCGCATGTGGCTGTACCCGGTCAGTTCGTACCTGGCGCTGGCGTTCCTGGTGCTGGTGGTCGGCCTGATGGCGTACTTCCCGGACACCCGCGTGGCGCTGTATGTGGGGCCAGCGTTCCTGGTGCTGCTGACGGTGTTGTTCTACGTGTTCAAGCTGCAACCGACCAATGTTTCGCAAGGCGCGGCGCGTTCGGTTTCGTAGGTCGTAACGCTGAAACCTGTAGGAGCGAGCTTGCTCGCGATGGTCGTTAACGATTACGCGTGTTTACTGGCTAAACGCGGCGCTCTTGAGTCCATCGCGAGCAAGCTCGCTCCTACATAAGGCGGTCCAGTGACCGGGGTTTTTTTATTTCAGGCGGGCGCAGTCTGCAGTGATCGATTCAAGCCCTTGTTGAACTCCAGCCACGCCCCGAGCAACGCCATCAACCCGGCCCCCATCAGCGCGGTAAAGACCTGCATGGCGAAGGCGTCATCGGTCAAGGCGTTGACCATGTCCGCCAAGGGCGCCAGCAGCACGCCCAGGCAGAAAATCTCCAGCGAGAAACGGCCCATGCGGCAACTTTGCTGCGCGAGCCAGTTTTGCGTCCATCCGCTGTCGGGTATCAGTTTCGCCGTGACGTAGGCCAGTGCGAGGAAATGCAGCAGGCGCACGGGGGACAGGTTGGTCTTGCTGATGGGGTACAGGATGTTTTGCAGGCTCGCCGGCACCACGGCATCGTGTATGTCCGGCCAACGCCACAGGATGGTCAACACACCGGCGACCACGACATACAGCGCCGCACTCACAAACAACGGCTGGCGCAGCAATGAGCGGGTTTCGGGCAAGCGCGGGCGCTGGCCGTGAATCGCCGCGGCACCGCCGAGCACGAACAGCAACTGCCAGGCGACAGGGTTGAAATACCACACGCCGTCCTTGATGGCCGCCAGGTTCCAGCCAGCCAGTGGCACCATCAGGTACAGCGCCAGGGACATCACGACCACCACCCAGGCCTTGCGCACCAGCATCGGCAGCACCAGCGGCAAGCCCGCCAACAGCACGATGTACAGCGGCAACGGGTCCATCAGGTTCGGCTTGAAGCGCAACAGCAGTTCATCGATCAGGGCCTGCTGAGGGTCGCTGATGAAATGATGCATGCCCATTTCCTCCACCAGATCCCGTGTTTCCACGTGACTGTTGGCGAAAAACACAATGCCCATCAGCATCGCCAGCAGGAAGATATGCACCACATAGAGCACCCACGCGCGGCGCAGGATTTTCACACAGGCGATCAGAAAACCGTCTCGCGCCAGGACTTTGCCGTACGCCAGCACGGCCGCGAAACCTGCCAGAAACACGAAAACCTCGGCTGCATCGCTGAAACCGAAGTTACGCAGGGTGATTTGCCCCAAAGGGTTGTGGGGCACGTGATCCCAAAAGATGAAGATCAGTGCCAGACCACGAAAAAAGTCGATCCGGTGATCGCGTGCTAACGTCATGACGGCGGGCTCGTAACAGCGAGTGAAAACGGGATTGGCCGCGGGCGCAAAAGGCCGTGCGCCCAACCGGCGGCGCGCAGGGTGGACTGATTCGCGGGCAATTGCAAAACCGGGATATTACCGGATGTCTCGGGTGTTGCTCCAAGACCCAGCCGCTGGTCTGAAAGGCCCGTCAATCTGCGATTTCTGACAGCAGACGGACTCAAATACTTATGGGTGCAACGTTCTTAAAGCGGGAGCCTCGCATGAGACTGTTGTGGAAAGGGCTGTCCAGTTACACGGTGATCGGGGTCGCCAACACCCTGATCCACTGGCAGATCTTTTTCCTGTTGAGCGTGGCGGCCGGCCTCAGCCAGGCGATCAGCAACCTGACCGCCTTCTGCGTGGCGGCGTCGTTTTCCTTCTACATGAATGCGCAATTCACCTTCGCCGCCAGTGCCACGGTCGCGGGGTATCTGCTGTTTCTCCTGGGCATGGGGGCATTGAGCCTGGGGATCGGCCATCTGGGCGATCTCTGGCAATTGCACGGTTTGCTTACCGTGGTCGTGTTTTCGGCGTTGAGCCTGGTGTTCGGTTTCCTTTATTCCAAATACGTGGTGTTTCGCGAGCGTGATCAATGAAAATCTCGCTCATTGTCCCGGTGTTCAACGAAGAACAATCGATCAACCTGTTTTACCAGGCCGTGCGCCGCGAGCTGCTGCTGGGGGGCGCCGAGGTCGAAATCGTGTTCATCAACGACGGCAGCTCCGACCGTACGGCCGAGCAGGCTACGGCACTGGCGCAGGCGGATGATCAGGTCATGTTGATCAATTTCTCGCGTAACTTCGGTAAGGAACCGGCACTGTTTGCCGGCCTGGAGCACGCCAGCGGCGATGCCGTGATCCCCATGGATGTCGACCTGCAGGACCCGATCAGCGTCATTCCGCTACTGATCGAGCAATGGCAAAAGGGCGCCGATGTGGTACTCGCCAAGCGCCGCAACCGGGACGTCGACGGCTACCTCAGGCGGCACAGCGCGTCGATTTTCTACCACGTGCTCAATCGCATCGCCTACACCCGCATCGAGGAAAACGTCGGGGACTTCCGGCTGATGGATCGCAAGGTGGTCGACGTGATCCGTTCCCTGCCCGAGCACCAGTTGTTCATGAAAGGCGTGTTGTCGTGGGCCGGGTTCAACACTGTGGTGGTGGAGTTCGAGCGGGCCGGGCGGGTGGCGGGGAGCAGCAAGTTCAATGGCTGGAAGCTGTGGAACCTGGCACTGGAAGGTGTGACCTCGTTCAGCACCGTGCCGCTGCGTTTGTGGACTTACGTCGGTGGCGGCATCTCTATTTTCGCGGTGCTGTACGCGGTGTACATGGTGCTGGACAAGATTTTCTTCGGCAACAGCGTCCCCGGCTATCCGTCGCTGATGACCGCCATCCTGTTTCTCGGCGGCGTGCAATTGATCGGCATCGGCATCCTCGGCGAGTACATCGGTCGCATCTATATCGAGGCCAAGCACCGGCCGCGCTACGTGATCAAGGACATCGTCGGCGGTAAAGCCCGGGGCGAGCGCTAGCATGGGCCGGTTCAGTGACTTCTTCGTTCGCGAGCTCAGCCGGCATCAGGTCTGGCGGTTTTTTCTGTTCGCGACCTTCTTGTATGTCCTGCCGTTGATCCTCGCCGATTATCCCTACATCGATGACAACTGGCGCTCGCTGGCGGCGGGCATGGCCTGGTCCGAGCAGGGGCGACTGTTCACCCAGCTGTTCTACAACGCGCTGACCTTCAGCCATGCCGCGCCGAATATCTTTCCCTTGCCCTTGTTGATCGCCACGCTGGCCATGGCGTCGGCGCTGACCAGCCTGACGTTCCATTACTTCCGCCAGCCCACCGTTGCTTGCTGCCTGGTGCTGTTGCCGCTCTGGTACAACCCGTTCTTCCTGCAGAACCTGTCTTATCAATACGACGGTCCTGCCACGGCGCTGAGCCTGGTGGCAGTGATCTACGCGATCACCTTTCGCCACCCCTGGCGCGGCGTGCAGTGGCTGGTGCCGTCGTTCCTGATTGCCTTGGCGCTGGGGATGTATCAACTCAGCCTGAATGTGTTCCTGGGCCTGTGTTGCCTGGAATTGCTCAGGGCCGCCAACGATAAAACGACCCCGGTGCCCTGGCGCGACCTGCTGGGCTGGAAGGCCGCCCAGCTCTTGCTCGGCGGATTCATCTACAGCGTCAGTGCTTATCCGTTCATGGGCTCCAATCGCACATCGCTGCTCAATTGGACGGCCCATCCCTTGATGCAAATCCAGATCAACATTGCCCGGGTCCTGGAAAAAGTCGTGCTGCTGTTCCATGGCGGATGGCTTTGGCTGTTCGGCGGGTTGTTATTGTTTGCGATAGCCGGGGCGGTGCGCTTGGGACTGAACGTAGCGGCGCGCCAGGACAGCGGCCCGAAGAAACTGTTGATCGGCCTGGTGTGTTTGCTGACTTTGCCGGTGGTGACACTGCTGGTGTCCGGTGTCACGTTGTTTTTCCGCGACTTCAACGAGGGCGCCCGAACCTTGATGGGCTTCGCCGTGCTGTTGGTGTTGCTGCTCTATTTGAGTCATCTGGCGTTGGCATCGATCCATGAGCGACTGCCACTGTTGTTGATCATTCCGCTGCTGGCGATGTTGTCGCTGTCGTTCGCCTATGGCCGGGTGCTGACGATGCAGAAAACCTTCGCGTCCATGGCGTTGACCAGCCTTGAGTACGACATCGCCAGTCGTCAGGCGCTGCGCGAGGCAAAACGTATTTACCTGTCGGTGACTTACTCCGACTACTGGTTAACGGCGGCGGCTGGCTCGTTCAAGCAGATGCCGGTGTTGCATTACCTGCTCAATACCGACTTTTACATGCTGGCCGAGAATCTGCCCAAAGCAGGCATCACCAACGTGGTGGCGGAGCAGGAGCGGCGTAATGCGACGCGGGTCGGCTATCAGGGCTATCCGGCGTTGGCCGAAAGCCAGTTCTACCGGATTTACCTGATCGGCGATTACGGTTTTATCGTGATGAAGGAACCGGCCCCGACCAAAACGCTGCGCTGGTGATGCGCGATTCTGAACGGGGCGGCGAGGTCATGCTGCCGCTATTTCATGGGGCTCGAAACTGTCGGCCCGGGCCATCTGCCACATCCGCGAGTAGAACTCGCCGTTCACTTCACCGGTCAGCAACTCGCCGGGTTTGAGGAACACGTGCAACTGCGAGAACAGCTTGATCTCGGTCGCCGACATGCGCCGCACCAGGTGCTTGGCCGACAGTTGCGACGGATGTTCGAGGCCGGCGGCGGCAAGCATTTCTGCCAGGGCCTTGAGGGTGTTGCGGTGAAAGTTGAAGACGCGCTGCGCCTTGTCCGGCACCACCAGCGCACGCTGGCGCAGGGTGTCCTGAGTGGCGACGCCGGTCGGGCATTTGTTGGTGTGGCAGCTCTGCGACTGGATGCAGCCGATGGCGAACATGAAGCCCCGGGCCGAGTTTGCCCAGTCGGCGCCAATGGCCAACACACTGGCGATGTCGAAGGCGCTGACGATCTTGCCGCTGGCGCCGAGTTTGATCTTGTCCCGCAGGTTCAGGCCCACCAGGGTGTTGTGCACGAACAGCAGGCCCTCGCGCATCGGCACGCCAATGTGGTCGGTGAACTCCACGGGCGCAGCGCCAGTGCCGCCTTCCTTGCCATCGACGACGATGAAGTCCGGGAGAATGCCCGTCTCCAGCATGGCCTTGGCGATGCCCATGAACTCCCATGGATGGCCGAGACAGAACTTGAAGCCCACCGGTTTGCCGCCGGACAGTTCACGCAGTTGTGCGATGAAATGCATCAGTTCGATCGGCGTGGAAAACGCCGTGTGGCGCGACGGTGACACGCAGTCCTCGCCCATCGGGATGCCGCGGGTCTCGGCGATTTCCCGGGTGACCTTGTGCTTGGGCAGGATGCCGCCATGGCCGGGTTTGGCGCCCTGGCTCATCTTGATTTCGATCATCCGCACCTGCGGCGTTTGCGCCTGCGCCGCGAAGCGTTCCGGGTCGAAGCGACCGTCGCTGGTACGGCAGCCAAAGTAACCGCTGCCCAGTTCCCAGGTCAGGTCGCCGCCGTGCTCGCGGTGATAGGGGCTGATGCTGCCTTCGCCGGTGTCATGGGCGAAGTTGCCGAGCTTGGCGCCCTGGTTCAACGCGCGGATCGCATTGGCGCTGAGGGAGCCGAAGCTCATGGCCGAGATGTTGAACACCGATGCCGAATACGGCTGGGTGCACTGCGGACCGCCGACGGTGACCCGGAAACTGCTCGGGTCGCTCAATGGCGCCGGGCGCATGGAATGGCCGATGAATTCGAAACCCGACTGATACACGTCAATCAGGGTGCCGAACGGTTTGTCGGCGGTTTCGTTCTTGGCCCGGGAATAGACCAGCGAGCGCTGGGCCCGGGAGAAGGGCAGGGCGTCGCTGTCGGATTCGAGCAGGTACTGGCGGATTTCCGGGCGGATGCCTTCGACCAGATAACGGATATTGCCCAGGATCGGGTAATTACGCCGCACGGCATGCGGACTTTGCAGCAGGTCGAACAGGCCGATCAGACTGAGGACGGCGGTGACAGCGGTCATCGGCCAGAGCCAGTCGTATTCAAGAAACGGCAGGCTGGCGAGGGTGAAAATCACGCAGACGGCAAAGAAGGCGTAGCGGCTCAGGAGTGACAGGCTCATACGGTTTCCTTGGGTTCGGACTCGGTTGCAGGGGACATGGAGATCCCTGTGGGAGCGGGCTTGCCCGCGATGGCGTAGTGTCAGACAACCTGTTTTCAACTGATAGGACGCTATCGCGGGCAAGCCCGCTCCCACAGAAAAGCAGAGCGTTCCACGGTGGCATTCAGGCATTTTGTGCCTGGAGAAAAATCGAAAACAGCTCGGACTGGGATTTGATCCCCAGCTTGCTGTACATGTGTTTCTTATGGACTTTCACGGTTTCGACGGAGATTTCCAGCTTACGGGCGATTTCTTTACTGGAGCAACCGCTGAGCATCAAGCGCCCGACATCCAGCTCCCGAGCAGTCAGTTGCGCACCTTTGAGCTGCTGCACCGAAGCCTCCAGTTGCACCCGCCAGTCGCCTTGCGGCGGCGCGGGGGCCAGGGCCACGACTTCGTTGATTTCATAGGGCAGACGCTGGCGCAACAGCCCGAGCACCCACGGCTGGATCAGCGACAGCAAGGCGATCTGCTGGCTGCTGAAGCGCTGCGTGCTGCCCAGTGACAGGCACAGCGTGCGGTCGCCTTCGAGCTGACAATTGAACTGGATTTCGTCGGCCACCACATTCAGACGAAAGTAGCGCTGGTAATACTCGGTCAGCTCGAAATGCTCCGGGGCCACTTCCGACAGACGATACAGCCCGGTGCGCGATTGCTCGCGGCAGGCGATGTAGAACGGGTCGAGCAGGTACAGACCGCGCAGGTAATCCTGGAACAACTGGTCGGGGCTGCCATCTTCACCCGGGCACTCGGCGAACACCTGCGGGCGCTGGTCGGCGCTGAAAAGCAGGGCCACCCAGCTGTCGAAGGGCACGTACTGATCCAGTAAACGCACAAGCTGGGTCCAGAAATTGGGCTTGTCCAGGGCGTCGATCAGTTGCCCCACCGAGCGGTGCCAGGCGATGTCGTCCAACGAGAGTGTCATGCATCTACCCCTATCGTGTTACCCCAGCGGCGTGATTCCCCGCCCGGTTGCTTGCTGCGCATACTGGCGCACAGACACCGACCGGGCAATCTTTCTGCCGCCCGGCCCATGACAAGGAATACCCATGAAGGTCGAACTCGCCCAATTGGCCGGCCGTGACAACGACACGGCTTACAACCTCGAACGCACCCTGGCGGCCATTGCTGCATGCGCGGCCGACACACAGCTGATCCTGTTCCCTGAAGGCCACTTGATGGGCTTCCCTTCGGCCGAGTCCGTGGCCGAGGTGGCCGAGCCGCTGGACGGACCCACCGTCAGTGCAGTGATCGCCGCCGCCCGCCAGCACAATATCGCCGTGGCCATCGGCATGGCCGAGAGCGACAACGGCCGCTTCTACAACACCACGCTGCTGATCACCCCCGAAGGCATCGCCCTGAAATACCGTAAGACCCACTTGTGGGCCTCGGATCGCGGTGTCTACGAGGCGGGCGACCGCTACGCCACGTGTTTGTGGAACGGCGTGCGCGTGGGCCTGCTGATTTGCTACGACATCGAGTTCCCCGAAAGCGCCCGTGCCTTGGCGCAATTGGGTGCCGAGTTGCTGATCGTCACCAACGGCAACATGGACCCCTACGGCCCCACCCACCGCACCGCGATCATGGCCCGCGCCCAGGAAAACCAGGCGTTTGCGCTGATGGTCAACCGGGTGGAAGAGGGTGATGGCGGCCTGCTGTTTGCCGGTGGCAGCGCGCTGGTTGATCCACTGGGCACGCTGTTGTTCGAGGCTGGGCGCGAGGAAGGGCAGTTTGCGGTCGAGCTGGATTTGAAGCAGCTGACGGCGGCGCGCCAGGATTATCGCTACCTGGATGACCAGCGACTGAGGTTGCCGGGGGAAGTGGTTGAGCATGCGGGTGGGTTGCGGGAGCTGCTGATTCCTGCGCGCTGATCCTGATTACTTATCGACTGGGCTGACGCCATCGCGAGCAAGCTCGCTCCCACAGTGGATCATTGTTGGACGCGCATTTTGTGAACGCCATAAAACAAATGTGGGAGCGAGCTTGCTCGCGATGAGGTCCTGACAGACGACACACCTGCCTGACCCAAGAACAACAACGCAACACCCGAAAACTCTGCGCCGAACTCGGCTCTGCCATAAATCCAATAAAATCCGGAGTAGTCGCTCATGGCTCGTTTGCAACGCACCCTGTCATTAGGCTCGGTGGTGCTGTTTGGCATCGCCTACATGACGCCGATCATTGTGCTCGGCACCTTTGGCATCCTCGCCCAATCCACCGCCGGCATGGTGCCGGCCGCGTATCTTGCGGCGTTGGTGGCCATGTTCTTCACCGCCATGAGTTACGGCCGCATGGCCTCGGCGTTCCCGGTGGCAGGCTCGGCCTACAGCTATGTGCGCAAGGCTATCAGCCCCAAGCTCGGCTTCATCGCCGGTTGGGCGGTGCTGCTCGACTACCTGTTTTTGCCCATGGCGATCTGGCTGATCGGCGCGGCCTACCTCAACTCCGCCTTCCCGGCGGTGCCGCAATGGATCTGGGTGCTGGCGTTCATCGGCATCACCAGCGCGATCAACATCATCGGCCTGAAACTGGCAAACGGCATCAACGCCTTGCTGATGCTGGTGCAGTTCCTGGTGTTGATCGCTTTTGTCGCGCTCTGCGTGCATTACGTCGGCGGTGACGCCAGCACGCCGTTGTGGTCGATCAAACCGTTCTTCAACGGCGACATGCAGATGCCCTTGATCATGAGCGGTGCGGCCATCGCCTGTTATTCGTTCCTCGGTTTCGACGCGGTCAGCACCCTGACTGAAGAAACCCGCGACCCGCGCCGCACCATTCCCCGGGCGATCATGTTGATCACCCTGATCGGCGGCCTGATTTTCGTTGGCGTGTCGTATTTCGTGCAGATCGCTCATCCGTCCTTCCAGTTCGACAACGTCGACTCGGCGGCCTATGAAATTGCCCGCAACGTCGGTGGCGACCTGTTCGTCTCGATCTTCCTGATCGGCCTGATCGTCGGCCAGTTCGCTTCAGGCCTGTCGGCCCAGGCCAGCGGTTCACGCCTGCTGTACGCCATGGGCCGTGACGGTGTGTTGCCGAAAGCGTTTTTCGGCACCTTGCACGAACGTTTCGGCACGCCGATCAACAGCATCCTGCTGTGCGCGGTCGTGGCCTTGCTGGCGCTGAAACTGGACGTCACCACCTCGACCTCGTTCATCAACTTTGGCGCGTTCCTGGCATTCAGCCTGGTGAACCTGTCGGTGATCTTCCATTACTGGATCGGTGGCGAGAAAAAAGGCCTGCGCGAGTTCGTGCTGTTCCTGCTGTTCCCGTTCATCGGCCTGGCAGCGGATTTGTGGCTGATGGTCAGCCTCGATCATTTGGCGGTTTATCTGGGCCTGAGCTGGCTGGCGATTGGTGTGGTGTACCTGGCAGTGCTGACCGGCGGTTTCCGTCGCCAGCCGCCGGAAATGGATTTCCAGGAAGCCGCATAAAGGAAACTGTAGGAGCGAGCTTGCTCCGGGCGGCGCTCCGACGAAAAACCTGAGGGCGCCGATGGGCATCTGGTTTTACGCGTTTTCGTTCACGACCATCGCGAGCAAGCTCGCTCCTACAGGACGGACATGGGATCCTTGCCGCTTTTGAGTCGAAGGCCTTTGTTCATGACGACGTTTTCTGCCCAGCCCGCTGGACTTATCCACATCGCCGCCGCCCTGTTGATCGGCCCTGACGGTCGAACCCTGCTGGTGCGCAAGCGCGGTACCCAGGCCTTCATGCAGCCGGGCGGCAAGATCGAACCCCATGAACTGCCGGTTCACGCCCTGGCCCGGGAGCTGGAAGAGGAGCTGGGTCTGGACATCGACCCGGCGCAGGCCGTTTACCTCGGTCACTTCTCGGCGCCGGCCGCCAACGAGCCGGGGTTTGTCGTACACGCCGAACTCTTTCAGCTGAGTGTTCATTGCGACGTCACCCCGGCGGCGGAGATCGAAGAAGTGATCTGGATCGACCCGGCCACCGATGTCGGTGTCAGCCTGGCGCCATTGACACGGGACCTGATCCTGCCGTTTTATCGAGCATCGCTGACTGCGATCGCCTGATCATTACGCAAAGGACTTCGCCCATGATCCCGCTTCAAGACTTGCTGATTTTTGCCGCCGCCGCGTTACTGATGGTACTGACGCCGGGGCCGAACATGATCTACCTGATCTCTCGCTCGATCTGCCAGGGGCGCAAGGCCGGGGTGATTTCGTTGCTGGGGGTGGTCGCCGGATTCTTCGTGCACCTGTTTGCTGCGGCCGCCGGTTTGACGGCGGTGTTCCTGGCGGTGCCGATGGCCTATGAGGTGTTGAAGTGGGCCGGTGCTCTGTACCTGCTGTGGCTGGCCTGGCAAGCAGTCAAACCCGGTGCGCGCTCGCCGTTCGAGGCGCAGCAGTTGCCCCCGGACTCGTCACGCAAACTGATCACCATGGGCTTTCTGACCAGTGCCCTGAACCCGAAAATCGCGGTGTTCTATCTGTCGGTGTTTCCGCAGTTCATCACGCCGGAACACGGCTCGGTGTTCAGCCAGAGCATCCTCCTCGGCCTGACCCAGATCAGCGTCAGTTTTTGCGTCAACCTGATGATCGCCATGTTTGCCGCAGGCATCGCTTCGTGGTTCGTCAATAATCCGACCTGGCTGGCGATGCAGCGCTATTTCATGGGCTTCGTATTATCGGGGCTGGCACTGCGACTGATGCTCGAGCAAAAACGGATGGCCTGAGCATGTGGATCGAGCGACTGGATGCCAGCCATGCCCTGGACTATCGGGCGCTGATGCTCGAAGCCTACGAGCTGCATCCGCAGGCCTTCACCTCGAGTGTGCGCGAGCGGGCGGCGATGCCTCTGGGTTGGTGGGAGTCGCGTCTGACCGGAAAGCTGGACGTGGTTCTTGGCGCATTTGAGGAGGGCAAGCTGGCGGGCATTGTCGGGCTGGCGCTCGAACCTCGGGAAAAGGTCCGGCACAAGGCGACGCTGTTCGGCATGTACGTGTCCGCCAACGTGCGCCAGCGTGGACTCGGTTTTCATTTGGTGCAGGCTGTTCTGGCCGAGGCGCGCTCCCATCAGGAACTGCGATTGATCAAATTGACCGTCACCGCCGGCAACGATGCCGCATTCAAACTGTACCAGCGCTGCGGTTTCATCCAGTTCGGCCTGGAGCCGATGGCCGTGCGGGTGGGCGAGGATTACTTCGACAAGATCCACATGTGGCGCGAGCTTTAAAACCACCGCAATCCCCTGTAGGAGCGAGCTCGCTCGCGATAAACCTGAGAGCGACACGGGGTGTCAGGCTTCCAGCGTTATCGTTGATGACCATCGCGAGCATGCTCGCTCCTACAGGGGGGGGTGTTCTAGCGAACCGCACTAACCCCGTCCAGCGTCGAAAACGACGTGTCCTTGGCCGTCAGCAAAAAGTCGCGCATGTACGGCGCATCCAGCATGTCGGCCCGGATCGCCGCATACAGCGTCGCAAACAAGCCCTTTTCGCCTAATCGCTTGGCCTTCACATAACCCCGTGAGCTGTACTCGTGCAGTGCCCAATGGGGCATGCCACACACGCCGCGACCGCTGGCCACCAACTGCATCATCATCACCGTCAGTTCCGAGGTGCGCACCTGGGCCGGTTCGATGTCGGCGGGTTCGAGGAAGCGGGTGAAGATGTCCAGCCGGTCCCGCTCCACCGGGTAGGTAATCAGGGTTTCCGGCAGCAGGTCTTCGGGGACGATAAAGGCCTTGCTGGCCAGGCGGTGCTGGTTGGCCACCGCCAGCATCGCTTCATAGGTGAACAGCGGTACATAGGTGATCCCGACAAGATCCACCGGGTCGGAGGTCACCACCAGGTCCAGGTCGCCACGGGCCAACGCCGGCAGCGGCGCAAAGGAGAAACCCGAAGCCAGGTCCAGTTCGACTTCCGGCCAGGCATCACGGAACTGGTCGATGGTCGGCATCAGCCACTGGAAGCAACTGTGGCATTCGATGGCCATGTGCAGGCGCCCGGCGGTGCCACCGGCCAGACGACTGATGTCGCGCTCGGCGGCGCGTAGCAGCGGCAGGGTGGCGTCAGCCAGTTGCAGCAGGCGCAAACCGGCGCTGGTGAAACGCACCGGTTTGGTCTTGCGCACAAACAGCGGCATGCCCATGCGCTCTTCCAGCTCCTTGAACTGGTGAGACAGCGCCGACTGGGTCAGGTGCAGGCGGTCGGCCGCATCCACCAGGCTGTCGGCTTCGCGCAAGGCGTGCAGGGTCTTGAGGTGACGGATTTCAAGCACCGGGTGGCTCCATGAGGAAAACTTGTGAAAAATTCGAAAGTGTTGAGTTTGTCTCATGTTTTGGTGTCTGTCGATCACAACACCCGTTTTTTAAAGGCGCGCATTTGACCGCCTGGCGCTCTTCATCAAACTGTCATGGAACTGTGGCAGCGCGCTTGAACAAACTTCATCAGACTCGCGCTCTACTGGGGTTCTGCGTTTTGGTGTTTTTCCATGGGTGCTGCATTTTTTTCACGAATCGTATTTTTGACCGCGCTGGTGTTCGGCCTGCCGTCCCTGGCGGCTTCGCGTTGTGACGTCAACGTTCCGACCGAACGGGTGGATCTGACCCAGGTAAGCCTGGCGTACCAGAGCGTCGGCCGTGCGTCGGATCCGGCTTTGCTGTTGGTGATGGGCCTCGGCGGGCAATTGATTCACTGGCCGGACGAAGTGGTGGTTGCCCTGTGCCAACAAGGTTTTCGGGTGATTCGCTATGACAATCGCGACGTCGGCCTGTCGACCTGGCGACAGCCACCGGGTGAGGCCAACCTGACGTTCGAAGTGCTGCGCTACAAACTCGGATTGCCGGTGTCGTCACCGTACTCGCTGACCGATATGGCCGACGATGGCCTGGGCTTGATGGACGCCTTGCACATCGAGCAATTTCATGTGCTCGGCGCGAGCATGGGTGGAATGATCGCCCAGCACATGGCGGCCATGGCGCCGCAACGGGTCGAGAGCCTGACCCTGATCATGACCACCTCCGGCGCCGAAGGCTTGCCGGCACCGAGTGCGGCGCTGGTGCAACTGCTTGCCCGGCGCGGCGCACCGAACCGCGAAGTGGCCCTGGAGCAACAGGCCGACCTGCTGGCGGCATTGGGCAGCCCGATGGTCAGCGACGATCGTCAGGCGCTGCTGCACCAGGCAGCGCTTTCCTACGACCGGGCATTCAATCCCGAAGGCGTGAAACGCCAGATCATGGCCATTCTCGCCGAGCCGAGCCGGGTGGCGCTGCTCAATCAGTTGCGGGTGCCGGCGCTGGTGGTGCATGGCACGGCCGACCCGCTGCTGCCGGTGATGCACGGGGTGCATCTGGCGGCGCATCTGCGTGGCAGTCAGTTGATCCTGATTCCGGGCCTGGCCCATCGCTTTCAGGAGGCGTTCAAGGCGCCGTTGTTGGCGGCGGTGTTGCCGTACTTGCGGGCTCATCGTGAAGACACTTCGCACTGGGCGCAGATCGAACCGGTGGCCGATCGCAACCTCCTCTAACCCTCGCTCCCACAGGCCCAGGTCGCTTTGAGCAAGACCCTAATGGCTCAGGCCGTACTTTTTCACTTTGTCGAACAGCGTGGTCTTGGCCATGCCCAGTTCCTGGCTGGCCTGGGTCAGGTTGCCGCCGCTGCGTTGCAAGGCATCGCTGAGCAGGTTGCGCTCGAACGCTTCCACTGCTTCGGCAAAGGCCAGGCCCTGATTGCCGCCACCGGCACCGGTTTTCTTGAACGCCGGCAAGCCCAGGGCAAAGCGCTCGGCAACGTTGCGCAGTTCACGCACGTTGCCCGGCCAGTCGTGGCTCATCAGGTTCGAAACGGTCTGGTTGTCCAGTTCCGGCGCGATGCGATCGAAGCGCAGGGACGACTGCTGCAAAAAGTGTTCGAACAGTTGCAGGATGTCCTCGCGGCGCTCGCGCAGCGGCGGCAGTTCCAGAGTCACCACGTTGAGTCGGTAATACAGGTCGCTGCGGAATTCGCCGGCCTTGCTCGACTCGACGAGGTCGGATTTGGTCGCCGCGATGACGCGGCAATCCACCGCCACGCTCTGGTTCGAACCGAGGCGTTCGAGGGTGCGTTCCTGCAACACCCGCAGTAGCTTGATCTGCAAGGGCAGGGGCATGCTTTCCACTTCGTCGAGGAACAGCGTGCCGCCGTCGGCGTGTTCGATCTTGCCGATCCGCCGTTTACCCGCGCCGGTAAAGGCGTTGGCTTCGTGGCCGAAGATTTCGCTTTCGAAGAGGTTCTCCGGCAGGCCGCCGCAGTTCAAGGCGACGAACTGCCTGGTGTGCCGCCGACTGAAATCATGCAGGCAGCGCGCGACCAATTCCTTGCCGGTGCCGGTCTCGCCTTCGATCAGCACGTTGGCCGAGGTATCGGCGACGTTGGCGATCAGTTCCCGCAGGTTCTGCATGGCCGGCGAGCGTCCGATGATCCGCCCTTCCAGGGAGTCGCGCTCGGCCAGTTGCCGACGCAGCGACGACACCTCCCGCGCCAGGCTGCGTTGCTCCAGGGCGCGGCGGGCGACGTCCACCAGGCGCTCGGGGGAGAACGGCTTTTCCATGAAGTCGTAGGCGCCTTTCTGCATCGCGCCGACGGCCATGGATATGTCGCCGTGCCCGGTGATCAGCACCACCGGCAGGCTGCGGTCGCGGGCCTTGAGCCGGGTCAGCAGTTCCAGGCCATCGATGCCCGGCAGGCGAATGTCACTGACGACGATGCCGGCGAAGTTGTCGCCGACCCGTTCCAGGGCTTCTTCGGCGCTGCCCACGCCAATGCAGGGAATGTCTTCCAGGGTCAGCGCCTGTTGGCAGCCGAGCAGCACATGGGGGTCGTCTTCGACGATCAATACACTTAGGTCGTTGTTCATATTGGCTCGGCGGGAGTGGGGCTTACCAACGGTAAACTGAGGACGAATGCGGTGCCACCGCTGGACGGGTGCTCGACACCCAGGTGACCGCCGGTGGCGGCGGCCAGGCTGGCGGAAAGGGTCAGGCCAAGGCCCAGGCCCTGTTCGCCGGGTTTGGTGGTGAAGAAGGGTTCGAACAGGTGCTTGCGCGCTTCGGCGTCGATGCCATGGCCGTTGTCACGCACGCGCAACCGGTACTTGCCTTCGGACACATCGCCTTCGAGCCACAACTCCGGCAGCGGCTGCGCTTGCATCGCATCCAGGGCGTTGCCGATAAGGTTGACCAGAATCTGCTCCAGGCGGGTCTGGTCGATTTGCACCTGCGCATTGCTGAAGTCGCGATGCAATTGCAGCTGGATGTTTTCCACCCGGCCGCCGTGCAATTGCAAGGCCGCGTCCACCGCTTTGCCGAGGCAGGCCTGGCCCTTGTCGTCCCCACGCCGGGCAAACGAGCGCAGGCTGGCGGTGATCCGGCCCATGCGGTCGATCAGTTCGTTGATGGTCTTGAGGTTGGTGCTGGCCACGTCGAGCTGGCCGCGTTCGAGGAAACGCACGGTATTGCCGGACAGGGTGCGCAGCGCCGCCAGCGGCTGGTTCAGTTCGTGGGCGATGCTGGTGGACATCTGGCCGATGGCCGCGAGTTTTCCGGCCTGTACCAGTTCATCCTGGGCGCGGCGCAAAGTCTCTTCGGCGAGCCGGCGCTCTCTGATCTGCCCCTTGAGCCGTTCGTTGCTGGCGCGCAGGTCGGTGGTGCGTTCGGTAATCCGACGTTCCAGCTGATTATTGGCTTCCTGCAAGGCTTCCCGGGCCGCGAGGCGGGTGGCGATCACCTTGCGCCGCTCGTTCCAGGCGATCAGCAGGAATGCCAGAAGGGCAAATGCCACAGCCACCAGAATCCCCTGGTTGATCGCTTCGCGGCGCAAGTCCTGGAGCGGCGTGAGCAGGGTGAAGTTCCACGGGGTATCGCTCAAATTGCGGGTTTGCGCCAGATAGCTGATGTTTTCTTCGTCGGAAGCCAGTTCGCTGTTGGCCGGGAAGGTCAGTTTTTCCACGCCTTCGGACAGGGTTTCCCGGGCCAGCGGTTGCAGTTCGTTGAGCGGGAACCAGTAGTACTGAAGGCTGCGGGCGAGTTTTTCCTTGGTTTCTTCGCTCAGCGGCACCACCGATTTCAAGCGTCGAGCCGGATCGCTGGACAGAATGATGATGCCGTTCTCGTCGCTGACGAAGGCTTCCAGGCGCGCCCGCTGCCAGCGTTCTTCCATGGCTTCCAGCCGTACCTTGACTACCGCGACACCGATGATCTTGCCGTGTTCTTCCAGGCCATGGGCCAGGTAGTAACCGGGTTCGCCGTTGGTACTGCCGATGCCGTAGAAACGCCCTGGCTGACCGCGCACGGCGTTCTGGAAATAGGCGCGAAAGGACAGGTCTTCACCCAGGTAACTGTCGAAATCGCGCCAGTTGCTGGTGGCCATGACGCGGCCGGTGGTGTCCATCACGTAGATGGCCCGACTGCGGCTGCGCCGGTTCAGGCCTTCGAGGTAATCGTTGACCGTTTGCCGGTGTTCCGGGGTCGGGTCGGCCAGCAACTGCGAAACGCTGGTTTCGAGCTCCAGCAGGCTGGGCAGGTAGGTGTATTTGCTGATTTCGCTTTCAACGGCACGGGCGTGCAGTTCCAGCTGGCGCTGGCCGCTTTCGCCGAGGCTGCGGATGCCGTAGTGCTCACTGATCCAGAAGCCGATATAGCCCAGGCCGATCATCATTGCGATGATCAGTGGCGGCAGGAACAGATGACGAACCAGACGGGGTTTCACGGCGAGTGATGGCGACGCTGCGCGATAAAGATTGGGGTCGCATTTCATCACAGTTGCCTTGGGTCAACCAGCGCTGCCCGCCTCTCTGTAGGAGCGAGCTTGCTCGCGATGGTCGTCAACGATGACGCGTTCATTCTGAATGTACGCGGTGTCTTTGAGTTCATCGCGAGCAAGCTCGCTCCTACAGGGGAGGAGGCGTACAGCTTTTAGTGCTGCAGAATCTTGTTGAGGAAGTGCTGCGTACGCTCCGCACGGGCGTTGATGTCGCCGAAGAACTCCTCTTTCGGGCAGTCTTCGATGATTTTGCCGGCGTCCATGAAGATCACGCGGTCGGCCACTTTACGGGCGAAGCCCATTTCGTGGGTCACGCACATCATGGTCATGCCTTCGTGGGCCAGTTGCACCATCACGTCGAGCACTTCGTTGACCATTTCCGGGTCCAGCGCCGAGGTCGGTTCGTCGAACAGCATGACGATCGGGTCCATCGCCAGCGCACGGGCAATTGCCACACGCTGTTGCTGACCACCGGACAGTTGGCCAGGATGCTTGTGCGCATGGGCCGATAGGCCGACACGTTCGAGCAGTTGCAGGCCTTTCTTGGTGGCTTCTTCCTTGCTGCGGCCCAGCACCTTGATCTGCGCGATGGTCAGGTTTTCGGTGATGGTCAGGTGCGGGAACAGTTCGAAGTGCTGGAACACCATGCCCACGCGCGAACGCAGTTTCGGCAGGTTGGTCTTCGGGTCGGCGATGGAGGTGCCGTCGACCACGATGTCGCCTTTCTGGAACGGTTCCAGTGCGTTGACGCACTTGATCAGGGTCGATTTGCCGGAACCGGATGGCCCGCACACCACGATCACTTCGCCTTTTTTGACATCGGTGCTGCAATCAGTCAGTACCTGGAAGTCCCCATACCACTTGTTGATGCTTTTGATAGAGATCATACGGCGAACCTTTTTTGCAGACGCTTGACCAGCTGCGAGGCGGCAAAGCTGATGATGAAGTACACGAGACCGGCGAAAACCAGGAACTCATTGGAGCGGCCAATGATGTCGCCACTGGCGCGCGAAGCATTGAGGAAGTCCACCAGGCCGACGGCGTAGACCAGCGAGGTGTCCTGGAACAGGATGATGCTCTGTTGCAACAACAGCGGAGTCATCTTGCGAAACGCCTGGGGCAGGATGATCAGGCGCATCATCTGGCCGTAAGTCATGCCCAGTGCCTGGGCAGCGCCCATCTGGCCCTTGGGAATCGACTGCACGCCGGCGCGGACGATTTCGCAGAAGTACGCCGCTTCGAACATCATGAACGCCACGATGCACGAGGCGAACGCACCGATCGGGGTGTCTTCGCCGGTGATCCAGCGCAGCACGAAGGGCACCGCCAGGTAGAACCAGGTGATGACCAGCAGCAACGGGATCGAACGGAAGTAGTTGACGTAGGCGCCGGCGATGTTCGACAGCAGTTTGTTGTGGGACAGGCGCATCAGCGCCAGGATCGTGCCGAGGATGATGCCGCCGACCACGCCCATGGCCATCAGCTTGAGGGTCATGATCATGCCGTTCCAAAGGCCCGGCAGGGACGGGATGATGCCCGAGAAGTCGAATTCCATCATTTACCCCCTACGGAGATCAGGCCCGGTACGGCAACTTTCTTCTCGACCAGGCGCATCAGCAACATCAGGCTCATGTTCAGGGTGAAGTAGATCAGCGTTGCCAGGGTAAAGGCTTCGAACAGGTTCGCGGAGAACTCGGCGGTCTGCTTGGTCTGCGCGAGCAGTTCCATCAGGCCGATCAGCGAAGCCACGGAGGAGTTCTTGAAGACGTTCAGGAATTCCGAGGTGAGCGGCGGAATGATGATCCGGTAGGCCTGGGGCAGCAGCACGTTCCAGTAGATCTGCGGCAGCTTGAAGCCCATGGCGCGGGCCGCGGACTCCTGGCCTTTGGGCAGCGCCTGGATACCGGTGCGTACCTGTTCGCAAACCCGGGCGGTGGTGAACAGGCCCAGGCACACGACGACGCTGATGAAGGCCGAAGTCGTCGGGTTCAGGTCCTGCTTGAACCATTCCTGCAGGTTTTCAGGCAGCAGGTCGGGTACCAGGAAGTACCAGATGAACAGCTGAACCAGCAGCGGTACGTTACGGAAGAGTTCGACGTAGCAGGTGGCGATGCCCGATACGATGCGGTTCGGCACCGTGCGCATGACGCCCAGAATCGAGCCCAGTGTCAGGGCGATGATCCACGCCATGACGGCGATGGCGATGGTCCAGCCCAGGCCGGAAATGAACCAGTCGAGATAGGTCTCGCTGCCCACGCCGGTGGACTTGAAGAACACGCCCCAGTCCCAGTTGTAATTCATTAGGGTCTCCCCTCGGATTCGATCGATGTACAAATGCCCGTTTGGGGGAAGCTCCGTTCCCGCCCGATCTTGAAGATCGGGCACACGCGAACGGCTCGACAGCCACCGGTTCGAGTGCTTCCAGAAAATGCCAGCAGGGAATGCAATCTCCTGAAAGGGCTGGGCCCTGTCAGGAGATAAGGTTAGTCAGAAATCAGGATTTCTTGTCGTCAGCCGCTTTATCGGTGGGATTGGCGATCAGGGCCTTGAGTTCGTCGCTCATCGGGAAGTTCAGGTTCAGGCCTTTTGGCGGGATTGGCTGCATGAACCATTTTTCGTAGATCTTGTTGATCTCGCCCGACGCGTAGGTGGCCTTGATGGCGTCATCCACAGCCTTTTTGAATGGCTCATCGCCTTTGCGCACCATGCAGCCGTAGATTTCGAAGGACTGTGGAGTGCCGGTCACGGCCCAGTCATCGGCCTTCTTGGCCTTGGCGGCTTCACCCGCCAGCAGTGCGTCGTCCATCATGAACGCAACGGCACGACCCGATTCCAGCATCTGGAAGGACTCGCCGTGGTCTTTGGCGGAGATGACGTTCATGCCCATCTGCTTGTCGGCGTTCATCGACTTGAGGATGCGCTCGGACGTGGTACCGGCGGTGGTCACGACGTTCTTGCCCTTCAGGTCATCGAAATCCTTGTAGGCCGAGTCCTTCTTGGACAACAGGCGAGTACCGATTTCGAAGATGCCGACGGAGAAGTCAACTTGCTGCTGACGCTCGACGTTGTTGGTGGTGGAACCGCACTCAAGGTCCACGGTGCCGTTCTGCACCAGCGGGATGCGGGTTTGCGAGGTCACCAGGTTGTATTTGACCTGGAGATTCGGCATGTCGAGATCTTTTTTCAGCGCTTCAACGACTTTCAGCTGAATGTCGTGGGAGTAGCCGACCGGTTTGCCGGAAGCGTCCGCGATGTAGGAGAACGGAATGGAAGCGTCGCGATGGCCCAGGGTGATGACACCGGACTCTTTGATCTTCTTCAGGGTGCCGGTCAGTTCGGCGGCGAAAACTGGCGTGCTGATCAGAGCGGCAGCAATGGCTGCGCCCAGGATGTGGGGAACGATGCGCATCAAATTTTCCTCGACATTGTTTTTTTTATGGAGCCAGTTCATCGGCCCTTTTGTGCTGCAAAACACCTGAGCGCTACGATGAGTGGGCGCAAAGGACATTCGTCGAAGAAGTGTAGAGCATGACTCGTGCCAGACCAGTCTGAATTAGTCAAAGTATTGATTTATAAGGAAATTAAATATTTTATGCGCTGAAATTTCAGTGAGGTGATCCGGTTAACCGAACCGACCGTCAGGTCGCGTTCGGAAAACCGAATGCAGGTTGGGCGCAGCCCGGCGATCAGGGGTATTTGCGCTTGTCCGGGGCGGGCGGGAAGTACTGGTACAACCAGGTCTCACTCAGCGTGCGGTCGTTGGTGCGGATGAACAGGCGCAGCTCGACAGGCTCCACGCTGTCATTGGTCGGGTACCAGTCAAACAGGATGCGGTAGCCCTTGATGTCCTCCAGCTTGAGTACGCTGAAATCCTTGACCTCGCCGTTCGAGCAAGTAACCACCGGCTCGATGCCCGCGCCCTCTGGCAAGCGGTCCAGACCACCGCCGGTGAAGTCCACGGCGAAACGACGGGCCCAGACTGGCGGGTAATGCTCGCCCGGCGCCCAGCCTTCGGTGAAGCCGCCCATCCCGGAACGGGTGGCGTGGACCCGCGCCAGCGGCGTGCCGACCGGTGGCAGCGCGCTCCAGTAGAGCTTGTAGCCATAGTTCAGCGAATCGCCGGCGGCCACCGGTTTCTTCGGGGTCCAGAAGGCGACGATGTTGTCCATGGTTTCGCCGGTGGTGGGAATTTCCAGCAGGTCGACCGAGCCTTCGCCCCATGCGGTGGTCGGTTCGACCCACAGGCTCGGGCGGCGGCTGTACCAGTCGACGGTGTCCTGATAGCTGGCGAACTCGTGGTCGGTCTGTACCAGGCCGAAACCTTTCGGGTCCTTGTCGGCGAAAGCATTGAATTGCAGGGTCGCCGGGTTATTCAGCGGGCGGCAGATCCACTCGCCGTTGCCACGCCACATGGCCAGGCGATCGGAGTCGTGGATTTGCGGGTGAATGGTGTCGCACATCCGGCGTTCGTGGGTACCGCAGCTGAACATGCTGGTCATCGGCGCGATGCCCAATTGGTCGATGGCGGTGCGGGCGTTGATGTGGGCGTCGACCTCCATCACCACGCGCTCGGCCTGGCAGTCGATATCGAAGCGGTAGGCACCGGTGGCGCTCGGCGAGTCGAGCAGGGCATAGACCACGAAGCGGGTGCTGTCCTTGTCCGGCGTCTCGAACCAGAACTTGGTGAAATCGGGGAATTCTTCACGTTTTTTGGCGTAGGTATCGATGGCCAGGCCGCGGGCCGACAAGCCGTACTGGCCGGTGGCGTCCACTGCACGGAAGTAACTGGCGCCAAGGAAAGACACGACATCGTGCTTGTCCAGTTCCGGGGCCTTGAACAACTTGAAGCCGGAAAAACCCAGGTCGCCCTTGAGCTGTGCGGTGTCGACCGTGGTGTTTTCATAGTTGAACAGTGATGGGCGGAAATGCACTTCACGCGCCTGGCGAGTCCTGGGGTCGACGCTGTACATGCGCACCGGTTGCTTGAACCCCATGCCAACATGGAAAAACTGCACATCCAGCTGACCGTTCAGGTCATTCCACAAGGAGTGGTTGGCGTCGTAGCGGATCGCATTGAAGTTCTGCGGCGTCATGGTCGCCAGGGTCGGCGGCAACTGTTGCTTGGTGTCCTGGTAGCGATTGCTGGCGAGCTGTCTGGCCTGGACTTTCAGCGCTTCGAAGTCGAACGCGGTGGCCTCGCCATCAGCGGTGCCGGCGTTGGCGGCCCAAGCCTGGGCGGCCAGCAGGCCCGTGGCGGACAAGCCGGTATAGGCCGCAATGGCCATGGAGGCTTTGAGCAAGTTCCTGCGGTGCATAAATACAACCTGTCGTGAACAATCCCGCGCCGTTCCTGGCACGTGCTGGATCAGAAATATCGGTTCGGACATGCCTTCGGCCAAACGCAACGGACTTTGAAACAGATGCCGGATAGCTTAAACCGTTCGATTGCAGAGCAGAATTGATTGATGGCAATGCGCTGGCCCGGCAATGAAACAAGACATGTCGGGAAACAATTCCGACAGGGGTTTCTGATTCAGAGGGTATTTCTGCTTTTTTCGACTAATTGCTCTGAAAGCCGCTTTTCAGCGTCCGGATTATTTCTATTCTGTGTGCATGACCAGTCTATGCCCGAAAGGCCGATGCGCTTCAGTCGGCACGATGCAGCTGCTGAAAAGGGGGAGGGCGATGAGGTATCTGGTGGACGCAATGAGGTGTGTTTCGAGGTTTTGAACAATGGAGCACCCGCCATGACTGGATGTCCTCATCTACCAGTCCTGAGAACGCTCGGATCGCTGATGCAGTAAGCGCAGAATTTGTACCTGGCCTTGGGAAAATCGGTAAGGGGCGATAAAGGGATAACGGCCAAGCACCAACTCTCGGACATCGGGCATGCCTGAAGGTCTGCCCGAGCCGGGAAACTGTTCCAATCGTTCAAAGGATTGCAAGATCGTGGAAATGATTTCGAGAGCGGCTTGTGCGCCAACGACCTTTCGGTAGTGTTCGTGGATGGTATCGAGATCGCTATCGGCTTTTTCGGTCAGTACTACGCTCGGCACGTTTTGCCCACTTAGCCTTCACGGCATCCAGATCGGTGAGTTTCCCCGCGTCGGCATCGGCGATGCCTTCACTGATGGCTTGCAGATGCCAGGACTCGGCTTCCACATATCGAACCAATGCACGCTTGAGATGGTACTGACGATCTCTGTCGGTCGCCGCAGCCAGTAAATCCAGCTGCTGTGCCAATTGTTCTTCGACGCGAAAAGACAAAACGGGTGAGGCCATGATGGCTCTCCTAAAGTGTATACGCCGTATACGACGTAAACACCCTAGGCTTTCCCGTCAGATTCGTCAACCGATGCAGCGTGCATTCGTGACGAAACTCTAGCTGGAGATACTGGCGCGAGACGGGAGGAAAATGTTGCGAAATGATTGGATTGCCCTGATTGCCCCGGCACTCTTCAGTACCGGGGCAAACGCGGTCAGCGACTGACCTTCCACGCATCCCCCGCAGGCGCCGTGCCGTGGTCATACGGCTTGGCGATCCACATGTAGAGCAGCCCCAGACCAATCACAATGGCGGTACTGAGCACCATCGCGTAGTTGATGTACCACGCGGCATCCGGCGTACGTGGCCAGGCCATGTTGATGATGGCTCCGACACCGTAGACCAGCGCGCCGATGTTCACTGCCCAGCCCCAGGCACCGAGGCTGAATTTGCCGCTCGGTTTCCAGCCTTTCATGCGGGCGTACAGGGCCGCGAGCACGATCATCTGGAACGCCAGGTAGATGCCGATGGCCGCGAAACTGACGATGGTGGCCACCGCGTCTTGCAGGAAGAAGCCGAGGATGATGATCAGTGCCGGCAGGACGCCGGACACGAACAGCGCGGCAACTGGAACCTGAGTCGTAGGGGAAATCTTCTTCAGCAGTCGGCTGCCGATGACCATTTCATCACGGGCGTAGGAATACAGCAGACGGCTGGCCGCTGCTTGCAGGCTGATCACGCAGGAGATGAAGGAAATCATCACCACACCCATCACCACTTTCGAACCGACGGGGCCAAAAGCGTTGTTGAGGATGGTGGTGACCGGGTCCTTGTCGGTGCCGTTGATCACTGCTTGCATGTCCGGCACGGCCAGGATCAGCGCCAGGCAGGCGAACATTGCCGCGATACCACCGATGTAGATGGTCATGCGCATGGCCACCGGGATCTGCTTGCTCGGGTTCGGGGTTTCTTCGGCCACATCGCCGCAGGCCTCGAAGCCGTAGTACAGGAACATCCCCGCCAGCGAAGCGGTGAGGAACGCCGGCAGGTACGAGCCGTCGACGCTGATGTCGAAGGTGTTGAACAGCACGCTGATCGGTTGATGACGCTCGAAAATCAGCAGGTAAACGCCCACGATCACGGCACCGACCAGTTCACACAGGAAGCCGAACATGGCGATCCGCGCCAGCGCCTTGGTGCCGCTGAGGTTGACCAGGGTGGCGAACAGTGTCAGGAACAGGGCGATGATGATGTTGGTGTTGTTGCTCGGTTCAAAGCCCATCATGGCGGCGAGGTACGGACCGGCACCCACGGCAACCGCCGCGATGGTGACGCACAGGGCGATGGAGTAGATCCAGCCAACCATCCACGCCCAGCGCTTGCCCACCAGGCGGCGGGCCCATGGGTACACGCCGCCGGAAATCGGGAACTGCGAAACCACTTCGCCGAAGATCAGGCACACCAGCAACTGGCCGCAACCGACCAGCAAGTAAGCCCAGAACATCGGTGGCCCGCCCGCGGCCAGGCACAGGCCGAACAGGGTATAAACCCCGACGACCGGGGACAGGTAGGTGAAGCCCAGGGCGAAGTTTTCCCACAGGCTCATGCTGCGATTGAAGTTGGAGGTATAGCCCAGTTTGCGTAGCTGCTCGGCATCGCTGTCGGCAACGGCTGCTGAGAGATCGGGTGATGCACTCATGTGTATTTGCTCCGGAAAATCGGCAGATTTCGGATGTCCGAAACCGTGACGGGGCCTTGAGGGCACCGCCCGGATCGGTGGTTATTGTTTTGACTTCTTTGGGGTGGAGCCTGGTGGTGCGTATTGCCGGTTTCTGCCTTGAAACCGAGGTGAAGCAGGGCACGGTCCTGTAGGGGCGAGCCTGCTCGCGAGGGGCCTGAGAGCACCGCGGGGCGTCAGGTTTCCCGCGTCATCGTTGACCTCCATCGCGAGCAAGCTTGCTCCTGCTAGTGCTTGAACATCACATGGCGTACGACGCTGTAGTCCTCCAGTCCGTACATGGACATGTCCTTGCCATAACCGGACAGCTTCTGACCGCCGTGAGGCATTTCGCTGACCAGCATGAAGTGCGTGTTGACCCAGGTGCAGCCGTAATGCAAACGGGCCGACAGGCGATGGGCGCGGCCGACATCGGCGGTCCATATGGAAGAGGCCAGGCCGTAGTCCGAATCGTTGGCCCAGCCCAGCACCTGTGCTTCATCGGTGAATTTGGTGACCGACACCACTGGCCCGAACACTTCGCGACGGACGATTTCGTCATCCTGCTGCGCATCGGCCAGCACGGTGGGTTCGAAGAAGAAGCCATCGCCTTCCACCGCTTTACCTCCGGTAATCAGACGAATGTGCGGCTGGGCCACGGCGCGTTCGACGAAACTGGCGACACGGTCACGATGTTGCGCGGTGATCAACGGGCCGAGTTCGGTCGACGGATCATCCTGCAAGCCGTACTTGATGCTGCTGACGGCGGCGCCTAGTTTCTCGACGAACTTCTCGTAGATGCCTTCCTGGGCATAGATGCGGCAGGCAGCGGTGCAGTCCTGCCCTGCATTGTAGAAGCCGAAGGTGCGGATGCCCTCGACGGCGGCATCGATGTCGGCGTCGTCGAAGATGATCACCGGGGCTTTGCCGCCCAGCTCCATGTGCATGCGTTTGACGGTGTCGGCGGTGCTGGAAATGATGTTCGAACCGGTGGCAATCGAACCGGTCAGCGACACCATGCGCACTTTCGGGTGAGTGACTAATGGGTTGCCGACGGTAGGACCACGGCCGAACACCAGGTTGAGTACGCCGGCCGGGAAGATATCCGACGCCAGTTCGGCCAGGCGCAGGGCCGTCAGGGGAGTCTGTTCCGACGGTTTGAGCACCACGGTGTTACCGGCGGCCAGGGCCGGGGCGATTTTCCAGGCGACCATCATCAATGGGTAGTTCCACGGCGCGATGGAGGCGATCACGCCCACCGGATCGCGGCGGATCATCGAGGTGTGCCCCGGCAGGTACTCGCCACCGGCCGAACCGCTCATGCAGCGGCTGGCGCCGGCGAAGAAACGGAACACGTCGGCAATTGCCGGGATCTCGTCGTTCAGCGCAGCGCTGTAAGGCTTGCCGCAGTTGTCCGACTCCAGTTTGGCCAGCTCTTCGCCATGGGCTTCGATGGCATCGGCGAGCTTGAGCAACAGCAGCGAACGCTCTTTCGGCGTGGTCTGCGACCAGCTGTCGAACGCGGCGTCGGCGGCGCGTACGGCGGTATCGACCTGGGCTTCGCTGGCTTCGTTGATTTCCACCAGCACACGACCCAGCGCCGGGTTGAACACAGGTTGGGCGGGGCCTTCGCCGTCGAGCAGTTGGCCGTTGATCAAGAGCTTGGTTTGCATGGCATTTGTCCTCTTCAAAGCAGATCTTGTTTTGAAACCGGCCCCTGTGGGAGCGGGCTTGCCCGCGATAGCGGCCTTACAGTCGACACATGTGTTAAATGTCAGTCAGTCATCGCGGGCAAGCCCGCTCCCACAGGGGATGTGGTTGTCTGTTCCTGATTTATTTCCCGCCACTCCCCGCAACGCTCTCGCCGCCACGGGTCAGGTAATAGGCGCCGAGGATCGGCAGCATGGTCACCAGCATCACCAGCATCGCCACGACGTTGGTCACCGGCACGTCCCGTGGGCGGCTGAGCTGGTTGAGCAGCCACAGCGGCAGGGTGCGTTCATGTCCGGCGGTGAAGGTGGTGACGATGATTTCGTCGAACGACAGCGCAAACGCGAGCATGCCGCCGGCCAGCAACGCCGAGCCGAGGTTCGGCAGGATGATGTAGCGGAAGGTCTGCCAGCCGTCGGCGCCGAGGTCCATCGAGGCTTCGATCAGGCTGTGGGAGGTACGGCGCAAGCGGGCGATGACGTTGTTGTAGACGATCACCACACAGAAGGTCGCGTGACCGACGATGATGGTAAACATCCCCGGTTCGATTCCCAGCGTCTTGAACGTCGCCAGCAACGCGATCCCGGTGATGATCCCCGGCAAGGCGATCGGCAGGATCAGCATCAGCGAGATGCCCTGCTTGCCGAAGAAGTCCCGGCGGTACAGTGCGGCCGAGGCCAGCGTGCCGAGGATCATGGCGATCAGGGTGGCAATCGAGGCGATCTGCAACGACAGCTTGATGGCTTCGAGCACGTCCGGCCGCGAGAACGCCACGCTGAACCACTTCAGGGTGAAGCCCTTGGGTGGAAAGCTGAACGCCGCGTCTTCGGTGTTGAAGGCGTACAGAAAGATGATCAGGATCGGGAAGTGCAGGAACAGCAACCCGCCCCAGGCTGCGATGCGCAGGCCTATGGAAGCTTTCTCAGAGTGCATCGAAGGCCCCCAGTCGTTTGACGATGGACAGGTAGATGGCGATCAGCACGATCGGCACCAGGGTGAAGGCGGCGGCCATTGGCATGTTGCCGATGGCCCCTTGCTGGGCGTACACCATGCTGCCGACGAAGTAGCCGGGCGGGCCGACCAGTTGCGGCACGATGAAGTCACCCAGGGTCAGCGAGAAGGTGAAGATGGAGCCAGCGGCAATGCCCGGCACCGACAGCGGCAGAATCACTTGCATGAAGGTCTGGCCAGGCTTGGCACCGAGGTCGGCGGAGGCTTGCAGCAGCGAGGGCGGCAGACGCTCCAGCGAGGCCTGGATCGGCAGGATCATGAACGGCAGCCAGATGTAGACGAACACCATGAAGCGGCCCAGGTGCGAGGTCGACAAGGTGCTGCCGCCAAAGCCTGGAATGCCCATCACCAATTGCAGGAGCGGTTCCAGCCCCAGGTGCTGCACGAACCACTGCGCCACGCCGCCCTTGGCCAGCAGCAGCGTCCAGGCGTACGCCTTGACGATGTAACTGGCCCACATCGGCATCATCACCGCAATGTAGAAAAACGCCTTGGTCTTGCCCGTGGTGTAGCGCGCCATGTAGTAGGCAATCGGGAACGCGACGATGGCGCTGGCAATCGACACGACAATCGCCATGCCCAGGGTGCGCAGGATGATGTCGAAGTTCGACGGCTGGAACAGCGCGGTGAAGTTAGCCAGGGTCAGGTCAGGGGTGACCGCCATGGTGAAGTCGTCGAAGGTGTAGAAACCTTGCCACAGCAGAACCAGCAATGAACCCAGGTAGATCGCGCCGAACCACAGCAGCGGCGGTACCAGCAGTAACGACAGGTAAAAATTCGGCCGGCGATACAGCAGGTTGGAAAACCTGCGCAGCAGTGAGCCGCTGGCCGCAGATTGAGGGATGGCCACGGTGTTCATCTCACACCCCGCCTGCAACGGTATCGTGCAACGGAATCATTGCCTCGCGTGCCCAGCGTGCGCTGATGCGTTGTCCGGTCTGGTGCTGTGCACTGGTGTCCAGCCACTGGTTGTTGGCCTTGCTGATGTTCAGGGTCTGGCCGTTTTCCAGTTTCAGCTCATAGCGGGTTGCACTGCCTTGGTACTGGATGTCATGTAGCAAACCGCTGACTTCAATCTCGTGGCTGGCCAGCGGGCCGTCGGCGAATCGCACGTGTTCCGGGCGAATCGAGAACGGTTGCGGGTTGCCGCTCAACTGCCGGGCCAGGTCGCCGCGAATCACGTTGGAAGTGCCGACGAACTCCGCCACGAAGGTGGTGGCCGGTTTCATGTACAGGTTGCGCGGGCTATCGACCTGTTCGATGCGCCCCTTGTTGAACACCGC
Organism: Pseudomonas sp. BIC9C; assembly: GCF_034541995.1. Classification (NCBI taxonomy): domain Bacteria; kingdom Pseudomonadati; phylum Pseudomonadota; class Gammaproteobacteria; order Pseudomonadales; family Pseudomonadaceae; genus Pseudomonas; species Pseudomonas sp. BIC9C. The sequence continues at coordinate 130,321 of NZ_JAWDGM010000003.1, forward strand.
CACACGGTCGGACATCGACAGCGCTTCGGTCTGGTCGTGGGTGACGAAGATGAAAGTGATGCCGAGCTGGCGTTGCAGCTTTTTCAGTTCGCCCTGCATTTGCTCACGCAGTTTCAGGTCGAGTGCACCCAGGGGTTCGTCGAGCAGCAGCACCCGTGGGCGGTTGACCAGGGCGCGGGCCAGGGCCACACGCTGGCGCTGACCGCCGGACAGTTGCACAGGCTTGCGGTCGCCGTAGCCACCGAGGGCGACCATGTCGAGGGCTTCTTCGGCGCGCTTCTGGCGTTCGACTTTGCCGACGCCTTTGACTTTCAGTCCGTAGGCGACGTTGTCGCGAACGTTCATGTGCGGGAACAGCGCGTAATCCTGGAACACGGTGTTCACGTCACGCTGGTAGGGCGGCAGCCCGGCGGCTTCGACACCATGAATACGGATGGAACCTGCGCTCGGTTGTTCAAAACCGGCGATCAGGCGCAAACAGGTGGTTTTGCCCGAACCGGAAGGTCCCAGCATGGAGAAGAACTCGCCGTCCTGGATGTCGATGGAAACCCGGTCAACAGCTTTCACTTCGCCGAATTGACGGGAAACGTTGGTGAACTGGACTGCAAGTGTCATGGCGCGGTGCTCCAAAAAGGCGAAGGCCGTCGCAGCGGCCCTGCCTGGACTTCTGAAAAGTCTGAATCGAATACGCTGTGCTGGCTGTGGAGAGCCCCTGTGGGAGCGGGCTTGCCCGCGAAGAGGCCATCACAGTCAGCATTGATGCCGGCTGATACACCGCTTTCGCGAGCAAGCCCGCTCCCACAGGGACGGTGTCATCTCACAAACTATCTACCGCCCATGATTGCGATGTAGTCCTGGGTCCAGCGGCTGTACGGCACGAACTTGCCGCCTTCAGCCTGCGGGGTTTTCCAGAAGGCGATCTTGTCGAAATTGTCGAAACCGTTGGTCTTGCAGCCCTCGGCGCCGAGCAGTTCGCTACCGGTGCATGCTGCCGGAACTGCCGGCAACGAGCCGAACCACGCCGCAACATCACCCTGGACTTTCGGTTGCAGCGACCAGTCCATCCACTTGTAGGCGCAGTTCGGGTGCTTGGCCTCGGCGTGCATCATGGTGGTGTCAGCCCAACCGGTGGCGCCTTCTTTCGGAATGGTCGAAGCGATTGGCTGTTTCTCGTTCATCAGGCCGTTGACCTGATACGGCCACGCGCCGGAGGCGACCACGCCTTCATTCTTGAAGTCGCTCATCTGTACCGTGGTGTCGTGCCAGTAGCGGTGGATCAACGGCTGCTGGGCGCGCAGCAGATCGAGCACGGCCTTGTACTGGGCTTCGGTCAGTTCGTAGGGGTTCTTGATGCCCAGTTCCGGCTTGGCGGACTTCAGGTACAGCGCCGCGTCGGCGATGTAGATCGGGCCGTCATAGGCCTGCACGCGGCCCTTGTTCGGTTTGCCGTCCGGCAGGTTTTCCGCATTGAACAGCACGCCCCAGGTGGTGGGCGCAGTCTTGAATACGTTGGTGTTGTACATCAACACGTTCGGGCCCCACTGATACGGGGTGCCATAGGTTTGCTTGTTGACCACGTACCACGGTCCATCCTTGAGGCGCGGGTCGAGGTTTTTCCAGTTCGGGATCAACGCGGTGTTGATCGGCTGCACACGCTTGCCGACGATCAGGCGCAGGGAGGCGTCGCCCGACGCCGTCACCAGGTCGTAGCCGCCCTTGGCCATCAGACTGACCATTTCATCGGAAGTGGCTGCGGTCTTGACGTTGACCTTGCAGCCGGTTTCCTTCTCGAAACCGGTCACCCAGTCGTAGGCCTTGTCGCTCTCGCCACGTTCGATGTAGCCAGGCCAGGCCACAATATCCAGTTGGCCCTCGCCCGCCCCGACAGCTTTGAGCGGCTCGGCGGCCTGGACGCTGGCACTGGCCAGCAGCGCGGTGGTGATTGCACAGAGCAGTGCGGTCTTGTGCACGAACATGGGAATTCCCTCTTCTTTAATTATGGTCGGGGCAGTGTCTTGAACGTGGTGAAGCAGGCCGTTGGTGCCTTGTTATCAGCTTAGTCAGAGATGCTCGCCGTGGCGGGCCATGATGTGTCGCACCACGCTGTAGTCCTGAAGCGAATCGCTGGACAGGTCTTTGCCGTAGCCCGAACGCTTCAGGCCACCATGGGGCATTTCGCTGACCAGCATGAAATGGCTGTTGATCCAGGTGCAGCCGTACTGCAGGCGCGCCGCGACCTGCATGGCTTTGTCGAGGTTCTGGGTCCAGACCGACGAGGCCAGGCCGTATTCCGAATCGTTGGCCCAGTCCACCGCTTGTTCCAGTTCATCGAAACGGGTCACGGTGACCACCGGACCAAACACTTCGCGCTGGACGATCTCGTCACTTTGCTTGCAGCCGGCCAGCAGGGTTGGCTGGTAATAGAACCCGGCGCCGGAATGCACGGCTGCACCTGTAACCCGCTCGATGTGCGGCTGGCCGAGGGCGCGCTCGACAAAACTGGCCACGCGGTCACGCTGGCGGGTGCTGATCAGCGGGCCGATTTCGTTGTCGGCGTCGCGTTTACCGGCGAAGCGCAGGCTGGCGACGGCCGCGCCGAGCTCGGCCACCAAGCGGTCATGAATCCCGGCCTGGGCGTAAATGCGGCAAGCGGCGGTGCAGTCCTGGCCGGCGTTGTAATAGCCGTAAGTGCGCACGCCTTCGACCACGGCCTGAATGTCGGCATCGTTGCACACGATCACCGGGGCCTTGCCGCCGAGTTCGAGGTGGGTTCGTTTGAGCGTTTTCGAGGCGGCCTGGAGGATTTTTTGCCCGGTGACGATATCGCCGGTCAGCGACACCATGCGGACCTTTGGATGGCTGACCAAATGGCTGCCGACGCCTTCGCCACCACCGCAAATGATGTTGATCACTCCCCGTGGCAGGATCTCGGCCAGCGCTGGCGCCAGGGCCAGGATCGACAGCGGCGTGTGTTCCGACGGCTTGAACACCAGCGTGTTGCCAGCGGCAAGGGCCGGGGCGATTTTCCACGCGGCCATCATGACCGGGTAGTTCCACGGCGCAATCGACGCCACCACCCCAATCGGATCGCGGCGCACCATGCTGGTGTAGCCCGGCAGGTATTCGCCGCTGAGCTGGCCGGTCTGGCAGCGCACGGCACCGGCGAAGAAGCGGAACACGTCGATCGTGGCATTCACGTCATCCTGACGGGCCAGGTGCAACGGCTTGCCGCAGTTCATGGATTCGAGGCGGGCTAGCAGGTCGGCGTTTTTTTCGATGGCGTTGGCGATGTCCAGCAACAGGTTCGAACGTTGCTGCGGTGTGGTGCGTGACCAACCGGCAAAGGCACGATGGGCGGCGAGGATCGCGGCTTCGACCTGCTCGGTGCTGGCTTCGGCGATCCGGGTCAGGACTTCCCCGGTGGCGGGGTTGAGAATCGGCTCCACGCAGCCTTGACCGGCGACTAATTCACCATCGATCAACAATGCGGTGAACAACGGGGTCTGCGCACCAGCCATTTTTCGGGTTCTCTTTTCTTGTGTGGCTTCTTGTGTAGACATGGCAGCGCTCCCTGTGACCGGGGGCCGGCTGTCTTTATTAGATGTCACAAGACTAGTGCGCGGCCCCGAGGACAACAAATACTAAATACTGAAGGTGGCATTCGATTAAATAGATGGCTTGCGCCCGCCGTTGGGTTGTTCGCGGGCAACCGTGAGGAACGGGTCCACCAGCGCCGGCCGCGCCGTGCCGCGACGCCAGGCCAGGCCGACATCGAGGGTCTGGCTGAGGTCGGCAATCGGCCGGGCTTCAATGATGTCGCCCTCCAGTGACCACGGGCGATAAGTCATGTCGGGCTGGATCGACACCCCCAATCCGGCGGCCACCAGGCTTCGCACCGCTTCGGTCGAGGCCGTGCGCAGGGTGATGCGCGGTTGTAGCGAGGCGGCGGACCACATGCGCTGGGCGTTGCGGTCCATTTCATCGACGTTCAGTTGAATCAATGGCTCGCGGGCCACGTCGGCGAGGTTGATGCTGTCGTGTTCCAGCAACGGGTGTTGGGCCGGCAGCCAGAGCCGGTGCGGCGAGTGGGTCAGCACTTCAGTCTGCAGGGCGTGGCGGTCTTCTAGGTTGGAGAGGATCAGCACGCCGACATCGATCTCGCCGCTGACCAGCAAATGCTCGATGTACGGTCGCTCGTCTTCCATTACGCGGATTTCCACGTTGGGGTAGGCGCGCTGGAAGCGCGTGAGCAAATCCGCCAGGTAATAACCGGCCACCAGGCTGGTCACTCCGACGATCAATTGCCCGGCAACCTGGTCGGTACTTTGTTGCAGGCTGCGCTTGGCATTGTCCACGGTGGCCAGGATCAAATGCGCCTGACGCAGGAATTGATGCCCCTGGTGGGTCAGGGTCATGCCCTTGGCGTGGCGGCTGAACAGGCTGACGCCGATTTCTTCTTCCAGTTGCTGGATGGCCAGGGTCAGGGTCGACTGGGAAATGAACGCGGTTTGCGCGGCGGCCGAGATCGAGCCGGTCTCGGCCACGGCGATGAAATGACGGATCTGGCGCAAGGTCATCATGGGAAAGCACCCGGTGGGCTGTTTTTATCGATTTGCGAGAGTGTATATCGTTTTTTTTGAAAGGCCGCTGTATGCCGCAAGCATCGAGCGGCCAGCAGAAAAACTTGAGCAACATCTCGAAGCACTCTTGCGAGCAGCCATCGGGCGCTTTCGATCTAGGCTGGTGGGCTTGGTTTTCGGTTAAACGTCTTGTGGAGGCGGCGAATGAACACCCGTGGATTGCTCGATCAACTACTCAAGTCCGGCCAGGACCTGTTGCAGAACAAGGCCGGTGGCTCGCAGCAAAAGGGCGCGAACGCGGGCATAGGTGCCCTTGGCAGTCTGCTCTCCGGCGCGAGCGGCGGGGCATTGGCGGCAGGCGCCATGGGCTTGCTGCTCGGCAGCAAAAAGGCCCGTAAAGTCGGGGGCAAGGTCGCGGTCTACGGCGGTCTCGCCGCGTTGGGCGTGCTGGCCTATAAAGCCTACGGCAACTGGCAGTCGCAGCAGGGCGGTGCAGTCGCTACGGAGCCGCAAACCCTGGACCGGGTACCCGCCGCGCAAGTCGAGTTGCACAGTCAGGCGATACTCAAGGCGCTGGTGGCGGCGGCCAAGGCTGACGGTCATGTCGATGAGCGTGAGCGTGCCTTGATCGAAGGCGAATTCAGCCGGCTCGACAGCGATCAGGCATTGCAACACTGGCTGCACACCGAACTCAACAAGCCGCTGGACCCGAGCGATGTCGCCAGCGCCGCCCGCTCCCCGGAAATCGCCGCCGAGATGTACATCGCCAGCGTGATGATGGTGGACGAGGAAAACTTCATGGAGAAGGCCTACCTCGACGAGCTGGCGCGGCAGCTCAAGCTGGAGCCGGGGTTGAAAACCGAGCTTGAGAAGCAGGTTCGCCAGGCTTCCCTGTAAACCTTCAGGCTGTATTCGCGAGCAGGCTCGCTCCCACAGGGAATTGCTGCGAACACAGAATTTGTTCGCGACATAAGTCAAATGTGGGAGCAGCCGGTCGACGCTCGATTGCTCGCGATGACAATTTCAGTCACACCTCATTCCTTGATGACCATTGCACGGTCCCTTTCTGCCTAATCACCCCTGGCACCCATCCCCTCCAATAGCGGACAGTCCCAACCCAGAGCCGATCCCGCCTTTTTCAACGGGATGGGAAGTGGCGAGCATCCGTCTTATAAATGAAACACCGCCCTCGGCTATACTCCCCGCATTTCGAATCAGGCCTGAGGATTGACTGTGAAGAACTGGACGTTGCGCCAACGCATTTTGGCGAGCTTTGCGGTAATTATCACCATCATGTTGTTGATGGTGGTCCTCTCCTATTCGCGATTGCTGAAGATCGAAGACAGCGAAGCCAGCGTCCGGGACGACGCTTTGCCGGGGGTTTACTACAGCTCGATGATTCGCAGTGCCTGGGTCGACTCCTTCGTGCAGACACAGGAATTGCTCGGCTTGAAAGAAGGGCAGGGCATCAGCAGTGAAGACGCTGCGGAGTTCAAGGCTTTCGAAGCGCGTCTGCTGGAGCAGATGGGCAACTACCGCAACACCGTCACGACCGACGAAGACAAGGTCGAGTTTGCCGCTTTCGAACAACGGCACGAGGAGTTCAGCAAGATTCTGGCGGCTGTGCTCGATCTGCACAGCCGCAACCAGGGGCCCGAGGCCGTCAAGTTGTTCACCGAGCAACTGACCCCGGCCTGGACCGCAGGGCGCATGAAGCTCAACGACATCATCCGCGAAAACAAAGCGGTGGCCGATCACGAAATGGCCGCCATCGACGACGCCGTACTTGCGGCAAAAATCAGCATGGGCATTTCCCTGCTGGTGGCCGTCCTGGCTGCCGGCCTATGCGGTTTGTTATTGATGCGCGCCATCATGGCGCCGATGAGCCGCATCGTGAAAATCCTCGAGATCATGCGCACTGGCGACCTCAGCAGCCGCCTGAACCTGGAGCGCAAGGACGAATTCGGCGCGGTGGAGACCGGTTTCAACGACATGATGACCGAGCTCACTTCTCTGGTGTCTCAGGCCCAGCGTTCGTCGGTACAGGTGACCACGTCGGTGACCGAGATCGCAGCGACGTCCAAGCAGCAACAGGCCACCGCCACGGAAACCGCCGCCACCACCACGGAAATCGGCGCGACCTCCCGTGAGATCGCCGCCACTTCCCGGGACCTGGTGCGCACCATGACCGAAGTCTCCACCGCCGCCGATCAGGCTTCCGTGGCCGCCGGCTCCGGGCAACAGGGCCTGGCGCGCATGGAGGAAACCATGCACTCGGTGATGGGCGCGGCCGATCTGGTCAACGCTAAGCTGGCGATCCTCAACGAGAAGGCCGGCAACATCAATCAGGTGGTGGTCACCATCGTCAAGGTCGCTGACCAGACCAACCTGTTGTCGCTCAACGCTGCCATCGAGGCCGAGAAGGCCGGGGAATACGGACGCGGTTTTGCCGTGGTCGCCACCGAAGTGCGGCGCCTGGCGGACCAGACGGCGGTGGCCACCTACGACATCGAGCAAATGGTGCGCGAGATCCAGTCGGCGGTATCGGCCGGGGTCATGGGCATGGACAAGTTCTCCGAAGAAGTGCGTCGCGGGATGTCCGAGGTACAGCAGGTCGGAGAGCAGTTGTCGCAGATCATCCATCAGGTCCAGGCGCTGGCGCCGCGGGTGTTGATGGTCAACGAAGGCATGCAGGCCCAGGCGACCGGCGCCGAGCAGATCAACCATGCGCTGGTGCAGTTGGGTGATGCCAGCAGCCAGACGGTCGAGTCTCTGCGTCAGGCCAGTTTCGCCATCGATGAGCTGAGCCAGGTAGCCGTCGGGCTGCGCAGCGGCGTTTCGCGATTCAAAGTCTGATGAGCGAAATCACGGCCAAACGCTCTGCCGTGACGCAGGCGCCGCATGCATTGTTTCTGGTGTTTCGCATCGGCAACGAGCGCTATGCCTTGAAGGCTATCGAAGTGGCGGAGGTGCTGCCGCGCCTGCCCTTGAAGCCCATTCCCCATGCCCCCGCCTGGGTCGCCGGGGTGTTCGCCTATCGGGGGGCTGTGGTGCCGGTGATCGACTTGAGTGCACTGACGTTTGGTACGCCTGCACAGGCCCGTACCAGTACTCGATTGGTGCTGGTCAACTATCGCCCGGATGAAACCTGCGAGACACAGCTGCTCGGGCTGATCCTGGAGCAGGCGACCGACACCTTGCGCTGCGATCCGGCGGACTTTCAGCCCTACGGCTTGGACAATCGCCAGACGCCTTACCTCGGGCCGGTCCGCAAGGACGAGCAGGGCTTGCTGCAATGGGTACGGGTCAGCGATCTGCTGGAGGATCAAGTGCGCGCCTTGCTGTTTCCCTCGCCGCCAATGGATCCGGCGCTGCTGGAGGAGCAGCCATGAACAGCGATCAGCGTTTTTTCGACTTCCTCAAGGAATGTATCGGACTCGACGTGACCTCGGTGGGGCCGGCCATCATCGAGCGAGCGGTGCGCCAGCGCAGCATCGCTTCGCAAGCACTCTCGGCCGATGAGTATTGGCGAACCTTGCAGGGCTCGCGGGACGAGCAGCAGGCATTGATCGAAGCGGTGATCGTTCCGGAAACCTGGTTCTTCCGGTATCCGGAATCATTCGCCACGCTGGCGAAACTGGCGAGCAAGCGTCTGGCCGAGATCAACAACCTGCGCGCACTGCGGATTCTCAGTTTGCCGTGCTCCACTGGCGAAGAGCCGTACTCGATCGCCATGGCGTTGCTCGATGCCGGGCTCCAGCCACACCAGTTCAAGGTCGACGGCATGGACGTCAGCCCGTTGTCGGTGGAAAAAGCCAGGCGAGCCTTGTACGGCAAGAATTCCTTTCGGGGTGACGACATCGCGTTTCGCGACCGTCACTTCATGGCCGAGTGCGATGGCTATCGTCTGAACTCGCGTGTGCAGGAACAGGTGCGTTTGCAGGTCGGCAATCTGCTGGATCCGGCCTTGTTGGCCGGTGAGCCGCCATTCGACTTCGTGTTTTGTCGCAACCTGCTGATCTATTTCGACCAGCCGACCCAGAAGCGAGTCTTCGAAGTGCTCAAGTGCCTGACCCACGTTGACGGCGTGCTGTTTATCGGCCCGGCCGAAGGTGGTCTGCTGGGGCGTTTGGGGCTGCGCTCGATCGGTATCGCGCAGTCCTTCGCGTTCAGTCGACAAGGGTCTTCGGACCCTGAACCCTTGCCGGCATACGTTCCAGCACCCTTGCCTGTGCCGCAACCGCTGCGCACTCCACCGCCTGCACCAGTGCGCAGCCGTCCTTTCGCCAGTGTCGTGCCGCTGGCTGCTGCGCCGAAGACGTCTGGTACCGATACGGCCGTGCTGCTGGCGAACATCGCCGCGCTGGCCAACGAAGGCAAAAGCGCCGAGGCGAAGGCTGCTTGTGAAAGCTATTTGCGCAGTCATGAACCGGTAGCCCAGGTGTTCTATTGGCTGGGACTGCTCAGCGATGTCGCCGGAAACGTCCTGGAAGCCCAGGGCTTTTATCGCAAGGCGTTGTACCTCGAACCGCAACATCCCGACGCGTTGATGCACCTGGCCGCGTTGCTGCAGGCCCAGGGCGACGCGGCGGGAGCCAGACGATTGCAGGCGCGTGCCGTGCGCAGCGGGCGCGCCGCTGACAGTGAGCGTAAACGATGACCGCCTCCGATACCTTCAGCGTCACCCGGGATGCCCAGGCCATCGACGACTGCTGGAACCGTATCGGTATCCACGGCGACAAGTCCTGCCCGTTGCTGGCCGAACATGTTCATTGCCGCAATTGTGCGGTGTATTCGGCGGCTGCTACACGCTTGCTCGATCGCTATGCATTGCAGCAGGAGGATCGCGGGCCAGCGTCCGTCGCGGTCGAGAGCGAGGTGAAAACCCGCTCGTTGTTGATGTTCCGACTGGGTGAAGAGTGGCTGGGCCTGGCTACGCGCAGTTTGGTGGAAGTGTCGCCGCTGCAGGCGATTCACTCGTTGCCACACCAGCGTTCCCGCGCCTTGCTCGGCGTGGCGAATGTGCGCGGTGCGCTGGTTGCCTGTCTGTCACTGGTGGAGCTGCTTGGCCTCGACGGCACCAGCAACGTGGCACCCGGTACGCGGGTCATGCCGCGCATGCTGATCATCGCGGCCCATGGTGGGCCGGTGGTGGTGCCGGTGGACGAAGTCGACGGGATTCACGCCATCGACGAGCGCATCCTCGATACCGCATCGCGCTCAGGTGCACAGGCGAGCGCCAAATACACCCGTGGCGTGTTGCAATTCAAAGGTCGCAGCCTGCGCTGGCTGGATGAAGAACAGCTGCTGTCCGCCGTGACCCGGAGCCTCACATGACCCCCGAGCAAATGCGCGACACCTCTTTGCTGGAGCTGTTCAGCCTGGAAGCCGAAGCCCAGACCCAGGTCTTGAGTGCCGGCCTGCTGGCGCTTGAGCGTGACCCGACCCAGGCCGATCAGCTTGAATCGTGCATGCGCGCCGCGCACTCGCTCAAGGGCGCGGCGCGGATCGTCGGCGTCGATGCCGGGGTCAGCGTTGCCCACGTGATGGAAGATTGCCTGGTCAGTGCCCAGGAAGGGCGCCTGTTGCTGCGCCCCGAGCACATCGATGCGTTGCTGCAAGGCACCGATTTGCTGATGCGTATCGCCACGCCGGGCAGCAACCCGGAGGCTGTGGACATCGAGGCCTATGTGGCGTTGATGACGCTGTTGCCCGACCCTGCGGTTTCGCCGGGTGCACCTGCTGTACCGGTGATGGCCGAACTTCAGCTCGAAGCGCCCGCGCCCACGGTCGAGCCGGTGGCGCCTGCCGTCGAACCGCCACCGGCTCCAGCCCCGCGCAGCACACGCACCACCGAAAATGGCGAACGTGTGCTGCGTGTCACCGCCGAACGCCTGAACAGCCTGCTCGATCTGTCGAGCAAATCCCTGGTGGAAACCCAGCGGCTCAAACCGCACCTGGCGACCATGCAGCGACTCAAACGCATGCAGAGCAACAGCCTGCGAGCGTTGGAGAGTCTCAACGTTCACCTCAAGGATTACGCCTTGAGCCTGGAAGTGCAGGAAACCCTTGAGGATGCGCGCCGTTTACTTGCGCAATCCCAGCAGTTGCTCATGGAAAAGAACGCCGAACTCGATGAGTTCGCCTGGCATGCCAGCCAGCGGGCGCAGGTGTTGTACGACACGGCGCTGGCCTGCCGCATGCGGCCGTTTGCCGACGTGCTGACCGGGCAGGTGCGAATGGTCCGCGATCTGGGGCGCGACCTGGGCAAACAGGTGCGACTGGAGATTGAAGGCGAGAAGACTCAGGTTGATCGCGACGTACTGGAAAAGCTCGAAGCGCCGCTGACTCACCTGTTGCGCAATGCGGTAGACCACGGCATCGAAACCCCGGAACAACGCCTGCTGGCGGGCAAGCCGGCTGAAGGTCTGATTCGCCTGCGAGCTTCGCATCAGGCCGGTCTGCTGGTGCTGGAGTTGAGCGATGACGGCAACGGCGTGGACCTGGAAAAGGTCCGTCGCAGTATCGTTGAACGAAATTTGTCGCCCGCGCAAACCGCTGCGCAGTTGAGCGAAGAAGAGTTGCTGACGTTCCTGTTCCTGCCCGGTTTCAGTCTGCGCGACACGGTCACCGAGGTGTCCGGTCGCGGCGTCGGCCTGGACGCTGTGCAGCACATGGTCCGGCAGTTGCGTGGCGCAGTGGTGCTGGAGCAAAAGGCGGGCGAGGGCAGTCGTTTCCACCTTGAAGTGCCGCTGACCCTGTCGGTGGTGCGCAGCCTGGTCGTGGAAGTCGGCGACGAAGCCTATGCCTTCCCGCTGGCGCACATCGAGCGCATGTGCGATCTGGAGCCGGCGGATATCGTGCAGGTCGAAGGTCGTCAACACTTTTGGCACGAAGGCCGGCATGTCGGCCTGGTGGCGGCCAGCCAATTGCTGCAACGCCCGGCCAGCCAGAACAGTGGGCAAACCCTGAAAGTCGTGGTGATTCGCGAGCGCGATGCGATCTACGGCGTGGCGGTGGAACGGTTTATCGGTGAGCGGACATTGGTGGTGCTGCCGCTGGACGAGCGTCTGGGCAAGGTACAGGACATTTCCGCCGGGGCCTTGCTCGACGACGGTTCGGTGGTGCTGATCGTCGATGTCGAAGACATGCTGCGATCGGTGGAAAAACTGCTCAATACGGGGCGCCTGGAGCGCATTGCCCGTCACAGCGATCAGGTAGTCGAGGCGGCCCGCAAACGAATTCTGGTGGTGGATGATTCCCTGACCGTGCGAGAGTTGCAGCGCAAGCTGTTGCTCAATCGCGGATACGACGTAGCCGTTGCGGTAGACGGCATGGACGGCTGGAACGCGTTGCGTTCGGAGGATTTCGATCTGCTGATCACCGACATAGATATGCCGCGCATGGACGGCATCGAACTGGTCACGCTGCTGCGTCGGGACAATCGCCTGCAGTCGCTGCCGGTGATGGTGGTGTCCTACAAGGATCGTGAAGAGGACCGACGCCGTGGACTGGATGCCGGGGCCGACTATTATCTAGCCAAGGCCAGTTTTCATGACGACGCCTTGCTCGATGCAGTGGTCGAGCTCATCGGAGGAGCGCGTGCATGAGGATCGCAATCGTCAATGACATGCCCATGGCGGTGGAGGCCCTGCGCCGCGCCCTGGCATTCGAGCCGGCGCATCAGGTGACCTGGGTAGCCGCCAATGGCAAGGAAGCCGTGCAAAAGTGTGCCGAAAACACGCCGGACTTGATCCTGATGGACCTGATCATGCCAGTGATGGACGGCGTGGAGGCGACTCGGCGGATCATGGCCGAAACGCCCTGTGCCGTCGTTATCGTCACCGTGGATCGCAAGCAGAACGTGCACCGGGTGTTCGAAGCCATGGGCCATGGCGCCCTGGACGTGGTCGATACCCCGGCCCTCGGTGCCGGCAATGCCCGGGAGGCGGCAGAACCGTTGCTGCGCAAGATCGTGAACATCGGCTGGCTGATCGGCGACAAAAGTAATCAGCCGCGACCAATGCCAGGCCCGCCACGCGGTTCGGCTTCGCGCCAGCGCCTGATCGCCATCGGTTCGTCCGCAGGCGGACCGGCAGCGCTGGAAATCTTGCTCAAGGGGCTGCCGCGTGATTTCTCTGCGGCCATCGTGCTGGTGCAGCACGTTGACCAGGTGTTTGCCGCCGGCATGGCCGAATGGCTCGGCAGCGCCAGCGGCCTCGACGTGCGCCTGGCCGAGGAAGGCGAGCCGCCGCAAAGCGGCACGGTATTGCTGGCCGGCACCAATCACCATATTCGCTTGCTGAAAAACGGCACGCTGGCCTACACCGCCGAGCCGGTCAATGAAATCTACCGGCCCTCCATCGATGTGTTCTTCGAGAGCGTGGCCAGTCACTGGAACGGTGACGCCGTGGGGGTTTTGCTCACCGGCATGGGGCGTGATGGCGCCCAGGGGCTTAAACTCATGCGCCAACAGGGCTACCTGACCATCGCACAAGACCAAAACAGCAGTGCGGTGTACGGCATGCCGAAGGCGGCCGCGGCCATCGACGCCGCCGTGGAAATACGCCCGCTGGAAAAGATAGCGCCACGATTGCTGGAGATCTTTCCAAAATGACTACCATTAGCAGCAATCCTGGCACAGGCAGTTCTCAGGTGAACGCACATGAATGAATTACAGCTCGACGACTTCAAGACTGACGAAAATGCCGCCATGGTGTTGTTGGTGGACGATCAGGCGATGATCGGCGAGGCAGTACGGCGCGGGTTGTCGAACGAAGAAAACATCGACTTCCACTTCTGCTCCGATCCGCACCAGGCCATTGCCCATGCGGTCCGCATCAAACCGACAGTGATCCTGCAGGATCTGGTCATGCCCGGCCTTGACGGTCTGAGCCTGGTGCGCGAATACCGCAATCACCCGGCGACCAAGGACATTCCGATCATCGTCCTGTCGACCAAGGAAGACCCGCTGATCAAGAGCGCGGCTTTTGCGGCCGGGGCCAACGATTATCTGGTCAAGCTACCGGATACCATCGAACTGGTTGCGCGCATCCGCTATCACTCGCGGTCCTACCTGACCCTGCTGCAACGGGACGCGGCGTACAGGGCGTTGCGGGTCAGCCAGCAGCAGTTGCTCGACACCAACCTGGTGCTGCAACGCCTGATGAACTCCGATGGCCTGACCGGGTTGTCGAACCGTCGGCACTTCGATGAATACATGGAGCTGGAATGGCGCCGTTCGTTGCGTGAGCAGAGCCAGTTGTCGTTGCTGATGATCGATGTGGATTACTTCAAGACCTACAACGACACCTTTGGCCACCTGGAAGGCGACGAGGCCTTGCGCAAGGTCGCCACGGCGATCCGTGACGCCAGTGCCCGGCCGTCCGACCTGCCGGCTCGATACGGCGGTGAAGAATTCGCCCTGGTGCTGCCCAATACCTCCCAGGGCGGTGCGCGCCTGGTGGCGGAAAAACTGCGCATGACCGTGGAGGCCTTGAAGATCCCCCACAGCTCCCCGACCGAAGGTTCAAGCCTGACCATCAGCATTGGCCTGGCGACCATCACCCCGAAAACCGGCAGCAATTGCCGTGACCTGATCCTGGCGGCGGACAAGGGGCTGTATCTGGCGAAGAATAATGGGCGCAATCAGGTGGGCATCGGCTGACTCGAATCCCCCGAGCGGCGACGCAGGACCCTGTGGGAGCGGGCTTGCCCGCGATGAGGGCCTGACAGTCGACATTTTCGTCGCCTGACACACCGCCATCGCGGGCAAGCCCGCTCCCACAGGGTTTTGCGTCGTTGCAAGGATCGTTTGTGGAGCCGGGCTTTTCGGCCAGGCGGACTGCCGTTACCGGCCGTTTCCCGGTATACTCGCCGGCTTTCAAAAGTTCGCCAACGAGTGCTGCCCGTCATGGAAATCAACCCGATCCTGAACACCATCAAGGACCTGTCCGAGCGCTCCGAAACTATTCGGGGGTATCTTTGACTACGATCAAAAGCATGAGCGCCTGACTGAAGTCAATCGCGAGCTTGAAGATCCGAGTGTCTGGAACAAACCTGAATATGCCCAGGAGTTGGGCCGCGAGCGTGCTGCGCTGGCGCAAATCGTCGATACCCTGGACGAGCTGAACACCGGTCTGGCCGATTGCCGCGACCTGCTGGACATGGCCGTCGAAGAAAACGACGAAGGCGCAGTGGGCGATGTCGTCGCCGAGCTGGCCCGTCTCGAGGACAGTCTGGCCAAGCTGGAATTCCGCCGCATGTTCAGCCACGAAATGGACCCGAACAACGCCTATCTGGACATCCAGGCCGGTTCCGGCGGCACCGAAGCCCAGGACTGGGCCAACATTCTGCTGCGCATGTACCTGCGCTGGGCCGACAAACGCGGTTTCGACGCGACCATCATGGAACTGTCGGCCGGTGAAGTCGCCGGGATCAAGGGCGCTACCGTGCACATCAAGGGTGAATACGCGTTTGGCTGGTTGCGGACCGAGATCGGCGTTCACCGTCTGGTGCGCAAGAGCCCGTTCGACTCCGGCAACCGTCGCCACACCTCGTTCTCCGCGGTGTTCGTCTCGCCAGAGATCGATGACAAGGTGGAAATCGAAATCAACCCGGCAGACCTGCGGATCGACACCTATCGCTCCTCCGGTGCCGGTGGTCAGCACGTAAACACCACCGACTCGGCCGTACGTATCACCCACGTACCGACCAACACCGTGGTCAGCTGCCAGAACGAACGTTCCCAGCACGCCAACAAGGACACCGCCATGAAAATGCTGCGGGCCAAGTTGTACGAGCAGGAAATGCAGAAGC
Organism: Pseudomonas sp. BIC9C; assembly: GCF_034541995.1. Taxonomy (NCBI): domain Bacteria; kingdom Pseudomonadati; phylum Pseudomonadota; class Gammaproteobacteria; order Pseudomonadales; family Pseudomonadaceae; genus Pseudomonas; species Pseudomonas sp. BIC9C. Next base: position 145,719 of record NZ_JAWDGM010000003.1, read on the forward strand.
GCAACGCGGCGTCCCAGGCGCTGGAAGACACCAAGTCCGATATCGGCTGGGGTCATCAGATCCGTTCTTATGTACTCGATGCCTCGCGCATCAAGGATCTGCGCACTAACATCGAGCGCAGTGACTGCGACAAGGTACTCGACGGTGATATCGATGAATACCTGGAAGCGAGCCTGAAATCAGGCCTGTAAAGACTGTAGGAGCCGGCTCGCCGGCGATCCCCGGCCGCAGGCCGGGGACAACGAACCAGATGGAATATTTAAAGACATGAGCGACCTAGAACTCGACCCGCAAGTCCTGCAACAGGAAGAAAACTCCCTGATCGCCCTGCGCAAGGAAAAGCTTGCTGCCGAGCGCGCCAAGGGCAATGCCTTCCCGAACGACTTCCGCCGCGAAAACTACTGCGAGCAACTGCAGAAACAGTACGCGGACAAGACCAAGGAAGAGCTGGCAGAGGCTGCGATCCCGGTCAAGGTTGCCGGTCGTATCATGCTCAACCGTGGCTCGTTCATGGTGATCCAGGACATGACCGGGCGCATCCAGGTCTACGTCAACCGCAAGACCCTGTCCGAAGAAACCCTGGCCGCGGTGAAAACCTGGGACATGGGCGATATCATCGCCGCCGAGGGCACCCTGGCCCGTTCCGGCAAAGGCGACCTGTACGTTGAAATGACCAGCGTGCGCCTGCTGACCAAATCCCTGCGTCCGCTGCCGGACAAGCACCACGGCCTGACTGACACCGAACAGCGCTACCGTCAGCGCTACGTTGACCTGATCGTCAACGAAGACGTGCGCCAGACTTTCCGTGTGCGTTCGCAAGTCATCGCCCACATCCGCAGCTTCCTGATGAAGCGTGACTTCCTGGAAGTGGAAACGCCGATGCTGCAGACCATTCCTGGCGGCGCGGCAGCCAAGCCGTTTGAAACCCACCACAATGCGCTGGACATGGGCATGTTCCTGCGTATCGCGCCGGAGCTGTACCTCAAGCGGCTTGTTGTCGGCGGGTTTGAGAAAGTGTTCGAGATCAACCGCAACTTCCGTAACGAAGGTGTATCGACTCGTCACAACCCTGAATTCACCATGTTGGAGTTCTACCAGGCTTACGCCGACTACGAAGACAACATGGACCTGACCGAAGAACTGTTCCGCGAACTGGCTCAGCTGGTTTTGGGCAGCACCGACGTGCCGTATGGCGACAAGGTGTTCCACTTCGGCGAGCCGTTCGTGCGTCTGTCGGTGTTCGACTCGATTCTCAAGTACAACCCCGAGCTGACCGCTGACGACCTGAACGACATCGACAAGGCTCGCGCTATCGCGAAGAAGGCCGGCGCCAAGGTGCTGGGCTTCGAAGGCCTGGGCAAGTTGCAGGTGATGATTTTCGAAGAGCTGGTCGAGCACAAGCTGGAACAGCCGCACTTCATTACCCAGTACCCGTTCGAAGTGTCGCCGCTGGCCCGTCGTAACGACGAGAACCCGAACGTCACTGACCGTTTCGAGCTGTTCATCGGTGGTCGTGAAATCGCCAACGCCTACTCCGAGTTGAACGACGCGGAAGACCAGGCCGAGCGCTTCATGGCCCAGGTGGCTGACAAGGACGCCGGCGACGACGAAGCCATGCACTACGACGCCGACTTCGTTCGTGCGCTGGAGTACGGCATGCCGCCAACGGCGGGTGAAGGCATCGGTATCGACCGCCTGGTGATGCTGCTGACCAACTCCCCGTCGATCCGCGACGTGATCCTGTTCCCGCACATGCGGCCGCAAGCGTAAGTGTTTCAATTAAAAAACCGCCTTTTCAGGCGGTTTTTTATTGCCTGTCTGGTACAAACGTATCAACTTGTTACTTTCATCTGAGAGGAAATACCTGTCGTGATTCGTGCAATGGCTCAAGAAGGTGCAGCGGGTATCGCCACTGCGGTCGCTGAAAGCGTTCAGTACCAAGGTCGCAAGGCCAGCCGACAGGGCAGTGAACAGCGACGACAGGACATTCTCGACGCCGCGATGCGCATTGTCGTGCGCGATGGCGTGCGTGCCGTCCGGCACCGTGCCGTGGCCGCCGAGGCGCAAGTGCCGTTGTCCGCGACCACTTACTATTTCAAGGATATCGATGACTTGCTCACCGATACCTTCGCCCAATACGTGGAGCGCAGTGCGGCGTACATGGGCAAGCTGTGGGTGAACAACGAGGGGCTGTTGCGCGACATGATTGCCAGTGGCGATGGCAGCCCGCAGGCGCGCTCGAAACTGGCGGACGATATTGCACGGCTGATGACCGATTACGTTCACCGGCAACTGGTCAATCGCCGTGAGCATTTGATGGCCGAGCAGGCGTTCCGCCAGGAAGCGTTGCTGAACCCGCGCCTGGCCGAACTGGTGCGCTCGCATCAGCAAATCCTGTTGCAAGGCTCCTGCCAGCTGTTCCAGGTGCTGGGCTCGCGCGAGCCGCATCAGGATGCCAAGGTGTTGACGGCGATTATCGGCCGGATGGAATATCAGGGGCTGCTCAACGCAGGCGAGCCTGCCGCCGAAGAGGAAATGCTCGGCATCCTGACACGCTACATGCACCTGGTGCTGGCATCGGAGTAGTTCCGGCTGGTGCTTTACCCTGTGGGAGCGAGCTTTTGTGGCGAGGGGGCTTGCCCCCGTTGGGTGGCAAAGCCGCCCCAAAACCAGCGACCTCGGTGAGACTGTCAGTCCGGATACGCTGGTTTTACGACTGCTTCGCAGCCGAACGGGGGCAAGCCCCCTCGCCACACAGGCTCGCTCCCACAGAGGCCGGTGATCACTTTGGGCGGCGTATGTTCATAGGGAGTGTTGAATGAAAGCCTGGCGTGTCGTTGTGATCGCCTTGTCGTTCCTGCTGCTCGGTGGCTGTCTGGTGACCTTCAAGGAGCCGCTGCCTGCAAGTGAACCCGCGCCCAAGGGATTGCTCGGCAAATGGACCAGCACCAATGGCTGGGGCGAACCGCTCAACCTCGAACTGACCCGCATCGGCGACAACCGTTATCAGGCCGTCAGCTATTACCGGGCCAGGCCCAGGGAGCGGGAGGCTTACTCCTTCACGGTGTCGCGCCATGGCAGCCGCTGGTATCTGTCGGCGAAGGTGCCGGCGCAATTCGGCGGGCATTTCACCATTGGCGGTTTTGAGCTGACCGACAGGCATGAGTTGGTGGTCTACAACCTCGACCTCGACCAGATCAACCAGGCCATGCAGCAAAAGCCCTGAGCGGTGAGCGCTTCCAGACCAACGACGGCAATGGCGTATTGATCGACAGCAACATGGATCAAGTCGCCGCCTACCTCGACGACCCGGCCAATTCCGATGTGTTCGTCGAAGCGGTGCGCTACCAGCGTCAGGCCAAAGCCAAATAACCGGCAACAACGGGTTTCTACAGGAGTTTCGGGTGGACGATTACCAACAGTCGATACGCATTTTGTCCGATCGCATCGTGCTGGCGCAGACACCGATCCGTGTCCTCGATGCGGTCAAATGGGACGACAACATTCGCAAGGGCTTCCTCAAGGCCAAGGGCAAGGAAATGCCGGCAGTGGACCGCGACTACTACCTCAACCGGCCACTGGCGTTCGATTCCAGCAAAGTGAAGCTGGAGTTCCAGAATATCGAGCGCGACATCACCCGCCAGCTTGGCCAGTTCAACCCGGTTGGGCAGATCATGCGGCGCATGTGCAAGGAATACCGCATGGTGGTGCGCATGCTCGAAGCACGTGGCACCGAGGATTTCGGCCTGATTTCCCAGGAGTTGTACGGCGCCGCGTCCGACGCGTTCCATGCCGGCGACCCGACCCTGTCCGACCTTGGCATGATGCTGTCCGAATACCTGAACAACATCGATGGCCGTGGCGATCTGAAGGATGAGCCGAAAACGCTGACTGCCAAGGATGCGGTCGACATGTTGCAGCATCGCTTGAACAAGGTGTTTGGTGAAGCCGAGGAAACCATTCGGGTGTTCGAGTCCGACGGGATTGTCGCCGATGCGGCGGCCGGTGCCGACTACATCAAGATCCGCACCGACGCGATGTTCAATGAGCGCGATGTGCGGGCCCTGGAGGTCCACGAAGGGCTGGTGCATGTAGGCACGACACTCAATGGCCTGAATCAGCCGATCTGCACCTTTCTGTCCAAGGGGCCGCCCTCGTCGACGGTGACCCAGGAAGGCCTGGCGATCCTGATGGAAATCATCACCTTTGCCTCCTACCCGAGCCGCCTGCGCAAGCTGACCAACCGCACGCGGGCCATTCACATGGTGGAGGAGGGCGCGGATTTCCTGCAGGTGTTCGAGTTCTTCCGCGAACAAGGCTTCGAGATGCCCGAGAGCTACAGCAACGCCAGCCGCGTGTTCCGCGGCTCGGTGCCGACAGGTCTGCCATTTACCAAAGACTTGTCCTACCTCAAGGGCTTCATCATGATTTACAACTACATTCAACTGGCCGTGCGTAAAGGCAAGCTGGAGCAGATACCGCTGTTGTTCTGCGGCAAGACCACCCTGGAAGACATGCGCACCTTGCGCCAGTTGGTGGATGAAGGCCTGGTGGTACCGCCCAAGTACCTGCCGGAACAGTTCCGTGACATGAACGCGTTGTCGGCGTGGATGTGCTTCTCCAACTTCCTCAACCACCTGAGCCTGGACCGGATCGAGGCGGATTACTCCAATATCCTTTAAGGCGGGTGAGATCCAAATGTGGGAGCGGGCTTGCTCGCGAAGGCGGTGTTTCAGCCAACTGAAATGTTGAATGTTAAACCGCCTTCGCGAGCAAGCCCGCTCCCACAGGGGTATGTATTCCAATCGTCAAAGCGAGGTTTCAACGGATGAGAATCCTCGGCATCGTCTGCCTTCTCCTGGCCTTGAATGGCTGCAGTTCGCTGCTGTTCTACCCCGAACCCGGCCAGCTGTTCACCCCGGAAAAGGCCGGGGTCGAATACCGCACCGTCACCTTGAACACCGCCGATGGCCTCAAGCTGAATGCGTGGTGGCTGCCGGCGAAGCAGGGGGTCGAGGTCAAGGGCACGGTGCTGCACCTGCACGGCAACGGCGGAAACCTGCCCATGCACCTCGGCGGGAGCTTTTGGTTGCCGAAAAATGGTTACCAGGTGTTGCTTGTGGACTATCGCGGTTATGGCTTGTCCGAAGGCAAGCCCAGCCTGCCGGCGATCTATCAGGACATCGATGCGGCGTTCGCCTGGCTGGACAAGGCGCCCGAGGTTCAAGGCAAGCCGCTGATCCTGCTCGGCCAGAGTCTCGGTGGCTCGATGGCCGTGCATTACCTGGTCCAGCACCCGCAACGCCAGAAGCAACTCAAGGCCATCGTCCTCGATGGCGCACCCGCCAGTTACCGCAGCGTGGGCCGGTTTGCCCTGAGCACCTCATGGTTGACCTGGCCGTTCCAGGTGCCATTGTCATGGCTGGTGCCGGACGGCGACAGCGCGATCAATTCCATGGCGCAACTCAAGGATGTGCCGAAACTGCTCTACCACAGCATCGATGATCCGATCGTGCCTCTTTCCAACGGCATCCGACTGTATCAAGCTGCGCCGCCGCCGCGAGTGCTGCAACTGACCCGTGGCGGTCATGTGCAGACGTTCGCCAATCCGGTCTGGCGAAAAGTCATGCTGCGCTATCTCGATGACCCGCAGCATTTCAACGGCCTGCGCCGCCTGGGTGAGATCCCCAATTACCCGGCACCCCTGAATTCTGAAGATGAACCGCCAGAGAGTCCGCAATGAGTGAAGAACGTAACGCCATCCCGCTGATCATCACCGGTATCTGCAGCATCCTCGGCACCGTCGGTGCCCTGTGGTGGTACGGCTACCTGCACTTCGCCAAGCCTGAGGATGCGTTGCTGCTCAACGAGTTCACCATGCTCAAGACCATTCCGGGCGAAGACTACAAGGTCTCCCTGGAACCGGCCGCCCAGGTGGCGCAGTGCATCGATGGCGTGCTGGTGCTGTTCGACATGGAACAAAAAGGCCTGACCGGCGTGCTGGTCGACAGCAAGAAAAAAGCCGTGCGTTGCATGGGGCAGGAAACGCCGCAGAAGCTGGAACAGTAAAAACGCTTTTCAAAGTGAAGCCTGCCTGATCAAGGCAGGCTTTATCGTTGCATATCCCGGTACGATTAAAAAAAAAGAGCTTTTGAGCTATTACTCCTTTGGGCCTTTGAGCTAATCGTTATCGCTCTATAACGTGGAAACTACGGCCCTCACTCCATTTGGCGGGTTGTCCGTTCAGTGCTTGTCCTGCTTGAATCGATATTGTTCTCCATGTATCCAGTTCTTTATTGGCACGAACAGACCAGCGCCCCAGTTCGTCTGCCTTGGAGGTAGCAAGCACTTTGGCGGGATTCCCAAAGGAGATCACCGTAATCGTAGCGTTGGGTACCGAAGTGCTGCCGGAAAACATCGGAAGCGGCCCGGTAACCCAGTCTTGTTGGGGGGCGCTAATAAAGGGCGTGTCACAATCAGGCAATGATTCTCCCTCAACGGAAACTGCTATCGAGGCACCATTCGCATCGGTGGAGCAGACCTTGACTTTGATTTTGGCATCTTCATCCACCAATGTTCGGCCAGATTGCAAGGTCGGATCGGCCGTAGTCGCGGTTTCCGGTGTGCCATCAAGTTGGGTATTGATCATGTAACTGCTGTAGTAAACAAGTGTGCTGAATCTTGCCCATACGCCTGTGACTCTGTTGTCGTTGGGTGGGAAGTTATCGAACGCAGTTGGTTTGCGATATTCCAGAGCTAAAAAGTTTCTTGTTCTTGCACCGTTTCCCGGACGATCGATGAGATACAACTGAGGGTTGCTATCGCCGAGAACGCCGAGACGATAAAGACCTGTAGTTTTGATCGTTGTCGCCTGTGCCTCATCGAGCCAGCCGGAATACCAACGATTGAAGGCTGGATAGAGTGTTCCACTACCTGAAACCGGGTCCCCCGTGTCACCGTATCCGATTGTTGTGCATCCTGCCGGGGCCTTCACAGTTTCACCGTTTTTCGCGCATTTGGTGTACGTGCTGCCGTGGGCATATCCCAGATTGTGCCCAAACTCGTGCTTGTAAACGTGTGGGCTGAGGGATTGGCCATATACACCGATTGTCCGTCCCGGCCGATTCGCTGATGCATTTCCCCCGCAGTCAATCAGGTTAATCAGGAAATCGAAGTTGTCAGGGTCAAGTCCGTTTGCTCTTGCCGCCTTATCACCTTCCGAGGTCGCGAGAGCCATGGGCATTGGAGTACCACTTTTGCAAATATCCGGGCGAGGGCCTGAGGTGTAGGAGATCACTTGACCATTGAGTGTCAACTTTCCCTGCGAGGCGGCCAGGATGTAAGAGCGCAATGAATCGGGGTCGTCGGAAAGAGTATGTTTTTCGATCAAGGGATAGTTCAGGGTGTCGCCATCCTGCCAATGCACCACACTGACCAGAACCTTTTTAACGCCTAATACAGGTCGCTGATTGATACCCACATCGGGCAAGGGAAGGTCGTTTGGTATAGCATCGCTCTCGTCATACGCGAAGTCATTGAAAAATGGAGAGTCTGATAAAGTTTTTTCAGGTTGCACACAACCCGCCAGGATTACTGTTAAGTACAGCAGCATTGACCGACGCATAGTATTTGCTCCTTTGCACTGAGAATGGTGCGTGGAGCCAAACTAAGCTCTGTATTGAATCTTGCCTACTGTCATAAGTGACAGGTGAGATGGTCACCATCCACCCGATGGTTCATCACCCGTCCCGAGGTGCTGGAATTATCCGCCGCCGGATACTTCTTGCCACATCCCCGGGCCTTGATTGGCTCGGGAACAGGCATTTTTTTGTGCAGTGAAAAAGTGCTGTCGATCAGTGATTCTGTTTGTCATCAGGCATCGACAAATCGTGCAAGTGCCGACGGGACAGCGCCAGGAAACGCGGAGTCGGCCCGATGTCTTCGTACAGCGGATCGCCTTCTTCGTCGGTGGCGACCACGGTCGAGCCTTTGACGTACGGGAAGCTTCTTTCCAGTTCTTCCAGCGCGGCGCCGATCAGATCGCCGAGCAGTTCTTCGGGATGCCGCTTGGGGTACATCTCGATGATCGCGGCCAGCCGTGCGGCCGACTCGACGTCCAGATGAATCGAGTAGCCGGTGTCGGTCAGGCGACCCTTGGCGTTTTCTTCCCAGTGGTGGGCAAGTTCGCGGATTTTCATATTGACCTCATGGCGCTCCCGCTCGTGGCAGGCAGGGTGAGTGTCCGGCATTGGCCGGCGATAGCCGTTGTACGGTTAATCTTCAGACTAGCTTCAACAGGCAAGGTTTAAAGGCCCTTCGTCGTCTTGCTTGTAAGAACCGGTCTGGGGCGGCACTCTCTAGGGTACTAGCCGCCCGGATTTTTGCTGGAGACCTGCTGATGACCGATATTGATGCACGCTTGCGCGAGGACGTTCACCTGTTGGGTGAGCTGTTGGGCAATACCATTCGTGAACAATATGGCGACGATTTTCTCGACAAGATCGAGCAGATCCGCAAGGGCGCCAAGGCTGACCGGCGCGGTTCCATGGACGCCGAACTCAGTGCCAGCCTCAATCAATTGACCGAAGACGAATTGTTGCCGGTAGCGCGGGCGTTCAACCAGTTTCTCAACCTGGCCAACATCGCCGAACAGTACCAGTTGATTCACCGTCGCGAGGAATCCCAAGAGGCGCCGTTCGAAGCCCGGGTGCTGCCGGAATTGCTCGCCCGCCTGCGCGCCGAGGGGCATGGTGCTGAAGCACTGGCCCGGCAATTGGGGCGACTGGAAATCGAGCTTGTACTCACCGCGCATCCCACCGAAGTCGCGCGCCGCACGCTGATCCAGAAATACGATGCTATCGCCGCGCAACTGGCGGCTCAGGATCACCGTGACCTGACCAGTGCCGAGCGCGACCAGATCAAGACCACCTTGCAGCGTCTCATCGCCGAAGCCTGGCACACCGAAGAAATTCGCCGCACGCGTCCGACGCCAGTGGACGAAGCCAAGTGGGGTTTCGCGGTGATCGAGCATTCGCTGTGGCAGGCCATTCCCAATTATCTGCGCAAGGCCGATCAGGCCCTGCACGCCGCCACCGGCCTGCGCTTGCCACTGGAGGCGGCACCGATTCGCTTTGCCTCGTGGATGGGCGGTGACCGCGACGGCAACCCGAACGTGACGGCGGCGGTTACCCGAGAAGTCTTGTTGTTGGCGCGTTGGATGGCGGCTGATCTGTACCTGCGCGATGTCGATCACCTTGCCGCTGAACTGTCGATGCAGCAGGCCAGCGATGAATTGAAGGCCAGGGCGGGAGACAGCGCCGAACCTTACCGGGCAGTGCTCAAACAGCTGCGCGAACGTCTGCGGGCGACGCGCAACTGGGCGCACAGTGCGTTGACCCGCGCCACACCTGCCGGCGCCGATGTGCTGCAGGACAATCGTGAGCTGCTCGATCCACTGGAGCTCTGCTACCACTCTTTGCACGAGTGCGGCATGGGCGTGATCGCCGACGGGCCGTTGCTCGATTGCCTGCGCCGGGCAGTGACCTTCGGTCTGTTCCTTGTTCGTCTGGATGTGCGCCAGGACTCCTCGCGGCACGCTGCCGCCATGACCGAAATCACCGACTACCTTGGCCTGGGCCGCTACGAGGACTGGAGCGAAGAAGAGCGCATCGCGTTCCTGATGCGCGAATTGAGCAATCGTCGCCCCTTGCTGCCGACGTACTTCAAGCCCTCTGCCGACACCGCCGAAGTGCTGGCGACCTGCCGGGAAATCGCCGCTGCGCCGCAGGCATCCCTCGGTTCCTATGTGATTTCCATGGCCGGTGCGGCTTCCGATGTCCTGGCCGTGCAGTTATTGCTCAAAGAGTCCGGCGTGTTGCGGCCGATGCGCGTGGTGCCACTGTTCGAAACCCTGGCCGACCTCGACAACGCCGGTCCGGTGATCGAGAAGCTGCTGCTGTTGCCGGGCTATCGCGCGCGCCTGCAAGGGCCGCAGGAAGTGATGATCGGCTACTCCGACTCGGCCAAGGACGCCGGCACCACCGCGGCGGCCTGGGCGCAGTACCGGGCGCAGGAGCGACTGGTGGATATCTGCCGCTCGCACGCCGTTGAACTGCTGTTGTTCCACGGTCGCGGTGGCACCGTGGGGCGTGGCGGCGGCCCGGCCCACGCGGCGATCCTGTCGCAGCCACCGGGTTCGGTGGCGGGGCGTTTCCGCACCACCGAACAGGGCGAAATGATTCGATTCAAATTCGGCCTGCCGGACATCGCCGAACAGAACCTCAACCTGTACCTGGCCGCCGTGCTTGAGGCGACCTTGCTGCCTCCGCCGCCACCGACGCCCGAGTGGCGCCATTTGATGGACGAGCTGGCCGCAGACGGTGTCAGCGCTTACCGCGCGGTGGTGCGGGAAAATCCGCAGTTCGTGGAGTATTTCCGCCAGTCCACGCCGGAGCAGGAACTCGGTCGTTTGCCACTGGGCAGTCGTCCGGCCAAGCGTCGGGCCGGGGGGATCGAAAGCCTGCGAGCGATTCCGTGGATCTTCGGCTGGACCCAGACGCGCCTGATGCTACCGGCGTGGCTGGGTTGGGAAGCCGCCCTGAGCAAGGCACTGGCGCGTGGCGAAGGCGAACTGCTGGGGCAGATGCGTGAGCAGTGGCCGTTCTTCCGCACGCGCATCGACATGCTGGAAATGGTGCTGGCCAAGGCTGATGCGGATATCGCCGGGTCCTACGATGAGCGCCTGGTCGAGCCTGACTTGCTGCCATTGGGTGCGCACTTACGCGACCTATTGTCGCAGGCATGCTCCATCGTCCTCGGCCTGACCGGTCAGTCGCAGCTGCTGGCACATAGCCCAGCCACCCTGGAATTCATCCGTCTGCGCAACACCTACCTCGACCCGCTTCATCTATTGCAGGCCGAGTTGCTGGCCCGTTCGCGGCAACCGGATGTGGCGCAGGACAGCCCGCTGGAACAGGCGCTGCTGGTGTCTGTGGCGGGGATTGCCGCCGGTTTGCGAAATACCGGCTAAGGTTTTTGCCGTGGGGACAGGCATCCGGTGCAGGTGTCGGAGGCCATTCAATGGCGGGCAAAAAAGTGCTGCCAGGCGACAGTTAATGATGGGGTTGCGACTTGGGGAACCGTGCCAAAAGGTCACATCAGACCACGGTTTCTCCGACTTTTGGCGGCTTGTGTGGGCGCAGCCTGCTGTGTATCTTGAGCAGCCTTTGGCCGTTTGGGCGGCCACGACCCTATTTTTGAGATTGGCCCCACGAGGCGAATCTGACGTTATCCATATAAAAAATTGAGGAGCACATCGATGCGCGTCATTCTGCTGGGAGCTCCCGGGGCCGGTAAAGGTACTCAGGCTAAGTTCATCACCGAAAAATTCGGCATTCCGCAAATCTCCACCGGCGACATGCTGCGTGCCGCGGTCAAGGCCGGCACCGAGCTGGGCATCAAGGCCAAGAGCATCATGGATGCCGGCGGCCTGGTGTCCGATGACCTGATCATCGCGCTGGTCAAGGACCGCATCGCCCAGTCCGACTGCGCCAACGGTTTTCTGTTCGACGGCTTCCCGCGCACCATTCCCCAGGCCGAAGCCCTGGTGACGGCCGGCGTCGAGCTGGATGCAGTGGTTGAAATCGCCGTCGAAGACGAAGAAATCGTCCAGCGTATCGCCGGTCGTCGTGTTCACGAGGCCAGCGGCCGCGTGTACCACATCGTCTACAACCCGCCGAAAACCGCTGGCATTGACGACATCACCGGTGAAGAGCTGGTACAGCGCAAGGACGACACCGAAGAAACCGTGCGTCATCGCCTGTCGGTCTACCATTCGCAGACCAAGCCGCTGGTGGACTTCTACCAGAAGTTGTCGGCTGCCAATGGCAAGCCGCAGTACAGCCATATCGAAGGCGTCGGCTCGGTTGAAGCGATCACCGCCAAGGTACTTGAAGCGCTGAGCTGAAAAACCTGATCCGCTGCATCATCCACGGCCCGCTTGCGGGCCGTAGTTGTTTATACTGGCGCACTTTTTCTGACCTTTTTTACGGAAACATCGATGAGCACCTTGCTGGCCCTGGACACCGCGACTGAAGCTTGCTCCGTTGCCTTGCTGCATGACGGCAAGGTCACGAGCCATTACGAGGTGATCCCGCGCCTGCATGCGCAGAAGCTGTTGCCGATGATCCAGCAATTGCTGGCCGATGCTGGCACCACCCTGCAAGCGGTCGATGCCATCGCGTTCGGCCGTGGCCCGGGTGCCTTCACCGGTGTGCGCATCGCCATCGGCGTGGTGCAAGGGCTGGCGTTTGCCCTGGATCGCCCCGTGCTGCCGGTGTCGAACCTGGCCGTGCTGGCGCAACGTGCATTACGCGAACACGGCGCCACCCAGGTCGCCGCCGCCATCGATGCGCGCATGGATGAAGTGTATTGGGGTTGCTACCGCGAAACGGCCGGGGAGATGCGCCTGGCGGGGGCGGAAGCGGTACTGCCGCCGGAGTCTGCTGCATTGCCGGTCGATGCCAGCGGCGAGTGGTTTGGTGCAGGCACCGGGTGGGGTTATGGCGAGCGTATCGCCGTCAGCCTGAGCGGGCAGGACGCGGGCATGTTGCCCCATGCCGAAGACCTGCTGACCCTGGCGCGATTTGCCTGGGAACGTGGCGAGGCGATTGTGGCCGACGAGGCACAGCCGGTTTATCTGCGGGATAAAGTGGCGACGCCTAAGGCGCGTTGATTGACGCAGCACCTGTGGGAGCGGGCTTGCTCGCGAAGGCGGTGTGTCAGACAGCAGAAATGTTGAGTGTGATACCGCTTTCGCGAGCAAGCCCGCTCCCACAGGGTTAGTGTTCTGCCAATCGTCATTTTCTAACCCGGCTTTTAAACCTTTTGCCTTTTATGTGTTCTAGTTATCACTCGGCGGTTTGCGAAGCGGGTTTTGCGCCACTAAACTGCCATCACTGATTCCGAGTATGCACGTATGCGTATAGACGGCGTTTCCTCTCAGTCCTATCCCATCAAGCGCAAACCTCGCAAAGGCCGCGTGGTGGAAGACGACGCCATCGATATCGAAGGCGAGCTGGAATTCCCGACTGAAGAGCAACTGGCTGCCCGCGCCGCCAAAGCCTCTGCGCAAAAACTGAGCAATCTTCCCGCCCGTCAGCAAGACTTGATTTACCACCGTGCCATGAGCAAAAGCGTGGCGACTGCCCTGGCCAGCTACCTGAGCACTGCCGGTTTCGTCGATTGGGAGGCGGATGTGCTGAGGCTCGACCTGTACATCTGATGTTGCTGCCGTATTACCTCGGTTGTCCGTCTTGGAGCGAAAACGCCTGGCGCGATTACCTGTATCCGCCAGACGCCAAAACCGCTGATTTTCTTGATCTCTATTGCCAGGTATTCAATGCCGTAGAAGGCAACACGACCTTCTACGCGAGCCCGGCTGCCAGCACCGTGCAGCGTTGGGCCGACACCATGCCCGAACATTTTCGTTTCACCGCCAAGTTTCCCGGCGAGATCAGCCACGGTGGCGATCTGCGCGAGCAGTTGACCGCCGCCGACACCTTCCTGCAATTACTCAGCCCGCTTGGTAAACGGGTGTCGCCACTGTGGTTGCAGCTGTCGAAAAGCTTCACGCCCCAACGTTTGCCCGAACTGGCCGGATTTATCGATGCCCTGCAGCGGCCGCTGGCCGTTGAAGTGCGGCATGATGATTTTTTCGCCAGGGGTGACAGCGAGCGAATGCTCAATCGTCTGCTGCTGGATCGCGGTGTCGAACGCATCTGCCTCGATCCCCGCGCGCTGTTCAGTTGCACCTCTACCGAGGCTTCGGTGCTGCACGCCCAATCGAAGAAACCCCGTGTGCCACCGCGTCCGGCGGCATTCACGCAGTTCCCGCAGGTGCGTTTTATCGGCCATCCGACGCTTGAGGCCAACGATACGTTTCTGCAGCCATGGGTCGAGAAAATCACGCTATGGATCGAAGAAGGCCGCACGCCGTATATCTTCCTGCACACGGCCGACAACCTGCTGGCGGCGAAACTGGCGCAGCGTTTTCACGCCCGACTGATGCTGCGTTTGCCTGGCTTGCCGGCGCTGCCTGAGCTATACAGAGAACCCGTCGCCGAGCAACTTGGCTTGCTCTGAGGCGGATTCTTTCCCCTCTCCAGGAGCCTGCCCAATGGATGCGCAAACCCTTCGAGCCCAGGCGTTCAAAGCCCTTCACGAGCGTCCCGGTGTATTTGTGATTCCCAATCCGTGGGATGCCGGTTCGGCGAAAATGCTTGCCAGCCTCGGCTTCGAGGCGCTGGCCACCACCAGTGCCGGTTATGCCTTTTCCCAGGGCCGTGCCGATGGCGGATTGACCCTGGACGATACCCTGTTGAACGTTCGGGCGATTGTCGCCGCCAGCAACTTGCCGGTTGCAGTCGACCTGGAAAACGGCTTTGCCGACAACCCGGCTGATTGCGCCAAAAGTATCCTGCGCGCAGCCGAGGCCGGAGCCGTCGGTGGTTCGATTGAAGATGCCACCGGCCGCGAAGAAGGCCCGATCTATTGTTTCGAACACGCCGTGGCGCGAATCGAGGCCTCTGTCGCTGCCGCTCGCCGTTTGCCGTTCCCCTTCACATTGACCGCCCGGGCGGAAAACTTCCTGCACGGCAATCCCGATCTGGCCGACACCATCCGCCGCTTGCAGGCATTCGCCGAGGCCGGTGCCGACGTGCTTTACGCGCCCGGTCTGCGCAGCGCCGAGGAGGTGTTGGCAGTGGTGCGCGCCGTGGCGCCAAAACCGGTGAATGTGTTGATGTCGGGCGGCTTGAAGCTGACGGTCGCGCAGTTGGGTGAAATGGGCGTCAGACGTATCAGCGTCGGTTCGGCGCTGGCACTGGCGGCCTATGGCGAATTCTTCCGCGCCGCCGAAGAAATCGGACCTCAGGCACGTTCGGCTTCACGTCCCGGTCGATGCCGTACCAGAAGGCCAATCAATTTTTCAAAGGCTGAGGATCAGGCGGCGATGCGCAGGTTCTGCAGGACGATCGGGCGCGCCCAGCCATTGTCGAAATCGAGTTGTTTCTGCTGTTCCACCCGTTCCTCTGGCGAGAACGGCGGGAACGGCTTGTCGAGCAGATCAAGTTCGAATTCGGCAATCGGCAGGTGCAGTGGGCGTGGTTGCGGGGCAGGGCCGGCTTCTGGCTGCGGTTGACCGGCGTTCAGCACGATCGGGCGCACCCAGCCGCTTTCGAAGTCCTGTTGTTTTTGCTGGGCGACGATTTCATCTGCCGGGAACGGTGGGCGTGGTTTGTCCGCCAGGTCCATTTCGAATTCGGCAATCGGCAGGAACAGCGGCTCGGGCGGGCGGACCGGAGTGTCCTTCACGTCACATTCGCGCTGGGACACGATGTGCGCCAGCAGGTCGCTGCCAACGGTGGGTTCAACCGGGCTTTCGAGATCGACCGGTGGAAAGTTCAGCGATGGCGGCAGCACTTCCCCCGACTGTTCGGCCAGCGCCCGGGCAAAGAAATCCTGCCAGATGTGGCTGACGCCACTCAGTGCCTGGGTGTTTCGCAGGTTGTAGTCGCCGTAGGGCGAGATAAAACCTGTGATTGTGGGTTGAATGTCTGACATTTCTCTCGGTCGACGCTCAGCTCTGGCAAAATGCTCGATAGTTTTGTTATCGGCCGTTTTTGCCGATCATTAATTTTTTGAGCGTGTTTTCCGATGATTGATCAACCTGCGGCCTGCCGCATCCATGTCCAGGCCCTGGACGCGGCTTTCGAGCCACAAGCCGAGCAATGGGCCGAGCGCCTGGGCTTGCCGATGCAAGTGGCGGACGGCGAATTTGCCTTGCAGGTAGGCGACCAGGGATTGCAGTTGCAACAGCTGGGGCCGGATGCGCCGGGGCCGGTGCGGGTGGACTTCGTCGAGGGCGGTGCGGCCCATCGCCGGTTGTACGGCGGTGGCAGCGGGCAGATGATCGCCAAGGCCGTTGGCGTTGCCCAAGGCGTGCGTCCGCGGGTGCTGGATGCCACGGCGGGGCTGGGCAAGGACGCGTTCGTGCTTGCCAGCCTTGGTTGCGAGATGAGCCTGATCGAACGTCAGCCGCTGATCGGTGCCCTGCTGGAAGACGGCCTGGCCCGTGGCGCGGAAGATTTCGACGTGGCGCCGATCGTGGCGCGCATGCGCCTGCTCAAGGGTAATTCGATCGAGGTAATGCGCAACTGGGAGGGCGAACCGCCCCAGGTGATCTACCTCGACCCTATGTTCCCGCACCGCGAGAAAACCGCGCTGGTGAAGAAGGAAATGCGCCTGTTCCGGCCGCTGGTCGGCGATGACCCGGATGCGCCGGCATTGCTCGAAGCCGCGCTGGCCTTGGCCAGCCACCGGGTAGTGGTCAAGCGCCCGCGCAAGGCGCCGTGCATTGACGGGCCGAAGCCGAGCCATGCGCTGGATGGCAAGTCCAGTCGGTATGACATCTATCCGAAGAAGGCGCTCAAGCCTTAAGAGCGAGTCGCGCCCTTCGCGAGCAGGCTCGCTCCCACACCGGATCTATGTGTCGCCATAAATCCCCTGTGGGAGCGAGCCTGCTCGCGAAAGCTTCAGCCCGGACATCACCAATCCATCAGGCTCACTCAGGCCGATAAGCCCGCATAAACAACCCCACCACTTCCCGTACATGGCTCTCCGCCGCCTCGCCAACTGGCGGCTCGCCGCAGCCATACAGCAAACGGAAATTCCCGGCGCCCTTGAGCAGGCAGAAGAAGTGCTCGGCCGCGTTGTGCGGCTTGTCGATGCTCAGCACACCACTTTCATCGATCTTGCTCAGCAAGCGTTCCATGCCATGCAGCATGCGCTGTGGGCCGGCTTCAAAGAAAATTTGCGCGAGTTTCGGGTCCTGGCTGCCCAGGGTCATCATCAACCGGTGCAGGTTCACCGATTCATCACTGTTGATCAGTTGATGAAAGCCGCGCGCGATGTTCAGCAGCACCGCTTCCACTGCCACACCTTCCGGCAATTCGAAGAACAGCGGTGGCAACTGCTCCTCGCACTTGGCCATCACGGCGGCGGAGAACAGCGTCTCCTTGTCGTTGAAGTGGCTGTAGACCGTCAGCTTTGACACACCGGCCTCGGCTGCGACGGCATCCATGCTGGTATTGGCATACCCCTTACTCAGAAACAGCGTTTTCGCCGCATCGAGAATCGCCTGGCGCTTGACCAGATCCTTGGGTCTGCCTGGGCCATTGGGTGCTGAAAGATTGTTTGGCATATTCGTTTTTATTACTGGACTGGTGAGTTTGCTATTAATAACATACTGCTCAGTATAATTATTCAAAGCACCATTAGCGAAAGGTCCTTCACCATGTTCCGCTATGCCTTGCCCCTCGCGTTGCCAGTCACCCTGGCTTTTTTATTGTCTGCGTGTGGTCACGAAGAGGCACCGCAAGTCAGCGTGCGCCCGGCCATGGTGGTCCAGCCAGAGCCTTCGGCGCAGTCCATGGAAAGCTATCCCGGTGAAGTCCGCGCGCGTTATGAACCGGATCTGGCGTTCCGTATCGGTGGCAAAGTCAGCCGACGACTGGTCGAGGAAGGGCAGCGGGTCAAGGCCGATCAACCATTGGCAGAGCTCGATCCTCAGGACGTGCGCCTGCAACTGGAGGCCACTCGCGCCCAGGTCGCCGCCGCTGAAGCCAATCTGAACCTGGTGCGTTCCGAGCGTGATCGCTACAAGACCCTGATGGAGCGCCAACTGGTCAGTCGTTCGCAGTACGACAACGCCGAAAACCTGTACCGCTCCGGTGAGGCACGCCTCAAGCAAATCAAAGCCGAATTCAACGTTTCCAATAACCAGGCCAGCTACGCCGTGTTGCGTGCACCGCAGGACGGTGTCGTGGCCAAGCGTCTGGTGGAAGTCGGGCAAGTCGTGGCCGCCGGGCAAACGGTGTTCACCCTGGCCACCGATGGTGAGCGTGAAGTGTTGATCAGCCTGCCGGAGCAGAATTTCGGCCGTTTCAAGGTCGGTGAGTCGGTGTCGGTGGAGCTCTGGACTCAACCCGATCAGCGCTTCGAAGGGCGTATCCGTGAACTGTCGCCAGCGGCTGATCCCAAGTCGCGCACCTTTGCGGCGCGCATCGCGTTTAACGCCGGCAAGGTTCCTGTCGAACTGGGCCAAAGCGCCCGAGTGTTCGTGCAGGCTGCCGACGCGGTCCCTCTGTCCGTTCCGCTTTCAGCGCTGACGGCGGAAAACGGCGTGACCTATGTCTGGGTCGTCAGCGCCAACAACACCTTGAAGAAAACTCCGGTGCGCATTGGTGCCTTCGGCGAGAAAAGCGTACCGGTGCTCGAAGGGCTCAACGCCAGCGACTGGGTGGTGGCCGCTGGCGTTCATGTGCTTCTCGAAGGGCAGCAGGTACGCCCGGTGGATCGTTCGAACCGCGTGGTCAATCTGGCGGACAAGGAGTAAGCCCCGATGCGCTTCAACGTTTCCGAATGGGCGCTGCGTAATCGCCAGATCGTCCTGTTCCTGATGCTGTTGCTGGCCATTGTCGGCGCACTTTCCTACACAAAGCTCGGCCAGAGCGAAGACCCGCCGTTCACCTTCAAGGCCATGGTGATTCGCACCAACTGGCCGGGAGCGACCGCCCAGGAAGTCTCGCGCCAGGTCACCGAGCGCATTGAAAAGAAGCTTATGGAAACCGGCGAGTACGAGCGCATCGTGTCGTTCTCCCGTCCGGGCGAATCCCAGGTGACCTTCATTGCACGCGACTCCATGCACTCGGTGGAGATCCCGGAGCTCTGGTATCAGGTACGCAAGAAGATCAGCGATATTCGTCATACTCTGCCGCCGGGGATTCAGGGGCCGTTCTTCAACGATGAATTCGGCACCACGTTCGGCAATATCTACGCCCTGACCGGCGAGGGTTTCGACTACGCGGTGCTCAAGGATTACGCCGACCGCATCCAGATCCAGCTGCAACGGGTCAAGGATGTGGGCAAGGTCGAGCTGCTGGGATTGCAGGACGAGAAAATCTGGATCGAACTCTCCAACGTCAAGCTCGCCACGCTCGGTTTGCCGCTGGCTGTCGTCCAGCAAGCCCTTGAAGAACAGAACGCGGTGTCCACGGCAGGTTTCTTCGAAACCAGCAGCGAGCGATTGCAGCTACGGGTGACGGGGAATTTTCAGACGGTCGACGAGATCAAGAACTTCCCGATCCGCGTCGGTGATCGCACCTTCCGCATCTCCGATGTGGCCGACGTGCGGCGTGGTTTCAATGACCCACCGGCGCCGCGCATGCGCTTCATGGCGCAAGATGCCATCGGCCTGGCGGTAGCGATGAAGGATGGCGGTGACATCCTGGTGCTGGGCAAGGCTCTGGAAATCGAATTCGCCCGCATTCAGAAAAACCTCCCGGCCGGCATGCAGCTGCGCAAAGTCTCCGACCAACCGGCCGCGGTGAAAACCGGTGTCGGCGAGTTTGTGCAAGTGCTGGTCGAGGCGCTGGCCATTGTGTTGCTGGTGAGCTTCTTCTCCCTCGGCGTGCGTACCGGCATGGTGGTGGCCCTTGCGATTCCGCTGGTGTTGGCGATGACCTTCGCCTGCATGTATTACCTGGGCATCGGCCTGCACAAGATCTCTCTCGGTGCGTTGGTACTGGCGCTGGGTTTGCTGGTGGACGACGCGATCATCGCCGTGGAAATGATGGCGATCAAAATGGAGCAGGGCTTCGACCGGGTCAAAGCGGCGAGTTATGCCTGGACCAGTACCGCGTTCCCGATGCTCACCGGTACGCTGATCACGGCGGCCGGCTTCCTGCCGATTGCCACGGCGCAATCGGGCACTGGCGAATACACCCGTTCGATCTTCGAGGTGGTCACTATCGCGCTGTTGGCATCGTGGGTCGCCGCCGTGGTCTTCGTGCCGTACCTCGGGGAAAAACTCCTGCCGGACCTGGCGAAAATTCACGCCGCCAAGCACGGTGCCGGCCAGCCCGATCCGTATGGCACGCCGTTTTATCAGCGCGTCCGGCGGCTGGTGGAGTGGTGCGTGCGCTGGCGCAAAACCGTGATCGTGGCGACCGTGTTGTTGTTCATTGCCTCCATCGTGCTGTTCCGTTTTGTGCCGCAGCAGTTCTTCCCGGCATCGGGTCGCCTGGAGTTGATGGTCGATCTGAAACTGGCCGAAGGCGCTTCGCTGAGCAACACCGCGGACGAGGTCAAACGTCTCGAAGCGCTGCTCAAGGACAAGGCGGGGATCGACAATTACGTGGCCTATGTCGGCACCGGTTCGCCGCGTTTCTATCTGCCGCTGGATCAGCAACTGCCGGCGGCGAGCTTCGCCCAGTTTGTCGTCCTGGCGAAAACCATCGAGGAACGCGAAGCCCTGCGTACCTGGTTGATCGCAACCCTCAACGAGCAATTCCCTGCTCTGCGTTCGCGGGTCACGCGTCTGGAGAACGGTCCGCCGGTTGGCTACCCGGTGCAGTTCCGCGTGACCGGGGAGCACATCGAGGAGGTGCGGGCGCTGGCGCGCAAAGTCGCGGCCAAGGTTCGCGAGAACCCTCATGTGGTCAACGTCCACCTGGATTGGGAAGAACCGAGCAAGGTGGTGTACCTGAACATCGATCAGGACCGCGCGCGGGCGCTGGGCGTGAGCACGGCGAACCTGTCGAGGTTCCTGCAAAGCTCCCTGACCGGTTCCAGCGTCAGTCAGTATCGTGAAGACAACGAGTTGATCGAGATCCTGTTGCGCGGCACCTTGCATGAGCGCACCGAGTTGTCGTTGCTGCCGAGCCTGGCGGTGCCGACCGATAACGGTCGCAGCGTCGCGCTGTCGCAGATCGCGACCCTGGAGTACGGCTTCGAAGAGGGCATCATCTGGCACCGCAATCGCCTGCCCAACGTGACGGTTCGCGCCGACATCTATGGCAAGGAACAACCGGCGACGCTGGTGCAGCAGATCATGCCGACCCTCGACCCGATCCGCGCCGAACTGCCCGATGGCTACTTGCTGGATGTCGGCGGCACGGTGGAAGACTCCGCACGCGGACAGAACTCGGTGAAGGCCGGCGTGCCGTTGTTCATTGTGGTGGTACTGACGTTGCTGATGCTGCAACTGCGAAGTTTCTCGCGCACGGCGATGGTGTTTCTGACGGCGCCGCTGGGGCTGATCGGGGTGACGCTGTTCCTGTTGGTGTTCCGCCAACCATTCGGTTTCGTGGCCATGCTGGGGACTATCGCGTTGTCCGGGATGATCATGCGCAACTCGGTGATTCTGGTGGATCAGATCGAGCAGGATATCGCGGCGGGGCTCAAGCCTTGGCAGGCGATCATCGAGGCGACGGTGCGGCGGTTCCGGCCGATCGTGTTGACGGCGCTTGCGGCGGTGTTGGCGATGATTCCTCTGTCGCGCAGTGTGTTCTTTGGGCCGATGGCGGTGGCGATCATGGGGGGGTTGATTGTGGCCACTGCGTTGACGCTTTTGTTTTTGCCTGCGCTTTATGCCGCCTGGTTTCGGGTTCGCAAAGAGTCGGTTTGATGGTTTGAGCGTGGCGGCCTTCGGGCCGACCATGTTCTTGGTTGATTGAGTACATATCCGTTTCTTCGGTAACGGCGGCTGGCGGTTTCGCCCTTACGGCGACTCACTTTTTTAACAAGCGCCGGGGTGTACTGAATTCTGTGTAAACGGGGTTGCTGTTAATCCTGCAAAAGCCTGTCTTCGAACTGGATACTGAACCTGTTCAAGGCCCCCGCCCAGTCCCTGATTGGCATTGTCCACTTCTTGCTGATGTTGTTCAGCGCCAGATAAAAGAGCTTCATTACCGCATCGTCAGTCGGGAATTAGGCTCTGCTTTTGGTGACCTTGCGCAAGCTCATGTTGATCGACTCGATGGCGTTGGTGGTGTAAATCACCCTGCGGATCTCCGGTGGATAATCGAACAGGGGGATGACTCTCGCCCAGTTTTTGCGCCATGACTGGCTGATCAGAGGGTATCGATCATCCCACTTGGCCTCGAAGTCGGTCAGCTTTTGCTCGGCCATTTCAACGGTCGTCGAGCGGTAGATGAGTTTGAGGTCAGCGGCGGCCTCGCGCTGATACTTGTAGGACACGAACTTCAGACTGTTGCGCACCATGTGCACGATGCACAGTTGAACCGATGCTTGCGGATAGACCACTTCGATGGCTTCAGGGAAGCCCTTGAGCCCATCTACGCAGGCAATGAAAATGTCCTTTACCCCGCGGGTTTTAAGCTCTGTAACGACTTGCAGCCAGAACTTGGCGCCTTCCGTCTGGGCGATCCACAGCCCTAACACCTCTTTGCGACCGTCCATGTTGACGCCAATGGCCAGGTAAACCGCTTTGGTTCTGACTGCGCCACTGTCGCGCACTTTGACGTGAATGCAATCGAGGTAAAGGATCGGGTAGAGCTCGTCCAGAGGGCGCGACTGCCAGACCTTGACCTCTTCACTGACCGCGTCGGTGATCGCCGAGATGAGGCTGGGAGAGACCTCGGTTCCATACATTTCCTCCAGATGTCCCTGGATTTCCCGAACAGTCATTCCACGGGCGTAGAGTGAAATCACCTTGTCATCGAAGCCGGTCCAGCGTGTCTGGTGCTTGGAAATCAGCTGGGGCTCGAACATACCCTGACGGTCACGGGGAATCTCCAGCGGTAGCTCGCCAAAATCGCCCTTGAGCGTCTTGCCGCTATGGCCGTTGCGTGCATTTCCTTCTGCATTGGTCACCGCTGCGCTTTTGTCATGACCCAGGTGTTCGGTCATTTCAGCTTCCAGGGCGCGCTCGACAAGCATCTTGGTGAGCTGCTTAAGCAAGCCATTTTCGCCGATCAAATCCTCAGGCTTTCGGTAATTGGCCAACAGACTGTCGGCCAGCCTCACCAGCTCAGGGTCGGGTTTGACTCGTTTGGTGCGCTTTGGCTCGGTCATTGAAACTCCTTGGGAAAGGCAGTGTGCGCCTAATGACCGTTTACACAAACCTCAGTACACCCTCAAGCGCCTTAAAAAAGTAAGCAAAAAAAGCACTCGCCCCGAACGTCCGGCCCCTCGCCAGGGCTCGGGGTTCCTTCGCTCCGGTGTCCATCCGGGGGCATTGCCCTCCGGTCGGCTTCGCTCGACCTACATGCAATGAGTTCGACTGCGTCGAACGGCGCTGCGCGCCTATCCCCGGATAAACACCTCCACTCAGCCTGCCGAGGGGGCGGGTGGATCAAGATCAAAAGCGGCAGGCGAGCTAACGCTCGGCCTGTGGAGTGGTGAAAAGCGTTGGGGGTATGCCGATCTGCTTTTGCTCTGCTTTTGCTCTGCTTTTGCTCTGCTTTTGCTCTGTTGTTCTGTGGGAGCGAGCTTGCTCGCGATGGAGGTCAACGATAACGCGGGCTGTCTGAATCCCCGCGGTGTCCTGGCGTTTTTCGCGAGCAAGCTCGCTCCCACAGGGATCGTCAGTGACCACAAGTATCGAGTAAAAACCGGGGGCCCAACTGTGGGAGCAGGCTTGCCCGCGATGACGGTACATCAGCCGAATTTGATGTCGACTGACACGACCTCATCGCGAGCAGGCTTGCTCCCACAATGTTTTCGCGGGGCTCAGAGCGAACCAAACACCTTCTTCGCCAAACTGGTCGCCGCCGCCGCCGGGTTCTGGCGGATGGTTTCTTCCTGTTTGCCGATCATCTCGAACAAGCCATTCAATGCTTGCTCGGTGACGTAGTTTTCGACGTTGGCGTTTTTTGCATCCACTACACCCATGGTCGCCGCTTGCCCGGCGAACGAGTTGTACTGCTGGGCCAGGCCGACCTTGTCGGTCGCTTGCTTGACGATGGGCAGGAACTTGGCGCGGATTTGTTCGCGGCTGGTCTTGTTCAGGTATTGGGTGGCCGAGTCGTTGCCGCCGCTGAGGATGCCCTTGGCATCTTCCACGGTCATTTTCTTCACGGCATCGACGAGGATTGGCTGGGCCTGGGTGACGGCGGTTTCCGCCGCTTTGTTCATGCTGGCTTCCAGCTCATCGACCTGATCACCCATGCCGAACTGTTTCATTTTGCTCGCGACTTTGCCCAGTTTGCCCGGCAGTTCGATTTTTACGTCCGGGTTGTTGCTGAAGCCGCCCGGGGTGCCGAGTTGTTTCACGGCCAGTTGCGCACCTTGGGTCAGGGCGTCCTTGAGGCCGCCGGTGGCGTCTTTCTGCGACAGGTCGCTGAGGGACAGCGCGAGTGCACTCGCGGAGATCATCAGGCCTGCGCACAGGCCGGCAAAGCGAAGGGTAGGGCGGAGCATGGCAACTTCCTTTTTCAAAAAGACACTTAACGGGCCGCGTCGACGCGAACCTTCAATGGCTGTGGATCGGTGCCGTCCAGACGCACGGCGTGATTCTCTGTGGTGATGAACATCAGTTTGCCATCGACTTCAATGCGTGCGTTCACCGAGTAACGATGGTTGGGCTCGACCTGCAACGGGTCGTAGCTGAG
This sequence comes from Pseudomonas sp. BIC9C, assembly GCF_034541995.1. Classification (NCBI taxonomy): domain Bacteria; kingdom Pseudomonadati; phylum Pseudomonadota; class Gammaproteobacteria; order Pseudomonadales; family Pseudomonadaceae; genus Pseudomonas; species Pseudomonas sp. BIC9C. Next base: position 170,192 of record NZ_JAWDGM010000003.1, read on the forward strand.
GTGAAACGGAAGGGGCACCTGGCCTTTGACCGGGCCGCGTTGTTCGTCGATGACCTTGGCCGGGGCATCGGCGAGTGAGATGTCTTGCAGGCTGACACTGAGGATCGCGGTTGGTGGCAGTGCGATGCGTTGCAGGTAGAAGACTTCGCCATTGAGGGTAGCCTTGGGTGCCGGTGTCGGCTGCTGGCAGGCTGCCAGCAGCACGGCGGCTGCAATCAGGGACAGTTTTTTCATCGGACTATCTCCTTGTCTGGGGCACCAGAACCGACTGGTGCCCTGATCAATCTAGACGGTTTGAACGGGTTGGTCGGCTGCATCCTCACTGCGATGCAACGCCACTTGCCGGATCGACAGACGAATCTCCGCCGGCAACACCCGCTTGGCCGCGCCTTCGGCCAGTTCGCCGAGCAGTTCGTGATAGCCCAGTTTGCCGGCCTCGTCGCGCTTGAGTACCTCGAGGTCGAGCAGGGTCTGGATGAAGTGGCGGAACAGGCTCTTGTCGAAGAATTCCGGGGCGTTCAGGCCATGCAGGATCGACAGGCGCTGGGCCATGACCGTGCACAGGTCTTCCAGTTCTTCGGCGCTGATGCTGTTCTGGCCGCTGTTGAGCAGCAGGGACACGGTCATGTAGAAGCGCTGCAGGGTCTGGGCGATGCTTTTCGACAGTAGCGTCAACAGCACGAAATGCCGTGAGCTTGGGGCCGGGCGCAGGTACACATCGTTCTCGAAACGCAGCAGGCCTTGCTCGACGAACGCTTCCAGCCATTGATCGATCACGGCATCCAGTTCGTCCAGCGTCCAGCGGATGAACAGCTCCGATTGCAGGTATGGATACAGCGCGCGGGTGTAGCGCAGGATCTGTTCGCGGCTCATGCGCGAGGCGCTCTGGAAGAAGCTCGCCAGCAACGCCGGCAGTGCAAAGATGTGCAGCACGTTGTTGCGGTAGTAGGTCATCAGGACCGCATTCTGCTCGTCCAGATACAGGATCTTGCCAAGGGCGTCGCTCTGCTCGGACAACAGGTTCATGTCCTTCACATGTTCGATCAGTGCTCGACCGTCACCGTCCGGCAAGGTGGTGTGCGGCGAGTACGGCACCTTGCGCAACAGCGCCAGATACAAGTCGAGGACCCGCGCCATGGCTCGATCGTCCAGCGCCAGACGGCTGGTGGACAGCAACGCCAACGCCACCAGGTTGACCGGGTTGATCGCTGCTGCCTCGTTCAGATGCTGAGCGACTTTCTCACCGAGGCGGTTGGTGGTTTCGTTGAGCCAGGCGGGTCTGAACTGCGGGCCGAGTTCCTGTTTGCGCCAGTCTGGCTGTTCGCTGTCGAGGAACTCGGCGAGTTTGATCGGTTCGCCGAAGTTCACCGCCACCTGGCCGAAGCGCTGCTTGAGTGCGCCAATGACTTTGAAGATGTCGAAGATCGATTCTTTCTTCTTGCTCGCGCCGCGCAGTTCGCCGAGGTAGGTGCGGCCTTCCAGCACGCGCTCGTAGCCGATGTACACCGGCACGAAGACGATGGGCATGCGCGACGAACGCAGGAAGCTGCGCAGGGTGATCGCCAGCATCCCGGTCTTCGGTTGCAGCATGCGTCCGGTGCGCGAACGGCCGCCTTCGACGAAGTACTCCACCGGGAAACCCTTGGTGAACAGGGTGTGCAGGTATTCGTTGAACACCGAGGTGTACAACGGATTGCCCTTGAAGGTACGGCGCATGAAGAACGCACCGCCGCGACGCAGCAGGCCGCCGATCCCCGGCATGTTGAGGTTGATCCCGGCGGCGATATGCGGCGGGGTCAGGCCATTGCGAAACAGCAGATAGGACAGCAGCAGGTAGTCGATGTGGCTGCGGTGGCAGGGTACGTAGATCACTTCGTAACCCGGGGCGACCTTCTGCACGCCTTCGATGTTGTTGACCTTGATGCCGTCGTAGATCTTGTTCCAGAACCAGCTCAGCACTACTTCCATGAAGCGGATCGCGGTGTAGGTGTAGTCCGAGGCGATCTCGTTGCCGTAGCGCAAGGCCTGGGCCTTGGCTTTTTCCGGGGAGATGTTCTCGCGCTCGGCTTCGTCGAGGATCGCTTGCTTGACCAGCGGCTGGTTAAGCAAGCCCTTGACCAGGTTGCGCCGGTGGGAAATGTCCGGGCCGATCACCGCAGCCTTCAGGTTGCGGAAATGCACCCGCAGGATGCGTTGGGCCATGCGCACGGTGCGCTCGTGGCCCTTGTCGTGCTCGATCAGTTCGCGCAGGTGGATCGGCGCGGAGAACTGTACGCGGGTCTTGCGTCCCAGCACGATGATGCTCAGCAGGCGACGCAAGCGCCCGGTCACCGCCCAGCTATCGGCGAACAGGAGTTTCCATGGGCTGTTTTCGCTGTCCGGCGACTGGCCCCAGAACACGCTGACAGGAATGATCTGCGCATCTTCGGCGGCGTTCTGGCTCAGGGCGCTGACCAGGCGGGTCAACGTCGGCGGCGCGCCGCGCTTGTCCTGGCGGCCGAGCCAGTCCGGGTCCGGCGTCAGGTAGAAAAATGCGGCAGGTTCCAGCAGGTTGCCCACCGATACCGGCAGCACCGGGCGCGGCAGGCCGGCCTTGCTGCACTCGGTATCGACCACGGCGAGGTCGGTCAGCGAGGGGTTTTGCAGGACGTAGAACACCGGACGACTGCGGTCGAGGTTAAGGGTGAACGACGACTGGTTGATCGTCTCGGAGCGAACCCAGAGGTACAACAGTCGGCGCAGGGTGCCAAACACAAGACGGCGGAGCGGGGAACGGGTCATACGACTTCTGCGTGAGTGGATAAAACCAAGCGTTTGCTCGGGAGGCCGATAGTGTGCCGGATTCGTCGAAAATCGGCAAAAAAGCGCTGAAGTAAACTCCTGTTGAGAGTTTTAGCGTCTGTCATATACTCGGCGCTCTGTCGCCGTTGCCCTCATGGGACCGGTATGCGCAGGCTGACGTTCCCGAGGCTTTCCTGCGAAAAGCCCGATCAATAATAAAAAGGGAGTATGAACAAATGGCAACACGCGAAACCGGCAACGTGAAGTGGTTCAACGATGCCAAGGGCTACGGCTTCATTCAGCGCGAAGACGGGGTGGACGTGTTCGTGCACTACCGCGCGATTCGTGGCGAAGGCCACCGCTCGCTGACCGAAGGCCAGCAGGTCGAGTACGCGGTGGTGCAAGGGCAGAAGGGCTTGCAGGCTGAGGATGTGGTAGGCCTGTAACCCGCGATCCTGAGATCACACAAAATCCTGTGGGAGCGGGCTTGCCCGCGAAGACGGTGGCACATCCAGCATCGATGTGACTGACAATCCGCAATCGCGTGCAAGCCCGCTCCCACAGTGGATTTCATTTGGCATGCCATCGAGGGCAGGCACCGGATCTGCTCTTAGGCAGTCTTCCAGGTGATCTCTTCTTCACCATCGGCACTGATGCGAATCCAGCGGTCTGCCGTTTCCTCACCTTCTTCCTCGACCCAGCTACCCGGTGCACATCGCACTTCGACGTTGAGCGCGGCAAAGGCTGCGCGGGCGCAGGCGATGTCGTCGTCCCATGGGGTCTGGTCGCTTTCCAGGTACAGGCTGTTCCACTTGCCGACCGCTTTTGGCAGCCAGGTCACCGGCACGTTGCCGGCCTTGCACTTGTAGGTCTGGCCCTTCTGGACCCAATCCGTGCACGGACCCAATGCCGCACCGAGCCAGGTGGAAATGGCTTTGTGGTCGACGTCGGCGTCTTTCAGGTAAATCTCGATATCGGGCTGGCGCATGGATGTCCTCACTGCGGGTCTGAAAAATCCATTCGCGGATTTAGCCGGTCTTGAGCCGTTGCCCAAGACCAAAAATTGAAGTTGCTCTCTAATGACTACTGCAGAACGAAATAATCGTAGCGCATCGACACGGTGACCTCGAACGGCTCGGCCTGCTCGATCACGGCAGCACGGCGTTCGGCACTGGCGCGCCAGCCGTGAGGCGTCATGGCCAGCAGATTCGCCCGGTCCTGACCGCTTGCCAGCGTCAATTTGAATTCCAGGGTTTCACTGTGCGCAAGCGCCATGCCTTTGGGCACCAGGGCCAGATGCTTGTCGTCGGTGTATTCGCGCACTTCGTCGTACAGCTGTTCACGCAGTTCCATCAGGTGGCCACTGGTCGGCCCGACTTTCATCAGGCCGCCGCCGACGCTGAGCAGGCGCTTGGCCTCTTCCCAATCCAGCGGGCTGAAGACGCTCGCCAGGAACTGGCAACTGCCGGAAGCCAACGGCACCCGCGCCATGCTGGCGATCAACCAGGTGAGCTTCGGGTTGCGTTTGCAGGCGCGTTTGACCGCTTCGCGAGAGATATCCAGCGCGTAGCCGTCAGCATCCGGCAAGGCCTCGGCGATCTGCGCGGTGTAGTAACCCTCGCCACAACCGATATCGACCCAACGCTCCGGCGCATAACCTGCCGCCAACTCCGCCAGGCGCTTGGCCACCGGGGCATAGTGCCCGGCATTCAGGAAGTCGCGGCGGGCTTCGACCATCGCCTGGTTATCCCCAGGATCGCGGCTGTTCTTGTGTTGCACCGGCAACAGGTTCAAGTAACCCTGGCGCGCACGGTCGAAACGATGTCCGGCGGGGCAAACCACGCCGTTGTCGACCGCGTTCAGCGGTTCACTGCAGATCGGACACGCGAGCATCAGGCGAGCAACTTGATCAGGGTCTGGTAGTAGATCTCGGTCAGCACGTCGAGATCGGCCGCCAGCACACGCTCGTTGACCTGGTGGATGGTCGCGTTGACCGGGCCCAGCTCAACAACCTGGGTGCCCATGGTGGCGATGAAGCGGCCGTCGGAGGTGCCACCGCTGGTGGATGCCTTGGTTTCACGGCCGGTGATGTCCTTGATGCTCGACGACACCGCGTCCAGCAGTGCGCCCGGTTCGGTGAGGAACGGCAGGCCGGACAGCGCCCAGTCGACGTGCCAGTCCAGACCATGCTTGTCGAGGATGTCGGCGACGCGCTTTTGCAGGCCTTCGACGGTGGACTCGGTGGAGAAGCGGAAGTTGAACACCGCCACCAGGTCACCCGGAATCACGTTGGTCGCACCGGTGCCGGAGTTGACGTTGGAGATCTGGAAACTGGTCGGCGGGAAGAAATCGTTGCCGTGGTCCCAGTGCTCTGCAGCCAGTTCGGCCAGGGCCGGGGCCGCGAGGTGGATCGGGTTTTTGCCAGGTGCGGGTAGGCCACGTGGCCTTGCACCCCGCGCACGGTCAGCTTGGCGCCGAGGGAGCCACGACGGCCGTTCTTGACCACGTCACCTACCAGGGTGGTGCTCGACGGTTCGCCGACGATGCACCAGTCCAGACGCTCCTTGCGTGCGGCAAGGCGTTCGACCACCGCCTTGGTGCCGTGATGCGCCGGGCCTTCTTCGTCGCTGGTGATCAGGAACGCGACTTTGCCCTTGTGATTCGGGTAATCGGCGACAAAGCGTTCGGACGCGACGGTCATGGCGGCGAGGCTGCCTTTCATGTCGGCGGCGCCACGGCCACAGAGCATGCCGTGTTCGTCGATCAGTGCGTTGAACGGTTCGATCTGCCAGGCCGCCACCGGGCCGGTCGGGACCACGTCGGTGTGGCCGGCGAAGCACAGCACCGGACCGTCGTCCTGGCCGTGGGTGGCCCAGAAGTTATCCACATCTTCGATGCGCATCGGTTCCAGGGTGAAACCGGCATCGCCCAGGCGTTGCATCATCTGCTTCTGGCAATCGGCGTCGATTGGCGTCACGGACGGACGGCGGATCAGGTCGATGGCGAGTTGGAGGGTCGGCGAAAGGTCGGCGTGGGCCGTCATGGAAAACTCCGGGAACATGAAATTGGGCATGGGCTTTCTTTAATGTGGGAGCGGGCTTGCTCGCGAATGCGCTGTCTCAGTCAACATATACGTTGATTGTTACACCGCATTCGCGAGCAAGCCCGCTCCCACAGGAGATTGACCGTCAATAAGACCGTACATCACGCCAAGCCCCGCAAAATGGCGGTTATCTTAAAGCAAAACGGCGACCATTGGCCGCCGTTTAGTGCATCCGCAGAGATTTAGACGACAGGTGCCGTTTCAGGCTCGGCGGTCGGTTTCGGCAGCGATGACAGGAACGCCATGATCAGCGCCGCGACGTACGGCAGCGACTGCACCAGCAGCATGGTGATCCAGAAGCGCATGTCGTTGCTCGGCATACCGTTCACCAGGTAGATCCCCAGCGCCGCGCCCCACAACAGCAGCATGATGAACATCTCTTCCCGGGCTTCCGAAATCGCTACCCAGAAGCCGTGGTTATCGGCGTTTTTCGGGGTGCGGAAGAACGGAATGCTGCTGGTGAAGAAACCGTACAGCACCGCTTTGGCGATGGTATGGGACAACGCCAGACCGGCCAGTGCCGCGCAGAAGGCATCCTTCAGGTTGACCCCGACCGCACGACGGTAGAGGAAGATGATCTTGGCGACCTTGAACACAAACAGCGCCAATGGCGGGATCGCGAAAATCAGCAGCGGTGGATCGACCCGTTGCGGCACGATGATCATGGCCGCCGACCACAGCAGTGCGCCGACGGTGAAGAAGATGTTCATGCCGTCCGCCACCCAAGGCAACCAGCCCGCGAGGAAGTGGTAACGCTGGCCACGGGTCAGTTCGGTGTCCTTGCCGCGCAGCAGGCTGGCGGTATGACGCTTGATGATCTGGATCGCTCCGTAGGCCCAGCGGAAACGCTGTTTCTTGAAGTCGATGAAGGTATCGGGCATCAGGCCCTTGCCGTAGCTGTCGTGGTAGTACGCCGCCGACAGGCCTTTCTCGAACACCCGCAGGCCCAGTTCGGCGTCTTCACAGATGCACCAGTCGGCCCAGCCCAGCTCCTCGAGCACCGAACGGCGGGTCATGGTCATGGTGCCGTGCTGGATGATCGCGTCACGATCGTTTCGGGTAACCATGCCGATGTGGAAGAAGCCCTTGTACTCCGCATAGCAGAGCTTCTTGAAGGTACTTTCGTTCTGGTCGCGGTAGTCCTGCGGCGACTGCACCACGGCGATCTTCGGATCGGCGAAGTGCGGCACCATGTGCTTGAGCCAGTTGCGGTCGACGCAGTAGTCCGAGTCGATCACGGCAATGACTTCGGCATCCTTGGCGGTGTGCGGAATCAGGTAGTTCAGCGCGCCGCCCTTGAAGCCGGCCAACGGTGCCACGTGGAAGAACTTGAAGCGCGGGCCGAGGGTTGCGCAGTAGTCACGCACCGGTTCCCAGACCGCCGGGTCCTTGGTGTTGTTGTCGATGATCAGGACTTCGAAGTCCGGATAGTCGAGGTTGGCCAGGGCGTTGAGGGTCTGTTTGACCATCTCCGGCGGCTCGTTGTAGCAGGGCACGTGGATCGACACTTTCGGGCGGTAGCTGGAATCGCCCACCACCGGCAGGAACTCGCGACGACGCTTGTGCACCCACACCGCTTCAGCCAGTTCGTGGGCTTCGGTCAGCAGCACGATAAACACCCCGAGCGCACCGAGGGCGAGCAAAAAGCCCACTGTCAGGCTGAACCAGGTGCTGTACTGCTGGCTGTAGTCGTAACCGATCCACACCAGTACCGACCGCACAGGAACGCGATGAAGGTCAGGAAGGTACGGCCACGCTGGCGCAGGGCCGAGCCGTCGATCATCAGCAGGGTCAGCGACAACAGCGCCAATACCACCGAACCAATGGCCAATACGCGCCATTGCGGAATCGCCACTACCGGGCCTTCGAAGTTGAACTTCTGCTGGCGTGCGGCGTTGAACACACCCCAGTAGGCGCCGACGGAGCCTTCGTCACTGGCTTTCCACGGCTGGTCAAACGCTTCGATCACGAAGTAGTTGAAGCCCTGGCGGTTGAGTTTGTTGACCAGGGTTCGCAGGTAGATCGCCTGGTCCGCCGGTGAGGCATCGGCGCCACCGCGCATGCGGCCGTTGCTCGGCCAGCCCACTTCGGACAGCAGCAGCGGCTTTTTCGGGAACATTTTTTTCAGGTCGCGGGCGCGGTCGAGGACGAACTGCCCGGCCTTGTCCATCGGGATGAACTCCCAGTAAGGCAGGATGTGCGCGGCGATCAGGTCGACGTGTTTGGCCAGTTCCGGGTGTTCTTCCCAGACGTGCCACTGCTCGGACGTCGTCACTGGCACTTTCACGGCGGCGCGCACGCGGTCGAGCATGACGCTGAGTTCCTGGGCGGTAATTTCCTTGCGGAAGATCGCTTCGTTGCCGACCACCACACGAACCACGCTGCGTGAGGAGTTGGCGATTTCAATGGCGCGGGTAATTTCCCGTTCGTTGCGTTCCTGGTCCGGGCTGATCCAGATCCCCAGGGTCACCCGTAAACCAAACTCTTCCGCCAGTTTCGGAATGTCTTGCAGGGTGCCATCGACTGAGTAGATGCGGATGTTATCCGTCAGCTTGCTCATGATCTCCAGGTCACGGCGCATCTCATCATCGGACGGATACTGATCCTTCTGTGGGAACTGTCCCTGCTGGAACGGTGAGTAGGAGAAACCGGAGATTTGCTCCGGCCAGTTGGGGGCGGTGACCGGGCGATTGATCAGCGCCCAGAAGCCGGTAAACAAGGCTGCGATGGCGAGCACCACGACCAGGTTGAGTCCAAATTTACGCGATGACATAGCTATTTCGGGTTCCAAAGGCTGTGGAACGAGGGGACGGTCGGCGGCCGTAAAGGGGCGCGCATCCTACACCGGCAGTTCACTGAACGTATATCGGACAGGGAAATGCCTGACGTTGGGCAATTGGCTTTCACATAAGTTCTTACACTTGTCGCTTGAAACTTAAATCTTGTTGCTGCGTAGGTGTCCTGCCTCGCAGACACGTTCCTCTTTTGATGAGTGGCTGTTGTCGTCAGGCAAGGCGCAGCGACGAGTCATAGCCCGCTATGGCGAGGAGCGGCAACGCAGCATGACGGCAACAGAAACCGTCAAAAAAGGAACAGTGTTTGTGAGGCAGGACACCCTTTATAATGCGCGCCGGTTTTTGGGGTAATGGTCATGAGTACAGAAGATCCGCGGTTTGCAGGCATCGCCCGTTTGTATGGCATCGAAGGCCTTGAACGCCTGCGTGCGGCCCATGTGGCCATCGTTGGCGTCGGTGGTGTCGGTTCCTGGGCGGCGGAAGCCATGGCACGCTGTGGCGTGGGCGAGATTTCGCTATTCGACCTGGACGACGTCTGCGTCAGCAACGCCAACCGTCAGTTGCATGCGCTGGACAGCACGGTGGGCAAGCCCAAGGTCGAGGTGATGGCCGAGCGTCTGCGCGGGATCAATCCGGACTGCACGGTGCATGCGGTACCGGACTTCGTTACCCGCGACACCATGGCCGAGTACATCACGCCGAACATCGACTGCGTGATCGACTGCATCGACAGCGTCAACGCCAAGGCTGCGCTGATTGCCTGGTGCAAACGCCGCAAGATCCAGATCATCACCACCGGTGGCGCGGGCGGGCAGATTGACCCGACGTTGATCCAGGTCTGCGACCTGAATCGCACGTTCAACGACCCGCTGGCGTCGAAAGTGCGCTCCACGCTACGCCGCGACTACGGTTTCTCCCGCACCGTGACCCGCCACTACAGCGTGCCGTGCGTGTTTTCCACCGAGCAACTGCGCTACCCGAAACCGGATGGCAGCATTTGCCTGCAGAAGAGTTTTGTCGGCGATGGCGTGAAGCTCGACTGCGCGGGCGGGTTTGGCGCAGTGATGATGGTCACGGCAACCTTCGGCATGGTCGCGGCGACCAAGGCGGTGGACAAGATCGTGGCGGGCGTGCGGCGGCCGGCGGATCGGGTCAAGCCTGAGGCCTGAAACACAATCCCTGTAGGAGCTGGCTTGCCAGCGAGGGCGGCTCCTACAGAGTTAGCTCGCGCATGCGTTGTAATACGGCATTCAAGCCGTTACTGCGAGACTCGGACAACTGCCGTCCCAACCCCAGCTGATTGAACCAGTCCGCCAAATCCACCTGCAGCAACTCAGCCGCCGATAACCCGTTGACCCGCGCCAGCAGCAACGCCACCAGCCCGCGAATCAGGCGAGCATCGCTGTTGGCGCTGAACTGCCAATGACCGTCGCGCAGTTCGCCCACCAGCCACATCTGGCTTTCACAGCCGTGCACCCGGTTGGCATCGCACATCTGCGCATCACTCAACGCTGGCAGGCGCTCGCCCCATTGCATCAACAGGCGTGCGCGTTGTTCCCAGCCGGCGGCTTTCTGAAAGGTGTCCAGTGCCGTCACGGCATCGGCAGGCAGGTTCATCGCAACAGCTCCAGCGCCTGGTCCAGGGCTTCAAAGAACCGCTCAATGTCTTCGGAATCGTTGTACAGCGCCAACGACACCCGAATCGCCCCGGCCAGTTCGAAGCGTTTGAGCAGCGGCATGGCGCAGTGATGACCGGCGCGCACCGCGATCCCTTGTTCGGTCAGCAAATGCGCGAGATCGGAGTTATGCACACCCTCGACGGTAAAGCTGGCCAGTGCCACTTGCGGCCTGGCCAGTAGGCGAATGCCGTTGCGCGCCTCAAGGCCCTTGAGCAGGCAGGCATGCAGCGCCGCTTCATGGGTGGACACGGCGTCCTGATCGAGCCCGGCGAGGTAATCCAGGGTCGCTCCGAGGCCGATCACACTGGCAATCGGCGGCGTCCCGGCCTCGAAACCCAGCGGTGCCGGGCGAAAGCGTGCGTCGTGATAATTGGCATCCAGCACCATTTCGCCGCCGAACTGCCAGGGACGCAGCTGTTGCAGCGCTGTATTGCGCCCGAACAGCACGCCCAGGCCATCGGGGCCATAAAGCTTGTGGCTGGAGAACACATAAAAATCGCAGCCCAGCGCTTGCACGTCGTGGCGGCCATGGACCACGCCCTGGGCGCCATCGATCACGGTCAGTGCGTTGTGCGCCTTGGCCAGCGCCAGCAATTGCGGCAGCGGCTGCCACGCGCCAATCACGTTGGACAGTTGACTGACCGCCAACAGGCGGGTGCGCGAGCCGATCAAGCCGGCACCGGCTTCAAGATCGATCACACCGTCGGTATCCAGTGGCAGGATCACCAGTTTCAGGTCGCGGCGGTGCGCCAGTTGCTGCCAGGGCAACAGGTTGGCGTGATGCTCCAGGGCGCTGATGACAATTTCGTCGCCCGGATTGAAAAGATGCTCCAGGCCGTAGGCCAGGAGATTCAGCGCGGATGTCGCGCCATGGGTAAAGATGATCTGACCGCAATCACCCGTATTGAGCCATTGCGCGACTTTGCGGCGGCTGTCCTCGAACGCCTGGGTGGCGTGAGCGCCGGGCAAGTGTTGCGCCCGATGCACGTTGGCCGCGCCGTTGGCGTAGTAATGCGCCAGGGCATCCAGCAGGGCTTGAGGTTTTTGCGTGGTGGCGGCGTTGTCCAGATAGGTCTGGCCTTGCCGTTGCAGGGCGGCGATAGCCGGAAAATCGGCGCGCCAGGGAGAGAGAATCATCATGTGTTCGCCTGTACGCCTGACCCCTGTAGGAGCGAGCTTGCTCGCGATGATCGCCTGGACGACACGGGCTGTCTGATGCCGCGCGTTATCGTTGACTTCCATCGCGAGCAAGCTCGCTCCTACAGCGGTGCGGGTGGTCGTGTGGCTTAGTTGTGAGCGTGCAGCGCTTCGTTCAGTTCGATGGCCGATTTGTGGGTTTTGCATTCCACGGCACCGGTCTCCGAATTGCGACGGAACAGCAGGTCCGGCTGGCCGGCCAGTTCACGAGCCTTGACCACTTTGACCAGCTGATTGTTTTCGTCCAGCAGTGCCACTTTGGTGCCAGCGGTCACGTACAGGCCCGACTCGACAGTGTTTCGGTCGCCCAACGGGATACCGATACCGGCGTTGGCGCCGATCAGGCAGCCTTCGCCGACCTTGATCACGATATTGCCGCCGCCCGACAGGGTGCCCATGGTCGAGCAGCCGCCACCCAGGTCCGAGCCCTTGCCGACGAATACGCCAGCGGATACGCGGCCTTCGATCATGCCCGGGCCTTCGGTGCCGGCGTTGAAGTTGATGAAACCTTCGTGCATCACGGTGGTGCCTTCGCCCACGTAAGCGCCCAGGCGCAGGCGCGCAGCGTCAGCGATACGTACGCCGGCCGGAACCACGTAGTCGGTCATTTTCGGGAACTTGTCCACCGAGAACACTTCCAGCAGCTCGCCGCGCAGGCGGGCTTCGAGTTGCAGCTCGGCCAGTTCGCTCAGGTCGACCGCGCCCTGGCTGGTCCAGGCCACGTTTGGCAGCAACGGGAAGATCCCGGCCAGGTTCAGGCCGTGTGGCTTGACCAGGCGATGGCTCAGCAGGTGCAGCTTGAGGTAAGCCTCCGGGGTGGACGACAACTGGGCGTCTTCAGCCAGCAAGGTGGCAACCAGCGGCTTGTGGCTCTCGGCCAGGCGGGTCAGCAGCTTGCCTTGTACCGCGTCGATGCCTTTCACGGCTTCAGCCAGTTGCGCGGCCTGCGCGGTGGTGAAGGTGATGGCCTGGTTGCCTTCGCTGTAACCGAGGATCGGCGCAATGGCAGCGACCAGTTCGGCGGACGGGTTGAGCAGCGGCTGGGCGTAGAACACTTCCAGCCATGCGCCTTGACGGTTTTGAGTGCCGACACCAAAGGCCAGGCTGAACAGGGTAGTAGACATGTTGATACCTCTAGCAAATTGAAACGGGCTGCTTACTTGAGCGCGGCCGCGTAGATATCTGGCTTGAAGCCAATCAGGGTTCGGTCACCGAGATCAAGCACCGGGCGCTTGATCATCGAGGGTTGTGCGAGCATCAGTTCGATGGCTTTCGTCTGGTCGAGATCGGCTTTGCGTTCGTCGTCGAGCTTGCGAAAGGTCGTGCCTGCACGGTTCAACACCACTTCCCAGCCGTGCTCGTTGCACCATTGGGTCAGGTGTTCACGGTCGATACCGACCGCTTTGTAATCATGAAAGTCATAACTGACAGCGTGTTCATCGAGCCAGGTGCGCGCCTTTTTCATGGTGTCGCAGGCTTTGATGCCGAAAAGGTGCAACGTTTTGCTTGAAACGGTCAAGGAATTGCCCCCTTTGCAGGTGCTGGAATTAAAAGGTGAAGGATTATGCCATGACCGGACGGTTTCGCGGCGGCTGTGGTCGGGTTTGTATTTGTGTCATGCCATTAAACCTTTGTAGGAGCGAGCTCGCTCGCGATGAACCTGAGAGCGCCGCGGGTTGTCAGGCATACAGCGTTATCGTTAACGACCATCGTCGGAACGCCGCCCGGAGCTAGCTCGCTCCTACAGAAGGGTGGTATTCAGTCGTGCGACATTGGTGCAAGGGTCAGCAGACAGTCTAAGCGGCTAATATGGCACTTCAATGCTGTCGATTGTCCGGGAACCACGCTTTATGCAAACCGCTTACACCGTCCTGATCCTGTTGATGCTGGTCGGCGTTTCGCGCCTGATCGGACGGGTGATTCCGTTGCCGTTGCCGCTGGTGCAAATCGCCGCTGGGGCCTTGCTTGCATGGCCGACGCTGGGTTTGCATGTGGCACTCGATCCCGAACTGTTCCTGTTTCTGTTCCTGCCGCCGCTGTTGTTCTCCGACGGCTGGCGCATGCCCAAGCGCGAGCTCTGGCGTCTGCGCGGGCCGATCCTGACCCTGGCGGTGGGGCTGGTGCTGTTTACCGTGGTCGGCGCCGGGTATTTCATTCACTGGCTGCTGCCCGGTGTGCCATTGCCGGTGGCGTTTGCCCTGGCGGCCGTGCTGTCGCCGACGGATGCGGTGGCGGTGTCGGCCATCTCCCGCAATAGACTGCCCACACCCTTGATGCACATCTTGCAGGGTGAGGCGCTGATGAACGATGCCTCGGGCCTGGTGACGTTCAGGTTTGCGCTGGTGGCAGCGGTGACCGGCGTGTTCTCGCTGGCCAATGCCAGTCTGACATTCATGCTGGTCGCCGTCGGTGGTCTGGTTGTCGGGGTGGCCTTGAGCTGGCTGGTCGGCCGCCTGCGGGCGTGGATGATCGCACGCGGCTGGGATGATCCGGCGACGCACGTGGTGTTCATGTTGCTGCTGCCGTTTGCGGCCTACGTGCTGGCCGAGCGCATGGAAGTGTCGGGCAGGCGGTGGCGGCGGGGATGATGCAGAGCTGGCTCGATCTGCTGCCGCGCCAGACCAACACCCGCTTGCTCAATCGCAGCGTCTGGTCATTGCTGGAGTTCGCCTTCAATGGCCTGATTTTCCTGCTGTTGGGCCTGCAGTTGCCGGACATCATCAAGGCTGTCGCCAGTCACGAAACCTCGCTATGGCCGACGTTGCTGTTTCGCGGGCTGGACGTGCTGGCGATTTTCCTGGTGCTGCTGGCCTTGCGCTTCGTCTGGGTGCAGAGCATTTGGCGCCTGTCGGTGTTGCTGCGACGCCTGCGCGGCAAGGGTGAGGTTACCCGGGTGCCGACAGCGCGATCCTGTTGGTTGCTGACCGTTGGCGGTGTGCGCGGGGCCGTGACGCTGGCGGGTGTGATGTCGGTGCCGATGCTCATGGGGGGCAACGCATTTCCCGAGCGGGACTTGCTGATCTTTATTGCTGCCGGGGTGATTCTGCTGTCGTTGATTGTGGCCTGCATCGCACTGCCGCTGTTGTTGCGTGGCATCGAAGCCAGCCCGGACGACAAGCGGCGAAATGAAGTGCGCGACGCCTGGCGCAAGACCGCCGAAGCGGCCATTCATGTGCTTGAGGCAGAAGAGGTCAACCCGCAGGACGCTGCCCAATCCGCGCTGGCTGCAGAACTCAAGGCGCGGATCATGTCGGAGTACCGACATCAGTTGGAGGTGTTCAACGATTCCGCTGAAGCCCAGGCCCTGGCCTTTCAGATGGACTTGCTGGAGCGGCGTTTGCGCTTGAAGGCGCTGCGGGCGCAGCGCCTGGAGTTGTATAGCCTCAGTCGTCAGCATCAGATTGGTGATGATGTGCTCCGGGAGGTGTTAGGTGAGTTGGATTTGAGTGAGGCAAATCTGGGGGGAGTGAAGTAGCTCTATTCAGTGGTTGCTGCGGGCGTCAGGGATAAATCTTGCGCATGGCTGCGATATCACCTTCGCTGATTTGCGAATTTTGAGGTTGATGCCAGTCGCCTACAGTGAGTTCGTTGAGGACTTTGTAGTGCATCACCGACTGCCGGTCGTAGGGAGTGTAAGTTCGGCCGGGAACACGCTCAAGGGGAAAGACATTAGCGTCCACTACTGCCCGGGAGAAGCCGGCTGTTGCTGCGAAATGGGCATATGCTTTTTCTCGGTCCCAAGGTATTCCTGCGTCGGGATGTTGATGTTCATGGTTCAGGCCTAGTGCATGTCCAAATTCATGAATGACCGTGAACTCAAAATAAGTTGAGGAAAATTCGGTTCCCAGCAGCATCGAAGGAGTATGAGGGCTTCCTGTGATTGAGTCGGTGCCTAGTTTAGAGCCTCCGGTGCCGTTGTATTGTGGGGTGCATTCGACTCGGATGTCGCCCAAAAACTCTTCGGAGTTATAGATTTCATCTTCGTCTATCTCAACAAAGTCGAAGTTTAGATTGATGTAAGGTTTCCATTTGTTTGCGCCGTTTTTTACAGCTTCAAATGAATGTTCGTTATAGCGGTAGACCAAGATTTTTAAGGTTTTACCAAGGCTCCAGTATTTTGTATGTTCCCCGACGCTGCGTTTTTTGCGACCGCCGGTGCTGCTGATCGCATTACTTGCTCGCTCGTTTATGGCAGTGTTGTAAGAGGCGAGTGGGTCGGGGTTTGTAAGGATTCTGGAATATTTCGGTTGGTTCATGTTGTTGTGCTTGTTTGTTTGTGAGTGAGTCCTGAGAGTATGTTTGGTGTGGTGAGGCGTCTAGTTGATTAGTTGTTCGTATTGTTGCGATGAAAGTTTGAGTTGGTTGGAGGTTTTTAGTAGATATTGGTGCGGGATACATAGCCTGTACCGCATTGCACGGTACAGGCGTTATAACTATTACTTGGTTTGGGTTGTTATGAAGTTGCGAATTCGTTCTGCTGCTTCAACACATTCGGCCAGTGGCGCAACCAGCGCCAAGCGCACGCGGCCTGCACCCGGATTGAATCCATCAACTTCACGGGAAAGATAGGAGCCTGGCACCACCGTCACATGTTCTTCAACAAACAAGTCGCGGCAGAACGCTTCATCATCACCCTCGACGTTGGGCCACAAGTAGAAACCACCATCCGGACGCTGCACGTCCATCACCGGGCTGAGGATTTCCAGCACGGCGTCATACTTCTCGCGGTACAACGCACGGTTGGCGCACACGTGCACTTCGTCATTCCACGCGGCAACACTGGCCAATTGCGTCTGAACCGGCATCGCGCAGCCGTGGTAGGTGCGATAGAGCAGAAAGCCCTTGAGGATGTCGGCGTCACCGGCGACAAAACCTGAACGCAGGCCTGGCAGGTTCGAACGTTTGGACAGGCTGTGGAACACCACGCAGCGCTTGAAGTCTTTGCGGCCCAATTCCACGCAAGCGCTGAGCAGGCCTGGTGGCGGGGTTTGTTCGTCGAAGTAGAGTTCGCTGTAGCACTCATCGGCGGCAATCACGAAGTCGTACTCGTCGGCCAGTGCGATCAGCTTTTTCAGGGTTTCCACCGGAATCAATGCACCGGTCGGGTTACCTGGCGAGCACAGGAACAGGATCTGGCAGCGTTTCCAGATGTCCGGCGACACGGCGTCGAAATCCGGGTTGAATCCGTTTTCGTCCAGGCACGGCAGGTAATGCGGCTTGGCCCCGGCGAGGAACGCCGCGCCTTCGTAGATCTGGTAGAACGGGTTCGGGCTGACCACCAGTGCGTCATCGCCACGGTTGACCACGGTCTGCGTGAAGGCAAACAGCGCTTCGCGGGTGCCGTTGACCGGCAGCACGTTGCGCGCCGGGTCGATCCAGCCTTTGGGGACGTCGAAGCGACGCTCGCACCATGTCGCGATGGCTTCACGCAGGGCCGGAATGCCGAGGGTGGTCGGGTACACCGCCATCTGGTCCAGGTTGCTGGCCAGGGCTTCGGCGACGAAGCTTGGCGAGCGGTGCTTCGGCTCGCCGATGGACAAGGCGATCGGGCGTTTGTCCGGATTGGGCGTGACACTGCCGAGCAGGGCGCGGAGTTTCTCGAACGGGTAGGGCTGCAGCTGGGTCAGAGCGTTGTTCATCGATAAATCTCGTTCGGTGTTGGAGCGACGCGGGTCCCTGTAGGAGCGAGCAAGCTCGCTCCTACAAAAGGGCGGGCCGTTGTTGATTCAGATGCTGATGCGCGACAGTTTGATATCCGGTTCCTGGTTGACGCTCAGTTGTTCGGCGATCGCATCCTGCAGGCGGCTGCACAGCAGCGGGTCGGACAACGGCAGATTGTTGGCGTCGGTGATGAAGAACACGTCTTCTACGCGCTCGCCGAGGGTGGCGATCTTTGCGTTCTGCAATGACAGATCGAACTCCAGGAAAATCGTCCCGATCCGCGCCAGCAGGCCCGGGCGATCAGGCGCCGTGAGTTCCAGCACCGTCACCTGGCGCTGGGCATCGTTGTGGATCGTCACCTGTGGCGCAAAGGCGAAATGCTTGAGCTGACGGGGCACCCGGCGCTGGATGATGGTCGGGTAGTCGTCCGGGTTGCGCAGGGCTTCGGTCAGGCCGTCGCGGATTTGCTTGATCCGTGCCGGGTTATCGCCAATCGAGTCGCCGTCGGTGTCGAGCACGATATAGGTGTCGAGGGTGAACTGGCTGCTGGAGGTAATGACCCGGGCGTCGTGAATGTTCAGGTTGAGCTGGTCCATCGCAGCCACGGTCACGGCAAAGAAGTCGTGCTGGTCGGGGGCGTAGATGAAGATCTGTGTGCCGCCTTCGAACTCGCGCTGGGTGGTTTCCTTGATCAGTACCAGTGGCCCGCCGTCGGCCGGTTGCTGGAGGATTGCGTCGCTGTGCCAAGCCACATCGCCGGCGGTGTGACGCAGGAAATAGTCGTCACCCAACTGCGCCCACAGTTGCTCGACATCGTCCGGGTCGGTGCCGCCGCGCACCAGGATATCCAGGGCGGCGCTCTGGGTCTGGCGGATCTGCTCTTCGCGATCCACCGGGTTCTCCAGGCCGCGACGCAGGGCGCGCTTGGTCTCGGTGTAGAGCTGGCGCAGCAGGCTGGCGCGCCAGGAGTTCCACAGGGTCGGATTGGTGGCGTTGATGTCGGCGACGGTCAGCACATACAGGTAGTCGAGGCGGGTTTCGTCGCCAACGATCTGTGCGAAATCGTGGATCACCTGGGGGTCGGACAGGTCCTTGCGCTGGGCGGTTGTCGACATCACAAGATGGTTTTGCACCAGCCACACGATCAGGCGGCTGTCCCACGTAGGCAGTTGATGACGCTGGCAAAAGGCCTCGGCATCCACGGCACCGATGTCCGAGTGATCGCCATGCCGGCCTTTGCCGATATCGTGGTACAGGCCGGCCATGTAAATCAGCTCGGGCTTGGGCAGCTTGCCCATGAGCTTGCTGGCCAACGGGAATTTTTCCGACACCTTGGTGTACTGCAACTTACGCAGGTGCTTGATCAGGTTCAGGGTGTGGGCATCGACCGTATAGATGTGGAACAGGTCATGTTGCATCTGCCCGACGATAAAGCCGAATTCGGGCAGGTAACGCCCAAGGATGCCGTAACGGTTCATCCGCCGCAGGTTGCGGTGGATGCCGATCTTGCACTTGAACAGCTCGATGAACAGGCTGGTGTTGCGAATATCGTTGCGGAAGTCGTCGTCGATCAGGTAGCGGTTTTCCCGCAGCAGACGAATGGTGTCGGCGCGCACGCCCTTGATTTCCGGTTGCTGGGCCATCAGCACGAAGATTTCGAGCATGGCGAACGGCGTGCGACGGAAGACATTGTTGTTGCGTGCTTCGATGTAGCCGTCATGCAACTGGAAGCGCGAGTTGATCGGTTGTGGTGGCGCTTCGTCTTCCGGTGCGAGGATGACTTCCTCGAAGTGCTGGATGATCAGGTCGCTGAGTTGGGCGATGCTCATCACCACCCGGTAATACTGCTGCATGAAATTTTCGACGGCTTGCTTGGCGTCGTCGCCTTTGAAACCCAGCAACCCGGCAATGGTGCGCTGGTGATCGAACAGCAGGCGGTCTTCAGCACGACCGGCGAGCATGTGCAGGGCGTAGCGAACCTTCCAGAGGAACTCCTGGGAAGAGGCGAGCAGGGCGTTTTCACTCTCGACCAGGAATCCTTCGCCAGCCAGTGCCCGCAGGTTCAGGGTGCCGTACTCGCGACGGGCCACCCAGAGAATCGTCTGGATATCCCGCAAGCCGCCGGGTGAGCCTTTGACGTTGGGTTCCAGGTTGTATTCGGTGTCGTTGTACTTGTGGTGGCGGGCCTTTTGTTCGGCGCGCTTGGCCAGGAAGAAGTCCTTGCTCGGCCACATGTGCGCGGTGCTGGTGACCTCCAGCATGCGCTGGCGCAAATGCTCGGGGCCGGCGATGGTGCGGCTTTCCATCAGGTTGGTGACGACCGTCAGGTCGGCGCGGGCCTCGACGGCGCACTCGTCGATCGAGCGAACGCTCTGGCCGACCTCCAGGCCGATGTCCCACAACAGCGTCAGAAAACGCTCTATGGAATCGCGGAAAACTTCGTGGTCGGCGCTGTCCAGCAGGATCAGCAAGTCGATATCGGAATAAGGGTGCAATTCACCGCGGCCGTAGCCACCGACAGCGACCAGTGCAATGTCGGCGTCCTCGCTCCAGCTGAACTGGTTCCAGGCCTTTTGCAGGATGTTATCGATGAACCAGGCGCGATCCTCGATCAGCCGGCGAATATCCCGGCCACTGCGAAAACGCTCGTCGAGCACCTCGCGGGCCTGGCGGATAGCCTTCTTGAAGGCCGCGATCGGGCTTGCCTTCAGGGCCAGTTCAGCCTGGAACTGGCCACGGTCGAAGAGTTCGGGATCCACCTGCGGCATCGATTGGCTTTCCTTTCTATAGGCGATGTACGGTAACGGGATCAGGCCGAAACGCGAGGGATGGTGTCATCGCTGCGCAGGGTGAAGATCTCGTAACCGGTTTCGGTCACCAGCAGGGTGTGTTCCCACTGTGCCGAGAGCTTGCGGTCCTTGGTGATCGCAGTCCAGCCGTCGCCCAGCACCTTGGTGTCGGCCTTGCCCTGGTTGATCATCGGCTCGATGGTGAAGGTCATGCCGGCCTTGAGTTCCATGCCGGTGCCAGCGCGGCCGTAGTGCAGGATCTGCGGCTCTTCGTGGAACACCTTGCCGATGCCGTGACCGCAGAATTCGCGAACCACCGAGAAACCGTTCTTTTCAGCGTGCTTCTGGATGATTTCGCCGATGTCGCCCAGGCGGCAGCCAGGCTTGACGATTTCAATCGCCTTGTACATGCATTCCTGGGTCACCTGGGACAGGCGCTCGGCCCAGACCGGCACGGTGCCGACGTGGAACATGCGGCTGGTGTCGCCGTGGTAGCCGTCCTTGATGACGGTGACGTCGATGTTCAGGGTGTCGCCATCTTTCAGCGGCTTGTCGTTCGGGATGCCGTGGCAGACCACATGGTTGATCGACGTGCAGATCGACTTTGGATAGCCCTTGTAGTTGAGCGGGGCAGGGATGGCTTTCTGTTCATTGACGATATAGTCGTGGCAGATCTGGTTCAGTTGATCGGTGGTAACGCCCGGCTTGACATATTCGGCAATCATTTCCAGCACATCGGCGGCCAGTTTGCCGGCGATACGCATCTTGGCGATATCCTCGGGGGTTTTGAGGGTGACGGTCATACAGGCTCTCTCTGCGCTCGATGGCGCTTTCCAAACGAAAAGGGCATTGCGCGATCGATCTTCGCAGCCCTGAAAAATGCGATTCTACCAGACGATCAGCGCAAATCTGCGCCTGTGTGCATCGCTTCTCTTTATAGAATGGTGCATTCTTGGCGGATTCCAAGGGGTAGAGCAAAGTGCCCGCCAGGATTTCAGAATCCGGGTTCCGTTTTGCCCTGCCTTGTGGTATAAAATGCGCCGCTTTCCGGGGATGTCCCGAAAAGCCTAAATCCACACACGTGTCGACACGATGACCTGGGTGCCTTCAGCTGATGCTGCTGGTTGGTCATTGGGATACGTGGAGGCCAAACCCGACTTATTAAGGAACTATCATGTCCCAAGTCAACATGCGCGATATGCTGAAGGCCGGTGTGCACTTCGGTCACCAGACCCGTTACTGGAACCCGAAAATGGGCAAGTACATTTTCGGCGCGCGTAACAAGATCCACATCATCAACCTTGAAAAAACCCTGCCAATGTTCAACGAAGCTCTGACTTTCGTAGAGCGTCTGGCCCAGGGCAAAAACAAGATTCTGTTCGTCGGCACCAAGCGTTCCGCTGGCAAGATCGTTGCTGAAGAAGCAGCACGTTGCGGTTCGCCGTACGTCGATCACCGCTGGTTGGGCGGCATGCTGACCAACTTCAAAACCATCCGTGCTTCCATCAAGCGTCTGCGTGACCTTGAAGTTCAAGCCGAAGACGGTACTTTCGCCAAGCTGACCAAGAAAGAAGCGCTGATGCGCACTCGTGACCTGGAAAAGCTGGATCGTTCCCTGGGTGGTATCAAGGACATGGGCGGTCTGCCAGACGCTCTGTTCGTTATCGACGTTGATCACGAGCGCATCGCGATCACCGAAGCCAACAAGCTGGGCATCCCGGTTATCGGCGTAGTCGATACCAACAGCAGCCCGGAAGGCGTTGACTACATCATCCCAGGCAACGATGACGCAATCCGCGCTATCCAGCTGTACATGGGTTCGATGGCTGACGCTGTAATCCGCGGTCGCAACAACGTTGCCGGCGGCACCGAAGTGTTCGTTGAAGAAACTCCGGTAGCAGCAGCTGAGTAATTGACGCCTTGGCGTTGACTCAGTAAGCAAAAAGGGGGCTTGGCCCCCTTTTTGCCACCTCGAAAACCATTTGTCGGCGCCCACTGCTCTATCTGTAACGTGCGGCAGCTAACAAGGGTGGTTCGGGAAGAATTGATCGCCCGTTCGATCGGGTGGAATGGTTGAAAACCTATCCAAGAGGATTTTGAAATGGCAGAGATTACTGCAGCGTTGGTCAAAGAACTGCGCGAGCGTACCGGCGAAGGCATGATGGACTGCAAAAAGGCCTTGACCAAGGCTGGCGGCGACATCGAGAAAGCCATTGATGACATGCGTGCTTCGGGCGCCATCAAGGCTGCCAAGAAAGCTGGCAACGTTGCCGCTGAAGGCGCTATCGCCATCAAGGCTGACGACAAGGCAGCCGTGCTGCTGGAAGTCAACTCGCAGACCGACTTCCTGGCCCTGCAAGACGACTTCAAGAACTTCGTTGCTGCCAGCGTAGAAAAAGCCTTCGCCGAAAAACTGACCGACGCAGCTCCGCTGATCGCCGCTCAGGAATCGGCTCGTGAAGCCCTGGTGGCGAAAGTTGGCGAGAACGTCAACATTCGTCGTCTGGTACGCGTAGAGGGTGACGTTGTCGGCACCTACCTGCACGGTAACAAGATCGGTGTTGCTGTTGTTCTCAAGGGCGGTGACGTTCAGCTGGCCAAAGAGATCGCCATGCACGTGGCTGCAAGCAACCCTGAGTTCCTGCTGCCATCGCAGGTTTCTGCCGAAGCCATCGAGCGCGAGAAGGCTGTATTCCTGCAGCTGAACGAAGACAAGATGAAAGGCAAGCCTGCTGAAATCGTCGAGAAGATGATTGCTGGCCGTATCACCAAGTTCCTGGCTGAAGCCAGCCTGGTTGAGCAAGCTTTCGTGATGAACCCGGAACTCACCGTGGGTGCCCTGGCCAAGAAAGCCGGCGCTGAAATCGTTTCCTTCACCTACTTCAAAGTCGGCGAAGGCATCGAGAAGCCAGTGGACAACTTCGCAGAAGAAGTTGCTGCCCAGCTGGCTGCCGCCAAGCAATAAGACGGTTTTTTAACTGTCGCCCAGAAGAGGCTGCCCGCTCACGCGCGCAGCCTCTTTTCAGATGGGGCACCAATTTTTATTTGGTTTCCTTTTGGAACTGGCTTACAAAGCCATGTTCCGATGGCGCTGAAGCAGCGCCAAGCTAGATTGAACGCCAGCTGTAAACAGCTCGCAAAGAATTTTTAAAATACGCCGCAGGAGAGATTCGCAATGGCTCAGCAGGGCAGTGGTTATCAGGCTCGCTATAAACGCATTCTACTCAAGCTTAGCGGCGAGGCCCTGATGGGCTCGGAGGAGTTCGGGATCGACCCGAAAGTTCTGGATCGCATGGCATTGGAAGTTGGCCAACTGGTCGGCATCGGTGTTCAGGTCGGTCTGGTTATCGGTGGTGGCAACCTGTTCCGCGGTGAAGCGCTGAGCAAGGCTGGCATGGACCGGGTCACCGGCGACCACATGGGCATGCTGGCCACTGTGATGAACGCCCTGGCCATGCGCGACGCCCTCGAGCGTGCCAACATTTCGGCCATCGTGATGTCCGCTATTTCCATGGTTGGCGTGACCGATCACTATGATCGCCGCAAGGCCATGCGCCACTTGAACTCCAAGGACGTGGTGATTTTCGCGGCCGGTACCGGCAACCCGTTCTTTACGACGGATTCGGCTGCCTGCCTGCGCGCAATCGAAATCGATGCCGATGTCGTGCTTAAGGCGACCAAGGTCGATGGCGTCTACACCGCTGACCCGTTCAAAGACCCGCATGCCGAGAAGTTCGATCATCTGACCTACGATGAAGTGCTGGATCGCAAGCTGGGTGTGATGGATCTGACGGCCATTTGCCTGTGCCGCGACCACAAGATGCCACTACGCGTATTTAACATGAACAAGCCCGGCGCCCTGCTGAACATCGTGCATGGCGGCGCTGAAGGAACCCTGATCGAGGAAGGCGAACAATGATCAACGAAATCAAGAAAGACGCTAAAGAGCGCATGCAGAAGTCTGTGGAGTCCCTGTCGCACAACTTCGGCCGCATCCGTACCGGCCAGGCGCACCCGAGCATCCTTGAAGGCGTGATGGTGCCGTACTACGGCGCTGACACCCCGATCAAGCAAGTGGCCAACATCACCGTCAAGGACGCCCGTACCCTGCAAGTCGTTGCCTTCGAGCGCAACATGCTCGGCGCAGTCGACAAGGCTATCGGCAGTGCAGGTCTGAACCTGAACCCGACCAACCTCGGCGAGCTGCTGTTGATCAGCATGCCGGCCCTGACCGAAGAAACCCGTCGCGGTTTCACCAAGCAGGCCCGTGATGTGGCTGAAGACGCTCGTGTTGCCGTGCGCAACATCCGTCGCGATGCCAACAGCTCGTTGAAAGACCTGGTCAAGGAAAAAGAGATCAGTGAAGACGAAGAGCGTCGCGCCACTGGCGAGATCGACGACCTGACCAAGAAATTCGTGGCTGAAATCGACGCGAAGCTGGCAGAGAAAGAAAAAGACCTGATGGCCGTATAAGGGTCGCGTTTTCATGGATAAGACCAAGCAGACTGCACCGTCCGCGGTGCCGCGCCATGTCGCGATCATCATGGATGGTAACAATCGCTGGGCGAAAAAGCGCTTTATGCCGGGTGTCGCCGGGCATAAAGCGGGTGTGGATGCGGTACGTGCGGTCATTGAAGTCTGCGCCGAGGCCAAGGTCGAGGTGCTGACCCTGTTCGCCTTTTCCAGCGAGAACTGGCAGCGTCCGGCCGATGAGGTCAGCGCCTTGATGGATCTGTTCTTCAAGGCGCTGCGTCGTGAGGCCAAGCGCCTCAATGACAACAACATCAGCCTGCGCATCATTGGTGACCGCTCGCGCTTTCATCCCGAGCTGCAGGCCGCCATGCGCGAAGCTGAGGCCATGACGGTTGGCGCCAATCGTTTCATCCTGCAGATCGCCGCCAATTACGGCGGTCAGTGGGATATCGCGCAAGCTGCGCAACGACTGGCGCGAGAGGTTCAGGCCGGACACTTGCGTCCGGAAGACATCACACCTGATCTGCTGCAGACCTGCCTGGTCACAGGTGACCTGCCGCTGCCGGACCTGTGTATCCGTACCGGTGGCGAGCACCGCATCAGCAACTTCCTGCTCTGGCAGCTGGCCTATGCCGAGTTGTATTTCTCCGACCTGTTCTGGCCGGACTTCAAACACGATGCCATGCGCAATGCGCTGGCCGATTTCGCTTCCCGCCAGCGCCGCTTCGGTAAAACGAGCGAGCAGGTCGAGGCTGGAGCCCGGGTTTAATGCTTAAACAACGAATCATCACCGCGCTGATCCTGCTGCCGATTGCCCTGTGCGGGTTTTTCCTGCTTGAAGGTTCCGGTTTTGCACTGTTCATCGGGCTGGTCGTAACCCTGGGTGCCTGGGAATGGGCGCGTCTGGCTGGTTTCGCCGGTCAGGCGTTCCGCGTCGGCTATGCCGCTGTGGTCGCTTTGATGCTGTTCCTCATGTACATCCTGCCCGGCCTCGCGCCTTGGGTATTGGGCGCTTCGGTATTGTGGTGGGCGGTGGCGACGTATCTGGTGCTGACCTATCCGCGCTCGAGCGAACACTGGTCCAATGCGGCGACCAAGTTGGTGATCGGCCTGTTGATTCTCCTGCCGGCCTGGCAAGGTCTGGTGCAGATCAAGCAATACCCGCTGGGTAACTTGCTGATCCTGGCGGTGATGGTGTTGGTCTGGGGTGCCGATATCGGTGCCTACTTCTCCGGTCGTGCTTTCGGCAAGCGCAAGCTCGCACCGCAGGTCAGTCCGGGCAAAAGCTGGGAAGGTGTGTACGGTGGTCTGGTGCTGAGTCTGGTGATTACCACATTCGTTGGCCTGGTGCGCGACTGGACGGTGGCCGAGTTGTTCAAAGGCTTGATCGGTGCCGCGCTGATCGTGTTCATTTCGGTGGTGGGCGATCTCACTGAAAGCATGTTCAAGCGCCAGTCCGGGATCAAGGACAGCAGCAACCTGCTTCCGGGTCACGGTGGTGTGCTGGATCGTATCGACAGCCTGACGGCAGCGATTCCGGTATTCGCCGTATTGTTGTGGATGGCAGCCCCATGAGCCGCCCGCAACGGATTACCGTTCTGGGTGCGACCGGCTCGATTGGCCTGAGTACGCTCGACGTCATCGCTCGCCATCCTGATCGTTATCAGGTCTTTGCCTTGAGTGGCTTCACGCGCTTGAGCGAATTGCTGGCGCTCTGCGTGCGCCATGTCCCGCGGTTTGCTGTCGTGCCTGAGGTCGCTGCTGCCCGCACCTTGCAGGATGACTTGCGCGCGGCGGGTCTTTCGACCCGTGTTCTGGTGGGTGAGGAAGGTTTGTGTCAGGTCGCTTCCGATCCGGAAGTCGATACGGTCATGGCGGCCATTGTCGGTGCAGCGGGATTGCGCCCGACACTGGCGGCGGTCGAGGCTGGCAAAAAGATCCTCCTGGCCAACAAGGAAGCGCTGGTCATGTCCGGCGCGCTGTTTATGCAGGCGGTGCGCAAGAGTGGCTCGGTGTTGCTGCCGATCGATAGCGAGCACAATGCGATTTTCCAGTGCATGCCGCTCGATTATGCCCGTGGCCTTGAGGCGGTCGGCGTACGTCGGATTTTACTGACGGCTTCCGGCGGTCCGTTCCGGCAGACGCCAATGGCTGAGCTGGCGCATGTTTCACCTGACCAGGCGTGTGCGCACCCGAACTGGTCCATGGGGCGAAAAATCTCCGTTGACTCGGCCAGCATGATGAACAAGGGGCTTGAGTTGATCGAGGCCTGCTGGCTGTTCGATGCCCGGCCATCGCAGGTCGAGGTGGTGATTCACCCGCAAAGTGTGATCCATTCGCTGGTCGACTATGTCGATGGTTCTGTCTTGGCGCAGTTGGGTAATCCGGACATGCGCACGCCCATCGCCAATGCCCTGGCCTGGCCGGAGCGGATCGACTCGGGTGTGGTACCGCTGGATCTGTTTGCCATTGCTCGGCTGGACTTCGAGGCGCCCGATGAAGAGCGTTTCCCTTGCTTACGCCTGGCCCGTCAGGCGGCCGAGGCGGGTAACAGTGCGCCAGCGATGCTTAATGCAGCGAATGAAGTAGCAGTGGCGGCATTTCTCGACGAGCGGGTTCGTTATCCGGAAATCGCGAGTATCATCGAGGAAGTACTGAATCTTGAGCCCGTAGTGGCTGTGGATGATCTCGATGCAGTGTTCACGGCAGACGCGAAGGCGCGATTGCTGGCCGGACAATGGTTGAGCCGTCACGGGCGGTAAATGCTGCGGATAGTTGATCCAGATAGCAGCGGACAGGTTTGCGGAGAAAGTAGATGAGCGCGCTCTATATGATTGTCGGCACCCTGGTCGCTCTGGGTGTGCTGGTTACCTTCCACGAGTTCGGCCATTTTTGGGTTGCGCGTCGCTGTGGGGTCAAGGTGCTGCGCTTCTCCGTTGGCTTCGGCATGCCGTTGCTGCGCTGGCACGACAAGCAAGGCACCGAGTTTGTCGTTGCAGCCATCCCGTTGGGCGGCTACGTAAAAATGCTCGACGAGCGCGAAGGTGAAGTACCGCTCGATAAGTTTGATCAAGCCTTCAATCGCAAATCCGTTCGTCAGCGCATTGCCATCGTAGCGGCAGGGCCGATTGCCAACTTCCTGCTGGCATTGGTTTTCTTCTGGGGATTGGCAATGCTCGGCAGCGAGCAGGTGCGTCCGGTCATCGGGGCTGTCGAGTCCGGCAGTATTGCGGCCAAGGCGGGTTTGAACCCGGGCGAGGAGATCGTGGCCATTGATGGCGAAGCGACTTCCGGCTGGGCGGCGGTGAATCTGCAACTGGTTCGTCGTCTGGGCGAAAGCGGCTCGTTGCAGGTAATGGTTCGCGAGCAAGGCTCCACGACCGACTCTCCTCGTGAGCTTGTGCTGGACAAATGGCTTAAAGGGGCTAATGAACCTGACCCTATCCATTCGCTGGGGATTCGCCCGTGGCGTCCGGCATTGCCACCTGTGCTGGCCGAACTCGATCCAAAGGGGCCGGCCCAGGCTGCCGGCCTGAAGACCGGCGACCGGTTGCTGGCGCTCGATGGTCGTACGCTGGATGACTGGCAGCAGGTCGTCGATACCGTGCGTATGCATCCTGATACCAAAATCATGCTGCGGGTCGAGCGTGACGGTGCTCAAATCGACGTCCCGGTGACACTGGCTGCTCGCGGCGAGAGCAAGTCACCCAGCGGTTACCTGGGGGCAGGGGTGAAGGCTGTCGATTGGCCACCGGAGATGATTCGCGAGGTCAGTTACGGGCCATTGGCAGCGATTGGCGAGGGGGCTCGACGCACCTGGACCATGAGCGTGCTGACCCTCGATTCACTGAAGAAAATGTTGTTCGGTGAGCTCTCGGTAAAAAACTTGAGTGGACCGATAACCATTGCTAAAGTGGCGGGCGCTTCGGCCCAGTCGGGTGTTGCTGATTTCCTGAATTTCCTTGCTTATCTGAGTATTAGCCTGGGTGTTCTGAATTTGTTGCCCATTCCGGTGCTGGATGGGGGGCATTTGTTGTTTTATCTGATCGAGTGGGCGCGTGGTCGTCCCTTGTCGGATCGGGTGCAAGGTTGGGGGATACAGATCGGTATCAGTTTGGTGATCGGAGTGATGTTGCTTGCTCTGGTCAATGATCTGGGTCGTCTGTAACGTCGCTGAATTGCGAATCTGCCGCATTTTGCGGCAGTTTGTTTATTGCCAGTTGGAATAAGAAAGGACTTCATGAAACGTCTGCTGCTAACTGCGGTTCTCACCGTATTGATGATCGCCGAAGTTCACGCCGAGTCCTTCACTATCTCTGATATTCGCGTCAATGGCCTCCAGCGGGTCTCCGCGGGGAGCGTCTTTGGTGCTTTGCCGTTGAACGTCGGTGAACAGGCGGATGATCGTCGCCTGGTGGAATCCACTCGTGCGTTGTTCAAAACCGGTTTCTTTCAAGATATCCAGCTGGGCCGCGATGGCAACGTCCTGGTCATCACTGTAGTCGAGCGCCCGTCTGTCGCCAGTATCGAGATCGAAGGCAACAAGGCGATCTCTACCGAAGATCTGATGAAAGGCCTCAAGCAATCCGGTCTGGCCGAAGGCGAGATCTTCCAGCGTGCCACCCTTGAAGGCGTGCGTAACGAACTGCAGCGCCAGTACGTCGCCCAGGGTCGCTACTCGGCTACCGTCGATACCGAAGTGGTGCCGCAACCGCGTAACCGTGTTGGCCTGAAGGTCAATATCAACGAAGGTACCGTTGCAGCCATCCAGCACATCAACGTGGTGGGCAACACGGTTTTCCCCGATGAAGACCTGATCGACCTGTTCGAACTCAAGACCACCAACTGGTTGTCGTTCTTCAAGAACGACGACAAGTACGCCCGTGAAAAACTGTCCGGCGACCTGGAGCGCCTGCGTTCCTACTACCTGGACCGTGGCTATATCAACATGGATATCGCTTCGACCCAGGTATCCATTACGCCGGACAAGAAGCACGTCTACATCACCGTCAACGTCAACGAAGGCGAGAAATACACCGTTCGTGACGTCAAGCTCAGCGGCGATCTGAAAGTCCCTGAAGACCAGGTCAAGTCCCTGCTGCTGGTGCAAAAGGTCAGGTGTTCTCGCGCAAGCTGATGACCACCACCTCCGAACTGATCACTCGTCGTCTGGGTAACGAAGGTTATACCTTCGCCAACGTCAACGGCGTGCCTCAACCGCACGATGAAGATCACACCGTAGACATCCTGTTCGCGGTCGATCCGGGCAAGCGTGCTTACGTGAACCGCATCAACTTCCGTGGCAACACCAAGTCTGAAGACGAAGTGCTGCGTCGTGAAATGCGTCAGATGGAAGGCGGCTGGGCTTCGACCTACCTGATCGACCAATCCAAGACCCGTCTGGAACGTCTGGGCTTCTTCAAGGAAGTCAACGTCGAGACTCCGGCCGTGCCAGGTGTCGATGACCAGGTTGACGTCAACTACAGCGTTGAAGAGCAAGCCTCCGGTTCGATTACCGCCAGCGTCGGTTTCGCCCAAAGTGCCGGTCTGATCCTCGGTGGTTCGATCACCCAGAACAACTTCCTGGGTACCGGTAACAAGGTCAGCGTCGGCTTGACCAAAAGCCAATACCAGACCCGCTACAACTTCGGTTTTGTTGACCCCTACTGGACCGCTGATGGCGTGAGCCTGGGTTACAACGCGTTCTACCGCACCACCGACTACAACGACCTCGACGTCGATGTAGCGAGCTATGCCGTGGACAGCATGGGTGCTGGCGTGAGCGTCGGCTACCCGATCAGCGAGACTTCGCGTCTGACCTTCGGCCTGACTGCGCAACAGGACAAGATCAAGACCGGTCAATACACCGTCGACGAGATTTTCGACTTCGTTAACCGTGAAGGCGATCAGTACCTGAACTTCAAGGCTTCGGCCGGCTGGTCCGAGTCCACCCTGAACAAGGGCGTATTGGCGACCCGTGGTCATTCTCAAAGCTTGACGGCGGAAGCCACCATACCGGGTAGCGACCTGTCGTTCTTCAAACTCGATTACCGTGGCCAGTTGTTCCAGCCACTGAGCGAAAACTACACCATGCGCCTGCACACCGAATTGGGTTATGGCGATGGTTATGGTTCGACCGACGGCTTGCCATTCTATGAAAACTACTATGCTGGTGGTTTCAACTCCGTTCGTGGTTTCAAGGACAGTACATTGGGGCCGCGCAGTACTCCGAGCCGCGGCGTGGGCAGTACTGGCAACCCGGGCACTCTTGCTGACCCGGATCAGGATCCACTGCCGTTCGGCGGTAATGTCCTGATTCAAGGTGGTGCCGAGGTTCTGTTCCCGCTGCCGTTCGTCAAGGATCAACGTTCCCTGCGTACGTCGGTATTCTGGGATGTGGGTAACGTATTCGACTCCAAGTGCGATCAGACGACCAATACCAATCCTGCGTCGAAGTCCAATACGCAGTGTAACGATATCAGCCTCAGCAACATGGCCAGTTCCGTGGGTTTAGGTGTTACGTGGGTAACTGCGCTGGGTCCTCTGAGCTTCGCGTTGGCCATGCCAGTCAAGAAACCGGATAACGCTGAGACTCAAGTGTTCCAATTTTCCCTCGGCCAGACGTTCTAAGCGTCTGACCCAAGATAACGACAATGAATTTTGTAGGAGTGCATCGTGCGTAAGTTGACTCAATTGGTTCTCCTGGCCAGCGTACTGGTCGCTGGTCCGGCATTTGCCGACATGAAAATTGCCGTTCTGAACTATCAGATGGCTCTGCTGGAGTCTGACGCGGCCAAGAAGTACGCCGTGGATGCCGAGAAGAAGTTCGGTCCTCAACTGACCAAGCTCAAGACGCTGGAAAGCAGCGCCAAGGGCATTCAGGACCGCCTGATGGCCGGTGGCGACAAAATGCAGCAGGGCGAGCGCGAGCGTCTGGAGCTTGAATTCAAGCAAAAGGCTCGTGACTTCCAGTTCCAGTCCAAGGAACTGAACGAAGCCAAAGCCGTTGCCGACCGTGAAATGCTGAAGCAGCTCAAGCCGAAACTGGACAGCGCTGTGGAAGAAGTCATCAAGAAAGGTGCTTATGACCTGGTCTTCGAGCGTGGCGCAGTGATTGATGTCAAGCCTCAGTACGACATCACTCGCCAGGTTATCGAGCGCA
Organism: Pseudomonas sp. BIC9C; assembly: GCF_034541995.1. Classification (NCBI taxonomy): domain Bacteria; kingdom Pseudomonadati; phylum Pseudomonadota; class Gammaproteobacteria; order Pseudomonadales; family Pseudomonadaceae; genus Pseudomonas; species Pseudomonas sp. BIC9C. The sequence goes on from NZ_JAWDGM010000003.1 coordinate 201,832, forward strand.
TGAATCAGCTGAAGTAATCCATGACCGTGACCATTAAGCTCGGCCAGTTGGCCGAGTTCCTCGGCGCCACGCTACGTGGCGACCCGGAGAAAGAAATTACTGGGCTAGCCACTTTGCAAGAGGCTGGCCCAGCTCAGTTGAGCTTTCTCGCAAACCCTCAATACCGTAAGTACCTGGCAGACAGCCAGGCCGCAGCACTGTTGCTGAAGGCCGCTGATGCCGAAGGTTTTGCCGGTAATGCGCTAGTGGTGCCTGATCCGTATCTGGCCTACGCGCGCGTTTCCCACCTGTTCGATCCAAAGCCGAAAGCGGCTGCCGGTATTCATCCGACAGCCGTTGTGGCCGAGGACGCGGTGGTTGACCCGGCTGCGAGTATTGGTGCCTTTGCGGTGATCGAAAGCGCGGCACGTATTGCTGCCGGCGTGACCATCGGTGCGCATTGCTTCATCGGTGCCCGTTGCGAAGTTGGCGAAGGTGGCTGGCTGGCTCCGCGGGTCACGCTGTACCACGACGTGCGCATCGGCAAGCGTGTGGTCATTCAGTCAGGTGCGGTGCTCGGCGGCGAAGGTTTCGGTTTTGCCAATGAGAAAGGTGTCTGGCAGAAAATTGCCCAGATCGGTGGGGTGTTGGTCGGTGACGATGTGGAGATTGGCGTGAATACCGCTATCGACCGCGGCGCATTGGCCGATACTGTTCTCGGTAATGGTGTGAAGCTCGACAACCAGATCCAGATCGCCCACAACGTTCAGGTCGGTGATCACACCGCCATGGCCGCCTGTGTCGGGATCTCCGGCAGCACCAAAATCGGCAAACACTGCATGCTCGCTGGCGGTGTAGGGCTGGTGGGGCATATCGAAATTTGCGACAACGTTTTCATCACCGGGATGACCATGGTGACCCACTCGATTACCGAAAAGGGTTCCTATTCTTCCGGTACGGCAATGCAGCCGGCAGCCGAGTGGCGCAAAAGCGCGGCTCGCATCCGTCAGCTCGATGATATCGCGCGGCGCCTGCGCCAGCTGGAAAAGCAAGTAGGGGAAGTGACCCCTGACGGTAATGCTTCATCAGATGGCTGATACCATTTCCATATCAAGTGTGCACAGCCGCTAGACTGCCTCCTTGATTTGCTAGAGGAGTGCGCGTCAGTCGCGCGCTCCCAATCTTTACATAGGCTTCCCCGAAATGATGGACATCAACGAGATTCGCGAATACCTGCCTCACCGTTACCCGTTCCTGCTGGTGGACCGGGTAGTGGAGCTGGATGTTGAAGGCAAGCGCATTCGCGCCTACAAGAATGTCAGCATCAACGAACCGTTCTTCAATGGTCACTTCCCTGCGCATCCAATCATGCCGGGCGTATTGATCATCGAGGCCATGGCTCAGGCTGCCGGGATCCTTGGTTTCAAAATGCTCGACGTGAAACCGGCCGACGGCACTCTTTATTACTTCGTCGGCTCCGACAAGCTGCGCTTCCGCCAGCCGGTTCTGCCAGGTGATCAACTGATCCTTGAAGCCAAGTTCATCAGCTGCAAGCGTCAGATCTGGAAGTTCGAATGCCAGGCTTCGGTCGATGGCAAGCCTGTCTGCTCCGCTGAAATCATCTGTGCGGAACGCAAGCTATGAGTTTGATTGACCCTCGTGCAATCATCGATCCTACAGCCGTTCTGGCTGAGGGCGTCGAGGTCGGCCCGTGGTCGATCGTCGGTGCAGGTGTGGAAATCGGCGAGGGGACAGTCATCGGGCCGCACGTGATCCTCAAGGGTCCGACCCGAATCGGTAAGCACAATCGCATCTACCAGTTTTCCTCGGTGGGTGAAGACACACCTGACCTGAAGTACAAGGGCGAGGAAACCCGCCTGGTGATTGGTGATCACAACGTCATCCGTGAAGGCGTGACGATTCACCGTGGCACCATCCAGGACCGTTCGGAAACGACCCTGGGCGATCACAACCTGATCATGGCGTATGCCCACATCGGCCACGACAGCGTAATCGGCAACCACTGCATCCTGGTGAACAACACCGCACTGGCGGGCCATGTGCATGTGGAAGACTGGGCGATCCTCTCCGGTTTCACCCTGGTTCATCAGTATTGCCACATTGGTGCCCATAGCTTCTCCGGCATGGGTACGGCGATCGGCAAGGATGTTCCTGCGTATGTCACGGTGTTCGGCAACCCGGCCGAAGCCCGTAGCATGAACTTCGAGGGCATGCGCCGTCGGGGCTTCAGCGAAGATGCAATCCACGCACTGCGTCGTGCCTACAAGGTGGTGTACCGCCAGGGCCTGACGGTGGAGCAGGCGCTCGCCGAACTGGCCGAGCCGTCGGCCCAGTATCCGGAAGTGGCGGTGTTCCGTGACTCCATCCAGTCTTCGACTCGCGGCATCACCCGCTAATCATGGCCAGTCTGCGTATTGCGCTGGTAGCGGGTGAGGCTTCCGGTGACATTCTGGGTGCGGGCCTCATGCGCGCGCTCAAGGCTCGTCACCCGGCCGTCGAATTCATCGGTGTTGGCGGTCCGCTGATGCAGGCCGAGGGCCTGACCTCGTACTTCCCGATGGAGCGCCTGTCGGTGATGGGGCTGGTGGAAGTCCTGGGTCGCCTGCGTGAGTTGCTGGCGCGGCGCAAAAAACTGGTCGCCGACCTGATCGCCGCGAAGCCGGACGTATTCATCGGTATCGATGCCCCCGACTTCAACCTCAATATCGAGCTCAAACTGCGCCAGGCCGGGATCAAGACCGTGCACTACGTCAGCCCGTCGGTCTGGGCCTGGCGGCAGAAACGCGTGCTGAAGATTCGCGAAGGCTGCGACCTGATGCTCACGCTGTTTCCGTTCGAAGCCAGGTTCTATGAAGAGAAAGGCGTGCCGGTGCGGTTCGTCGGTCATACCCTGGCCGATGCCATTCCACTCGAGGCCGATCGCGCTGCTGCGCGGGCCGAACTCGGATTGCCCGACGGGCCGCTGGTGGCGTTGATGCCCGGCAGCCGTGGTGGTGAAGTTGGCAGGCTCGGTGCGTTGTTTCTCGATACCGCGCAGCGCCTGCGGGCGTTGCGCCCGGGGGTGCGGTTTGTCATGCCATGCGCCAGTGCGCAGCGTCGCGCACAGCTTGAAGAACTGCTGGTCGGTCGTGATCTGCCGCTGACCCTGCTCGATGGACAGTCTCATCTCGCCCTGGCAGCGTGCGATGCGGTGTTGATTGCCTCCGGCACCGCAACGCTTGAGGCATTGCTCTACAAGCGGCCGATGGTGGTCGCCTATCGCCTGGCGCCGCTGACGTTCTGGATTCTCAAGCGCATGGTGAAAAGCCCCTACATTTCGTTGCCGAACTTGTTGGCCCAGCGTCTGTTGGTGCCCGAGTTTTTGCAGGACGATGCCACGGTCGAAGCGCTGGCCCAGACGTTGTCACCATTGATCGAGGGTGGGGAAGAGCAGACCCGTGGTTTTGACGAGATTCACCGGACCCTGCGTCTGGATGCCTCCAACCAGGCGGCGGACGCAGTGCTGAACCTGATCGGCCAAGTAAAATGAGTAAAACGAACATGCAGATGGGGCTGGATTTCACCTTGGTGGCGGAAGTCGACGAGTTGGTTGCCGGCGTCGATGAAGTCGGTCGCGGCCCGCTCTGTGGTGCGGTAGTGACGGCAGCGGTGATTCTTGATCCGAACCGCCCGATCCTCGGCCTGAACGACTCGAAGAAGCTCACCGAGGCCCGCCGCGAAAAGCTCTACGACGAAATCTGCGAAAAAGCCCTGAGCTGGTGCATCGCTCGCGCCGAAGTCGAAGAAATCGACGAACTCAATATCCTGCACGCCACCATGCTGGCCATGCAGCGTGCGGTGGCGGGGCTGCACATTCAACCGAAACTGGCGATGATCGACGGCAATCGCTGCCCTAAGCTGCCGATGCGTTCCGAGGCGGTGGTCAAGGGGGACAGTAAGGTGCCGGCCATCGCGGCGGCTTCGATTCTGGCCAAGGTCAGTCGCGACCGGGAAATGGCCGCTTTCGAATTGATCTACCCGGGTTACGGCATCGGCGGGCATAAAGGTTATCCGACGCCCGTTCATCTGGAAGCGCTCGCCCGTCTTGGCCCGACCCCGATTCACCGGCGTTCGTTTGCTCCGGTGCGACTGGCGTATGAGGCGCGGGAAGGACTCATCGAGAGTTGAGAACGCCCCTGATCGCGAGGCTGATTTTTTTTGCCAAGGCCCGGTACAATCCGGGCCTTGTTGTTTTCATGACTTAACGCAGGATCACTATGCCGGCTTCATTCGTTCACCTACGCCTGCACACTGAATACTCCCTGGTCGACGGTCTGGTGCGGATCAAGCCGCTGGTCAAGACCCTGGTCGGCATGAACATGCCTGCCGTAGCGGTCACCGACCAGAACAACATGTGTTCCCTGGTCAAATTCTATAAAAACGCCATGGGTGCCGGGATCAAGCCGATCTGCGGTGCCGACCTGTGGCTGTCGAACAAGGATCCGGACAACCCGCTGAGCCGGATCAGCCTGTTGGTGATGAACGCCGAAGGCTACCGCAACCTCACCGAGCTGATTTCCCGCGGCTTTATCGATGGTCAGCGCAATGGCGCGATCATCATCGAGCGCGAATGGGTCGCTGAAGCCAACGCCGGCCTGATCATGCTGTCGGCGGCCAAAGAAGGCGAAATCGGCCAGGCCATGCTCAGCGGCAACCCCGCCGAGGCCGAAACTCTGGCCCGCGAATGGATGGAGGTGTTTCCGGATCGTTTCTACCTGGAAATCCAGCGCACCAACCGCCCGAACGATGAAGAACAGCTGCACGGCGCCGTGGCCCTGGCCGAGAAGCTCGGTGCGCCGCTGGTGGCGACCAATGACGTGCGCTTCATCAAGCAGGAAGACTTCGCCGCCCACGAAACCCGCGTTTGCATCGGTGAGGGCCGTGCCCTTGATGATCCGCGACGTTCGAAGAATTACAGCGATCAGCAGTACCTCAAAAGCGCCGAGGAAATGGCCGAGCTGTTCAGCGATATTCCCGAGGCGCTGGAAAACACCGTCGAGATCGCCAAGCGCTGCAATATCGAAGTGAAGCTGGGTACGCACTTCCTGCCCAACTTCCCGATTCCCGATGGCATGACCATCGACGAATACTTCCGCAAGGTCTCGTTCGAAGGTCTGGAGGAGCGGTTGGCAGTACTGCTGCCCAAAGACACCACCGAAGACTACGAGGCCAAGCGTCAGGTCTATGTCGACCGGCTGAATTTCGAGCTGGATATCATCATCCAGATGGGCTTCCCCGGTTACTTCCTGATCGTGATGGACTTTATCCAGTGGGCCAAGAACAACGGCGTGCCGGTAGGTCCTGGCCGTGGATCGGGTGCCGGATCGCTGGTGGCCTATGTGCAGAAGATCACCGACCTCGACCCGCTGGAATACGACCTGCTGTTCGAACGTTTCCTCAACCCGGAACGGGTATCGATGCCCGACTTCGACGTCGACTTCTGCATGGACGGTCGTGACCGGGTGATCGACTACGTGGCCGAGAAGTACGGCCGCAATGCGGTAAGCCAGATCATCACCTTCGGTTCCATGGCTGCCAAGGCTGTGGTCCGTGACGTAGCACGGGTGCAGGGCAAGTCCTATGGCCTGGCGGACCGTCTGTCGAAGATGATTCCGTTCGAAGTCGGCATGACCCTGGAAAAGGCCTACGAGCAGGAAGAGATCCTGCGCGACTTCATCAAGGTCGATGAAGAAGCCGCGGAAATCTGGGAAATGGCCCGCAAGCTCGAAGGCATTGTGCGTAACGTCGGCAAGCACGCCGGTGGTGTGGTGATCGCGCCAACCAAGCTGACCGACTTCTCGCCGATTTATTGCGACGAGGCCGGTGACGGCCTGGTAACCCAGTTCGACAAGGACGACGTCGAGGCGGCCGGCCTGGTGAAGTTCGACTTCCTCGGTCTGCGAACCCTGACGATCATCGACTGGGCGTTGAAAACCATCAACCGCGACCGCGCCAAGGTCAACGAGCCGCCGCTGGATATCGCGTTCATCCCGCTGGACGACAAGCCGACCTACACCTTGCTGCAAAAAGCCGAAACCACGGCCGTGTTCCAGCTTGAATCCCGGGGCATGAAAGAGCTGATCAAAAAGCTCAAGCCCGACTGCCTGGAAGACTTGATCGCACTGGTGGCGCTGTTCCGTCCGGGCCCGCTGCAATCGGGCATGGTGGACGACTTCATCAACCGCAAGCACGGTCGCGCCGAGCTGGCGTACCCGCACTCGGACTACCAGTACGAAGGCCTCAAGCCAGTACTGGCACCGACTTACGGCATCATCCTGTATCAGGAACAGGTGATGCAGATTGCCCAGGTCATGGCCGGTTACACCCTCGGGGGGGCGGACATGCTGCGTCGAGCCATGGGTAAGAAAAAACCCGAGGAAATGGCCAAACAGCGCGGTGGTTTCATTGAAGGTTGCGCCACCAACAATATCGATGCGGACCTTGCCGGTAACATTTTCGACCTGGTAGAAAAATTCGCCGGTTACGGCTTCAACAAGTCCCACTCCGCTGCCTATGGCCTGGTGTCGTACCAGACCGCGTGGCTGAAGGCGCACTACCCGGCGCCGTTCATGGCCGCGGTACTGTCGGCGGATATGCACAACACCGACAAGGTCGTGACCTTGATCGAAGAAGTGCGGACCATGAAGCTGCGTCTCGACGCGCCGGACGTGAACACTTCCGAATTCAAGTTCACGGTGAACGACGAAGGCCGGATCATCTACGGCCTGGGTGCAATCAAGGGCGTGGGTGAGGGGCCGGTCGAGGCGATTACCGAAGCGCGTCTGGCCGGTCCGTTCAAGGACCTGTTCGATTTCTGCGCGCGGGTCGACCTCAAGCGTATCAACAAGCGCACCCTCGACGGTTTGATCCGCAGCGGTGCGCTGGATCGCCTCGGGCCATATTTCCACGATGAGCAGAAAGCCTACCAGGCCAACATCGACCGCAATCGCGCGGTGCTGCTGACGGCCATGGAAGAAGCGATCAAGGCGGCCGAACAGACCGCGCGCACCCAGGACAGTGGTCACTCCGACCTGTTCGGCGGCCTGTTTGTCGAAGAAGACGCCGACGTCTATGCCAATCACCGCAAAGCCAAGGAACTGACCCTCAAGGAGCGCCTGAAGGGGGAGAAAGATACCCTCGGCCTGTACCTGACCGGTCACCCGATCGACGAATACGAAGGTGAGATCCGTCGCTTCGCCCGTCAGCGCATCATCGATCTGAAACCTGCACGTGATACCCAGACGGTCGCCGGGATGATCATCGCCCTGCGGGTGATGAAGAACAAAAAGGGCGACAAGATGGGGTTCATCACCCTCGACGACCGCTCCGGGCGGATCGAGGCCTCGCTGTTTTCCGAGGCGTTCCATTCTGCGCAATCCCTGTTGCAGACCGACGCGATGGTGGTGGTCGAAGGTGAGGTCAGCAACGACGACTTCTCCGGTGGCCTGAAGTTGCGGGTCAAACGGGTGATGAGCATGGAAGATGCGCGCACCAATCTGGCCGAAAGCCTGCGCCTGAAGCTGCATGCCAGGGACCTCAAGGGCGATCAGCTACGCTGGTTGGGCGAACTGTTGAAGCGTCACCGCGGTGCATGCCCGATCACCATGGACTACACCAGCCCTGATGCGAAGGCGTTGTTGCAGTTCGGCGAAGGCTGGCGGATCGATCCGGCGGATGCGTTGATTCAAGCCCTGCGTGACCAGTTCGGGCGAGACAACGTCTTCCTCCAATACCGTTGACGGTCAGTGCTATCAGATTGCCCTGACCTTGACCTGAATTTTTAATCTCGACCTCAGCGCGCCTGTCCCTTAAGGTAGGGCGCGAATAGACAACCGGCCGGCCCAAGATCACTTGGGACTCGACCCAAGACGGACGCCTATGAACCCGAATTTTCTAGATTTCGAACAGCCGATCGCCGACCTGCAAGCCAAGATCGAAGAGTTGCGCTTGGTCGGTAATGACAATTCGCTGAATATCGGCGATGAGATCTCCCGCCTGCAGGACAAGAGCAAAACGCTGACCGAAGACATCTTCGGCAAGCTGACCAGCTGGCAGATCGCACGTCTGGCACGTCACCCGAAACGTCCGTACACCCTGGACTACATCGAACACATCTTCACCGAATTCGACGAACTGCACGGTGATCGTCACTTTTCCGACGACGCTGCGATCGTTGGCGGTATTGCCCGTCTGGAAGACAAGCCGGTGATGGTTATCGGTCACCAGAAAGGCCGTGAAGTGCGCGAGAAGGTTCGCCGCAACTTCGGCATGCCGCGTCCGGAAGGCTACCGCAAAGCTTGCCGCCTGATGGAAATGGCCGAACGTTTCAAAATGCCGATCCTGACCTTCATCGATACCCCGGGCGCCTACCCGGGCATCGACGCTGAAGAGCGCAACCAGAGCGAAGCGATTGCCTGGAACCTGCGGGTGATGGCACGCCTGAAAACCCCAATCATCGCCACCGTGATCGGCGAGGGTGGTTCCGGCGGTGCACTGGCGATCGGTGTCTGCGACCAGTTGAACATGCTGCAATACTCAACCTACGCGGTGATCTCGCCGGAAGGTTGCGCTTCGATTCTGTGGAAAACCGCCGAGAAAGCACCGGATGCCGCAGAAGCGATGGGCATCACCGCCGAGCGCCTCAAAGGTCTGGGTATCGTAGACAAGGTGATTGGCGAGCCGTTGGGTGGCGCGCACCGTGACCCGGCCGCTGCAGCCGCATCGATCCGCGCCGAGCTGAGCTCGCAACTGGCGATGCTGAAGAAGTTCGACAACGATGCGCTGCTCAAGCGCCGTTACGATCGTCTGATGAGCTACGGCCTCTGATCTGACCAAGACGCTGTACCCCATGTGGGAGCGAGCCTGCTCGCGAAAGCGGTGTAACAGCCAACGAATGTGTTGAATGTTGAACCGTCTTCGCGAGCAGGCTCGCTCCCACATTTGATTTGTGCAAAGGGAAAGATATGGATCGGCCCGCGATTGATTTGCCTTCCAGGCTTTTGCTGAATCTTGCCCCGTGGCGCAATGCTGCGACCTGGCGCATCGCCTTCTCAGGAGGCCTGGACTCCACCGTCCTGCTGCACCTCCTTGCACACCTCGCAAAAACCGAATCCCTGCCGGCGCTGAGCGCCATCCATGTTCATCACGGCCTTCAGGCTGTGGCCGATGCGTGGCCGGCACACTGTCAGTCGGTCTGTGATGCCCTGGGTGTGCCGCTGAAGGTTGTTCACGTCAAGGTTCAGCCCGGCGCGAGTCTTGAGCGTTCCGCCCGGGATGCGCGTTATGGCGCCTTTGTCGAAGCGACTCAAGCCAATGAAGTGCTGCTGGCAGCCCAGCACCGTGACGATCAGGCGGAAACCCTGTTGTTTCGCTTGCTGCGTGGAGCCGGAGTGAGAGGTTTGTCGGGCATGCCACGCCAGCGCCCACTGGGTAAAGGGCATCTGCTGCGGCCTTTGCTCGATGCGACACGCGCTGAACTGGAAGCCTATGCGGCGGAGCATCAACTGCGCTGGATTGAGGACCCTTCCAATCAGGACCGACAATTCTCGCGCAATTTCCTGCGTCATCAGGTGTTCCCGGTGTTGACCTCGCGCTGGCCACAGGCGATGGCAACCATGGCTCGCAGTGCTGCGCATTTGAGTGAAGCCCAGGGGCTGCTTGATGAGCTGGCACAGATTGACTTGAACCAGGCACGCACCGCCAGTGAATTCGATTGGCTGGGGCTGCCATCGCTGGAACTGGCTTCGCTGGAAAAACTCTCCGCCGCGCGTCAGCGCAATGCGCTCAGCCACTGGCTCGAACCTCTGACTCGCCTGCCGGACACCGACCATTGGTCGGGTTGGGAGGACTTGCGCGACGCCACCGGCGATGCCTGCCCGGTGTGGCGGCTGGCCGATGGCGAACTGCATCGGGCGGGCGGGCGGATCTGGTGGCTGTCCGGCTGCTGGTTGCGTCCGCTACCTGCCGTCGGCGCGTGGCAGGACCCGGCTTCACCGCTGGCAATTGCGGGCAACGGTGTGCTTTCGCTCACCGGGCAAATCCCCGATGGCCCGTTACAGATCCGCTATCGTGAAGGGGGAGAGATCATGGCTTTGCCTGGTCGCGGCCATCGGGACCTGAAACGTTTGCTCAATGAAAGCGGCGTACCGTCCTTCGTGCGCGGCAGATTGCCGCTGCTCTACAAAGAGGGGCAATTGCTCGCGGTAGCGAACCTCAAAGGGCTTGATGGTGGTGTGATCGGCAACTGGCATTTGCATTGGCAGCCACTGAACGAAGATCAAGGTTTGAGCTGAAAGGGGCTTTCCGGTAGACTACGCTCCCTTCTTGATACAACTTCTGTGGATTCGCCTGAATTGCAGGAGTTGCCGATTACCAAGCAGTCTTTGCTGGGCGATTCCAAAAAATGTGTAGCGAGCAACGAACCGGTGATTCATTTTCCGGTCTGTCCCAACGCGGCGGTTTTTTTGAAAGGTGCACTGTGATTAATGCAGGTGATCGGGGGCTTCGGCCTTCCTTCGCTTTCCCCGGCGGCTCGGACCGCTTTAACGCAGACTTCTAGGGTTTTTCATGACGCGCTACATATTCGTCACGGGCGGTGTTGTTTCTTCATTGGGGAAAGGCATTGCATCGGCATCATTGGCGGCCATCCTGGAGGCGCGGGGACTTAAGGTCACCATGCTGAAGCTGGACCCGTACATCAACGTCGACCCGGGCACCATGAGCCCGTTCCAGCACGGTGAAGTGTTCGTCACCCACGACGGCGCCGAGACCGACCTGGACCTGGGCCACTACGAGCGGTTCATCCGCACGACCATGACCCAGAACAACAACTTCACCACCGGTCGTGTCTACGAACACGTCCTGCGCAAAGAGCGCCGTGGTGACTACCTGGGTGCAACCATCCAGGTGATCCCGCACATCACCGACGAAATCAAGCGCCGCATCATCAAGGGTGCTGGCGATGCCGACGTGGCAATGGTCGAGATCGGTGGCACCGTGGGTGACATCGAATCGCAACCGTTCCTCGAGGCGATCCGCCAACTGCGTTTCGAAGTCGGTGCCAAGCGCGCGATGCTGATGCACCTGACACTGGTGCCGTACATCGCCACTGCCGGCGAAACCAAGACCAAGCCAACCCAGCACTCGGTGAAGGAACTGCGTTCCATCGGCCTGCAGCCAGACGTGCTGGTCTGCCGCTCCGACCACCCGATCGATGTATCGTCGCGTCGCAAGATCGCGCAGTTCACCAACGTTGAAGAGCGTGCGGTGATCGGCCTGGAAGACGCTGACACCATCTACAAGATCCCGGGCATCCTGCACTCCCAGGGCCTGGACGATTTCGTCGTCGAGCGTTTCGGCCTGCAATGCGGCGGTGCCGATCTGTCCGAGTGGGAAGCCGTGGTCGACGCCAAGCTCAACCCTGAGCACGAAGTCACCATTGCCATGGTCGGCAAGTACATGGAGCTGCTGGACGCCTACAAGTCGCTGATCGAAGCGATGAGTCACGCCGGCATCAGCAACCGTACCAAGGTCAACCTGCGCTACATCGATTCCGAAGACATCGAGAACCAGGGCACCGCGCTGCTGGACGGCGTCGACGCGATTCTGGTTCCAGGCGGCTTCGGTCTGCGTGGCGTTGAAGGCAAGATCACCGCCGTTCAATACGCTCGCGAAAACAAGGTGCCGTACCTGGGTATCTGCCTGGGCATGCAAGTGGCCGTTATCGAGTTCGCCCGTAACGTGATGGGCTGGAAAGACGCCAACTCCACCGAGTTCGATCGTGCAAGCGGTCACCCGGTCGTGGGTCTGATCACCGAGTGGGAAGATGCCACCGGCGCTGTCGAAACCCGTACCGAAACTTCCGACCTGGGCGGCACCATGCGCCTGGGCGCGCAGGATTGCCTGCTGGAGCCGGGTTCCCTGGTTCACGGTTGCTACGGCAAGGACGTGATTGTCGAGCGTCATCGTCATCGCTACGAAGTGAACAACAACCTGCTGCCGCAAATCATGGAAGCCGGTTTGAAAATCTCCGGTCGTTCCGGTGATGGCGCACTGGTTGAAGTGGTTGAAGCACCGGATCACCCATGGTTCGTCGCTTGCCAGTTCCACCCTGAGCTCACCTCGACGCCACGCGACGGTCACCCGCTGTTCAGCGGTTTCGTCAAGGCAGCGTTGGCTCAACACCAGAAGAAGGCGTAACCCCGATGGCACAGAAGATCATCCGCGTCGGCGACATCGAGATTGCCAACGACAAACCCATGGTGCTGTTCGGCGGCATGAACGTGCTGGAAAGCCGTGACATGGCCATGCAGGTTTGCGAAGAGTATGTGAAGGTCACCGAAAAGCTCGGTATCCCTTACGTGTTCAAGGCCAGTTTCGACAAGGCCAACCGGTCTTCTGTGACCTCCTATCGTGGTCCTGGCCTGGAAGAAGGCATGCGCATCTTCCAGGACATCAAGCAAGCCTTCGGCGTGCCGATCATCACCGACGTCCACGAGCCTGATCAGGCCGCGGTCGTCGCTGAAGTCTGCGACATTATCCAGTTGCCGGCCTTCCTGTCGCGCCAGACCGACCTCGTGGTCGCGATGGCCAGGACGGGCGTAGTGATCAACATCAAGAAAGCCCAGTTCCTCGCGCCCCAGGAAATGAAGCACATCCTGAACAAGTGCGTGGAAGCGGGTAACGATCAGTTGATCCTCTGCGAGCGTGGTTCGAGCTTCGGCTACAACAACCTGGTCGTCGACATGCTCGGCTTCGGCATCATGAAGCAGTTCGAATATCCGGTGTTCTTCGACGTGACCCACGCGCTGCAAATGCCCGGCGGTCGCTCCGATTCCGCCGGCGGTCGTCGCGCCCAGGTCACCGACCTGGCGAAGGCCGGCATGAGCCAGTCGCTGGCCGGCCTGTTCCTGGAAGCCCACCCGGATCCGGACAACGCCAAATGCGACGGTCCTTGCGCCCTGCGTCTGGACAAACTGGAGCCATTCCTGGCCCAGCTCAAAGCTCTGGACGAGCTGGTGAAGAGTTTTCCGACGGTAGAAACCGCGTAATCCTCAATTCTCCGGTAAAGTACCGCACGATTTAACGCTCAGGCCCTCGGGCCTGAGCCTTGTCGTCTGCAAGACTGCCCGCTGCACCTCGCTTGCCGACGATCAAAGATTTCCTACAGCTGCGTCGTTTTCGTCAACTTTGGAGTGTTTACAACAATGGCTAAAATCGTCGACATCAAAGGTCGTGAAGTTCTCGACTCCCGTGGCAATCCCACCGTGGAAGCGGACGTGCTTCTCGACAACGGCATCATCGGCAGTGCCTGTGCGCCGTCCGGTGCTTCCACTGGCTCGCGTGAAGCGCTCGAGCTGCGTGATGGCGACAAGAGCCGTTACCTGGGCAAGGGCGTCCTCAAGGCCGTGGCCAACATCAACGGTCCGATTCGCGACCTGTTGAAAGGCATGGACCCAAGCGACCAGAAAGCGCTCGATCTGGCAATGATCAAGCTCGACGGTACTGAAAACAAAGGTTCCCTGGGCGCCAACGCGATCCTCGCCGTTTCCCTGGCCGCGGCCAAGGCAGCAGCACAGGACCAGGATCTGCCGTTGTACGCTCACATCGCCAACCTGAACGGCACCCCGGGTGTCTACTCGATGCCGGTTCCGATGATGAACATCATCAACGGCGGCGAGCACGCCGATAACAACGTCGACATCCAGGAGTTCATGGTTCAGCCGGTTGGCGCCAAGTCCTTCTCGGAAGGTCTGCGCATGGGCACCGAGATTTTCCACCACCTCAAAGCCGTGCTGAAGGCCCGTGGCCTGAGCACTGCCGTCGGTGACGAAGGTGGTTTCGCTCCGAACCTGGCTTCCAACGAAGATGCTTTGAAAGTGATCTCCGAAGCCGTAGCCAACGCCGGTTACAAGCTGGGCACCGACGTGACCCTGGCCCTGGACTGCGCGGCCAGCGAATTCTACGAAGACGGCAAGTACAACCTGTCCGGCGAAGGCCAGGTGTTCACCGCTGAAGGTTTCGCTGATTACCTCAAAGGCCTGACCGAGCGTTACCCGATCATCTCCATCGAAGATGGCCTGGACGAGTCCGACTGGGCTGGCTGGAAAATCCTCACCGACAAGATCGGCGAGAAGACCCAACTGGTAGGCGACGACCTGTTCGTGACCAACACCAAGATCCTGAAAGAAGGCATCGACAAGAAGATCGCCAACTCGATCCTGATCAAGTTCAACCAGATCGGCACCCTGACCGAAACCCTGGAAGCCATCCAGATGGCCAAGGCTGCCGGTTACACTGCCGTGATCTCGCACCGCTCCGGCGAAACCGAAGATTCGACCATTGCCGACCTGGCTGTGGGCACCTCGGCTGGCCAGATCAAGACCGGCTCGCTGTGCCGTTCCGACCGCGTTTCCAAGTACAACCAACTGCTGCGTATCGAAGAGCAGTTGAACGGCAAAGCCAAGTACAACGGTCGCGGCGAATTCCGCGGTTGATAGAGTGCCGTGCCTCGCCAATACTGCTCATTTTTGACGGTGCCTGTTGTCGCCATACTGCGTTGCCGCTCCTCGCCATAGCCAGCTATGACTCGTCGCGGCGCCTTGTCTGACAACAACAGTCACTCGTCAAAAAGGAGCGTATTGGTGAGGCACGGCACTGCTTGGTAAAAAAGACACCGGATTGTGTCGGAAAAATCGCTACAGCGACGTTTTTGCCACTAATCTGATGCCTTATAAGCACAAGCCTGGTTCTTCCAGGCTTCGTGCTATCAGTAGCTCCATGTTTTGGTATGGCTGTCTTTTTTCACTGGATACCTGATATTCGATGCGCAGTCCCAATTGGTTGTTCCTCGTCTTGCTCCTGCTGCTGGCTGGCCTGCAATACCGCCTGTGGGTGGGTAATGGCAGCCTGGCGCAAGTGGCCGACCTGACTCAGCAGATCGCGGATCAGCAGGCCGAGAACCAGACATTGCTGGAGCGCAACCGGGTGATGGACGCCGAAGTCAGCGAGCTGAAAAAAGGCATGGAGACCGTTGAAGAGCGGGCTCGCCATGAGTTGGGCATGGTCAAGGACGGTGAAACCCTTTACCAGTTAGCCCAATGATCAAGTCGTTACCGGCCTTCTGGGCCGTGATTCCTGCCGCGGGCGTCGGTGCCCGTATGGCCGCGGACCGTCCCAAGCAATACTTGCAACTGGGCGGGCGCACTATTCTCGAACACAGCCTCGGCTGTTTCCTTGATCATCCAGGCCTGAAAGGCCTGGTGGTCAGTCTTGCTGTTGACGATCCTTATTGGCCGAACCTGGCGTGTGCCAGTGATCCGCGGATTACCCGGGTCGAGGGCGGTTCCGAACGTTCGGGGTCGGTGCTCAATGCGTTGCTGCATTTGCACGCACAGGGTGCTGACGATGAGGATTGGGTTTTGGTTCACGATGCCGCACGGCCGAACCTCAGTCGTGATGACCTGGACAGGCTGCTGGCTGAACTGGCTGACGATCCTGTCGGCGGACTGCTGGCGGTCCCGGCGCGGGATACGCTCAAGCGCGTCGACAAGCACGGTCGTGTGCTCGAAACCGTGGATCGCAGCGTGATCTGGCAGGCCTACACGCCGCAGATGTTCCGCCTTGGGGCGTTGCATCGGGCATTGGCGGACAGTCTGGTGGCTGATGCGGTGGTTACGGATGAAGCTTCGGCGATGGAGTGGGCGGGTTCTGCGCCGCGACTGATCGAAGGGCGGTCCGACAACCTCAAGGTTACGCGTCCTGAAGACCTTGAGTGGTTGAGACAGCGTTGGGCCAATCGTCACTGATTGACATTGGTTTTGTGCTGCCCCCAATCGCGAGCAAGCTCGCTCCCACAGGGTTCAATGGAGTTCACAAGATTTGTGTTCAGCACCGGACACTGTGGGAGCGAGCTTGCTCGCGATGGCGACAGTTCAGTCAGTAAATTTTTAGCGGTACTGGAGGGTGTACTGAGGTTTGTGTAAACGGTCATTAGGCGCACACTGCCTTTCCCAAGGAGTTTCAATGACCGAGCCAAAGCGCACCAAACGAGTCAAACCCGACCCTGAGCTGGTGAGGCTGGCCGACAGTCTGTTGGCCAATTACCGAAAGCCTGAGGATTTGATCGGCGAAAATGGCTTGCTTAAGCAGCTCACCAAGATGCTTGTCGAGCGCGCCCTGGAAGCTGAAATGACCGAACACCTGGGTCATGACAAAAGCGCAGCGGTGACCAATGCAGAAGGAAATGCACGCAACGGCCATAGCGGCAAGACGCTCAAGGGCGATTTTGGCGAGCTACCGCTGGAGATTCCCCGTGACCGTCAGGGTATGTTCGAGCCCCAGCTGATTTCAAGCACCAGACACGCTGGACCGGCTTCGATGACAAGGTGATTTCACTCTACGCCCGTGGAATGACTGTTCGGGAAATCCAGGGACATCTGGGAAATGTATGGAACCGAGGTCTCTCCCAGCCTCATCTCGGCGATCACCGACGCGGTCAGTGAAGAGGTCAAGGTCTGGCAGTCGCGCCCTCTGGACGAGCTCTACCCGATCCTTTACCTCGATTGCATTCACGTCAAAGTGCGCGACAGTGGCGCAGTCAGAACCAAAGCGGTTTACCTGGCCATTGGCGTCAACATGGACGGTCGCAAAGAGGTGTTAGGGCTGTGGATCGCCCAGACGGAAGGCGCCAAGTTCTGGCTGCAAGTCGTTACAGAGCTTAAAACCCGCGGGGTAAAGGACATTTTCATTGCCTGCGTAGATGGGCTCAAGGGCTTCCCTGAAGCCATCGAAGTGGTCTATCCGCAAGCATCGGTTCAACTGTGCATCGTGCACATGGTGCGCAACAGTCTGAAGTTCGTGTCCTACAAGTATCAGCGCGAGGCCGCCGCTGACCTCAAACTCATCTACCGCTCGACGACCGTTGAAATGGCCGAGCAAAAGCTGACCGACTTCGAGGCCAAGTGGGATGATCGATACCCTCTGATCAGCCAGTCATGGCGCAAAAACTGGGCGAGAGTCATCCCCTGTTCGATTATCCACCGGAGATCCGCAGGGTGATTTACACCACCAACGCCATCGAGTCGATCAACATGAGCTTGCGCAAGGTCACCAAAAGCAGAGCCTCATTCCCGACTGACGATGCGGTAATGAAGCTCTTTTATCTGGCGCTGAACAACATCAGCAAGAAGTGGACAATGCCAATCAGGGACTGGGCGGGGGCCTTGAACAGGTTCAGTATCCAGTTCGAAGACAGGCTTTTGCAGGATTAACAGCAACCCCGTTTACACAGAATTCAGTACACCCCCCGGTACTGCCACGGTCAATCTAACTCCGATACTCCGGCCTTTCAGCCAACCCTTCCTTCAAAAAATCCACCAGCTTGCGCACCTTCGGCGACAAATGCCGTTGCTGTGGGTACAGGGCCCAAACCGCAGTGTTCGGCGGTTGGTGCGCTTCCAGCAATGAAATCAACGCGCCACTATTCAAATGCTCCAGCACGTAATAGTCCGGCAACTGACACAACCCTACGCCCTGTAGCGCGGCATCCAGTACTGCTTGCCCACTGTTGCAGCGCCAGTTTCCCTGCACCCTTTGCGAAAATTCCCGCCCGTTCTGTTCCAGTTGCCAGAGGTCCGAGCTGCCGATGAGGCAGTTGTGCCGGCTCAGTTCCGACAAACTGTGTGGCCGACCGTAGCGTTCCAGGTAGGAAGGTGATGCACAGAGAAACATCCGTCGTGGCGCAAGGCGGGTGGCGACCAGTCGCGAATCCTGCAGGCGGCCCAGGCGGATGGCGAGGTCCAGGCCTTCATGTACCAGGTCGAGTTGCCGGTTGGTCAGTTCAATATCAATCCGCAGTTGCGGATAGAGTCCCATGAAGCGTGTCACCAGCGGCACGATGAAGCGTTCACCGTAAGCCACGGCGCAGGTCATGCGCAGCATGCCTTTGGGCTCGCTGGTCAAGTCGCCGACCGCGCGCAACGCCTCTTCACGTCCATCCTGCAGGCGTTGGCAGTGCTGCAGGAAGGTTTGCCCTGCCTCGGTCAGCGTGACCCGGCGGGTGCTGCGGTAGAGCAAACGGGTTTGCAGGCGTTCTTCGAGGCGTACAATTTGTCGACTGATGTGGGATGAAGAAACCCCGAGGCGTTCCGCGGCAGCGGTGAATTGGCTGCATTCGGCCACGGCGACAAATTCGTCGATTCCTTCCCAGCGGTTTTCGGACATGGATGATTATCCCTGTGCAGCAATAATGTTTTGCTTTTGTCCGGATTATTCACTGTAAGGAGCTGTATTACACTCCCTGTCTCGTTTTCTTCACTGGAGAGTCATCATGATCAAGTCGCGCGCCGCCGTTGCCTTCGAGGCCAAGAAGCCCCTCGAAATCGTTGAAGTCGATGTCGCCATGCCCAAGGCTGGTGAAGTGTTGCTGCGCGTGGTGGCCTCCGGTGTCTGCCATACCGATGCCTACACCCTGTCCGGGGCCGACCCGGAAGGCATCTTTCCGTCGATCCTCGGCCACGAAGGCGGTGCGATTGTCGAGGCGATCGGCGAGGGCGTGACGTCCGTTGCCGTCGGCGACCATGTGATCCCGCTGTACACCCCGGAATGCCGAAAGTGCAAATTCTGCCTGTCGGGCAAAACCAACCTCTGCCAGGCCATCCGCGCGACCCAAGGCAAAGGCTTGATGCCGGATGGCACCTCTCGTTTTTCCTACAAGGGCGAGACGATTTTCCACTACATGGGGACCTCGACCTTTTCCGAGTACACCGTGCTACCGGAAATCTCCGTGGCCAAGATCGCCAAAGAAGCGCCACTGGAAAAAGTCTGCCTGCTGGGTTGCGGTGTCACCACCGGTATCGGCGCGGTGCTGAACACCGCCAAGGTGAAACCGGGTGATACCGTGGCCATTTTCGGCCTCGGCGGCATCGGTCTGTCGGCCGTTATCGGCGCCGTAAAAGCCAAGGCCGCCCGGATCATCGCCATCGACATCAACCCGGCCAAATTCGAGATCGCCAAGCAGCTGGGTGCAACCGATTGCGTGAACCCGAAAGACTTCGATCGTCCGATCCAGGAAGTCATCGTCGACATGACCGATGGCGGCGTCGACTTCTCCTTCGAATGCATCGGCAACGTGCAGTTGATGCGTGCCGCGCTTGAGTGCTGCCACAAGGGTTGGGGCGAGTCGGTGATCATCGGGGTGGCCGGTGCCGGCCAGGAAATTTCAACCCGTCCGTTCCAGTTGGTCACCGGCCGCGTCTGGCGCGGTTCGGCGTTCGGTGGCGTGCGCGGCCGTACCGAGTTGCCGAGCTATGTGGAAATGGCCGAGACCGGTGAAATTCCGCTGGATACCTTCATCACCCACACCATGGGCCTGGAAGATATCAACAAGGCGTTTGACCTGATGCATGAAGGCAAAAGCATCCGTAGCGTCATCCATTTCTGAGGTCGGTCATGAGCCTGGAAAATATCTCCTGCCAGAAAAGCTTCGGCGGCTGGCACAAGCGCTACCGGCACCGCTCCGATGTGCTCGGCTGTGACATGGTGTTTGCTGTGTACCTGCCGCCGCAAGCGGAGCAGGGCGGCAAGCTGCCGGTGTTGTACTGGTTGTCCGGCCTGACCTGTACCGACGAGAACTTCATGCAAAAGGCTGGCGCCATGCGCATGGCCGCCGAGTTGGGACTGATCATCGTCGCACCGGACACCAGCCCTCGCGGTACTGATGTGCCGGGCGATCCGGATGGTGCCTGGGACTTCGGCCTCGGCGCCGGGTTTTATCTGAATGCCACCCAGGAGCCATGGTCGCGCCACTATCGGATGCATGACTATGTCGTGCAGGAATTGCCGGCATTGGTTGAAGCCCATTTCCCGGCGTCGGACAAGCGCGGCATCAGCGGCCACTCCATGGGCGGCCATGGTGCGCTGGTTTGCGCGTTGCGTAATCCGGGGCGTTATCTGTCGGTGTCGGCGTTCTCGCCGATCAACAATCCTGTGGATTGTCCGTGGGGGCAGAAGGCCTTTTCCCGTTACCTGGGAGAGGACCGTTCGAAGTGGCGCGAGTGGGATGCCTGTGCACTGATCGCTGAGGCCGACGAAAAGCTGCAGCTGCTGGTCGATCAGGGTGATCGTGATGATTTTCTGGCCACCCAGCTAAAGCCTGAAGCCCTGCAACAGGCAGCAAAATTGGCCGATCATCCGCTGACGTTGCGTCTGCAACCGGGCTACGACCACAGCTATTTCTTCGTTGCCAGTTTTATCGATGATCACTTGCGGCATCACGCGCATGCTTTAGTGCCCAGTCTCGCAAGTACTGTTCCTTTTTGACGGCGTCTGTTGCCATCATGCTGCGTTGCCGCTCCTCGCCATAGCGGGCTATGACTCGTCGCGACGCCTTGCCTGATGGCAACAGCCACTCGTCAAAAGAGGAACGTACTTGTGAGACAGGACACTAGCTGCCCAATAGCAGGTAGAATCACGCCCTGACAAAAATCGGGGCGTTTTTTATGCGTATTGGCCACGGCTATGATGTGCACCGTTTCGCTGAAGGCGATTTCATCACTCTGGGCGGTGTGCGCATTGCACACAGTTTCGGATTGCTCGCTCACTCTGACGGTGACGTCCTCTTGCACGCCTTGAGCGATGCCTTGCTCGGCGCTGCGGCGCTGGGAGACATCGGCAGGCATTTCCCGGATACCGACCCGCAATTCAAAGGCGCCGACAGCCGTGCGCTGTTGCGTCACGTCGTCGCACTGGTCCATGCCAAAGGCTGGAAAGTCGGCAACGTCGATAACACCATTGTCGCCCAGGCGCCGAAAATGGCCCCGCATATCGAATCGATGCGCGCGCTGATTGCCGCGGATCTTCAAGTAGAGTTGGATCAAGTGAACGTTAAAGCTACCACCACCGAAAAGCTCGGCTTCGTCGGTCGCGAAGAAGGCATTGCCGTGCACTCCGTTGCCTTGTTGCTGCGCGCATGAACGAACTGCAATTGCTCGGCCCGCGGGCTTATGGTGAGGTCCTCGGCACGGCGGTACTGAAAGCGATCGCGGAAGATTTTCAGGTCGACGAAGTCCTCGACATTCCCCTGAGCGGCGAAGGCGAACACCTGTGGATCTGGGTGGAAAAGCGCGGTCTGAACACAGAAGAAGCGGCGCGGCGGATTGCCAAGGCTGCGGGTGTGCCGCTGCGTACCGTCAGTTACGCAGGGCTCAAGGACCGTCAGGCGTTGACCCGTCAATGGTTCAGTGTGCAATTGCCGGGCAAGGCCGACCCTGATCTGTCGGCCGCGGAAAACGAGACGCTGAAGATTCTCAAGACCACCCGCCACAAGCGCAAACTGCAACGCGGTGCGCACTCGGCCAACGGCTTCACGTTGCGCCTGACGCAATTGGCTGGCGACAAGACAGCGATTGAGGAGCGTCTGCAACTGATCGCCAAACAGGGCATCCCCAATTATTTTGGTGCTCAGCGCTTCGGCCATGACGGCGGCAATGTTGTCGATGCCCGCGCCTGGGCCGCGCGCAAGGCCTTGCCGGAGCAGCGCAACGTGCGCTCGCGGCTGCTCTCCACGGCACGCAGTTTTCTGTTCAATCAGGTGCTGGCCGCTCGTGTCGCCGATGGCACCTGGCAGCGTGCCCAGGTGGGCGATCTGCTGGCGTTCACCGACAGCCGCAGCTTTTTCCCGGCAGGCGAAGCCGAGTGCAGCGACCCGCGCCTGGCGATTCTCGATCTGCACCCGACCGGTCCGCAGTGGGGCGAAGGTGACTCGCCGACCACGGGCGCTGTCCATGAACTGGAGCAGGCGATTGCTGCACGCGAAGCGGACCTTCGCGATTGGTTGATCAGCGCCGGAATGAGCCACGAACGTCGCATCCTGCGGCTGCCCATTGGCGGGTTGACGTGGCATTATCCCTCGCTGGACATTCTGCAACTGGAATTCGTCCTGCCGGCCGGATGCTTCGCCACCGTATTGGTGCGCGAGCTTGTTGATCTGGTGCCGGTGGGGCAGACGGACAGCCCATGCGTATTCTGATTTCTAACGACGATGGGGTAACCGCACCCGGTCTCGCCGCGCTACATGCTGCGCTGGCGGATTACACCGAATGCGTGGTTATCGCCCCGGACCAGGACAAAAGCGGCGCCAGCAGTTCGCTGACGCTCGACCGTCCGTTGCACCCGCAAACCCTGGCCAACGGCTTTATCAGCGTGAACGGCACGCCAACCGATTGCGTGCACCTGGGCCTCAACGGCCTGCTGGAGCGCGAAGCGGACATGGTGGTTTCCGGTATCAATCTGGGCGCGAACCTGGGGGACGATGTCCTGTATTCCGGTACGGTGGCGGCGGCCCTTGAGGGGCGTTTCCTGAAGCTCCCTTCGTTTGCCTTCTCACTGGTCTCACGCCAGGTAGAGAACCTTCCCACAGCTGCCTATTTCGCGCGCAAACTGGTCGAAGCCCACGCTGACCTGGATCTGCCACCGCGCACGGTACTGAACGTGAACATTCCCAATTTGCCGCTGGACCGTATCCGCGGTATCCAGTTGACTCGACTGGGCCATCGCGCCCGAGCCGCGGCACCAATGAAGGTGGTGGATCCACGGGGCAAGTCCGGTTACTGGATCGCGGCGGCCGGGGATGCCGAGGATGGTGGCCCGGGTACCGATTTCCATGCGGTGATGCAAGGTTATGTTTCGATCACGCCACTGCAACTGGATCGCACGTTCAATGATGCCTTCAGAAGTCTGGACGGCTGGCTGGAGGGGCTGCGCTGATGAGTCGCGAACAAGACGATATGCTGCGCCGCGGCATCGGCATGACTTCCCAGCGTACCCGGGAGCGACTCATCCAGCGCCTGTACGAGGAAGGCATTTCCAATGCCAGGGTGCTGGAGGTCATTCGCCGGACCCCGCGCCACCTGTTCGTCGACGAAGCGCTGGCGCACCGTGCCTATGAAGACACGGCGCTGCCGATTGGCAATAACCAGACCATCTCCCAGCCTTATATGGTGGCGCGCATGAGCGAGCTGCTGCTGGAAGCCGGTCCTCTCGACAAGGTGCTGGAGATCGGTACCGGGTCGGGTTATCAGACAGCGGTACTGTCGCAACTGGTCGAGCGTGTGTTCTCGGTCGAGCGCATCAAGGTTCTGCAGGATCGGGCAAAGGAACGCCTGGTCGAACTGAACCTGCGCAACGTGGTGTTCCGCTGGGGCGATGGCTGGGAGGGCTGGCCGGCACTGGCGCCATACAACGGGATTATCGTCACCGCAGTGGCGACCGATGTGCCCCAGGCACTGCTTGACCAGTTGGCACCGGGAGGGCGAATGGTGATCCCGGTCGGGTCCGGTGAAGTCCAGCAGTTGATGCTGATCATCCGCGAGGAACAGGGTTTTTCCAGGCATGTTCTGGGGGCTGTGCGCTTCGTGCCATTGCTCAATGGGCCACTGGCCTGAGCATTTGTTTCGACACGCTGAATTCTCTTCGATTGCCTTTGTCTTACAGCGGCATCGTTCGGTTGAACGGGATTCATCGTCAGGCAGCAAACGTGTGCGCGACACCGATTCGCCACATAAAAGGTAAAGCGTGCACGGCCCGTTATACTTGCGACACTTCATGCCGGACTCCGGTATTTAACATTTTCAGCCACCACAGAGGGAGCGGCGGGTGAGTCTCACAGTCATTGCGCAGCGTATGAGTAAAACGAGCTTTCAGCGCCTGGTGACTGGCCTTGTCTTGAGCACCTTGCTGGTCGGTTGTTCCAGCAACAAATCCAGCGATGTTCGTGTGGTGGACCGCAACAATGCCGCGGCCCAGCGTCCAGCCGTGACCACCGGACAATACGTCGTTCGGCCCAAGGACACCCTGTTCTCCATCGCCTTCCGTTACGGCTGGGACTACAAGGCTCTTGCGGCACGCAACAACATTGCAGCGCCTTACACCATCCATCCGGGTCAGACGATTCGCTTTGACGGTCGTAACGATTCAGCGTCGACGGCGGTGGTCAGTTCGTCCAGTTCAACACCTTCGTCGTCGAGTAAAACCACGATCATCCGTCGTCCGGTAAACGGTTCGACCACCAGCACAACGACGGTTGTACCGTCCGTCGCGAACAAGCCTGCACCTGCTCCATTGCCCCCTCCCGGGCCAGCCCCGACCGGCTGGGGATGGCCATCTAATGGCATTCTGATTGGAAAATTCTCTTCAAACGGTAGTTTGAATAAAGGAATTGATATCGCCGGGGATTTGGGACAGCCTGTTTTAGCTGCGTCTGATGGGACGGTGGTTTATGCCGGGAGTGGCTTAAGGGGCTACGGCGAACTGGTGATCATCAAACACAGTGAAACCTACGTCAGTGCCTACGGACATAACCGCAGGTTGTTGGTTCGGGAGGGGCAGCAGGTCAAGGTTGGGCAGACAATTGCCGAAATGGGGTCAACGGGTACAGACCGGGTGAAACTGCATTTTGAGATTCGCCGCCAAGGTAAACCTGTAGATCCGCTGCAATTCCTGCCACGTCGTTGATCGCTTACCAGCCTGTTCCGTCGCGTAGAGGGGACAGGCTCCAGCGTTGCCAGGGATAAAGGCGCCGCTTGAGCTTGAGGTCGAACTCACCAAAGGACTATAACAATGGCTCTCAGTAAAGAAGTGCCGGAGTTTGACATCGACGATGAGGTTCTCCTGATGGAGAGCAGCATCGATACGGATTCGATGTCGAATGATGAAGGGGCGGCTCCACCTTCCGTTCGTGCCAAATCCAAACACTCCGCATCGTTGAAACAACACAAGTACATTGACTACACGCGGGCACTTGATGCCACGCAGCTGTACCTCAATGAAATTGGTTTCTCTCCCCTGCTGTCACCCGAAGAAGAAGTTCATTTTGCGCGCCTGTCGCAAAGTGGCGATCCGGCCGGGCGCAAACGCATGATTGAAAGTAACTTGCGGCTGGTGGTGAAAATCGCCCGACGTTACGTCAATCGTGGGCTGTCGCTGCTGGACCTGATCGAAGAGGGCAACCTCGGCTTGATCCGGGCGGTGGAGAAGTTCGATCCGGAACGCGGTTTCCGCTTCTCGACCTACGCGACCTGGTGGATTCGCCAGACCATCGAACGCGCAATCATGAATCAGACCCGGACCATCCGGTTGCCGATCCATGTGGTCAAAGAGCTGAACGTGTACCTGCGGGCCGCGCGAGAGCTGACGCAAAAACTCGACCATGAACCCTCACCCGAAGAAATCGCCAACCTGCTGGAAAAACCGGTGGGAGAGGTCAAGCGTATGCTCGGCCTTAACGAGCGGGTTTCTTCGGTCGACGTCTCGCTGGGTCCGGATTCGGATAAAACCCTGCTGGACACTCTCACTGACGACCGCCCAACCGATCCATGCGAACTGTTGCAGGACGACGACCTGTCCCAGAGCATCGATCAATGGCTTTCGGAACTGACCGACAAGCAACGCGAGGTGGTTGTACGCCGCTTCGGTCTGCGGGGTCATGAAAGTAGCACCCTTGAAGACGTGGGCCTGGAAATTGGCCTGACCCGGGAGCGGGTCAGACAGATTCAGGTGGAAGGCTTGAAGCGGCTGCGCGAGATCCTGGAAAAAAATGGCCTGTCGAGCGAGTCGTTGTTCCAGTAAGGCACTCACTGCGATGGCATGAAAAACCCCGACTGGCTCGGGGTTTTTTTTTGCCTGTCCCCGGGGACAGAATCCGCTCTGGATTGTGGTTTCGTGCTGTAAGCCTTGGCTTACTCTTGCGTAAGTGTTCGTTATTTTTACACCCCGACCGTTGTCTATGCTGAGCACAGAACGCATCTAACATTATGATTTATAATATTATTTTTTATGGTTGATGATGTGTGGCAGTCAGATTTCACCCCAGGGGGCGATTGATCCCGGAGGGGAAAGCTCTAATATTCAGGCTGTGTCAACGGACAGACACACCCTTCAAGGATGGGGGGAAAGGACATCGCAGGAAGCGATTCATCAGGACGATGAAAAGGAACACAGGGAATAGGGAAAAAATGCGGGCGGGTCAAACCGCCCCTTTTTTTGCCCGCTGAAAAGCAAAAAGGCCCTTGTGGGGCCTTTTTCGCGAACGCGGGGGTAATCAGCGTTCGAGGTCTGCGATCTTGCCTGGCTTGCCATCCCATTCTGCGGAATCGGGCAGCGGATCTTTGCGTTCGGTGATGTTCGGCCAGATATCGGCCAACTCAGCGTTCAGCTCGATGAAGTTTTCCATGCCGGCCGGAACTTCATCTTCGGAGAAGATAGCCACGGCAGGGCATTCAGGTTCGCACAGCGCGCAATCGATGCACTCATCCGGGTGGATCACCAGGAAATTCGGGCCTTCGTAAAAGCAGTCCACCGGACAGACTTCTACGCAGTCGGTGTACTTGCACTTGATGCAGTTGTCGGTGACGACGAAGGTCATTTCTAATTTTCTCCTCAGGCGCGGCTTGCTGCGCCCCTTCTCGTAGGGGTCGCCAGGTTCGGGAGCGATAGTCTGCTGGCCAGGCTATTAGCCAGCAGCATCCCAAACCGCGCGAGATTCTAACAGCTTGCAAGCCGCTGCGTTAGATCCGTGTCTTTAGTGTATAGAGCATTTCGAGAGCACGACGTGGTGTCATGTCGTCCAGATCGAGCTTGGCCAGTTCCTCCAGCACCGGGTGCGGCAGGCTGGCAAACAGGTCGCTTTGCATTGGCGCAGCCGGCTTACCTTTGGCCGGTGCAGGCACCTCATGGGGCAGGGCGGTGTCTTCCAGGCGGCTCAAATGCTCGCGAGCACGGGTGATGACCTCAGTCGGTACGCCCGCCAGTTGCGCAACGGCCAGGCCATAACTCTGGCTGGCCGGCCCAGGCAGCACGTGGTGCAGGAACACGATGCGTTCATTGTGCTCGGTGGCATTGAGGTGCACGTTGGCCACCAGTGGCTGGGCTTCCGGCAGGACAGTCAGTTCAAAGTAGTGGGTGGCGAACAGCGTGTAGGCACGCAGGTGTGCCAGGCGTTCGGCTGCCGCCCATGCCAGGGACAAACCGTCGAAGGTGCTGGTGCCGCGCCCGACTTCGTCCATCAGTACCAGGCTGCGTTCAGTGGCGTTGTGCAGAATGTTCGCGGTTTCGCTCATTTCGACCATGAATGTCGAACGCCCGCCGGCCAGGTCATCGCTGGAGCCGATCCGGGTGAAGATGCGGTCGACCAGTGACAATTCGCAACTGGCCGCTGGCACGAAGCTGCCGATGTGCGCCAGGAGCACAATCAAGGCGGTCTGACGCATGTAGGTGGATTTACCACCCATGTTCGGGCCGGTGATCACCAACATGCGGGTGTTGTCGTCCAGGCTCAGGTCGTTGGCCACGAACGGCGTGGTCAGCACTTGCTCGACCACCGGGTGACGACCCTGGCTGATGCGCATGCACGGTTCGCTGACGAAGCGCGGGCAGTTCAGGTCGAGGTTCAGTGCACGCTCGGCCAGGTTGCTCAAGACGTCCAGTTCGGCCAGGGCGCCAGCGGTGTCCTGCAACGGTGGCAACTGGGCGATCAGGTCTTCGAGCAGCGCTTCGTAAAGCATCTTCTCGCGGGCCAGGGCGCGGCTCTTGGCTGACAGTGCCTTGTCTTCGAAGGCTTTGAGTTCCGGCGTAATGAAACGCTCGGCGCCTTTGAGCGTCTGGCGGCGAATATAGTCGGCAGGTGCCGATTCCGCCTGCTTGCTCGGCAGTTCGATGAAGTAACCGTGGATGCGGTTGTAACCGACCTTCAGGTGCGACAGACCGGTGCGGGCCTTTTCCCGTGCCTCGAGGTCGATCAGGAATTGTCCGGCGTTTTCGCTGAGCGACTGCAATTCGTCGAGTTCGCTGTCGTAGCCGGTTTTCAGCACGCCGCCGTCACGAATGACTGCAGGCGGGTTGTCGATGATGGCTTTTTCCAGCAGGGCCGCCAGTTCCGGGTAGGTGCTGGTGATGGTGGCGAGTTGCTGGAGGTGCGGCGCTTCGAGCTCGGTCATTGCCACTTGCAGGTCGGGCAGTGCGCCGAGGGCGTCACGCAAGCGGGCGAGGTCGCGCGGGCGGGCATTGCGCAGGCCGATCCGCGCAAGAATCCGCTCGATGTCACCGATTTCCTTGAGCTGCGGTTGCAGTCTTTCGAAGCGGTAACCGTCGAGCAGGCAAGTGATCGATGTCTGACGCGCCAGCAGCACCGTCAAATCGCGTAACGGGCGATTCAGCCAGCGGGTCAGCAGGCGGCTGCCCATGGCGGTCTGGCAACGGTCCACCACCGATTGCAGAGTATTGTCGCGGCCACCGGCCAGGTTGGTGTCGAGTTCCAGGTTGCGACGGCTGGCGCCATCGAGCACCACGGTATCGTCCAGGCGCTCATGGCGCAGGCTGCGCAAATGGGGCAGGGCGGTGCGCTGGGTTTCCTTGGCGTAGGCCAGCAGGCAACCGGCGGCACCGATAGCCAGGGTCAGGTTTTCGCAGCCAAAGCCCTTGAGATCCTGGGTCGAGAATTGCTGGCACAGGCTTTTGAGCGCCGAATCGCGCTCGAAATCCCACGGCGCACGGCGACGCACACCGCGGCGTTTTTCCGCCGGCAAGTCCTTGGGCCAGTCATCCGGGATCAGCAGTTCCACCGGGTTGACCCGCTCCAGTTCCGCCAGCAGGTTTTCCCAACCCTTGATTTCCAGCACGCTGAAGTTGCCACTGGTGATGTCCAGCACCGCCAGGCCGAACAGGCGCTCATCACCCAGAACGGCGGCGATCAGGTTGTCCCGACGCTCGTCGAGCAGCGCCTCGTCACTCACCGTCCCCGGCGTGATGATGCGCACAACCTGCCGCTCCACCGGCCCCTTACTGGTGGCCGGGTCGCCGACCTGCTCGCAGATCACCACCGATTCGCCAAGCTTCACCAGTTTTGCCAGGTAACCCTCGGCGGCATGGTAGGGAATCCCGCACATCGGAATCGCTTGCCCGGCCGACTGCCCGCGGGCGGTCAGGGTGATGTCCAGCAACTTGGCGGCCTTCTTCGCGTCCTCATAGAAGATCTCGTAGAAGTCGCCCATGCGGTAGAACATCAACTGGTCCGGGTGCTGGTTTTTCAGGCGCCAGTACTGCTGCATCATCGGGGTGTGGGAGGACAGGTCGGAGACGGCTTTATTCATCGGATTGTCAGGAAGCTCGTTGAAAGAGGTGGGGCAAAAGCGGGGCAATGGCCGGGCTTTTCCGCAATGGGCGCAAGGTTACCATGGGCGGTCTACCCGACGCAGGCACCACGGCCCGGTGACGTCTTTTACGATGCAAAAATCATGTTATGCATCGATTATGCAATTCGGCATTTGTCTTCTTCGAAAAGAACAAGCACTATGCGCATTATGCAAAAACGCAACGTATCTACTGTCTTAAGAGCATTGCTCGATCAGCACGGGATCTCCCCTACGGAGCTTCACCGTCGAACCGGCGTGCCTCAATCCACGCTCTCGCGCATTCTCAGCGGGAAGATCGTCGATCCTTCGGATAAGCATATTTCGAAGATCGCCGAGTATTTCTCGGTGAGCACCGACCAGTTGCGTGGCCGCGCGGACGTCGCGCCTGCCGCTAATGCCGGGCGCACTCCTGTGCATTCGGAACTCAAGGATATAAGTCTGTGGGACGACGATACCCCAGTCGATGACGACGAGGTGTCGGTCCCCTTTCTTCGCGAGGTTGAATTGGCCGCAGGATCAGGAAGATTCGTCATCGAAGAAAGCGAGCGCTCTAGCCTGCGCTTCGGCAAACGAAGCCTGCGCCATAACGGCGTGCAGTTCGACCAGGCCAAATGCGTGACGGTGCGGGGCAACAGCATGTTGCCGGTACTGCGCGACGGTGCCACGGTCGGGGTCAATGCCGGCAAGTGCGGCATTGGCGATATCGTTGACGGCGACCTTTATGCAATCAATCACAACGGCCAATTGCGGGTAAAGCAGCTGTATCGCCTGCCGACCGGGATTCGCCTGCGCAGCTTCAATCGTGACGAACATCCGGACGAAGATTACACCTTTCAGGAAATCCAGGGGGAGCCGATCGTTATCCTTGGACATGTCTTCTGGTGGGGTATGTACGCCCGCTAATACCTGTGCTTTCGGATAAAACCCGCTCCTCAGGCGGGTTTTTTTTCGTGTGCTGAACGCATTGGGGCGCTTTGTGTATGCGTAAATGCATTGATTTTATATGCTTAAATGCATAGTCTGGTTGCCTATCCATGCAAGAGCGCGGAGTGGCCGTTCACTCAAGGAGGCATGAAATGACCGCTGAGCAATATGCGTTGCTGGACATGCCTCTGTGGCTGCTCATCATCCTGCCAATACTCGGTGGCGTTGCCGGTGAGATGTGGCGTGCCGATAAAGAGGGCGTTCGTGGCTGGCTCCTGATTCGGCGCCTGAGCCTGCGGTCTGGCTCCAGCATGATTTGCGGCGCCTCGGTCATCATGCTGCTGCACGCCGCCAATGTTTCCATTTGGGCTGCCTGTGCGGGTGGCTGTTTAACGGCGATGGCCGGGACAGACGTAGTTTTAGGGCTGTATGAGCGTTGGGCAGCCAAGCGCATCGGTATCGCTCCTGTTCCGCCCGGTGACGTGGAAGATTGATTCCCCCGACAGGCCTTTTCCAGAGCCTCTGGTTCTTTACATATTGATCGGTCCTGTCGCTTGCAAGTGCAGTCTGCTCGTGTACGGTTAACCCATCCCGCCCCATCAGGAGAAGACCGTGAAAGT
This sequence comes from Pseudomonas sp. BIC9C, assembly GCF_034541995.1. Lineage (NCBI taxonomy): Bacteria > Pseudomonadati > Pseudomonadota > Gammaproteobacteria > Pseudomonadales > Pseudomonadaceae > Pseudomonas > Pseudomonas sp. BIC9C. Next base: position 232,598 of record NZ_JAWDGM010000003.1, read on the forward strand.
AATCACCCAGCTCGCCGCTGACCTTGGCAGGCAATTGCAGATTCTCAATGCCCATGTTTCCACGGCCGAGTCCTGTACCGGAGGCGGGATCGCCGAGGCGATCACCCGTATTCCGGGTAGTTCGGCGTGGTTCGAGGCCGGTTATGTCACTTACTCCAATCTGCAGAAGAACCTGCAACTGGATGTCCCGGTGGAGTTGTTCACCGAGGTGGGGGCGGTCAGTCGCGAGGTGGTCGAAGCGATGGCCAAGGGCGCGCAGGAGAAAAGTCGCGCGTATTTTTCCGTGGCGGTCAGTGGCGTGGCCGGGCCGGACGGTGGTTCGCGGAGCAAGCCAGTGGGCACGGTATGGCTGGCCTGGGGCGTTGGCGAGCGAGTGTTCAGTGAGTTGCAGCACTTCGCCGGTGACCGCGACGAGGTGCGCCGACAAACGGTGAAGGCCGCGCTAGAGGGGCTGCTGCGGTATGCCGCGGCAGAAATCTCAAATCAGGGGTAGGCGATCCGGAAACGCTGTGGAATAATACTGGCTACTTATACAGGTGTTGGCCGTCAGGCCTTATTGATTACGTGAGGACTTTAATGGACGACAACAAGAAGAAAGCCTTGGCTGCGGCCCTGGGTCAGATCGAACGTCAATTCGGCAAGGGTGCCGTGATGCGTATGGGCGATCAGGACCGTCAGGCGATCCCGGCCATCTCCACTGGCTCTCTGGGGCTGGACATCGCTCTCGGCATCGGCGGTCTGCCAAAAGGCCGTATTGTTGAAATCTACGGTCCTGAATCTTCCGGTAAAACCACGCTGACCTTGTCCGTGATCGCCCAGGCTCAAAAAGCCGGCGCGACCTGCGCATTCGTCGACGCTGAACATGCCCTCGACCCTGAGTACGCCGGCAAGCTGGGCGTCAACGTTGACGACCTGCTGGTTTCCCAGCCGGACACCGGCGAGCAGGCCCTGGAAATCACCGACATGCTGGTGCGTTCCAACGCGGTTGACGTGATCATCGTCGACTCCGTGGCCGCCCTGGTGCCAAAGGCTGAAATCGAAGGCGAAATGGGTGACATGCACGTGGGCCTGCAAGCCCGTCTCATGTCCCAGGCTCTGCGTAAAATCACCGGTAACATCAAGAACGCCAACTGCCTGGTGATCTTCATCAACCAGATCCGTATGAAAATCGGCGTGATGTTCGGTAGCCCGGAAACCACCACCGGTGGTAACGCACTGAAGTTCTATGCATCGGTTCGTCTGGACATCCGTCGTACTGGCGCGGTGAAGGAAGGTGATGAAGTCGTCGGTAGCGAAACCCGCGTCAAGGTTGTGAAGAACAAGGTGGCTTCGCCGTTCCGTCAGGCCGAGTTCCAGATTCTTTACGGCAAGGGCATCTACCTCAACGGTGAGATGATCGACCTGGGGGTTCTGCACGGTTTCGTTGAGAAGTCCGGCGCCTGGTATGCCTACAACGGCACCAAGATCGGTCAGGGTAAAGCCAACTCGGCCAAGTTCCTGGCGGATAACCCGGAAGTCGCTGCAGCGCTCGAGAAGCAACTGCGTGACAAGCTGCTGTCCCCGGCATCGGTAGCAGACGCCAAAGCTTCTGCGGTCAAAGAGACCGAAGACGACCTGGCTGACGCTGATATCTGATCGAAGCGATGACCGCCGTACTCGATACACTCGTCGCGGTGCGGCGAACCGCAATGGACCTGCTCGCACGACGCGAGCACGGTCGTGTCGAGCTGACGCGTAAACTGCGTCAGCGCGGCGCCCTCCCTGAAATGATCGAAACAGCACTCGACCGGTTGACGGAAGAGGGGTTGTTGTCCGAAACCCGTTACCTCGAAAGTTTCGTTTCCTACCGTGCCCGTTCCGGTTATGGCCCTTTACGCATTCGCGAAGAATTGAGCCAGCGTGGCCTGCAGCGTACCGATATTGAGCTCGCCCTGCGTGAGAGCGGTATCGACTGGCAGGAGCAACTGGCCGATACATGGCGACGCAAGTTCTCAGGGCAATTGCCGGCAGACGCTCGGGAGCGAGCGAAACAAGGCAGGTTCCTGGCGTATCGGGGATACTCCATGGAAATGATCAACCGCCTGTTCAGCGGTCGAGGGATGGATGATTGAACTGAAACGGCCCGCTATTTCGATAGCGGGCCTTTTTTTTATGCCTCACGTAACCTTTGACGGCTCCCGCGTGCGCTGCTGTACCTGGGGTTTTGATTGTGCCCAGTTTTCCGGCAGGTTGATGTAGTCCACAAGCTCGCGCAGGCGGCCATGATTGCGGGCGTTGAAGTTGAAGACCAGCCGCGCCAGATGGCTGAATTCGGCTTCGTCGTGTTCTTCACTGCTGTAAACGTGCTGATGGAAATGGTCGTTCAGACACAGGTCGGCGAAAGCCACCTGCATGTGTTCGAGTGCGCTGTCGCTGAGTGCGTGATTCATGCGAATCAGGAACTGGTGCTTGAGCCAGCGACTGGAGTGGAAGTTGCTGTAGAACTGGTTGATGTGCTCTACCGCTTCTTCGACGTTGTAGACCAGTTTCACCAGCTTCATGTCTGTGGGCAGGATGTATTGGTTTTCCTCCAGTTGCTGGTGAATGAAGTCCAGTGCGCCTTGCCAGAATTTGCCACCCGGCGTGTCGAGCAGCACCACTGGCACCAACGGGCTTTTGCCGGTCTGGATCAGCGTAAGCACTTCCAGCGCTTCATCCAGGGTGCCGAAGCCACCCGGGCATAGCACCAGGGCATCGGCTTCCTTGACGAAGAACAGCTTGCGGGTGAAGAAGAAGTGGAAGGGCAGCAGGTTGGTCGTGCCGTCGACAGTGGAGTTGGCATGCTGTTCGAAGGGCAGGGTGATGTTGAACCCCAGGCTGTTTGCCAGTCCGGCGCCCTCATGGGCGGCGGCCATGATGCCGCCACCGGCGCCAGTGATGACCATCATGTCCGAGCGTGCCAGCGCAGCACCGAGTTCCCGGGCCATGCTGTAGAGCGGATGTTCCATGGGGGTACGGGCCGAGCCGAAAACAGTGACCTTGCGCCGCCCCTTGAACTGTTCGAGCACGCGGAAAGCCTGTTCCAGTTCGCGCAGGGCTTGCAGGGTGATTTTGGCATTCCAGCGGTTGTGGTCTTCCTGGGCCATGCGTAGCACGGTCAGGATCATGTCGCGGTAGATCGGGGTGTTCGGGCTGTCGGGTGAAATCAGCTTGAGCTGTTCTTCGACCTTGCTGATGAGGTCGTGGCCGCTTTCTTCGAAATGACGGCTCAGGAGGTCATTCGGTTGGTAAGGCATTCAACTTCTCCTTCTGCACAGAACCCTCGGCCCGACAACGTACGTCGGTGCCACGACACTTCATGTGTCGCTGTCTGCCCCGGCCCATGCCTGGGCGATCTACTTGACCCGAAAAACATCAGGTCATCCAAACAGGCTCTGTTTTTCCCTTGGATGAAAGAAACATTCGCACAATATGACAAGCGACGGGCAGCCCCTTTCCAGCCCTGAAAAAGTGAACGTGGATAACCTGAAATCTAGACCTTCACAGTGATTTGCGCTGACTTGATCATTGCGCCACAAAGTCTTTCCTGGCAACCGCTTATTGACGATATGCAAGGTGGTTTCACCGCTCGTCTGAACGTGCGTCGCATGTACCGCACTCTGATTTACTAAGTTACAGGTGTCACACGACAACTTTGCGTCACCGGCAGGGCGCACGGTACAAGCGGTTCAAGGATTTATCGCTCAAACAAGAGTGGAGTGCAGGGAGGCGGGAAGCCATGGCCAGAGTCGTTCTGGAGATCGATACGCAACTGTATCGATTGCTGAAGTCATCAGCCGAGACCCATCATTTGAGTCTCGAAGAGGAGTGCTGCCGGCGTTTGCGTGGCGGCGAACGCCGTTCGCATTACTTGCAGGCGCTGCTGGCGGAATTGCGCGCCGAAGATGAACAACGGCGCGCCAATTCGCGGTGATTACTTTTTCTTCTTGGTCGGTTGCAGGCAATCCGATTCCTGGAAACTTGCGGAGCCGACCGGACGGTTGGTCTTCACCTCGGTGAAGTCGTAACGCATGATCGCGCCCTTGGCCATCAGCTTGCGAAACCCTTCGTTCCTGCAGACAGAAGCTCCCAACTGGAAGTACACCGCTTTCGGGTCTGCACGCATCTTGTCGGCGTGGCTGCTCTGCACGCTCAGATGGTTGATCAGCTGTTTGCCTTCAACGGTGTAGCCTTGATCGAGTATGTCTTCGTTGATCGCTCGTGGAGTGCCGACGCTGCTCTGGGTGGCGACGTTTTGCAGCATTTTGTTCAGTTCCGTGTCTTTCAGGGACGCAGCCTGGGCGCTAAGGGACGACGCCAGCAAAATGGCCGCGGTAGGAACGATAAGGCGCAGCATGAAACTCTCCTGGTTCAGTGATGGGGGTTTGACCCGTCACGTGACTGTGCGTTCAGTGGCGGCGAATTATAGGGGAGGCAGGCTGGACGGTACAGGCTTGCGCCGGGCGGTCTGGTAAACTGCGGGTACTTTTTACCCTGTCGAGTGTTTTTCGTGTCGATTTCCCTTCTCTGCGGGCGTTGCCCGCCATGAGTCATCCCACCGCGCGCTTTGCCTTGAATGCCGTAGCCCGCCTGCGCGATCAGCGTGAGGAGGAGGGCATCAAGCCGATTCAGGCTCGCGGCTGGCGCGCGCCGCGTTGCCGTGACTGCCGGGTGATCGAGAGTCACTGCCTGTGCGCATGGCGCCCGCAGGTCGCTACCCGCTCCGGCGTGTGCCTGATCATGACCAACAAGGAAGTGTTCAAGCCGAGCAACACCGGTTGGCTGATCGCCGACGTGGTCCCGGACAACCATGCCTTTATCTGGTCCCGCACCGAGGTCGATCCGAAGTTGCTGGCGCTGTTGTCCGACCCGCAATGGCAGCCTTACCTGGTGTTTCCGGGGGAGTACGTCGCGCCTGAGCGTGTGACAAACAGCGTGGATGTCGATGGCACGAAGCGCCCGTTGTTCATTCTGCTGGATGCGACCTGGACCGAAGCGCGGAAGATCTTTCGCAAGAGCCCCTATTTCGATCGATTGCCGATCCTCAGCCTGCTGCCCGAGAAACTCTCCGCTACCGGTTGCGCCGCTCGACTCGCAGTGAGCACCTGTGCACGGCGGAAGTGGCGGCGCTGTGCCTCGACCTTGCAGGCGATGTAGCCGCAGCCTCGGCGCTGGATGCCTACTTCGATGTGTTCAGCCAGCACTACCTCGACGCCAAACATCAGTTGGACATGAACGTTTCGACCCCGGCGCACGCCGAGTTGATGCCTTATGTTCAACCGGTCACGCCATTGATGGACTGATTGTCTCGGATACTGCAATAAAGTGTACCGGCCATGCTGCTTGACCACCCCGGCTTCGCTGGGCATGCTTGGCGCCGATTAGGGTGCGGCCAAAGTTTGCAACGCGGTTTTTTGCGTTGAGCGTGCCTTGTAAGTGCAGCTCCGTGGCTGTGCCTTGAGTTGCTTTGGCGAGGCCCGAATGCATCGGGCGTCCCATGAAAAACAGGATCATTTGAAAAATGGCCACATACGAAATCCTGATTGCCGATGACCACCCACTTTTTCGTAGTGCCTTGCATCAAGCGCTGACCCTGGGCCTTGGCCCGGATGTCCGCCTGGTGGAAGTGGCGAGCATCGCCGAACTGGAAGTCCGCCTGACGGAAAAATCCGACTGGGATCTGGTACTGCTGGACCTGAACATGCCGGGGGCCTACGGTTTTTCCGGACTGGTCCTGCTGCGCGGTCAGTACCCGCAGATTCCGGTGGTCATGGTCTCGGCCCAGGAAGAGGCGACCATTATGGTCAAGTCTCGTGAGTTCGGCGCCAGTGGCTTCATTCCCAAATCCAGCGACTTGAGTGTGATCCAGAAAGCCGTGCGGGCGGTTCTCGATGGTGACGTGTTCTGGCCACCGCAGGCATTTGAAGCGGTCAGCGTTTCCGATGAGGCCAAGGCGGCCAGCGAAGGTCTTGCCAGCCTGACACCGCAGCAGTTCCGGGTGCTGACCATGGTCTGCGAAGGCTTGCTGAACAAGCAGATCGCCTACGAGCTGCGTGTTTCCGAGGCGACGATCAAGGCGCACGTAACCGCGATTTTCCGTAAGCTGAATGTGCGGACCCGAACCCAGGCCGCGCTGCTCTTGCAACAACTTGAGTCAATTTCCAGCCATTAAAGGCAGGCGACTTCACGCTTTTTTGACTTTGGTTGAACTAGCTTTCCCACTTCTTTTTTGTCAGTTGCCCACTCTATGTCACCTTTCAAAGGCCAGACCGGCCTGAAACGAATCCTCAATGCCTCCGGTTATTCGCTGGACGGCCTGCGCGCAGCCTTCACCGGTGAAGCCGCCTTTCGGCAACTGGTATTGCTCAACGTCATCCTGATTCCCTTGTCGTTCTTCCTGAATGTCAGCCGGGTCGAACGGGCGTTGTTGATCGCGGTATGCCTGTTGGCGTTGATCGTCGAGTTGCTCAACTCGGCAGTGGAAGCAGCCATCGACCGCATTTCCCTTGAACGGCATCCGCTGTCCAAGAATGCCAAGGACATGGGCAGTGCTGCCCAGTTCGTGGCATTGAGCATGATTGCCCTGGTATGGGCGGTAATTCTGCTCTAAGCGATCGTTGGCAGCACGATCTCGTCGCTGCGCTGAACCCCGGCGGTGAAGGCGCGGCACAGGTCGAGGAATTCGCGCATCGCCGAAGTCTGATATTTCTGTTTATGCCAGATGAAATAAAACTGTCGCGCCAGATCCAGATCCGGCGTCTCGACAGGCACCAGGCTGCCGCGGCGAAATGCGTCGCGCAAAGCCAGCCTGGAAATGCAACCGATCCCCAGACCTGATTCCACCGCGCGCTTGATCGCTTCAGTGTGCTCAAGCTCCAGGCGGATATTCAAAGAAGTGCGGTGATGGCGCATGGCTTGATCGAAGGTCAACCGTGTGCCGGAGCCTTGTTCGCGCAAGATCCACGCTTCGTGACTCAACTCCTCCATGGTGGCCGTGCCTCGCTTGGCCAGCGGATGCTGAGGGGCGCAAAACACCACCAGTTCGTCCTCGACCCAGCTTTGTACTTCGATGTCCGGGTGACTGCAGTCACCTTCGATCAGACCCAGATCAATTTCATAGTGGGCCACTTGTTGCACAATGTTGGCAGTGTTCTGCACGTGCAGCTTCACCTGGCTTTCCGGATGGCGCTGCATGAAGCTGCCGATCAGCAAGGTGGCCAGGTAATTGCCGATGGTCAGGGTCGCGCCCACGGCCAGCGAGCCGAAGCCGGACTTGCCGTTGAGCAGGTCTTCGATTTCCTTGGCCTGGTCCAGCAGGGCCACCGCCTGGGGCAGCAGCTGTTTGCCGAGCGCGTTGAGGCTCAGGCGTTTGCCGGCGCGGTCGAACAGCTGGCAGCTGCACTGGCGCTCCAGTTCGGTGATCGAGGTACTCGCCGCCGATTGCGAGAGGTTGAGCAGGCCCGCAGCACGGGATACGCTTTCCTGCTGGGCGACGGCGACGAATACTTGAAGTTGACGGAGAGTAAATCGCATATCGATATAACCGATAACCCTTATCTTAATAATCCATTTAACAGATATTGTCTCTGCCTTTAGAATGCGATGCAATTGCGCAGAGCCAGCTTTCTTTGCAGGGCAGGCGCCGAACACGCGCAGACCAATCTCCAGGAGTCCCACGTACATGAGCAACATGAACCACGAGCGTGTCCTCAGTGTTCACCACTGGAACGACACTCTGTTCAGCTTCAAGTGCACCCGTGATCCGGGTCTGCGCTTCGAGAACGGTCAGTTCGTGATGATCGGCCTGCAACAGCCCAACGGCCGCCCGCTTATGCGCGCTTACTCGATTGCCAGCCCGAACTGGGAAGAGCATCTCGAGTTCTTCAGCATCAAGGTGCCTGATGGTCCGCTGACTTCGCAGTTGCAGCATCTGAAGGAAGGCGACGAGATCATCATCAGCAAGAAGCCTACCGGCACGCTGGTACTGGATGACTTGAAGCCTGGCAAACATTTGTACCTGCTCAGCACCGGTACCGGTCTGGCGCCGTTCATGAGCGTCATCCAGGACCCGGAAACCTACGAGCGCTTCGAAAAAGTGATCCTGTGCCACGGCGTACGTTACGTCAACGAAGTCGCCTACCGCGAATTCATCACCGAGCACCTGCCGCAGAACGAGTTCTTCGGCGAAGCGCTGCGTGACAAGTTGATCTACTACCCGACCGTGACCCGTGAGCCGTTCGAGAACGAAGGTCGCCTGACCGACCTGATGCGCAGCGGCAAGCTGTTCAGCGACATCGGTCTGCCACCGATCAACCCGCAGGACGACCGCGCCATGCTGTGCGGCAGCCCGAGCATGCTCGACGAGACCAGCGAAGTGCTGAACAGCTTCGGCCTGAAGGTTTCGCCGCGGATGCGCGAGCCGGGTGATTACCTGATCGAGCGTGCGTTCGTCGAGAAGTGACCGCAGGTCACCTGTAGGAGCAGCCGGTCGACGCTCGATCGCTCGCGATGGTCGTTAACGATAACGCGGGAAGCCCGATACCCCGCGGCGTCTTCAGGTTTTTCGCGAGCATGCTCGCTCCTACAGAAGAATTGCAGCGCATCTAAAAAGCCCGCATGACCTGAAAAGGTCATGCGGGCTTTTTCGTTTCCGGTGTTCAGGCTTTCGCGGGAATTACTTCCAGGACGCGGATCAGCTCTGGTGTCGGATAATGCCAACGCACATCCAGATCCCAGAACTGCGCACCGTATTCCCGCTCGGGTGCAGGCGTTTGGTAGGCCGGGCGCGGATCCTGCGCCAAACATTGTTCGATCAACTCCACCAAGGGTTCCTCAAGGCGTTGAGCGTGCCTGTGAGCCTGTTGCAACGCTGCATCCGCCCACTGCACGGGAATCAGCTGCGGCGCGGCGCTGGCGATGCTGTTGGCGGCTGTATCGATGATGTCGGCGTAGGGCACGTAGGGTTTGATATCGAGAACCGGCGTGCCATCGAGCAGATCGATGCCCGAGATCCACAAGCGGTTGGCTTCGACCTTGTCCAGTTTCACCACTGACTGCCCGATGCCATTGGGGCGATGGGTTGCGCGGGTGGCAAACACGCCCATGGATTTATTGCCGCCGAGGCGAGGAGGGCGGACCTTCAAGCGAGGCTTTTCCTCCAGGGCCTGGTGGAACAGGAACAGCAGCCACACGTGGCTGACCTGCTCCAGGCCCTGTACCGCGTCCCCTTGATCGAACGGTGCCACCAGTTCCAGCACCCCACGGGCGGCCGGGGCCAGTTGCGGCTGACGCGGAATGGCGAACTTCTCCTTGAAGCAGGAGCGCACGAAGCCGATGGGGGAAACGCTGTAGGTCATGGTTTGAGGTCGAGGCGGGATTAAGTCAGGCATGATAACCCACGCGGCCTCTAGCCCGTTGGTGCCTGTCAGTCTGTCATCGCGGGAAAGCCACGCTCCCACAGGTTTTGTGATGGACACAATTCTTGTGTGCGCTCGAGTACCCTGTGGGAGCGTGGCTTGCCCGCGATGGCCGCACCGCCGATCTACAGGCTGAACCCACCATCCAGCGGAATGATATTCCCGGTCATATAAGCCCCGGCAGTACTCGCCAGGCTGATCGCCAGCGCCGCCATTTCCTCTTCGCGGCCCCAACGCTTCATCGGAATCAGCGCCGTATCCTGCGCCAGCGCCTGTTCATCATTGCCAATGTGCTGGGTCATCTTGCTCGAAAGCGCCCCGGAGCGATCACATTGACGTTGATGTGCTGGCTCACCAGTTCGCGCGCCAGAATCCTCGACAGTTGATGCAGCGCAGCCTTGCTTGGCCCGTAGGCATACGCCTGTTCGCCGAAGGATGAAATCCCTGCCACTGAGCCAATGTTGATGATCCGCGCGGGATTCTGCGCCGAGCCGGCCTTGCGCAGCAGGGGCAGGAATTGCTGGATACAGTTGAATACCGACGTCACGTTGAGCTGCATGACTTTTTCCCAACCCTTGATCGGGTAGCTCTCCAGCGGTGCACCCCAGGTCGTGCCGGCATTGTTCACCAGAATGTCCAGATGGGTGATCTGCTCGCCCAGGCGTGCGGTCAGTTGCAGGACGCCCTCTTCGGTGGCGAGGTTGGCCGCCATGGCATGGCAGCGCCCAAGCGCTCCGAGTTCGTCGGCGGTTTGCTGGCAGGCTTCGGCGTCGCGGGCACAGATGTACACGGTGGCGCCCGCCTCGACGTAGGCCTTGGCAATCATTTTACCGATACCACGGGTGCCGCCGGTCACCAGGGCGGTGCGGCCTAGCAGGGAAAAGTAGGGATGCATGGCGAATCCTGAAAACTGAGGTCTTTACACCCTAGCCGTCAGACGCCAGAAGCGGAGCCACTATTTTTGCGCGGAATGAGGGGCCATATTGCGTTGTAGGAGCTGCGGTGCGGCGTCCCGACTTGCCAGCGAAGGATGAGAGAGCGCCGCGTTCATCCAGTCAGCACGCGTTATCGTTTGCGACCATCGCTGGCAAGCCAGCTCCTACAGAAAACAGATGTGTCTTGAGCTTACTGCGGGCGCACTCGCAGGGTCAGGCCCTTGAGGAAATTGCGCAGCAACTGGTCGCCGCACGGGCGATAGTTGGTGTGGCCGAACTTGCGGAACAGCGCGCTCAGCTCAGGCTTGGACACCGGGAACTCGGCGGCCTTGAGGATCGCGTGCATGTCGTCTTCTTTGAGCTCGAACGCCACCCGCAGCTTTTTCAGGATGATGTTGTTGGTCACCGGCACTTCGATCGGCTGCGGCGGACGGCTTTCGTCCTTGCCGCGCTTGAAGATCACCAGGCCGTCGAGGAAATGTGCCATGACTTCGTCCGGGCAGCGTACGAAACCTTCCTCGTCTTCCTCTTTCTTGTCGAGGTAGGTCACCAGGTCCGGCTGGGCCACGTCCAGACCGCCGAGCTTGATGATCTCGATGACCTTCTTGTCGCTGATGTCGAGCATGTAGCGCACGCTGCGCAGTACGTCGTTATGAATCATGTGTGCAGTCCTGATAATTCAGCTATGGGCGCCGCCGAAAACAGCAGCGCCGAAAGGTGTGGCGGCGTGGGAAGCCTTAGAACTTCTCTTTGCCGGACAAGTAGCGCCATTGCCCCACGGGCACTTTGCCGATGGACACGCCGCCGATGCGGATGCGGCGGATGGCGACGACCTTCAGGCCGACGGCCTGGCACAGCTGGGCGATGATGCCCGGTTGCGGGTTCTTCATGGCAAAGCGCAGGCGGTTTTCGTTCTGCCAGCTGGCCTTGACTGCCGGCAACTCCTTGCCCTTGTAGGTCAGGCCGTGATTCAGGCGATTGAGGCCGTGAGCCACCATCTCGCCTTCAACCTCGACCACATACTCTTGCTCGATCTTGCTGGAGTCGGCGGTGAGTTTGCGCAGGATTTTCCAGTCCTGAGTGAACACCAGCAGACCGCTGGCGTTGGCCTGCAGGTCGGTGCTGGCGGTCAGTCGCAGAAAGTGCCCGCGCAACGGGCGCTTGCCGTAGCGGTGTTCTTCGCTCAGGGTCTCGGCACTGAGGGTGGCCATGGCGGTGTCCGCGTCCATGCCGGCGGGCACATTGAGCAGCAGGGTCACCGGTTCCGGCGCAGTGGCCTTGGCTTCTGGATCAAGCACGACTTTCTGGGTGTCGACCTTGAATTGCGGCTCGTCGATGACCTCGCCGTCGACGGTGACCCAGCCGCCCTCGATGAACAGCTCAGCCTCCCGACGGGAACAGCCGACGAGTTCGATGAGGCGTTTGGAGAGACGAATCGGGTCAGTCATGTCAGGGCCGTAACAAAAAGGGGGTGGGCATTGTACCTGCCTGGCGCCGGTTAATCGCGGGTCCATTTCAGTGTGGCTGCTTTTTGTGGGAGCGAGCCTGCTCGCGAATGCAATTTGTCAGCTGGCATCAATGTTGACTGACACAGCGCTTTCGCGAGCAGGCTCGCTCCCACAAAGGTTTCATGGTGTATCAGCCATTGCGCGTGAGCTTTTCGGCTTGGCGCAAGCGCATGTGCAGCAACGGATACGGTTGCCCCATACCATCGACTTCCGAGCGGCCGATCACTTCGAACCCCTGCTTGAAATAAAACCCCAGGGCTTGCGGGTTCTGTTCGTTGACATCCAGTTCGTCGGCGTTCAGGTGTTCCAGGGCATAGCGCAACAGTTTTGTGCCCAGGCCCTGGCCACGGTGGTCAGGGTCGATGAAGAGCATTTCGATCTTGCCGGCCGCGACGCCGGCGAACCCGGTGATGCGTTGGCTCGAATCTTTGGTGCAGATCAGCATCACCGCGTCGAGGTAGCGGGTGAGCACCAGGTTTTTCAGCAGTTCGATGTAGCTGTCGGGCAGAAAGTCGTGGGTGGCACGCACCGAGGCCTCCCAGACCCGGGTCAATTCTTCGTAGTCGCCGAGTTTCGGCGTGTGGATGACCGAATGCTGACGCATGCCTGTCTGCCCCTGTTGTGTGAGTGGTATGAATCCGTTCAATCTCAAACGATAGCCGTAAAAAAGCCCCGCATCTCGTCAAGAGAGCGGGGCTTTGCGTATTTTTTGCGTTTAGATCTGTTCAGCCCACAGGTCGTATTCGTCGGCGTCGGTCACTTTGCACCAGACCTTGTCGCCCGGCTTGAGGTTGCTGCCGTTGTCGATGAATACGTTGCCGTCGATTTCCGGGGCATCGAAGAAGCAGCGGCCCACCGCACCTTGCTCGTCGACTTCATCGACCAGCACTTCGATTTCGCGGCCGATGCGCATTTGCAGGCGCGCCGAGCTGATGGCCTGCTGGTGCGCCATGAAACGCTCCCAACGATCCTGCTTGACGTCGTCCGGGACGACTTCCAGGTCCAGGTCATTGGCCGGTGCACCTTCTACCGGCGAGTACTGGAAGCAGCCGACACGGTCGAGCTGGGCTTCGGTCAGCCAGTTCAGCAGGTACTGGAAGTCTTCTTCGGTTTCGCCGGGGAAGCCGACGATGAAGGTCGAACGAATGATCAGGTCCGGGCAGGTTTCGCGCCAGTTCTTGATCCGCGCCAGGGTCTTGTCTTCGAACGCCGGGCGTTTCATCGACTTCAGCACTTTCGGGCTGGCGTGCTGGAACGGAATGTCCAGGTACGGCAGGATCTTGCCGGCGGCCATCAGCGGGATCAGCTCGTCAACGTGCGGGTACGGGTAAACGTAGTGCAAACGAACCCAGACGCCCAGGGTGCTCAGGGCTTCGCAGAGTTCGGTCATGCGGGTTTTTACCGGCGCGCCATTCCAGAAACCGGTGCGGTATTTCACGTCGACGCCGTAGGCGCTGGTGTCCTGGGAAATCACCAAAAGCTCTTTGACGCCGGACTTGACCAGGCGCTGGGCCTCGTCGAGCACGTCGCCCACCGGCCGGCTGACCAGTTTGCCGCGCATCGACGGGATGATGCAGAAGCTGCAGCTGTGGTTGCAGCCTTCGGAAATCTTCAGGTAGGCGTAGTGGCGCGGAGTCAGTTTGATGCCTTGTGGTGGCACCAGGTCGATCAGCGGGTTGTGATCCTGCTTCGGCGGCACGACTTCGTGCACGGCGTTGACCACCTGCTCGTACTGTTGCGGGCCGGTCACGGCCAGCACGCTCGGGTGCACGTCACGGATGTTGCCTTCTTCGACGCCCATGCAGCCGGTCACGATGACCTTGCCGTTTTCCTTGATGGCTTCGCCGATCACTTCCAGGGACTCGGCCTTGGCCGAATCGATGAAGCCGCAGGTGTTGACCACCACGACATCGGCGTCCTGGTAGGTGGACACGACGTCATAGCCTTCCATGCGCAGCTGGGTAAGGATGCGCTCGGAGTCGACCAGTGCTTTGGGGCAGCCCAGGGATACGAAGCCAACCTTTGGATTGGCCGACGCAGGAGTGGTGGACATGTCTAACCTCGGTATTTTGTGACGCCTCGTGCCGAGTGCGGCAAGACGACGGACGGGCGCTTGTTTGGCGCCTCTGATCAAAAAGTGCGCAATTCTAGCGATGGTAAGCGCACTTGACCAGCTTTATGCAGGGAAATACGACGAGTGCTGCGCTATGCTTCGCGCCGTTACGCTTTACTGTTTTTTTACAGTCAACAAAACGTCTGTAACGTGAAGTAAAACAGCGCATGCTGCACGACAAAGCATAGTGCTTCTTTCAAAGAAGCCCGAGTCTGGGTAGTAGGAGTGGTGGATGGGTCAGGCAAGTAGTCAGACTGCGGGCGCCGAGCATTCGGCGGTGAAGCCGATCAGCATGCTGGTCGCGGCAGTCGGGGTGGTTTATGGCGATATCGGCACCAGTCCGTTGTACACCCTCAAAGAAGTGTTTTCCGGAGGCTATGGCGTGCCGGTCAACCATGACGGGGTGCTGGGGATTCTGGCACTCATTTTCTGGTCGCTGATCTGGGTCGTGTCGATCAAGTACATGTTGTTTGTACTGCGGGCCGACAACCAGGGCGAAGGCGGGATCATGGCCTTGACCGCACTGGCCCGGCGGGCGGCGGCGGGGCATGCCAGATTGCGCACGTTGCTGGTGGTCTGCGGACTGATTGGCGCGGCGTTGTTCTATGGCGACAGCATGATCACCCCAGCGATCTCCGTGCTGTCGGCGATTGAAGGCCTGGGCCTGGCATTCGAAGGCATCGACCACTGGGTGGTGCCGATATCGCTAGTGGTGCTGGTCGCGCTGTTTTTGATTCAGAGTCACGGTACGGCGCGGATCGGCATTCTGTTCGGGCCGATCATGGTCACCTGGTTTGTGGTGTTGGGCGCGTTGGGCGTCTATGGCATCAGCCAGCATCCAGAAGTCCTGGGGGCGATGAACCCGGTATGGGGTGTACGTTTCTTCGTGGATCATCCGGGCATGGGCGTGTCGATTCTCGGCGCCGTGGTGCTGGCATTGACCGGTGCCGAGGCCCTGTACGCGGACATGGGCCACTTCGGCCGCAAACCGATTGCACGTGCCTGGTTCATTCTTGTGCTGCCGGCGCTGGTGCTGAACTACTTCGGCCAGGGCGCGCTATTGCTTGGCGACCCCGAAGCTGCCCGTAACCCGTTCTACCTGCTGGCACCGAGCTGGGCATTGATCCCGCTGGTCGGCCTGTCGACCCTGGCCACGGTGATTGCCTCGCAAGCGGTGATTTCCGGTGCGTTCTCCCTGACCCGTCAGGCGATCCAGCTCGGTTACATTCCGCGCATGCACATCCGGCATACCTCCAGCGCCGAACAGGGCCAGATCTACATCGGTGCGGTGAACTGGGCGCTAATGGTCGGCGTGGTGCTGTTGGTGTTGGGTTTCGAATCCTCCGGAGCCCTGGCCTCGGCCTATGGTGTGGCGGTGACCGGGACCATGCTGATGACCAGCATTCTGGTGTCCGCGGTGATCCTGCTGCTGTGGAAATGGCCACCGGTGCTTGTGGTGCCGATCCTGTTGGGTTTCCTGTTGGTAGACGGTGTGTACTTCGCCGCCAACGTGCCGAAAATCGTTCAGGGCGGTGCATTCCCGGTGATCGCCGGTTTCGCCCTGTTTGTGCTGATGACCACCTGGAAGCGCGGCAAGCAATTGCTGGTGGAGCGCATCGATGAAGGTGGGCTGCCGCTGCCGATCTTCATCAGCAGCATTGCCGTACAGCCACCCCATCGCGTGCAGGGCACCGCCGTGTTCCTGACGGCACGGCCGGATGCCGTGCCCCACGCGCTGTTGCACAACCTGCTGCATAACCAGGTGCTGCACGAGCAAGTGGTGCTGCTGACGGTGGTCTACGAAGACATCCCGCGGGTGCCGCCATCACGACGGTTCGAGGTCGATGCCTACGGCGAAGGTTTCTTCCGGGTGATCCTGCATTTCGGCTTCATCGATGAGCCGGACGTGCCGCAGGCGTTGAAGCTGTGTCATCTCGATGAACTGAACTTCAGCCCGATGCGCACCACGTACTTCCTCAGCCGCGAGACGGTCATCGCCTCCAAGCTCGAAGGCATGTCGCGCTGGCGTGAGGCGCTGTTTGCGTTCATGTTGCAGAACGCCAACGGCAACCTGCGTTTCTTCAATCTGCCGCTGAACCGGGTGATTGAACTGGGGACGCAGGTCGAAATGTAAACCTGATCCTGTAGGAGCGAGCCGGCTCCGGGCGGCGTTCCGACGAAAAACCTGAGTTCACCGCGGGCATTCAGGCAGCCAGCGTTATCGTTGACGACTATCGTCGGAGCGCCGCCCGGAGCCGGCTCGCTCCTACAGGATTTGTGGCGTTGAATGAAAAGCCCCCGCTACCGTGAGGTAACGAGGGCTTTTTTCGGCTGGCTCAGATCACTCTGTAGCAGCCGTTTCCTTAGCCTGACGCTTCTCGATCACATCCACCAAACGCTTGGCCAGCGCCGGGTAGTTCTCGTCGAAGTGGTGGCCGCCAGGCAGCTTGATGGCTTCGCCCACTGCCGTCTTGTCGGTGCAGCCGCTCTCGTCGGTCTCTTCTTCGCCGTAGATGCACACCACTTTGGCGGCTGGCAGCTTGGCCATTTCCGGGCCGGTGGCGGCTTCCTTACCGGCGTTGCCGAGCCAGCCTTCGACTTCGATCTCGAAGCTGCCGGTACGGGCGAAGGCCAGTAGGATGATCGCGTCGACGCGTTGCTGCTCGGACTCGGCCAGGCGGTTGTAGATCGCCGGCAGGACATCGGCGCCGAACGAGTAACCGGTCAGGATGAAGCGCTTGGTGCCCCATTTTTGCCGGTAGTGTTGCATCAGTTCAGCCAGGTCCAGCGCACTTTGCTCCGGGCTCTTGTGCTGCCAGTAGTAGCGCAGGGTATCGATGCCGACCACCGGGTAGCCGATCTTGGCCATCTCGCCCGCCACATCGCGGTCGAGGTCGCGCCAGCCGCCGTCACCGGACAGGAACAGGGTCACGGTGTCCCTGGCCTGGCCGGCGGGCACTTCGACCACCGGGATCTGCAGGCCGCCAGCGGCCTTGTCGCCACCGACGAGGATTTTACGCAGTTCGTTGTTCAGCACTTGCGGCAGGTTGATGTCGTAGTCGCTGATGCTGGTTTCGGCGTTCGGTTGATCACGCACGAAACCTGCACTGGTGTCGTCCGGGTTGTCGTTCCATGCGACCAGCCAGTGACCGTGGGCAGCGCTTTTGGGCAGCAGGTGAGTGCAGCCGCCCTTTTCCAGGGCCAGGTCGACCGAGACGGCCTGGGCCTTGTCATTCTTCTGCTCGGACAACCAGCGCCAGGCCAGCACGGCACCCGGGCCGATACCGCTGACCAGGGTCGCCGGGCCTTTGAGTTCTCTGAGGCCCGCTTGCAGGGCCCGGCTTTGCAGCAGGCAGTCCTTGGGCAGGATCACCTGGACGATTTGCGCCGAGCCACTGCGGCTCAGGGTCAGCAATTGCTTGTCGCTGAGCTTCTGGTCTTCGTTGACCGCCACCAGCACCTGGGCGCGAGGCGTAGTGCCGGGGATGACGCGGGTCATCGTCGCACCATCGGCCGGGGTCAGCAATTCGAGGGTCGGTTCCGGTGCCGGGCGTTTCAGGTACCAGTAACCGCCACCGAGAATCAGGGCCACTATTACCAGTGTGCCCAATACATACCGCAAGGAGCGTTGAATCATCAGCGTTTCACCAATCCGGTCAAGCCGCCCGCGATCAGGGCAGCAGTGTCGGCCAGCGCAACCAGCGGATCGAGTCCGGCGGGCACGGCCATATAACGGGGTTCCCAATCAGGCTGGAACTTGTCTTTGAAGCGGCGCAAGCCTGGAAGTTGTACAGCTGCTCACCACGGCGGAATACCATCGAGCCCAGGCGCTGGGTCAAAGGTGCGCCGCGACGGGGTTGTAACCCCGACAACGGCACCATGCCCAGGCTGAAACGCGCGTATCCATGATTTTTATAATGCTGGATCAGGCCGACCATCATGAACTCCATGGTCAGCTTAGGGGCGTCCGGATGCGCGCGCATCAGGTCGAGACTGGCCAGGTCGTGGCCGTAGGTCTCGAGCAAGTTGGCGAACGCTACCGGGCGTCCTTCGAAACGAATCACCGCGATGCGGAAATACTTGAGGTAGTCATCGCTGAAGCGACCCAGCGAAAAACCTTTCTCCCGGACGTTCTTGCCGGTCAGCCAGGCATCGGAAATCACCTTGAGCTCATCCATCGGCGCGTGGCCCGGCTCAAAGATTTCCAGCGACAGGCCGTCACGGGTGCCTCGGTTCCAGGTGTAGCGCAGGTCTTTCATCTCCTTGCCCTTGGCTTCGAGATCAAACCGCTTGAGATCGACCCGGGCTTCTTCGCCGAGCTTGATCGCGGTCAGGCCGATGTCCATGTAGTAGGGCAGGTTCTCTGCGCGCACCTGATAGAACACAGGACGGGCGTGGTGGATGTCGCACAGGTCGCGGAACTGCCAGATCATTTCCGCCCGTTGCTGGCCCGGGCCGATCGGGTCATACAACGCCACCAGGCTGCGGCCACGGCGGGCGTACATCAGGAACGCCTCGTCATTGGGGTGGAACAACAGCGCCTTGTCACCGGTCAGGGCCAAGCCACCATCCGGTTGGGCCGATGCCATGAGGATCTTGCTGGCGCGCTCCAGTTCGTCGGACGACGGCAGGTGAATGACCGGACGCGCGGTACGCAGCAGCCAGGTCAGCGACACCACCACCAGCAGTACGGCAGCTCCGAGCAGCGAGCGCAGGCCACGAGGGGCATCGGCGTCCAGAGTGAACTGCCACCAGAGTTGGTGGCTGTACGGAACGTCCTGGTAGGCGAACAGCAATAACCAGATCGACGCCCCGAGCACGCACAGGCTGGCCACCAGGTACAGCGGCGAGAACGGTACTTCGGTCAGGCGGCTGGGGCGATAGAACGAGCGGCGGAATACCCCGAGCAGGCTCGCCGTCAGCACCATCAGGCTGGCTTCTTCCCAGTCGAAGCCTTTGAGCAGTGAGAGCAGGGCGCCGACCAGCAACAGAATGGTGGTCAGCATCCACGCCGCCGACAGCCGGCGGCGCAGCCCCTGGGCCAGCAACAGACAAAGAACGCCGACCAGGCTGGCGCCAAAGTGCGAAGCATCGACCAGTCGATGGGGGATCAGAAAACCGATGTGTTCCAGGCGGGTATCGATTTCCGGGGTGGCCCCGGAGAACAGCAGGACAACACCTGAGAGGAATACCAGCACCGCCAGAATCGGAGCCGCCAGGCCTGAGGCTGCGCGCAATGTCTGGCGTGTCTGGAACAGGCGCTGACCTTCGTTGATCAGCAACAGCAGGCAGGCCACCAGCAAGGGCAGGACCACGTAGATCAAGCGATAAAGCAGCAGGGCGGCCGCCAGTGGTGCGGCACCCAGGGTGTCGGAAAACGCCGCCAGCAAAATCGCCTCGAACACCCCGACACCGCCCGGCACATGGCTGAGCACGCCGGCGGCCAGGGCCAGCAGGTAAACCAGAAGGAACGCACCGAAGGGTGGAGTTTCCGGCAGCAACAGATAGAGCACGGTCGCGGCGGCGGCTACGTCAGGGCGGTGATGATCAATTGCAGGAACGTCAGGCGGCTCCCGGGCAAGCGCAAGGTGCGGCGCCCGACCTTGACCAGCAGGTTGTCCGGGTACGGCTGTTCCGGCAGCCGACGACGGTAGATGCCGATGGCCAGCACTGAAAACAGCAGGAGCACGGCGGCTGCCACCACGCCCAGCAACGTCTCGGAGATCCCCAGGGCGGTGGACGCGGCCGGCAGGTCGCTGAGCGTCGCCAGGGCGGCCAGCGGCGGCAGGGCGCAACCCAGCGAAAGGCTGGCGAACAGTGTCATGCGGGCGACTTCACCCGCTCCCACACCATGACGGGCATAGAGGCGATAGCGAACCGAACCGCCCGACAACATAGAAAGACCAATGGCGTTGCCGATGGCAAAGGCCGTGAAACCGCCCAGTGCCAGTGTGCGCGGTGTCAGGCTCACGCCGGCATAGCGGCTGGCCGACCATTCGTAGCCGAGCAGAATGATGAAACCCACTACAGTGGCGGCCAGGGCGCCCATCAAGGCTGGTTGTGGAACTTCGAGGATCGAATCGTGCAGCGCGTAAAGGTCGAGCTCGCTCAGCAGGTGACGACAGGCAATCAGCGCGATCGCGAACAACAGCAGAGTGACCGCCAGGCCAATGGGTTGACGGTATTTGCTCAATCGATCAAGCAGGCGCAGACGCTCAGCCTTGATCGGTTGTGTCGCTGTGACAGTGTCTTGTGAATCAGACGAGTTGGCGCGCATCAATCACCTCTTGGATTGTGCGCGACAGGATGGGGGTATCCAGCCAAGTTACCAATCCCTGTAGAAAAAAATAATCACAAATATTAACGCCTATCACCGGGCAGCGGGGACGGCGCGACATCAGTCGTGAAGGCTTCAGCCTGCGATAGAGCATAGTCTGAACCCGGCGCCTGGGTGACCCAAGCGGCTTGCTACACAGTGACAGATCATTGTTGCGAAAGGACTTTTTCAACAGATACAAAAAAGGCCACTCTTTCGAGTAGCCTTTTTTGATGTTTGGTTGCGGGAGCCGGATTTGAACCGACGACCTTCGGGTTATGAGCCCGACGAGCTACCAGACTGCTCCATCCCGCGTCTGTGTGGCGGCATTCTATAGAGTAATGCCGGGGTGTCAACCGTTAATCCTGAAGCAGGTCAAATAAACGTTGAATCGCGGCAAACGGTCGCAGCCTTGGCCTAAGTTTCGGAATCAGAACGATTTCTGCTTTCTGCTCGATTGAGCGGGTCGGCTGGTTTCGGTGCTCGGTGCTGCAAAACAAGCACGCACAAAAAAGGCCACTCTTTCGAGCAGCCTTTTTTGATGTTTGGTTGCGGGAGCCGGATTTGAACCGACGACCTTCGGGTTATGAGCCCGACGAGCTACCAGACTGCTCCATCCCGCGTCTGTGTGCCGGCATTCTATAGAGATACGCCGGGGTGTCAACCTTCAATTCAGATAAAACCTGTTCCGCTTCAATCGGTTAGCTTGCTGAGGGGCAGGCTTGTCAGCCTGTGAGGCAGACGGGGCAAGGCCTGCGGCTCTATCGCGAATGTTTTTTCGATTGAAAAAATAAATTTACCAAGGACATTTCCCACGAGTCGAAAAGAACATTCAGACTACTGGTGCTATATACAGGTGTCGGTGAGATACTGCATATCCGTCATACCCAGACGCCTTTTCCTTGCCATGAACACTGCTTTGCCATGACTCAGCGAAAGATCATCCACGTCGATTGTGACTGTTTCTACGCCGCCATTGAGATGCGTGACGACCCGCGTCTGGCCGGCAAGCCATTGGCGGTGGGCGGGTCGGCGGATCGGCGCGGGGTGATCGCCACCTGCAATTATGAGGCGCGAGCGTACGGGGTGCGTTCGGCAATGTCCTCCGGGCATGCCTTGAAGCTGTGTCCGGACCTGATCATCGTCAAGCCACGCATGGATGCCTATAGAGAGGCGTCCAGGGAAATTCACACGATCTTTCGCGATTACACGGAGATCATCGAGCCGCTCTCGCTTGATGAGGCGTACCTCGATGTGTCGGACAGCGCGCATTTTGCGGGCAGTGCGACGCGAATCGCCCAGGACATCCGGCGCCGGGTTTCCAACCAACTGCATATCACCGTGTCGGCGGGTGTGGCGCCGAACAAGTTTCTGGCCAAGATCGCCAGTGACTGGAAGAAGCCCAACGGCCTGTTCGTCATTACTCCGGACCAGGTCGAGGACTTTGTCAGTGGCTTGCCGGTGAGCAAATTGCATGGGGTCGGCAAAGTTACCGCCGACAAGCTCGGCAAGCTGGGTATCTCCGATTGCCTGCAATTGCGCGAGTGGGACAAGTTGGCGCTGGTACGTGAGTTCGGCAGCTTTGGCGAGCGACTCTGGAGTCTGGCCCGTGGGATCGATGAGCGCGTGGTGCATAACGACAGTCGCCGTCAGTCGATCAGTGTCGAAAACACCTACGACGTTGACCTGCCGGACCTGAAGAGTTGCCTGGACAAGTTGCCCGAGCTGCTGGAGACCCTGGCCGGTCGTATGGCGCGAATCGACAGCAGTTATCGTCCGGGCAAGCCATTCGTCAAAGTGAAGTTCCACGACTTCACCCAGACGACACTGGAGCAGGCCGGGGCAGGGCGGGATCTGGGAAGTTATCAGTTGATGCTGACCCAGGCCTTCAATCGCGGCGGTAAACCGGTGCGGTTGTTGGGCGTCGGCGTGCGGCTGGAGGACTTGCGGGGTGGGTTCGAGCAGATGGAGTTGTTCGAGCGGTAGGTTTGTGGTGAATGTGAGGGCCCCTTCGCGAGCAAGCCCGCTCCCACAGGAGATTTGAGGCGTTCACAAATCCAGTGTGGGAGCGGCGGTGCGGCGATCCGACTTGCTCGCGAAGCTTTTAGCTTTTGGCTTTTAGTTCAGCCCCGGATTCGCCACCAGTCGTTCGCCATTGCGGGCCAGCGACTTGAGGAACTCGCTCTGCAATTCGGGATCATTGCGCGTCAGTTCGATCAGGCTCTGTTCCAGCTCACTGGCTTCTTCTTCAAGACCCAGTTCCGACAGGCGCTTGACCCGGTGTACCCACTGGCTCACCTCATCACCTTCGAGGTCGTCGTAAATCAGGCCGTGGGCCTCATAGAGCTTGCTGCGCAAGTTGCTGCTGATAGCCAGGGTGGAATCGCTGTGCACGTTGCCCTGGGCATCCTCGACACGGATCAGCAACCGGCTCAGATGGTTGATGTCATTTTCGGCGAACGGGCTGTCCAACAGATTCAGGCGTAGCACGCCGTTTTTGTCGGTGGTCAGCTCGAAGGTTTCCTTGCCGGCCTTGACCTCGACCGGACGCTCGCTCCAGGGCAGGCTTGAGTATTCCGTGCGCTTGTCGCGCTGGACTTCACCAATACCGGCCAGGTTTTGCTGCGCGCGGCCGTGGGATTGCACGTTCATGAACGGGTTGAGCCCGGCGAAACCGTAGCTCAGCCAGTCCTTGGTCACGCTGTCCGGCAGATTGCCGAGGGTGAACACATTGACCACGTTGGCACCGATACCCGCCACCACGGCCACCGCGCCCAGCGGGATTTCGTAAATTTCCCGCCAGGGTTGGTACGGCGTATAGCGGTCGTAGTGACGCGTGACTTCGTACTCGGTGACTTCGAAAGTCTTCTGCTCGTGAATTTTCACCCGCCGTTGCGGCAGCTCAAGCACCTTGGGCTCACCGACATCGATCTGCAGGCTGTGATCGAGCAATTTGCGCTCGACACGTTCCTCTTGCTCGCTGCGTTGTGACATGTGGTTGGCACAGCCGCTGACCAGCAGGGTGCCGCACAAGGCGGCACCACCGAGGCCTAAGGTGTTTCGCTTGAACATGACGCCTCTATATCTGGTATCAGCGACGGATGCGGGCCTGAAGGAAGGGCAGCACGTCCGCGACCGGCAGCGCTTGTGCGTCGGCCTCGGTACGGCTCTTGTATTCCAGGTTGCCTTCGGCCAGGCCGCGATCGCTGACCACGATCCGGTGTGGAATGCCGATCAGCTCCATGTCCGCGAACTTGATGCCCGGGCTGGTTTTCTTGTCACGGTCGTCCAGCAACACTTCGAAGCCGGCAGCGGTCAGTTCCGCGTACAGCTTGTCGGTGGCTTCGCGAACCTGCTCGGTTTCGTAGCGCAGCGGCACCAGGGCAATCTGGAACGGCGCGAGCGTGTCGCTCCAGATGATCCCGTTTTCGTCGTTGTTCTGCTCGATGGCAGCCGCGACCACGCGGGACACGCCGATGCCGTAGCAGCCCATTTCCAGGGTGACCGGCTTGCCGTTCTCGCCCAGCACTTCGCACTTCATCGCTTTGCTGTATTTGTTGCCCAGCTGGAAGATGTGCCCGACTTCGATGCCGCGCTTGATTTCCAGGATGCCTTTGCCGTCCGGGCTCGGGTCGCCGGCCACGACGTTACGCAGGTCGGCAACGGTCGGAACAGGCAGGTCGCGCTCCCAGTTCACGCCGAAGTAGTGTTTGTCGTCGATGTTGGCACCGATGCCGAAGTCGCTCATCAGTTCGACAGAGCGGTCGATGATGATCGGCAGCGGCAGGTTCAGCGGGCCGAGGGAACCGGCACCGGCGCCAATGGCGTCGCGCAGTTCGGCTTCGGAAGCCATGACCAGCGGGCTGGCAACGCCTGGCTGGTTGGCCGCCTTGATTTCGTTCAGCTCGTGGTCGCCACGTATGATCAGGGCAATCAGCTTGCCTTTTTCTTCAGCGTGCACCACGAGGGTCTTGATGGTTTTTTCGATCGGCAGGTTGAAGCCTTCGACCAGTTGCGCAATGGTCTTGGCGTTCGGGGTGTCGATCAGGCGCAGTTCTTCAGTCGGAGCGGCGCGCGAGGTTTCCCGTGGCACGGCTTCGGCTTTCTCGATGTTTGCGGCGTAGTCGGAGCCGTTGCTGAAACCGATGTCGTCTTCACTGGACTCGGCCAGCACGTGGAACTCGTGGGAGCCGGCACCGCCGATGGAGCCGTTGTCGGCTTCAACAGGGCGGAACTTCAGGCCCAGGCGGGTGAACACGTTGCAGTAGGCCTGGTGCATGCGGTCGTAGGTGACCTGCAGCGAAGCCTGGTCGGCGTGGAACGAATAGGCGTCCTTCATGATGAATTCGCGGCCGCGCATCAAGCCGAAGCGCGGGCGGATTTCGTCACGGAATTTGGTCTGGATCTGGTACAGGTTGATCGGCAGCTGCTTGTAGCTGCTCAACTCGTTGCGCATCAGATCGGTGATGACTTCTTCGTGGGTCGGGCCGGCGCAGAAATCGCGACCGTGGCGATCCTTGAAGCGCAGCAATTCAGGGCCGTACTCTTCCCAGCGCCCGGACTCCTGCCACAGCTCAGCCGGTTGCGTGCTCGGCATCAACACTTCGAGAGAGCCGGCAGCGTTCATTTCTTCACGAACGACGGCTTCGACCTTGCGCATTACCCGCAAGCCCATCGGCAGCCAGGTGTACAGGCCCGAGGCGAGTTTGCGGATCATGCCGGCGCGCAGCATCAGCTGGTGGCTGATCACGACCGCGTCGGAAGGCGTTTCTTTCTGTGTGGCGAGCAAAAATTGACTGGTGCGCATGGTTGGCCGTTATCGATTGCTGATGACGAGAAATGACGGAGCATTGTACGGGTGAGTTCCGCTGGCGTACAGGCGTGCGGTCGGTGGTGTGGCAGGAGGGCGCGATTCATTCGGCCCTCCGCGACTTTTCCTGAGTAAAGAACCTACGATTCTTCGGCGACCGGGGTCTGCACCGGTTCCGGTGTAGGTGTCGGGCCTGCGCGGCGGTTTTCCTGGAACCAGTGCAAGGCGATCAACAGCAGGGTCGGGACGCCCAGTAGGGCGGTAATCAGGAAGAAGTCGTGATAACCGAACTTTTCCACCATGACCCCGGAGTAGCCGCCGATCAGGCGTGGCAGTAACAGCATGATCGAGCTGAGCAGGGCGTACTGGGTGGCGGAGAACTTGAGGTTGGTCAGGCTCGACAGGTAGGCGACGAAGGCTGAGGTGGCCAGGCCTGAACTGAAGTTGTCCAGGGAGATGGTCAGGATCAGCATCTGCAGATTCGGGCCCATGTCGGCGAGCATCAGGAACAGGATGTTGGTCGCCGCGGAGGCGACGCCGCCAATGAACAGGATCGGCAGAATGCCGAAACGCACGATCAGCAGGCCGCCCATGCCGGCGCCGACCAGGGTCATGATCAGGCCGAAGATTTTGCTGACGCTGGCGATCTGGTCCTTGGTGAAGCCCTGGTCGATATAGAACACGTTGGCCATCACCCCCATGACCGTATCGGACATCCGGTAGGTGGCGATCAAGCCGAGCAGCAGCAGTGCTTGCCAGCGGTATCGCAGGATGAAGTCGTTGACTGGCGTCAGTACCGGCGCCAGGCCGCGTCGGCCCATGGCCGAGAGGCACAGGGCGGTGAGTGTGGTGTAGAGGATGGCCCGCAGGAACGCGCGGTCTTCGAGCAGCAGGTCGAGCAGGCTCACGCCTTCGAACAGTACGCTGGCAAAGTCGGTGTTGTAGAGCTGGGTGAACATGGCCGGCACGGACACCAGCAATATGATCAGCACGAATACCGAGGCCAGTTGATGCACGAAACTGTAGCGCCCGGCCTGCAGTTGCGTGCGTAACGGCACAGGTGGTTCGCGCATGAACAATGAAGTCAGCAGTGCCGGGACCATCAGCACCCCGAACAGGATGTAAGTGCCGGCCCAGGCCGCATGTTTGTAGTTGAAGCCGGTGGAGCCAAAGCCTTCGGCGAAGTACAGCGCGCCTGCAGTTGCCAGCAGCGCGGCGACCCGGTAACCGGACATGTAGCTGGCGGCCAGGGCGGCCTGACGATTGTCTTCGGCGATCTCCAGGCGATAGGCGTCTACCGCAATATCTTGCGTCGCCGAGGCGAAGGCGACGACCACTGCGATAGCGATGAGCCAGGAGAGATGCTTTTGCGGGTCGCAGAAACCCATCCCGATCAGGCCAAGGATGACCAGTGCCTGGGACAGCACGAGCCAGGATCGTCGTCGACCGAGTTTGCCGAGCAATGGCAGTCGCCATTGGTCGAGCAGCGGTGACCAGACCCATTTGAAGGCATACGCCAGGCCGATCAGGCTTGCATAGCCAATGGTTTCGCGAGCCACGCCGGCTTCACGCAGCCAGACCGAAAGCGTCGAAAACACCAGCATGTAAGGCAGGCCGGCGGCGAAACCAAGCAGCAACAGCACGAGTGTCGAGGGGCTGGCATAAGCGGCGAGCGCGGCGCGCCAGGTTTTACGGGGCATGGGCTGGAGTCTGCCTCAAGAAATACGGAAACAAAGCGCGCACTCTAACCGCTGTGCTCTACCGGGCGCCAGCCATGGCGCTGAATATCAACACGATTATTCAGGACACTGATGCCCTCCATGCGTAATCGTGCGCGCTGCTCATCCCCCGAAGGGCTGCCGACGGGCAGGCTGATACGCCCGTTTGCGCCCAGAACCCGATGCCAGGGCAACTTGCTGTCGCTCGGCAATTGGCTGAGGGTGCGCCCGACCCAGCGGGCGGCGCGACCCAGTCCTGCCAGCTCGGCCAATTGACCGTAGCTGACGACTTTGCCCTCGGGAACTTGCGCCAGTGTCAGATACAGCGCCGTGCGTCGGATTTGCGCCGCACTCTCGGGTTCATCGGTTGGATCGGTCACGTCCGTCATTCCTGAGAAAGTCTGCTTTACCGTCTGTAGAGTAATTCCTGTGCAGAAAGTTGAGAAATGAACTCAGCAGAAATAGTCGGGTCAGTCCTTGTCAGGGCCTTGTTCCTACGGATAATGCCGACTTTTCTTGCAAGCCTGAGCCGGTATTTTGCTTATGTTGTCCAGATCCCTGCTGTGTCTCGCTGTCCTCAGTGCTTCCTCTCCCTTGCTAGCCGATACCGTGTGGTTGAAGAACGGCGACAAGCTGAGCGGCAAGATCACGTTGTTCGATGGCGGCAAGCTGCTGATCCAGACCGAGTATGCCGGTGCGGTGACGATCGACTGGAAACAGGTCAAGACCCTGGACAGCGATCAGGAGTTGCTGGTCAAGCAGGATGCCTACAGTGGCGAGAAAGCCAAGTCGTTGAAAGCGGCGGACGCCGGCAAGGTCACGCTGGCCAATGGCGAAGCACCGAAGACGGTCGAACTGGCGAGCATTCAGCAGATTCTCAAGCCAAAACCGGTGGTCGAGGATCTGGTGTGGAAAGGCAATGTCGATATCGCACTGGATTATCAGCGGGCGGAAAACGATACCGATGACTACGGCATCGATTTCAAGACCAGTGCGCGTCACGGCCGCTGGCGGCATACCGCCGAAGGCGAATACAACCGCGAGTTCCAGGACAGCGTGGTGACCACCGACAACTGGCGGGCCGAGTATTCCATCGACCGGTTCCTGACCGAGCAGTGGTTCTGGCAGGGCCGCCTGGTGTACAAACGCGACAAGGTCGAAGACCTTTCCCGTCAGCGCACTGTCGGTACCGGTCCCGGCTATCAGTTCTGGGATGACGAACTCGGGGCGTTCTCCCTGGGCTCGCTGGTCAACCACACAGACTATGAGTTCTCTGACGGCAGCAAGGACAATTTCTACGCCCTGGCCATGAAGTGGGACTACAACCGCTATCTGGTCGGCAAACGTGTCGAGTTTTTCACCAATGGTGAGGTCGGCAAGCCGCTGTCGGGCGTGGCCGACTACGCACTCGATGCCGAGATGGGGTTGCGCTACAAGGTGACTGACTGGGCTTCGCTGAACCTGAAAGCGGAGCGGGACATCATCAGCGGCACCGAAGATGCGGATCTGGACAAGACACGCTACACCGCAGGGTTTGGCGTGACCTGGTAAGAAAATCAAAAGATCACCGCCTTCGACAGCTCCTGCAAGGTCAGCGCAGGGGCTGTCGAAGGCGGCGGTCTTTTTTGTGTGGACAAAACACCCGCCCACAAAAAAGCCCCGCTGTTGAGGGCGGGGCTTTTTACTAAAGCAAGTACAAGTTAGATAACTTGAACTTCTTCAGCTTGCATGCCTTTCTGACCGCGGGTAGCGATGAAAGAAACCTGTTGGCCTTCTTTCAGGCTTTTGAAGCCGTCGGACTGGATAGCTTTGAAGTGAACGAACAGGTCGTCACCGGATTGTGGAGTGATGAAGCCGAAGCCTTTTTCATCGTTGAACCACTTAACGGTACCGGTTTGGCGATTAGACATGGTGTAACTCCTTGAACAAAGATAACTGCGACTCAGGAAGAACCCTGGCCGAGACTGAGTGCAAAGAGCAGGAAAAATTCTTGTAGATGGTTGGATCGAAATTCAACATATCGTGTAGAGATTCTCAGTGACACAAGCAGCACAGTGACGCCACCTTAACCCTTTTTCCGGGACGTGCCAATGCTTCTTGCGCAGGTTTCTCTGTTTTAAGGATCGGCGGTGTGACGGTTCGTCGCCAGCGCAGGTAATTCCTGCCTGTTCGGCGAGAATTGCACCGCGGACTTTGAACCCGGCGGCGCGCCCGGTAAGATGCCGGACAGAATTTTTCGACCTCGCTATTCAGGACACCCGCCATGAGCATCAAATCGGACAAGTGGATTCGCCGCATGGCGCAAGAGCACGGCATGATCGAGCCTTTCGTCGAGCGCCAGATGCGCGGCAGCGACGATAGCCGTGTGATCTCCTATGGCGTGTCAAGCTACGGCTACGATGTGCGTTGCACTAATCATTTCAAGGTGTTCACCAACATCAATTCGGCGATCGTCGACCCGAAAAACTTCGATGCCGGCAGCTTCGTCGACATCCACAGCGACGTGTGCATCATTCCGCCGAACTCCTTCGCCCTGGCCAGCACCGTCGAATACTTCCGCATTCCGCGTAATGTATTGACCATTTGCCTGGGTAAAAGCACCTACGCGCGCTGCGGCATCATCGTCAACGTCACGCCGCTCGAGCCTGAGTGGGAAGGTCACGTGACCCTGGAGTTCTCCAACACCACCAATCTGCCGGCGAAAATCTACGCGAACGAAGGCGTGGCGCAGATGCTGTTCCTTGAGTCTGACGAAGAATGTGAAGTGTCTTACAAGGACCGTGGTGGCAAGTATCAGGGCCAGCGTGGCGTGACCCTGCCTCGCACCTGAGTCAACCGTCCGGCAAATATCGGGAGTTCCTGAGCGGGCGTACACTCTATGGGGTGTACTGCTCCGATCCGCGCAAGGCGGGTCGGCCATCGCTCAGGAGGGCCGAATGAAGATCGATCCACGAATCAGTGCCGAACTGGCAAGGCTTGAACCCAATCAGGTTGGCGTTCTGGCCTGGTCCTTGTTGGCACATCCACCCGTCAGCATGGCGGGGGGCATCCCCGGTCAGCCTGACCCTGATACCCCGAACGAAGAGCCGATGGAGCCTGGTGAACCTACTTTGCCGGATGAGCCACCGCCTGCGCCTGTTGTCTGATTGAATTGAATGTGGGAGCGAGCCTGCTCGCGAAGGCAATCGATCAGTCAACATCAATGCTGGCTGTACCGGCGCTATCGCGAGCAAGCTCGCTCCCACAGGTTTTGCTGTAGTCGTTACTTCAGGTTGCCACTCAGGAACTGCTTCAACCGCTCGCTTTTCGGATTGCCCAGCACGTCTTCCGGCGCGCCTTCTTCCTCAACCAGGCCCTTGTGCAGAAACAACACCTGGCTCGACACTTTGCGGGCGAAGCTCATTTCGTGGGTCACCATGATCATGGTCCGGCCTTCTTCGGCCAGACCCTGAATCACTTTCAGTACTTCACCCACCAGTTCCGGGTCCAGCGCCGAGGTCGGTTCGTCGAACAGCATGACTTCCGGCTCCATGGCCAGTGCGCGGGCAATCGCGACCCGTTGTTGCTGACCGCCGGACAGGAATGCCGGGTATTGGTCCGCCACACGGGAAGCCAGCCCCACCTTGTCGAGGTAGCGCCGGGCGCGGTCCTCGGCTTCTTTCCTGTCGCACCCCAGTACCCGGCGCGGAGCCATGGTGATGTTTTCCAGCACCGTCATGTGGCTCCACAGGTTGAAGTGCTGGAACACCATGGCCAGGCGGGTGCGAATCCGCTGCAGTTCATTGGCGTCGGCCACGTGCATGCCGTGACGATCCTTGATCATGCGGATGTTCTGCCCGTCGAGGCTCATGGCGCCGTCGTTGGGTTGTTCCAAAAAGTTGATGCAACGCAGAAAGGTACTTTTGCCCGAGCCGCTGGCGCCGATCAGGCTGATGACGTCGCCGGTCCTGGCCTTGAGTGAAACACCTTTGAGGACTTCATGGTCGCCATAACTTTTATGCAGGCCTTCGATGGTCAATTTGTACATGGGGCATGCATCCTCAAGGCGAAAGTAGATAGCCGCTGCGATAGGCTTCGGTGCCCGCGACGTGGGCGATCACCATGCCGGCAGTGGCCATGCGGCGCAGCGAGCGGGCGTACATCAATCCGGCGGCGGAGCAATGAACGGGGGTGACGCGATCGTTGACCGGATCAATGATCTCGGCGATCAATTGCCCGGCTTCCAGGTACTGGCCCGGCAGCGCGGTGAACACCAGCAGCCCGCCGACGGGCGTGGCCACCGGTTCTACACCGGCCAGCGGTGTCGCCGGGTAGGGTAGCTCGGGCAGGGGCGCATGTTCGCCGGCGATCGCGCCGAAATGGATCAGATAGTCGATCAACGCCTGACAGTCGAGGCTGGCCAGCGGGTGATTGACGTCGCCCTGGCCGCGCAATTCGACGGTCACGGAAAAACTGCCCGGCGGAATGTCGAAGTGTTCGCCGAAGCGTTCCTTCAACTGCCACCAGAGCAGGGTGAAGCATTCGTCGAACGACTGGCCACCGGAATCGGTTGCCAGCAGACTGGCTTCGGCGCCGATGTAGCGGGCCAGCGGCTCGACCTGCGGCCAGGCTTCAGGTGTGGTGTAGAGGTGCGCGACCGCTTCGAAATCGCAATGCAGGTCGAGCACCATGTCGGCATCGCAGGCCAGTCGTTGCAGGGTCAGGCGCTGGGATTGCAATTGGGTGCCAGCGCTCTGCCGAGCCAGCGCATCACGCAGGCTGCTGCGGATCAATTGTTGATTGTGCTGCGGATCGTCACCGAGCTTGCCTTCGATCGCGTTGCCGACTTCCTCGCTGAGGTCGACGAACCAGCGGTTGAAGTTCTGGCCGCTTTCCAGCTCGTAGCGGCCCAGCGGCACATCCATGAGCACCTGTTCCAGGCCCACCGGGTTGGCGATGGGCACCAGCACGATTTCGCTGCGCAGGCGACCGGCGGCTTCCAGCTCCGCCAGGCGTTGCTTGAGGTGCCAGGCCACCAGCATGCCGGGCATTTCGTCGGCGTGCAGGGAGGCCTGGATGTAGATCTTGCCGTTGGCCGGTTGTGGGCCGAAGTGAAAGCTGTGGATCTGTCTCGCGGTCCCCGGCAGCGGGGCCAGCAGGTCATGTTTCTGGTGGCGCATCTGTTGTTCCTGAAGCAGGTTGAGACCTAGTGGGTCGGCCCGAGGAAGGCCAGCCATCGGCGTTCGGCAAGGCGGAACAGGCCGACCAGCGCAAAAGTGACGGTCAGGTAGATCAGCGCGGCGATGCCGAACGACTGGAAGGTCAGGAAGGTCGCCGAGTTGGCGTCCCGCGCGACTTTCAGAATGTCCGGAATGGTTGCGGTGAAAGCCACGGTGGTCGAGTGCAGCATCAGAATCACTTCGTTGCTGTAGTAAGGCAACGAGCGACGCAAGGCCGACGGCATGATCACGTAGGCATACAGCTTCCAGCCAGTGAGGCCATAGGCCTTGGCCGCTTCGACTTCACCATGGGCCATGCTGCGAATGGCCCCGGCGAAGATCTCCGTGGTGTAGGCGCAGGTGTTCAGGGCGAAGGCCAGGATGGTGCAGTTCATCGCATCGCGGAAGAAGCTGTCGAGCAGCGGCTGCGCGCGTATGGCGGCCAGGCTGTAGATCCCTGTGTAGCAAATCAGCAACTGGATATACAGCGGTGTGCCACGGAACAGGTAGGTGTAGAACTGTACCGGCCAGCGAATGTAGAAGTGTGGAGAAACCCGGGCGATGGACAGCGGAATCGACACGATGAAGCCGAAGAAAATCGAAGCGCTGAGCAGCCACATGGTCATGGCCAGGCCGGTGATGTTCTGCCCGTCGGTGTAGAGGAAGGCTTTCCAGTATTCCTGCAGGAGTTCGATCATCGTACGGCCTCCCGTGTGCCTGCGGAGTAACGACGTTCGAGCCAGCGCAGAATGAAGTTGGATGCGCTGGTGATCACCAGGTAAATAAGCGCGGCAAGTACCAGGAAGTAAAACAGCTGATAGCTGCTTTTGCCGGCGTCCTGGGCAGCCTTGACCAGATCGGCGAGGCCGATGATCGACACCAGCGCGGTGGCCTTGAGCATCACCATCCAGTTGTTACCGATACCCGGCAGGGCATAACGCATCATCTGCGGGAACACCACGATCCAGAAGCGCTGGCCGCGTTTGAGGCCATAGGCTGTGGCCGCTTCGACCTGACCCCGTGGGACGGCGAGAATCGCGCCACGGAAGGTTTCGGTGAAATACGCACCATAGATGAAGCCCAGGGTAATGACCCCGGCACTGAACGGGTTGATCTCGATGTATTCCCATTCCATGAAATCGGTAAGCGAGGTCAGC
Organism: Pseudomonas sp. BIC9C; assembly: GCF_034541995.1. Taxonomy (NCBI): domain Bacteria; kingdom Pseudomonadati; phylum Pseudomonadota; class Gammaproteobacteria; order Pseudomonadales; family Pseudomonadaceae; genus Pseudomonas; species Pseudomonas sp. BIC9C. The sequence goes on from NZ_JAWDGM010000003.1 coordinate 265,787, forward strand.
CAGGTTTGCAGGCTGTAGAAAATCAGCAGCATCAGAACCAGGTCCGGAACGCCGCGAATGAGTGTGGTGTAAAGCTGGGCAGGCACGCGCATCAGTTTGACTTTTGACAACTTGGCACTGGCGCCGAGCAGTCCGAGCAACACGGCTACCAGCAGCGACAACGCTGACAACTTGATCGTCATCCAGGTGCCTTGCATCAGCAACGGACCGAAGCCCTTGAGGCTGAAGGCTGAGAGCCCCAGATTTTGTAAAAGGTTTTCGAACATAAATCAGCAACCTGATCGGAAGAAAAAAGCGCCCATCGCGAGATGGGCGCCGGGCATTATTTGCCGCTGTACAGATTCAGATCGCCAAAGTGTTTCTTTTGAATGGTGGCGTAGGTGCCATCATCGTGTAACGCTTTGATACCTTTATCCAAAAGCGCTTTCAGTTCGGTGTTACCTTTCTTGATACCGACCGCTGTTTTGGCCGGCAGCAGTTCATTGTCGACCGGTTTGCTGACTTCGTAGTCGGCACCCTGTGGCGACTTCAGGAAGCCCAGTTCGGCTTGCAGCATGTCCTGGATCCCTGCATCGAGACGACCGGAAGTCAAGTCAGCGTAGACCTGATCCTGGTTGGCGTAGGCCTGGGTTTTTACGCCGGCCTTGTCCAGAATGGCTTTGGCATAGGCTTCCTGAATGGTGCCTTGCTCGTAGCCGACGGTTTTGCCCTTGAGGGACGCGACGTCTGCGGTCACGCCAGAACCTTTCTTGGACACGTAAGCGGTTGGGCCGGAGAACAGCTCGCTGGAGAAGTCGATGACTTTTTCACGGGCCGGGGTAACGGTCATCGACGAGATCACACCGTCGAATTTATTGGCCTTCAGACCCGGGATCATGCCGTCGAAGTCACTTTCGACCCACTTGCACTTGACCTTCAGTTCGGCGCAGATCGCGTTCCCCAGATCGATGTCAAAGCCTACCAGGTTGCCATCGGCCGCTTTCGACTCGAACGGTGCGTAGGAAGGGTCAACGCCGAAACGCAGTTCTTTGTACTCCTTCGCCATGGCGGAGCCAGCAGCCACGCACAACGCCAGTGCAGAAAGGGTCAGCAATGCTTTTTCATTATTCAATCCCTAAATACCAATATGAGCGCTCGTGGCGCAGAATTGTTGTTACTGGAAAGCGTGTGACCTATTGAAAGTAGCAATTTCCGAACCAGAGTGCCGAACAAGCGTTTAAAAAGGTGCTTGGAAATGGCCGGAGACAGATTTATGCACGAAAACGGGCGCAGGGAAATGGCCGCACCCGTTCGGTTCAAAAAGAAAAAATATTGAGGATGAAAAGAGGGCTAGCTGAGCAGATTTTGCAGGGTCGTCAAAGTGTCGGCTTCGTCGACCGACTTGTCCTTGCGCCAGCGCAACCGCGAAGGCGACTCAACATTCAACCTCTATTTTGAATGTCAGGCCGCTTTCGCGAGCAGGCTCGCTCCCACAGGTAAAGGGCGGGGTTACTTGCCGGGAGTCAGCGTCAACCGCGCGTTCCCGTAGGCGTTGTCGAAGTTCTGTGGCTGCATCGGCAGGCTCATGTATTGACCCTTGAGCCACGGTTCGATGCTGTTGAGGTAATTCGGGCTGGCCGGGTTGCCGGACTGGCCGGTACCGTTCTGCGCCATCAGCGGTTCGGACTGGCCGAAGTCGACGATAAAGCGCATGGCTGGCGCCAGCGTGGTGTTGAAGTCCTGGCCCCAGGCGAAGGCGGCGGTGTTGAGCGTGGTGTGATCGCCACCGGCTGGCAGCGGTCCGCGTACGGTCTGGCCACTGGTGTTCTTCCAGTCATAGTGATGCAGTTTGCCCCACTGCCAGGCTTTGTGATCGCCGCCCAACTGGCTGTCGCCTGCGCTGATCGCTGCGGCGAGGCAGCGAGCGAGGATGGCCGGTTTGTCTTCTTTCTGCGCGGTGCGCACGTCATCCCAGAACGGGCTGTCCTCACGCCCGAGCAAATGATCGGCCTGGGCCGCGTAGGACAACTTGCCGTCGGCGACAAAGGCCTTCCATGCCGGGCTGCTTTCAGGGCCCAGTTCATCGAGGAAGATCTGCCGGGTGCTTTCCTGCAGGAACAACTCGTAGATTGCCGCATCGCTGGAGGTCGGGCCGAGCTTGCCGTCGAACGCCATCAAGCGGCTGTAGGCTTCGTGTGCCTTGGCACGATCGGCCGCCGGCAAGGCGTCGATGGCTTGTTTGAGCGGCTGAGCCATGCCCGGCGCTTCAAACATCTTCTTCAGCTTGGCAGCGAAGGTCGTGGTCTGGTCGTATTGCATGGCGATCAGGCTGCGGCTGTCATGTTTGCCTGCGCCGGCCAGTTCGGCCAGGCGCTCGCCGCGCTCCGGAGCGGCCCAGGAGTTGGACAACTGCATGCCGTAGCCATGGGGAATGACCCGCTGGTTGGCAGTGCCGAGCCAGCCTTGGGCCGGGTCCTGGTCGTACGGGTGCAGCATCGGGTCGGCATAACCGTCCCAATCGTAGCGGCCTTCCCAGCCCGGTGAGGGCAGCAGGCCTTCGCCTTCTCGGCGGTTCGGGTAACGACCGGTGACTTGCCAGCCGATGTGGCTGGCATCGGCAAATACAAGGTTCAGCGCGATGGCGCGGATTTCACGGCTGGCATCCGAGGCCTTCTCGACGCTCTGGGCGCGGGACAGGTCGAAGAACGCGTCCAGACTCTTGTCGTCGGTGAAGTTCGGCATCTGCAAGGCCAGGCCAAAACCGTTGGCCAGAGTGGTGCCCTGTGCGCTGTTGAGCAGCGGGCCGTGGCGGGTTTCGTACACGGCTTCGCGAATCGGCCGCTGGCCTTTGACGAAATAGGTTTCGTTGCGCACGATCGCCGGCTGCCATTTTCCGGCGTTTTCGTAGGTGAGCCCGTTACCCTGGCGCTTGATCTTCTCCAGGAAGAGGTCTTGGTTGTCGCCCATCACGGACGTCATGCTCCACGCCACTTTGCCGTTGAAACCGCCCAGCACCATCGGCAGGCCCGCGATGGTCACACCGGAGGCCTGATACTTCGGCGCGCGAATCTGCACGTAACTGAACAGCGAAGGCACGCCCAGCGGGCCGTGACTGTCACTGGCCAACAGGCTCTTGCCACTGCGGCTGCGCTGCGGGGCGATGGCCCAGTTGTTCGACGAGGTGGCGCCCGGCAGATTGAGGTCCGACAGTTGCCCAATGGCTTTACTGAGTTCGGCCAGCCCCGGGACTTGCCCGTTGAGCTTGAGTCCTTGCAGTTTTTCGCTTTCGGCGACCGGCAGTTTTTCGTCGGGAGCCGACGGCGTCAGCCACGGGAGTTTGTCGGTGGTGACGGTCTGGGCCAGTACCAGCGAGGAAATTTCTTCCGGCAGGTTGGTCGACTGGCTGAAGTTCAACAGGCAGAAAATCAGCGCCGAATCTTCCGGCTGCCAGTATTCAGGCTTGTAGCCGGTGGCCGCCAGGTCCGCCGGCAGTTTGTCGCGATAGCGGAACAGGTAGGCGTTGACACCCCGCGCATAGACTTCGAAGAAACGCTTGAGGCGCGGCGACGAGGCCTTGTACAACTCGCCGGCACTTTTCTTCAGGTTGACCGCCCGCATGTAACGGTCGGCATCCAGCAAGTCCGCACCCTGCATCTCGGCCAAACGGCCCTGGGCCAGCAGGCGCAGGGTGACCATCTGCGTGATGCGGTCGCTGGCATGCACGTAACCGAGGGTGAACAGCGCGTCGTGGAAGCTGTTGCTTTCGATCAGCGGCATGCCCATGGCATTGCGGCGCACCGAAACGTTCTGCGCCAGGCCCTTGAGCGGTTGTACGCCGGAGGTCGGCGGGAGGGTGTCCTGGGCGTTGAAGTTCTGACAACCGGTCAGGCTCAAGACACCGGCCACTGCTGCGGCAACGCCGAACCGGGGTAGAAAATGAGTAAGGGCTGGCGAGGCCATGGCAAAGCTCCTGCGGGGGTAGAGGCGGCGCGAAATAAAGGCGCTACGTTAGTGAGCGGGAGGTGGCCGCGCAAGCGGGGTGCCAGGTTATTTCAGGATTTGTCTGATAAACCTGAAAGATCGCAACCTTGCCAGTCGCAATGGGGGATGTTGAAGTGCGAAACGCTCAACAATCCTGGAGAACAGTCAGCATGGAGCTCAAGGCAAACGCGGCACTGATCATCATCGATCAACAGAAAGGCATCCTTCACCCCAGACTCGGCCGCAGGAACAACCCGCAGGCCGAAGCGCGCATGCTGGAAATGCTCGACCATTGGCGGCGTACCGCTCGGCCGGTGATCCATGTGCAGCACCTGTCCCGGTCAGAGGACTCAGTGTTCTGGCCGCAGCAGTCGGGGGTGGAATTTCAGGAGCGTTTTGCACCAAGGGCCGGCGAACGCCTGATCCAGAAACAGGTGCCGGATGCGTTTTGTTCGACGGGGTTGGAGACTGAGTTGCGTGAGGCGGGGATCGGGCAGTTGATCATCGTCGGTGTCGCGACCCACAACTCGGTGGAGTCCACGGCGCGCACCGCGGGCAACCTGGGGTTTGATACGTGGGTGGCCGAGGATGCGTGCTTTACCTTCGACAAGGTTGATGTTTTCGGCCATGTCCATAGCGCCGAGGAGGTGCATGCGATGTCATTGGGGAATTTGCAGGGGGAGTATGCGACGGTGGTCAGCAGTGCCTATCTGTTAAACGCTGACTGAAAAACCTGTAGGAGAGAGCTTGCTCGCGATGGTGTGTCAGCTACACAGATGTCGACTGACAGTCCATCGCGAGCAAGCTCGCTCTTACAAGGGATCTGCATTCACACCACAGGCCTGCTCACGAAGACGATTCAACAGGCGAAGCAACTCTTCGCCCGAAGCATCAAGCGCCGTGGCACTTCTTGAATTTCTTGCCGTTGCCGCACGGGCACGGATCGTTGCGGCCGACGTCTTTCAGGGCGTTGCGCACCGGTTCCTGGTGAGCGTGGCCGCAGTTCGGACCGTGGACATGGCCGTGGTCGTGATCATGCTGGTGAAGGTCATGGTCGTGGTTGCAGTCAGGGCCGTGGACGTGGGGTTGCTGGGTCATCGGTGTTGCTCCGGAATTAAATCGGCGGGGATTATCACGCCATTCCGCGCCAGGTGCACGTAGTGGGCGATGAATAAACCGGTTTCCAGTTCACCTTCCAGACGATAAGGAACGGGCTGATCGGGTTTTTTCAGCTGTTTGACCAGGTCACGCACCTTTGACCACAGGTTGGTGCGGATCGGCACCTTGAAGTAGGCGCTGTGTTTGGGGCCGACGGTGAACCAGTGTTCGTGCTCGCCTTCGGCCAGCAGAATGTCACCCAAGTGAATGCGGTACTCCAGACTGCGCACGGTCAGGTCGCTGTCGTTGGGGTTGTCGATGCGAAAATGCAGGAGGAGTTTCTGTTCCAGCAATTTGGCGCGGACCACCTCGATCTTCACCAGATGGACTTCGGGGTCCGGCAAGTCGTCGCCGAACCACGATACGCAGCCGCCAAGTCCCAGTGTCAGGAACAACGTGAGCAAATAGAGTGCGCCGCGGCGGATGATCATCGTGGTGTTTCTCCCTTGAGCCCCAGTCTAGACCCAAAAGATCACAGCCTTCGACAGCTCCTGCGAGATGGACAGGCATTCCCTGTCCTAACTGCTGAAATACCCCGCGCAACACTTCTTGAACTTCTGCCCGCTCGCGCACGGGCAGGCGTCATTGCGTCCAAGCTTGAGCGGCACGGTGGGGTCGATGAAATACCAGCGCCCGGTGTTTTGCACAAATGACGAACGCTCGCGGTGGCTGTGCTCGCCACCGCTGTCGTGCCACCGCGCGGTGAAGGTCACGAAGGCGTGTTCAGGCTGGCCACCCAGTACTTCGGAGCTTTCCACCTCAAGGCCCAGCCACGTGCTTTGCGCGCTCCAGTCGCTGATCGATTGACGGTCCAGGCCGGCCTGTTGGGCAGGCAGGGTGGTGGCCACCAAATAATCGACCAGCCCCAGCACATAGGCGCTGTAGCGCGAGCGCATCAAGGCTTCCGCGCACGGCGCTGGGTGCCCGGCATGGTAGTGACCGCAGCAGGCGTCGAGCGGAGTGCCGCTGCCGCAAGGGCAAATGGATGTACTCATTGCATTACCACCAGTATTTCCCGAAGTTTTCCGGATTGGCCCAGAAGCGCGAATTGAGCCAGTCGGGGACTTGTTTGTATTCAAGCAGATCGTAGGTAAACAGGGTCAGGACCTGTTCGTCCCGTTGAAAGCGTTCACTGGCTTGCAGGGCCAGGGAGAAAAAGTCGGTTTCCTGCCAGCCACAGGCCGGCAGATCCGCCAGCACGGCGATGCGGCTGGCGTTGAGGTTGCGGATGCCGCCCAGCAGGTTCAGGCCGTCGCGCTTGGGCAAATGCTCCAGGCAATCGACCACCAGGGCCAGGTCGAATCGGCGGGCTGCCAACTCGGCGGGCAACGGCCCGGGGACAGCGCAAGCGACGCTGCTGTCAGGGTGAGCAAGTTTGAACGCTTCCAGTGCCGGGAACTCGCTGGCGCCGATCAACAACAGGCGCGCGGGGGCATATCGGTCAAGTAAAGCGGCCAGTGCCTGTTGCGGCGTGCGTGAAGAAATATCTGCAGTCATCGAAGATCCTCAATCAGGTCTGCCAAGACTAGCCTGCCCGAAGGTTCGGGCCTAGAGCGGCTTGGCGACAAAAGCGCCAACCTGTCGCTAAAGCATGAATAAACAGCATGGCCTATTGCTGGCGGAGTTTAAAACTCGGGTCTTTACTACCTGAATCGGTTCTAAGCCGATCCTTCAGGAGAAAACTAGATGAGCATAGTTCGGACAGCATTACCCTTGGTTCTGCTAACCAGTGTCTTGACTGGTTGCGCAGGTTTGCAGAAAACCGATTGGCCGACCTGCGCGGCGGTTGGTGGTGTCGTGGGCGCGGGCCTCGGTGCGACCGAAAGCTCGGCATGGGCAGGGTATGGTGCTCTGCTCGTCGGCGGCACGGCAGCGGCTTATTGCTGGGTTCATGGGGATGGCGACGAAGACGGTGATGGTGTGCCGGACAGCCGTGACAAGTGCCCAGGCACGCCAAAAGGCGTTCAGGTCGATGCCAACGGTTGCCCACCACCAGCACCTGTGGTCGAAGAAGCGGTTGTGGTCAAGGAAGAAACCATCGTCATCCGCGATGTTCACTTCCAGTTTGATAAAGCTACGCTTACCTCGTCCGACAAAATGGTACTCGACAAGATTGCCACTCGCCTGAAAGCCGAAGCCCCGACTGCCAAACTGACCGTCACTGGTCATACCGACAGCGTGGGCAGCGACACCTACAACCAGAAACTGTCGGATAAACGCGCCCACTCGGTGGTTGAATACCTCATCTCGCAAGGCGTACCTCGCAGTAACTTCGTGTCGGTTGTCGGTGCCGGTGAAAGCCAGCCGGTTGCTGACAACAAAACCGCTGACGGTCGTGCACAGAACCGTCGTACGGAAATCAAAATCGAGCGTTAAGCCCCCCTCGCATCCGCGCCTTGTGCAGTCGCGGATGCGGGTCTTTACTCCTGTGTAACCGGTACTGGCCGGGGACACAGGAGCTTTCAACATGATCGTTCTCACAAGGACCGTCTTGTCGGTTCTGCTACTTGGCAGTCTCTTGACCGGCTGCGCGACCCACAGTGATGGCACTGCCCCCCTTAATCAACGAACCTGGCCAATTTGCAGCCTCATCGGTGGTCTGGTCGGTGGTGGTCTGGGCGCCATCGAGAGCGGTGGTTGGGCCGCGGGTGGGGCGGCGCTGGGTATCTTGTCCGGCGGTTTGATCTGCTATGCCCAGGATGGCGACGAAGACGGCGACGGCGTTTTCGACCGACGCGACCGTTGTCCCGACACTCCCGCCAATACCTCGGTCGATCATCGCGGTTGCCCGATGCCGCAGTATCCGGCCGCCAGCGTCAAACCCGAGGCCGCACAGTCCGAAGTCATCACCCTGAGCGATGACGTGCTGTTTGCCTTCAATCAATCCGACCTGACCCCGACGGCGAAGAGTCGTCTGGATGCATTGATGAGCAAGTTCGAGGATGCCGATGTGGTCAGCATCAAGGTGGTCGGCCATACCGACAGTGTCGGCTCGGATGCCTATAACCAGGCCTTGTCGGAGCGACGCGCCAGTAGCGTGGCGGAATACTTGCTGAGCCAGGGTGTGGTGCCGAACAAAGTCACCAGCGAAGGCAAGGGCGAGAGTCAGCCGATTGCCGACAACGAAACGGAAGAAGGTCGTGCGAAAAACCGTCGTGTGGATCTGCATATAAACCGCTGAGCCAAGAGATAGAGCCGTCGAGCGACAGTTGTGAGCACTGCGACGGCCGTTCGGCGGCCTCCATGAAGAATTTTCCATTGCCCTCTGGCTTAACCCGCGTGGAAGCCGTTACTGTGCGTGCAAACAATAATTCTCATCGGGGGAGCGTATGAAAGTCTTATGGGGGCTGGGGCGGTTATTGACCCTGCTGTTCTGGTCGGTGGTGCTGGTCAACCTGCTCACGCCGTTCGTCTTTCCGCTGCACCCGTTGGTCAATCTGGCCGGCGGCCTGTTGGGGTTCATCCATCTACTGGAAGCCTTGTTGTGTTATCGCAGCCTGCGGGGTCGCACCCATCCCTGGCTTGACCGCCTGAAGATCGTCATTTTCGGCGTATTCCACCTGCAAACCATTCCAGCCCCTACCGCTTCGAAGGCTTCCCATGCGTAAACTCTGCCTGCTCGCCGCACTCATCAGCCCATTGGCCTGCGCACAGGTGGTGAGTGTCGAACCCAACTCGTTGATGCGCTTGCCCAACACCGCCAGCACCCTGCAACTGGAACGCCTGGAAGTGGCCGATTACGGCACCTTGCTGATTCCCTCGAACGTCACCGAAGTCACCGTGGGTGAATTGCATCTGGGGCGTGAAGCGCGTATCGCCATCGTGCCGGGGGAGCAGGCGCTGGCGCTGAAGGTCCATCGCGCCGATTTGTCCGAAGGCAGCCAGATCACTGCCCGTGGTGCACCCGGGACCTATCAGAAGGCTGCTCGGTCCGGACGCAATCTTGATTTGCAGATCAAGGCACTGAACGCAGCGCAGTTGATCGTTGATGCCCGTGGTGGCGCGGGCGCACCGGGGTTTGTCGGTCTCGATGGGGCTAACGGCGAGGAACCGGGGTGCACCTGGGGACAGGCCGGTCGCGGCGCCGATGGCAGTGATGGCAGCAATGGTCAGCCGGGGGCGCCGGGGGCGCTGGTTAAACTGGCGCTGCCGCACGACTTCCCGGCAGACCGGATCAAGGTTCAGGTGGCTGGCGGTGCCGGTGGCCTGGCCGGCCCGGGCGGCAAACCGGGCGCGGGTGGCAAGGCCAAGGGCTGCCTGATTTACAAGGCCGATGGCGGCAAGAGCGGTAAACCTGGCGCCGACGGGCAGCCGGGGCCTGAAGGCGCGGCGGGTTCGGTGACCGTGCAGCGGTTGTAAATCTCACCAAGTAATAGGTGGCAATTGATTTCCTGTGGCGAGGGAGCAAGCTCCCTCGCCACAAAAGCCCTCTGCCACGCATAACTCAAAACGTCGGCCGAACCGACGCAATCGCTACCACCACCAACCCCACCAGCAAATTGATCCCCACCACCCTGCGAATTCTCCCCAGCACTGCAGCCCCCGCCGGCCAATCCTGCTCGGCCACGGCGGTGCGCAGTTCCGGCAGCATCAGCGCCTGAATCCGGATAAACAGTGCGGTCATCACCACATACAAGCCCATCATCACCTGCACATAGCGCGGCGCGTTTTCGAAACCGGTGAAGTGCAGATTCAGCATGCCCACACCGCTGACCGGCAACAGCACCACCGCCACCCAGACCCAGCGGAAAAAACCTTGAAACACTTCTACCCATAACTTCAGCCGGGCGGGGCCCTCCAGTGCCGTGATCGCCGCAGGGCGCAAGACCATCCAGGCGAAAAACATGCCCCCCACCCACACCAGTGCGGCGAGGACATGCAGGCTATAAACAAGGCTAAAAGCGGTCATTGGGGTACTCCGTTCTGCGCGGGATTAATTAGCGGGGTATGATAGCGGCGATCCGAACCACTGAAAATTTATCCAGCGTTTTTTGCGCCCGACAATCCATGATCAGCACTGAACTCAAAACCACGATCCAGGGCGCCTATTCGCGTTTTCTCGAAGCCAAGAGCCTCAAGCCGCGCTACGGCCAACGCCTGATGATCGCCGAAGTCGCCAAGGTCCTGGGCGACATCGATACCGACGACGAAGGCCGGCGCAGTGGCGACCCCGCGATAGTCGCGGTGGAAGCCGGCACCGGTACCGGCAAGACCGTGGCCTACAGCCTGGCGGCGATCCCCACGGCGAAAGCCGCCGGCAAGCGCCTGGTGATCGCCACGGCCACCGTGGCCTTGCAAGAGCAGATCGTCTACAAGGACTTGCCCGACCTGATGCGCAACAGCGGGCTGAACTTCAGCTTCGCCCTGGCCAAGGGGCGCGGGCGCTACATGTGCCTGTCCAAGCTCGACATGTTGCTCCAGGAAGGCCACGCGCAGACCGCCACGGCGCAGTTGTTCGAGGAAGAAGGCTTCAAGATCGAGGTCGACGAGGCCAGTCAGAAACTGTTTACCAGCATGATCGAAAAACTCGCCGGCAATAAGTGGGACGGCGACCGCGACAGTTGGTCAACCGCCCTGGAGGACGCCGACTGGGCACGCCTGACCACCGATCACAGCCAGTGCACCAACCGTCATTGCCCGAATTTCGGCCAGTGCGCTTTCTACAAGGCCCGCGAAGGCATGGGCAAGGTCGATGTGATCGTCACCAACCACGACATGGTCCTGGCCGACCTGGCCCTGGGCGGCGGCGCCGTGCTGCCGGACCCGCGCGACACCATCTACGTGTTCGACGAAGGCCATCACCTGCCGGACAAGGCCATCGGCCATTTCGCCCATTACACGCGTCTGCGCTCTACCGCTGATTGGCTGGAAACTACCGCCAAAAACCTCACCAAACTGCTGGCCCAGCATCCGTTGCCGGGGGACCTGGGCAAGTTGATCGAGCAGGTGCCGGAGCTGGCGCGGGAGATCAAGACCCAGCAGCAGTTCATGTTCACCGCCTGCGAGCAAATTGCCGATTTCAAACCCGGCGAAGACGTTGAAGGCCGCGAGCGACCGCGTCATCGATTCGTCGGCGGGGTGATTCCCGAGCACATGCGTGAAATGGGCATCGAACTGAAGAAAGGCTTCGCACGGCTGACCGATTTGTTCACCCGCCTGACCGACCTGCTCAAGGAAGGCATGGACGGCGAGGTCAACATTGGCATAGCCAGCAACCAGGCCGAAGAGTGGTATCCGCTGTTCGGCAGCCTGTTGTCGCGTTCTTCCGGCAACTGGGAGTTGTGGACCGCCTTCACCGTCGAAGACCCGGAAGACAACCCGCCCATGGCTCGCTGGCTGACCCTGGCCGAAAGTGGTTCGCTGTTCGACATCGAGGTCAACGCAAGTCCCATCCTGGCGGCGGAAATGCTCCGGCGCAATTTGTGGAACGTGGCGTATGGCTGTCTGGTGACTTCGGCGACCTTGACTGCGCTGGGCACCTTCGACCGCTTCCGCATGCGCGCCGGCCTGCCCAAAAAAGCCGTGACGGCGGTGGTGCCAAGCCCGTTCCATCATGCCGACGCCGGTGTGTTGCGGGTGCCGAACCTGAACGCCGACCCTCGTGACGCAGCGGCGCATACCGCCGCGATCATTCGTGATCTGCCTGAGTTGGTCGAAGGCTCGCGGGGCACGCTGGTGCTGTTTTCCTCGCGTAAACAGATGCAGGACGTGTTCGATGGCCTCGACCGCGACTGGCGCAAGCAGGTGTTCATTCAGGGCAACCTGTCGAAACAGGAAACCCTGAACAAGCACAAGGCGCGAGTCGATGGCGGGGATTCCAGCGTATTGTTCGGCCTGGCGAGCTTCGCCGAAGGGGTCGACTTGCCCGGTGCCTATTGCGAGCACGTGGTCATTGCCAAGATTCCTTTCTCGGTGCCCGATGATCCCGTTGAAGCCGCCCTGTCCGAATGGATCGAGGCCCGGGGCGGCAATCCGTTCATGGAAATCTCCGTACCGGACGCCTCGCTGAAGCTGGTTCAGGCCTGCGGTCGCTTGCTGCGTACCGAAGAAGACCGCGGCACCATCACCTTGCTCGACCGGCGCCTGGTGACCCAGCGCTATGGCAAAGCCATCCTCAACGCGTTGCCGCCGTTCCGTCGAGAAATTTCCTGACGCACCGGTGGGCAGTTTTGCCCGCCGCGTTGTCTATCTCTCTGCCATCGCTTTTCCACTGGCCCATTGAAGGTCGTTAGGGAGAATTTCGTTCTCATGATTTGCCGTTCGTTGCCTGCCGTTTTTGCCCTGCTGTTCGCAACACCTCTGCTGGCCGCTCCCGCCGGCCAGCAGACGCTGTTCAACTTTGTGCGCCCCGCCGACGTGGTCCAGGTGGCGACTCAGGATGCCAGCCTGCCGCAATCCAACGCCGAGCAAACCCCCGAGGGCGAAGTGCTGCGCCGGGTGACATTCAACCCGGTCGCCCGGCCGACGTTGCGCCTGACCCCGCAAACCGGCGCCTGGGACTGGTCGCAGTCGGGCGTCATGAGCCTGCGGATCCAGAGTGCGATGAACTGGGCCTTGACCCTGTACGTAACCATCCAGAGCAACGACGGCAAGACACTGGTCAGCCGCGTCGATCTGCCGGCGGGGCCTGCGCAAACCCTGTTGGTTCCACTGCAAGCGACATCCCCGCTGAGCCAGGGCATGAAGGCTGGCCCGCCGATGCCGATGACCGTCGATGGCCAGCGTGTGTTGCTGGCCAGTAGCGCCGGTGAACTGGATCGCAGAGAAGTGGTGTCGGTGAGTTTGTCGATGGACCAGCCGAAAGTCGCGCAGAGCATCCTGCTGGAGCGCTTTGGTGTGCAGGACGGTGAGTCGGTCACCCAAGCCGTGTATGGCGGATTGGTGGATGCTTACGGCCAGTCGACCCGGGGCAAATGGCCGGAAAAAATCAGCAGCGACGAACAACTCAAAGGCTCCGCCAGCAAGGAACAGCAACAACTGAAAACCTGGCTGGCCGAGCGCGAAAAGTCTTCCCTGGACAAATTCGGTGGTTTGACCAAAGGCCCATCCTTCAAGGCCAGCGGCTTTTTCCGCACAGAGAAGCGTGACGGTCGCTGGTATCTGGTGACACCTGAAGGCCATCCGTTCTATTCCCTCGGGGTCAATACCGTAGCCCCGGATGTCAACCAGACCTATGTTGCCGGCCGCGAGTGGATGTTCGAATCCCTGCCCAAGGCAGACGAGGCGCTGGCCAGTCACTATGGCGAAGGCGACAACCGTGGCGGCAACGGGGCCGATCAAGGGCGCGGCTACAATGCCGGGCGCTGGTACGACTTCTACGGTGCTAACCTGCAACGCCTGTATGGTGATCCTTGCGCGTTGGGCAGCGAAACCAAAGCTGGAGTCGCCGAGGCGGCCAAGTCAGAAGCGACGGTAGCGACAGCGACAGAACCAAAAGCGGTCGAACCGTGCAAAGCACTGTTCGATGAGCAGCGCTGGGCCAGCCACACCCTTGATCGCTTGCAGGCCTGGGGTTTCAACACCCTTGGCAACTGGAGTGCGCCGGTGCTGGGCAACGCGGATCGCGTGCCGTACACCTTGCCGCTGTCGATCGTCGGCGACTACGCCAGCATCAGCACCGGCACCGACTGGTGGGGCGGCATGCCCGACCCGTTCGACCCGCGTTTCGCCATGGCCACCGAACGCGCCGTGGCGATTGCCGCTCGCGACCATCGTGACGATCCATGGCTGATCGGTTACTACGCTGACAACGAACTGGCCTGGGCCGGTCCCGGCGATGACCCGAAAGCCCGTTATGCCCTGGCCTACGGCACCTTGAAGATGACCACCGACGTGCCGGCCAAGCGCGCGTTCCTCAAGCAACTGCGCGACAAGTACCGCAATCAGGCTGGCCTGTCGAAAGCCTGGGGCATTGATTTGCCGGCCTGGGAACTGATGGAAGATCCTGGATTCGTACCGCCGCTCCCGAGCGCCGAGCACCCGGAAATCGAAGCCGACTTCAAATACTTCCAGAAGGTCTTTGCTGACACTTACTTCAGGACCATCTCCGACTCACTCCAGTGGCACGCGCCTAACCAGTTGCTGCTCGGCGGACGTTTCGCCATCAGCACGCCGGAAGCCGTGGAGTCCTGCGCCCAGTATTGCGACGTGTTGAGCTTCAACATGTACACCCTGCAACCCCAGGACGGTTACGACTTCGCCAAACTACGCAGTCTCGACAAACCGGTGCTGGTCACCGAGTTCAATTTCGGTTCGGCTGATCGTGGCCCGTTCTGGGGCGGTGTCACGCCATTGGCGAAGGAGGAAGATCGCGGTGCGGCGTATGCCAACTTCCTCAAGCAGGCCTTGAGCGAGCCGTCGATTGTTGGTGTGCATTGGTTCCAGTACCTCGATCAACCGGTCACCGGGCGCCTGCTTGACGGTGAAAACGGTCACTTCGGGTTGGTGGGCATCACTGATCTGCCGTTCCAGGGCTTTGTCGACAGCGTGCGCAAGAGCAACCTGGCGACAATCGAGCAACTGGGCAAAGAGGCCGAGAAGGCTGCGACCGCCGCCGACAAAGCCAGCCACGACGCCGAGGGCGGCCGCAAGGCCGAGGCCGGCAAGGGGCCGGGGAAGGGCGCTGGCGGGCATTCGGGGAATGGTCATTAATCGCTGAAACCCTGTGGCGAGTGGGCTTGCCCCCGCTGGGTTGCGTAGCAACCCCAGAATTTCGGCAACTGCCGAACACTTTGGGAGCGCTGCGCACTCTAACGGGGCGGTGCGGTGATCCGACAACCCCCCCCCTCGCCACAAGGGATCGGCGGCGAAACAACCACCCGGCCCAACCCTGTTCCCAAAACCCTCAAGGGCTGGAACAATGCCCGCCACTTTGTAGAGCGTTAATCCGGGGAGTTGCGGGTGCAGATTCAGGGTCATTACGAGCTTAAGTTCGAAGCGGTGCGTGAGGCTTTCGCGGCGTTGTTCGACGATCCCCAGGAGCGTGGCGCAGCGTTGTGCATTCAGATTGGTGGCGAAACCGTCCTCGATCTGTGGGCCGGCACTGCCGACAAGGACGGGGCCGAGGCCTGGCACAGCGACACCATCGCCAACCTGTTCTCTTGCACAAAGACCTTTACCGCAGTCACCGCGCTGCAACTGGTGGCCGAAGGCAAGCTGCAACTGGATGCCCCGGTTGCGCGCTACTGGCCCGAATTTGCCGCTGCCGGCAAAGAGTCTGTCACCCTTCGTCAACTGCTCTGCCATCAGGCCGGCCTGCCGGCATTGCGCGAATTACTGGCCCCCGAAGCCCTTTACGACTGGCAAACCATGGTCGCCGCCCTGGCCGCCGAAGTGCCGTGGTGGACGCCGGGCGAAGGTCACGGTTACGCGGCGATCACCTATGGCTGGCTGGTCGGCGAGTTGCTGCGCCGTGCCGACGGCCGTGGGCCGGGTGAATCCATCGTTGCGCGGGTCGCGCAGCCGTTGAGCCTGGACTTCCATGTGGGGCTGGCCGACGAAGAATTCCATCGCGTGGCCCACATTGCGCGGGGCAAGGGCAATGTCGGCGATGCCGCCGCCCAGCGCCTGTTGCAAGTGACCATGCGTGAGCCAACGGCCATGACCACCCGGGCGTTCACCAACCCGCCGTCGATCATGACCAGCACGAACAAACCCGAGTGGCGACGCATGCAGCAGCCAGCCGCCAATGGCCATGGCAATGCCCGCAGCCTGGCCGGGTTCTACGCCGGCCTGCTCGACGGCAGCCTGCTGGAAAGCGAAATGCTCAATGAGTTGACTCGTGAGCACAGCCTCGGCGAGGACAAGACTTTACTGACCCGGACTCGTTTCGGTCTGGGTTGCATGCTCGATCAACCGGACGTTGCCAACGCCACCTTCGGCCTTGGCCCGCGCGCGTTTGGTCATCCAGGCGCTGGCGGCTCCATCGGTTTTGCTGACCCGGAGTACGATGTGGCCTTCGGATTTGTGACAAATACCCTGGGGCCGTACGTCTTGATGGACCCGCGTGCGCAAAAGCTGGTGCGGGTTCTGGCCACTTGTCTGTAAAAGCGGCTATCGGCTTCCAGGGCAGGAACCCGATAGCCTTTTCAGTTTCAAAGCGTCAGTTTGTACGGGCCGATGTGGCCAGATTTTTTTGACTTCATTCTTGTGGATATCCAATGTCATCCAATAAAACTCTCGCCTTGGCCCTGTGCTTCGCTATTACCGGTTGCGCACAGACTCCGCAGAAAGACGCGACGGCACCGGTCGCCAAGACTGAGAGCGGCAGCCACTGGTACTGGCCGTTCGGTTCCGACGACAGCGCCGGCAAGCCTGCGGCCAAGCCGGAGGTGAAACCTGAAGTCAAACCCGTTGCGGTGACCAAGGCCGAAACCGATTCCGGCAGCAAGTGGTGGTGGCCGTTCGGCGGTAGCAAGCAGAGCGCAGCCAAGGCTGTGCCGATGCCGGATCCGAAAGTCACCCAGGCCTGGCTTGACGACTACGAACCGCGCCTGCGCGAGGCGGTCAAGGGCAGTAACCTGCAGCTCGAACGCCGCGAAAACGTACTGGTGGTGACTGCGCCGGTCGACGGCTCGTTCAACCCTGATCGTCCGGCCATGTTGCTGCCGGTCACACTCGGTCCGTTTACCCGTGTTGCCAAGATCCTTGAAGCCGATCCAAAGACTGCTGTCCTGATCCTCGGCCACAGCGATACGTCCGGCTCTGCGCCTGCCAACGTCAAGCTGAGCCAGGAGCGTGCCCAGGCCGTCGCGGCAATTTTCCGTCTCAGTGGTTTGCAGCGTGATCGCCTGATGCTGCGTGGCTTGGGCGGCGACGCGCCACGTGCCGCCAATGACAGCGAGCAAGGGCGTGCGTTGAACCGCCGAGTGGAGCTGCTGGTGACCCCGCAAAACACCATGGCCGCACTGCTGAGCAAGTACAACATGCCGGCGCCGGCCCCTGTGAACAAGGTCGCTGCCACTGATGTCAAGCCGGTCGCCAAGCCTGTGACTCCGGCCCCGGCGGCTAAAAAGGCGGCTGTTCCAGCGGCGAAAAAAGCCCCCGTGAAAAAAGCTCCGGCCAAGAAAGCACCTGCGAAAACTGCAACGCCGTCGAAGAAAACCACGCCAGCCAAGGCCTCCACGGCTGACAAGAAAGGCGCCGCCACCGATACTGCAAAGCAGTGATTCGTTAACCAAAAGGAATGCGCCATGACCCAGGGCCTGGCTGATATGCGTCGTGACTACACCCGTGATGGCCTGACCGAGGCGCAAGCCCCGACCGAGCCGTTTACGCTGTTCCACCAGTGGTTTGCCGACGCGGTGAAAACCGAACAGGTGCCGGTGGAAGCCAACGCCATGACCCTGGCCACCGTTGACCAGGACGGTCGGCCGCACTGTCGCATTCTGTTGCTCAAGGGCCTGGACGAGCAGGGCTTCACCTTTTTCACCAACTACGAAAGCGCCAAGGGCCAGCACCTGGCCGCGAATCCGTTTGCGGCCATGACGTTTTTCTGGCCGGCGCTGGAGCGCCAGGTGCGCATCGAAGGGCGGGTGGTGAAGGTGACGCCTGAGGAATCCGACGCCTATTATCAGGTCCGTCCACTGGGCAGTCGGCTGGGGGCCTGGGCATCGCCGCAGAGCCGCGTGATCGCCGATCGTGGCGAGCTCGAATCGCTGCTCAAGGACACCGAGCAACGTTTCAGCGACACCCAGCCGCATTGCCCGGAACACTGGGGCGGTTATCGCCTGCTGCCGGAGCGCATCGAATTCTGGCAGGGCCGCCCAAGCCGCCTGCACGACCGCCTCAACTACCGTCAGCAGGGCGCCGCCTGGATTCTTGAACGTCTGGCACCCTGAGTAGCCTACTGATCGGGATAACCTGCCGCAGCGGCCTCCAGCCACTTCGGCAGCTCTCGACGCTTGATCTTCTGCGCCCGGGCACTCGCCAACCGTTCGAGCATGAAGGCTTTTTTCTGCTCGTCCTTGCCGGCCAGCGCCAGTGCCAGGTCGCGATCCATCCAGCGCTTGATCCGCACGTACAGCCACCAATGGAAGTACAAACCGGCAACAGTCGTGACGACAATGATAAAGTAGTCCATGAAAATCCTTGGCCAGCGGGGCGGTTTTCCGATTTTGCCGCTACTGTGTGAGTTCGTGGGGGCGCCTTAACGGGGCCTGAATCAAACCAATTTTACCCGGGCGGTGCCGTGACAGGCGTCAAGCTGCGGAGTTTAATGAACATCTGTTTTTTTGGAGTTGATGCTATGCGTAAGTCTGTTCTGCTGGTTGCTTCCTTTTCCACGATGGCGATGTTGCTCACTGGTTGCCAATCGAACCTGACCGGTGACTCCTACTCCCGTGACGAGGCGCGTCGCGTGCAGACCGTTCGCATGGGTACCATCGAAGCATTGCGTCCGGTGAAAATCGAAGGCACCAAAACCCCGATCGGCGGCGCTGCAGGCGCAGTGGTCGGCGGCGTTGGCGGCAGTTCCATTGGTGGCGGCAAGGGCAGCGTCGTTGCTGCGGTCATCGGTGCTGTGGCTGGCGGCCTGCTCGGTTCGGCCGCCGAAGAAGGCCTGACCCGCACCCAGGGCGTGGAAATCACCGTGCGTGAAGACGATGGCAGCATGCGCGCCTACGTTCAGGAAGTTCAGCCAAACGAAGTGTTCCGTGTTGGCGAGCGCGTGCGCATTGCCAGTGTGAATGGCACCAGCCGCGTTTCGCACTAAGCGCAAACACCGGAAAAACAAACAACCCGATCAGGTGACTGATCGGGTTTTTTGTTTTTCAGCTGGGGGGATTCCTGGTTGGCGTCAGGCGTTATTGCTGTTTATCAGGAGGCCAGCGCGGTGTTCTTGCGGCTCGCCATTGCTGTCACCCCGTAACCGATCAGCGCCGCCAGTATCGAACCGGTCAGGATCCCCATGCGGTCCATCCCGGCGAAATCGCTCACGCCCGGCTCAAAGGCCAGCGAGCCGACAAACAGACTCATTGTGAAACCAATGCCGCAGAGAATCGCCACGCCCAGTATCTGGCCCCAATTGGCGTCTTGGGGCAGGGCGGCGATACCGGTTTTCACGGCCAGCCAGGTCAGGCCGAAGACACCGACGGTCTTGCCCAGCAGCAGCCCGATGGCAATGCCCATGGGAACATGGTGAGTGAAGCTTTCGACGGTGACGCCGCTCAGGGACAGGCCGGCGTTGGCGAAGGCGAACAGCGGCAGGATGCCGTAGGCGACCCACGGGTGCAGGGCGTGTTCCAGAGTCAGTAGCGGCGAAGGCTCGGCATTTTTCGTGCGCAGCGGAATGCAGAAAGCCAGGGTCACGCCGGCCAGGGTGGCGTGGACGCCGCTCTTGAGCACGCAGACCCAGAGGATCAAGCCAATGATCATGTACGGCCCGAGCTTGACCACCCCAAGCCGGTTCATCCCGATCAGCGCCGCAATACAGGCCGCGGCCAGCGCCAGGGACAGGGTCGACAGTGCGCCGGAATAGAAGATCGCAATGATGATGATCGCGCCGAGGTCGTCAATGATCGCCAGGGTCATCAGGAACAGTTTCAGCGAGACCGGAACGCGTTTGCCCAGCAACGCCAGCACGCCAAGGGCGAAGGCGATGTCGGTGGCGGTCGGGATTGCCCAGCCGTTGAGGGCCGGTGGCGTATCGCGATTGAGGTACCAGTAGATCAGCGCCGGCACCACCATGCCACCAATCGCCGCCGCACCAGGCAGGACGATTTGCGACGGTCTGGACAACTGGCCGTCGAGGACTTCACGCTTCACTTCCAGGCCGATCAGCAGGAAGAACAGCGCCATCAGGCCGTCGTTGATCCACAGCAGCAAGGGTTTGGCGATTTTCAGCGCACCGATCTGGGCCACCACGGGGGTGTCCAGCAGGCCGTTGTACAGCCACGACAGCGGGGAGTTGTTGATAATCAGAGCCAGAACGGCAGCGGCGATCAGTAACAGACCGCTGGCAGCTTCCAACTGAAAGAAACGCGTGAAAGTGCTACGCAGAGGCAAGGTCGCTCTCCATCTGTGAATTCAAAAGGTGTTACACCCTAACAAGTACTGTTAGTTGTTAAAACAAAAGTTATATTCTTTTTTGTTATATGTCGTTACAGCGTAATCCGGCAGCAGGGACCTGAGCCTAGCAGTTGCCGGGCGTATTGGATCTCAGCTGTACCTGTGCTGTATGTAGGTTTTTTCCTAAGCTTGTTGGTTGAGCCCTGTGACAAGGCCAACTCCTGCCTGATTCAACGAGAAAACCATCATGAGCGACAACCGACAGTGGTCCCGCGAAGCGATCCGGATCATCGAAGCCGACTTCCAGCGCAGCGCCGACACACACCTGATTCCCTTGCCGCTACCGGGTTTTCCAGGCATCGAGTTGTACTTCAAGGATGAATCCAGCCACCCCACGGGCAGCCTCAAGCACCGCCTGGCCCGCTCGCTGTTTCTGTATGCGCTGTGTAACGGCTGGCTCAAACCCGGTGCGCCGGTCATTGAAGCGTCCAGCGGTTCGACGGCGATTTCCGAAGCGTACTTCGCGCGCATGCTGGGCTTGCCGTTCATTGCGGTGATGCCGGCGACCACGTCCAGGGAAAAGATCGCACAAATTGCCTTCTACGGTGGACAAAGCCATCTGGTGGACGACCCGACCCAGATCTACGCCGAGTCCGAGCGCCTGGCTCGCGAACACGACGGGCACTTCATCGACCAGTTCACCTACGCCGAGCGCGCCACCGACTGGCGGGCGAACAACAACATTGCCGAGTCGATCTTTCATCAGATGCGTTTCGAGCAGCATCCCGAGCCGAGCTGGCTGATTTCCAGCCCCGGTACCGGGGGCACCACGGCCACCCTGGGCCGATACGTACGTTATCGCCAGCATGGCACCCGCGTGCTGTGTGCCGATGCCGAGCGTTCGGTGTTCTTTGATTACTACCAGACTGGCGATGCCAGCCTGCGCCTGGACCACGGCTCGCGTATCGAAGGCATCGGCCGGCCGCGTGTGGAAGCGTCGTTTCTGCCCAAGGTGATCGACGCGATGGTCAAGGTGCCGGATGCCTTGTCACTGGCGGCCATGCACTACCTTGCTGAGCGTCTGGGACGCCATGTGGGCGGGTCGAGCGGGACCAATCTGATCGGCGCACTGATGGCCGCCCAGCACATGAAGGCGGCGGGGGAGACGGGGTCGATGGTGGCGATTCTGTGTGACGGCGGCGAGCGCTACGCCACGACCTACTACGATCAGGATTGGCTCAAGGCCCAGGGGTATGAATTGAGTGGCTTGATGGCGGCGGTAGCGGCGACGGTCGAGCGGGGTGAGCCACTGCCGGACTCGATTTTGCGCGCCAATATCTGACACACCGAAGATCAAATGTGGGAGCGGGCTTGCTCGCGAAAGCGGTGGATCAGCCAACATGTATGTTGAATGTGAAACCGTATTCGTCGGATCGCCGCCCGGAGCAAGCCCGCTCCCACATTAGAGTGGTATCAGGCCTCGAGACCGAGGATGTCCCGGGCTACCGCTTCTGCAATGCGAATCCCGTCGACACCCGCCGACAGAATCCCGCCCGCATACCCGGCACCTTCACCGGCGGGGAACAAGCCTTTCACGTTCAGGCTCTGCATCGACTCGTTGCGGGTAATGCGCAGTGGCGACGACGTACGTGTCTCGATGCCGGTCAACACAGCATCGTGCAGCGAGTAACCGCGAATCTGCTTCTCGAACGCCGGCAAGGCTTCGCGAATCGCTTCGATGGCGAACGCCGGCAGTGCCAGCGCCAGATCACCCAAGGCAACGCCCGGCTTGTAGGACGGCTCGACGCTGCCCAATTCGGTGGATGGTTTGCCTGCGATAAAATCGCCGACCAGCTGCGCCGGGGCTTCGTAGTTGCTGCCGCCCAGCACAAAGGCGTGGGACTCCAGGCGTTCCTGCAGCTCGATACCGGCCAGCGGGCCACCCGGGTAATCGACTTCCGGGGTGATGCCGACGACGATACCGGAGTTGGCATTGCGTTCGTTACGCGAGTACTGGCTCATGCCATTGGTCACGACGCGGTTCGGTTCGGACGTCGCCGCCACCACCGTACCGCCCGGGCACATGCAGAAGCTGTAGACCGAACGACCGTTCTTGGCGTGGTGCACCAGTTTGTAGTCGGCGGCGCCCAGTTTCGGGTGGCCGGCGTACTTGCCCAGGCGCGCACGGTCGATCAGCGACTGCGGGTGCTCGATGCGGAAACCCACCGAGAATGGCTTGGCTTCCATGTACACGCCACGACCGTGGAGCATGCGGAATGTATCGCGGGCGCTGTGGCCCAGGGCCAGGATTACGTGTCTGGAATGGATCTGCTCGCCGCCGTGGAGCTCGACGCCGACCAGCTGGCCATCTTCGATCAACACGTCGGTGACACGCTGCTGGAAGCGCACTTCGCCGCCAAGGGCGCGAATCTGCTCACGCATGTTTTCCACAACACCGGTCAAACGGAACGTACCGATGTGCGGTTTGCTGACGTAGAGGATTTCTTCCGGCGCGCCGGCCTTGACGAATTCGTGCAGGACCTTGCGACCAAGGAACTTCGGGTCCTTGATCTGGCTGTACAGCTTGCCGTCGGAGAATGTTCCCGCGCCGCCTTCACCAAATTGCACGTTGGATTCCGGGTTGAGCACGCTTTTGCGCCACAGGCCCCAGGTGTCCTTGGTGCGCTGGCGTACTTCGGTGCCGCGTTCGAGGATGATCGGCTTGAAGCCCATTTGCGCCAGCAGCAGCCCGGCGAAAATCCCGCACGGACCGAAGCCGACGACGATCGGACGCGCATTCAGGTCGGCCGGTGCCTGGCCTACCGCTTTGTAACTGACATCCGGCGCCACGTTGACGTTACGGTCGTCGGCGAACTTGTGCAGCACCGCCGCCTCGTCGCGAACTTCAAGGTCGATGGTGTAGATGAAACACAGTTCGGAGGACTTTTTACGCGCATCGTAGCTGCGCTTGAACAAGGTGAAATCGAGCAGGTCATCGCTGGCAAGCCCTAAGCGCTGCACGATGGCAGGGCGCAGGTCTTCATCGGGATGGTCGATCGGCAACTTGAGTTCGGTGATTCGTAACATGGCGGGATCCGGTTCGCGGGGCGCACAACTGCGCCAGGGCGTTTGAAGCCCGCGATTATAAGCCCCAAAGGCCGCGTCCAGTGAGGCAAAAACCGCCTCTCGTCGAATCAGTCGTCGCGCGATCCGCCGAAATAACCGCATCCGCGCTGAACCTGGCCGTCAATTCGCAGCTCGGCGCTCATGTGCTGGATGCTGCCGGTGCTGCTGTCGACGCAACGTTGCGGTGCAACCCACAGTTCGATGTGCTGGTTGTTGGCTTCGGTGCTGAGGTTGAAACGGCCATCGCCCAGTTGCTCCTCGACGTAAGGCACGGCCAGCGGCGGCCGGCCTGCGCGGTCGATGACCATGCCTTTGCCGCTGACTTTCACGCTCCACTCCGGGATGTGGCCGGCGGCGCGCAGAATCAGCAGTTTGAAGTTCGGATCATCACACGCGGTACCCGAACGCTCGACGCGGTACAACTGTTCCAGATCGAGCTGGCCGTCACCACCGCTACCGGCCACAACCCGTCCGCGCACGTCGGCAAACAGCTTGCCCTGTTTGTCCGCCAGGTTTGCGGCCTGCTGCAGGACGCTGGTACCGCCGGTGTCGTTGACCACGAACCGGTTTGCCTGGTTGCACGGCTGGAACACCAGTTTGCCGTCCGCTGCGGTCAACTGGCCTTGCATGCGTGTCTGGCCGACATGGGAGGCGCTCTGCCGTTCACCCTCGAACAACTGGCAAGCGGCAAACAGCGGAAGCAGGGTAACGAGGACTAAGGAACGGGCAACACGCATCTTGGGGTCTCCTGACAGGTGCCGCCACGTTACTCAGGCTGCCCGTTCATCACAAGGCTGGAGTTGGTCTCTGGCAAAGTGGAGGGCGATTTCCGGCAACATCTTGTGAATTATTTCGATGCCGAGTATCAGGATGCCAAAGCTAAGCTGCCGCGTTTTTGCAGGGGGCGGATATGAAGAACGCAATGGGCTGGAAGATCTGGTTGTTTTTGATTGTGATGACAGGAGCCTCGGGCAGTCAGGCTGCCGAGATCAATTTGTCTTCGGCAACCGACTTCACCCGAATGGAGTTGCTATTGAAGGACAACGACAGACTTCATTCGGCGTTTGAAATGAATGTCACGCTCAGTCCTGAAGCAACTGAGCGTATGCAGCGCATTACCCGTGAGTCGATAGGCCATAAATTGACGCTATCGATCAATGGCTGGAAGGTTTCTACGGCGACAGTGCATTCGGTCTTGGGCTCGCAGTTCAGGGTGTCCATCCCGAAAGCCGTCGCCAAAGACCTCTTGCCCACGTTGGTTGATTGAGCTTGAACCGGCTCAGCCTACGTGAAAGGTCTGACCTGTTTGCAGGCCTTCCACGCTCTTGGCGTAGGCCAGCGCCACGTCCGCCGCAGGAACTGGCTTGAAGCCGCGGAAGTATGGCGCGTATTTGCCCATGGCTTCGACGAGGACGTTCGGGCTGATCGAATTCACACGCAGGCCGCGCGGCAGTTCGATGGCGGCGGCCCGGACGAAGCTGTCCAGTGCACCGTTGACCAGCGCCGCCGAGGCACCGCTGTAAATCGGATCGTGGCTGAGCACACCAGTGGTGAAGGTGAACGAAGCGCCGTCGTTGGCGAACTCGCGGCCAATCAGCAACAGGTTGACCTGGCCCATGAGTTTGTCCTTCAGGCCCAGGGCAAAGCTCTCTTCGGTCATGTCATTGAGCGGGGCAAAGGTCACGTTGCCGGCGGCGCACACCAGTGCGTCGAATTTGCCGGTCTGCTCGAACAGTTTGCGAATCGAGGCGCTGTCGCTGATGTCCACCTGGAAGTCGCCGCTGGTGCGACCGATGCGGATGATTTCGTGGCGTGGCGACAGTTCTTTGTCGATGGCCGAACCGATGGTGCCGCCTGCGCCGATCAATAGAATTTTCATGAATGTTGATCCTCGTTGTGGGTTGAACGAGGTATCAGTTTAGGGTGGTTTTTTTCGTAGATAAGCGCACTAATAGGCAACCTTTGGTTTTCAAATGGAAACAATCCATGAGCGAGATGGATGACCTGGCCGCGTTCGCCGTATTGATCGAGGCGGGAAGTTTCACCCTGGCGGCGCAGCAGCTCGGTTGCAGCAAAGGCCAGTTGTCCAAACGCATCAGCCAGTTGGAAGCGCAGTTTTGCGTGGTGCTGTTGCAACGCACCACCCGCCGCCTGAGCCTGACCGCGGCCGGTGCCGCGTTGTTGCCTCAGGCACAGGCGCTGGTGGTGCAAGTCGAGCGGGCGCGGCAGGCCCTGGCGCGTCTGAAGGACGACATGGCCGGCCCGGTGCGGATGACGGTGCCGGTATCGCTCGGGGAAACTTTCTTCGATGGCCTGCTGCTGGAGTTTTCCGCCAAATACCCTCAAGTGCAGATCGAACTGGAGCTCAACAACAGCTACCGCGACCTGTCCCGTGACGGCTTCGACCTGGCGATTCGCTCCGACGTGGCCATTGACCAGCGACTGGTGGCGCGCCCGCTGCTGGCGTGGCAAGAGCTGACCTGTGCCAGCCCGGCTTATCTGGAACAATACGGTGAACCGCAAACGCCCCAGGCGCTGGCCGAGCATCGTTGCCTGCTCAACAGCCATTACAGCGGCCGCGAAGAATGGCTGTATCACCAGCAGCATGAGTTGTTGCGGGTGCGGGTGTCGGGGCCGTTCGCCAGCAACCACTACAACCTCTTGAAGAAAGCCGCACTGGTCGGCGCCGGTATTGCGCGCCTGCCATCCTACTGTTTGCCAACAGAACTGGCCGACGGGCGTTTGCGCTGGCTCCTGCGCGATTATCAGACCCGCAGCATGCCGATGTACCTGGTGCATCCGTATCAGGGTGGATTGCCCAAGCGCACGCAGGTGCTGGCGGATTATTTGATCGGGTGGTTCAAGCGCAGTGGGGAGGCGTTGGACAGGCTGTAAATCTTCACGCGCACATCCTGTGGGAACGAGCCGGCTCCGGGCGGCGTTCCGACGATGGACGTTAACGATGACGAGGGCTGTCTGAATGAACGCGGCGCTCTCCAGTTCTTCGCGAGCAAGCTCGCTCCTACAGAAAGGGGTCTGCGTAGTTAAGGAGGTTGGCAGGCATAAAAAAACGGCCCGCGAAGGCCGTTTCTTTTGTGTACCGCAAAGGCTTAGCCGCCGAGGTACGCGTCACGCACTTTCGGATCGGTCAGCAGTGCTTCACCGGTGCCTGTCATAACCACCCGGCCGTTCTCCAGAACGTAGGCACGGTCAGCGATTTTCAGCGCCTGGTTGGCATTCTGCTCGACCAGGAACACGGTCACACCGTCCTTGCGCAGTTGTTCGATGATGTCGAAGATCTGCTGGATGATGATCGGTGCCAGGCCCAACGACGGCTCGTCGAGCAGCAACAGCTTGGGCTTGCTCATCAGCGCACGGCCGATGGCGAGCATTTGCTGTTCGCCGCCGGACATGGTGCCACCACGCTGGGCGAAGCGTTCTTTCAGGCGCGGGAAAAGCCCGAGGACCTTGTCCATCTGCTCCTGATAGTCGCCCTTGGCGGTGAAGAAACCACCCATGGAGAGGTTTTCTTCCACGGTCAGGCGGGAAAACACCCGACGACCTTCCGGTACCACGGCAATGCTCTTGCGCATGATCTGCGAGGAGTCCTGGCCGACCAGTTCCTCACCCATGTAGCGGATGCTGCCGCTGTGGGCTTGCGGCGAACCGCAGAGCGTCATCAGCAGGGTGGACTTGCCGGCGCCGTTGGCACCGATCAGGGTCACGATCTCGCCCTGGCGGACTTCGACGTTGACGCTGTGCAGGGCCTGGATCTTGCCGTAGAAGGTGGAAACGTTTTCGAACTGCAGCATTTACGCTTCCCCCAGGTAGGCTTTGATCACTTCAGGATTGTCGCGGATCTGTTCCGGCGTACCGTTGGCAAGCGGTGTGCCCTGGTTGATCACGAAAATGTGGTCGGAAATGCTCATGACCAGTTTCATGTCGTGTTCGATCAGCAGCACGGTCACATCATGCTCTTCACGCAGGGTGCCGATCAGAGCCTTGAGGTCTTCGGTTTCCCGTGGGTTGAGGCCGGCGGCCGGTTCGTCGAGCATGAGGATCCGCGGGCGGGTCATCATGCAGCGGGCGATTTCCAGACGACGTTGCTGACCGTAGGCCAGAGTGCCGGCCGGACGGTTGGCGAACTCCTTGAGGTTGACCTTTTCCAGCCAGAACTCGGCGTATTCCATGGCCTCGCGTTCGCTTTTGCGGAACGACGGGGTCTTGAACAGGCCGGACAGGAAGTTGGTGTTCAGGTGACGGTGCTGGGCGATCAGGAGGTTTTCGACCGCCGTCATGTCCTTGAACAACCGCACGTTCTGGAAGGTCCGTACCACGCCCTTGCCGGCGATCTTGTGACCGGGCAGGCCTTCGATCGCTTCACCGTTGAGCTGGATGCTGCCGGCGGTGGGTTTGTAGAACCCGGTCAGGCAGTTGAACACGGTGGTCTTGCCGGCACCGTTGGGGCCGATCATCGACACCACTTGTTTCTCTTTGACGCTCAAGGCTACGCCATTGACCGCCAACAGGCCGCCAAAGCGCATGCTCAGGCCGCTTACATTCAGAATCTCACGGCTCATTTGCGCAGCTCCATGTGGGGGCGTTGCATCGGCAGCAGACCTTGAGGACGCCAGATCATCATCAGCACCATCAAGGCGCCGAACATCAACATGCGGTATTCGCTGAAGTCTCGCATCAGCTCGGGCAACAGGATCATCACGACAGCTGCGAGGACCACGCCCAACTGCGAACCCATGCCGCCCAGCACCACGATGGCGAGGATGGTGGCCGACTCGATGAAGGTGAACGACTCCGGCGTGACCAGCCCTTGACGCGCAGCGAAGAAGCTACCGGCGAAACCGGCGAAGCAGGCACCCAGGGTGAAGGCAGACAGCTTGATCACAGTCGGGTTCAGGCCCAGGGCACGGCAGGCGATTTCGTCTTCGCGCAAAGCTTCCCAGGCACGGCCGATCGGCATGCGCAACAGGCGGTTGATCACGAACAGCGCGAACAGCGCCAGCAACAACGCAACGAGGTAGAGGAAAACCACCTTGCTGACGGGGTTGTAGGTCAGGCCGAAGTACTCGTGGAAGGTCTGCATGCCTTCGGCGGCCGTTCTATCGAAGCTCAGGCCGAACAGCGACGGTTTGGGAATGTTGCTGATGCCGTTCGGTCCACCGGTGAGGTCGGTCAGGTTGCGCAGGAACAGACGGATGATTTCACCGAAGCCCAGGGTCACGATCGCCAGGTAGTCACCGCGCAAACGCAGTACCGGGAAACCCAGCAGGAAGCCGAAGGTGGCCGCCATCAGCCCGGCGATCGGCAGGCAGATCCAGAAGCTCAGGCCGTAGTAGTGCGACAGTAGTGCATAACTGTAGGCGCCCACGGCGTAGAAGCCGACGTAACCGAGGTCGAGCAGGCCGGCCAGGCCGACCACGATGTTCAGGCCCAGGCCGAGCAGCACGTAGATCAGGATCAGCGTGGCAATGTCCACCGCACCGCGTGAGCCGAAGAACGGCCAGACCAGTGCAACGACGATCAACGCCATGATGATCCAGCGCTGGGTTGTCGGCAGGGTCAGGAAGTGGCTCGCGCTGGCCGGGATCAGTTTACCCTTGGGCATGGAGCGCATGGCCGCCGAGTATTGGCGATCGAACAGCACACGCAGGAACATCAGCACCGAGCAGGTGGCGATGATGAACAGGGTCGAGGTGCTGGCACCTTGCACTTCGAGACTGATACCGGCGATGGACAGTTTCAGACCGAGTACCGGATAGGCCACGGCCCATACCAGCAAGGCACTAAACAGCGCCTGTTTAAGATTCCTAGTCATACTTTCTCAACCTCCGGACGGCCCAGCAGGCCGGTTGGCCGGAATAACAACACCAGAACAAGCAGCCCGAAAGCCACCACGTCCTTGTACTGATCACCGAAGATATCGGCGCCAAACGCTTCTGCCACCCCCAGCACCAGCCCGCCGAGCATGGCGCCAGGAATGCTGCCGATGCCACCCAGAACCGCTGCGGTAAAGGCTTTGAGACCTACCAGGAAACCGGCGTTGGGGTTGATCACACCGTACTGCATGCTCAGCAGTACAGCCGCCACGGCCGCCAGGGCGGCACCGATGACGAAGGTCAGGGCGATGATGTTGTTGGTGTTGATGCCCAGCAGGTTGGCCATCTTGATGTCTTCGGCACAGGCCCGGCAGGCGCGTCCCAGGCGTGAACGCGAGATGAACCCGGTGAGGCAGAGCATCACCACCAGGGTCACCACGAACACCAGGATCTGCATGTAGGAGATCAGCACTTCCTGTGCGCCGCCCGGACCGAAGCTGAAGCTGCCCGGAATCAGGTTGGGGATCGATTTGTCCTTGGAGTCCTGCGAGAGCAGTACGGAGTTCTGCAGGAAGATCGACATGCCGATGGCCGAGATCAGCGGGATCAGACGGTTACTGCCCCGCAGGGGGCGGTAGGCGATCCGTTCGATGCTGTAGCCGTAGGCACTGGTAACAACGATGGTCGCCAGGAAAGCGGCGGTCATCAACAGCGGCAGTGAATCAAAACCCAGCATGGCCAGTCCGGCAAGGACGATGAAGGCCACGTAGGAGCCGATCATGTAGACCTCGCCATGGGCGAAGTTGATCATTCCAATAATGCCGTAAACCATTGTGTAGCCAATGGCTATCAGGGCATAGGTGCTGCCAATGGTCATCCCATTAACCAGCTGTTGGAAGAAGTGATAGATCTCAGGCATTACAGCGCTCCTAAAAACCTGATACGCATTTCACTGGTGGAGTCATGTTCCAGCCCGGGCGATGTGGTCTGTGGCCACTTTTGCTCGAGCGTTTGCCAGCGAACCGCTGGTGACGGTTTTAAGATTTTCAGGTAAGCCAGCTCCCGGATCGCGGGCCTCTGACTCATTAATCTCGTAAAACAAAGCCCACTGCTTGCGCAGTGGGCTTCATGACTCATGGAGCCAGCTTACTGAGGCGAAACTTCGGTCTTTGGTTTACCGAAATGCCACTGATAGACCACGAACTTGAAGTCCTTCAGGTCGCCCTTGTCGTCGAACGACAGATCGCCGGTAGGGGTCTTGAAGGTGCCTTTGTGGATAGCTTCAGCCACCTTGGCGGTGTCTTCGCTCTTGGCGGCCTTGATACCTTCGGCGATCACTTCGACGGCCGAGTAGGCCGGGAACACGAACGGGCCGCTCGGGTCCAGCTTCTTGTCAGCGAAGGCTTGTACCAGCGCCTTGTTGGCAGGGTCCTGGTCGAAGGATTTCGGCAGGGTCACCAGCAGGCCTTCGGAAGCGTCCTGGGCAATTTGCGAGATGGAGTCGTTGCCGACGCCTTCAGGCCCCATGAACTTGGCGTTCAGGCCCTTTTCCTTGGACTGGCGCAGGATCAGGCCCAGCTCCGGGTGGTAGCCGCCGTAGTAAACGAAGTCGACGTTGTTTTGCTTGAGCTTCTGGATGATCGAGGAGAAGTCCTTGTCACCGGCGTTGAGGCCTTCGAACACGGCAACCTTGACGCCTTTGCCTTCGAGGGTTTTCTTCACGGCGGTGGCGATGCCTTCACCGTACTGCTGTTTGTCGTGCAGTACCGCTACGACCTTCGGCTTGACGTGGTCGGCGATGTAGTTGCCGGCGGCAGGGCCCTGGGCGCTGTCCAGACCGATAGTGCGGAACACCAGTTTGTAACCACGGGTGGTGATGTCCGGGTTGGTGGCGGCCGGGGTGATCATGATCACGCCTTCGTCTTCGTAGATATCCGAAGCCGGTTGAGTGGAGCTGGAGCAGAGGTGACCGACAACGAATTTCACACCATCGTTGACCACTTTGTTGGCGACGGCCACAGCTTGTTTAGGGTCGCACGCGTCGTCGTATTCCTTGGCTTCGAGCATCTTGCCGTCGACGCCGCCCTTGGCGTTGATCTGCTCGATGGCCATCTTGGCGCCGTTGAACTGCATGTCGCCATATTGAGTGACCGGGCCGGTTTTAGGGCCGGCGATGCCGATCTTGATGGTGTCAGCTGCGAACGAATGGCTGGCAACCCCGGCCAGAACCATAGCGGCAAACAGTTTGGAAATCTGCTTAGTAGCCTTAGTCATAGTGCTCCACTCTTACTGTTGTAATTTTTATAGTCCTGGCGCCGAAAGCAGCAGAACCGGGTCAGATATCTGCGACATTCCCCGGAAAAGTCCCTCGGCAACTGTACCGGTACAGTGTAGAGCGCCGATTGTCGGCCTGGGAAGGCGGCGCCGGGGGACAAAACCTGCAAGTGTCGCTTTATTGAAAGAAAAAGACAGAATTGCGGCGGGGGTGTTGAAAGGCTTATAGCCGGATTCAGTGCATTCCCTGGCTTTCCTGCGCTTTTCATTTCGGTCACTCAATTGCATCCGGGTTTTTCTGCCAGTCCACCGACGTTATCATTCGCGTCGATTTCTTTTCCGGACAGTCCCATGAATCAAGAACCTAGCACCCTCTATGCCAAGCTGCTTGGTGAAACCGCATCTATTTCCTGGAAAGAGCTGGAGCCGTTCTTCGCCAAGGGTGCCCTATTGTGGGTCGATCCCGGCCTGGATTTGATCGCCGCCGCCGAGGCCGTGGCCCAGGATGAAGGGAGAAAGTGGCTGCCTGGCTGGCTGCTGACAAGCTCGCCAAGCTGTCTGAAACGCGGGCGCTGGATCTTTTTGAGCGTGATCCACAGTTGTGGGCCGTGGTTGTTTCGCCGTGGATTCTGGTCCAGGAAAGGGCGCAGGCTTAAAGGGTTGCACCTGTTTGGTGCGTTCCTTTCAGAGGGAAAAGTGTGTAGCCGAGTAGCGTGATGGCACGTTGCCGTAGAGAAAGGCCACAGCCTCACGGTGACGTAAACGTAACGGGAACAGTTGAGAGGGCAGCTGAACGGCTGCTCAATTGTTTCTGAATGTTGAAATTGTGTTGAATCTGAGAACGCCATCGCGAGCAGGCTCGCTCCCACAGGGTTCAGTGATGACCTTGTGGGAGCGAGCCTGCTCGCGAATGTTGCGACGCGGTTTAGAAGGTTTTACCGGTATGGTTATTCAACGAAATAACCTTGGTCTTGCCGATGCGGTGACGGTAGATCTCGCGCAGGTACTTGATCGCTTTCTTCACACAGTCGCGTGACAGGCGGATGTCATTGATCGAGACGAATTTTTCCTTGTCGTTGATCAGTTCGCGGTACTTCTTCTCGTACATCGGCTTGATCGCGTACCAGTTGGTATCGAGGATTTTTGCCGGGTTCTCGAATTCGTTGAGCAAATCGTCGATGCGGCCTTCGTCGAATTCCTCCTGAACGATGAAGTCCAGGATCGAGTTGTCCAGGGTTTCGTCGAAACGGTAGGCGGACTTCGCAAAGCAGCGCTTGATGAAAGCCACGATCAGCGTCAGGAAGTCGTCCGACAGGCATGGGCTTTTGGCGATCAGGGTGGTCAGCGACAGGTTGGCCGAGGCACCGATCACCAGCGCGTAGCGCTTGAGAGTGGTGTTGGGGAACAGGCTGTTGAGGTGAGTCTTCAACCGGTTCAAATCCATGTAGGACAGCTTGTAGTCCTTCGGCAAGGAAACGATCGACACCACCGACGAGCAATTCTTGAAGAAGTGCAGGTCATGCAGGGCCGCCGCGTCGTACCCCGAGTTCTTGTACTGCTCCAGCGACGCGCGATAGCGCTTGGACTCGATCGGCAACAGGCTGATGCCTTCGATGGCCTGGGTGACCTTGTTGAAGTGCGGCAGGTCGATCGAACGGAAGAACAGGTCGTCGATGTTCAGGCGCTGCGGCTCTTTCTCGAACACCTTGAATTTATCGCTGCTCGGCGGTGGGGTTTCCGGCACCACGGACTCGGCGTAGGCAATGGCCACCGGGCCGGCCAGGCTCATGAACAGGTCGTTGGCGTCCAGGCGGATGGTTTCGCCGATGTCGATGCCGGCACGACGGAAATAGTTCTGGTCGTAGTCGGTGGTGACCGCCTGGGCCGTCAGAATATTGAAGATCTGCTGTGAAATGTACTGGTTGGCGTGCTTTTCCATCGCGTTGACGTCGATGTTCTGGATGTTGCCGTCATCGCTTTCTTCGGCGTAGCGCATGATGTCGTTAGAGATCAGCATCATCGCGTTCCATGGGCGGATACGGCCCATGACGCTGGCTTCGCTGCTGTCTTCGTTGGCGAAGTTGTAGGAAAAGTCCCACTCTTCCGACAGGTATTTGCACAGCAGGCGACCGGCGTTGATGTGCAGCGCCTCGGACATTTCACTGCGGTGATCGGAAATGTTCGGCAGTACGCAAATACCGCTGGTGAAGATCGGTTCGAAGACGAAGGAGTGGCCGCTCTTGCTGTCGTGCTCGTCCATCGGTTTGGTGTCGAACGTCTTGTTCATGTACGAGTGCTGCTGGGCCAGGCCGAATTCCGAGGCCATGCCCGAGCCGGTACCGCCGCCGGCACTGAAGATCGAGAAATACAGGCGCGACTGGTTGGCTTTGATGCCGCAGCTGTCGATCAGGTACGAGTGAATCATTTTCCAGTCAGGGCTGGAGAAACGCTGGGTGTCCTTGTTCAGGATGATCTTGGCCAGGTACTGGCCGAGGATCGGCGCGTTACCGGCACCGCCGGCGTGGACTTCCGACAAGTCCATGATTTTCATCTTGCTGTAGTCACGCAGGAAACCGCTTTTTTCGCCCTTGCGCGAGAAACGGATGCGTCCGGCGATGTCCTTGTCCAGGTCGCCGAGCATCACCAGCGGTTCGACCAGAAACACCGGCTTGGTGTTCTTGTTCTGGCCCAGGCGCAGGTTGTTGCGGATCCACTGGGCCGGGCTGTAGCCCTTTTCGGCAAAGCGCTTGTCTGGCGACAGGCGATCTTCGTTGTTGAATTCGTTGAGGTAGAACTTGCGGGCGTTGTACACCAGCTCCGCCACGTCCAGCGCAATGTTCGAGCCGCAGCGGCCCAGGCCAATCAGGCACACCGACGGGAATTCCTGGTCGTTGTGCTGTTCGCTGTCGCCTTCCAGATGCGGTGGGCGCGGGAACACCATGTCGCGCAGGCCGTCGAGGTTATCGAGGATGCGGTCGGTGTTGGTTTCGGTGAAGTACAGGTATTGCTGGGTCGCCAACGGACGGGATTGAATCAATGGCTTCGGTGATGACGGGCTGTTGGCCGCGGGGCTCAACGTCAGATCGGTTATCGCAGTGGCCGGGTTGTTTTTAGAAGTCATTGTTCGCCATCTACCTGGGCTGATTGGTTGGCCGACTCACTGTCGTCGAACCGTCACGGAATAGAATCGCGTCTTTTTTCAGCGCGTACTTGGACCATGCCTTGGTCTTTAGCCCGAGCATTACTCGGAGTGAATCCTTTCCTAAGTCATGATGGATCGGCCAATATCTGGCGATCTTTAATCAAAAGGAGGCTAAATGATGTCAATGCTCCCTTCGCTGGGGTTTGCCGGGATCGGCCTGATGGGGCTGCCGATGTGCCGGCGCCTGCTGGCCGCGGGGTATCCGTTGGCGGTATGGAATCGCAATCCGGACAAGTGCAAGCCGCTGGTGGAGGCAGGCGCACGCCAGGTCGCCAGCCCGGCCGAACTGTGCCAGCACGCCGACGTGGTGATGTTGTGCTTGGCGGATACGTCGGTCGTACGCGAGGTAGTGTTTGGTCCGACAGGCATTGTCGAGGGGGCAAAAAAAGGCCAGTTACTGGTGGATTTTTCCAGCCTGGAACCCAACGCCACGCGGGAAATGGCCGCAGAACTCGCCGGTAAAACCGGCATGGGCTGGCTCGATACGCCGGTGTCCGGTGGCGTGGTCGGTGCCGAGGCTGGAAGCCTGGCAATCATGGTGGGTGGTGAGTCACAGGATCTGGATCGGGTGCGCCCCGTTCTGCTGAGCCTGGGGCAGCGCGTGACGCACATGGGCGGCGTCGGGGCCGGGCAGGTGACCAAGGCGTGCAATCAGATGATCGTCGCCTGCAATGCATTGGTGATTGCCGAAGTGGTCGCGCTGGCCGAACGTTCCGGGGTGGATGCAAGCCTGATCGCCGAGGCACTGGCCGGTGGCTTTGCCGATTCGAAACCGTTGCAGATCCTGGCCCCGCAGATGGCTGGAAGCCGTTTCGAGCCGGTCAAGTGGCACGTGCGCACGTTGCTCAAGGATCTGGATACGGCGGTGAAGTTTTCCCGTGAACAAGGCTCGGCGACACCGATAAGCGGTCTGGCCGCGCAGTTGATGCGCCTGCATGGGAGTCAGGGTTTCCTTGAAAAGGACCCCTCTACATTAGTGCAGATGTACCGTGAGCCAGACTCAGCGTTGTGACGGTATAGGCGTGTTTGCGCTGGTTGATTTCGTTCAGCACCGGATGCAGCTCGGCCAGTGGCACCGGCCGACTGAGCAAATAGCCCTGAACGAAGTCACAGCCATGGTTTTCCAGAAACTGGTATTGCTCGAAGGTTTCGACCCCTTCGGTGACCACTTGCAGGTGCAGGGTATGGGCCATGACGATAATCGCCTGGACAATTTCCATGTCTTGGGTGGCCTTGGGGATGTCCTGGATGAACGAGCGGTCGATTTTCAGCGTGTTGAGGGGCAAGCGCTTGAGGTAGGCCAGGGATGAATAGCCGGTGCCGAAGTCATCGATCGACAGCGACACGCCGAGGGCGCGTATCTGCCGCAGCAACACCAGGGTGTTGGCGATATTGCCCATCAAGGCGTTTTCCGTGACTTCCAGTTCCAGCCGGTGAGGCTCCACACCGGCGGCCCGCAATGCGTACTCGATTTCATCGGCCAGTTCTTCGCGCGCCAGGTTCAGGGGCGAGCAATTCACCGCGATCTTGAGGTCTTCACAGCCCTGGCGGGACAACTTGCCCAGATCCTCGCAGGCCTTGCGCAGCACCCAGTTGTCCAGCTCGGCGATCAGGCCGTTGGCCTCGGCGATGGCGATAAAACGATCCGGTACGAGTAAACCGTGGACCGGGTGTTGCCAGCGGATCAAGGCTTCGAGCTTGCTGACCTGACCGGTCTTGAGGTCATAGATCGGTTGGTAATAGAGCATCAGGCCGGTGTCTTCACGCAGGGCATGGCGCAACTCTTCTTCCAGTTGCAGCTCCAGCGTGGCGCGGGTTTTCAGGTTGGCGCTGAAAAAGTTCAGGCTGTTGCGGCCGCTGCCCTTGGACTGATACAGCGCCAGGTCGGCGTTCTTCAGCAGTTCCTCACATGTCATGCCATCTTCCGGAAACATGCTGATGCCGATGCTGGTGGTCATGACCTTGCGCCGGCCGGCCAGCTCGATGGGTTCCTTCATTTTCAGCATGATGCGTTGGGCCAGCTGCCGCGCTTCGTCACGGTCACGCAGGTCAATGAGCAGGCAGAACTCGTCGCCACCGAAGCGTGCGACCACATCCTCGTGACTGCGAATCGAACTCTTGATGTGCCCGGCAAGCACTTTGAGCAGTTCGTCACCGGCATCGTGGCCAAGGCTGTCGTTGATCCGCTTGAAATGATCGATGTCCAGGAACAGGACCGCCAGCATCCCGGTCTCATTGGTTTTCTCGATGAGCTTTTCGGCGAAGACCTGGTTGAACCCGCGGCGATTGATCAAGTTGGTCAGCGGGTCGTAGTGCGCCACCTGTTGCAGCGACATGCGCGCCTGGTCCAGCTGGCTGAGCAGGGAGTTGACCCGCTGCAGGTCGTGGTCCTTGTGTTGCAGTTTCTTGTCTGCCAGTGCCGCGCTGATGCTGCTGCCGATGATCAGCAGGGTCATGACCGTCACGGTCAACGCCAGTTGCAGATGGCTTTGTTCGCCGGATTGCGCTGGCAGGCTGTCGTTGGGCAGTACCAGGTTGAAGGCGGCCATGGCCGTGAGGTGCATACTGAGGATGCCCGCCCCGAGCAACAGGCTGGCGCCGTATTTGAAGAGCTGATGCAGCATGCCGGCGCCATTGCGCAGATACCATGCCAGCAACAAGGCCGCCAGCGCGGCACCGATCGCGAGCGCCATGGAAAGGGCAAACAGACCCGGATGGTAATAGATCGAGGCACTGGAGTGCATGGCCGTCATGCCCACGTAATGCATGGTCGCGATACCCAGGCCAATCCCGATCGATGCCTTGAGGCACTGTTGCAAATTCAAATCAGGGAGACTGAGGGTATGCATTGCCAGCCATGCGGCGAGCAGCGCGATGGTTAGCGAGAACACCGTGACAGGCAGTTGGTAGTAAAGGCCGATAGGTGCCTGGAATGCCAGCATCCCGACAAAATGCATGGCCCAGATACCGCCGGCCAAGCATCCGCTGCCCACCCAGCGCCAGCGCGTTTTGGATGCGGGTTTTTCAGCGTGAGCAACCCGTTCGGCCATGTCCAGTGTCGCGAAACAGCCGACACAGGCAACCAGATACGCCAGCAGCACCAGAAAAGGGTCATGTTTGCAATTGAGTATGACCTGTCCACTCTCTGGTAGCTCGGTAATGAAATGCAAACCAAGCCACTCCATAGCATGCCCCATCGTTATCCCGCAGGCCGGCGCAAGGAGCGCCGGCGAATGTCCTGGAGTATAGAGGGCATGGATGGAGTGCAAGGGATAGTGGCACATTGGCACCAATGATTTTGATATTAACCTAATAGCGATTGGTGCTATTGCTCAGGCGATTTGCTTCTGAGGCGGCTCGAACGCGGGTTGCAGGGCCGGCAAGCCGAATGCGGCACGGGCCGCGTCGCAATCGGGATTGACCAGGCCATCGACCCATGAAGCGTCGAATTCCCGGCAGGTGCTGGAGCGTTGTTCGTAGATCGAGCACTGCACCGTACTGCCCACGTCTCCCACCAGGCTGGTGCAGCGCACGGGTTTGCAGCCGGTGCCGATCATCGCGACCCGACTGGGGCTGATCTGCTCGACAAGCTCATCGGGTACCGTCCCCCCGGCAGAAGCGCATTCACCCCAGAAAAATGACACGCGAAAATGAGAACAGCAGGCACCGCAATTCAGACACGGACTGGCTTCGGACATGGGCGATTATCGTAAGGAGGAGTGGAGACACAGGGGGGAGCAAGGCCGCTATTCTAGGCTTCGCAAACGGCTTGGGAAGGGGGGGAGAAAGGTATTTTTCATCGACCTGACGGGCTGTGAAATACCCGTCCTGCGAAAGCTCCTACAGGTTGCATCCCATGGGTTGGTATCAGCCTGGCGAATAATGAAAGACAGGTATGGCCGCCCTGTCTAGATTGCAAAGTCCGGGGGCAGTGACGCCCCAAAAACAATAAAAGAGACGGACCCATGCAGAACTCGACCCAAGCGGCCAATGCCTGGCGCATCCTGTTCCTGTTGTTCCTGGCCAACCTGTTCAATTTTTTCGACCGTACCATCCCGGCCATCATCATCGAGCCCATTCGCATGGAATGGCACCTCAGTGATTTCCAGTTGGGCATCATCGGTACGGCTTTCACCATCGTCTATGCCATTGCCGGCTTGCCATTGGGGCGCATGGCCGATACCGGCTCGCGCAGCAAACTGATGGGCTGGGGGCTGGCGGTGTGGAGCGGGTTGACCGCCGTCAACGGTATGGTGGGCAGCTTCTGGAGCTTCCTGATCGTGCGCATGGGGATCGGCATCGGCGAGGCCAGTTACGCGCCAGCCGCCAACTCGCTGATCGGCGACTTGTTTCCGGCGCACCGCCGGGCGCGGGCCATGGGCATCTTCATGCTCGGGCTGCCATTGGGGCTGTTGCTGGCGTTCTTCACCATCGGCGCGATGGTCAAAGCCTTCGATAGCTGGCGCGCGCCGTTCTTTATCGCGGCGGTGCCCGGGCTGATCCTCGCGATCTTCATGTTTTTCATCAAGGAACCGAAACGCGGCGCCGCCGAGAGTGTTCAGGTATCGCAGGAAAAGATCGATCGGCCGATCCGTCGGGTATTGGCTGTGCCGACCTTCCTGTGGCTGGTGATGGCCGGTCTGTGTTTCAACTTCGCCACCTATGCCTGCAACTCGTTTCTGGTGCCGATGCTGCAGCGGTATTTCCTCATGCCGTTGCAGGATGCCGCGGTCGCCACCGGAGTCATTGTCGGCGTGACCGGGTTGGTCGGCCTGACCCTCGGTGGCTGGATCGCTGACAAGATTCACCAGCGGATTGCCAACGGACGGCTGTTGTTTGCAGCGTTCAGCCTGATGATTTCGACGGTCTGCACCGCGTGGGCGCTGCATTCCGGGCGCATCGAGATTGGGGTGTTTGTCGCCGTATTCAGCGTCGGCTGGCTGTTCGCCTACAACTTCTACACCTGCGTGTACACGGCGATACAGGATGTGGTGGAGCCGCGGTTGCGGGCAACGGCCATGGCATTGTTCTTTGCCGGGTTGTACCTGTTGGGCGGTGGCCTGGGGCCAGTGGTGGTCGGGGCCTTGTCGGATCACTTTGCTCATTCGGCGATGCTGGCGGCCGGTGCCGGGCAGATGACCGAAGCGTTCAAGGCGGTTGGCCTGCATGACGCGATGTACCTGATTCCGGTGGCGCTGTTTTTCACTGTGGTGTTTCTGTACCTGGCTTCGCGGTGTTTTGTGCGCGACGCCAAGCGGATGAAGGAAGGGTTGGTGGCGGTGGTTGAGCCCGACAGTTCTGCGGTGACTGCTTAACCGCCTTCGCGAGCAAGCCCGCTCCCACGGGGATCTCATATACGCTGAAGATCCAATGTGGGAGCGGGCTTGCCCGCGAAGAGGCCATCAGTAGCACTGCTGAAATTGAAGTAAACAAAAAGGCCCACATCACTGCGGGCCTTCTTTTTAAGCAGGGTGGAGCAGGGGATTAACCCGCCACCAGCACCCGAATCGCTTCCAGTCGCAGCGCCGCCTTGTCGAGCATGGCCAGGCCTTGCTCGCGTTGATTGCGCAGGGCAACCAGTTCGCTGTCGCGCACGGTCGGGTTGACCGCTTGCAACGCGGTCAGGCGCGCCAGTTCTTCTTCGGTATCGGCGGCCAGGCGACGCTGCGCCTCGGCGACACGCTCAGTGTGGCGAGGCAGGATTTTCGCTTCGCCGGCATTGATCCGTGGCGTCAGCTGGTCGCGCTGGGCCTGGATGAACTTGTTGGCGCTGGCACGCGGCACGCTTTCGAGCTGATCGTTCAAGGTTTCGAACGACACGCGGGCCGCCAGGTCGTTGCCATTGGGATCGAGCAGGCAACGCAGGGCCGCTGGCGGCAGGTAGCGGCCCAGTTGCAGCGAGCGCGGGGCGACCACTTCGCTGACATACAACAGTTCCAGCAACACGGTGCCCGGCTTGAGTGCCTTGTTCTTGATCAGCGCCACGGCGGTGTTGCCCATGGAGCCGGACAGCACCAGATCCATGCCGCCCTGAACCATCGGGTGCTCCCAGGTGATGAACTGCATGTCTTCGCGAGACAACGCCTGGTTACGGTCGTAAGTGATGGTCACGCCTTCGTCGTCGCCCAGCGGGAAGCTGGCGTCGAGCATTTTTTCGCTCGGCTTGAGGATCAGCGCGTTTTCCGAGTGGTCTTCGCTGTCGATGCCAAAGGCGTCAAACAGGGTTTCCATGTAGATCGGCAGCGCGAACTGATCGTCCTGCTCAAGGATATCTTCCACCAGTGCATCGCCTTCGCCCGCGCCACCGGAGTTCAGCTCCAGCAAACGGTCACGGCCGGTGTGCAACTCGGCTTCCAGGCGCTCACGCTCGGTGCGGGCTTCGTCGATCAGCGCTTGCCATTCGACATCGTCGGCTTCTTCGAGCAGCGGCAGCAGGCGCGGGCCGAACTGGTGCTGCAAGGCGTTGCCGGTCGGGCAGGTGTTGAGGAAGGCGTTCAGTGCTTCGTGGTACCACTGGAACAGGCGCTCTTGCGGGCTGGTTTCCAGGTACGGCACATGCAGTTCGATGACGTGTTTCTGGCCGATCCGGTCCAGTCGGCCGATACGTTGTTCCAGCAGGTCCGGGTGGGACGGCAGGTCGAACAGCACCAGGTGATGGGAGAACTGGAAGTTGCGACCTTCACTGCCGATTTCCGAGCAGATCAGTACTTGTGCACCAAACTCTTCGTCGGCGAAGTAGGCGGCGGCACGGTCACGCTCGAGGATGTTCATGCCTTCGTGGAACACCGTGGCCGGAATGCCGGAACGCACGCGCAGGGCGTCTTCCAGGTCCATGGCGGTTTCGGCGTGGGCGCAGATCACCAGCACTTTGGTGCGCTTGAGCATCTTCAGCTGATCGATCAGCCATTCGACGCGCGGGTCGAACTTCCACCAGCGTTCTTCTTCGCTGGCATCTGGCTGAGCCTGGAAGCTGACTTCCGGGTACAGCTCGGCGTGATCGCCCAATGGCAGTTCGAGGTATTCGTCCGGGCATGGCAGCGGATACGGGTGCAGCTTGCGCTCCGGGAAACCCTGCACGGCGGCACGGGTATTACGGAACAGCACGCGGCCGGTGCCGTGACGGTCGAGCAATTCGCGCACGAGGCGGGCGCTGGCTTCGGTGTCGCCATCGTTGACGGCGGCCAGCAGGGCTTCGCCTTCGTTACCGAGGAAACCGTGAATGGTCTTGTGGGCTTGCGGCGAAAGGCGTCCCTTGTCCAGCAACTCCTGAACGGCTTCAGCCACCGGGCGATAGTTTTCGCTTTCGGCGCGGAAGGCCTGCAGGTCGTGGAAACGGTTCGGGTCGAGCAGGCGCAGACGAGCGAAGTGGCTGTCCTGGCCCAATTGTTCCGGAGTGGCGGTCAGCAGCAGCACGCCGGGAATGGTTTCGGCGAGTTGCTCGACCAGCGAGTATTCAGGGCTGACCTGATCTTCGTGCCACACCAGGTGGTGAGCTTCGTCGACCACCAGCAAGTCCCAGCCTGCCGCGAATAGCGCGTCCTGGGCTTTCTCGTCGTCCACCAGCCACTCAAGGGCGACCAGCGCGAGCTGGGTGTCTTCGAACGGGTTGCTGGCATCGCTTTCGATGAAGCGCTCTTCGTCGAACAGCGCCACCTGCAGGTTGAAGCGACGACGCATCTCTACCAGCCACTGGTGCTGCAGGTTCTCCGGAACCAGGATCAGCACACGGCTGGCGCGGCCCGAGAGCAATTGGCGATGGATCACCAGGCCGGCTTCGATGGTTTTGCCCAGGCCCACTTCGTCGGCCAGCAGAACCCGTGGCGCGATACGGTCGGCGACTTCACGGGCAATGTGCAACTGGTGCGCGATCGGTTGCGCACGCACGCCGCCCAGGCCCCAAAGGGAAGACTGCAACTGGCGGCTGGTATGTTCCAGGGTGTGATAACGCAGGGAGAACCAGGCCAGCGGGTCGATCTGACCGGCGAACAGACGGTCGCTGGCCAGGCGGAACTGGATGAAGTTCGACAGTTGGGTTTCCGGCAGGGTGACCACGTCGTTCTGCCCGTTGAGGCCGTGGTAAACCAGCAGGCCATCAATGTCGTCGACTTCGCGGACGATCAGTTTCCAGCCTTCGAAGTGCGTGATGGTGTCACCCGGCGAAAACCGCACGCGGGTAAGCGGCGCATTCCGTAGCGCGTACTGGCGAGTGTCGCCAGTGGCCGGGTAGAGCACGGTCAACAAGCGGCCGTCCTGTGCCAGAACGGTGCCTAAACCCAGCTCGGCTTCGCTGTCACTGATCCAGCGTTGCCCCGGTTGATACTGCTGCGCCATGCTGCCTGACTCCCACCTTGAAAAAGCGGGCTATCTTAACGGAATGAGGGCTTCAGGGCCAAAGGACTCTCAGAAAAACTCACAGTCTTACGTTAGCCCACGTATGCATGGCGCGCCGCTCAGTGCACTAATGAGTGCCAATTGGGTCACAGTTTGCGACCGATGGCTCAAGTCGCCATCCCCGCAGCCGACAGCCTGCTGACAGGAGACCGAAAACCATGCTGCCACCGATGCTCCCCCTGAGTGCCGTGCCGATCACTTCACAAACCGACCCGATCCGCCAGCGGCCGGATATTCCACCGGTGGTGCCGGTGCAGGAAAGCTCCAGTGAAAGCACCATTGACCTGCAAAAGCGCAATCCTGAAGAGGACGGGGCAGTGCTGCGCGAGGAGCAGCGCCGCAGGCAGGAGCAGGAACGGCGCCGTCGTGAAGCCGATAATGACCCCGAGGCTCACCTGGCGATTCCCGGCGATGAACTCAATGCCGACAACACTGTACCGGTGGCACCGCTGATGGAAGATCAGCCGCGGCAGGGGCTGTGGGTCGATATCGAGATTTGA
The DNA here is from genome assembly GCF_034541995.1 of Pseudomonas sp. BIC9C. NCBI lineage: Bacteria > Pseudomonadati > Pseudomonadota > Gammaproteobacteria > Pseudomonadales > Pseudomonadaceae > Pseudomonas > Pseudomonas sp. BIC9C. The sequence goes on from NZ_JAWDGM010000003.1 coordinate 309,238, forward strand.
ACGCAGGCTGGTCAGCGCGGCCGTCAGGCCGCATTATTGGCGCAGGGTTGCCGAACGCTACGGCGGCTGAAACTCATTTCAAGCGATGCACTGACCGCCATGAGCCAAGACGACAAACTGATTGACCTCAATGCTGAACGCGCCAAGCGTGTTCATGACCTCAATGACAAGCGGCTCAATGAAGTTCGCCAGGCATTCGAGCAGGCCATGCCGTTGGGCAAGGCCAGGAAAAAGCCGAAAAACAAACCGAAAAAGCGCTGACCCCCACCCCGCATTCATTGATGCGGGTCAAACTTTTCCCTTCCTCTTGCCCGGTCTCGGGCAACATTGATCCCGGTCAATATTCTGTCCTGCCCGTTTGGTTAACTTAGCCCTATCGCAACAGGGCAAGTGCAGGAGAGGCGTCATGTTTTTCGACAACGTGGTGATCGCCGGGGTGCTGACTGTCAGCCTCATGTTTGTATTTTTTGCAGGGTTCGGACTTTTTATCTGGAAGGATTCGCACAAGCGGAAGTAACCGTAGGTCTTTCTGGATGTAATGAGCACGCAAGGCATTTTGGGCAACTTCGGTTGCCCTTTTTTTTTGCCTGCGATTTCTAGGCGGTGTACACAAAACCAGTGTGGGAGCGGGCTTGCTCGCGAATGCAGCGGGTCAGTCAACATCTTCGTTGAATGTGAAGCCGCCTTCGCGAGCAAGCCCGCTCCCACAGTTGATTGGTGGTGTTTGGAAGAGGCAATAAAAAAGGCGCGGTCCTTGCGGAGCGCGCCTTTTTTGGTTTGGCGGTGTATCAGCTACCCAGTGCCTTCGAAGCCAGCCAGAACAACCCGGCCGACAGGGCCACGGTGGCTGGCAGGGTCAACACCCAGGCCAGCAGGATGGTTTTGACGGTACCGCCTTGCAGGCCGCTTTTGTTGGCGACCATGGTGCCCGCCACGCCGGAGGACAGTACGTGGGTGGTGGAAACCGGCAGGCTGAAGATGTTCGCCATGCCGATCAGGCTGGCAGTGGTGATCTGCGCCGACATGCCTTGGGAGTAAGTCATGCCTTGCTTGCCGATCTTCTCGCCAATGGTCAGTACCACGCGTTTCCAGCCGACCATGGTACCCAGGCCCAAGGCCAGTGCAACCGCCAGAATCACCCAGAACGGGGCGTATTCAGTGGTCGTGGTCAGGTCTTTGCGCAACTTGTCCAGGTCAGCCTTTTCACGCGCCCCGAGTGTTGGCAGCTTGCTGACTTTCTTCGCGGTGTCGTCCAGGCAGAGCAGGTAACGACGTACTTCGATACGGCTTTCCGCCGACAGCGAATGGTAGTCGGCTACACCATTGAGGGTGCCGAGCAGGGCGGTAATGGTCGGTTCGGTCTGTTGCGGGTTGCAACGGAATTTCTCCGGCAAGTCGCCGTCCAGGCTCTTGCCCAGGGCCAGGAACTCGCCCAGGGTTTCGGAATTGCGCTGGTAGAACTGGTTCAGGTGCAGGGTCGCGTCGCGAGTCCGCTCGATCTGATAGGTTGTGCTGTTCAGGTCGAGGACGAACTGGGCCGGCACGATACCGATCAGCACCAGCATGATCAGGCCGATACCTTTCTGGCCATCGTTGGAGCCGTGTACGAAACTCACGGCCATGGCCGAGATCACCAGTACCAGGCGATTCCAGAACGGCGGGTGTTTCTTGTCGTCGATCTTGCGGCGCTGTTCCGGCGTCTTGTGCATCTTCGACAGCGGACGCCACCATTTAAGACCGATCAGGATCAGCGCGGCAATCAGGAAGCCTGCCATTGGTGAGAACACCAGCGACATGCCGATATCGATCGCCTTTTGCCAGTTCACCCCGTCGGCCAACGGAATTTCGTTGATCAGGGCGTTGGCCAGGCCCACGCCGAGGATCGAACCGATCAGCGTGTGGGAGCTGGAGGCGGGGATACCGAAGTACCAGGTGCCCAGGTTCCAGGTGATGGCTGCGGCGAGCAACGAGAACACCATGGCCAGTCCGTGGCCGGTGTTCACATTGATCAGCAGTTCTACCGGTAGCAGGTGGACGATGGCATACGCCACGCCGACCCCGCCCAGCAGCACGCCGAGGAAGTTGAACACACCGGAGAAGAACACTGCCAGGTGAGGCGGCATGGCTTTGGTGTAGATAACGGTGGCCACCGCGTTAGCGGTGTCATGAAAGCCGTTGATGAACTCGAAGGCGAGGACAAAGGCCAGGGCGAGCAAGAGGCTCACAAGCACCCAAGCATCCAGTCCGCTGAATAAATCGATCATGAAGGTTTTCTGACCCGGTCATAAGGGGGCGCGATTATGCCAGAAAAGACTGCTAATCAATGCACTAGCTGCTCATCGGTAACATTCTTCAACGAATTTTTTTGCCGCAGCACCTAAAACCCCAGGGTTTTGCTGTGTTTTTTAAGTGATTGATTTTGTTGAAAAAATACGCTGTAACAAAACCTTCACGACCCGGTAAGGGGGGCTTGAATGGTTGTACGAAAAATCTGAGAAATAGGTCAGATATCAGAAATCCGCCTGATTCTACGATGGTGATGGCCGCTGCCCGCTTGTAGCGGGCGCGAAAGGCAACATCAATACATCCTGCTTTTAACAGGTGCAGAGGCAGGCCCTTGTAAGGATCAGGCCAAAGCAGTCACGGCTCTTCGGCTTTGAGTTCCTTTTCCATTTTTTGAAGTTCTTGCTGGAAAACCTGATCCTGAACGGTGGCGCGTTTACGCCAGGGTTTGCGTTCCGGTTCGGGTTGAGCGGCGTAAGTGGTGACTTCTCCGCCGTAAACTTCCTTGTAACGTTGTTCCTGGCGCTCTAGTTCCGCGCGCAGTTCGTCTTTCGTCACAGTGCTACCTGATTGAGTTTGGATAAATTCTGGTGACAACGCGCTGTATCAAATCGACTGATCACGTTCGTCGAATGGGCAAAGCCCGTCAAGGCATCGCTTTGGCAACGGCGTGATCAATACTTCCATGTCACAGGCGGCTACGACACCAGAGATAAATAGCTGACGTAGCTTCAGTTTCCTGTTTCAGCAAGCGCACTGGCAAGGCTGTGCAATGCGGATCTGGCGCTTGCTACGGGCAACGGCGATGGAACATCGCATTGCCGGGCGGCGGGTTCGGCAAGTAAAAAACCGAAGCGCTACTGAATTGTATTATAGCGGCCGATTTGAAGAACACTATCTCCAAAGAGTTAAAAGTGAATCCTGGTGTGTGACCGTTTTGTTGCTCAAAACTTGCGATTAACTGGAACGTCGAGTGATACCACGTTGCCGAGATGCCTTTCTGATGCCGTTAATTCGAACAAGTTACGGTACTTGGATTGCCTCATTAAGTCCTGTGTCGAGTCGATGTAAACAGAGGTTCGTGAGTCCGCGAAAAACCAGACATCAGCGGATCGGGTGATTGGCACGGTGGATTGCGATTATCGGTCGAGCGTTCGATAATCGCCCGGAGATGGCGAGCCGGGCTTGAGTGCCAGGCGGCAGCCCTTTGTAATAGTCACTGATCCGAGTGGGTAAAAGGACCTTATATGAACGATCAAATGCGCAATTCCTTCGCTTCAGTGGCTCCACCCATCGTTGCCTCACCGGCCAAACGGATCCAGGCACTGACCGGCGACCCGGATTTCATGACCTCCCTGGCCCGTGGCCTGGCCGTGGTGCAAGCGTTTCAGGAGCGCAAGCGGCACCTGACCATCGCCCAGATCAGTCACCGCACGGAAATTCCCCGCGCCGCCGTGCGACGTTGCCTGCACACCCTGATCAAGCTCGGCTACGCCACCACCGACGGCCGCACCTATTCGCTGCTGCCCAAAGTGCTGACCCTCGGCCATGCCTATGTGTCGTCGACGCCGCTGGCGGTTTCCGCCCAGCCTTACCTGGACCGCATGAGCGAGCAACTGCACGAGGCCTGCAACATGGCCACGCTGGAAGGTGATGACATTCTGTACATTGCCCGCTCCGCGACCACCCAGCGCCTGATTTCGGTTGACCTGTCGGTGGGCGGGCGCCTGCCGGCCTATTGCACGTCGATGGGGCGGATACTGCTGGCCGCGCTGGATGACACTTCGCTGGGCGAATACCTCGAACACGCGGAACTGCAGGCCAAGACCAGCCGTACGATTCATACCCCCGAGGCACTGCTCGAATGCCTGCAAGAGGTGCGACAGCAAGGCTGGTGCATCGTCGACCAGGAGCTTGAGCAAGGGCTGCGTTCGATTGCCGTCCCGGTGTATGACGCGTCCGGCCAGGTGGTCGCGGCCCTCAATGTCAGCACTCACGCCGGGCGAGTCAGCCGCAATGAGCTGGAACAGCGTTTTCTGCCTGGCCTGCTGAGTGCCAGTCGCGACCTGAGTACCCAGTTGTTCTCCTAAGCTGTTCGATAAACGCACAGAGTCGCGTTTGGCGAATTGACGCTGTTTCCTGTGGATCATTACTGTCGCGGCTGCGTCAGCCCCGGCTGGCACCTTTTCGACTGTGATCCACGGAATAAAAATAATGAACCAGCCTCAGTCTGCTGTAGGTAATTGCCTCGACGTGCAGTCCTTCATCAACGCTCAACCCATTTCGCGCTACCAGTGGCGGGTGGTGATCCTGTGTTTTCTGATTGTCTTTCTCGACGGCCTCGATACCGCGGCCATGGGCTTCATCGCGCCGGCGCTGTCACAGGATTGGGGGATCGATCGCGCCAGTCTTGGCCCGGTAATGAGCGCAGCCTTGATCGGCATGGTCTTCGGTGCGCTGGGCTCCGGTCCTTTGGCTGACCGCTTCGGGCGAAAAGTCGTACTGGTCGGGGCGGTGCTTTTGTTCGGCGCCTTCAGCCTGGCCTCGGCCTACAGCAGCAATGTCGATCAGTTGCTGGTGTTGCGCTTCCTGACCGGCCTGGGTTTGGGCGCCGGCATGCCGAATGCCACGACCCTGCTGTCGGAATACACCCCGGAGCGCAAGAAGTCGCTGCTGGTGACCAGCATGTTCTGCGGTTTCAACCTCGGCATGGCCGGCGGCGGATTTATCTCGGCCAAGCTCATTCCGACCTTTGGCTGGCACAGCCTGCTGCTGATCGGCGGAGTTCTGCCGCTGATCCTCGCCGTCGTTTTGCTGCTCTGGCTGCCGGAGTCGGCGCGTTACCTGGTGGTGCGTAACCGCGATACAGACAAAGTGCGCAGGGCACTGGCGCCAATTGACCCGATGGTGGTGGCCCAGGCATCCAGTTTCAGCGTGCCGGAACAGAAAACCGTGAAGGCGCGCAATGTGTTCGCGGTGATCTTCTCCGGCACCTACAGCGTCGGCACCTTGCTGTTGTGGCTGACCTACTTCATGGGCCTGGTGATCGTTTACCTGCTGACCAGTTGGCTGCCGACGCTGATGCGTGACAGTGGTGCGAGCATGGAGCAGGCCGCCTTCATCGGCGCGCTGTTCCAGTTCGGTGGCGTGTTGAGTGCGGTGGGCGTGGGCTGGGCGATGGACCGCTTCAACCCGCACAAAGTCATCGGCACTTTCTACCTGCTGGCCGGGGTGTTTGCCTATGCGGTAGGGCAGAGCCTGGGCAATATCGCGCTGCTGGCGACGCTGGTGCTGGTGGCCGGAATGTGTGTCAACGGTGCGCAATCGGCAATGCCGTCGCTGGCTGCGCGGTTTTATCCGACTCAGGGGCGGGCCACCGGGGTGTCGTGGATGCTCGGGATCGGTCGCTTCGGCGCCATCCTCGGGGCGTGGATGGGGGCGACGCTGCTGGGGTTGGGCTGGAATTTCGAGCAAGTGCTGACGGCGCTGGTGATACCGGCGGCGCTGGCGACCACGGCGGTGGTGATCAAGGGCATGGTCAGTCATGCGGATGCGACCTGACAGCCTGATCCGGAATCTCGTGTGATGTAGATGGCCTCTTCGCGAGCAGGGCTCGCTCCCACAGGGTTCAGTGTGATCCTTGTGGGAGCGAGGCCTGCTCCGGGCGGCGTTCCGACGAAGCTTTTGGGGATAGGTAGCCAGACAACAATGTGTTCGATAATCGAACGCTTAGTCGATTATCGGATTGTTTGGCGTTTTTCAGAAGCTTAACCTTCAGTCATTCCGGCGCTGCGCATCGGCGCCTTCTTCCACTGTCGGTTAACAACAAACGGGAGCCTGCCCCAATGGCTGAAATCCTTTCGCTGCACGACGCGGTGAAGCAATTCGTAAACGACGGCGATACGGTCGCGCTCGAAGGCTTTACCCACCTGATCCCGACGGCGGCGGGTCACGAAATCATTCGCCAGGGCAAGAAAGACCTGACCCTGGTGCGGATGACCCCTGACTTGATCTACGACCAGTTGATCGGTGCCGGTTGTGCCCGCAAGCTGATTTTCTCCTGGGGCGGCAACCCGGGTGTCGGCTCCCTGCATCGCCTGCGTGACGCTGTGGAGAAACAGTGGCCGCATGCGCTGGAAATCGAAGAACACAGCCATGCCGACCTGGCCAATGCCTACGTCGCCGGCGCTTCCGGCCTGCCGTTCGCAGTCTTGCGTGCCTACGCCGGTTCCGATTTGCCGAAGGTCAACCCGCTGATCAAATCGGTGACCTGCCCGTTCACAGGCGAAGTGCTGGCCGCGGTGCCTTCGGTGCGCCCGGACATCACCGTGATTCACGCACAGAAAGCCGACCGCAAGGGCAACGTGCTGCTCTGGGGCATCCTCGGCGTGCAGAAAGAAGCCGCATTGGCCGCCAAGCGCTGCATTGTCACTGTTGAAGAGATCGTCGACGACCTCAATGCGCCAATGAACGCTTGCGTGCTGCCCACCTGGGCCTTGAGCGCGGTTTGCCACGTACCTGGTGGTGCACATCCGTCCTACGCCCACGGTTACACCGAGCGCGACAACCGTTTCTACCAGGCCTGGGATCCGATTGCCCGCGACCGTGAAACCTTCACCGCGTGGATCAACGAATACATCCACGGCAGCGCTGACTTCAGCGAGTTCCAGGCCAAACTGGCCGCCGCTTCGGAGGCGAAGTAATGAATTACACCACCAATGAAATGATGACCGTCGCCGCCGCTCGCCGTTTGAAGAACGGTTCGGTGTGCTTCGTCGGTATCGGCCTGCCGTCGAAAGCGGCCAACCTGGCGCGCCTGACGTCCTCTCCGGATGTGGTGCTGATCTACGAATCGGGTCCGATCGGTGCCAAGCCGAGCGTACTGCCATTGTCGATCGGTGACGGTGAGTTGGCGGAAACCGCCGACACCGTGGTTCCGACCGGCGAGATTTTTCGTTACTGGCTGCAGGGCGGACGCATCGATGTTGGCTTCCTCGGCGCGGCGCAGGTCGACCGTTTCGGCAACATCAACACCACCGTGGTCGGCGATTACCACGCGCCGAAAGTGCGTCTGCCAGGTGCCGGCGGCGCGCCGGAAATTGCCGGCTCCGCCAAGAGCGTGTTGATTATCCTCAAGCAGTCGGCGCGCTCTTTTGTCGACAAACTCGACTTCATTACCTCGGTCGGCCACGGCGAGGGTGGCGATTCGCGCAAGCGTCTCGGTCTGCCGGGCGCAGGGCCAGTCGGGATCATCACCGATCTGTGCATCATGGAGCCGGAAGAGGGTACCCACGAATTCGTGGTCACCGCACTGCACCCGGGCGTGACCCGCGAGCAAGTGGTCGCCGCCACCGGTTGGGCAATCCGTTTTGCCGACAATGTTGAGCAAACCGCCGAGCCGACCGAGGTCGAACTGACCGCGCTGCGTGATCTCGAAGCCCGTACCGCTGCCGCCCACGGCCAAGCCCCGGAGAAGCGTGATGCGTGACGTTTATATCTGCGACGCGATTCGTACTCCCATCGGCCGTTTCGGCGGTGGCCTGTCGACAGTGCGTGCCGACGACCTGGCCGCCGTGCCGATCAAAGCCTTGATGGAGCGCAACCCATCGGTGGACTGGAGCGCGGTGGACGAAGTGTTCCTCGGCTGCGCCAACCAGGCCGGTGAAGACAACCGCAACGTGGCGCGCATGGCGCTGTTGCTGGCAGGCCTGCCGGAAACCATTCCCGGCGTGACCCTCAATCGTCTCTGCGCTTCGGGCATGGATGCCATCGGCACCGCGTTTCGCGCTATTGCCAGTGGCGAGATGGAACTGGCGATTGCCGGCGGCGTCGAGTCGATGTCCCGTGCGCCGTTCGTGATGGGCAAGGCTGATGCCGCGTTCTCGCGCAACATGAAGCTGGAAGACACCACCATCGGCTGGCGCTTCATCAACCCATTGATGAAAGCCCAATACGGGGTGGACGCAATGCCGCAGACCGGTGACAACGTTGCCGACGACTACGAAGTGTCCCGCGAGGATCAGGATGCATTCGCCCTGCGCAGTCAGCAGCGCACCGCCGTCGCACAAGCCGCAGGCTTTTTCGCCGAAGAAATCGTCGAAGTGCGCATTACCCACAAGAAAGGTGAAACCGTGGTCAGTCAGGACGAGCATCCTCGCGCCGACACCACCCTGGAAGCCCTGACCAAACTCAAACCGGTCAATGGCCCCGACAAAACCGTCACCGCCGGCAACGCCTCCGGAGTGAACGATGGCGCGGCGGCGCTGATCCTGGCCTCGGCCGAAGCCGTGAAGAAACACGGCCTGACCACCCGCGCCAAAGTGCTGGGCATGGCTAGTGCCGGTGTCGCTCCTCGAGTGATGGGCATCGGCCCGATGCCGGCGGTGCGCAAGTTGACCGAACGCCTCGGTGTGGCGGTCAGCGATTTCGACGTGATCGAACTCAACGAAGCCTTCGCCAGCCAGGGCCTGGCGGTGCTGCGTGAACTGGGGATCGCGGATGACGCGGCCCAGGTCAACCCGAACGGTGGAGCGATTGCCTTGGGTCATCCATTGGGCATGACTGGCGCGCGACTGGTGTTGACCGCGTTGCATCAGCTGGAAAAAACCGGTGGCAAGAAAGGTCTGGCGACCATGTGCGTCGGCGTCGGCCAGGGTCTGGCCTTGGCGATCGAACGTGTCTGACACGCCCCGTCGGCTAACAAGAATTGAGGAAAGTGTAATGACTGACAAGCCTGGATACCGTCGCCCGCAGGCGGGCACTCAGCCGGAATACCTGCACCCGACCTATCAATCCACCAATCTGCGTTCGCCGTCCAAGCCGTTGGTGTTTCTTCCCCATTCGTTGTCGGAAATCACCGGGCCGACCATCGGCGCCGAGCGTGTTAACGAGAAGGATAACGACCTGACCGCCCAGCATGAGGGGCAGCCACAGGGTGAGCGCATCATCATTCACGGCCGTGTACTGGATGAAAACGGTCTGCCGATGCCGGGGATTCTGGTAGAGATCTGGCAGGCCAATGCCGCCGGTCGCTACGCCCATGCTCGCGACTTGCACGACGCGCCGCTGGACCCGAATTTCACCGGCACCGGCCGCACCGTGACCGACGCCGATGGCTGGTATCAGTTCCAGACCATCAAGCCCGGCGCTTATCCATGGGGTAACCACCACAACGCGTGGCGCCCGGCGCACATCCACTTCTCGCTGTTCGGGCCGAGCATCCTGACGCGCCTGGTGACGCAGATGTATTTCCCGGGTGACCCGCTGCTGGCGTATGACCCGATCTACAACTGCGTGCCCGACACCCGCGCCAAAGAGCGTTTGATCGCCACGTTCGATCTGGAAAAAACCATCCCTTCCTATGCCCTCGGTTATCGCTGGGACATCGTATTGCGCGGCCGTGACGCCACGCCGATGGAGAAATAAGATGACGCTGACTGCGACCACGTCCCACACCGTCGGGCCGTACTACCACATCGGCCTGACCTGGCTGAACCGCGAAAACCTGACCGTCGAACAAACCCTGGGCGAGCGCGTGGCGATCACCGGGCAAGTGGTCGACGGCAATGGCGACATCGTCAACGACGCGATGCTGGAAGTCTGGCAGGCCAACGCCGCCGGCAAGTATGACCACCCCGAAGACGACCAGGGCAAACCCCTGGACCCGAATTTCGAAGGCTTTGGTCGGGTGCCGGTGGATGCCGAAGGACGCTTTCGCTTCACCACCATCAAGCCGGGTACGGTCGAGGGGCTCAAAGGCACGACTCAGGCACCGCACCTGGTGGTGCTGGTGTTTGCCCGTGGCTTGGTGAAGCACCTGCTGACACGGATTTACTTTGAGGGCGAGGCGGCGAATGTGAACGATCCGCTGCTGGAGTGCGTGCCGGCCGAGCGTCGGGGTACTTTGTTGGCGAAGAAGGATGCGAGCGGTGTGTACCAGTGGAATGTAATTCTGCAGGGTACCGATGCCGAGACGGTGTTTTTCGATTATTGAGAACACCCAAACCCTTGTAGGAGCGAGCTTGCTCGCGAAAAAGGTCTGGGCAACGCGGGCATTCAGACAGCCCGCGTTATCGTTGGCGTCCATCGCGAGCAGGCTCGCTCCTACAAGGGATCTGCATGACCGATCCATCTGTGGAACGGGACTGTTGCAAAGTGTGTCTAGACTCTCACTGTCCCCATTGAGTGAAAAACAATGACAACGCCAACCGCTACACCCGCGCTGTATACCGGCGAAGAGCGCAGAAAACGGATCTTTGCCATTGTCGGCGCCTCGTCCGGCAACCTGGTCGAATGGTTCGACTTCTATGTCTACGCCTTTAGTGCGCTCTATTTCGCCTCGGCTTTTTTCCCGTCCGACAACCCCACGGTGCAGTTGGTCAATACCGCGGGCGTGTTTGCCGCCGGGTTCCTGATGCGGCCGATCGGCGGCTGGATTTTCGGTCGGTTGGCAGACAGGCACGGGCGCAAGAATTCGATGTTGATCTCGATTCTGATGATGTGCTTCGGCTCGTTGCTGATCGCGTGCCTGCCGACCTACAGCAGCATCGGAATCTGGGCGCCGATCCTGTTGCTGTTTGCGCGTTTGCTCCAGGGCCTGTCGGTCGGTGGCGAGTACGGCACCACTGCCACCTACATGAGTGAAGTCGCCCTCAAGGGGCAGCGCGGTTTCTTCGCTTCGTTCCAGTACGTGACGCTGATTGGCGGGCAACTGCTGGCGGTATTGGTCGTGGTGATCCTGCAACAGTTCCTCAGTGAAGACGAGTTGCGTGCCTACGGTTGGCGAATTCCATTCGTGGTGGGGGCCATGGCGGCGCTCGTGTCGCTTTATCTGCGTCGTTCGCTGAAAGAAACCACCAGCAAGGAAATGCGCGCGAACAAGGACGCCGGCAGTATCAGCGCACTGTTCCGCGACCATAAAGCCGCGTTCATCACCGTACTGGGTTACACCGCCGGTGGTTCGCTGATTTTCTACACCTCCACCACGTACATGCAGAAGTACCTGGTGCACACCGCCGGCATGCCGGCCAAGACCGCCAGCTACATCATGACCGGCGCGCTGTTCCTCTATATGTGCATGCAACCGGTTTTCGGCATGCTCGCCGACAAGATCGGCCGGCGTAACTCGATGCTCTGGTTCGGCGCCCTCGGCACACTGTTCACCGTACCGATCCTGTTGAGCCTGAAAAGTGTCGGCAGTCCGTTCCTGGCCTTTGTGTTGATTACCCTGGCGCTGGCGATCGTCAGTTTCTACACCTCCATCAGTGGCCTGGTGAAAGCCGAGATGTTCCCGCCAGAGGTGCGTGCACTGGGTGTCGGCCTGGCGTATGCGGTGGCGAATGCGATCTTCGGCGGTTCGGCTGAATACGTGGCCTTGAGCCTCAAGGCTGGGGGGATGGAAAACTCCTTTTACTGGTACGTCACGGTGATGATGGCGGTGGCGTTCCTGTTCAGCCTGCGTCTGCCGAAACAGGCCGCGTACCTGCATCACGACCTTTGATCTTTTTGCGCGGGCCTTAGTGGCCCGCGCCTCCAGGAATTGTTTATGAACCAGCGACCGGGCAATCAATTGTTCGATGCCTATTTCACTGCCCGCGATATGCGCGACGTGTTTTGCGATCAGGGCCGGGTCCAGGCCATGCTTGATTTCGAAGCGGCACTGGCCCGGGCCGAAGCGCGGGTCGGGTTGATTCCGTCGAGTGCTGTCACGCCGATTGAAGCGGCTTGCAGCGCCGGACTTTACGACTTTGCGGCGTTGGGCGAGGCGATTGCCACGGCGGGTAACTCGGCGATTCCCTTGGTCAAGGCGCTGGGCAAGCAGATCGCGGCCACCGATGTCGAGGCCGAACGTTACGTGCATCTGGGCGCGACCAGTCAGGATGTGATGGACAGCGGCCTGGTGCTGCAACTGCGCCGTGCACTGGCACTGATCGAAAGCGATCTGGCGCAACTGGGCCAGACCCTTGCGACGCAGGCCCAACGTTATGCGGCCACGCCGCTGGCCGGTCGCACCTGGTTGCAACACGCAACGCCCGTCACCCTCGGCATGAAAATCGCCGGCTGGCTGGGAGCGGTGACGCGCAGTCGCCAACGCCTGGCTGAACTCAAGCCACGGCTGCTGGTGCTGCAATTCGGCGGTGCTTCCGGGACCCTGGCGGCCTTAGGGGAACAGGCCATGCCGATTGCCCGGGCGCTGGCCGAAGAACTGCAACTGACCTTGCCCGATCAGCCATGGCATACCCAGCGTGACCGCGTGGTGGAGTTCGCTGCGGTACTCGGCCTGATCGCCGGCAGTCTCGGCAAGCTCGGTCGCGACATCAGCCTGCTGATGCAAACCGAGGCCGCCGAAGTGTTCGAACCCTCGGCGCCGGGCAAGGGCGGTTCCTCGACCATGCCGCACAAGCGCAATCCAGTGGGCGCGGCGGTGCTGATCGGCGCGGCGACCCGCGTGCCCGGTCTGCTTTCGACGCTGTTCAGCGCCATGCCCCAGGAACACGAGCGCAGCCTCGGCCTGTGGCATGCCGAGTGGGAAACCCTGCCGGAGATTTGCTGCCTGGTGTCGGGCAGCCTGCAGCAGGCGTTGTTGATCGCCCAAGGCCTGGAAGTGGATGCCGGGCGCATGGCTCGTAACCTCGATTTGACCCAGGGCCTGGTGCTCGCCGAAGCGGTGAGCATCGTCCTGGCGCAACGGGTTGGGCGCGACACCGCGCATCATCTGCTGGAGCAATGCTGCAAACGCGCCGTGGCCGAACAACGTCACCTGCGTGCGGTCCTCGGCGACGAACCGCAAGTAACGGCCGAACTGTCGGCTGAAGAACTCGATCATCTGCTGGACCCCGCCCATTACCTCGGCCAGGCCCATGCCTGGGTCGAGCGGGCGGTGGCTGAACATTCTGCATTGACTGCCTGAAGGAGACTGCTGTGGCTTTTGTACAACTCGCCGAGGGCGAACTGCATTACCAACTCGATGGACCGGTCGATGCGCCGGTGCTGGTGTTGTCCAACTCCCTGGGCACGGACCTGCACATGTGGGATGCGCAAGTCCCGGCGTTCTCCGAACATTTTCGCGTGTTGCGATTCGACACCCGCGGTCATGGCCAATCGCTGGTGACACCGGGGCCCTACAGCATCGAGCAACTGGGCCGCGACGTGCTGGCGCTGCTGGATGCCTTGCACATTGAGCGCGCGCATTTCTGCGGTCTGTCCATGGGCGGGCTGATCGGCCAGTGGCTGGGGATCAATGCTGGCGAGCGCCTGAACAAGCTGGTGGTGTGCAATACCGCGGCGAAAATCGGCGATCCATCGGTATGGGACCCGCGTATCGAAATGGTGCTGCGTGATGGTCAGGCGGCCATGGTTGCCCTGCGCGATGCATCGATTGCCCGCTGGTTCACCCCGGATTTCTCCGAGGCCAACCCGGCGGCGGCCAAGCAGATTACCGACATGCTGGCGGCGACTTCGCCTGAAGGTTATGCGGCCAACTGTGCAGCCGTGCGCGATGCGGATTTCCGCGATCGATTGTCTTCGATCAAGGTGCCGCTGCTGGTGGTTGCCGGTACAGAAGACGCGGTCACGCCGCCATCCGGCGGGCATTTCATTCAGGAGCATGTGCAGGGCGCCGAATACGCCGAGTTCTATGCTGCGCACCTGTCCAACGTGCAGGCCGGCGCTGATTTCAGCGAACGCGTACTGGCGTTCCTGCTGGCTCGTTGAGGGGAATTCCGTGGACGAGAAACAACGTTACGACGAAGGCATGAAAGTCCGTCGCGCGGTACTGGGCGACGCTCATGTCGACCGCAGCCTGACCACCCTGACCGAGTTCAACTCGGAGTTTCAGGAGATGATCACCCGCCACGCCTGGGGCGACATCTGGACCCGCGAGGGCCTGCCGCGCCATACCCGCAGCCTGATCACCATCGCCATGCTGATCGGCATGAATCGCGAGGGTGAACTCAAACTGCACCTGCGCGCAGCGGCCAACAACGGTGTCAGCCGTGGCGAGATCAAGGAAGTGATCATGCAGAGCGCGATCTATTGCGGGATTCCGGCAGCCAATGCGACGTTCCACCTGGCCGAGTCGGTGTGGGATGAGTTGGGGGTTGAGTCGCGGGAGTAGATCCGGCGATTTTTGTTGCTTGAGCCGACGCCATCTCGAGCCTGCTCGCGATGGTCGTTAACGATAACACGTGCTGTCTGGATTCACGCGGCGCCCTCAAGACCATCGTCGGATCGCCGCCCGGAGCAAGCTCGCTCCTACACGGCAAAAGAAAACCCCCGACCCGCCAGAGGCTGATCGGGGGTTTCGAGTAAGCGTCTTGCGACGCTTACTGGCTCAGCTTATTGGCAAGCTTCGCAATCCGGCTCGTCGATGGCGCAAGCCTTCGGCACTGGAGCAGGGCCGGCTGGCGCTGCCAGGACCGAATCTTCACCGTGGTTGCCGCCGCTGGAAACAGCGTTCAGCTTGCCGGTGTTGATGGTCGACTTCTCGGTGCTGGTCGCAGCCAGGGCACGGAGGTAGTAAGTGGTCTTCAGACCACGGTACCAGGCCATGCGGTAGGTCACGTCCAGCTTCTTGCCCGAAGCGCCGGCGATGTACAGGTTCAGCGACTGAGCCTGGTCGATCCACTTCTGACGACGGCTGGCGGCGTCGACGATCCACTTGGTGTCCACTTCGAATGCAGTCGCGTAGAGCTCTTTGAGTTCTTGCGGGATGCGCTCGATCTGCTGCACCGAACCGTCGTAGTACTTCAGGTCGTTGATCATGACCGAGTCCCACAGATCGCGAGCCTTCAGGTCGCGAACCAGGTACGGGTTGATCACGGTGAATTCGCCCGACAGGTTCGATTTCACATACAGGTTCTGGTAGGTCGGTTCGATCGACTGCGACACGCCGGTGATGTTGGCGATGGTCGCGGTCGGTGCGATGGCCATGATGTTCGAGTTACGAATGCCTTTCTGTACACGGGCGCGAACCGGTGCCCAGTCCAGGGATTCGTTCAGGTCGACATCGATGTACTTCTGGCCGCGAGCCTCGATCAGGATCTGTTGCGAATCCAGCGGCAGGATGCCTTTGGACCACAGCGAACCCTGGAACGTCTCGTACGAGCCGCGCTCGTCGGCCAGGTCGCAGGAAGCCTGGATCGCGTAGTAGCTGACCGCTTCCATCGACTTGTCGGCAAACTCGACGGCAGCGTCGGAGCCGTAAGGGATGTGCTGCAGGTACAGCGCGTCCTGGAAGCCCATGATGCCCAGGCCGACCGGACGGTGCTTGAAGTTGGAGTTCTTCGCTTGCGGCACCGAGTAGTAGTTGATGTCGATCACGTTGTCGAGCATGCGCACGGCAGTGTTCACGGTGCGTTGCAGCTTGGCGGTGTCCAGCTTGCCGTCGACGATGTGGTTCGGCAGGTTGATCGAGCCCAGGTTGCAAACGGCGATCTCGTCCTTGTTGGTGTTCAAGGTGATCTCGGTGCACAGGTTCGAGCTATGGACCACGCCAACGTGCTGCTGCGGGCTGCGCAGGTTGCACGGGTCTTTGAAAGTCAGCCATGGGTGGCCGGTTTCGAACAGCATGGACAGCATCTTGCGCCACAGGTCTTTGGCCTGGATGGTCTTGAACAGCTTGATCTTGCCCGGGTACTCGGTCAGCGCTTCGTAGTACTCGTAGCGCTCTTCGAAGGCCTTGCCGGTCAGGTCGTGCAGGTCCGGCACTTCGGACGGCGAGAACAGGGTCCACTTGCCGTCATCGAAGACGCGCTTCATGAACAGGTCAGGGATCCAGTTGGCGGTGTTCATGTCGTGGGTACGACGACGATCATCACCGGTGTTCTTGCGCAGCTCGATGAACTCTTCGATGTCCATGTGCCAGGTTTCCAGGTAGGCACAGACAGCGCCTTTGCGCTTGCCACCCTGGTTCACTGCAACGGCGGTGTCGTTGACCACTTTCAGGAACGGCACGACACCCTGGGATTTGCCGTTGGTGCCCTTGATGTACGAACCCAGCGCACGAACCGGGGTCCAGTCGTTGCCCAGGCCGCCTGCGAATTTCGACAGCATGGCGTTGTCGTGGATCGCGTGGTAGATGCCCGACAGGTCATCCGGAACGGTGGTCAGGTAGCAACTCGACAGCTGTGGACGCAGGGTGCCGGCGTTGAACAGGGTCGGGGTCGACGCCATGTAGTCGAAGGACGACAACAGGTTGTAGAACTCGATGGCACGGTCTTCACGGGCTTTCTCTTCGATCGCCAGGCCCATGGCCACACGCATGAAGAAGATCTGCGGCAGTTCGAAACGCACGCCATCCTTGTGGATGAAGTAGCGGTCGTACAGGGTCTGCAGGCCCAGGTAGGTGAACTGCTGGTCGCGCTCGTGGTTGATCGCCTTGCCCAGTTTTTCCAGGTCGAATTCGGCCAGCACAGGGTTCAGCAGTTCGAACTCGATACCTTTGGCGACGTAGGCCGGCAGTGCCTTGGCGTACAGGTCGGCCATTTCGTGGTGAGTGGCGCTCTCGGCCACACCGAGGAAGCCCAGGCCTTCGGCACGCAGGGTGTCCATCAGCAGGCGCGCGGTCACGAACGAGTAGTTCGGCTCGCGTTCAACCAGGGTACGGGCAGTCATCACCAGGGCGGTGTTGACGTCGTTCAGGGCCACGCCGTCGTACAGGTTCTTCAGGGTTTCGCGCTGGATCAGGTCGCCGTCGACTTCTTCCAGGCCTTCGCACGCTTCGGTGACGATGGTGTTCAGGCGGCCCATGTCCAGCGGCGCCAGGCTGCCGTCGGCACGGGTGATGCGGATCGACGGATGAGCGTTGACCGCTTCCTCGGCCGGCGCACGCACGGCACGTTCCTTGGAACGGGCATCACGGTAGATCACGTAGTCGCGAGCCACTTTCTGCTCGCCGGCACGCATCAGAGCCAGTTCGACCTGGTCCTGGATTTCTTCGATGTGGATGGTGCCGCCCGATGGCATGCGACGCTTGAAGGTCGCGGTGACCTGTTCGGTCAGGCGGGCAACGGTGTCGTGGATTCGCGACGAAGCGGCAGCGGTGCCGCCCTCAACTGCGAGAAACGCTTTGGTGATGGCGACGGTGATTTTGTCATCGGTGTAGGGAACGACAGTGCCGTTACGCTTGATCACGCGCAGTTGGCCAGGCGCGGTGGCGGACAGATCCGAATTCGAATCAGCGGCCTGCGGCAAGGTGCCCTGCGGGTTCTCGCGAGTTGTGTCGGTTTGCATGGGGGAGTGTCTCCACATTCTCTATGTTTGTTTGGGCACCATTACGGTGCCCACCGTTCCGTCCAGAAGCACTACAACCGGCGAGCGCCGGGCATAACAACTTCGGGACAGTAGGAAGGGGGCTTTATCGGGCGCCGCTTCCATGCCGAAGTCTTTGGTCTCACGCCTTGAGCCTGAAACCGGGGTCCATTGCAGGTGACAGTCGGGACTGCAACACCCGTACCGTTTTCACCACTCGGGGCCGAAATACAGTAGCCATCCGCACGCGCGGTTTGGTCTTTCGAAAATACGTTTGGTTCAACCGGACAGAGGCAATAATAGCGCTTGAAATTGGTGTCTGGTTTGTGTTTGGTTTTTTGCGCAAAACCCCATATCTAGGGTTTTTTTAGCGCCGGGCTACAAGATAATGCGTTTTAGGGGGGGATTGCAACGTACTACCTGTGGATAAACCTGTGCGTAAATTGTGTGTGAAAGAGGGAACCGGCGTGTAGGCCGCGACACTGCTGGACCGGACCTTTTTTCAGCGATTTTCTACGATCGAAATCGGTCGATCGGATTTTTAAGGGCGCGAACCCTATCACAAAAAACCCTGTTGTCCGAACGCATTTACCCGCTTGTGTTCTCGACGGGCGGCGTTTATACAATCGGCCCAGCGTGTATACATATTTATCCTCCCGAATCATTACAAAAAGACGGGTGGATCCTTCCTTATCAGTGTTTTTGGCAAGCAGAGGTCACCCGTGGAGCAAGAAGCCTGGCAGGTATTGATTGTGGAGGACGACCAGCGACTGGCCGAACTGACCCGCGATTACCTGGAAGCCAATGGCCTGCGTGTATCGATCGAAGGCGATGGTGCGCTCGCTGCGAACCGCATCATCAAGGAGCAACCGGACCTGGTGATCCTCGACCTGATGCTCCCCGGTGAAGATGGCCTGAGCATTTGCCGCAAGGTCCGCGCCCGATTTGACGGCCCGATCCTGATGCTCACCGCCCGCACCGATGACGCTGACCAGATTCTCGGCCTGGACCTGGGGGCTGACGACTACGTGTGCAAACCGGTACGCCCGCGTCTGCTGCTGGCGCGCATCCAGGCCTTGCTGCGTCGCAGTGAAACGCCCGAAGTCACCCCGGAAAAACAGCGGCGTCTACAGTTCGGCCCGTTGATCGTCGACAACGCCTTGCGCGAAGCCTGGTTGCAGGGCAACGGCATCGAGCTGACCAGCGCCGAATTCGACTTGCTCTGGCTATTGGTGGCCAATGCCGGGCGCATTCTCTCCCGGGAAGAGATCTTTACCGCACTGCGAGGCATCGGCTATGACGGTCAGGACCGCTCCATCGATGTGCGCATCTCGCGCATCCGCCCGAAGATCGGCGATGATCCTGAGCATCCACGGCTGATCAAGACCGTGCGCAGCAAAGGCTATTTGTTCGTTCCCGAGGCTTGCGTAGACCAGACCCTGTGAACTCGATCTTCCTGCGCATCTATGGCGGCATGTGCGCCGCGCTGATTCTGGTGGCGGTGCTCGGCGTGCTGGCGTTGCACCTGCTCAATCAGGTGCGTAGCGAGCAATACCGCGAACGCCTGGCCCACGGCACGTTTTCGCTGATGGCCGACAACCTGCAACCGATGAACCAGACCGAGCGCCACCGGGCCTTGCTGGTGTGGGAGCGGCTGCTGGGCATTCCGCTGGCGCTGAAAACCTTTACCGAGACTGACCTCGACCTTACCCAGCGTACTCGTGTGTTGCGCGGCCAGGCATTGGTGGAGCAGACCGGGCCGCACGCGGCGAAGGTGTACAAGCTGGTCAGCGACAAGGAGCAGTTGATGCTCACCGGGGAAGTGCAGCAGATCAGCGAGCAACTGGCCCGGGCGACCATCTACCTGTTGACCGATGAACTGGTGCGGACCCCGGTAGCCGACCAGCCCTTGCGTCTGGCGCAATTGAAGGAAAGCAAGGGCTTCGGCTTCGACCTGCGCCTGGTCACGGTTGACGAGGCGGACATGGACGAAGACCAGAGCCGTCGGGTGTCCGAGGGCGACACTGTGATGGCGCTGGGCAAGGGGGGCGATTCGATCCGGGTGTTTGCCGGCATGGTCGGCACGCCGTGGGTCCTGGAAATCGGTCCGTTGTACCAGATGAATCCTTATCCCCCGGAATGGCTGGTGCTGATCGCCGCGCTGGGCCTGACACTGATCGGCCTGATCGTTTATCTGCTGGTACGTCAGCTCGAGCGCCGCTTGCGTGGCCTGGAGGCCGCGGCCACGCGCATCGCCAAGGGCAGCCTGGAAACCCGCGTGCCGGCGCGCGGCGCGGATTCCGTGGGGCGCCTGGCCTCGGCCTTCAATGGCATGGCCGAACACTTGCAACAGTTGCTGGCGATCCAGCGCGAACTGGTGCGCGCGGTGTCCCACGAATTGCGCACGCCGGTGGCACGCCTGCGCTTTGGCCTGGAGATGATCGGCTCGGCCACTACGCCACAAGCCCTGGAAAAATACTGCCAGGGCATGGACCACGACATCGAGGACCTCGACCGGCTGGTCGACGAGATGCTGACCTACGCACGGCTCGAACAGGGTTCTCCGGCGCTGAACTTTCAGCGGATCGATCTGGATGCCTTGGTCAATCAAGTGATTGAAGAGCTGGCGCCGTTGCGCGCCGACGTCACGGTACAGCGCGGGTTGTGCCTGTCGGCGGCCGATAACGACGACGCCTGGGTCGAGGCCGAGCCACGTTATCTGCACCGGGCGATCCAGAATCTGGTGAGCAATGCCATGCGCCATGCGCAATCACGGGTGACCATCAGCTATCAGGTGGGGCAGCAGCGATGTCGGGTGGATATCGAGGATGACGGGCCGGGGGTGCCGGAATCGGCGTGGGAGAAGATCTTTACGCCGTTCCTGCGTCTCGACGACAGCCGCACCCGTGCTTCGGGAGGCCATGGGTTAGGCCTGTCCATTGTGCGACGCATCATCCATTGGCACGGCGGGCGCGCGTTGATCGGCAAGAGCAAGAGCCTGGGCGGGGCGTGCTTCAGTCTGAGCTGGCCGCGTAATCAGGAGAAGCGTTAAGCCTTGTGTTGTCTGTTGCGGCCTCATCGCGAGCAAGCTCGCTCCCACACTGGATCTATGTCACGCCACAAATCTCTGTGGGAGCGAGCTTGCTCGCGATGGGGCCCGAATAGGCGCCAATAAATCTCAGGCCCTGATGCTGACCAGACTCAACAACTGCCCATCCCTGACCCCGAACTGCGCATCCAGCTCGGTGCCGTTGCGCCATTCGCGAGACAGATCCGTGAGCAGTCGCAACCGCACCTCACCCGACTCACGCCACTCCAGCACTTCGGCGTGTTCGAAATAAAAACGTTGCTGAACGATCGGATAAAGCGCCTTGAACAGGCTTTCCTTGACCGAGAAAGTCAGGGTGACCAGCAACGCCCGTTGATCGTGCTGACCGGCCGCCATGCGCTGTAGCTCCAGCGGATTGAGGATTTCACCGGCCAGGCGTTCGGCCCGTTCGGCATTGAGCAGGTTTTCCAGATCCATGCCCAGGCCGCGCCAATGGCTTTTGTTCGCGACAATCGCCGCGGCCAGGCCAGTGCTATGGGTGATCGAACCGGTGATATGGGCAGGCCAGACCGGTGCCCGGTCTTCGCCGATGGCCGGAATGAAGTTCAACCCTTCGAGCCGCTGTAATGCGGCCCGGGCGCACACCCGCCCGGCAAGAAACTCCGCCTGCCGTTTGGCGACAGAGCGCTGAATGCTCGCCGGCGCCTCCACAGTGCTGCGCTGAAAGTCATCACTGGCCAGTCGGGTGCTATCGAAGTGAGTGCTCAACAGGACCGTATCGGGCAGCACAAACGGCAGCGGCCAATGGTCATCGAGGGGGGTGCAGCAGACGGGCAGGGCAGGCGTGGAGTTCATGCCGGGCATTTTGCCGGGTTGCCCTGGCGCTGGGTAGTGGCCGGTAGTTTTTGTGGCGAGGGGGCTTGCCCCCGTTCGGCTGCGAAGCAGTCGTAAATCCTGTAACCGCGCTTTGTCTGACACAGTGCGATTGCAGGTCTTGGGTGGCTTCGCCACCCAACGAGGGCAACCCCCTCGCCACAGATGACAGGGTTATCCAAAGATCTTCTTGAAAAACGCCTGCATGTCCGCCCAGGATTTTTCATCCGCAGCCTTGTTGTAGCCAATGTCCGGCCCGCCATGTTCGCCATGGCCAAGTCGATCGGCATCCGGGTTGGTGAAACCGTGCCTGGCACCGTCGAGGCTGACGAGTCTGTAGTCGGCGCCGGCCTTGTCCATCTCACTCTTGAATGCCGTGATGTTTTCCTGGGTGACGATGCTGTCCAGTGCCCCGTGTTCCACAAGGATCTTCGCCTTGACGCTGCCTGGCGTTGCCGGCGTATTGGTCGCCAGCGCGCCATGGAAACTCACCACGCCTGCCAATGGCAGGCCCTGTCTTGCGGCATTGAGCACCACGCCACCACCGAAGCAGTAGCCGATGGCGGCGATTTTATGCGGATCGGTTTGCGGTTGTTGCTTGAGCAGGTCGAGCCCGGCCTGAAACCTCGCACTCGACACGGCACTGTCTTTTGCCACGGCTTGCATGAAGGCCATGGCGTCTTTGGGGTGCTCGGTATTTTTGCCGTCACCGTACATGTCAATGGCCAGGGCGCTGTAGCCCAGGCCGGCGAGATCCCGGGCGCGACGCTTGGCGTAATCGTTCAGGCCCCAGAACTCATGCACCACTACGA
Source organism: Pseudomonas sp. BIC9C (assembly GCF_034541995.1). Lineage (NCBI taxonomy): Bacteria > Pseudomonadati > Pseudomonadota > Gammaproteobacteria > Pseudomonadales > Pseudomonadaceae > Pseudomonas > Pseudomonas sp. BIC9C. The sequence continues at coordinate 331,504 of NZ_JAWDGM010000003.1, forward strand.
CTCCGGGGCGCGGCCCCTTGAGGGCGTCGTCGTAGGCGTAGTAGCCAATCATCTTCGTGCCATCGGCACTTTGGTAGGGGATTTCCCGGGTCTGGATGGCGGCCTGGCTGAGCCCGCTCAAGGCCAGTAGGAGGATGGCGAAGAACATGCGCATGGTCGGAGCTCCTGTTGAAATGTGTCGAAACATTCGGGAAGGGGCGGTTCAGCCCAGGTTCAGAGTGCGTTCAGGGGGAGTTCAGGGCTCGGTGCGTAACCTTGCCCCGTACCCAAAAAACAAACGGCACATGAGGACACTCCCAATGACTGGATTCAAAAAACTGCTTCTGGCATTCACTGTACTGGGCGCAAGTACCACAGCCTTCGCGTCCAACGACAACTTCGCCAGCCTTACTCTTGGACAGACCAGCGACAAGGTCAAAAAATCCCACGCCCTGAACGACAACCTGAATCACCCGAACGCCGATGGCGTGATCGGCAAGGACACCACCTGGGGTGTCCGTCTGGGCCAGCAAAACACCAAGGGCCGGTACTACGCCACTTACGACAATGTGTCGGGCTCGCACAACGGCATTAAACTGCGTCAGGAAAACCTCCTGGGCAGCTACGATCTGTTTTACCCGGTGGGCGGTAGCACCAAGCTGTTCGGTGGTGCCACGGCCGGCCTGACCAAAATGACTCAGGAGTCGCCAGGCTTCAGCCGCGACAGCGATATCGGCTATGCCATCGGTGGCCAGGCGGGTGTGCTGCAACAGGTTTCGCAGAACACCTCGGTTGAACTGGGTTACCGTTACCTGCGCAGCAACGCCAGCACCGAGATGAGTGAACGCGGTGGCAGCAAGCGGGGGTCGCTGGACCTGACCAGCAGCGCCCAGACTTACCTGTCCGCCAACTACGCTTTCTGACAAGCGTTTCGCGAGCGGCCTGCGCCGGATCAACCCGAGGGGCTGATCCGGCGTTGCCATGTTAGCTATCAAGGTGCGACGTTGCGCCTTTGGAGATGTTGATTTGCCCGGGAGAACGTTATGAAACTGCTGGTCGTCGAAGATGAAGCGCTGCTGCGTCATCACCTGAAAACCCGCTTGACGGAGAGCGGCCACGTGGTCGAGTCTGTGGCCAACGGGGAGGAGGCGCTGTACCAGACCGCGCAGTTCAACTTTGACCTGGCGGTGATTGACCTCGGTCTGCCGGGCATGAGCGGGCTCGACCTGATCCGGCAGTTGCGCTCAGGTGGCAAAACCTTCCCGATCCTGATCCTCACCGCGCGTGGCAACTGGCAGGACAAGGTCGAAGGCCTGGCCGCCGGTGCCGACGATTACGTGGTCAAGCCGTTTCAGTTCGAAGAACTGGAGGCTCGCCTGAATGCCTTGCTGCGCCGCTCCAGCGGCTTTACCCAGTCGACCATCGTTGCTGGTCCGTTGCTGCTGGACCTGAACCGCAAGCAGGCGTCCCTCGACGATCAGCCGTTGGCACTGACCGCGTATGAGTACCGCATTCTCGAGTATCTGATGCGTCACCATCAGCAAGTGGTGCCCAAGGACCGCTTGATGGAGCAGCTCTATCCGGACGATGACGAGCGTGATCCGAATGTGATCGAGGTGCTGGTTGGTCGTCTGCGCCGCAAACTGGAGGGACCGGGCGGGTTCAAACCGATCGACACCGTGCGCGGCCTGGGCTACCTGTTCAATGAGCGTTGCACTTGATCCGTTCGCTGCGCATCCGCTTGATGCTCGCCGCCACGCTGTTGGCGGTGTTGTTCATGCTGGCGTTGCTGCCGGCGATGCAGGGGGCCTTCAGCCTGGCGTTGCAAGACTCCATCGAGCAGCGTCTGGCATCGGACGTGACCACGTTGATCTCTGCCGCCCGGGTAGAGAACAACAGCCTGCAGATGCCGGCGCAACTGCCCGACGAACGCTTCAACCTCACTGACAGCCGACTGCTCGGCTACATCTATGACCGTGAGGGGCATCTGGTCTGGCGTTCGAAGGCGACCCGGGAAGAACACATCAATTACAAGCCGCGCTACGACGGACGCGGCAACGAGTTTGCGCGGATCCGCGAAGAAAATGGTCAGGAGTTCTTCGTCTACGACGTCGAGGTCAAGTTGCTCGGCGGCAAAAGTGCAGCCTTCAGCATCGTGGCGCTGCAGCCGGTTCGTGAGTACGAACTGACTCTCGAAGGCCTGCGGGAAAATCTTTATCTGGGTTTTGGCGCAGCATTGCTGGTGCTGTTGGCGTTGTTGTGGATCGGACTGACCTGGGGCTTGCAGGCATTGCGGCGCTTGAGCCAGGAACTGGATCAGATCGAAGGTGGCACCCGCGAAAGCCTCAGTGAGGAACATCCCCGGGAATTGCTGCGTCTGACCGGTTCTCTCAATCGGTTGCTGCACAGTGAGCGTGAACAGCGCAGTCGCTACCGTGATTCCCTCGATGACCTGGCTCATAGCCTGAAAACGCCACTGGCGGTGTTGCAAGGCGTCAGCGAAGACATGGCCCTGCGTCCGGAGGATCGTGATCAGGCCTGGGTACTGCAAACCCAGATCGAGCGCATGAGCCAGCAGATCAGCTACCAGTTGCAGCGCGCCAGCCTGCGCAAAAGCGGTCTGGTACGTCATCAGGTGCGCTTGCACCCGGTGCTGAAAAGCCTGTGCGACACGCTGGACAAGGTCTATCGCGACAAGCGCGTGCACGTCGCGTTCGACCTGCCCGACCCGTGCTACGTACCGATCGAGCAGGGCGCTCTATTGGAGATGATGGGCAACCTGCTGGAAAACGCCTATCGTCTGTGCCTGGGCGAAATACGCATCAGCGTGCGCGAACCCCCCGGCGGCATCGAGTTGTGTGTCGAAGACGACGGACCCGGCGTACCACAGGATCAGCGCGCACGGATTCTCGAGCGCGGCGAGCGCCTGGATCGTCAGCACCCGGGGCAGGGCATCGGCCTGGCGGTGGTCAAGGACATCATCGAAAGCTACAGCGCCAAGCTGACCCTGGGCGACTCACCGATGGGCGGGGCGGCGTTCCGGATTCACTTCCCGGCGGTTTAGATGTTGGCTTTACTGGCTTTATCGCGAGCAGGCCCGAGAGTTCACCGGGTAGCTGAGCCTTGAACCTCAGCTCTCCTGCGCCCGATAAGCCCCCGGCGTCAGCCCCGTCCACTTCTTGAACGCCCGGTGGAACGCCGATGGCTCGGAAAACCCCAGCTGCTCGGTGATCTGTTGCAACGACAGGTCGGCGCGGCTCAGGTGATAAATCGCGATGTCCCGGCGCAACTGGTCCTTCAATTCCTGAAAGCTCGAACCCTCTTCCCGCAAATGCCGGCGCAAGGTCTGCGGGCTGATGTGCAACTGCGCGGCCACGGTTTCCAGGTCGGGCCAGCGTGAACTGTCGCGACTGAGCAGGCGGCGCAAGCGGCTGCTCAAGCTGTCGCCATCGTCCGGGCGCGAGAGCAGGTCGGCGGGGGAGCGCTCGAGGAAATGCTTGAGGGTGCGCTCGTCCTGCAACAGCGGCATGGCCAGGTAGCGGCTGTGAAACAACAGGCTGCTCTGGGGGCTGGAAAACTCGAGCGGGCAGGAAAACAGCAGGTCGTACTCGGCACCGTGTTCCGGTCGGGGGTAGCTGAGCGTGGCCTGTTCCAGGCGAATGCGCTGGCCGATCAGCCAGCTGCCAAAGCGGTGCCAGATCACCAGCAGGCTTTCGCTGAGAAAATGATCCGGATCCCAAAGTTGCGAGTCGTCGAGGCTGAGGCGGACCCATTCATCTTCGCGGCTCAGGGTCAAACGCGGAGCCCCGGGGAATAGGCTATAAAACAATAAGCCACGATTGAGTGCCTTATCCAGGCTGCGGCAGTGAATCACGGCATGGCACATCATCGCGAAGCTGCCCGGCTTGCTTGGGGCTTGCCCGAATCCCAGGTACTCGTCATCCAGCGCCAGCCATAAGGCCTGAATCAGTTGGGTGAATTGCTCTGGAGCGATGCGCGCCCGGGGCTCGTCCAGCAACTCGGGGCTGATCCCCAGTTGTTGTAGCAGGCCCGAATAGTCGTAGCCGTGCCGACGCGCACCGCCCAGGACGGCGCGGGCGAAATGACTGGCAATGGTGCGTTCGCGCATGACAGCAATTCTGATCGTTGAACGACGGATGGTAGCTGTGCAGCGCGGGCGTGAACAGGGCGGATATCCGCCAAATTGCAGGACGACTTTTAATGGATGGGCGGAAATCCGCCACATGATTGTAACCGTCCGGTGACAGGGACATCGCTGCGACCCCTGATATCAAAAGGCTTGCCGGGATTTTGCGCAAGGTGGCACGGGCCTTGCGATACAACGTGCAGATGCCTGCCGTTGCGCAGCTCGAAAAAACAAATCCCTCCAGTGCAGGAGGGTTCGCAATTGCGGTGTTGCGGGCAACAGCTGGATGTTGTCACCGGGCACCCTTGAGGAACTTTGCAATGACGACTCGTCAGCCACTGTATAAATCCCTGTATTTCCAGGTGATCGTTGCAATTGTCATCGGTATCGCACTCGGTCACTACTATCCACAGCTCGGTGTGGCCGTTAAACCGTTGGGTGACGGGTTCATCAAGCTGATCAAAATGATCATCGCCCCGATCATCTTCTGTACTGTTGTGAGCGGTATCGCCGGCATGCAGAACATGAAGTCGGTCGGCAAGACCGGTGGCTATGCGCTGCTGTACTTCGAGATCGTTTCGACCATTGCCCTGCTGGTCGGCCTGGTCGTGGTCAACGTCGTGCAGCCAGGTAACGGCATGCACATCGATGTCGCCACCCTGGATGCCTCCAAGGTTGCCGCTTATGTTGCGGCCGGCGCTGACCAAAGCGTCGTCGGCTTCCTGCTGAACGTGATCCCGACCACCATCGTCGGTGCCTTCGCCACCGGCGACATCCTGCAAGTGCTGATGTTCTCGGTGATCTTCGGTTTCGCCCTGCATCGCCTGGGTGCCTACGGCAAGCCGCTGCTGGACTTCATCGATCGTTTCGCCCACGTGATGTTCAACATCATCAACATGATCATGAAGCTCGCGCCAATCGGTGCCTTCGGTGCCATGGCGTTCACCATCGGTGCCTACGGTGTCGGCTCGCTGGTGCAGCTGGGTCAACTGATGGCGTGCTTCTATATCACTTGCTTGCTGTTCATCCTGATCGTACTGGGAGGTATCGCTCGCGTTCACGGCTTCAGCGTTCTGAAAATGATCCGCTACATCCGTGAGGAACTGCTGATCGTGCTGGGCACTTCCTCTTCGGAGTCGGTGCTGCCACGCATGCTGATCAAGATGGAACGTCTGGGCGCGAAGAAATCCGTAGTAGGCCTGGTGATCCCGACCGGCTACTCGTTCAACCTCGACGGTACCGCCATCTACCTGACCATGGCCGCGGTGTTCATTGCCCAGGCCACCGACACCCACATGGACATCACGCACCAGATCACCCTGCTGGTGGTGTTGCTGCTGTCGTCCAAGGGCGCTGCGGGCGTGACCGGTAGCGGTTTCATCGTACTCGCTGCCACTCTGTCCGCCGTGGGCCACCTGCCGGTTGCCGGCCTGGCGCTGATCCTCGGCATCGACCGTTTCATGTCCGAAGCCCGTGCCCTGACCAACCTGATCGGCAACGCCGTTGCCACTGTCGTCGTGGCCAAGTGGGTCAAGGAACTGGACACCGACGTGCTGCAAGCGGAGCTGGCCTCGGGCGGTCGCGGCATTGCCGACGAGCCTAAAGACGATGTTTTGGGCCACGTCGAAGGGGCAACCCCGACGAACGCCAAGTAAGCCTTGTTGTAATGAAAAACCCGCTTCGGCGGGTTTTTTCATGTCCGGCGATTGAGCGTAACGGTCACTGCACGTGGCGTATAAGGTGATTGCTGCAAAGCGATCGGCTGCCTAGGCTGTGGGCATCGTTAAGGGAGAACGCTCATGTTCGGTCCACTGGCATCACTCAAGGTTCTGGATTTCTCGACACTGTTGCCGGGGCCGTTCGCCTCGTTGCTGCTGGCGGACATGGGCGCCGAAGTGCTGCGCATCGAATCACCGACCCGCATGGATCTGCTGCGGGTGTTGCCGCCTCACGATCAAGGCGTGTCAGCCAGCCATGCCTACCTCAACCGCAACAAGCGCAGTCTCGCCCTGGACCTCAAGCGACCTGAGACGCTGGAGGTGATCAAGTCGTTGCTGCAGGACTACGACATTGTGCTCGAGCAGTTTCGCCCGGGTGTCATGGAACGCCTGGGCCTGGGTTACGAAGCCCTGAAGGCGATCAATCCAAAATTGATTTATGTGTCGATCACCGGCTACGGCCAGACCGGCCCCTACAAGGATCGCGCAGGCCATGACATCAACTACCTGGCCTTGTCCGGGCTGGCGAGTTACACCGGCCGGGCCGACAGCGGGCCGCTGCCGTTGGGCGTGCAGGTGGCGGATGTCGCCGGTGGCTCGCTGCACGGGGTGATTGGCTTGCTGGCAGCGGTCATTGCCCGGCAGCAAACCGGTCAGGGTCAGCACCTGGATGTCAGCATGACCGACTGCGCGTTCAGCCTGAATGCGATGGCGGGTGCCGGGTATCTGGCCTGTGGCGTCGAGCCGGGACCGGAAAACCAGGTGCTCAATGGCGGCAGCTTCTACGATTACTACCGCTCCCGGGATGGGCGCTGGCTGTCGGTGGGCAGCCTGGAGCCGGCATTCATGAAACAGTTGTGCACGGCGTTGGGGCTGGAAGAACTGGCCGGCCTCGGCCTGTCACCGCAACTGGCGCATCAGAAACAGCTTAAGGACGCGCTGAAGGTTGAATTCGAAAAGCATGACTTTGTCGAGTTGCTTGCGTTGTTCGCGGAGCTGGATGCTTGTGTCGAGCCAGTGTTGAGCCTGGGAGAAGCGCTAAGTCATCCACAGTTGCAGGCGCGGGAGTTGGTGGTGCAAGTGCCGCGGGGCGACGGATCAAGCCAGGCGCAGATGGCGTGCCCGCTGAAGTTTTCGCAAGGTTTGCCTGAGCCGCGGCATGTTGGCGCGGCGCTGGGGCAGCATACGGACCAGGTGTTGGGGGAGTTGGGGTTTGGCGTCGAGCGAATAGAAGAGCTGCGGCGTGGCAAAGTGATTCTCTAGCGCTGCAGAGGCCGCCATCGCGAGCAGGCCGATACAAATCGCGAGAGTCCTGCTACTCGACCCGCATCTCCCCACTGAACACCAAGGTATGGCGACACCGCCGACACAAGTACCTGCGCCCCTGGCGCACCAGGCTGTGACGCTGGGCCGAGAACGGGAAGTCGCTGTCGGCGCACGGGCACTTGTAGATGTAGCGGGTCACGCTGCGGCGTTTGACGTCATAGGTGTGGCAGCGGTTGGGCGGCAGTTCGTACACGCCGCGCATGATCAATTGCCACTCTTCGCCATGGGGCTGGATGCGGTCGCCGAACAGCTGATGGGCGATCAGGTGTGCGACTTCATGGGCTACGGTCTGCTTGAGGAAGTCTTCGGCGTTTTCCCGATACAGCTGCGGGTTGAAGCGCAGCAGGTTCTCGTGCAAATGCGCGACACCGGCTTTTTGCCCGCGCAGCTTGAGGCTCACCACGGGGCGCTTGAAGGGTCGTTTGAAAAAGGATTCGGCTAGTTGGAAACAGTCTTCGACGCGGGAATTGAGTTGCTCGGGCATGCTTGATGGATCTCCAGAGCGGTCGAGTATGCCGCAACCCTGCGGCCTTGCGAATCGCCAAGGTGCCGAATGGTCGTGTGCCTCCTCATTCCTGAAGAATGAAAAGGCCGCCTTGCGGCGGCCTGTATCCTTGGTTTCTGATGATCAGTGATGAGCGGCTAATTGGTGTAGACCGGCCCCACGCCGAGTCCCCAGACAATCACAGTGAACGCCATGATGGCGACCAGCACCACCAAGCCTACGGCGAGCACCGAACTTGAAAACAGAAAGCCCTCGTCAGATGGAATGTTCATGAATGTCGGTAAGCCTACATACAGCAAGTACACCGTGTAGCAGATGGCTGCGGTGCCGACGATCATCCCCAGCCACAAGTGCGGGTACAGGGCGGCGAGGCCACCGATGAACAACGGTGTAGCGGTGTACGTCGCAAACGCAATGCAGCGGGCGAGGCTTGGGTTGGCGTCATAGGTGCGGGCCATCCAGTGAATGAATGCGCCCATTACCGCAACACCACCGAGCATCGCCACGTACGACATGATCGTCATCCATATCGCGCTTTCTACGGTCAGCATCACGGGAGCCCGATTGCCGATGACCCAGCCGACCTGTGTGGTGCCTATGAAGGCAGATACGGCGGGGATCGCCGCCAGGATCAGCGTATGGGTCAGGTACATGTGGCTGATGCTTTCCTCCTGGTCGCCACGGATCTCTTTCCATTCTTGGTCAGGGTGGGTGAAGAGCCCCACTACGTGATGGATCATGCCAGTCACTCCTCTTTTTTACCGTCGCCCCCCAGCGGAGCGCCTACGGGCCAATGCGGCCAAGCAAGTCACAGGTCTGAAATTTTCATGAGACCTTATGTCGCAGTATAGGGAGGAGTTTCCCCAGAAGGAGTAGGGGCTTTAGAGCAAATCGCGCTGTAAACACCATTGTTAATCGCCGCCGGGTCTGTGGCGAACAGCCCTTTTGGCGAGGCACTTCGCCCCTGAGGTGTTTTTGCGTAAAATGCCCGCCTTTCGTCACACCTCACGGATTTCGCGTCATGGGCACTCTCACGGTCAACCAGAACAAACTGCAAAAGCGCCTTCGCCGACTGGCCGGTGAGGCGGTTGCCGATTTCAACATGATTGAAGACGGCGACAAGGTCATGGTCTGCCTGTCCGGTGGCAAGGACAGCTACACCATGCTCGATGTGCTGATGCACTTGCAGAAGGTCGCGCCGATCAAGTTCGAGATCGTGGCCGTGAACATGGACCAGAAGCAGCCGGGTTTCCCGGAGCACGTGCTACCGGCCTACCTGAAAGAACTGGGTATCGAGTACCACATCGTCGAGAAAGACACTTACTCGGTGGTCAAGGAGCTGATTCCGGAAGGCAAGACCACTTGCTCGCTGTGCTCGCGCCTGCGTCGCGGCACGCTCTACACCTTTGCCGATGAAATCGGCGCGACCAAGATGGCCCTCGGTCACCACCGCGACGACATCGTCGAAACGTTCTTCCTGAACATGTTCTTCAACGGTTCGCTCAAGGCCATGCCACCGAAGCTGCGCGCCGATGATGGGCGTAATGTGGTGATCCGCCCGCTGGCCTACTGCAATGAAAAAGACATCCAGGCCTACTCGGACTTCAAGCAATTCCCGATCATCCCGTGCAACCTCTGCGGCTCTCAGGAAAACCTGCAGCGTCAGGTGGTCAAGGAAATGCTGCAGGACTGGGAGCGCAAGACCCCGGGCCGTACCGAGAGCATTTTCCGCAGCCTGCAGAACGTGATCCCGTCGCAACTGGCGGATCGCAACCTGTTCGACTTCACCAGCCTCAAGATCGACGAAAGCGCCGCATCGCGCTTCGTCAATGTGGTCAACCTCTGATTAAACCTGTGGGAGCAAGCCCGCTCCCACATCAGGTTTTTCATTTACCTCAGGAGAGGGCATGCGCGACTACAAGTGGCTGAATGAGTACTGTCTGAACCGCTTCGGTTCGGCGGCTGACCTGGAAGCCCATCTGCCCGCTCCCAAGACTCCCGAGCAACTGCGCAGGATCAGCGACGATCGCTACCTCTCTATGATGGCACTACGGGTATTCCGCGCCGGGCTCAAGCACAGCCTGGTGGATGCCAAGTGGCCGGCCTTCGAAGAAGTGTTCTTCAGGTTCGATCCGGAAAAAGTCGTGCTGATGAGTGCCGAGCACCTTGAGCGCCTGATGCAGGACACGCGGATCATCCGTCACCTGGGCAAGCTCAAGAGTGTGCCGCGCAATGCGCAGTTCGTGCTCGATGTGGCTCATGAAAAGGGCAGCTTCGGCGCGTTGATCGCCGACTGGCCGGTGACCGATATCGTCGGGCTCTGGACCTTCCTGAAAAAACGCGGACATCAGTTGGGCGGGCTGTCCGCCCCGCGCTTCCTGCGGATGATCGGCAAGGACACCTTTGTACCGAGCTATGACGTGGTGGCGGCATTGAATGCGCAGGACATCATCGACAAGGTGCCGAGCAGTCTGCGCGACCTGGCGTTGGTGCAGGACGTGTTCAACCAGTGGCACGAGGAAAGTGGCGGTCGGCCGATGAGCCAGATTTCGATGATGCTGGCTTACACCGTCAACCATTAAGACCGCGTCGTCACATTCGCGAGCAGGCTCGCTCCCACACTGGATCTGTGCCATTCACAAATCCCCTGTGGGAGCGAGCCTGCTCGCGAAAGCGATGTATCAGGCGACGGAAATTTCGCCTTCACCCGCCAACTTGCGGTTCAACTGATACCGCCACCGTACATACAGAAGCGCCGAGCAGAACACTGCCAGGCTCGCGCCCATCTCCAGTAAACCGAAGATTTGCCGGTTCGGGTCATAGGCAGCCAATGCGCCCTTGATGAAATACAGGTTCACCACAAAGCACATCCACGAATGCCCGCGAGGGCTGCCGAGGATCATCCCCGGCGCCAGGATCAGCAGCGGCACCAGCTCGATCAACAGAATCACCCAAGGCCGTGCACCATGCAGGTCGGCGATGGCAAGGTAGTAAACGCAAAGCAACCCGACCAGGCCGAAAAAACACAGCAGGCTGATGACGCGCATCGCCTTGACGCGTGGTTCGAGCCATTCGAGCGCGGGCAGAATCTTCGGCTTCCTGGCCACCCTCAGCCCTCCAGTTTCTGTGCAGTCTTGGCCAGGCGCATACCCAGCGCGCGGCACAGCGCCACTTCATGGGCATCCAGAGCGCTTTTGCCGTCGGCACCGGCGTGGTGGCTGGCGCCGTATGGCGTGCCGCCGCCCTGGGTTTCCAGTAGTGCCGATTCGCTGTACGGCAGGCCGGTGATCAGCATGCCGTGGTGCAACAACGGCAGCATCATCGACAGCAGCGTGGTTTCCTGGCCGCCGTGCAGGCTCGCCGTGGAGGTGAACACACCCGCCGGTTTGCCCACCAGGGCGCCGGTCAGCCACAGGTTGCTGGTGCCGTCGAGAAAATACTTGAGCGGCGCGGCCATGTTGCCGAAGCGGGTCGGGCTGCCGAGTGCCAGGCCGGCGCAGTTCTTCAGGTCGTCGAGGCTAGCATAAAGCGCACCTTCGTCGGGAATCTCCGGCGAAACGGCTTCGCACTCGGTGGAAATCGCCGGCACCGTGCGCAGGCGGGCCTCAAGCCCGGCCTGTTCGACGCCACGGGCAATCTGCCGGGCCATTTCGTTGGTCGAGCCGCTGCGGCTGTAGTACAGAACCAGAATGTAGGGTGCACTCATGGCAACAGTTCCAGGATCTGCTCCGGTGGGCGGCCGATGATGGCTTTGTCACCAACTTCGAGAATCGGTCGCTCCATCAGTTTCGGGTGGGCGGCGATGGCGGCAATCAATTGCGCTTCGCTCAGGCTGGTGTTGGCCAGGTCGAGGGTTTTGTACTCGTCCTCGCCGATACGCAGCAATTGCCGGGCGCTGATCCCGAGTTTGCCCAGCAGGCTCTGGATTTGCGCGGCGTCCAGGGGAGTGTCCAGGTAACGGACCACGGTCGGGGTCAGGCCACGGGCTTCAAGCAGTTCGAGCGCACCGCGGGATTTCGAGCAGCGCGGGTTGTGATAAAGCGTCAGATCGGTCATGAGCGGGTCGCATCTTGCGTAAGGTGGCGGCTATTCTAACTGTGCAGCGCGCAATCCAGAACCGTGAGAGGCGATGGGTCGCAGGCGCATTCAATTTTTGACAAGGAACACGACATGACAAGGCGACTGGCAGCAGCATTGGCGATCATCGGAGCGTTGATGCTGGGGGGCTGCGGTAATGACTATGGCATCGACCAGGACGGCCACAAGATCGCCGCCGACCGACTGGACGGCAAATGGCTGGTGCTCAACTACTGGGCAGAATGGTGCGGGCCTTGCCGTACCGAGATCCCGGAATTGAACACCCTGGCCGAACAGCTCAAGGACAGGAAAATCGGTGTGTTCGGGGTCAACTTCGACAACGTCCAGGGGCAGGAGTTGAAGAGCGCGAGCGAGAAACTGGGGATCAGGTTCACGGTGCTGGCCCAGGATCCTTCCGAACTGTTCGAACTGCCGCGCAGTGAGGCGCTGCCGGTGACGTACATCATCGATAACAAGGGCAAGGTGCGTGAGCAGTTGATGGGTGAACAGACGGCGGCGGGGGTGATGGCGAAGCTTGAGGCGTTGCAGGCGAAGAATTGATCAGGTGATCCTGCTCACCTTTGGCGAGGGAGCTTTTGTGGCGAGGGAGCTTGCTCCCGTTCGGCTGCGCAGCAGTCGCAAACCGTTCTGCACCGTTCAACTGACGCAACGAGGTGACCGGGTTCAGGGCTGCTTCGCAGCCCAGCGGGAGCAAGCTCCCTCGCCACAGTCATTCACCTGAATGCAGGAAAAGGTGTGATCAACCCTCCTCGAGCCACCAACGCAGTGGCTTGCCTTCGGCCGGCCAGAAGCGGATCTGCTCGATCGGGGAGACGTCCCAGCGCTGGACGTATTCCAGGGCCTGAAGGAAGCGTTTTTCCTGTTCCATCAGCGCCGGCGCGCACAGTTTGCGGGTGCTGCCGATTTTGCCGAAGGTCAGTTTTTCGCCATCAAGGGTGTACGGCGCGAACCAGTGGTTGCAGCCGCCATTGCCGTAAGCCCGGCCGTCTTCGCCGAGGGTGATGGTCAGATGGCTGTAGTCCATCAACGGCCGCTCGCCGATCCATTCCAGAATGTAGCTGCGGTTCTGTTGCAGTTGCACCGGCTCGGCGGCGCAGCCCAGCAGGCTGGCGCCGACCGTAGCGGTCAGAGCAAGGCGTTTCATCACGCAGGCTCCTGGCATTTCGGGCACAGGTGTTTCTCGCCAACGGTGGTCCAGCCCAGCTCGGCAATACGCGCGGTGGCGGCAGGCTTTTCAGCCTTGTTACCCAGTTTGGCATCGACGGCGAATTCGAAGCTCAGCTCTTTGGCGCAGCTGTCGCAGTTCACTTGCCAGGTGTGGATCGCCAGTTCGCCGAACACCGGGCCGCTGGCCACCGCGACCCATTGGCCGGGCGGATTGATCAGGTGGCGAACCGTTTCGACGGTCAGGCGCATGGACAAGTCCTTGGCGCCCTTGAGGGTCACGACCAGCACGTCGTTGTTGCGAATCGAGCCACCGTTGCCGGTGACCTGATAACGCCCCGGCACCAGGGCGCGGCATTCGGTGAGGGTGTGTTGCGGGTTCATCAGGCTGTAGCGGAAATCGTGTTCGACCATGGGTCCTCCAAATATGCGCGATATGCTAGCACGGGCTTGCACGCCGCATCGCACAGGCAAATGACCTTCGATCCGTTTCAGTCTCCCGTCACCTGATTTTCCGGTGTGCCCGCCGTCCAGGCTGCAATGTTGCGCAACGTGGTGGCGGCAATCGCGTCCAGCGCTTCGCGGGTCAGAAAGGCCTGGTGCGCGGTGACGATCACGTTGGGGAAGGTCAGCAGCCGTGCCAGCACATCGTCTTGCAGTGGCAGGTCGGAGCGGTCTTCGAAGAACAGTTGTGCCTCTTCCTCATACACGTCCAGTCCCAGGTAACCCAGGCGACCGTCTTTCAAGGCGTCGATCAGCGCGGGAGTGTCCACCAGGCCACCACGCCCGGTATTGATCAGCATCGCGCCCGGTTGCATGTGCGCCAGTGATTCGCGGTTGATCAAGTGCTTGCTCTGCTCGTTGAGTGGGCAGTGCAGGCTGATGATCTGCGATTCGGCCAACAGTTGCGGCAGGCTCAGGTAGCGCGCGCCGAGGGCTTCGACCTGCGGGTTGGGGTAGGGGTCACAGGCCAGTAACCGGCAACCAAACCCGTTCATGATCTTTGCGAATGTGGCGCCGATCTGCCCAGTGCCGACCACGCCGACAGTCTTGCCCACCAAGTCGAAACCGGTCAGGCCCTGCAGCCTGAAATCCCCTTCGCGGGTGCGGTTGTAGGCGCGGTGCAGACGCCGGTTGAGCGCGAGGATCAGCGCCACCGCGTGTTCGGCCACGGCGTGGGGCGAATAGGCCGGCACACGCACGATAGCCAGCCCCAGACGTTTTGCCGTCGGCAAGTCGACATGGTTGTAACCGGCCGAGCGCAAGGCGATCAGGCGTGTACCTCCAGCGGCCAGGCGTTCGAGCACCGCCGCGCCGAGGTCATCATTGATGAATGCACAGACCGCTTCATATTCCTGAGCGAGCGCCACCGTGTCGAGGCTCAGGCGCGCAGGCTGAAAGTGCAACTCGATGCCGGCCGGTTGCCCGGCCGCAAGAAAACTGTCGCGGTCGTAGTTCTGGCTGCTGAAAAGAATCGTACGCATGCGGTGCTCCTTGAAGGTGGCCTGCACGGTTGAGCAAGCCGGCATTCGGCAGTCGTCAGATTAGCTCGCCGGCAGACCCGCGCGATTGCGCTGCATCAAGCATTCATGCGCGCCTGGGCTGCCAGGCGATTGATCGCCCGGTCGAGCTCATCCAGTGCAACGCTGGCTTTCGGGTCCTGTTGCTTGAGCAGGGTTTCGCTGCGTTGGCAGGCCGCTCGCAATTGTGGTACGCCGCAGTAACGCGTCGCGCCATGCAGGCGATGGACCCGTTCGATCAGGGCGTTGTGGTCATGGCTTTGCTGAGCATGGCGGATGGCTTCGCGGTCAGCCTCCAGGGACGCCAGCAGCATCGCCAGCATGTCCGCAGCCAGGTCAGCCTTGCCGGCGGCCAGTCGCAGTCCTTCCTCGTGGTCGAGCACCAACAGGTCCTGGGCGCCGCCATGCCCATCGGCGGAGCGCTCCGGGCTGTGATTGCGCAGCGCCAGGCCGGTCCACTTCAACACCACCTGCGCCAATTGCCGTTCGCTGATCGGTTTGGTCAGGTAGTCGTCCATGCCGCTTTGCAGCAGCGCGCGTTTTTCGTTGGCCATGGCGTGGGCGGTGAGGGCCACGATCGGCAGTGGCGTGCAATGCCGTTGGCTTTCCCAATGACGGATCGCCTCGGTGCTCTGGCGGCCGTCCATGCCAGGCATCTGCACGTCCATCAATACCAGGTCGAATGTCTCGTTCTGCACCGCCTTGACGGCGGCATAACCGCTGTCCACCGCGAGCACCTTGGCGCCCATGTCTTCGAGCAGTGTCTGCACCAGCATCAGGTTGGCCGGGTTGTCGTCGACGCATAGCACCTTCGGGGCACGGCTGGACACCGGTTCACCCGGCTCGCTGCGCATCGGGCGCGGGCTGACCAGGTCTGACAGGGAGCGTCGCAGCTTGCGGGTGCAGGCCGGTTTCGCCTGGAGCTGGCTGTGGGGGTTGGGCACGGAAAGATGGAACAGCGTCTGTTCCGTGGTCGGGCACAGCACCAGCACTTTGCAGCCAAGATGTTCGAGGTCCCAGATGTGCTGGTTGAGACGCTCCGGCGGCATGTCGTTGCTGGTGATGCCGAGCACGGCGAGGTCGATCGCCTGATCGGTCTGGTGGGCGGCGGTGACGCCATTGGTCAGGCTTTCCAGGGTATTGAACGACGTGGTGCTGAGGCCGCAGTCCTCCAGTTGATGTTGCAACGCCTGCCGCGCCAGCTCGTGGTTTTCCAGCACCGCCACCCGGCGCCCGAGCAAGGGCGCGGCGGGCAGGTCTTCGGCATCGTCGCGGGTTTTTGGCAGGCTCAGGCTGATCCAGAATTCCGACCCTTCCCCCGGCGTGCTGTCGACGCCGATCTCGCCGCCCATCTGTTCGATCAGGCGCTTGGAAATTACCAGGCCCAGGCCCGTGCCACCGGGTTGACGCGACAGTGAGTTGTCGGCCTGGCTGAAAGCCTGGAACAGGGCGCGCACGTCCTGGTTCGACAGACCGATGCCGGTATCCTGAATGCTGATGCGCAACTGCACGGTGTCTTCGTGCTCTTCTTCGAGCATGGCTCGGGCGATGATGGTGCCTTCGCGGGTGAACTTGATCGCGTTGCTCACCAGGTTCGTCAGGATCTGCTTGAGCCGCAAAGGGTCGCCCACCAGTGACAGCGGTGTGTCCCGGTACACCAGACTCACCAGTTCCAACTGCTTGGCATGGGCAGCCGGGGCGAGGATGGTCAAGGTGTCCTGCAGCAGGTCGCGCAGGTTGAACGGAATATGGTCAAGCACCAGCTTGCCGGCCTCGATTTTCGAGAAGTCGAGAATCTCGTTGATGATGCCCAGCAGGCTGTCGGCGGATTTTTCGATGGTATCCAGATAGTCGAGCTGGCGTGGGGTGAGTTCGCTTTTTTGCAGCAGATGGGTAAAGCCGAGAATGCCGTTGAGCGGCGTGCGGATTTCATGACTCATGTTGGCCAGGAATTCGGACTTGATCCGGCTTGCTTCCAGGGCTTCCTTGCGCGCCAGGTCCAGCTCGATGTTCTGGATCTCGATGGTTTCCAGGTTCTGGCGCACGTCTTCGGTGGCCTGGTCGATGCTGTGCTGCAATTCTTCCTGGGCGTTTTGCAGGGTGCCGGCCATGCGATTGATGCCGGAAGCCAGCTCGTCCAGCTCCTGACTGCCGAGGGGCGGCAAGCGGGTTTCCAGATGACCGTCCTTGAGTTGAGCCACGGCCTGCTTGATCTGGCTCAGTGGCTGATTGATCGTGCGACCCATGCGCAGGGCCAGCAGTGCCGCACCCACCAGTCCCGCACTGATCAACATCAGGCTGGCGAACAGGCTGCGGTAACCGCGCAACAGCATGCCGTTATGGGACAATTCAAGTTCGACCCAGCCCAGCAGGCGGTCGGCTTCCTCGGGAATCAGTTCGCCGGCCAGGTTGCGGTGTTTGCCGAATACCGGCAGCAAATAGCGGGTCGCATCGTTGCCACTGCGGCGCAGCATCTGCGTACCAGTGCCGGAGGGCAACTGATTGAGCATGGTCGGGCCGGCGTGGGCCAGCAGCGTGCGGTCGGGAGCCAGGAAGGTCACGGCCCGTACGTCGGTTTGTTCAAGGGCCTGGGTGGCGATGCGTTCGAGCAGTTCGTTGTCCTGATGACCCATCGCTGGTGCCGCCAGTGGAGCCAGCTGCTCGGCGATCATTTCGCCACGCTGCATCAGTTGGGTTTGCAGGTCAGCCTGTTGCATCCAGGTAAAATACCCCCCAGCACCAACGCCATCAGGCTGGTTGGCAACAGGGTCAGCAGCAGCACGCGGCCTTTGATTCCCAGTTTCTTGAGCACGCCTCTCTCCTGCATCCCGCTATTTATAGACCGGTACATGCATCCACCATGCACCACTTGCGCAGTGTAGCGATTTGCTCGCGGTCAATCTTCGTAAAAATGGTGCGGTCATTCGTCGGTCCGGCCGGCTCGTGGGTGATACGGGTAAACCGTGGGTTGCCCCTGGCGTGGCAATCTTGAATAATCAGCTCAACTGAGAATTGTTTGCAGATAGTCATGACTCCCATCACTGCCGGCCTCCCCCGAATCCTGTCCATCGAAGACGACCTTGTGCTCGGCGCCTACGTCCATGAGCACCTGGATCGCAGTGGCTTCCAGGTGACTTGGTGCCAGAACGGCCAGGAAGGCCTGGACATTGCCCGGCGGCAACCTTTCGACGTGGTGCTGATGGATATTCTGCTGCCGGGCATGGACGGCCTGGCGGTACTGACCCAATTGCGCCAGAGCCATTCCACCCCGGTGCTGCTGATGTCGGCCCTCGGTGCCGAGGCCGATCGCATCAGTGGCTTTCGCTTGGGCGCCGATGATTACCTGCCAAAGCCCTTCAGCATGGTGGAGTTGCGGGTACGCATCGAAGCCATTCTGCGGCGGGTGGCCCTCGACCGACGGCCTACACCCGCACCCGTAGTGCCGGCCCCTTCGATGGACAGCCTGCGTTTCGACGATGAAAGCTTCGAGGTCTTTTATGGCGAACAGGCCGGCGGCTTGACCCGAAGCGAGTATCGGTTGCTGGAGACGCTGCACCGCAGCGCCGACGAAGTACTGAGCAAAGCCTTCCTTTATCAACAGGTACTGCAGCGCGGTTACGCGGCCCATGACCGCAGCCTGGACATGCACATCAGCCAGATCCGCCGCAAGCTCAAGGCCATTGGCTACACCGAGCGTGAAGTGCGCACGGTATGGGGCAAGGGTTACGTCCTGAGCGCCGCCGATGAAATGTAACTTGCCGGGCAGGCATTCGCTGTTCTGGAAGCTTGCTTGCCTATTGGTTGCGTTCTGCTTGTTGATGATCTGGCTCAGTTGGTCCTGGGGACGCTATATGGAGGAACGCAATCAGTTCCTCTCGGATGAAGCCCGCGGCACCCTGATGGGCTATGCCGCCGAAGCCGAGCAGGCGTGGCAACAGCGCCAGAGCGCCGGTGTCGATGACTGGCTGCAAGGCATGCATCAGCGGGAAAAAGGCTGGGTCGGTGTCGTTGGCGGTGATTTGCAGTCCTTGAGCAACCGATCGCTGACGGACAAGGAAGTCGAACGCCTGACTTTTTTGCGCGGCCTCGATTGGCCGGTCCACAGGAAAGGCCGGCCGTGGATGCGCATACCCTTTCCCGGCGACCCGTCTGCCGGCAGTCTGGTGATCGAACTGCCCAAGCGCTTTGTGCCGGGGCACTACCGGGTGTTCTGGCGCGTGATCACCAATGGCGTGATTCCGGGGTTGTTCACCTTGTTGCTGTGCGTCGGCCTGTACCGCTTGCTGGTGGTGCCGCTCAACAGCCTGCGTGAACAGGCCAATGCCTGGCGTGCCGATCAGCTGAACGTACGGCTGTCGACCCGGACCACCAATCGGTCGGATGAACTGGGCGAGTTGGGCAGGGCGTTCGATCACATGTCTGAACGCCTGCAAAGCACCGTGGCCTTGCAGCAGCAACTGCTGCGCGACTTGTCTCACGAATTGCGTACGCCTTTGAGTCGCCTGCGGGTGGCCAGTGAAAGTGAGCAGGGCCTGGAGCTCTTGCGCGAACGTATCGGCCGTGAGGTCGATGGCATGCAGCGCCTGGTGGAAGACACGCTGCAGCTGGCATGGCTGGACACCGAGCGCACCCGATTGCCCGACGAGGCGATCCAGATCCAGGCCCTGTGGGAAATGCTCACGGAGAATGCCTGCTATGAAAGTGGCTGGCCCGATACTCAGCTGCAATGCACGGTGGATGCATCCTGCTGGGTGCGCGGTCATCTCAACACCCTGGCCCAGGCACTGGAAAATATTCTGCGTAATGCGATTCGGCATTCACCGGCCGGAGGCATTGTTCAATTGGGCGGACGGCGCGATGGCGATTGCTGGCACCTGTGGCTGGAGGATCACGGCGGCGGAGTGGCGGAAGCTGATCTGGAGCGGATCTTTCTGCCATTCACCCGACTTGACGGTTCGCGGCCGGGGGATGGCGGGTTTGGCTTGGGGTTGAGTATCGCCAGGAACGCGGTGCAGCGTCAGGGCGGGAAGCTTTGGGCACA
This sequence comes from Pseudomonas sp. BIC9C, assembly GCF_034541995.1. NCBI lineage: Bacteria > Pseudomonadati > Pseudomonadota > Gammaproteobacteria > Pseudomonadales > Pseudomonadaceae > Pseudomonas > Pseudomonas sp. BIC9C. Next base: position 351,002 of record NZ_JAWDGM010000003.1, read on the forward strand.
GAACACCGGGAATGGGTTGCGGATGAACATGCGGTTGGTGGCGGATGATGGCGATCCCACATTGACCGTGCTCCAACCGCAAAACGCATGATCACCCCGGTATCCTGTGGGAGCGGGCTTGCCCGCGAAGAGGCCCTCACTCTCACCACAATAACCCCCTGTTTTTCACACTCCGAGTGGCACCGCGACTTGCCGCTTGCAGCTCGAAGCCTGGCGCTTATTCCCATAAACCATAAGCACCACACTTTGCGTGATATGGCCTGCGAACGTTTGCCGGTATGATAGTCGCCCCCGCAGTCTGGATTGCGAATACGCCATGACCTTGCAGTACCCAACCATCGCCGATTGCGTCGGCAACACTCCGCTGGTCCGTTTGCAGCGCCTGCCCGGCGCCACCAGCAATACCCTATTGCTCAAGCTCGAAGGGAACAACCCGGCGGGTTCGGTCAAGGACCGTCCGGCGCTGTCGATGATCACCCGCGCCGAACTGCGCGGGCAGATCCACGCTGGCGATACGCTGATCGAAGCGACCTCGGGCAACACCGGGATCGCCCTGGCCATGGCCGCCGCGATCAAGGGTTACAGGATGATCCTGATCATGCCGGACAACTCCAGTGCCGAACGCAAGGCGGCCATGACCGCTTATGGCGCCGAGCTGATTCTGGTCAGCCAGGAGCAGGGCATGGAAGGCGCCCGTGACCTCGCGCAGAAGATGGAAGCCGAAGGTCGCGGCAAGGTACTGGATCAGTTCGCCAACGGTGACAACCCCGAGGCGCACTACACCGGCACCGGCCCGGAAATCTGGCGCCAGACCCAGGGCACCATCACCCATTTCGTCAGCTCCATGGGCACCACCGGTACCATCATGGGCGTGTCGCGCTACTTGAAAGAGCAGAACGACAACGTACAGATCATCGGCCTGCAACCCATGGAAGGCTCGGCGATCCCGGGTATCCGCCGCTGGCCCCAGGAATACCTGCCGAAGATCTACCAGGCTGACCGCGTGGACCGGATCGTCGACATGGCCCAAAGCGAAGCCGAAGACGTGACCCGTCGTCTGGCCCGCGAAGAAGGCATCTTCTGTGGCGTGTCCTCGGGTGGTGCGGTGGCAGCCATGCTGCGCCTGTCCCGGGAAGTTGAAAACGCGGTGATCGTTGCGATCATCTGCGACCGCGGCGACCGCTACCTGTCGACCGGCATTTTCGACGCGCCCAACTGATGGCCAAACATGAAAGAGGCCTGCGCTTCCAGCCCACCGGCGGCAGCAAGGCCCCGCAAATCCCGACCGGCAAAAAGCAGCGCCTGACCATCGAGCGCCTGGCCAATGACGGTCGCGGTATCGCGTTTTTCGAAGGTCGCACCTGGTTCGTCATCGGCGCATTGGCTGGCGAAGAAGTCGAGGCGCGCGTACTCGGTGCCCACGGCAAAGTGGTCGAGGCGCGGACCGAGCGGGTGTTCAAGGCCAGCGAATTGCGCCGCCCGGCGCCGTGCGCCCATGCCGGTCGTTGCGGCGGTTGCAGCGTGCAGCATTTGCCTCATAACGAACAACTTGCCCTGAAACAGCGCATGCTCGCCGAGCAGTTGGCGAAGGTCGCGGGCGTCGAACCCGAAGAGTGGGCGGCGCCATTGAGCGGTGCCGAGTTCGCTTACCGACGTCGCGCCCGTGTGGCGGTGCGCTGGGACATGAAGGCGAAGAAACTCGAAGTCGGGTTCCGCGCCGCCGGCAGCCAGGACATCGTGGCCATCGATGATTGCCCGGTGCTGGTACAGCCCTTGCAACCGATCATGAGCCGTCTGCCGGAGATGCTGCGACGCTTGAGCAAACCTCAGGCACTCGGGCATGTGGAGTTGTTCAGCGGCTCGACGTTGGCGGTTTTGCTGCGGCACATGGCGCCGTTGTCCGACGCTGACCTGACGATTCTCAAGGAATTCTGTGCGTTCCACGAAGCCCAGTTGTGGCTGCATGGCGACGGTGAACCGCAGCCGGTCGAGGCCGGTCAGTCGTTGGGCTATCGCCTTGAACAGTGGGACCTGGAGCTGGCGTATCGTCCCGGGGATTTCATTCAGGTCAACGCCGGAGTCAATGAAGCCATGGTCGCCCAGGCGCTGGACTGGTTGAAGCCGACAGCGGATGAGCGCGTACTCGACCTGTTCTGCGGCCTGGGCAACTTTGCCTTGCCGCTGGCCAAGGCCGCTCGTGAAGTGGTGGCGGTGGAAGGCGTGCAGGTGATGGTCGATCGGGCAGCAGCGAATGCCGCTAGCAATAATCTGCATAACGCGAAGTTTTTTCAGGCCGATTTATCCCAGCCTTTGACGGACGCCGAATGGGCCGTCGAAGGCTTTTGTGCGGTACTCTTGGACCCACCCCGTGACGGTGCTTTCGAGGTTGTGCGCAAGCTCAAGACCCTGGGCGCCGAACGGTTGGTGTACGTGTCGTGCAACCCGGCAACGCTGGCGCGCGACACGGTTGAATTGATCAGGCAGGGCTACCGGTTAAAACGTGCCGGGATTCTCGATATGTTTCCTCAAACGGCACATGTCGAGGCCATGGCGTTATTTGAAGCGAGCTAGGATGCTCGTCTGGTCCGACTGGCCCGCCCGTGCAGCCGCACCCAGCCCGATGTGGGCGCACGGGCAACGAAGGTCAGCGATTTGACGCATTGAATCTGCGTCGTAGGGAAGGTAAGCAAGATGGTACAGGTGAGAGCACACCAGCCGATCAATACCGACGGCAGTATCAATCTCGAGGCTTGGCTCGATCACGCGGTGAGTGTCGATCTGGCACTGGATCGCGAAGCCTTGAAAGAGGCCTGCGAGTACGCTCGCGAGGCCGAACAACAAGCCAATGCGGCTCAGAATCTGTGGTCGGAAGGTAACTCGACTTTCCGTACCGGCCTTGAGATCGCCGAGATTCTCGCCGATCTCAAACTCGATCAGGACTCACTGGTCGCCGCGATCCTGTATCGAGGCGTGCGCGAAGGCCAGATCAAGTTGCCGGCGGTCAGCCAGCGCTTCGGCCCGGTGGTGGCCAAACTCATCGACGGCGTGCAGCGCATGGCCGCGATCAGTGACAGCCTGAGCCCGCGCAAATCCCTGGTGCTGGGCACCCAGGGCCAGGTGGAAAACCTGCGCAAGATGCTGGTGGCCATGGTCGACGACGTTCGTGTCGCCCTGATCAAGCTGGCCGAACGCACTTGCGCAATCCGTGCGGTGAAAACCGCCGACGACGAAAAGCGCAACCGCGTGGCCCGTGAAGTCTTCGACATCTACGCGCCATTGGCCCATCGCCTGGGTATCGGTCACATCAAGTGGGAGCTGGAGGACTTGTCCTTCCGTTACCTGGAGCCGGACCAGTACAAGCAGATCGCCAAGTTGCTGCATGAGCGGCGACTGGATCGCGAGCGCTTCATCAGCGATGTGATGAGCCAGCTGAAAAACGAATTGCACGCCACCGGCGTCGATGCCGACATCAGCGGCCGGGCCAAACACATCTACTCGATCTGGCGCAAAATGCAGCGCAAGGGTCTGGAGTTCAGCCAGATCTACGACGTGCGTGCCGTTCGCGTGCTGGTGCCGGAAATGCGCGATTGCTACACCGCGCTCGGCATCGTCCACACCCTGTGGCGACACATCCCGAAAGAGTTCGACGACTACATCGCCAACCCCAAGGAAAACGGCTATCGCTCGCTGCACACGGCGGTGATCGGGCCAGAGGGCAAGGTGCTGGAAGTGCAGATCCGCACTCACTCGATGCATGAAGAAGCCGAACTCGGCGTGTGCGCTCACTGGCGCTACAAGGGCACCGACGTCAAGTCCGGTTCCAATCACTACGAAGAGAAAATCTCCTGGCTGCGTCAGGTGCTCGAATGGCATGAAGAGCTGGGGGATATCGGTGGCCTGGCGGAACAACTGCGGGTCGATATCGAGCCGGACCGGGTCTACATCTTCACCCCGGACGGCCACGCCATCGACTTGCCGAAGGGCGCGACGCCGCTGGACTTCGCCTACCGCGTACACACCGAAATCGGTCACAACTGCCGTGGCGCCAAGATCAACGGGCGTATCGTGCCGCTCAACTACAGCCTGCAAACCGGTGAACAGGTCGAGATCATCACCAGCAAGCATGGCACCCCGAGCCGCGACTGGCTGAACCCGAACCTGGGTTACGTCACCACGTCGCGGGCACGGGCGAAGATCGTTCACTGGTTCAAGTTGCAGGCGCGTGACCAGAACGTCGCGGCTGGTAAAACGCTGCTTGAGCGCGAACTCAATCGCCTCGGTCTGCCTGCGGTGGATTTCGACAAGCTGGCCGACAAAGCCAACATGAAAACCGCCGAAGACCTGTTCGCTGCCCTCGGTGCCGGGGATTTGCGCCTGGCGCAACTGGTCAACCTGGCACAGCAACTGGTCGAGCCGGAGCGCGGCAACGAACAGCTGGAGCTGATTCCGCGCAAGGCCACCGGCTACAAGCCGGGCAAGCGCGGCGATATCCAGATCCAGGGCGTTGGCAACCTGATGACGCAGATGGCCGGTTGCTGCCAGCCATTGCCAGGCGATGCAATCGTCGGCTACATCACCCAGGGCCGTGGCGTCAGTATTCACCGCCAGGACTGCGCCTCGGTGCTGCAACTGGCCGGGCGCGAGCCCGAGCGAATCATCCAGGTCAGCTGGGGGCCGGTACCGGTGCTCACCTATCCGGTGGACATCGTCATCCGCGCCTACGACCGTTCCGGTTTGCTGCGTGACGTCTCGCAGGTGCTGCTCAACGAGCGGATCAACGTGCTGGCGGTCAACACCCGCTCGAACAAAGAGGACAACACCGCGTTGATGTCCCTGACCATCGAGATTCCGGGGCTGGATGCATTGGGGCGGTTGCTTGGGCGGATTTCCCAATTGCCGAACATCATTGAAACCCGGCGTAACCGGACACCTTGATGGCCGGCGCCGATCCAATGTGGGAGCGGGCTTGCTCGCGAAGAGGGGGTGTCAGTCGACATCCATGCTGTCTGGCACGACGCCTTCGCGAGCAAGCCCGCTCCCACAAGAGATTTGCAGTGAGAGCGATTGATGTATTCACTTGAAGACCTGCTGCACCTGATGAACCGCCTGCGCGACCCGCAGTACGGTTGCCCGTGGGACATCAAGCAAACCTGGGCCACCATCGTCCCGCACACCCTTGAAGAAGCCTACGAAGTTGCCGACGCCATCGAACGCGGCGACTTCGATCACGTGCAGGGTGAGCTGGGCGATCTGCTGTTCCAGGTGGTGTATTACAGCCAGTTGGCCCGGGAAGAGGGGCGCTTCGAGTTCGCTGGCGTGATCGACAGCATCACCCGCAAGCTGATCCGCCGTCATCCGCATGTATTCCCCACCGGTGACCTGTATGCACCGCTGGATGTCCCTCGTCTGAGCGAGGAACAGGTCAAGCAGCGCTGGGAAGAGATAAAGGCCGAGGAGCGCACGGAGAAATCTTCGGCACCCGAACAGTTGTCGCTGCTCGATGACGTCCCGGCTGCATTACCGGCGCTGTCCCGCTCGGCCAAATTGCAGAAGCGCGCAGGGCAGGTCGGCTTCGACTGGCCGGACGCCTTGCCGGTACTCGATAAAGTGCGAGAGGAGCTCGATGAAGTCCTCGAAGCCATGTCGGAAAACGATCCCGAAGCCGTGGCCGACGAAATCGGCGACCTGCTGTTTTCCGTGGTCAATCTTGCGCGGCACCTCAAGGTCGATCCGGAAACCGCACTGCGTGGCGCCAACGGCAAGTTTGAGCGACGCTTTCGTTTTATCGAACAGGCATTGCGCGAGACCCGTCGTCCCATGGAAGATTGCACCCTCGAAGAGTTGGACGCCTTGTGGGGCGAAGCCAAACGTCAGGAAAAGAATTTGCCCAGCTGCGGTTGAGCAGTGGCCTAAGTGAGTAATAAGCACCATGAGCATTTCCCTTCGCGACCAGTTGCTCAAAGCAGGGCTGGTCAACCAGAAGCAGGCCAAGCAGGTCAGCAAAGACAAGCAGAAGCAACAACGCCTGGCCCACAAAGGCCAGATCGAGCTGGATGACTCCCAGCAGCGCGCGGCACAGGAAGCCATGGCCGAGAAGGTCAAGCGCGATCAGGAACTCAACCGCCAGCAGCAGGAAAAGGCTGAGGCCAAGGCCCGTGTCGCGCAGATCAAGCAATTGATCGAAGCCACGCGCCTGCCGAAGTTGACGACCGAGGACTACTACAACTTTGTCGACGACAAGAAGGTCAAGCGTCTCTCGGTCAACACGCTGATGCGCAACAAGCTCAGCAACGGTTCCCTGGCCATCGTGCATCACGCTGGCGGCTACGAAGTGATCCCGCGCGAAGCGGCGCTGAAGATCCAGGAGCGCGACCCGCAGCGCATCGTGCAGATGAACGTGAAGACCGAAGAGGTCAGCACCGAGGACGATCCGTACGCGGCCTACCAGATTCCTGATGATCTGATGTGGTAGCCCGTTAGCCGCTGCAACAACGACAAACCCCGCTCATGGCGGGGTTTGTCGTTTTCAATGCGGTAGTTATGCAGAACGCGCTTCGCGTTGCTGCTCCAGTGTTTCCAGTTCGGCCTTGTATTTGTGGGCTTCGGTCTCGGAGTGGAACATCCCGACCAGCAGGTCTTGTTGATGCACGTCCCAGATGCGGATACCGGCGGCTACACCTTCATGGGATTTATGTGAATCGTCGCGTTCAGTTACTTTTACAGTCATCTGCTAGCTCCAATCTCTGTTATCTGCAGCAAGGCGTGTGCAGGCCTTTGTTATATATTTTGATAGCTTGCTAAGTAAATGACTGAAATTGGAAAGGGTTTCTTGCAAAAATGGAAACAGTCCTGCAGCCCGCGAAATCCGCGACATTCAATCGCAGGGCCTTAAGTTTCATGACAAAAGCTTCATCTTGATCGCAGTACCTGTGGGAGCGAGCCTGCTCGCGAAAAGTGTGTCAGGCACCATCTATACCGATTGACACGCCGCTTTCGCGAGCAGGCTCGCTCCCACAGGTTTTGCATCTGCCTTGAGCTTTTCTCGAGGCAAAAAAAACGCCCCGAACCAGTCGGGGCGTTTTCATGTGAGGCTCAGCAGCGGGAAATTACTTGCCTTCCCAGCGCTTCAGTACCAGCGTGGCGTTGGTGCCACCGAAACCGAAGCTGTTGCTCATCACGGTGTTGATGGTGGCGTTTTCGCGGGTCTTGGTCAGCACCGGTAGATCGGCCACTTCAGGGTCCAGCTCGTCGATGTTGGCGGAGCCGGCAATGAAGTTGCCTTCCATCATCAGCATGCAGTAGATCGCTTCGTGAACGCCGGCGGCGCCCAGGGAGTGACCCGACAGGCTCTTGGTGGAGCTGATGGCTGGGGCCTTGTCGCCGAACACTTCACGCACACCTTTCATTTCCGCGACGTCGCCGACCGGGGTCGAAGTGCCGTGGGTGTTCAGGTAGTCGATCGGGGTATCGACGGTGGACAGCGCCTGCTGCATGCAGCGAATCGCGCCTTCGCCGCTCGGGGCAACCATGTCGTAGCCGTCGGAGGTCGCACCGTAGCCAACGATTTCCGCGTAGATTTTCGCGCCGCGGGCCAGGGCGTGTTCCAACTCTTCAACCACGACCATGCCGCCACCGCCGGCGATGACGAAACCGTCACGATCGGCGTCGTAGGCACGGGAGGCCTTTTCCGGAGTGTCGTTGCGCTTGCTGGACAAGGCGCCCATGGCGTCGAACAGGAACGACTGGCTCCAGTGCTCTTCTTCACCGCCACCGGCGAAGACGATGTCCTGCTTGCCCATCTGGATCTGTTCCATGGCGGTACCGATGCAGTGAGCACTGGTGGCGCAGGCAGAAGCGATGGAGTAGTTCAGGCCCTTGATCTTGAACGGAGTGGCCAGGCAAGCGGAAACGGTGCTGCTCATGGTCCGCGTTACGCGGTATGGGCCGACGCGCTTGACGCCTTTCTCGCGCAGGATGTCCAGCGCTTCCATCTGGTTCAGGGTCGATGCGCCACCGGAACCGGCGATCAGGCCGGTACGCGGGTTGGACACCTGCTCTTCGGTCAGGCCCGAGTCGGCGATGGCGTCTTTCATGGCCAGGTAGGCATAAGCTGCCGCGTGGCCGACGAAGCGATAGATCTTGCGATCGATCAGCTCTTCAAGGTTGAGGTCAATGGAGCCGGAAACCTGGCTACGCAGACCCATTTCGGCATATTCCGGGTTGAACCGGATGCCAGGGCGGCTTGCACGCAGGTTAGCGGAGACGGTCTCTTTGTCATTGCCCAGGCAAGAAACGATGCCCAGACCAGTGATAACGACGCGGCGCATGCGGATAACCCTTAGAAGTTGTCAGTGGAGGTGAACACGCCGACCCGGAGGCCTTCGGCGGTGTAGATTTCGCGACCGTCGACAGTGACCGAACCGTCGGCGATGGCCAGGTTCAGCTTGCCCTTGAGGACGCGCTTGATATGAATGTTATAGGTGACTTTCTTGGCGGTCGGCAGGACCTGGCCGAAGAATTTCACTTCGCCCGAACCCAGCGCACGGCCACGGCCCGGCAGGCCTTGCCAGCCCAGGAAGAAGCCGACCAGTTGCCACATGGCGTCGAGGCCCAGGCAGCCCGGCATCACCGGATCGCCTTCGAAGTGGCAGGCAAAGAACCACAGGTCCGGAGTGATATCCAGCTCGGCGACCAATTCACCTTTGCCGTACTTGCCACCTTCTTCGCTGATCAGGGTGATGCGGTCAACCATCAGCATGTTCGGGGCGGGCAGTTGCGCGTTACCCGGGCCGAACAGCTCACCGCGACTGCAGCGCAGCAGGTCTTCCCGGGTAAAGGCGTTTTGTTTGGTCATGCGAGCTCCTCAATAGTCCCATGCGGCAGGTGGGGCAAATCTTCCCGGCCGATCGAAGCGTTCATGCCTCGAACCGGCAGCCTACTCATAGACTATTGCGTTGTGGTGAAAGTCACAGCAACAAGGACATGAATGTACACTTGTGCACTGAAATTATTATTCAAGCCCCTTTTCGGGCCTGTCGAGGTGCCTAAGACTGCCGCACTTTCGCCTTTCACGCCAGTCGCAGATGGTCGAAAGGCCTGTACTACTGCACCCAATGTTGCAGAATTTGCTGCAGATCAGCCCGTTTGAAGGGCTTGGCCAGGTAATCGTTCATCCCCGCCGACAGGCAGGCTTCGCGATCGCCCTGCAAGGCGTTGGCGGTCAGGGCAATGATCGGCAGGTCGGTGCAACCGGGCAACTGGCGGATCTGCCGGGTGGCTTCATAGCCATCGATGATCGGCAAGCGGCAATCCATCAGGATCGCTTCGAAAATCAGGCTCTCGGCACTGCGTACCGCCTGCGCGCCGTCGGTCGCGACACTGACCTTGAAGCCCAGGCTGCGCAACATGCCTTCGATGACCGTCTGGTTGACCGGGTTGTCTTCGACCAGCAGCACATTGCGCCCTTCGCCGTCGCTGTTGCGGGTTTGCGCGCGTGGGACCAACGGCGGCTGTGTCTGCTGGTGCAGTGCCAGGGGAATTTCCAGGGTGAACACCGAACCGCGGCCTTCCTCACTCTGCGCGCGCAAGGTGCCGCCCATGCGTTCGGCGAGCGTGCGGGCTATCGGCAGGCCCAGTCCGGTGCCGCCGTAGCGCCTTGAAATGGAGCTGTCGGCCTGCTGGAAAGCGTTGAACATCAACTCCAGGCTTTGCGCCGGGATGCCGATGCCGCTGTCGCGCACGGTGCAGGTGAACCACAGCAACTCGTGGTCCAGCGACTGCCACTGAGCTTCGATGGTAACGCGGCCCTGCTCGGTGAACTTCAGCGCATTGCCGACCAGGTTGACCAGTATCTGCCGGATACGCGTCGGGTCGCCCTTGACCTGCAAGCCGCGCATGTCGTCGGGGATCATCAGTTGCAAGTCGAGACCGCGCTGCGCGGCGCTGTGCTGAAACGACTGGGCGCAACTGCCGATCAGGTCGACGAGGTTGAACGGAATGTGCTCCAGTTCCAGTTCCGAACGTTCGATCCGCGAAAAATCCAGGATGTCGTTGATGACCTTGAGCAAGTGCTCGGTAGATTCCGAGGCCAGCGCCGCGTACTCCACCTGTTCTTCGGTCATGTCGGTGGTTTCCAGCAACTGCAGCATGCCCAGTACGCCATTCATTGGCGTGCGCAGTTCATGGCTCATCATGGCGAGAAAGTCGGATTTGGCGTTGTTGGCCTTTTCCGCCTCTTCGCGGGTCTGGATCAACTGCGCCATGGCCTGGTGTTGTTCGCGGCTGGCCTGCTCGAGACCGCTGGCGAGGTTGTTGATGTGTTGCGACAGCGCCCCCAGTTCGGTGTCGTCGACAATGGGCAGCGGTTTTTTGTAGTCGCCGTCCTGGATTGCCTTGACCGCATTGCCGATGTCGCGGATCGGTCGCGACAGGCTGCCCGCCAGACGCCGGGCCACGAGGAAGGTAAACAGCAGGGCAAACAGCGCCAGGATGGCGGCCTTGAGCACGATTTCCTGCTGGCGCCGGCTGAAGGCATCGTTGGACAGCCCGACGATCACCCGGCCGAGATAGTCTTCGGTGGGGGCCGCGCTGGCGGTTTTGCTGCTCTGGAAAAAGTCATTGTGCAAGGCGATTCGCTGGAGCCGTATCGGTGCCTGGAACACTTCGAGCTGTTGCGCGCGATTGTGGTGTTCGCTCGGTTGTTCGATGTACACCAGAACCCGGTTTGCACTGTCCTGGATTTCCAAAAAGCTCACGTTGGGCGTGGCCAGCGTCGCCTTGAGCAAGGTCTCAAGCACTTCGATGTTGCCCGAAATCACGCCGTACTCGGTGGCCGGGGCCAGTTGATTGGCGATCAACTGACCGGTGTGGGTGATTTCCTGACGCAAATCCTGGATGCGCACGAAGGTGAAGAAACTGATCAGCAACAAGGTCAACAGCAGGGCAGGGCCGAGGCTGATGAGCTGGGTGCGAGTGTTGATGTCCCAGCGGCGGCGCAAGCTCATGGACGGCGTTCTCCTTCAGCCAGCAACGTGGCGACAGACGCTTCGTTTATCTGTTCGATCCCCAGCGAACGCGCCACCTGCGGATTGCTCGCGACCTTGAATTGATGGGGGTAGTGCGTGCGCGGCCAGGTGGCCGGTGGCCGGTCGAGCAATTCGTTGAGGATCGCCAGCCAATCGCTCTGATCGCTATAGGTGCTGGCCAGGCTCCCGGCCTTGACGAATCCGACATTGGGTCCGATCAGCGCCACTTGCTGCGAGTAGCTGCTCAGCAGCAGGTTCTTTGCGGTTTGCGGGTTGTACAGGTCGGCGTCGTCCAGGCCCAGCAACACATCGCTGTTTTTCAGCAAGGCCTGTAACGGGCGACTGTCGTGAATGTCATGCCAGCGCTGGGTGACCACCTCAAGACCCAAGGGGAGGGCGGCCTGACGCAACTCATTCAACAGGAATTCACTGTGGTTGTCGTAGAGCACGCCGATGCGTTTGGCTTGCGGCAACAGGGTGCGGGTCAAGCGCAACTGGCGGTCCAGCGGTGGATCGCTCCAAAGCAGGGAAAGGCGCGCAGGCAGCGTGTTGTTCAAGCGTTGCCGGGCTTGCAGGCGACTGATGCGCAACACCAGTGTCGCCGGGCCTCGGGTGTCCTGCAGGCGCCAGTCGAGGCTGGGCAGGTCGAGTAGTATCAAGCGGATGTTTTCCGGCAGCCTGTCAGGAACCGGCAAACTGGCCAGTGTCTGGAATCGTACGTTATCGCTCGGCCGTAATTCGCTCAGAGCCTGAGTAAACGCCCGCACACCGGGGCTGTCTTCGGCCCCCGTGAGCAAGATGTCGGCCGCGTTACTCGCCAGGCTGCCCAGCAGGCCGCTTGTCAGCAGGCAAAGCATGGCCAGCAGCCGACCCAGGGTCAGCGCTCTCCACGCCGGACGACACGGCATCTTAAAGCTCCAGCTCCGCGCTGAAATACATCACGTGGCGCTGCTCATAATTGTTGTCGATGAAGGTAGTAGGCTGATTGTCCAGCCGTTGCTGGAGCGCTCCGGCCAGCTCCAGGCTGGCTTTGCCCAAGGCGATACGTTTGGCGATGCGCACATCGACCCGTTCAAAGCGGTAGCCGTTGAGGGCGTCATCGCCATAGTAGAAAAGAGCACTGTTCCAACCCCGGCCCCAATCCCGCAGCCATCCGGCTGAACCACTGTTGCTTGCAGTCTGTCTGGCATCCAGCGGGTTGCTGGTGTCGGCATCGACGTAGGCATAGGTCAGTCGCAGGCGATCGAGGCTGCCGACACGCCAGTCGAGCTGGGTTTCGGCGCCGCTAAATCGCGCCTCGTTGGCATTGCTGGCGATGTACTGATTGTTGCGCAGCGGTTCACTGATCATGCCGGTGATTTCGTCGTGGAACAACTTCACGTCGATCGCCAGCCCCGGTTCGGGAAAGTAGCCGTTGTAGCCCAGTTCCCGGGAGCGCATGTGCTCTTGATCGAGGTCGCCGGGGCCACGGGTCTTGACGAAATAGCGGGCGCTGGACTGGCCAAAGGCACCGGGGTTGAGGTTGGTGACCTGATAACTCCAGTTGACGTTGTTCTCGAACATGTCCGGCGAACGGACGGCCTCGGAGTACACTGCACGCAAGCCGTGACGCGGGTTGATCAGGTAGTTGACCGCCATGCGAGGTGTCAGCGAGCTGCCGATCAACCGGGTGTCCTCGAACATGGCACCGCCCTGCAGCAGCCAGTGTTCGCTGGCACGCCACTCGAACTGGCCGAACGCCCGCCAGATCCTGTCATCGAGTGTGCCATTGAAGTAGGTTTCGGAATCCGCCCGGTCGTAACGATAGTTTATTCCGCTGACCAGCCGCAGGTTATCGGCAAGGCTCAGAGTGTCCTGCAGTTCGAGGTCGTAGCGCGACTCCCGGGTGCTCTGGTCGATGTCGCCGCAAACGGTCTGGCTCGCGCCGTTGCGCCATTGATCGAGTACCTGGTTGGCCAGCGCCTGTTCGGCGGGTGTACTGGCTGGTGCACCAGGACCGATGAAGCGCGTGATGTTGCGGGCCAGGCGTTCGGTGTAGTTCGGGTCCAATTGCCAGAGCTCGGTCAGTTGCGGGCTGAACGAAACTTCTGCGTCGCAGGCGCGCCAGGTTTGCTGGCGATCCCAGTGTTGGGCCGAACCTTGGATATAAAGGCTGTGGTCGGGATTGACGTCCAGATTCCAGCGCAATGACCCGGCATAGTCCTTGGCGGTGACGTCGGAGTCGTCGCCCACGCGGGTAATCCCCGGGAACACCGGCCGGTAGGTATAGGGCCGCTGGTTGGTGCCGTCCTTGGCATTCAATTGCCAATCGAGGCTTTGCCGTTCGTCGAGGCTCTGGCTGACGGCGAGGTTGAAGCGATTGAGGCGACGACTGTCACGGTAGTCGGCCCCGGTTCGGTCGGTGTCGAAGCCGTCGTCTTGTTGGCCTGACAGGGACAGGCGCAAGTCACCACCCTCCCAGCCCATGCCCTGGCTGGCGTAAAAGTCGTTGATGCCGCGCTGGCCCTGGGTGACCTTCATGCGCGTACCGTGACTGTCGGCGGGCCGCCGGGTAATGATGTTGACCACCGCCATCAGGGCATTGGCGCCGTAGCTGACGGTATTCGGCCCGCGAAAGACTTCGATGCGCTCGATGTCTTCCATGGCCACCGGAATGTCACTCCAGTCCACGGTGGCCAGGCCGGCGCGATACACCGAGCGCCCGTCGATCAGCACTTGCATGCGCCGCGCTTGCGTCGCGTTGGTGCCGTGGTAATTCACCGCCGCCTGATTGCCATTGATGTTGCCGACCATCATCCCCGGCACCAGACGCAGCAGTTCGCTGATGTCGCGGGCGCCACTGGCATGGATCAGGGCACTGTCGATGACTGTCATGCTTCCCGGAACGGCCGCCGGCGACTGCTTCAGGCGCGTGGCCGTGAGCACTTGCGGCAGCGGTTCGCTGTCCAGGAACAAGTCGTCGGCCAGCAATGGCGAGCTGAAAATCAGCGCCAATACCAGTGGCGAACGCGGTGAAGGAGTACCCGGAGACACAACCTATCCCTGTCAGTGATTGAAGGCGCGCATGTTAACCGAGCCGAATGACTTTTCCATTCACGATGTCTGCATTTTCCTCGGTTTTGTTGGTCTTCTTCCTGCGGGCGCCTGTATTTGATGTCGGGGCTGGCCGCCGATGGGCTGCCCCGTATAATGCCGACATCGCCACTGGTATGGATTAACGGATTGCATATGACTGAACAGCGCCCGATTGCGGTCCTGGGAGGCGGAAGTTTTGGAACCGCCGTGGCTAATCTGTTGGCCGAGAATGGGCATCAGGTCCTTCAGTGGATGCGTGACCCCGAACAGGCCGAGGCCATTCGGGTCAATCGCGAAAACCCGCGTTACCTCAAGGGCATCAAGATTTTGCCGGGTGTGACTGCAGTCACCGACCTGCAAGCCACCCTGGACGCCTGTGACCTGTGTTTTGTCGCACTGCCCTCCAGCGCGCTGCGCTCGGTGCTGGTGCCGTACGCGGAACGATTGACTGGCAAACTGCTGGTGAGTCTGACCAAAGGCATCGAAGCCCACACGTTCAAGTTGATGAGCGAGATCCTTGAAGAGATCGCCCCGCAAGCGCGCATCGGTGTCTTGTCCGGGCCGAACCTGGCCCGTGAAATCGCCGAACATGCACTGACCGCCACGGTGGTCGCCAGTGAAGACGAAGAACTGTGCCAGCAGGTTCAGGCCGCGCTGCACGGGCGCACCTTTCGTGTCTACGCCAGCGCCGACCGTTTCGGCGTGGAACTGGGCGGGGCGTTGAAAAATGTCTACGCGATCATCGCCGGCATGGCGGTGGCAATGGGCATGGGGGAAAATACCAAGAGCATGCTGATCACCCGGGCTCTGGCGGAAATGACCCGTTTCGCGGTGAATCAGGGCGCCAACCCGATGACTTTCCTGGGGCTGGCGGGCGTGGGCGATCTGATCGTGACCTGTTCGTCGCCCAAGAGCCGCAACTATCAGGTCGGCTTCGCCCTCGGCCAGGGCCTGAGCCTGGACGAGGCCGTCACGCGCCTGGGCGAAGTCGCCGAAGGGGTCAACACCCTTAAAGTGCTCAAGGCCAAGGCCCAGGAGGTTGGCGTGTACATGCCGCTGGTCGCCGGGCTGCACGCGATCCTGTTCGAAGGACGCACGCTGGAGCAGGTCATCGGTCTGTTGATGCGTGGCGAGCCGAAAACCGACGTCGACTTTATTTCCACCAGCGGTTTCAACTAATCACGCTTGCCAGAAAAGCAGGGAGTTGCACATGAACGATCCAAAAGTAGAAGCCAGTTACGAATCCATCCTGCTGCGCGTGTTGTGGATGATCGTCTTCGTGTTGGTGTGGCAAGTGGCGCAGTTCATCCTCGGCGCCGTCGTGCTGGTGCAGTTGATCTATCGTTTGTTCTATGGCGCCCCGAGCGCCAGCCTGATGAATTTCGGCGACAGCCTGAGCCAGTTTCTGGCGCAGATCGGTCGTTTCGGCAGCTTTCACAGCGACCAGAAGCCCTGGCCGTTCGCCGATTGGCCGACGCCGCGTACGCCGGAAGGTGAAGCGCCGCATGTCGTGGCACCGGCACCGCATCCGGCTCGAGATGAGGAACCCAAGCTATGAAACTCTGGGTATTGCGTCATGGTGAAGCAGAACCACACGGTTCCAAACCCCATGATTCGGAGCGGGAACTGACTGCCAACGGTCGTGAAGAAGTGCTGCGCGCCGCCGCCAACCTGGTGGGGCAGCCGCTTACAGCGATCTATGCCAGCCCATACATGCGAGCACAGCAGACGGCGCAACTGGTGCGCGAAACACTGGGATTCGAACCTGAAATCCGCATCGTCGAATGGCTGACCCCGGACACCGACCCGGACAAGGTCGCCGAGCAACTGGTTTCCGTCAGTGAAGCCCTGCTGGTCAGTCATAATCCGCTGGTGGGTAACTTGCTGAGCTACCTGCAACATGGCGCAGGATATCCCCCGGAGAGAGTCAGCACCGCCGGGCTGGCCGAACTCAAGGGCGATGAACTGCTGGTCGGTTCGATGACGCTCGACAGCATCAAGCACCCTTGAATCGCATTTCTGCGGGATGTCATCACCTGAGAAAATTTGTATGAAATAGTCAACCAAGCACTTGCTTGGTTGACTACGCTTGCTCCAGACCAAAAAAACAGGAGCGAGTCATGTCTGCTGCGTTTCGTTTGCCACTGGACGTTTTCTACGAGCGTGAGGCCCGTCATCCCCGCCAGCGGTTTCTGGTCCAGCCTGTCGGAGGCGGCCAGGTCGAGACGTTGACCTGGGCGGACGTCGGTCACCAGGCCCGTTGTGCGGCTCATTGGTTGCGAGCGCGAGAACTGCCGCAGGGCAGCCATATCGCCCTGATCTCGAAGAACTGTGCGCACTGGATCATTGCCGACCTGGCGATCTGGATGGCCGGGCATGTGTCGGTGCCGTTGTACCCCAATCTCACCGCCGAATCGGTTTCCCAAGTACTTGATCACTCGGAAGCGGTGCTGGCGTTCATCGGCAAGCTCGACGACTGGCCAGGCATGTCCCGTGGCATCAGTCCCGACCTGCCGACCATCAGCCTGCCCCTGCATCCACCGGGTACGTTCGAATTCAGCTGGGCCGACCTGCAACGCAGTTCGCCGATCCAGGACGATCCCAAACCTGCCGCCGATCAACTGGCAACCATCATCTACACCTCCGGCACCACGGGCATGCCCAAAGGCGTGATGCACAGCTTTGGCACCCTGGGGTTCGCCACCACACGCGGCACTTCGCTGTTCGGCCTCAACGAGTCGGACCGGCTGTTGTCCTACCTGCCGTTGTGCCACGTTGCCGAACGGATGTTCGTCGAACTGGCGTCGATCTATACCGGCCAAACGGTGTTTTTCGCCGAGAGCCTGGACACCTTTCTCACCGACCTGCAACGTGCACGCCCGACCGCGCTGTTTGGCGTGCCGCGCATCTGGACCAAGTTCCAGATGGGCGTGTACAGCAAGATCCCGGCAAAACGCCTCGACTTCCTGCTCGGCCTGCCGATCATCGGCAAGCGGGTCGGGCATAAAGTCCTCGCCGGCTTGGGGCTCGATGCGTTACGCATTGCGCTGTCCGGCGCTGCGCCGGTACCGCAGACCTTGTTGCTGTGGTACCGCAAACTGGGGCTGGATGTGCTGGAGGTCTACGGCATGACTGAAAGTTGCGGTTACTCCCACATTGGCATACCGGGCCAGAACAAACCGGGCTGGATCGGTAAACCGTGCCCGGAAGTCGAAGTACGGATCGCCGAGACAGGGAGGTCATGGTGCGCAGTGGCGCGACCATGCTCGGCTATTTCAAGGAGCCGGAAAAACCGCCGACACTATCACCGAGGACGGTTTCCTGCGCACCGGCGACAAGGGCGAGGAGGACGCCGAAGGTAATCTGCGCCTGACCGGTCGTCTGAAGGAAATTTTCAAGACCAGCAAAGGCAAATACGTGGCGCCGGCACCGATTGAAAATCGTCTGGCCGTGCATTCGCGCATCGAACAGGTTTGCGTGGTGGGCGATGGCTTGAGCGCACCGCTGGGTTTGTGCGTGTTGTCGGCCGTCGGCCAGCAGGATGCCGGCGGGGTCGCGCGCGCCGGCTTGCATTCCAGCCTGGAAAAACTGCTGGAAGAGGTCAACGGCGCCCTCGACAAACATGAGCAGCTGCGGCGCCTGGTGGTGGTCAAGGACAGTTGGGCCGTGGAAAACGGTTTTCTCACCCCGACTCTGAAGATCAAGCGCAATGTGATCGAAGCGGCTTACGGTGAGCGCTTTGAAGAATGGAGCGAGCGCAGCGAAGCGGTGCTGTGGCAGGATTGATTCACGAACAAGACCAACAAGGAAACTCTGCGATGAGCCTGTGGCGCACCACCCCCAACATCGAGCAAATGAACGCAATCCAGAAAAACACCATCGGCGAAGTGCTGGACATCCGTTTCGAGGCCTTCGACGATGAGTCCCTGACCGCCAGCATGGTCATCGATCACCGCACCCATCAGCCTTACGGCTTGCTGCATGGCGGTGCCTCGGTGGTGCTGGCCGAAACGGTCGGCTCCATGGCCAGCTACCTGTGCATCGATGCCAGCAAGTTCTATTGCGTGGGCCTGGAAATCAACGCCAACCATTTGCGCGGCCTGCGCAGCGGGCGGGTGACGGCGGTGGCCAAGCCGATCCACATCGGCCGCACGACCCATGTCTGGGATATTCGGCTGACCAGCGATGAGGGCAAGGCCAGTTGCGTGTCGCGGTTGACCATGGCGGTGGTGCCGTTGGGCGAGAAGCCGCCGACGCCTTAGTTGAAACCCTTACACACTGGACGAACGGCGTCTTGATGTCATGGGAATGTCGTAACCATTGCGCATTTCCGGGTGGTAGCTGTCAGGGGCTGAATCAGTCCATTCACTGTTGAGTTCGGTGAATTGGTCCAGGCGGAAGTTCGCGTCATCATATCTGAACAGCGCGGCAGTGCCGCGCTGCACATGCTGCCCCAAATAAGTCCGGGCTTCAGTGGGCGTTGCCATTGTAGCGACGGTGCCCATGCGCAAATTGACGTTTTCGATCGCACTGGTCATCGGGTCGAACATAAACGTCAGTGAGGCGGTCAAGCCTGAGCCGGCCGTGCGCGTGGACCAGCCATACATCAACTCCCAGAAACGTGGCATGGATAGTTGGTTGGTACCTGATGCGTAGGTTCCTCCACGCAACGCATTGATACTGACGATAGATACCCCATCAAGACCCTCGACGACAGCACTGAAGGCTACCCCGGCTAAAGCAGGAAGCTCTGCTCGAATGGCGCCGCCGCTAAACAGCAACACCCCGTAGGCGCCTGTGCGCAGGCTAGTCGCAACGCCGGACGGGGCGAGAGTGAGCCTGGGACCAAGTTCTGCGGAGACTCGTTGCCCGGTTTCCCTTGCCAGTCCCCCTGGCACACTGCTGATGATGCTGATGGCTACAACATTCAATGCCCCGGGATTATTCAGATATGAATAGAGGGGAGCTGCTGCACCCGCAGCTGCACCCAACAAACCACCAATACCCGCCCCGATCCTTTGCGCGGTACGGCTATTGCTGTAACGGGAGACGATATTGCTGCCTGCACCCATCCCCATCGATCCGCCGGCCAAAGTACCTACCAGTGAGCCTGCCACTGTCAAGGCAAGGTTGGACCCTGGGTCTACGGTTTGACCGTCTGCATCGTCAGGCAGTGTTGCCCATTGCGTCAGTGCTTGTGCCGCAAAATACCTGACAGTTCCACCCGCCAAGGCACTCACTCCATCACGCGCAAACGTTGCGCCAGCCGCGTTAAACACTTCACCCACAGTGATCAGCCCCTGAAAGTCCACATGTCCCATCGGATTGCCATGCACCATGGCATACAGGTTCAATCCATCGGCAACTCCCGCCGGGTCCGCGCTCAGCCAGCGTTGGCACCAGGGTACGTAGTAGCGCAACCCGTAGTAGTACAGTCCGGTGGCATCCCGTTCCTGTCCTGAATAGCGCAGCGTCTTGTAGCTGGATTCAAGTTTGTTGCGCCCGGCCCACCAGCAGGTTCCACCGTAGGGGTAGTAACTTTCCCGGGATATCAGCAAGGCCTTTGCGTCCAGTTCCAGAGCGCTGGAGCCCAAATGATCGGCAAAACCGTAGCGATACTGGTTCTGGGAAATGCCGGCTGGTGGTTCAGTCTGCCAGTGTAGAATTTGCACCGTGCTGCGTCCGGCCTTGATCGTCACGACGTGGAGCGTCTCGTCGTTAGAAATACGGAGCTCCACGCCTGGCAAATAGCGGGTTTCGTGGGTGCGGGTCAATGTGCCGGTGTAGGCCTGACGGATTTTTCGCTGACGCTGACCGCTGCCGTCGTACACATAAAACTCGCAATCGCCGGGTTCATCTTCACGCACCACCTGATCGACCTGCCGCAGCTGGTTGCGCAGGTTCCACCGCAGGGTTTGTCCCGGTTGCAGCTCGGTACGGTTGCCGTTCAGATCATGACCGACGGCAATTTCCTGTTCGTCAGGCAGCTCGCCATCGGGCTTCTCGGGGAGGCTGCGGTTGCTGAGTCGGGCGACAGCCGTGCGTTCGGTACGGCTGGCGCTGTCTGCCTGATGCTGCATGAGCTTCAGGTTGCCGGCCTCATCATAGGTGTAGATACGCGTGTAATTTTCCATTTGTCCGGCATCGGCGGTGCACTGGAAATCCGGTAACTGTGGTCCACCCGGCGCGTTGCGCAATTGCCGGCCACTGGCCTCGATCAGGCGGTAGAGACTGTCGTAGCGATAGCGATTAATTGCCTCGATGCGCTGGTTGCGGTGAAAGTGAGTCGCTTCAGCGGCGTCGGCGATGCAGGTGACATTGCCCACCCCATCGTATTCGTAGGTAAGATCTTGCAATGCCGGCTGCCCTGGCACATAGGCTTTCAGGTGTTCCAGTCGGCCGTCGTCGTGCCGATAGTTTGCAAATGAAACAACGCCGTTTCCTGCACGTTGTTGTTCGATCTGGCCGAAGGCGTTGTACTGAATGCCTTGGACCAGTGCCGTTTCATCGGCCTCTCCGGCGAGTTTCAGACGAACCTCACGCATTTCGCCTGCGCAGGTATGAATGAACGTCTGCCGGTTGCCCAATGCATCTGTCTGGCTGACAGGTTCGCTGGTGGCGTTGCAATGCAGGCGAGTGATGGCTGGCTCGTTCTCCAGCAAGGCGTCGCGTTCAGGCACTGACTCGGGCCAGTCCACCAGCCATCGCGGGTCGGCGATGAAAGCGCGGCCATGCTGCAATAGCGTAGCGTTCAGGCTGAACTCGGTGAAGAGCAGGGTGCCGGCGGTGTCGTCTTGCCGAATCAACTGACCGCGCAGGTTGTGGCCGACATCGGCGTCGTTATCGGCATAAG
Source organism: Pseudomonas sp. BIC9C (assembly GCF_034541995.1). Lineage (NCBI taxonomy): Bacteria > Pseudomonadati > Pseudomonadota > Gammaproteobacteria > Pseudomonadales > Pseudomonadaceae > Pseudomonas > Pseudomonas sp. BIC9C. The sequence continues at coordinate 371,954 of NZ_JAWDGM010000003.1, forward strand.
TGAAACGTGCGACGCAACGCTCCGCTTCCTGCCACGCGCGCTCGAACCTAGCCACCGGACGACACAGAGGATCATGCTCCACGCGGCTGTGGCTGAGTTTCTGATCCCAGCCTTCAACACTTTGTCCATGCGCGCCGAGCAATCCCAGGCGCCAGCCGGCGTCGCTGTTTTGCGAAAGGACGACAGCGCCCGACAAACTGAAAACGTTTTGCTGACTGGCTGCCGTCTGACCGTCTTGATGTAAGCGGAACAGGCGTGGATCACGACTAAGAACAGCGCGACCGGTGCCGTCATATTCCTGCTGAGTGATGCAAGGCTGCGGTGTCGACGCGTTATCACGACGGTGATACGCCACACCACGCACGCTTAACCCGCGCGGGTCAAATACCTGGATAGCCGGAGTGTTGGCGTGGGTCATCGTGAATATGTCCGTGAGTCGACGGTTTAGCCCTTCTTATCCACTTGATGCCGGTTGGCAGTCAACTGTCAGAAATAACAGCTGGCGCCCAAAGTAACGTCATAGCCACGGCAGGTCTGTCACCCTTCCTGGCAGTTACGGTCATTGCCGCAGGACGCGGTCTTGCGGACAATCAACACCTGTTCTCGCTCATGGATTTGCAGGTATGTCGCAACAGATCTTTTTCGCCCACGCCAATGGTTTTCCTTCGGGAACCTACGGCAAGTTGTTTGCGGCGCTGGCACCCGAATATCAGGTGACGCATCTGGAGCAGCACGCCCACGACCCGCGTTTCCCGGCGGACGACAACTGGTACAACCTGGTGGATGAGCTGATCCATCACCTGCAACAACAGGCCGAGCCCGTGTGGGGCGTCGGTCACTCCTTCGGGGGCGTGTTGCATCTGCATGCAGCCTTGCGCTGCCCGGAGTTTTATCGCGGCGTGGTGATGCTCGACTCGCCAGTGCTGACCCGAGCCGATCGATGGGTGATCCGGGCGGCCAAGCGCTTCGGTTTCATCGACCGCTTGACCCCGGCCGGCCGTACCTTGGGCCGCCGTGAAGAATTCGCCGACCTGGAAAGCGCCCGGAAATATTTCGCCGGTAAAACCCTGTTTCGCGGTTTCGACCCGGAATGCTTCGATGCCTACCTGCAACATGGCTTGCACCAGGTCGGCGACAAGCTGCGCCTGCGCTTCGACCCTGCCACGGAAATCAGCATCTATCGCGGCGTGCCGCACACCAGTCCGGGCAGCACCCGGCAGCTGCAAGTGCCGCTGGCGGTGGTTCGCGGGCACAACAGCCGCGTGGTGATGCGCCATCACGCCAGTTCGGTCGACCGCCTGCCGTTGGGCGAGTCGCTGACCATGCCCGGCGGCCACATGTTTCCGCTGGAACGTCCCCTTGATACCGCTGAAATGCTCAAAGGCCTGTTCTACCGCTGGGACGGCCGTCGACAACAGGATTGCGCATGAACCACGTCGTCGAAGAGGTCCGCCTGAGCCTGCCGCACATCGAACTGGCGGCGCACCTGTTCGGTCCTGAAGACGGTTTGCCGGTCATTGCCTTGCATGGCTGGCTGGACAACGCCAACAGCTTTGCCCGCCTGGCGCCGAAGCTTAAAGGCCTGCGCATCATCGCCCTGGACATGGCCGGTCACGGTCATTCCGGGCATCGCCCGCCGGGAGCCGGCTACGCCATGTGGGACTATGCCCACGACGTGCTGCAAGTCGCCGAACAGCTTGGGCTGAAGAAATTTGCGCTGATGGGGCATTCGATGGGCGCCATTGCTTCGCTGATCATCGCCGGATCGCTGCCCGAGCGGGTCACCCACCTGGCGTTGATCGACGGCATCATTCCGCCAACGGACAAAGGTGAAAACGCTGCCGAGCGCATGGGCATGGCCCTGCAAGCGCAACTGGATCTGCGGGAAAAGCGCAAACCGGTCTATGACACCCTCGACCGTGCCATCGAAGCGCGCATGAAGGGCCTGGTGGCGGTCAGCCGCGAGGCCGCTGAACTGCTGGCGCAGCGTGGCCTGATGCCGGTACCGGGCGGTTATACCTGGCGCACCGATAGTCGCCTCACGCTGCCATCGCCACTGCGTCTTACCACCGAGCAGGCCATGGCCTTCGTCCAGCGGGTCCAATGTCCTGCAACACTGGTGGTCGCTGCTGACGGCATGCTCGCCAAACACCCCGAATTGCTGGAGCGTCTACCCTTTAGCCGTGAACAGCTGCCAGGCGGCCATCATTTGCATCTCAATGACGAACCCGGCGCCGATCTTGTCGCAGACTGTTTCAATCGGTTCTTCGCCATTCCTTGACTTGCGTCGGGCAACTGTCGAGGCTGGGCGGGTTGAAATGGGAGACAACCATGATAGATCTCTACACCGCTGCGACCCCGAATGGCCACAAGGTCTCTATCGTGCTCGAGGAACTCGGCCTGCCCTATACGGTGCATGCCTTGAGTTTCGACAAAAAGGAGCAGAAGTCCGCGGACTTCCTCAAGATCAACCCCAATGGGCGGATTCCGGCGATTGTCGACCGTGCCAACGGCGACTTCGCCGTGTTCGAATCCGGCGCCATCCTGATTTACCTCGCTGAACAGACCGGCAAACTGATGCCGAGCGACCCGAAGGGACGTTCGGTGGTATTGCAGTGGCTGATGTTTCAGATGGGGGGCATCGGCCCGATGCAGGGCCAGGCCAACGTGTTCTTCCGCTACTTTCCGGAAAGACTGCAGAGCGCCATCGACCGCTATCAACATGAAACCCGTCGCCTCTACGAAGTGCTCGACACGCGTTTGCAAAGCGTGGAGTTCCTCGCCGGCGAGTACAGCATTGCTGACATCGCCACCTTTCCGTGGGTGCGCGGTTACGAATGGTCGGGCGTCTCGGTGGAGGGCTTGACGGCGTTGCAACGCTGGATGGCAACCATGGAGGCTCGGCCGGCAGTGCAGCGTGGTCTGCAGGTACCACAACGCGCCGATGAAGCCAGTGTCATCAAGGGTGCCCAGGCCATGCTGATCCGATGAGTCTATCCATGCGTTCATTCAGTTTGCTGGTGCTGTGCAGTTTCAGTCCCTTGTTGTTCGCCGCCGATGTCCCGGGCAGCCAGGACCTCCCGATAGTGCCGCGCATGGTCGACGCCCAGATTGTCGACTATCGTCCCGCCGCCGAACTGGAGCGGATCTACCCATTGGGTTCGATCCGCAAAATCAGTGGCCAGTTACGTTTCGACGGTCAGGTCAGTGCCCGTGGCAACGTCACTTCGGTGACCTACGAATTGCCCTCGGAGCATTCATCCATCGAGGCGTTCACCGCTGCCCGCGAGGCTTTGCAACAGCAGGACGCCGGGTTGCTCTTCTGGTGCCAGGCGCGCGATTGCGGTGAAAGCAGCCTCTGGGCCAACCAGGTCTTTGGCAACGCCAAGCTGTACGGTGCCGACGATCAGCAAGCCTATTTGCTGCTGCGACTTGCTGCTCCACGGGACAACACGCTCGTCGCGCTGTACAGCATCACCCGCGGTAATCGCAAAGCCTACCTGCATGTCGAGCAGTTCGACGCTTCGGCACCGCTGGGTGAGTTGTTGCCGACCTCCGCGACCTTGCTGCGTGAGCTCAAGAGTACCGGGGAGCTCGATTTTTCCACATTGAACAGCGCACCTGACGAGACCTGGCTACGTCTGATTTCTCGCGGACTCAATCTGGACACCACCTTGCGGGTCAGTATTTCCGGAGCGAACGCCGAAGCCTGGCGTCAGGCCCTGATGGGCCAGGGCGTGCGTGCCGCGCGGATGGAAACCGGCAGTGTCGAAGGCTCTGGCCTGCATATCGAGCTATTGCGGTAGGCTGTATCGGGCGAACGAGTACGCTGCGTTCGCCTACTCTTTTGCTGACTGACTTTTTCGAGACTTTTGATGATCAATAACGATCGCCTTTTGGTGCAGATCCTGCTCGTGGTGTTGTTCGGCGCGAGCTTCTGGGTGATGGCGCCGTTCTGGTCGGCGATGTTCTGGGGCGCGGTCCTGGCATTCGCCAGTTGGCCACTGATGCGCTTGCTGACCCGTTGGCTCAATGGCCGCGAGTCTCTGGCAGCGGCATTGTTGACGCTGGGCTGGATGGTGCTGGTAGCGGCACCACTGGTGTGGCTGGGTTTCAACCTTGCCGATCATGTGCGCGATGCCACGGCATTCATCAAGGATGCGCAAGTCGAGGGGCTACCCGAAGCACCGGCCTGGCTGGGTTCGATTCCCCTGGTGGGCGAGCGCCTGGTCGGGATCTGGAACAGTATCGATGAACAGGGCGCGGCGATGATGGTGTCGCTCAAGCCTTATCTGGGACAGGTGGGTAACTGGTTGCTGGCGCGCAGCGCGCAGATCGGTGGCGGTATTCTCGAGCTGACCCTGAGCATCGTCTTCGTGTTCTTTTTCTATCGTGACGGGCCGCGCCTGGCAGCGTTTGTACACACATTGCTGGAGCGGCTGATCGGTCAGCGGGCCGGCTACTACATTGAACTGGTGGCAGGCACGGTACAGCGGGTGGTGAACGGTGTGATCGGCACGGCGGCGGCCCAGGCGATCCTGGCGCTGATCGGGTTCCTGATTGCCGGCGTACCGGGTGCGTTGGTACTCGGCATTGTGACGTTCATGCTCAGCCTGATCCCGATGGGCCCTCCGTTGGTGTGGATTCCGGCGACTGCGTGGCTGGCCTGGAAAGGCGAGTATGGGCTGGCCATATTCCTCGGAATTTGGGGCACATTCATCATCAGCGGTGTCGACAACGTGCTCAAACCGTACCTGATCAGCCGTGGCGGTAACCTGCCGCTAGTAATCGTGCTGCTTGGGGTGTTTGGCGGGTTGATTGCCTTTGGCTTTATCGGCCTGTTCATCGGCCCGACATTGCTGGCGGTGGCTTACAGCCTGTTGATCGACTGGAGCAAGACCCAGGCACGGGTTGAAGATCGCCGGCCCTGAGATTTGTATTCAGCTTGTGGCCTCTTCGTCGGATCGCCGCCCGGAGCAGGCTTGCTCCGGGTGGCGATCCGACCAAGCTTTTGACTCAGGTCGCCACGTTCAGGTGCTTGCCCACGCTCGCCAAGTTATCGAGCGAGTACTGCTTGCTCAGATTGGCAATCATTTTTTGCAGCGCTTCATTTACGCTCGGTTGATCGGAAGTACTGTTGGTGCTCTGCTCGCGATCGGCCGGCAGGGCCGCCTTGAGTTCATCACTGCTGATGCCTCCGTTGCTGTCGCTGTCCAGCGCTTTAAGCAGCGCGGCGCTGGTGTCGGTGCTGGTCGATGAATTGCTGGTGCTGGCCTGCAGCGCGCTGCTCAGTTCATCGCTGCTGATGGCGCCATCGCCGTCGGCGTCCAGCGCGCTGATCAATGCGTCAGCGAGGTCGGTGTTGGGGGCCTCATCGCCTGGTGGAGGTGGCGGGGGAGCCATTGTGGCCATTTCTTCGCTGCTCAGGCTGCCACTGCCATCACTGTCGAGGTCGTCGGATTTCTGTGACAAGGCACTCTTGAGTTCATCCTGATCGACCGTACCGTTGCTGTTGCTGTCGAGTTTGGCCAGCAGGTCCTTCTGGAATTGCTGGCTGCGGGCACTATTGGTTGTGGTGCTGCTGGAGCTGGTGTAGTTCGGGTAATTACTGCTGATGCTACCGATCATCGGGCTCACTCCCTGGAAAGACAAACCGGTGGTGTACCGGCTTATGCAGACTCAAGGGGCAAGTTGTCGCGGGTATGTAGAGTTTGTACCGAGGGGTACACATGGCGATCAGACCCACCGAAAGCCCTGTGGGAGCGAGCCTGCTCGCGAACGCGGACTGACAGTCGACGACTATGTTGACTGATACACCGCTTTCGCGAGCAGGCTCGCTCCCACAAGGGCTGGTGTAGCCTTCAAGTACGCGGCAGGCGAATCACAGCCGTCAGGCCGCCACCCGGGGTTTCTTCCAGGGTCAGTTGCCCGCCCATTCGTTGCGCGGCTTCGCGGGCAATGGTCATGCCCAGGCCCACGCCGCCGGAGTTGCGATTGCGCGAGCCTTCAAGGCGAAAGAAGGGTTCGAACACGGCTTCATGTTGTTCCGCGGCGATACCCGGCCCATGGTCGATGACCCGAATCACCAAATGCTGACGATGATCCTCCAGGCTGATCAGCGCCTGCCCGGCGTAGCGCAGGGCATTGTCCATCAGATTGTTGAGGCAAGAGCGCAAGGCCATCGGCTGGACCTGCAGGGGGGCACAGTGGCCGCGGGCCTGGACGTTCGCGCCCTGGTCCTGGGCATTTTCGCTCAGGGACTCCACCAGCGCCTGCACGTCCATCCACTGCGGGGCTTCGCTGGTGCGCTGTTCATGCAGATAGGTGAGGGTGGCGTCGAGCATGCTGATCATGTCGTCGAGGTCCTGGCGCATCTGGCCTTGCAGCTTGTCGTCGTCAATTTTTTCCAGCCGCAGCTTGAGCCGCGACAGCGGCGTACGCAGGTCGTGGGACACTGCGCCGAGCATGCGTGAACGCTGCTTGACCTGTTCAAGGATGCGGCGCTGCATTTTATTGAACGTGTGCGCCGCTTGCCGCGCTTCCCGTGGTCCCGATTCTTCCAGTGGCGGGCTGTCGAGGTTTTCGCTCAAGCGCTCGGCCGCGTCGCTCAGGCGCTGGATCGGCCGGCTCAGCAGTTTGGCGCCGTACCAGGCGGCAATGATCAGCGAGACCAATTGAAACGTCAGGGGCACCAGGGGGCCGCCAAACCACGGCCGTGGTGGCCGTTTCTCTAAGCGTGGGTCCAGCGGTGGGCGCGGCCCGTCCAGGCCTTCGGAAAACTCCGGTGGCGGCGGCGGTGGCGGCGGGCCGTAATGGTGAAACCAGGCAAAGGCCAGCAGGTGCGCGAGGATGATCGCCAGCAGCAACACGCCAAACAGGCGGCCGAACAGCGAATCGAAGCGCCCGCGCATCAGCCGATGTCTCGGGCATCGAACAGGTAACCCTCGCCACGAACGGTCTTGATCAATTGCGGAGCCTTGGGGTCGTCGCCGAGTTTCTGGCGCAGGCGCGACACCAGCAGGTCGATGCTGCGGTCAAAGGCTTCAATCGAACGACCGCGAGCGGCGTCCAGCAGTTGTTCACGGCTGAGCACGCGGCGCGGACGTTCGATAAACACCCAGAGCAGGCGGAATTCGGCGTTGGACAGCGGCACTACCAGGCCATCGTTGGCAATCAGTTGCCGCAACACGCTGTTCAGGCGCCAATTGTCGAAACGAATGTTCGCGCGTTGCTCGCTGCGGTCATCACGCACCCGACGCAGGATGGTCTGGATCCGTGCTACCAGCTCGCGGGGCTCGAATGGCTTGGCCATGTAGTCGTCGGCGCCGAGCTCGAGGCCGATGATCCGGTCGGTCGGTTCGCAGCGGGCGGTGAGCATCAGGATCGGGATGTCCGATTCGGCGCGCAACCAGCGGCACAGCGACAGACCGTCTTCACCGGGCAGCATCAGGTCGAGCACCACCACGTCGAAATGCTCCGCCTGCATCACCTGGCGCATCGCAGCGCCATCGGTGACGCCGCTGGCGTGGATGTTGAACCGGGCCAGGTAGTCGATCATCAGTTCGCGGATCGGGACGTCATCGTCGACGATCAGGGCGCGAATGCTCCAGCGTTTGTCGTCACCGGGCGTTTTCTGGTCGTCGTTCACGGGTGCTTGGGTGTTTCGCATGCGTGCGTTCATCTGCCAGGTAGGCTGCCAACCACAAAGATAGGCTGCGAGGTTGTGGTTCCAGCATAGGCGTCCGGCCCTGAGGCGGGAAGTGCTGTTGCAAGGACCTGTTGCGGTTGCCGAGGGTAGCGGGCCCGGGTGTTATGGGCGTGTCGTGTGTGTATCGAACTCGACACAATGGCCTCGAGGGCTAGTCTTGCCTGAGCCGTCGCGACGATTTACCGATCATCGGGTCCCGCAGCGGCGTTGGTTCCGCTACAATGCGCGCCGATTTCGACTTGCCTGAGAGCCCACTCATGTCCGCCTGCCAGACTCCTATCATCGTCGCCCTGGATTTCCCTACCCGTGACGCCGCACTGAAGCTGGCCGATCAGTTGGACCCGAAGCTGTGCCGGGTCAAAGTCGGTAAGGAACTGTTCACCAGCTGCGCTTCGGAAATCGTCGGGACCCTGCGCGACAAGGGTTTCGAAGTGTTCCTGGACCTCAAGTTCCACGACATCCCGAACACCACCGCGATGGCCGTCAAGGCGGCTGCGGAAATGGGCGTGTGGATGGTCAACGTGCATTGCTCCGGCGGCCTGCGCATGATGGCCGCGTGCCGTGAAGTGCTGGATCAGCGCACCGGCCCGAAACCACTGCTGATCGGTGTGACCGTGCTGACCAGCATGGAGCGTGAAGATCTGGCAGGTATCGGTCTGGACATCGAGCCGCAAGAGCAGGTTCTGCGCTTGGCCGCCCTGGCGGAAAAAGCCGGGATGGACGGCCTGGTGTGCTCGGCCCTGGAAGCCCAGGCCCTGAAAGCGGCACATCCGTCGCTGCAACTTGTGACCCCGGGGATTCGTCCGGCGGGCAGCGCCCAGGACGATCAGCGCCGTATTCTGACTCCGCGTCAGGCGCTGGATGCCGGTTCCGACTATCTGGTGATCGGCCGTCCAATCAGCCAGGCAGCGGATCCGGCCAAGGCGTTGGCTTCGGTCGTGGCTGAACTGGCCTGATCAGACACCCAGGATCCAAATGTGGGAGCGGGCTTGCTCGCGAAGAGGGCGTGTCAGTCGACATCGATATCGACTGACCCACCGCTTTCGCGAGCAAGCCCGCTCCCACTTTGGATTTGTGACCATTTCAAATGTGGGTTAAACCTTTAGCACCAGCTTGCCGAAATTCTCCCCGCTGAACAACTTCATCAGCGTCTCCGGGAAGGTTTCCAGTCCTTCGACGATGTCTTCCTTGCTCTTGAGTTGCCCCTTGGCCATCCAGCCGGCCATTTCCTGCGCGGCATTGGCGTATTGGGCGGCGTAGTCCATCACCACAAAGCCTTCCATGCGTGCACGGTTGACCAGCAGCGACAGGTAATTGGCCGGCCCCTTGACCGCTTCCTTATTGTTGTACTGGCTGATGGCACCGCAAATCACTACCCGCGCTTTCATGTTCAGGCGGCTCAACACCGCGTCGAGGATGTCGCCACCCACGTTATCGAAATACACGTCGACGCCTTTCGGGCACTCGCGCTTGAGACCGGCGAGGACGTCTTCACTCTTGTAGTCGATAGCACCATCGAAACCCAGTTCATCGATCAGGAACTTGCACTTGTCCGCGCCGCCGGCGATGCCGACCACCCGGCACCCTTTGATCTTGGCGATCTGCCCGGCAATGCTGCCCACGGCACCGGCCGCGCCCGACAGCACCACAGTGTCACCGGCCTTCGGCGCGCCGACGTCGAGCAGGGCGAAGTACGCCGTCATCCCGGTCATGCCCAGTGCGGACAAGTAACGTGGCAGGGGTGCCAGTTTCGGATCGACCTTGTAGAAGCCCCGTGGCTCGCCAAGAAAGTAATCCTGCACGCCGATGGCGCCATTAACGTAATCCCCGACTGCAAACCCCGGGTTGTTCGACGCAATGACTTTGCCTACACCCAATGCGCGCATGACTTCGCCGAGCCCGACCGGCGGGATGTAGGACTTGCCCTCATTCATCCAGCCACGCATGGCCGGATCCAGGGACAGGTATTCGTTTTTGACCAGGATCTGACCCGCCGCCGGTTCGCCGACCGACACCTCCTGGTAAGTGAATGTCTCGCGGGTCGCCGCGCCGACCGGACGTTTGGCGAGCAGGAATTGGCGATTGGTCTGGGAGGTCATGGCAGGCACTCAAGATGAATGAAGCTTTGTTGATAGCCGGTCAGCGACGATGCCGCAAGTTCGGCTGATGCGGCGAATGCACATTGATCCAGTGCAGTGATAGTTGGTACGGCAGTTCCATCACTGCAACTCATGGGCGCCCAACCGGAGTCTTGATAGTGCTGCCGTGTTCAAGACCTCCATGGCTAGACTGGTCATGCGCGATTTTCTGCTTTCTTCTCTCGAGGACATAACAATGAGCATGACGTTTTCCGGCCAGGTGGTCGTGGTGACGGGTGGGGCGGCCGGTATTGGCCGCGCGACCGCCCAGGCATTTGCCGCCGAGGGTCTGAAGGTAGTGGTGGCCGACATGGACACGGCGGGCGGCGAGGGCACGGTGGCGCTGATTCGTACGGCCGGTGGCGAAGCGACCTTCGTGCGCTGCAACGTTACCCTGGAAAGCGATGTTAAAAATCTGATGGATGAGGTGATCAATACTTACGGTCGCCTTGACTATGCCTTCAACAATGCCGGCATCGAAATCGAGAAAGGCAAGCTGGCCGAGGGTACGCTCGACGAGTTCGACGCGATCATGGGCGTCAACGTCAAAGGCGTCTGGCTGTGCATGAAATACCAATTGCCGCTGCTGCTGGCGCAAGGGGGCGGCGCGATCGTCAATACGGCATCGGTGGCCGGCCTTGGGGCCGCGCCGAAAATGAGCATCTACGCTGCCTCTAAACATGCGGTGATCGGCCTGACCAAATCGGCGGCCATTGAGTACGCCAAGAAAAAGATCCGGGTCAACGCAGTGTGCCCGGCGGTGATCGACACGGATATGTTCCGTCGAGCTTATGAAGCCGACCCGAAAAAAGGCGAGTTCGCCAATGCCATGCATCCGGTCGGCCGCATCGGCAAGGTCGAAGAAATCGCCAGCGCGGTGCTGTACCTGTGCAGCGATGGCGCGGCTTTCACCACGGGGCACTCATTGGCGGTGGATGGCGGCGTTACCGCGTTCTGAACCCATGCATCGCTACTGAGAAAAAGCAGCAACCTGTGGGAGCGAGCCTGCTCGCGAAGAAGGTATGTCAGTCGACATTAACGTTGGCTGCCACACCGCTTTCGCGAGCAGGCTCGCTCCCACAGTTTTTTTGGCTCTGTAAAGGGCCTGGCAATGTGTTTCAAATGATGAGATCGAATGGTTTTGGCGGCGTTGTCGCACAGGCCCTCGAACACTCCTGTGATTAACTGCTTCTCGCAAAACCAACAGGAGTTTGTTTGCTCATGGAATTGAGAATCGACCGACAGGCGCTGGTGCCCGTCGTACAGCAAATTGTCGATGCGCTGACTTGCTGGCTTCAATCCAGCGGGGTCATGCCCGGTACGCGCCTGCCTTCGGTGCGACAGATTGCGCGTATCAATTTGCTCAGTCAGGAAAGCGTCGCTCAGGCCTGCGAGCGCCTGGTGACGCAGGGGATGCTGGTGTCAGGTCATGGGGCCGGCTATACGGTTGCCGACCCGGCATTGGCCATGGGTGCAAGGCACGAGTCTGCGTGGCTCGAGGGGGCTGACCCCGAACACGGGCCCTGTTCGAGTGAGTTGCCGCTGGGTAGTGGCGGGCTGCCTGAAAGCTGGCGCGAGACCGACGATCTGATTTACGCGATTCGGCAAGTCAGTCGTGCCGATACGGCCAGCCTGTTCAACTACAGCTCGCCGCTGGGTTTGCCAGCCTTGCGACAGCAGATACTCAAGCGCCTCAGGCAACTGGACATCCGGGTGCCGGACGACCGGATCATGACCACGGCGGGTGCCAGTCAGGGGCTCGACCTGATTGTGCGAACACTGTTCAAGGCCGGTGACTGCGTGGTCGTGGAGAGTCCCGGTTATCCGGTGCTGTTCGATCTGCTCAGGCTGCACGGCATCCACATGGTCGATGTGCCGCGAACACCGCGCGGACCGGACGTGGACGTGCTCGAATCGGTGCTGGCCAAACACCGGCCTCAAGGGCTGCTCATCAACAGCTTTTATCACAACCCGACCGGCAGCAGCCTTGCACCGTTGGTGGCGCGCCGCGTGCTGCAGTTGGCCAGGACCTTTGGCGTGCAGGTGATCGAAGACGACGTTTATGCGGATTTGCACAGTGGTTCCGGTATGCGGCTGGCTGCGCTGGACGACAAGGTGATCTACGTGGGCAGCTATTCCAAGACCCTCAGCAGTTCCTTGCGGGTCGGTTTTGTGGTGGCCGGTTCTGAGGTCATTACGCGTCTGGCCGAGGTCAAGATGACCACGGGTATGGGCGCCTCACGATTTTGCGAGTCGGTGCTGGCGTGCCTGTTGGCTAACGGTGCCTACGGCAAACTGCTGCAGCGTCAGCGCCAACGCTTGAGCTGCGACCGGCTGGCGGCGTTGCAGTTGCTTGAAAATGCCGAATGGGAGGTTTTCGGCAAACCGGCGGGAGGCCTGTTCATTTGGGCGCGATCACGAACGTGCGACTACGATCAGGTGCGGACCCAGGCACGACGTCTGGGTGTACTGCTGTCATCGAAGACCGCCTTCAACCCCTCGGATGAGGCCAGTGACTGGCAGCGGATCAATGTGGCATATGCCTGCGACCCACGTGCCCGTGCGTTCCTTCAGGCCACTGCCCGGGATCGACCTCAAGCGTTCTGAAAACGACGTTGGCGTAGCTTTTTGCCATTATTCAGGCGCCAGAGCCTTGTGTTGATACTGGCCCGTTGCGAATCTGCGTCTACAGACTTTGGCAGGGGACTAAGTGCAATGAATTCGGCCGTGCAAGGACGTTTTGCCAACCTCGGTATGGCGAAAAAACTGGGTGTCGGGTTTGTTCTGGTGCTGTTGTTGACTGCGCTGGTGGCGGGCATTGGCGTTTGGTCCCTGCAAACCATCAGTCAGCGCTTCGACGGGCTCAAGCATATGTCATCGCTCAACAGCGGTTTGCTCAAGGTGCGGCTGCTGGAACAGGAGTACGCCTTGCATGGCAATCCGAAAACCGTCGATGCCCTGCACGAGGGCGTCGATGGCCTGATCGCCCTGGCCGGCCAGCTCAAGGCCGCGTCTGCGGCCAACGTGCCGGTGATGAATGATGTCGAACAGTCTTTGGGCGCCTATCGCAAGGCCTTCGACGAGTTTGTCTCGCTCACTCAGGCCAAGGACCTGGCGCTGGAAATGGCCAGTTGGTCGGTGTCCAGCGTGGCCAACAATCTTGATGTTTTACAATCCGGGCTCGCCGATGACGGCGCCTATACGCTGAAAGATTCCGAAGGCAAGGACGGTGCGCAATTCATCGAGCAGGCCAGTCAGGTCAGCCAGGTTTCACGCTTGATGCTGCAAGCCATGAATGAAGCGCGGGTGCGTCTGGATCAAAGCCGCAAAGGCGACGACAGCGCCGGGCAGGGCAAGATCGAACAGGCCAGCCAGGCATTGGCCCAGGCCGAGCAGCTCAAGACCACGGTCAAGGACGAGGGGTACCAGACCGTCCTCAATGAGGTCATGGGTCATATTGCCAGTTTCAGTGACAAGCTTGCCGAGTACACCGGCTTGCTGGAACAGGAAAAAACCGTCTATCAACAATTGCACCAGCGCGCAGCCCAGGTGGTCGAGCGGGTGGATCAGGCTTATGTCGCTGAAGACCTGGCGATGCAGGCTGAACTGAAAAAGAACTCGCTGTTGATCCTCGGCTCTTCCGCATTGGCCTTGCTGGTTGGGCTGGTCGCCGCGTGGCTCATCACCCGGTTGATCGTGGCACCGCTGCGCAGCGTAATTCATGTGGCGCAGCAGATTGCCTCAGGGGATTTGAGTGCGACCATTGACGTGACCCGCCGTGACGAAATCGGTCAGTTGATGCAGGCAATGCAGCAAATGGGCGCGGGTCTCAGTCATATCGTCAGCGGCTTGCAGTCGGGTATCGAGCAGTTGGCGACTTCTGCCCAATCGCTGTCGGCGGTGACTGAACAGACCAACCTCGAAGTCAGCTCGCAGAAGGAGGAAACCGAACAGGTCGCCACCGCGATGAATCAGATGACGGCCACGGTGCATGATGTCGCACGCAATGCCGAAGAAGCGGCGTTAGCCGCGCAAACGGCTGACGGCAAGGTTGAAAGCGGTCAGCAGGTAGTGCGTCAGAGCATGGTGCGGATCGAACAGTTGGCGGATTCGGCCTCATCGGCCAGTTCGAGCATCGAAAGCCTGAGTGCGGAAATCCAGAACATCGGCACGGTTTTGAGTGTGATCAAAAGCGTGGCCGAACAGACCAACCTGTTGGCATTGAACGCGGCGATCGAGGCGGCCCGGGCTGGCGAGCAGGGCAGGGGCTTTGCCGTGGTGGCCGATGAAGTACGTGCACTGGCCAGGCGAACCCAGCAATCGACCGAGGAAATCGAACGCCTGGTCAGCGCTTTGCGCTCGGCGGCGCAGTCGTCGGTGCAGCAGATCCAGAGCAGTGGCGAGTTGGTGAAGCTGGCGGTCAGCGATGCCTTGCAGACCGAGAGTGCCCTGGGAAGTATTGCGGCGGCGGTGTCGTTGATCCAGCAGATGAACCAGCAGATCGCCGCGGCAGCCGAGGAGCAGAGCTCGGTGGCCGAAGAGATCAACCGCAGTGTCACCAGTATTCGCGCCAGTGCCGATCAGTCATCGCTGGCGATGCAGGGCAATGCCGCATCCAGTATCGAGCTGGCGCAGCTGGGGGTTGAGCTGAAGGGGATGGTGGGGCATTTCAGGCTTTGAAATGATCTTCGGCCAGGCCAAAAAAAGCCACCTCGCGGTGGCTTTTCTGTTTTCGCTGATCAGTCGTAGATCACTTTCTTTTTCCAGTCCGCGTCAGCCTCGACGTCTTTGAGGCCTTCGGTCAACTGGTTGACCTCGCCTTCGACCGGCGCAATGCGATCCATGACCTGGTCATTGGCGCGGGCCAGGAGTTTTTCCAGGTATTCCAGTTGCTCGGCGTAGACCTGTGGTTCCTGTTGTTTGCGCAGGTACTGCACGCCGCGCTCGAATGCCAGGCGAGCCTGCCCGGGCTGGTTCTGTTGCAGGGAGTGCTGGCCGAGGTTGTTGAAGAACTCGATGTGCAGCAGCACGAGGATGTGGCGCACTTCACGGATCCAGCGTTTGGCCTCGTTGGGGGCCAGGAAGCCGTCCTGTGCCGCGCGGGTGATTTGGCCGTGCAGGGCTTCAAGCAGGAAGCGTACATCCTTGGCCTTGGCTTCGGTCTGGATCGGTGCCGGTGGATTGTTGACCGGGATGGATTCACCCTGGCCGACAAGGGTTTCCAGTTCGGCGATCCGTGCCTTGAGGTTGGCGCTGGATTTTTCCAGGTTGAGCAGGCGCTGGCAGACGTTCAGTTCCAGGCGGGCCAACAACAGCTTGAGTGCCGGGGTCATCAGTTGGCCGGGGAACGTCTCGGTGATCTCGCCGCAGCGTCGCAGCCGATCGTTGAGTTCAATCTTGGTACGGGCCTTTTCCAGCTTGTTGTTTTCCACCACATGGTTGATGTAACCAATGGCGATCAACAGTGCGATCCCGGCTACAACGAGCAGGGTGATCATGAGTGGCGTCACCGGTAAGACCTCTTATTAGGTACGCATGCGAGTTTAGTGGCTTGGCATTTGAGCGCCCAGGCCCGCATGACGGGATTGGATCGGACATGCCTGCGCTTATATCGGCCGCAGCCCCGCTTCTATGAATGGTGGCACGTGATATACAAATTGCCATCACTGGTGGACTATAACGTCTTGGCGGGTGCCAGAATATAGGCGTCAAACGCCGGGCAGCGGAAAAACCCCAATGGCCCCCAAAAGCAGGGCGAAGTCATTGATTTAAATAAATTTATATCAGGGGGTTGACGACCTCTCAATCCATCCATAGAATGCGCGCCACTTGCAGCGTAAAGCACACAGCGAAACGCGGCAGGGAGTGAATGTTGTAGTGTGTCCCCTTCGTCTAGTGGCCTAGGACACCGCCCTTTCACGGCGGTAACAGGGGTTCGAGTCCCCTAGGGGACGCCAATGCGGGAATAGCTCAGTTGGTAGAGCACGACCTTGCCAAGGTCGGGGTCGCGAGTTCGAGTCTCGTTTCCCGCTCCAGTTTTAAACAGCGTTGCTTTCGGGCAGGGCTGAGTGAAACCAGAACCAAGTCTTCGGATGCGGATCTGGGCACCGAAACACACACCATGTGTTCCGGGCAGCGTGTCCCCTTCGTCTAGTGGCCTAGGACACCGCCCTTTCACGGCGGTAACAGGGGTTCGAGTCCCCTAGGGGACGCCATTTGCGGGAATAGCTCAGTTGGTAGAGCACGACCTTGCCAAGGTCGGGGTCGCGAGTTCGAGTCTCGTTTCCCGCTCCATATCTAACAAAAACGCCGCTCATTGAGCGGCGTTTTTGTTTGCGCGTAAAAAACCGGATCAACCGCCGAGGCTTTGTACCAAGCTTTCGAGCGCTTCAGTGGTTTCTTCATCCTGCTCCAGTTGCACAGCTGTAGCCGCTCTGAGTTGTTGTGCCAGGCGGTATTCGCTGGGCGTGCAGTTGGCGAACTGCTTGAAGGCACGAGCGAAGTAGGAAGGATCCTTGAAGCCGGCCTCATAGCCGATGCTGGTAATTGGCATCTGGCTGTTGTCGAGCAGGTCTTTGGCGAAGTTCATGCGCTTGTCCAGGATGTAATCCGTGAAGCCAAGCCCATTGGCTTCCTTGAACAGGCGGCTGAAGCGAAATGTCGTCATGCCGCAGCGCTGTGCCAGTTCCCTCTGATCGATGCTGTCTCGAAAGTGCTGTTCGATGTACAGCATGATATTGCTCAGCGCCTGGTGTTTTTGGTGTCCCGAGGTCAGCCGGATGCTATCCGGCAGGGTCGGGGAGTGGTCGATCTGCGATGACTTGCCCCGGGCGTTGGCATTTCGGCGCAACTCGCAGAGCTGCACCAGCGCCGTCAGGTAGCGCTTCCTCTCGCTGGTCGAGAGCGGGAGCACCATGTATTCCCAGACGCTGGAGCGCATGGCCCAGACAGCCAGTTCCTCCGAGTGCTGCACGGTGAACATGGTGATCGGGATGCTGGGTGTGGTGCGTTTGATCTCCAGCAATAGCCTCAAGC
This sequence comes from Pseudomonas sp. BIC9C, assembly GCF_034541995.1. Taxonomy (NCBI): domain Bacteria; kingdom Pseudomonadati; phylum Pseudomonadota; class Gammaproteobacteria; order Pseudomonadales; family Pseudomonadaceae; genus Pseudomonas; species Pseudomonas sp. BIC9C. The sequence continues at coordinate 388,835 of NZ_JAWDGM010000003.1, forward strand.
CTTGCGTGTCGGGGCGATCAAAGTGGATGCAGATCATGTCTGCCTGTTCCCTGATGGGCAGCACGGAGTTTTTCGCCAGATTGCAGTCGCAGGTGTCTTCGAACTGCGCGACGAGTTCTTTCGTGGACCGATCATGAGTCAGATCGAACCACAGGAGCGATGGCCTTTTGGTCAAGTTGGACGTCATGTCTCTACTCTGGGGTTCTTGGTGACTCTCTTCGCTAAGGAGTATTGCCAAGGTGCCATCACTTTGCAGATTTAATCCTGATAGGAAAGACGATTTTTAGTTCTTTTCGCTCTATGGGTCGTCAGGAAGGCAGCCCGGGGTGACTGTTTGTTGGTGTGTCTTCGACAAGCCCGGGTTGAACCGCTTGTCGCTGGTGAATCAATGACAATCGCCTTGGCCTTGCCATGCCTTGTTTATCCCTCCCGCTACTTCTGCAAAGGCCAATACCACGTATTTGGCCGCCCCGCAAAAAAGTCCTAGCGATGTGCAAAATCTTCCTAACGCCCATGCCTTGCCCCTGACTAGTGTTGCACTCAGGCAGCGCAGAACGTACTGCCTCAGAAAAAAACAACATTCGAGTGAGGTGGGCAAAATGATCATGCAAACAATCAAGGCTTCGGTAGTGAAATTCGTCAAAGACGAAGATGGTCTGACCGTTGTGGAATACGCGATAGCCGGCGGGCTGGTTACGGCGCTTGTCGTCGGAACATTCACCTCCCTTGGAACAGCGGTTCATACCAAAATTAAGGCACTGTGCGACGCGGTCAGTGCTACCGCCTGCCCATAATTGCCGCTGGGGGACGCGTCGATGTCCATGGGACAGCCGGTTGCCGTTATTTCTGATAGGGCGCCGGCAACTTTCTTCATGGACTTCGCGTTGTCCCTGTCAATTTGCGTAGAGAGCGCAAATCACTGCGTTGTTCAAGGCCGCCAACAGCAACGTTGCGTGCTAACGATTAATACTCGCAGGGAGACATGCCATGTCCACGGAACTGGTATCGATGGTTTTACTGATAGGACTTTTGGGCGTGGCGGTGGTGAGCGATCTGCTTCGCCACCGTATTCCCAACATGCTCGTCCTGGTGGGCCTTGTCCTGGGATTGATCGGTCAAATGTATTCAGGTGGTGTCAGCGGATTGGGTGACAGCCTGTTGGGCATCCTGATCTGTTTTGCGCTGTTTCTGCCGATGTACGCCTTCGGTGGCATGGCTGCCGGTGACGTCAAGTTGATGGCCATGGTCGGCAGTTTTCTACCGTTCCATTACGCATTGTGGGCTGCAATGTTCAGCCTGATAGCCGGCGGCATGTGCGGTTTATTGATAGTGCTGTTTCGCGGTCAATTACGTCAGACCCTGGGACGCTATTGGTTGATTCTAAGGGCGCAGGCTTATCTGGCGCCAACTTCAGATGAAGTAGCCGGCAAGCCTTTTCCTTATTCGATTGCAATATTGATTGGCACTTTTAACAGTGTTTACTGGCAACTCGTTGCCGGTGGATTTGGAGGTTAGACATGCACGTCATCCTCGATAGTGATGCCTACCCCAGCGATCGGGACGCGATACAACGACTGGCTCCTCAGCCGTGCACTATCCGCGAAACCGGTTTGACAGACAGTTTTCTGGGCGAGTTGGTGTGCAAGCATTTGTTCGATGCCGGTGTGCTGGACATGTCGCGGCTGGTGGAGCGCCTGGCGCTGACCGGCGCGGTGCTTGAAGAAGTCCTGGCATTTCTGCGCAAGGATGGCCGTGTCGAAGTGCTTGGCCAGGTGAGTCAAACGGGCGGGCAGATGCTGCGTTATGGCCTGACCGAACGGGGTCGCAGTGCCGCCCGCGATGCCCTGTCGCGCAGTGGCTATATCGGAGCGGCCCCTTTCCCGGTGAGTACCTACCGGTCCCTGATCAAGTTACAGACCATTCACCATGGTCGCATCACCGCCAAGGATATGCACAACGCCCTGGCTGGCGTAGTGCTCACGGAGGGGATGCTCGATCAGTTGGGTGTGGCGCTGAACTCCGGGCGCGCGATCATGATTTATGGCCCCGCGGGTACTGGCAAGACTTATGTCAGCAGTCGACTGATCCGTCTGTTCGCCGAGGCCATCTGGGTCCCTCATGCCATCGTCATCAACGAGTCGGTGATCGAGATCTATGACCCGCAGGTGCATCAGCGGCTCGATGAAAACGTTCAACAGAACAATCTGATGCTCAACGAAGGGATCGACCGTCGACTGCTGCGCTGCAAACGCCCGATCGTCATCACGGGCGGTGAGTTGAGCATGGAGCAGCTGGACGTTCGTTATGACCCCTTCACCCGCCAATACCAGGCCGCCTTGCAGCTCAAGGCCAGCAATGGCCTGTTCATCATCGACGACATGGGACGCCAGCGCATGGCCCCCGCCGAGCTGTTCAATCGCTGGATCGTGCCGATGGAAGAGAAACGCGATTTCCTCAACCTGGGCGGCGGTCGGCATTGCGAGCTACCGTTCGATCTGATTCTGGTGTTTTCCACCAACCTCAATCCCCTGGAACTGGCCGATGAGGCCTTTCTTCGCCGGATTGGCTACAAGCTGCAGTTCGGTTACCTGAAGCCCGAGGAGTACGAAAAGATCTGGCGTATGGAAAGCGAGCGTCTGGGTATTTCTTATGACCCGCTGTTGGTGCGTTATGTGCTGCACAGGCTTTATGCAAGTGAAGGCATGCCCCTGGTGCCTTGCCATCCCCGCGATCTCCTGAACATGGCGCTCGATCACCAGCGTTACATGGGCGGTTCCGGACCACTGTCACCGAAAGAGTTGGAATGGGCCTGGCACAACTACTTCGTCCAGCTCGACTTTCTTTGATACGGAGATACTGACATGAGCTCTCGTACGCTTACCCTGATAGGCGTTTCTCTGGCCATGGGCCTTGGGGCAGCATGGCTGGCCGATTCCTGGCTGAGCGCGCGGCTCAATGCCAGCCCGGATGACCACCTTCGAAACGTGGTGGTCGCCACGGTAGAGATTCCATTCGGGCAGATGGTCGAGGCCCAGCAGGTCACGACCGTACGCATGCCCATGGATACGATCCCGGACGATGCCTTCGATACCAGCGAAAAAGCCGTGGGCAAGATCGCAACGTTCGACATTTTGCGGGGCGACATCGTGCGCGGTGCGCGTCTGAGCGAACACCTGGGTGGCAGCACCCTGGCCTCTTTGATAGCACCTGACAAACGCGCCATATCGGTACGCGTGGACGATGTGGTCGGCGTGGGCGGATTCCTGTTGCCGGGTAACCGGGTCGATGTACTGGCGACCAAATCCACCAATACCGGCAGTAACAGCGCCACGTCCAGGACCATCCTCGAGAACTTGCGGGTGTTGGCGGTGGATCAGACCGCGGGTACCGACAAGACCCAACCGGTCGTGGTGCGCGCCGTGACTTTGGAGATGTCGGCCGCTGAAGCGGAAGCCCTGGTCACGGCGCAAACGGAAGGCAAGTTGCAACTGGCGCTGCGTAACCCACTGAACCTCGAGAAAAAAACCGCGGCCGTTGCGCCTGTTGCGCCGGCCATGGCTGTGGCCTCCGTTGCGGAGCCAAAACGCGTGGTACCGCGCAGCAGGGTCGAGGGTGGTGGGGCTATCACCATCATCCGTGGGATCGAAACCAAAGTAGTCAATATTCGCTGACAGGGCACCACGGCATTGGCAAAGCCGATCCGGATCGGTATCGGCAATCGAGGGCTTGATGATGAATCTTCGTATTCAGCGGCCGTTCACTTCGACGCCAAGGCGCCAGGTAGGATCGGTGAGTGTCTTGATGGTGATCGCGTTGGCGGTAATGGCCATGATGGCGGCGTTGGCTTTGGACGGCGGGTATATGCGGCTGAACAAAACGCGCCTGCAGAATGCGCTGGATGAGGCCGTGCGGCGTGTTACACGCCTGGCGGCGGTATGCAATTTCAGCGATCCGGTGGTGTTGCGGCGGGCGAGCTTCAACGCGGCGGGGGATGCAGGTAATAGCCAGCTGATCGGCAATCTGGCCACCCCCCACCTGACGCTGACCTATCTGGACGTAAACGGTGATCTGGTGGCCAACCCCGGCACCAGCGGTTTTCGTGCCGTCCGTTATGTCCGGTTGAGTCTGCAAAACTTCGTTCTCAACCTGTTCATTCCCGGGTTCGGCGTGCCCATTACCCTGCCTGCATTCAGGGCCACCTTGCCACGCGAAAGCCTTGGGCGTTATTCCGATTCCGGGGAGATCACGCCATGCTGAATACCAGGGACACTCCACTCTCCAGTGCGACCGGCAAAGCCGGGCTACGGTTGCTGATCAGCAGCCGTGATGCCACGTCATTGCGCGACCTGCAGAGCATCTGCCAACGCATGCCCAGCCTGGAGGTGAGCACTCGGCTGGTGAGCAATGGGCATGTCGACCCGCTCTACGGCCTGGACCGGATGCCCGATCTGTTGCTGTTGCGCGTCAGCCACCTGTGGCGTGAAGAGTTGACGGCACTGTTGCAGCGCCCGGCCCATGAGCGTCCGCCGCTGTTGGTGTGCGGTCTGCTGAGCGAACAGGAAGGCATGCGCCTGGCGATGCAGGCCGGCGCCCGTGACGTGCTGCCGGAGCCCGTCGCCGAGACGGAACTGGTCGCCGCTTTGAATCGCCTGGTCATGGAGGTTCGGACCGGCAGCGGGACAGAAGGGAAATTGATCGCCGTGATGAGCGCCAAGGGCGGTTCCGGCGGCACCTTGCTGGCCTGCAACCTGGCTCAGCAGCTCAGCATCAAGGGTGGCAGTACCCTGTTGCTGGACATGGACCTGCAATTTGGCAGCGTGACGCATTACCTGGATGTGGCGCAAACCCACAGCCACCTGGAGGTGTTGCATCAGATCGACGGCATGGACAGTGTCGCGCTACGGGGTTTTTGCAGCCACTTCAGCCCGACCTTGCATGTGCTGGGGGGCCGGGCCGGTGAGCTGTGTCTGCCGCAGGATGCCCAACCCGAGCAGCTTGATACCCTGATGCAGTTGGCCCGCGCCAGCTTTGACTGGGTAGTGATCGATCTGCCGCGGCAAATCGACCACCTCACCGGCTCCGTGCTGGAACAGGTGGATCGGGTGTACGTGGTGGTGCAGCAGAGCGTCAGCCATCTGCGCGATGCCAGCTCCCTGGTGCGGATTCTTCGCGAAGACCTGGGCGTGCGTGGGGATCAGTTGCAGATAGTGGTCAACCGCTATGACAAGACGGCAGCGGTCAGCCTCAAGGATATCGGCGAGGCGCTGCGCTGCACGAACCTGGCGAAATTACCCAACGACTTCAACCTGGTCAGCCAGAGTCAGAATACAGGTGTGCCGTTGGGTCTGCATGCGCCGAAGGCGGCGATCACCGTTGCCCTGCGCAACGTGGCCGATGACCTGCTCGGCAAGCAGATGGCTGGAAAAAAAGGCGTGCTCAAACGTGCCTTCAACCGTTTTTTCGGGGGGTGACCCATGATCAGCGACTTTCGTAACCGCTTGCGCAAACAGGCCGGTAAACCCGCCTCATCACCGGCTGGCCAGCCAGGTGACGAGCTGCTGGATCCGGCCGAGGAAATAATGGCGTGGGAACGTGCAACGCCGGACGTTCTTTACGAAACCAGAAGTCAGGTCACCCCGGTGGAAGCCGAGTGGCGAGAAAAGATCTACCAGCAATTGCTGAAGGTCATGGACCTGTCCTTGCTGGACTCCCTTGAACAGGCTGAGGCCGCGCGGCAGATTCGCGATATTTGCCAGCGCCTGCTTGATGAACACTCGGCACCGGTGAGTACTTCCAGCCGCCAATTGATCATCAAGCAGATCACCGACGAGGTGCTCGGTCTGGGACCTCTGGAACCGCTGCTGGCCGATCACAGTGTGTCCGACATTTTGGTCAACCGGCATGACTCAGTGTATGTCGAGCGCTTCGGCAAGCTGCAACGCACCGATGTGCGTTTTCGCGATGATCGGCATTTGCTGAACATCATTGACCGCATCGTTTCCAGCCTGGGTCGGCGTATCGACGAGTCTTCGCCGTTGGTGGATGCGCGGCTCAAGGACGGTTCGCGGGTCAACGCGATTATTCCGCCGCTGGCCATCGACGGCCCGAGCATGTCGATCCGGCGCTTTGCGGTGGACCTGCTCAATACCGACAGCCTGATCCAGGTGGGGGCGTTGACCCCGGCCATTGCCCTGCTGCTCAAGGCGATTGTCCGTGGGCGCTTGAACGTGCTGATTTCCGGCGGTACCGGCAGCGGCAAGACCACCATGCTCAATGTGCTGTCCAGTTTCATTCCGCACAACGAGCGGATCGTCACCATCGAAGATTCGGCCGAGCTGCAACTGCAGCAACCCCATGTGGTGCGTCTGGAAACCCGACCTTCGAATATCGAGGGGCGTGGCGAGGTGAACCAGCGGGAGTTGGTGCGCAACAGCCTGCGGATGCGTCCGGACCGTATTGTGATCGGTGAAGTGCGCGGCGCCGAGGCGCTGGACATGTTGACAGCGATGAACACCGGCCACGACGGCTCGTTGACCACGATCCACGCCAACACCGCACGCGATGCATTGGGGCGAATCGAGAACATGGTGTCGATGACCGGGGCGACCTTTCCGATCAAGGCCATGCGCCAACAGATCGCTTCGGCCATCGGAGTGGTCATCCAGCTGGAACGCCAGGAGGACGGCAAGCGCCGCCTGGTCAGCGTGCAGGAGATCAACGGCATGGAGGGCGAGATCATCACCATGACCGAAATATTCTCCTTCGTGCGCCACAGCGTGGGCGAAAACGGCGAAGTACTCGGTGATTTTCGGCCCAGCGGCATGATCCCCGCCTTCCGCGATGTGCTGGCCAAGCGCGGCATCGAGTTGCCGCTTGCGATGTTCAGGCCGGAGTGGATGGAGGCGCGGCAGTCATGAACCAGGTTCCCGGTGAATTCATTCTGATGTTCCTCGGCATGGTGTTTATCGCCGTCTTCCTCCTGTCCCAGGGCGTGGTGGTGCCGGTGTTCGGCGAGGCCGGCAAGATGCGCAAGCGCATCCGTGGCCGCCTGCACGTAATGGAGAAAGCCAATAATTTGCCCAACATGCAGACGGTGTTGCGGCAGAAATACCTGACACGCTTGTCACCTCTGGAGGCCAGGCTTGAACAACTGCCCTTTATGGAGGCGTTGACGCAAATGATTGAGCAGTCCGGGCACGAATACCGGGCCTATCGGGTATTGCTGCTCGGGCTGGTGCTGGGTGTCTGGGCGGGTATCTTGATCTGGATGGTATCGTCAGTCTGGTGGATGGCGCTGCTGGCGGGTTTCGCGGTCTTCTGGTTACCCATACTGAAAATCTCTCGCGATCGTGGCAAGCGTTTCGCTGCGTTCGAGGAAGGCCTGCCGGATGCGCTGGACGCGATGTGCCGCGCTTTGCGCGCCGGACACCCCTTCAACGAAACCCTGCGCCTGGTGGCCGAGGAACACAAGGGGCCGGTGGCTCATGAGTTCGGCCTGACCTTCTCCGATATCAACTATGGCAACGATGTACGCCGGGCCATGCTCGGTCTACTGGAGAGGATGCCAAGCATGACGGTGATGATGCTGGTGACCTCGCTCCTTATCCATCGCGAGACCGGCGGTAATCTGACCGAGGTGCTGGAGCGTCTGAGTCAGCTGATCCGCGGGCGCTTCCGCTTTCAGCGCAAAGTCAAAACCCTGTCGGCCGAAGGGCGGATGTCGGCCTGGATACTGGTGGCCATTCCCTTCGTACTGGCGGCTGTGATTTTGTTCACTACCCCTAAATACATGCCGTTGCTGCTCAATGAACCGTTGGGCCATAAGCTGATACTTGGGGCTTTTGGTTCTATGTTGGTCGGGATTTTCTGGATTCGCAAAATCATCCGGATTCAGGTTTAAGCGGTATTCGCTACCGGGAGGTACAGGTCATGGACTTTTTGCTCGGGTTGTTCAGTCGGTTCACGGGGAATGAGGAGGTGGTGCGCCTGTTGTTCCTTGGCGCGATCGGTTTGAGTGCTGTGCTTGTGGCCGTCGCCGTGATCTTGCTGATGATGGGACTTCAGGACCCGGTGCAGCGTCGTCTGGCGCTGATCAAGCGTGGTCATTTAGGCAACACGACCGGGCAGGAAGCTCCGGGTAACCTGCAACTGTTGCTGGAGCGGGTCGGCCAGCGCTTTACCTCGGCCGAATCGGCTCAGACTTCCGTCACCCAGACCCTGTTGATGCATGCGGGGTACCGCTCCTCGTCGGCGGTGCGGATGTACTGGGCGGTACGCTTGATGTTGCCGTTGTTATTGATTGGTATTGCGTTGCTGCTGTTGCCGATGATTCCCAAGGTGTCCCTGACCATGGGACTGCTGTTGGTGTTCTTGGTGGCCGCTATCGGATGGTTGGTGCCAGCACTGTATGTCACCAAGCGCAAGCAGTTGCGACAAGGTCGGCTGCGTGCTGCGTTTCCGGATGCGCTGGATCTGATGGTGGTGTGCGTGGAGTCGGGCCTGGCCTTGCCCACGACCATCGAACGGGTAGCTGAGGAGATGTCGGTCAGTCAGGTCGAACTGGCTGAAGAACTGGCCCTGGTCAATGCGCAAATCCGCGCGGGCATTTCCAGTACCGAGGCGCTCAAGCAACTGGCCCTGCGCACTGGCCTGGATGACGTACAAGGACTGGTCAGTCTGTTGGCGCAGAGTATCCGCTTTGGTACCAGCGTGGCGGACACCCTGCGCATCTATGCTGATGAGTTCCGTGACCGGCGTACGCAGGCCGCCGAAGAGATGGGGGCGAAAATTGGCACCAAGATGATATTCCCGCTGATTTTCTGCCTGTGGCCGAGCTTCTTCCTGATAGCCATTGGTCCCGCCATGATCGGGGTATTCAAGGCATTCGGTTAAGTGAGCAGGAGTGGTTTGCTGTCGAACCGGATGGCTGTACTGCATAAGAACGGGGTGGAGCAGGCGAACGGAGTGCATTCACTCCAATCGCTTGCTCCACCTTGTAGTACCTGGACTGTATTTTCCTGCACTCGTGATTGAGCCTGGCTTTTTAGCCAGGCCACTCTGGATTACACCAGAGGCTGATCACCCCTCGACATGCCTCAGTTGCCGATGGTCATTTTTCCCGCTGCATCCTGGTCATAAAATTCCGGAATCGGGTAGTTGAAGCTATTCAGCCAGCGCTGCATGGCCAGGTCACGTTCGGTGGCCGAAGCGGTTTGCAGTTTAGTGGAGGCAACCACACCGCGAATCTGCAGTTGCAACCACTGTTCGGTGCCTTGTTGATACGGCGAAGAGGGACCCGGCTCAATAGCCCAGGCAGTGGTGGACAGGCAAGCCATGCACAGGATCAACAGCCTTTTGGTATTCATCTCGACTCCTCGTACGTTCTACTTGTTCGCACTGGAAGAGGCATCGGCTACCTCAGCCTTGCGATTCGCCTCGGAAGCCACCACTTTTTTGGCGGAGGCCTTGAGTTTTTCCGCGCGGGTTTGAGCCTCTGCGACTTGCTTGGGACTCAAGTCGGCGCGGGTTACCAGTTCGGCAGCCGCCTTCCAGTTATCCTGGTAGATCAGCAGCGTCACCATGTTGAGTGCCGCCAGTGTGTTGGCCTGCTTGAGCTCCATGGCGGTCATGAACTCAAAGCGTGCTTCAGGGATCCGTCGCTGATTGAGGTAGACGACCCCCAGGTCATTGCGCATCCTGTCATCGGTGGGGGCCATCTTCACCGCACGCTCAAGGTGAGTGGCAGCGCTGACGTTATCATTCTTGGCGGCGGCCAACTGGCCCAGGCCATGTTCCCCTTCAGCCGTCAGACAGGTGCCGAGCAAGCTTTCGTACAACGGCTGCGCGTCGCCGCTACGCCCCATCATGCGCAGCACCCGAGCCTTGCGCAGGCGAACCTGGACCAGGTTATCGGGCAAACCTTCCAGATTCGCCAGGCTGGCATACAAACGGCCTTCTTCGGCCATGTTGTCAGCCAGGTTCAGGGACAGTTCTTGCTCCGAACCGGGCTTGGCACAGCTGGCCGGTCGCGAAGACAGGCCATTGCTGGCACAACCTGCGAGCATTAAGGTCGCCGCTATTGCAATGACTGCTTTCATCGAAGGGCCTCTGGCGACAACAGGTTGAACGCCTGGCCAATGGCAATACAGCTGGCCCGGCAAGCGTTCAAGGTCACCGTTACGAGTGAGGGCGAGGCAAGTCCGGTTCAGGCTTCGGTTCATTGCGAGAGCCCGCTGCGACTGTCGAAGTCGCCATTTTCGAGGAAAAACATGCGGTAGAAGTTCGGGTCGTAATTGCGCAGCTGCTCGCCAGGCAATGACGGCAGTTGTGCATTGGCCGCCAGTGGCTGGACCAGATGCGGGGTGACGATCATCAGCAGTTCGCGTTCTTCACGGTTGATGGTGTTGTCGCGGAAAAACGCGCCCAGTACCGGGATATCGCCCAGCCCCGGAAACTTGTTCACCTGGGAATCGTTGTGGGTGCTGATCAGGCCGCTGATGACGAAGCTTTCGCCGTCGGCCAGGGAGATGCTGGTATCGGTACGGCGCACGGTCAGGGCCGGGACTATCGTGCCGGCGATGCTCACGGCGTTGGTGAAGTCCAGTTCACTGACTTCCGGCGCCACCTTCAGCGCGATACGGTTTTTCCCGACAATGGTCGGCGTCAGAGTCAGGCGGATACCGAACTCCTTGTACTCGATGGACACGTTGTCGCTGCCTGAACTGGGCACCGGAATCGGTATTTCACCGCCGGCCAGGAAGGTCGCACTCTGTCCGCTGAGCGCTACCAGGCTTGGCCGCGCCAGGGTGTAGGCGAAACCACTGCCTTCCAGCGCATTGAGCGCCACCAGGGTATTGCCGGTAGCAAACGTGAGGTTGAAGTTGTTGTTGTTCACCGGTACCACCGGCGTGACAATGCCGCCGATGGTGGGCAAGGTTCTCGGCGAGCCGAACAGGAAGTTGCCGCGGATGCCGAAAATCGAGGCGGAGGCTTCCTTGAGCTTGGTCCGGCTGACTTCAACGAAGCGGATATCGGTCTGCACCTGGCTCGGCAGCAGCGGGTCGTCGGAAGGCACCGATGGCACGCTGGTCAGCGCCGACGTGGCTTTACCCTTGACGAACACCATGCTTTGGCGCGGCGTTTTCGAACAGGCGGTCCAGACCATCAGGCTGGTGGTCCCCGGCGCAATGCCCGTGAGTATGAACGCGTTGCTGCCGCTGGGTTGCACGTCGGCAATTTTCGGGTCACCCACCGCCAGTTGCGTTACCGGAACGGGGCTGCGCAGTTCACTCTGCAGCCCCTGGCCGACCTCGTACGTTGTCGGCCAACTGTCCAGTTGCGGACAATTGGCCGGCGCGGCCTGAGCCGCATCCACGCTGAGGCCCACCCAGAACAGGCCATGGAAAATTCGCTTGAAAGCGGGCACGGGACGAAGGCTCATTTGGTACATCCTCACTGGATAGGCCGTCTTTAGGCAGTCTTGATTGTCTCGGATCACTTCACGGGGGCCGGACTATCCCCACCGATGCGCCAGACCACTTATCCATGGCCTTGGCGTTATTCCTTGCGTGCTACACGCGAGCGGGCGCCATTCGCTGATCTGGCTGGACAGCGAGCGACCTTTGCTGAAACGGTTTTTAGTGATCCGGTTACCTGGACTGCCTGTCGGAGCGATGCTCGCGCCAATGGGTGGTACTCTCCGCTGACCTGCTTCCCCCGGAAAGTAATCGGCCATGAAAGTACAGAGCCGGAAAACGCCTGCCAGGATCATGGTGAGGTAACTCCTTTTGCCAATCCGCTATCTGATCACTGAAGCTGACGTGGAAATTCGGGCCGTCATGACTTCTTATTGTTTGAAGGTAGTTCAATCAAACCAAAGTGCCATGATTTAAGAGAAAACCGTTGGTGAAAAGGCTGGAGAAAGGCGGGCGGGCAAGGGTACAGCGCAGTGCGGATGTCTGATGTTGGCGGGTGGTGCAGAAGGCAAAAAAGGCCCGCCAGTCTGACTGAGCGGGCCTTTTGCATTCCAGGCAATGCTTGCCTCGATAAAATCGGGCGTCTCACGAACGCCCTGTGTTCAGTTCACGTGGTAGTGGACCGACAGCGTGCCTTTCTTTTGCGCAAGGGTGTTGATCGTGACCGCGCCCAATTCTTTCAGACTGCGTACGTGGGTGCCGCCGCAACCGTAGGCGGGCAGTTCACCGAAGCCGATTTCCCGGGCGCCTTCGCGCAGTGAGGTCAGGCGCGGCAGGTCGTGGTCGATCCACTGCCCGATGCCATGCTCAATTGTCCGGGCCTCAACGTCCTGCGCCGAGTTACCCGGTTTGAATTGCACACGGCCTTCACCAGGCCAGTGATGCGCCTTGATCGGCATCCAGCCCATGGCCTGTACAAAGTGCCCGATCAAATGCCCGGCCGAATGCATGCGCGTGTTGAACAACCGGCGTTGTTCGTCGACGCGGATTTGCGTCATGCCGGTTTTTACCGGTCGGTCGACAAAGTGAATGACCCGCTCGGGATCCTGGACCACGCGCAGCACCTGGCTTTCGCCGAGCCAGCCAGTGTCGCAAGGCTGTCCGCCGCCTTGAGGGTGGAACAGGGTTGCTCGCAAGACCACGGCAAACTCGTTTTCGTGGGGGATGCATTCCAGGACTTCCACGTTGGCCTTGAGCTCATCACTATGGAAAAAAAGGCGCAGCGTCATATTCCAGGCTCGTATTGAATATCTGTTTTTATTATAGAAAGCCGGTAAATGCGTGATAATCCGGGCAAACATCAAAGGACTGTTGCGCTGTGAGCATAAATCTTCCGCTGCCGCTGCTGGGTGAAATGGCGATTTTCGTCAAGGTTGTCGAGACGGGCAGTTTCTCCGAGGCGGCTCGTCAGTTGGGTACTTCGCCTTCGGCGGTCAGCCGTAGCATTTCGCGTCTGGAGAAGGCGCTCGCGACCCGCTTGCTGCAACGAACCACGCGCAAGCTGCGCCTGAGTGACGGTGGCGAGGAGGTGTTCAAGCGCTGCCAGGAAATGGTCAATGCCGCCCGGTCAGTGATGGAAATCAGTGGTCAGTTCACTGACGAACCCGAGGGGCTGGTGCGTATCAGCGTGCCGAAAGCGGTGGGCCGGATCGTGATTCACCCGCATATGCCGGAGTTTTTGCGCCGTTATCCCAAGGTGGATGTGGAGATGTTGCTTGAGGACCGTCAGGTCGATCTGATTGACGATCACGTCGACCTGGCGATTCGCATCACCGACCGGCCGCCTGCGGGGCTGGTGGGGCGGCAGTTGCTGACGATCGATCATTTGCTCTGCGCCACACCGCAGTATCTGGCCGAGCACGGTACGCCGACTCATCCCCATGACTTGCTCAACCACAGTTGCATTTACCTGGGCGAAACCCCGAGCGATGCGCGCTGGAAATTCAAGAAGGGCAACAAATCGGTCACCGTCGGTGTGCGTGGGCGGTACGCCGCCAATCACACCGGTGTACGTTATGGCGCGGTGTTACAGCACATCGGGATTGGCAGCCTGCCGTATTTCACGGCACGGCATGCCCTGGAGAAGGGGTTGATGGTGCAAGTGCTGCCGGACTGGACCTTTCTGGCGTCCTATCACGGTGGCGCCTGGTTGCTGCATTCGCCAACCCGGTACCTGCCTCCCAAGCTTCGGGTGTTGATTGATTACCGGGTGGAGTGGCTGGAGAAGGAGCCGACGCTGGGCAAGCCAGGCAGGTCGAATGGTCCGGGTTGGTCGCCATCGGAGTATGAACTGCCGGAGAGCGATGGCTTGTTCTGAACGCAAAAAAAAGGCCCGCATGGTCAACCATGCGGGCCTTTTGCATGAATCATTCGGGGATCAGTGCTTGCTGTCCTGGTTCGACAACGCCAGCAGCTGCTTTTCCTGATTCCAGTCGAACGGTTCGTCGTTCTGTTCGGCTTCGAAGCGACGCTCTTCCAGTGCCTGATACAGGTCGATTTCTTCATCGGACAAGTAGTGCAGGCAGTCACCGGCGAAATACCACAGCAGATCCCGTGGAATCAGGTGGGCGATTTGCGGATAACGGGAAATGACTTGAGTCAGGATGTCCTGGCCCAAGTATTGGCTTTCGATCGGATCGATCGGCAGTGACGCCAGCAGTTCGTCGAAGCGCTCAAGGAACAAGGCATGGCTTTCTTCGGGAACCTGCTCGGCCTCACCTACGGCGACCAGGATGCTGCGCAGGTGGTCGAGTAAAACGAGATGATCGGCAACGATGTTGGACACGAGATAAGTCCTCAAGAGCAAAACGGGCGCGGGAGTATAAAGCGCCCGCGCCCGTTTTTACATGTTTGAAGGGATCAGCGGACTTTTCCCTCGGCCAGTGCCAAAGCCTCCTGGTCAAAGTCATCGACATCGATCACCTTGCGCCGGGCCGCCTCGGCTTCACGCAGGGTTTGGGCCTCCACTGGCTGCAACACGCCAGCCTCGAGCGCGGCATCGATCAGCGACTCGCCGGCCACCGGTTTGACCTGGCCACTCTTGAGTGCCATGTGCAGCTTTTTGTGCAACGGCTGTGCAGCGCTCAACAGATTGCAGGCGTGTTGCAATGCTCCGACCGGATCGTCGCTCGCCTGTGGGCGATAGCAACCCAGGAGCAACTCCTCCAGGGCCGGGTCGCCCTTGGCCCGGCCAATCAACGCAGCGACTTCGGCAGCGAGTTTGTCTGATGGCCCTTTGTGCCGGCGACCGAACGGGAACACGATCACCCGCAACAGGCAGCCCGCGACTTTGTTCGGGAAGTTGCTCAGCAGTTCATCCATGGCGCGTTCGGCCTGCCCCAGGCTTTCCTCCATGGCCCAGGCCAGCAGCGGCGTCATGTATTGCGGTGAGTCGAGATCGTGGTAGCGCTTGAGTGCGGCGCTGGCCAGGTAAAGGTTGCTCAGCACGTCACCCAGCCGTGCGGACAGACGTTCCCGGCGTTTCAGCTCACCACCGAGCAGCATCATGCTGAGGTCGGCGAGCATGGCGAAAGCAGCGGCCTGACGATTGAGTGCGCGGAAGTAACCCCGGCTGAGTTTGTCGCCCGGGGTGTGTTCCAGGTGGCCGAAACCGAGATTCAACACCAGCGTGCTGGCGGCGTTGCTCACGGCAAAGCCGATGTGCTTGAGCAGCAGGCCATCGAATTCCTTGAGCGCCTGATCCTTGTCTTCACGGCCGGCAAGGGCCATTTCCTCGAGGACGAAGGGGTGGCAGCGAATCGCGCCCTGGCCGAAGATCATCAGATTACGCGAGAGAATGTTCGCGCCTTCCACGGTGATGCAGATCGGCGCTCCCTGCCACATGCGTCCGAGATAATTGTTCGGCCCCATGATGATCGCCTTGCCGCCGTGCACATCCATGGCGTGGCTGATGCACTCGCGACCGCGTTCGGTCAGGTGGTACTTGAGAATCGCCGACAGCACCGACGGTTTCTCGCCGAGGTCCACCGCGTTGGCGGTGAGCATCCGCGCGGCGTCCATCATCCAGGCGTTGCCGCCGATGCGGGCCATGGCTTCCTGAATGCCTTCGAAAGCGGCAATCGGTAGATTGAACTGCTCGCGAACCTGAGCGTATTGGCCCGTCACCAGGCTGGTGAACTTGGCCATGCCGGTGCCCACCGCCGGCAGGGAAATCGAACGCCCGACCGACAGGCAGTTCATCAGCATCATCCAGCCTTTGCCGAGCATTTCCTGGCCGCCGATGAGGAACTCCAGCGGGACGAACACGTCCTTGCCTGAGTTCGGGCCATTCATGAATGCGGCGCCCAACGGCAGATGCCGGCGGCCGATCTCGACACCGGCGGTGTCAGTCGGTATCAATGCCAGGCTGATCCCCAGGTCTTCCTGTTCGCCCAGCAAGTGATCCGGGTCGTAGGCCTTGAAGGCCAGGCCGAGGAGGGTGGCCACCGGGCCGAGGGTGATGTAGCGCTTTTCCCAGTTCAGGCGCAGGCCGAGGACTTCCTGCCCCTCCCATTGCCCTTTGCAGATCACTCCGGAGTCCGGCATGCCGCCGGCGTCGGAGCCGGCCAGCGGACCGGTCAGGGCAAAGCACGGGATGTCGTCGCCGCGTGCCAGGCGTGGCAGGTAATGATTGCGTTGTTCGTCGGTGCCGTAATGCAGCAACAGTTCGGCCGGGCCGAGGGAGTTGGGGACCATCACGGTGGAGGCGAGGTCGCCGCTGTGGCTGGCCAGTTTCATCGCCACTTGCGAGTGGGCATAGGCGGAAAAGCCCTTGCCGCCAAACTCCTTGGGGATGATCAGGGCGAAAAAGCCGTTGTCCTTGATGAATGTCCAGGCTTCGGGCGGCAGGTCCATGGTTTGACCGAGCTGCCATTCATTGACCATGGCGCAGAGTGTTTCGGTCGGCCCGTCGATGAAAGCCTGTTCCTCTTCGTTCAATTGCGCTTTGGGATAGGACAGCAGTTTGCTCCAGTCCGGACGGCCACTGAACAGTTCGCCGTCCCACCAGACCGTGCCGGCGTCGATGGCATCACGTTCGGTTTGTGACATGGGCGGCAGGGTTTTCTGGAACCAGTTGAACATCGGTGCGCTGAACAGTTTGCGGCGCAGGTCGGGCAGCAGCAAGGGCGCGGCGACGGCGGCGATCAAGACCCAGAAGACCAGCAGCAACCAGCCTGGCGCGCGACTGAACGCGCCCATTGCCACGACGTAGACGGCCACGATGGCCAGGGTGGGCAGCGGGGCGATGCGGCGGTGGGCCAAACAAGCCATTCCGACCAGCAGAACCAGTATCCACAACAGCAGCATATTCATTCCTCCGTGAAACCAGGGCGAACCAGCCCTCAGAGCTTAGACGGCATCCGCAAAACAGGCGGGTCACAGCGATGTGATTGGAATCGTGGAAAGCCCCGGATGATTTGCGTGCGACAGACGGGCGGCCGCACACGTGGGAAAAGTGTTTATTGGGCGAGCGGCAAAGCGCCCATGTTTGGCCGAAACGTCGTTATCTCTGTGCTGAAGCTCTCGCTAGACTCGGGGCTTCTCCAGGAGATTATTCTCATGCACGAGTATCTGAGTCCCGGCCGCTTCATCGATAGTGACCATCCGTCCGTGGTGGAGTTCGCCGAAAAACACCGTGGCGCCAGTCGCGATCCGATTGAGCAGGCAATCAGTCTCTATTACGCCGTGCGCGAGGCGGTGCGCTACAACCCGTACACATTCAGTCGCGATCCGCAGACCCTGCGCGGCAGTCATGCATTGGCGACCGGGGAGAGTTACTGCGTTCCCAAGGCCACCTTGCTGGCAGGTGCTGCGCGGCATTGCGGGATTCCCGCGCGGATCGGCCTGGCGGATGTGCGCAATCATTTGTCGACGCCACGGCTGCTTGAATTGCTCAAGAGCGACATGTTCGCCATGCACGGCTACACCGAGTTTTATTTGCAGGATCGCTGGATCAAGGCGACGCCAGCGTTCAACCGGAAACTCTGCGACCTGTTCAATGTGGCGCCGCTGG
Source organism: Pseudomonas sp. BIC9C (assembly GCF_034541995.1). NCBI lineage: Bacteria > Pseudomonadati > Pseudomonadota > Gammaproteobacteria > Pseudomonadales > Pseudomonadaceae > Pseudomonas > Pseudomonas sp. BIC9C. The sequence continues at coordinate 406,322 of NZ_JAWDGM010000003.1, forward strand.
AATTCGACGGGATCAACGACAGTGTTTTTCATCCCTTCAACCGCGATGGTGCGAAGCTGATGGAGTACCTCGTCGACCACGGCCAGTTCGCCGACGTACCCGAGGCGTTCTTTTTCGAACACCTGGAAAAATGCTATCCGCACCTGTTCGGCGAGCAACAGCAACCGCTGCTGGGTGATATGCAGAGCGATTTGAGTCGCGCCTGATCCGGCGTATGCTGCCTGCCCACTTACTGAAAAAGAGGCGGTCATGCTGAAGATCTGGGGTCGGAAAAACTCATCGAATGTCAGAAAACCATTGTGGGCCGCCGAAGAACTGGGACTGGCCTACGAGGCTATCGATGCCGGTGGCGCCTTTGGTGTCGTCGATACGCCCGAATACCGCGCGATGAACCCCAACGGTCGGGTTCCGGTGATGCAAGACGATGGTTTTGTGTTGTGGGAATCCAACGCCATCGTGCGTTACCTGATGGCCCGTCACGCCGACGGCACGACCTGGTATCCGGCGGATCTGCAAACCCGTGCCAGCGCCGACAAATGGATGGACTGGACCACCTCAAGTTTTGCCGGCCCGTTCCGTACCGTGTTCTGGGGCGTGCTGCGGACCCCGGCAGACCAGCAGGACTGGCCCGCCATCAAGGCTGCGATCAAGGAGTGCGACACGCTGCTGGCGATAGCCGATCAGGCGTTGGCGAACAAGCCCTACCTGTCTGGAGACGAGATCGGCATGGGCGATATTCCCCTGGGCAGTTTCATTTATGCCTGGTTCGAGATGCCGATCGAGCGTGCTCCACTGCCTCATTTGGAGGCCTGGTATGCGCGATTGAAACAGCGTCCGGCGTATCGCAAAGCCGTCATGACCGCGTTGACTTAATGCTCACTATCGACACACTTGACTGTACTTGTGTGGCGGCGACAAGCACCATTGCGCTCATGCGACGTGGTTGCAATGCGCGCCGCCCGCCCTTACCTGACCCTTTCTTCCCTTCTTGGTGCGTAAATCCGATATGAGTTCCGCTCTGTCCATCCGGCAGCTAACCAAAACCTACGGCAACGGTTTCCAGGCCCTGAATGGTATCGATCTGGATGTCGCCGAAGGTGATTTTTTCGCCTTGCTCGGCCCTAACGGCGCCGGCAAATCCACGACCATCGGCATTCTCTCGACCCTGGTGAACAAGACCAGCGGCACAGTGAATATCTTCGGTCACGACCTGGACAGGAATCCTGCGCAGCTCAAACGCTCCATCGGCGTGGTGCCTCAGGAATTCAACTTCAACCAGTTCGAAAAGACCTTCGATATCGTCGTGACCCAGGCCGGGTACTACGGCATTCCCGCGAAAATCGCCAAGGAACGCGCCGAACAGTACCTGACCCAACTCGGCCTGTGGGACAAGAAGGATGTGCCTTCGCGTTCGCTGTCCGGTGGCATGAAGCGTCGCCTGATGATCGCCCGCGCGCTGGTCCATGAACCGCGCCTGCTGATCCTCGACGAGCCGACTGCCGGGGTGGACATCGAGCTGCGTCGCTCGATGTGGAGCTTCCTTACCGAGCTGAACCAGAAAGGCATCACCATCATCCTCACCACCCATTACCTGGAAGAGGCTGAGCAGTTGTGCCGCAACATCGGCATCATCGACCACGGCACCATCGTCGAGAACACCAGCATGCGTCAGTTGCTCAGCCAACTGCATGTCGAAACCTTTCTGCTGGATCTCAAGGGCGTCCTGCCAGCCGCGCCTCAACTGCTCGGCTACCCGTCCCGGCTGATCGACAGCCACACCCTGGAAGTCCAGGTGGACAAGTCCATGGGCATCACCGCGCTGTTCACCCAGTTGGCACAGCAGAACATCGAAGTGCTGAGCCTGCGCAACAAAACCAATCGCCTTGAGGAGTTGTTCGTGTCCCTGGTGGAGAAAAATCTGTCGAAGGTGGCGGTATGAGTTCCGAGCTGCGCCCCAACCTCGTTGCCCTCAACACCATCGTTTACCGGGAAGTCCGGCGTTTCACCCGGATCTGGCCGCAGACCTTGCTGCCGCCGGCCATTACCATGGTCCTGTACTTCGTGATCTTCGGTAATCTGATCGGTCGACAGATCGGCGATATGGGTGGCTTCACTTACATGGAGTACATCGTGCCAGGGCTGATCATGATGTCGGTGATCACCAACTCCTACGGCAACGTGGTGTCGAGTTTCTTCGGCAGCAAGTTCCAGCGGTCCATTGAAGAATTGATGGTCTCGCCGTTGTCGCCGCACACCATTCTGATCGGCTACACCCTGGGCGGCGTGCTGCGTGGCTTGATGGTGGGAATCATCGTGACCCTGCTGTCGCTGTTCTTCACCCATTTGCAGGTGCATCACCTGGGCGTGACCATTCTGGTGGTGGTGCTGACCGCGACGATTTTCTCGCTGTTGGGCTTCATCAACGCCGTGTTTGCGCGCAACTTCGATGACATTTCGATCATTCCGACTTTCGTACTGACGCCACTGACCTACCTGGGCGGGGTCTTCTACTCGATCACCTTGCTGCCGCCGTTCTGGCAGACCGTGTCCCTGGCCAACCCGGTGCTGCACATGGTCAACGCATTCCGTTACGGCATCCTCGGCGTATCGGATATCCGGATCAGTGTGGCCATCGCCTTCATGCTGGTCGCGACCGTGGTGCTGTATTTTGGCTGTGCGCGGTTGCTGGTCAGCGGGCGCGGGATGCGTACCTGAGGGATATCGCGTCGCTTTCAATCGCGCGCAGGCTCGCTCACACAGAGGATCTTCGGAGCACCCGGAGCGAGTGTGGGAGCGAGCCTGCTCGCGATAGCTTTAGTTCTGACGCCACAAAAAAACGGCCTCCCAAGTGGAGGCCGTTTTGCATTCTCACATCCGGCTTTTCTTGCGCCGCTTCCATTGCCTGGCCACCCACCAGCGCCAATACATCATCACAAGGAAGTAGGCCAGTGCACCAAGTGCCAGCCCTGTCACTACCGAGCCCAACAGAAACGGTTGCCACAAGGTCGAGATTTCACCCCTGATCCATTCCCAGGTCAGCGAGTCCGGCAACTGCCGGGCGGGAACGTCCATCAGCCAGGCGCCGGCCTGGTAGGTGCAGAAGAATACGGCGGGCATGGTGATCGGGTTGGTCAGCCAGACCAGGCTCACGGCAATCGGCATGTTGCCGCGCACGATGATGGCGAGGATTGCCGCCAGCAGCATCTGCAGCGGGATCGGCAGGAACGCCGCGAACAGACCCACCGCCATGGCGCGGGCAACGGAGTGGCGGTTGAGGTGCCACAGGTTCGGGTCAAGCAACAACGTGCCGAGAAAGCGTAAGGACTTGTGTTCCCTGATGCTCATCGGGTCTGGCATGTAACGTTTGAATAAGCGCCGGGGCATAAGGCTTCTCGGTCGGTCAGGGTGGCAAGTATGTCTGGATTCTATGAACTGCCCATTCAGACTTTGTGACAATTGATAACGACGCCTGCGCGACGGACGGGCTAAGCCTTGGAGGGGACTCTCAAGGACGGGCTTATGCGCACAGGGATGATGGCGCTGGCGTTGGGTCTGCTGACCTTGCGTTTTTTACCGGCATTGCCGCCGGTCTGGTTATTGCTGGCGATGCCGGTGGCGGGCTTGATGTTGTTGCCGTTCAGGACATATCCGCTGGCGTTTTACGTGTTCGGGTTGAGTTGGGCCTGTGCGAATGCGCAGTGGGCGCTGGATGACCGGTTGCCGCGGGCGCTGGATGGCGAAACCCGTTGGGTCGAAGGGCGGGTCACAGGGTTGCCCCGGTATGACGACGGTGTCGTGCGTTTCGAATTGACCGACATCCAGTCTCGACGTACCCGGCTGCCGCGGCAAATGCGTCTGGCCTGGTATGGCGGGCTGCCGGTGAAAAGCGGTGAGCACTGGCGTCTGGCAGTCAAGCTGAAGCGCCCGGTCGGGCTCCTCAATCCGCAGGCCTTCGACTACCAGGCCTGGTTACTGGCACAACGCATCGGGGCGACCGGAACGGTCAAGGAGGGCGAACGCCTCGCGCCGGCCCAATGGGCCTGGCGCGATGGAATCCGTCAGCGTTTGCTGACGGTGGATGCCCAGGGGCGAAGCGGCGCGTTGACGGCGCTGGTACTCGGGGATGGCGCCGGGCTGAGTCGCGAAGACTGGCAGGTATTGCAGGACACCGGCACGGTACATCTGTTGGTGATTTCCGGGCAGCACATCGGACTGCTGGCGGGAGCTGTGTATCTACTGATCGCCGGCCTGGCCCGCTTTGGGTTATGGCCGAAACGTCTGCCATGGCTGCCATGGGCGTGTGGCCTGGCATTCGCCGCTGCGCTCGGTTACGGGATGCTGGCCGGTTTTGAGGTGCCGGTGCGACGCGCCTGCCTGATGCTTGGTCTGGTGTTGTTGTGGCGTCTGAGGTTCCGCCATCTCGGTGCATGGTGGCCCCTGTTGTTGGCACTCAACGGCATTTTGCTGCTGGAGCCGCTGGCGAGTCTGCAGCCTGGTTTCTGGCTGTCTTTCGCGGCCGTAGCAGTCTTGATATTCACCTTCGGCGGACGGTTGGGGCCCTGGCGGTGGTGGCAAACCTGGACCCGCGCCCAGTGGCTGATTGCAATCGGGCTGTGTCCGCTGTTACTGGCACTGGGGCTGCCCATCAGTCTCAGCGGGCCGCTGACCAATTTGTTCGCCGTGCCCTGGATCAGTCTGGCGGTACTGCCACCGGCGTTGCTCGGGACGCTGTTGCTGCCGGTGCCTTACGTGGGTGAGAAATTGCTGTGGCTGGCTGGCGGCTTGATCGACGGGTGGTTCAGGGGATTGGGGCTCGTCTCCGGTCAGGTCCCCGCGTGGGTGCCCATGGCCGTCCCGCTATGGGCCTGGGCAATCGGTGCCATCGGCGCTTTTTTGCTATTGCTGCCGCGAGGCGTACCGATGCGCCCGTTAGGGTGGCCCTTGCTGTTGATCCTGGTTTTTGCGCCCAGGCCGATGTTGCAGGAAGGCAGGGCTGAAGTCTGGCAACTGGATGTCGGTCAGGGCCTGGCGATCCTGGTGCGCACCCGGCATCACACGTTGCTGTATGACGCCGGACCGCGTTTCGGTGAATTCGACCAGGGGGAGCGGGTGGTGCTGCCGGCGTTGCGCAAACTGGGGGTAAAGGACATCGACCTGATGCTGATCAGCCACGCCCATGCCGATCATGCCGGCGGTGCCCGGGCGATTGCCAAGGGCTTGCCGGTGAAGCAGGTGGTCAGTGGTGAACCGTCAGACTTGCCCGTGGAGTTGCAGGCCGAGCGTTGTGAGAGTGGTCGACAATGGACCTGGGATGAGGTCGACTTCCAGCTTTGGCACTGGCCATTGGCCGGCGACAGCAATCAGAACTCCTGTGTCCTGCTGATCGAGGCCAATGGCGAACGGTTGCTGTTGAGTGGCGACATTGATGCCGCCGCCGAGAGGGCCCTGCTGGACAGTCCGTTGGCCCTGCCCACCGATTGGTTGCAGGCGCCACACCACGGCAGTCGCAGTTCGTCGTCCGGGGCCCTGCTGGATGTCCTGCAACCTAAAGGTGCGCTGATTTCCCGTGGCCAGGGCAATTCGTTTGGCCATCCGCATCCCACGGTGATCGCGCGTTATCAAAAACGTGGAATGGCGATCTACGACAGTGCAGAACACGGTGCCATTCGTCTGCAACTGGGACGCTTCGAGCCGCCGTGGTCAATGCGTCAGGAACGGCGTTTCTGGCGCGATCCGCCGCCCTTGAACCAATAACCGAGCGTTATTAATGCCCGACCGGATGCGACATCACGGTCTTCGGTGCTTCCACCCCCTATGTTAGAGTGGCGCACTTTTTCGAGGGGACTGTCACTGTGTGGGAATTGGTCAAATCCGGCGGCTGGATGATGTTGCCGATCATTCTGAGTTCCATCGCGGCCATGGCGATCGTCGCCGAGCGTCTCTGGACTCTGCGGGCCAGCCGCGTAACCCCGGAGCACTTGCTCGGGCAGGTCTGGGTCTGGATCAAGGACAAACAGCTCAATAAGGAAAAACTCAAGGAACTGCGCGCCAACTCCCCGTTGGGCGAGATACTGGCGGCCGGCCTGACCAACTCCAAACATGGTCGCGAGATCATGAAAGAGTGCATCGAAGAGGCTGCTCAACGGGTCATCCATGAGCTCGAACGCTACGTCAGCGCCCTGGGCACCATTGCCGCCATGGCGCCGTTGCTGGGCCTGCTGGGTACGGTGCTGGGCATGATCGATATTTTCAGTGCGTTCACAGGCTCAGGCATGACCACCAACGCCTCGGTACTGGCCGGTGGTATTTCCAAGGCCCTGATCACCACGGCTGCGGGCCTGATGGTGGGTATCCCTTCGGTGTTCTTCCACCGTTTCCTGCAACGCCGGATCGATGAGCTGGTGGTGGGCATGGAGCAGGAAGCGATCAAGCTGGTCGAGGTGGTGCAGGGCGACCGAGACGTGGACCTGGCCGGGAGCAAAGCGTGAAATTCCGCCGCAAACCACGGGAAACGGTGGACATCAACCTCGCGTCGCTGATCGACGTGGTGTTCATCCTGCTGCTGTTTTTCGTCGTGACCACCACCTTTACCCGTGAGACCCAGCTGCGCGTCGACCTGCCGGAAGCGGTCAGCGGTTCCCCGGCCGAAGACCAGAACAAGCTGCTGGAGATCGCCATCAGCGCCGACGGCGTGTTCTCGGTGAACAACCAGATCCTGCCAAAAAGCGATCTGGCTTCCCTGATGGACGCGCTGCAAAAGGAAGCCAATGGCGACACCAACCGGCCACTGTCGATCAGCGCTGATGGCAAGACGCAGCATCAGTCCGTCATCACCGCCATGGATGCGGCCGGCAAGCTCGGTTTCAGCCATTTGCGCATGACCACTGTCGAAGCGGCACCCCCCGCATCCTGATGGCCATGTCCGAACGATTGTTGGCGGCGTGGTACGCAGGTCATCCTGCCCTGAAACTGTTGCAGCCACTGGAGTGGCTGTACCGGCGCGTGGTCATGAACAAGCGCAAGCGTTTTCTGGCGGGTGAGGGCGAGATCTATCAGCCGCCGGTGCCGTTGATCGTGGTCGGCAACATCACTGTGGGTGGCACCGGCAAGACGCCGTTGATTCTATGGATGATCGAGCACTGCCAGCGCAGCGGCCTGCGGGTCGGCGTGGTCAGCCGTGGCTACGGCGCCAGACCGCCGCAGTTGCCATGGCGAGTCGAGGCCGAGCAGGGTGCCGACGTCGCCGGTGACGAGCCGTTGCTGATCGTCCAGCGCACGGGTGTGCCGCTGATGATCGACCCCAATCGCAGCAATGCTGTTCAAGCGTTGCTGGCCAGTGAGCCGCTGGACCTGATCCTGTCCGACGACGGCATGCAGCATTACCGCCTGGCTCGTGACCTGGAACTGGTGTTGATCGACGCCGCCCGCGGCCTGGGCAACCGCCGTTGCCTGCCTGCCGGGCCATTGCGTGAGCCGGTCGAACGCCTGCAAAGCGTCGATGCGGTCCTCTACAACGGTGCCGCGGCTGACCGCGCTGACGGGTTTGCCTTCCAATTGCAGCCCACCGCGCTGGTCAATCTGCACAGCGGCGAACGGCGTCCCCTCGACCACTTCCCCTGCGGCCAGGCCCTGCACGCGGTGGCTGGCATCGGCAATCCGCAACGTTTCTTCAAAACTCTCGAAACGCTACACTGGAAGCCGATTCCACATGCGTTTGCCGACCACGCCGAGTACAGCGTGGAGGCTTTGAATTTCGCGCCGTCGTTACCCTTGGTGATGACGGAAAAAGACGCGGTGAAATGCCGTGCCTTTGCCGCCATCGATTGGTGGTACCTGGCGGTCGATGCTGTGCCATCGCCGGCCTTCGTGGCCTGGTTCGACACACAGCTGATGCGCCTGTTACCGGCTCGTTTGTTGCCTTAACTCCGTTTTTTCCAGGGAATGCTCATGGACACCAAATTGCTCGACATCCTCGCTTGCCCGGTCTGCAAAGGCCCGCTCAAGCTCAGCGCCGACAAAACCGAGCTGATCAGCAAAGGCGCAGGCCTGGCCTACCCGATTCGCGATGGCATCCCGGTGATGCTCGAATCCGAAGCGCGCACCCTGACCACCGACGAGCGCCTGGATAAATGACCACAGCCTTTACCGTCGTCATTCCATCGCGTTATGCCTCCACCCGCCTGCCGGGCAAACCGCTGCTGCTGATCGCCGGCAAGCCGATGATCCAGCACGTCTGGGAACAGGCGAGCAAAAGCAGTGCCGAGCGGGTGGTGGTGGCCACCGACGACGCGCGCATCGTCGAGGCCTGCAATGGCTTTGGTGCCGAAGTGGTGTTGACCCGTGAAGATCACAACTCCGGCACCGATCGCCTGGCCGAAGTCGCGATGAAGCTGGGCCTGGCGCCTGACGCCATCGTGGTCAACGTCCAGGGCGACGAGCCGCTGATCCCGCCGAGCGTGATCGATCAGGTTGCCGCCAATCTGGCTGCCCACGCCGAAGCGCGCATGGCCACCCTGGCCGAGCGGATCGATGACGTGGACACCCTGTTCAATCCCAATGTGGTCAAGGTCGTCAGCGACCTCAACGGCCTGGCGCTGACGTTCAGTCGTTCCACCTTGCCCTGGGCGCGGGATGCGTTCGCCATGAGCCGTGAGCAGTTGCCGGAAGGTGTGCCGTATCGCCGCCATATCGGCATCTATGCCTATCGCGCCGGTTTCCTGCAGGATTTCGTCAGCTGGGGCCCATGCTGGCTGGAAAACACCGAGAGCCTGGAACAGTTGCGCGCCCTGTGGCACGGCGTGCGGATCCACGTAGCCGACGCACTGATCGCACCGCCAGCCGGTGTCGACACTGTTGAAGACCTTGAGCGCGTTCGTCGCCTGCTGGAGGCGTGATGCGGGTTCTGTTTGTCTGCCTGGGCAACATCTGCCGTTCTCCCACGGCCGAAGGCGTGCTGCGGCATAAGTTGCGTGAGGCGGGGCTGGCTGACCGGGTCGAAGTCGCTTCCGCCGGCACCGGTGACTGGCATGTCGGCAAGGCGCCGGACAAGCGCAGTCAGGCCGCGGCGAAGCTGCGCGGTTATGACTTGTCCGCCCAGCGAGCCCGGCAAGTCACCCGCGCCGATTTCGCCACCTACGATCTGATCCTGGCGATGGACAACAGCAACCTGCGCCATCTCAAGGCCTTGAAGCCGGCCCAGGGCAAGGCCGAACTCGACCTGTTCCTGCGTCGTTACCAGTCGCAAATCGATGAAGTGCCGGACCCGTACTACGACGGCGAACAAGGCTTCGAGCAGGTGCTGGACCTGATCGAGCGCGCCAGTGATCTGCTGGTCATCGAATTGAAGGGACGGTTATGAGTTTGCAGGTTCAATCGCAGGTTTCGCTCAAGCCGTTCAACAGCTTTGGCGTGGATGTCCAGGCCCGGCTGTTTGCCGAGGCCCATAGCGACGCTGATGTGCGTGAAGCCCTCGCCTATGGGCTGGAATACAAGGTCCCGGTGCTGGTGATCGGCGGTGGCAGCAACCTGCTGCTGACGGCGGATATCGATTCACTGGTGCTGCGCATGGCCACTCGCGGGATTCGCGTGCTGAGCGATGACGCCGGCAAAGTGGTGATCGAGGCTGAGGCGGGCGAGCCCTGGCATCCATTTGTGCAACACACACTGGCCCTGGGGTTGTCCGGCCTGGAAAACCTCAGCCTGATTCCCGGTACCGTCGGTGCGGCACCGATGCAGAACATCGGCGCCTATGGGGTCGAGATCAAGGACGTGTTCGCCGGCCTGACCGCCCTCGATCGCCAGACCGGCGAACTGCGCGACTTCAGCCTGGCGGAATGCAACTTCGCTTACCGCGACAGCCTGTTCAAGCAGGAACCGGGGCGTTGGGTGATCCTGCGTGTGCGTTTCGCCCTCGACCGCGCCGCGCATTTGCATCTGGAGTACGGCCCGGTGCGTCAGCGCCTGACCGAGCAAGGCATCGAGCATCCGACCGCCAGTGATGTCAGCCAGGCCATTTGCAGCATCCGCAACGAAAAACTGCCGGACCCGGCCGTGCTCGGTAATGCTGGCAGCTTTTTCAAGAACCCTTTGGTGTCGGCGGCGCTGGCTGCACGGCTCAAGGACGAATACCCGGACCTGGTGGCCTATGCGCAACCCGACGGGCAGATGAAGCTGGCCGCCGGTTGGTTGATCGAGCGGGCAGGGTGGAAAGGTTTCCGCGAAGCCGATGCGGGTGTGCATAAGTTGCAGGCGCTGGTGTTGGTCAACTACGGCAGAGCGACCGGTTTGCAGTTGCTCGACCTGGCGCAGCGTATCCAGAAAGACATTTCAGAGCGTTTCCATGTTGACCTGGAAATGGAGCCGAACCGGTATTGAGCTAAGCTTTCAGGATGGATCAAGAAGCCCTGCACAATGTTTATTGTGCAGGGCTTTTTTGTTAATGCCCGGTTAACTTAGTCAGCTAACGATGCACACACGTGCTCCATCAAAGGCCCGGTGCAGAGCGTTTGTGTCTGCACAAGAGAGCCCATTAGCCTGAGTCGATCTGCGTAATGCCAACCGCCGATGTTCGGGCGGCAGATTGCTCGACCCCATAACCCAATACTATGCGGGCGTGCCCATGATTACCCTGAAGCTCAACGGTCAAGACCATCAACTCGACGTCACCGAGGACATGCCACTGCTCTGGGCCATCCGCGACGTGGCTGGTTACAACGGCACCAAATACGGCTGCGGCATGGGCCTGTGCGGGGCCTGCACCATTCATATCGAAGGGGCTCCGGCGCGCAGTTGCATCACGCCCATCGGATCAGTCGTCGGGCAGAACGTCAGCACCATCGACAACCTGCACGCCGACCCGGTCGGCAAAGTCGTGCAGCAGACCTGGCTCGACACGGCGGTCGCCCAATGCGGTTTCTGCCAGGGCGGGCAAATCATGTCCGCCACTGCGCTGCTCAAAACCAACCCGAACCCGAGCGACGAGCAGATCGAAGAAGCCATGATCGGCAATATCTGCCGCTGCGGCACCTACAACCGCATCAAGATGGCGATCCGCCAGGCCTCCACTCACCTGAAGGAGGCCAAGGCATGAGCCGGTTACCGAGTGATTTCGCCCTGAGCAATCTGAGCCAGCTCAGCCGCCGTGGCTTTCTGAAAGGCGTGGGCGCCACCAGTGCGCTGGTATTGGCGGCGAGTTGGGGCTGGCAAGACGCTTTTGCCGAAGAAAAAGACAAAAAGTTCGGCGCCGACGGCATGCCCCATGGCTGGGTCGACGATCCGAAAGTCTATGTGAGCATCGCCGCCGATGGCACGGTGACCGTGATCTGCAACCGCTCGGAGATGGGCCAGGGCGTGCGTACCAGTTTGACCATGGTGGTGGCCGATGAACTGGAAGCCGACTGGGCGATGGTCAAGGTGCGGCAGGCCCCCGGCGATGAAGTGCGCTTCGGCAACCAGGACACCGACGGCTCGCGCAGCATGCGCCACTGGTACGAACCGATGCGCCGCTGCGGTGCCGCCGCGCGGACTATGCTCGAACAGGCCGCCGCCGCACAATGGAAAGTGCCGGTCGATGAATGTCATGCGCAACTGCACAAGGTAGTCCATGAGCCATCCGGTCGCGAGCTCGGATATGGCGCCCTGGCCTCCGCCGCAGGTGCCTTGCCGGTTCCGGCCCGCGACAGCCTGAAGCTCAAGCAACCAGCGGAGTACCGTTACATCGGCAAGGAAGGCACCAAGGCCATCGATGGTGAAGACATTGTCAATGGTCGCGCCGTGTACGGCGCCGATGTGCATCTCGACGGCATGCTCTACGCGACTATTGCCCGGCCCACGGTGTATGGCGGCAAGGTCAAAAGCTTCGATGGCAGCGCGGCGATGAAAGTCCTAGGCGTGGTCAAAGTGCTGCAGATCGAAAGCCGGCCTTTGCCTTCGGAGTTTCAACCGCTCGGCGGTATCGCCGTGGTGGCGAACAATACCTGGGCGGCGATCAAGGGCCGCGAGGCACTGAAAATCGAGTGGGACGATGGCCCCAACGCCAGCTACGACTCGATCGCCTATCGCAAGGAACTTGAAGCCGCCTCGCTCAAGCCCGGCAAGGTGGTGCGCAGTACCGGCAACATCGATGAGGCGATGAGCAGCGCCGATAGCACGCTGGAAGCGTCCTACTACTTGCCGCATTTGTCGCAGTCGCCGATGGAGCCGATGGTCGCCATTGCACAGTTCAAGGACGGTGCGTGCGAAGCCTGGGGGCCAAGCCAGGCACCGCAGGTCACCCGGGAGCGGATCGCCGAACGCCTGGGCCTGCCGTTCGACAACGTCATATTCAACGTCACCCTGCTCGGTGGTGGATTCGGGCGCAAGTCCAAGCCCGACTTCATCATCGAAGCAGCCATCCTTGCCAAGGAGTTCCCTGGCAAAGCGGTGCGGGTGCAATGGACCCGCGAAGACGACATCCATTGTTCCTACTTCCATACGGTATCGGTCGAATACCTCAAGGCTGGCCTGAACAAGGATGGTCTGCCGTCCGGTTGGTTGCACCGTACGGTGGCGCCGAGCATCACTGCATTGTTTGCGCCGGGCATGAAGCATGAGGCGGCGTTCGAACTGGGCATGGGATTCACCAACATGGCGTATGCGATCCCCAGCATTCGCCTGGAAAACCCCGAGGCAGCGGTGCATACCCGGGTCGGCTGGTATCGCTCGGTGTCGAACATTCCCCATGGCTTCGCGATCCAGAGTTTTATCGATGAACTGGCGCACAAGGCCGGGGAAGACCCGCTGAAATACCAGATCAGATTGCTCGGCCCGGACCGTCAGATCGATCCGCGCACCCTGAGTGAAGAGTGGAACTACGGCGAATCCCCCGAGCGTTATCCGATCGACACCGCGCGACTGCGCACGGTACTGGAGACCGCCGCCAAAGCCGCCGGTTGGGGGCGTGAGTTGCCCAAGGGGCGCGGCCTGGGCCTGGCAGTGCATTACAGCTTCGTGACGTATGTGGCGGCGGTCATCGAGGTGGAGGTAAAAGACGACGGTACGCTGGTGGTGCACAAGGCTGACATCGCTGTCGATTGCGGACCGCAGATCAATCCCGAACGGATTCGCGCGCAGTTCGAAGGCGCCTGCGTCATGGGCCTGGGCAATGCGGTGCTGGGGGAAATCAGCTTCAAGGACGGCAAGGTCCAGCAGGATAACTTCCACATGTACGAAGTGGCACGCATGTCCCTGGCACCGAAAGAGGTGGCCGTGCATCTGGTGACGCCACCGGGCAATGTCCCATTGGGCGGTGTCGGTGAACCGGGCGTGCCACCGATTGCGCCGGCATTGTGCAATGCGATCTTTGCTGCCACCGGCAAACGCATCCGCAACTTGCCGGTTCGTTACCAGCTGTCGGGCTGGCAGCAGGCCGGAGCCTGATGGACAGCGCCGATCTGAACGTCCTGCGCAGCGTGTTGCAATGGCATCGCGCCGGTCAGCGGGTGGTGTTGTACAGCGTGGTCGAAACCTGGGGCACTGCGCCCCGGGCTCCCGGCGCCATGCTGGCCTTGCGTGAAGACGGCATGGTGATTGGTTCGGTCTCGGGCGGGTGCGTCGAAGATGACTTGATCGCCCGGCTGCACGACGGGCGCCTTGCGCTAGACGGGCCACCGGTGCAGTTGATCACGTACGGCGTGACCCGCGAGGAAGCGGCGCGTTTCGGCTTGCCCTGCGGTGGCACCTTGCGCTTGACCGAGGAGCGTATCGACGATGGGGATTGGGTCGAGCAATTGCTCGCTCGTTGCGAGGCCCATGAAATCGTTGCGCGTGAACTGAACCTGGCCACCGGCGAAGTGCTGTTGCAGCCGGCCAGTAAAATTGACGTGTTGACGTTCGACGATCAGACCTTGCGCGCGATCTACGGTCCACGCTGGCGCCTGCTGCTGATCGGCGCGGGGCAGTTGTCGCGCTATGTCGCTGAAATGGCCCGCCTGCTGGATTTCGAGGTGTTGATTTGCGATCCGCGCACCGAGTTCGTCTACGGCTGGGAGGCGCAGCACGGACGATTCGTTTCGGGCATGCCGGATGAGGCGGTATTGGACATCCAGACCGACGAGCGCACGGCCATCGTGGCCTTGACCCATGATCCGCGTCTGGACGACATGGCGCTGCTCACGGCCCTGGATTCCAGGGCTTTTTACGTCGGGGCGCTGGGTTCGCGGGTCAACAGTCAGAAGCGCCGGGAAAACCTGGCTCAATTGGGGTTGGCGCAATCGGCGATTGACCGCTTGCATGGTCCGATCGGTTTGCACATCGGCAGCCATAATCCGGCGGAAATTGCCTTGTCGCTCATGGCGGAAATCGTGGCGGTCAAAAACGGCGTCGAACTGAAGCAGAAAAAAATCCTGCAGGAGAGGGTATGAGCGAGTCCATTGGCGTCATCGTGTTGGCGGCGGGGCAGGGCAGCCGGTTTCGTCAGGTGGCGGGCGTCGAAAAGGATAAATTGCTGGCCGATTGCACCGGTCGTGACGGTGCGGTTCGATCTGTCATTGAACACACATTGGTCAATCTGCCAGTCGCTCTGGACAAGCGCGTACTGGTGACGACCGCTGACCGCCCGCAAGTGATTCGCATGGCTCAGGCCTATGGTTGCGAGATTGTGCTGATCGAGTCGACGGGAATGGGCGACAGCATCGCCGCCGGGGTTGCTGCCTGCAAGCAACTCGGTGGCTGGCTGATGGTGCTGGGGGATATGCCGTTCATCCTGCCGTCCAGTATCGAGCAAGTGGTGGCAGGTATTGGCGGCGACAGTATCAGCGTGCCCGTGCAGGACGGTGAGTACGGGCATCCGGTCGGGTTCGGACGGGACTTCGCGGCGGGGTTGATGGCGCTATCGGGGGATCGTGGCGCCAAACCACTGTTTGCCCAAGGGCGGGTGGTTGAAATGACCGTGGATGATCCCGGCGTGTTGTGGGATGTGGACGTGCCGCAGGCATTGAGCTTCAGCCACTCATAGATCTTCAGATCAACCTGGTTCCCCTGTGGGAGCGAGCCTGCTCGCGAAAGCGGTCTGGCATCCAACAGTGATGCAATCTGATCCGACGCCATCGCGAGCAGGCTCGCTCCCGCATTGGATCGCTGTGAAGTCCAGACATAAAAAAGCCCCGCCTGGATCACCAGGCGGGGCTTTTTAGTGGCCGATGGAATCAGACGAGAGGTTTAGGCTCGTGTTCTTTTTCCTGGGCCTGTTCGTGTTGCTCGACGGCTTCCTGAACGGAGCGTGGTGCTTCGTGGATCACCGACTCGACCGGCTCGGCAGCCACTTCAGCAGCAACCGGTGCAGGTTCGGCAGTAACAACCGCTTCAGCCGGAGCAGCCGCGGCAGCCAGTTCAGCTTCCTTCTGCAGACGCTCGGCTTCACGCTTGCGACGACGCACTTCACGCGGGTCGTTAGGTGCACGACCACTTGGCGTCAGGGCGCTGACAGGTGCGGCCTCGACTACCGGTGCAGGCGCTTCGGCAACGACCGGTGCTTCAACGACTGGCGCTTCAACCACCGGTGCTGGAGTCGGCTCCGCTGCGGCAACTACTGGCTCGGAAACCATGGCTTCAGCCATTTGGGTTTCAGCGGCTGGTGCAGCTGTTTCAGCGACGGCTGGCTCGGCCACCCAGTTGAACGCCGTTTGCTCTTCACGTACTTCGCGAACGGTTTCAGTCACGGTCTCGACGACGGCTTCTGCAACTACGGCTGGTGCTTCAACCACTGGAGCCGGCTCGGCAACTGCTTCAACGGCAGGCTGTGCCTCAGGTGCTGGCGCCAGTTCGATTTCCGGCGACGCGGTGACTTCGACCGGTGTGGTCGCTTCAACGACTGGCGCTTCAACCGGAGCAGATTCCAGGGTCGCGGCAGTGGCGCGTTCGGCTTGCTCGTTGGCCTGTGCTTCGGCTGGAGCACTGATCACGCTGCTGGCAACGGCTGCGGTGACAGCCAGGCCGGCGGCCAGGTCGGCAACGCTTGGTGCTTCAGCGTTTTCGCCGGACTCGGACTCTTCCGAGCCTTCGATCACGTTGCCGTTGGCGTCACGCTGACGCTCGCGACGGTTGCTGCGACGACGCTGGCCACGGGAGCGACGGCGTGGACGATCGCCTTCGGCGGCTTCCTGGCCCTCTTCCTGCAGTTGCTCTTCGTTGGTGGTCAGTTCTTCTTCGGCTGCGGCGGCGGCAGCTTGTTCAGCACGTGGTTGACGTTCTTCACGCGGCGGGCGAGGCGCGCGTTCTTCGCGTGGCTGGCGAGCTGGACGCTCTTCAGCGGTAGCAGCGGCGGCCGGAGCGGCATCCAGAGGCTCGCGCAGTTCACGAACGCGTTCTTCGCGCTCGCCACGAGGCTTGCGGTCTTCACGCGGAGCGCGCGGTGCACGTTCTTCACGAGGCGCGCGTGGTGCGCGTTCTTCGCGGGCGACTGCCGGCGTTTCTTCACGTGCTTCGCGTGGCTCGCGAACTTCGCGTGGCTGACGCTCTTCGCGTGGTGCGCGTTCTTCGCGCGGGGCACGTTCTTCGCGAGGCTTGCGCTCTTCATCGCGGCGACCAGTACGGTTGCGGCTTTGCTGGCGACCGTTGCGACGCTCTTCGTTGCGGGCCGGACGCTCGACGGCAGGTTTTTCAACCACAACCGGCGCGACAGGCTCTTCCTTGGTGGCGAACAGGCTCACCAGCGACTTCACCAGGCCTTTGAACAGGCTTGGCTCTGGCACGGCAACCGGAGCAGGGGCCGGAGCGGCGACTTCGGTCGGAACCGGAGCGTTGGCGCGGGCCGGAGCGGTCTTGACCGCCGCTTCCTGGCGAACCAGTGTGCGGGTTGCAGCGGCTGGCTGGACTTCTTCGACTTCGGCAGCGGCAGCGGCGATTTCGTAGCTGGACTGGTTGGTCGCCGCTTCCGGGCTGTCATCACGCAGGCGCTGCACTTCGAAGTGCGGCGTTTCGAGGTGATCGTTCGGCAGGATGACGATGCGGGCGCGGGTGCGCAGTTCGATCTTGGTGATCGAGTTGCGTTTTTCGTTGAGCAGGAACGCCGCCACCGGGATCGGCACTTGTGCACGAACTTCGGCGGTACGGTCTTTCAGGGCTTCTTCTTCGATCAGGCGCAGGATCGCCAGGGACAGCGATTCAACGTCACGGATGATGCCGGTGCCGTTGCAACGCGGGCAGACGATGCCGCTGCTTTCGCCAAGCGACGGACGCAGGCGCTGACGGGACATTTCCAGCAGGCCGAAGCGCGAGATGCGACCGACTTGCACGCGAGCGCGGTCGGCTTCCAGGCATTCGCGGACTTTCTCTTCCACGGCGCGCTGGTTCTTGGCAGGGGTCATGTCGATGAAGTCGATGACGATCAGGCCGCCGATGTCGCGCAGGCGCAACTGACGGGCGATTTCTTCGGCCGCTTCAAGGTTGGTTTGCAGCGCGGTTTCTTCGATGTCGCTGCCTTTGGTAGCGCGCGCCGAGTTGATGTCGATGGACACCAGGGCTTCGGTCGGATCGATAACGATGGAACCGCCGGAAGGCAGTTCGACAACGCGCTGAAAAGCGGTTTCGATCTGGCTTTCGATCTGGAAACGGTTGAACAGCGGAACGCTGTCTTCGTACAGCTTGATCTTGCTGGCGTACTGCGGCATCACCTGGCGGATGAAGGTCAGGGCTTCGTCCTGGGCTTCAACGCTGTCGATCAGCACTTCGCCGATGTCCTGGCGCAGATAGTCGCGGATCGCGCGGATGATCACGTTGCTTTCCTGGTAGATCAGGAACGGCGCGGCGCGGTCCAGCGAGGCTTCCTTGATGGCGGTCCACAGTTGCAGCAGGTAGTCGAGGTCCCACTGCATTTCTTCGCTGCTGCGGCCCAGGCCGGCAGTGCGCACGATCAGGCCCATGTCGGCCGGGGCAACCAGGCCGTTCAGGGCTTCACGCAGTTCATTGCGCTCTTCGCCTTCGATGCGACGGGAGATACCGCCGGCACGCGGGTTGTTCGGCATCAGCACCAGGTAACGACCGGCCAGGCTGATGAAGGTGGTCAGGGCGGCGCCCTTGTTGCCACGTTCTTCTTTCTCGACCTGAACGATGACTTCCTGGCCTTCGCTCAGGACGTCCTTGATGTTGACGCGACCTTCCGGGGCTTTCTTGAAGTATTCGCGGGAGATTTCTTTGAGGGGCAGGAAGCCATGGCGCTCAGAGCCGAAATCGACAAAGGCAGCCTCAAGGCTTGGTTCGATGCGAGTAATCCGGCCTTTATAGATGTTGGCCTTCTTCTGCTCGCGTGCACCGGATTCGATGTCCAGGTCGTAGAGGCGCTGGCCATCTACCAGTGCAACACGCAACTCTTCGGGTTGAGTTGCGTTAATCAGCATTCTTTTCATGTAGTACCGTCGGTTTCCGGGCTGCCGGAAACGGCGTTCGGCACACACGACTTCTCACGGTCGGTGTCAGGTGCGTCGGGAGTGGTTGGCCATTTCCCGTGTCCAGCGAAGTCCGGCCAATGTGGGCCTTCATCGCGACGTACGCGTCCTGCTTGCTGTGGCTACTTAAGCACTCAGTCAGGAGGAGGAATCAACCAGCGGCTGTGGACGAGATGAAGCGTCTTGAGAAAGCCTGTTGCTACACAGTCCGGCGGTTGTGCATCTCCACCCTACACGTATCCCTGATAATTCGGGTGCTGCCGCGCGCAGAATCCGCAGCGGGTTGGCATTTACCGTGAGCTCCGAAAGGGGAGGTCACGCATCATGGCTAATTTAGGCGTTGTTTCCGATGCCTTCGCTCGGGGTCATTCGCAGTTGACTGCACTTTGTGAACTGGCCGTGAATATGGCTCGCAAAACGAGTGGAAAACTCTGCTTTGTGGCGTGATTCAGGCCTCATGTCACCTGCGCTCGTTACACCTGCAAACTCCACCGTTACGTAGCGAAAGCCCCGTAGGACGGCCTCGCGTCCTGGTGAATTGCGTTGGTCAGGGCCGGTTTTTGACCGTTGGTCCGCTGTCCAGGCCGCTTTTGGCGACGTTCGCGACTATAGCAGCAATGATTAAGTGCTTCAATTCCATAAAAATTGTTATCATCCGCGCCATGACGACGACTACCCCCCCGACTCCAGGCGTACAACTGCTTGAGGTCTCGCCGGAATATGCCGGCCAACGTATTGATAATTTCCTTCTCGCCCGACTCAAAGGCGTGCCCAAGACCTTGATTTACCGCATTTTGCGCAAGGGCGAAGTGCGCGTGAACAAAGGTCGGATCAAGCCAGAGTACAAGCTGCAGGCGGGCGATATCGTGCGCGTGCCGCCGGTGCGTGTGCCTGAGCGCGACGAACCGGTGCCACTGGCACAAGGCCTGCTGCAGCGACTCGAGGCCTCGATTGTCTTCGAAGACAAGGCGCTGATCGTGATCAACAAGCCTGCGGGCATTGCGGTGCACGGCGGTAGTGGGCTGACTTTCGGGGTGATCGAAGCCTTTCGTCAGTTGCGCCCGGATTGCAAAGAGCTCGAACTGGTTCACCGTCTCGACCGTGATACGTCCGGCCTGTTGATGATCGCCAAGAAGCGCAGCATGTTGCGCCACTTGCACACCGCGTTGCGCGGTGATGGCGTCGACAAGCGCTACATGGCGCTGGTCCGCGGTAACTGGGCGAGCTCGATCAAGCAAGTCCGTGCGTCGCTGGGCAAGAGCAATCTACGCTCAGGCGAACGCATGGTCGAGGTTGACGAGGAGGAGGGCAAGGAGTCCGTGACCGTGTTCAAGGTCCTGCGCCGCTTCGGCGACTTTGCCACCCTGATCGAAGCCAAGCCGATTACCGGCCGGACTCACCAGATCCGCGTCCATACCTTGCACGCCGGGCATTGCATCGCTGGCGACACCAAGTATGGCGACGAAGGTTTCAGCAAGGAAATCCGCGATCTGGGCGGCAAGCGCCTGTTCCTGCACGCCTACATGCTGACGGTGCCGCTGCCTGACGGTGGCGAGCTGAAGTTGCAGGCACCGGTCGACGAGATGTGGGCCAAAACCGTGGAGCGATTGAGTGCGCCCATCTGATTACAAGCTGCTGATCTTCGATTGGGACGGCACGCTGGCCGATTCCATTGGTCGGATTGTCGAGGCAATGCATGTTGCCTCGCAGCGTTCCGGGTTTGAACAGCGCGATGATTTTTCCGTCAAAGGTATTATTGGCCTGGGCTTGCCGGAAGCGATCCGCACCCTGTATCCCGAGATTGGTGATGCTGAACTGATCGCGTTCCGCGAGCATTATGCCGAGCATTACATTGCGTCCGAGGCTGTGCCTTCGCCGCTGTTCGAGGGTGTGGTCGAGTCGCTCGAGGCATTCCGTGCCGAGGGTTATCATCTGGCCGTGGCGACCGGCAAGGCCCGTCGCGGGCTGGACCGGGTGTTGAAGTCCCATGGCTGGGAGAATTACTTCGATATCACCCGTGCCGCCGACGAGACCGCCAGCAAGCCCCATCCGCTGATGCTCGAGCAAATTCTCGCTCATTGCGAGGTACGCCCGGAACAGGCGTTGATGGTCGGTGATTCGTCCTTTGATTTGCAGATGGCGCACAACGCCGGCATGGGCTCGGTGGCCGTCAGCTATGGCGCTCAATCGATCGATGCGTTGAAGTTGTATGAGCCGCGACTGGTCATCGACCGCTTTTCAGAATTGCATGCCTGGCTGAGTCAGCAGGCTTAACCGGTTGTTTTTGGGGTGGATGGCATGACCGACGAATGGAAAGCGCCCGCCAAGGCGAGCGCAGAGAACGGTGACGACAAAAGCTGGAAGCTGCTGGAAAAGACGCTGCTGGCCGGCGTGCAGGAGCAGCACCGGTCCCGTCGCTGGGGGATATTCTTCAAGCTTCTGACTTTTGTGTATCTGTTCGGCGCAATTGTTCTGTTTTCGCCGCTGATGGATATGGAAAAGGCGGCTACCCGCAGTGCCCATTACACGGCGCTGATCGATGTGACGGGCATGATCGCCGACAAGGAACCGGCCAGTGCGGACAATATCGTTGGCAGCCTGCGCGCGGCTTTCGAGGATGAGAAGGTCAAGGGTGTCATCCTGCGCATCAACAGCCCGGGCGGCAGTCCGGTGCAGTCAGGTTATGTCTATGACGAGATCCGTCGTCTGCGCGGCCTGCACCCGGACACCAAGCTGTATGCGGTCATTTCCGACCTGGGGGCTTCCGGTGCCTACTACATCGCCAGCGCGGCGGATCAGATCTACGCCGACAAGGCGAGCCTGGTCGGCTCCATCGGCGTGACGGCAGCCGGTTATGGCTTTGTCGGCACCATGGAGAAGCTGGGCGTCGAGCGTCGCACTTATACCTCTGGCGAGCACAAGTCGTTCCTCGATCCGTTCCAGCCACAAAAGCCGGAAGAAACCGCCTTCTGGCAGGGCGTGCTCGATACGACCCACAAGCAGTTCATCAACAGCGTCAAGCAGGGGCGTGGCGATCGCCTGAAGGACAAAGAGCATCCGGAGCTGTTCTCCGGCCTGGTCTGGTCCGGCGAGCAGGCGCTGCCACTGGGGTTGATCGATGGGCTGGGTAATGCCAGTTCGGTTGCGCGGGATGTGATCGGCGAGAAAGAGCTGGTGGACTTTACCGTTCAGGAGTCGGCTTTCGATCGCTTCTCGAAAAAACTCGGTGCCAGCGTGGCTGAGCATCTGGCGATGTGGATGGGGTTCAGCGGTCCGTCGCTGCGTTAAGTGTTTTCGAAGTTGGTTTTTTAGATCAAAAGATCGCAGCCTTCGGCAGCTCCTACACAGATCACCTGTAGAAGCTGCCGAAGGCTGCGATCTTTTGTTTTTCAGGGGATTTGCATGCCTTCGGCCAGCAACATGTCAATCAGGCGGATCAGCGGCAGGCCGATCAGGCTGGTGGCGTCAGGTCCCTCGGTGCTGCGAAACAGGCTGACCCCCAGGCCTTCGGCCTTGAAGCTGCCGGCGCAGTCATAGGGTTGCTCGGCGCGCAGGTAGCGTTCGATGCGGGGTGCGTCGAGTGTGCGCATGTGTACGGTGAACGGCACACAATCGACCTGGCAGTTCCCGGTCTGGCTGTTGAGCAGGGCCAGGCCGGTCAAAAAGGTCACGCTGGCACCACTGGCGGCCAGCAGTTGTTCGCGGGCCTTTTCGAAGGTGTGGGGCTTGCCGATCATCCGGTCTCCCAGCACGGCGACCTGGTCGGAGCCGATTATCAGATGAGCGGTATGGCTGTCGGCCAGAGCGCGCGCTTTCTCTTCGGCGAGGCGCTTGACCAGTTCGATGGCGGATTCACCGGGACGATGGCTTTCGTCGATATCCGGCGAGCTGCATGTGAAAGGCAGCTGCAGGCGAGTCAGTAATTCCCGGCGATAGACCGAGCCGGAAGCGAGTAATAAAGGCAGCATGCGCATCTCCAGAAGGCAGGTGCGAATTCTAGCGAGGCTTCCAAGTGACGGACAGGGCTGAATTTCCTTTGACATGGGCGGGTGCATCCCTATAATGCTGCGCCTATGTTGAATGACCCGATTCCACCTCACGTTGACCCGCGCAAATTGGCTGATCGTGGCACCACCCTTCAAGGTGAAATGCTGCTGGCCGATTTGGAGAGACTCTGCGACCCGCTTTCCGACAATGTCGGTACGGTGCAGGCTAAATTCGTTTTTGAACGAGATGAACGTAAATCTGTGGTCATCCACAGCTTTATCGACACTGAAGTCAAAATGGTTTGCCAGCGTTGTCTTGAGCTGGTCACCCTGCCGATCCATAGCGAATGCAGTTACGCTGTGGTGAAGGAGGGTGCGAATACCCAGTCGTTGCCGAAAGGTTATGACGTGCTGGAACTGGGCGAAGATCCTTTGGATCTGCAGTCACTGATCGAGGAGGAGCTTCTGCTCGCCTTGCCCATTGTGCCTGCTCATCATCCGGAAGAATGCCAGCAGCCGGCGGGAGCAGATGAGCCCGAACCGAGCGAGGACGAGGTAACGCGGTCCAACCCGTTCAGTGTATTGGCGCAGTTAAAGCGTGACCCAAACGTTTAGGAGTTAATCAATTATGGCTGTTCAGCAGAACAAAAAATCCCGCTCTGCCCGTGACATGCGCCGTTCGCACGACGCTCTCGAGGCTAGCACCCTGTCTGTAGAAAAAACCACCGGTGAAGTTCACCTGCGTCACCACGTATCGCCAGAAGGCGTATACCGTGGCCGTAAAGTGATCGACAAGGGCGCTGACGAGTAATCACTTGTCCGCTCAAGTCATCGCGGTTGACGCAATGGGCGGGGACTTCGGTCCCCGCAGCATTGTCCAGGCCAGTATTGCTTGTCTGTCTGCTACGCCCTCGCTACACCTGACCCTCGTCGGTCAACCCTCCCTACTTGAAGAATTGATCGCTGGCCATTCGGCTGTGGATCGCGCGCGCCTGTCGATTGCTCCGGCGAGTGAAGTCATCACCATGGACGAAAAACCCGCCCAGGCCTTGCGTGGCAAGCCGGACTCATCGATGCGCGTGGCCCTTGAGCTGCTGCGCGACGGCAAGGTCCAGGCCTGTGTCAGTGCCGGCAATACCGGTGCGCTGATGGCGTTGTCGCGGTTCGTACTCAAAACCCTGCCGGGCATTGACCGCCCAGCCATGGTGGCGGCGATTCCGACTCAGAAGGGCTATTGCCAATTGCTCGACCTGGGTGCCAACGTCGATTGCAGTGCCGAGCATCTGTTGCAGTTTGCGGTCATGGGCTCGGTTGCGGCCGAGACCCTGGGCATAGCCCGGCCACGGGTAGCGCTGCTGAACATCGGTACTGAAGACATCAAGGGTAATCAGCAGGTCAAACTGGCAGCGACGTTGTTGCAAGCTGCCCGAGGTATCAACTACATCGGCTTCATCGAAGGTGATGGTTTGTATCGCGGTGAGGCGGACGTGGTGGTCTGCGATGGCTTCGTCGGTAATATCCTGCTCAAGTCCAGCGAAGGTCTCGCGACCATGATTGCCACGCGTATCGAAGCCTTGTTCAAGAAGAGCCTCGCTTCCCGCGCTGTCGGTGCCTTGGCGCTGCCTTTGATGAAACGCTTGCAGGCTGATCTGGCGCCGGCGCGACATAATGGCGCAAGCTTCCTCGGCTTGCAGGGCATCGTGGTGAAAAGTCACGGTTCGGCCGGAGTTCAGGGCTTCCAGAGTGCAATTCAGCGCGCATTGATAGAGATTCAGGAGAACTTGCCTGAGCGCCTCCACGGCCGTCTGGAGGATTTGTTGTCTTAGGCGTTTTCGTCGGACAATGCTTAAATGTGACTGCCCGGTTCAAAGGGCCATCCAACTGTCAGTTTCTTGCGTCCCCAAGCGGGGCGTCATTCTCCGACGACAAGATCATTAGGGGCTTGTTACATGTCTGCTTCCCTCGCATTCGTCTTTCCAGGACAGGGTTCGCAGTCCCTCGGCATGCTGGCCGAGCTGGGCGCACAACATCCGCTGATCCTCGAAACATTCAAAGAAGCTTCCGAAGCACTGGGTTACGACCTGTGGGCGCTGACCCAGCAAGGGCCGGAAGAGCAACTCAATCAAACCGATAAAACCCAGCCGGCCATTCTGACCGCTTCGATCGCCCTGTGGCGTTTGTGGCTGGCGGAAGGTGGTGCGCGTCCGGCTTTCGTTGCCGGGCACAGCCTGGGTGAATACAGCGCGCTGGTTGCTGCCGGTAGCCTGACGCTGGCAGACGCGGTGAAGCTCGTTGAGCGCCGCGGTCAACTGATGCAAGAAGCGGTTCCGGCCGGGCAGGGTGGCATGGCTGCCATCCTCGGTCTGGAAGATACTGATGTGCTGGCTGCCTGTGCCGAAGCGGCGCAGGGCGAAGTGGTCAGCGCCGTTAACTTCAACTCCCCGGGTCAGGTGGTGATTGCCGGCGCCAAGGCTGCCGTTGATCGTGCCATCGAAGGCTGCAAGGCCCGTGGTGCCAAGCGCGCCATGCCGCTGCCGGTGAGCGTGCCGTCGCACTGTGAGCTGATGCGTCCGGCTGCCGAGCGTTTCGCCGAATCGATCGCGGCAATCGACTGGCAGGCTCCACAGATTCCTGTGGTCCAGAACGTCAGTGCCGAAGTGCCGGCCGATCTGGAAACCCTCAAGCGCGATCTGCTCGAGCAGCTGTACAAGCCAGTACGCTGGGTCGAATCCGTACAGGCGCTGGCAGCCAAGGGCGCGACCAATCTGGTCGAGTGTGGTCCGGGCAAAGTGCTGGCGGGTCTGAACAAGCGTTGCGCCGAAGGCGTGTCGACATCCAACCTCAATACCCCAGACGCTTTCGCTGCCGCCCGCGCAGCGTTGGCCTGAACTCAGGAGAAGCTTGCATGAGTCTGCAAGGTAAAGTTGCACTGGTCACCGGCGCGAGCCGTGGCATTGGCCAGGCCATCGCTCTGGAACTGGGTCGTCAGGGCGCCATTGTTGTTGGCACCGCGACCTCCGCTTCAGGTGCCGAGCGTATTGCCGCCACCCTGAAGGAAAATGGTATTCAGGGCACTGGCCTGGAACTCAATGTCACCAGCGACGAGTCCGTGGCGGCGGTCCTGGCGAGCATTCAGGAGCAGTTCGGTGCGCCAGCGATTCTGGTCAACAATGCCGGCATCACCCGCGATAATCTGATGATGCGCATGAAAGACGACGAGTGGCATGACGTTGTGGATACCAATCTGAACAGTCTGTTCCGCCTGTCCAAGGGCGTTTTGCGTGGCATGACCAAAGCCCGTTGGGGCCGAATTATCAGTATTGGTTCGGTTGTGGGTGCCATGGGCAACGCAGGCCAAGTAAACTACGCTGCCGCCAAGGCCGGCCTGGAAGGTTTCAGCCGTGCACTGGCGCGTGAAGTCGGTTCGCGTTCGATTACGGTAAACTCGGTGGCCCCTGGGTTCATCGATACCGATATGACCCGTGAACTGCCCGAGGCGCAGCGTGAAGCCTTGCAGACGCAGATTCCGCTGGGTCGTCTGGGGCAAGCTCAAGAGATCGCGTCCGTGGTCGCTTTTCTTGCGTCGGACGGTGCGGCTTACGTTACCGGAGCTACAATCCCGGTGAACGGCGGGATGTACATGTAATTCAAATGTGACGGATTGCTTCAAAAAAATGTCATACGAGCTGTCTAAAATCCGTTATAAAGCTGCAATCTATTTTATAGGCAAAGGGTCACCGGGTTTGAGGAGTGAAGCTTTCAGTTGAAAAGCTGAAAAGCCTTTCTATACACTTACCCACTGGCCAGCTGCCTGAATTTGTCCATTAGGAGTGAAAACAAGGTATGAGCACCATCGAAGAGCGCGTCAAGAAAATCGTTGCTGAGCAACTGGGCGTTAAAGAAGAAGAAGTGGTCAACACTGCTTCCTTCGTAGAAGACCTGGGTGCCGACTCCCTTGACACCGTTGAGCTGGTGATGGCTCTGGAAGAGGAATTCGAGACCGAAATCCCTGACGAAGAAGCCGAGAAGATCACTACTGTACAAGCTGCAATCGACTACGTTACTAGCCACCAGGCGTAATAGTTTGTAATCGTTGCTCGCTGTCATGGAAAAACCGCACTGCCATCATGGCGTGCGGTTTTTTCTTTAGGCCTGATGCAAAGTCGTCATTTGAAAAAGGAGAGTGCTGTGTCGCGTAGACGCGTCGTAGTCACCGGTATGGGTATGTTGTCGCCACTGGGCACGGATGTGCCGAGCAGCTGGCAGGGCATTCTGGCTGGCCGCAGTGGCATTGGTCTGATCGAACACACCGACCTTTCTGCCTATTCCACCCGTTTTGGCGGCTCGGTAAAGGGCTTCAATGTCGAGGAATACCTGTCGCTCAAGGAAGCCCGCAAGCTCGACCTGTTCATTCAGTACGGCCTGGCCGCAGGTTTTCAGGCGGTACGCAACGCAGGTCTGGAAGTTACTGATGCCAACCGTGAGCGTATCGGCGTGGCCATGGGCTCGGGTATTGGCGGTCTGACCAATATCGAAGAAACCGCCCGCACGCTGCACGAGACCGGCCCACGACGGATTTCCCCGTTCTTCGTGCCAGGCTCGATCATCAATATGATTTCCGGTTTCCTGTCGATCCATCTGGGGGCACAGGGACCTAACTACGCCATCGCCACGGCCTGTACCACCGGTACCCACTGCATTGGCATGGCGGCCCGCAACATCATGTACGACGAAGCCGACGTGATGATTGCCGGCGGCGCCGAGATGGCGGCCTGCGGTCTGGGCATGGGCGGCTTCGGTGCCTCCCGCGCGCTGTCGACCCGCAACGACGAGCCGACCCGTGCCAGTCGTCCATGGGACAAGGGTCGCGATGGCTTCGTATTGTCCAATGGCGCCGGTGCGCTGGTGCTGGAAGAGCTCGAGCACGCCAAGGCGCGTGGCGCGACCATCTATGCCGAGCTGATCGGCTTCGGCACCAGTGGCGACGCTTACCACATGACGTCGCCGCCAGCCGATGGCGCGGGTGCTGCGCGCTGCATTACCAATGCGCTGCGCGATGCCAGAATCAATGGCGATCAAGTGCAGTACATCAACGCCCACGGCACCTCGACTCCCGCAGGCGACCTGGCTGAAGTCAATGCGATCAAGTCGGTGTTCGGCGAGCACGCCTACAAGCTGGCCGTCAGTTCCACCAAGTCCATGACCGGTCACCTGCTGGGTGCGGCGGGCGCGGTCGAGGCGATCTTCAGTGTGCTGGCAATCAACAGCCAGGTAGCGCCGCCGACCATCAACCTCGATGAGCCGGACGAAGGCTGCGACCTCGATTTCGTGCCGCACACGGCGCGCAACATGGATATCGATGTGGTCGTTTCCAACTCCTTCGGTTTTGGCGGCACCAACGGCTCGCTGGTGTTCCGCCGGTTCGCAGGCTGATGGACAGCTGGGTCGACGGTCAGCCGGCTGACGCTTTGTCGCTGAAGGATCGCGGCCTGGCTTATGGCGATGGTCTGTTCGAGACCATCGCCGTGCGCAACGGGCAGCCAGTGTTGCTGGACCGGCATCTGTCGCGTCTGACGGAAGGCTGTTCGCGTTTGGCAATAACAGCCGAGCATGAGCTGATCCGCAGCGAATTGCTGGCCTACGCCGCAGCACTGGGTGATGGGGTGCTCAAGCTGATCCTCACCCGTGGCGACGGTCTGCGCGGTTACGCCCCCGATCCTTCGGCTCAGGCCCGACGCATTCTGCAAGGCAATCCACCTGCGGCTTACCCTGCCGCGCATGGTGAGCAGGGTGTTCGTTTGTTCCCTTGCGCCACGCGATTGTCCAGGCAGCCATTACTGGCCGGCCTCAAGCACCTGAATCGTCTTGAACAAGTCCTCGCCCGCGCGGAATGGCAGGACACCGAGCATGCCGAAGGCTTGATGCTCGATCAGGCCGGGCGCGTGATTGAAGGTGTGTTCAGCAATCTGTTCCTGGTGCGTGATGGCGTGCTCATCACTGCTGACCTCAAGCGCTGCGGCGTGGCAGGCGTGATGCGCGCCGAAATATTGTTTCAGGCCAAGTCGCTGGGAATCCCCACGCAAATCACCGATATCCCCCTCGAACAGCTGCAATGGGCTGACGAAGTCTTTGTCTGCAACAGCGTGTATGGTATCTGGCCGGTGCGCGCCTATGCTGCTCTTCACTGGCCGGTTGGGCCGCTCACCCGTAAACTTCAAACCATTGCCCGTGTGCTACTGGATGCTTGATACGTGAGACGTAAACTCTTGCTGCTGCTGGAAACTGGAGTGGTTCTGGCGGGGCTGCTGATGGGTGCTTCAGCCTGGAAAATTCATTCGGCGCTGGTACAGCCGCTGAACATTGCCCAGGAACAATTGCTGAATGTGCCCAAGGGCACCACGCCGACCCGCACCTTCTATCGACTCGAAGCCAATGGCGTCATCAAGGACGCATTCTGGCTGCGCGTGTATTGGCGCTTCAATCTCGCCAAACAACCCCTGCACAGCGGCGAATATCGCATGCAACCGGGCATGACCGTCGAAGGCCTGATCGACCTGTGGAAACGCGGGGAAATGGTTCAGTACAGCCTGACCCTGGTCGAAGGCTGGAATTTTCGCCAGGTCCGCGCAGCGCTGGCCAAGGAAGAGAAGCTCGACCATAGCCTCAACGGTTTGAGCGATAGCCAGGTCATGGACAAGCTTGGCCACACCGGAATTTTTCCGGAAGGGCGCTTCTTCCCTGACACCTATCGTTACGTGCGCGGCATGTCCGACATCGAGCTGCTGAAAACCGCTTACGACCGCCTCGACGAAGTGCTCGCCAAGGAATGGGAGCAGCGTGCCGCGGATGCGCCGTACACTGAACCCTATCAAGCGCTGATCATGGCCTCGCTGGTCGAGAAGGAAACCGGCGTACCCCAGGAGCGCGGGCAGATTGCCGGCGTGTTTGTACGGCGCATGGCAATAGGCATGTTGTTGCAGACCGATCCGACGGTGATCTACGGCCTCGGCGAGCGCTACAGCGGCAAACTGACCCGGGCTCACCTCAAGGAAGCGACGCCCTATAACACCTACATGAATGCAGGCCTGCCGCCGACGCCGATTTCGATGGTCGGTCGCGAAGCCATCCATGCGGCACTCAATCCGGTGGAGGGCAGCAGCCTTTACTTCGTGGCGCGCGGTGATGGCACGCACGTGTTCTCCGATGACCTGGATGCCCACAACAATGCCGTGAAGGAGTTCCAGCTCAAGCGTCGCGCCGATTACCGTTCGAGCCCGGCGCCAGCTACCGCACCCGAGACGCCGCCAACCGGAACTGAACAAACCGGTACGCAGGAGGCCAAGGCTTCGCAGGAGCTGGCGCAGACTCCGGCCGCTTCACCGAGCACGGCTCCCGAGGCGCAGCCGCAAGATCCTGCACCGCCCCCTGAAACGCCGGAGCCCGATGCAAGCGCACCGAAAAGCCCGCAATGACTCTGACTAAGGACTGCCTGTGACTGGCTTGTTTATTACTCTGGAAGGCCCGGAAGGCGCCGGCAAGAGCACCAATCGCGAATACCTGGCCGAGCGCTTGCGCGCTGCCGGCATCGAGGTGGTGCTGACCCGCGAGCCGGGCGGCACGCCGTTGGCCGAGCGCATCCGTGAGGTTCTGTTGGCTCCCGTCGACGAAGTCATGAACCCGGATACCGAGTTGCTGTTGGTGTTCGCCGCGCGTGCCCAGCACCTGGCTGAAGTGATTCGCCCGGCGCTGGCCCGTGGTGCCGTGGTCTTGTGTGATCGTTTTACCGATTCGACATACGCCTACCAGGGCGGTGGTCGCGGCTTGTCGCTGGAGCGCATCGCGACTCTGGAAACCTTCGTTCAAGGCGATCTGCGCCCGGACCTCACGCTGATTTTCGATCTACCTGTCGAGGTGGGTCTGGCCCGCGCCAGCGCTCGCGGTCGTCTGGATCGCTTCGAGCTCGAAGGCCGGGCCTTTTTCGATGCCGTGCGCAATGCCTTCCTCAAGCGGGCCGAGGCGGATCCGGCGCGTTATATGCTGGTCGATGCTGCCCAACCCTTGGTGCAGGTTCAGCAATCGCTAGATGCCTTGTTGCCGCGCCTGCTGGAGTTGAGCCGTGGCTGAGGCCTATCCGTGGCAGGAAACCCTTTGGCAGCACCTGGCGGGTCGCGCCCAGCATGCGCACGCCTACCTGCTGCATGGCCCGACCGGAATCGGCAAGCGGGCACTGGCCGAGCGCCTGATGGCCAGCTTGCTGTGCCAGCGTCCGATCGCGCTGGATGCCTGCGGCGAATGCAAATCCTGCCTGCTGCTCAAGGCTGGCAGCCACCCGGATAACTACATCCTGGAGCCGGAAGAAGCCGACAAGGCGATCAAGGTCGATCAGGTTCGCGATCTGGTCAGCTTCGTGGTGCAGACCGCGCAGTTGGGCGGGCGCAAGGTGGTGCTGATCGAGCCGGTCGAGTCGATGAACATCAACGCCTCCAACGCCTTGCTCAAGAGCCTTGAAGAACCGTCCGGCGATACGGTTCTGTTGCTGGTCAGTCACCAGCCGAGCCGCTTGTTGCCAACCATCAAGAGTCGTTGCGTTCAACAGGCCTGTCCGCTGCCGGGCGAGGCCATGAGCTTGAAGTGGCTGGCTCAGGCGTTGCCTGAGTGTTCCGAAGAAGAGCGCGTCGAACTGCTGACGCTGGCTGCCGGTTCGCCACTGGCGGCGGTCAATCTTCAGGCCCAGGGCGTGCGTGAACAGCGCACGCAAGTGGTCGAAGGGGTGAAAAAACTCCTCAAGCAACAGCAGTCGCCGACGCAACTGGCCGAAGAATGGAAGAACATTCCGATGTTGCGCCTGTTCGATTGGTTCTGCGATTGGTCGAGCCTGATCCTGCGTTATCAGTTGACCCAGGACGAAGCCGGCCTCGGCCTGGCCGACATGCGCAAAGTCGTGCAATACCTGGCGCAGAAAAGCGCCCAGGGCAAAGTCCTCGATATTCAGGACTGGATCCTCGCCCAGCGCCAGAAAGTCTTGAGCAAGGCCAACCTCAATCCGGCCTTGCTGCTGGAGGCATTGCTGGTGCAATGGGCGTCGTTGCCTGCCCAAAGATGACTGCCTGCGCCTAGACTCTGAATATCAGAATACCCGACCGTCCCACCCATTCGATGTAAGTTGCAGCCCCCTATGCTCGTAGATTCCCATTGTCACCTCGATCGCCTTGACCTGGCCGCCCACGACGGCTCCCTGGATGCTGCCCTGGAGGCTGCCCGGCAACGCGGGGTAGGGCACTTTCTGTGTATTGGTGTCAGCGCGGACAACGCGGCCGACGTCAAGGCCCTGGCCGAACGCTATGACGACGTCGACTGCTCGGTGGGCGTACACCCTCTGGATGTGCAGCCGGGTGCCGCGCCAGCGCTGGACTGGCTGTTGCAGGAGCTCAATCACCCGCGTGTGGTCGCCATCGGCGAAACCGGCCTCGATTACCATTACGAGCCGGAAGCGGCGCAGTTGCAGCAGGAATCCTTTCGCCTGCACCTGCAAGCGGCGCAGCAGACCGGCAAGCCGGTGATCATCCACACCCGTGGCGCCCGCACCGATACCCTGGACTTGCTGCGTGAGGCGGCGCTGCCCCAGGCGGGCGTATTGCATTGCTTTACCGAAGACTGGGAAATGGCGAAGGCCGCGCTGGACATGGGCTATTACATTTCCCTGTCCGGGATTGTCACTTTCCGCAATGCCGATGCGTTGCGCGATGTGGCCAGCAAGGTGCCGGCCGACCGATTGCTGGTAGAAACCGACTCGCCATACCTGGCACCGATTCCCCATCGAGGTAAGCCAAACCTGCCGCAGTACGTGCGTGAAGTAGCGGAATTTCTGGCAATGTTGCGCGGTGAATCCTACGAGCGGTTTGCCGAGCAGACCACTGAGAACTTCAAGCGGTTGTTTCCGTTGGCGCATGTGAAATCAGCTTAGGGTTCGAAGCCGCTTTCGCAAGCAGGCTCGCTCCCACAAGGTTAAATCGCAGGCAAAAAAAACCCGGGTTCTGGGGGGTGAATCCGGGTTAAGACCATTAGGAGTAAAACAATGGCACGCGGTCCGTTGGTACCAATATCAGCGTGACACTTGGGGGAGATGCCCCGCCGACAGTTCAAGTATTGATCAGGATTGCGCCTAGTCCAGTTTGGTGGCACGGGTTTTTAAACAAATTTGGAATACGTGCGCTTCGGAAGAGTTCTCATCAAGCTGTAAGCGTGCGCGGAATGACCAGAAAGCGCAGATATGGTCGGATGATCCGTGCATTTTTGCGCAAGTTAGGCATAATACGCGGCTTCGAATTTTGACCCCGACAGACCTTTTCTTATGCATAAAGAACCTCGTAAGGTCCGTGAGTTTCGTCGCCGCGAGCAGGAAATTCTCGATACCGCGCTCAAGCTGTTCCTCGAACAAGGTGAAGACAGTGTCACCGTCGAGATGATTGCTGATGCCGTCGGTATCGGCAAAGGCACGATCTACAAGCACTTCAAATCCAAGGCGGAAATCTATCTGCGCCTGATGCTCGACTACGAGCGCGATTTGAACGCATTGCTGCATTCGGCCGATGTCGACAAGGACAAGGAAGCCCTGTCCCGTGCGTACTTCGAATTCCGCATGCGCGATCCTCAACGCTATCGCCTGTTCGACCGCCTCGAAGAGAAAGTGGTCAAGGGCAACCAGGTGCCGGAGATGATCGAGGAACTGCACAAGATCCGTGCCTCGAACTTCGACCGCCTGACTCTGCTGATCAAGGGCCGGATCAGCGAAGGCAAGCTTGAAGACGTGCCACCTTACTTCCATTACTGCGCGTCCTGGGCGCTGGTGCACGGTGCCGTCGCGCTGTATCACTCGCCGTTCTGGAGCAACGTGCTGGAAGACCAGGAGGGTTTCTTCCAGTTCCTCATGGACATCGGCGTGCGCATGGGCAACAAGCGCAAGCGCGACACCGACACGCCGAGCAGCTGAGCCATTCAGTTGCCTTATTGCGCCATGATTTCGCTACTTGGCGCGGTACCGCAGGAATATACTCAGGTAGAGGACTTGCTAAAACTTGATTTCTGAGTCAAGTTTTAGCGGCCCGATATTCTTCCGCCGGAGTGACCATGATCGTTGACCGTCAAGGCAGGCGTTTTCGCAACTTGCGAATCAGTCTGACCTCCGCCTGCAATTACGCCTGTACCTACTGCGTGCCCAACGGCAAGCGGCTGGTGGCTGCGCAGGATGAATTGTCGGCCGACGCCATGGCGCGCGGTGTGGCTTATCTGATT
Organism: Pseudomonas sp. BIC9C; assembly: GCF_034541995.1. Classification (NCBI taxonomy): domain Bacteria; kingdom Pseudomonadati; phylum Pseudomonadota; class Gammaproteobacteria; order Pseudomonadales; family Pseudomonadaceae; genus Pseudomonas; species Pseudomonas sp. BIC9C. The sequence continues at coordinate 440,019 of NZ_JAWDGM010000003.1, forward strand.
GAGGCGGCGGGGATCGAGCGTCTGCGCATTACCGGCGGCGAACCGCTGGTCAGCCCGAAACTCGAGGCGTTCATGACGGCAGTCGGGAAGATGGGCCTGGAAGACATCAGCCTGACCACCAATGGTCAGTTGCTGGCGAAGAAACTGCCGCTGCTGGTGGACGCCGGCATCCGGCGCCTCAACGTCTCTCTCGATACCCTCGACGCCAGTGCATTCCGTGGCATTGCCCGGGGCGGCGACCTGGCCACTGTGCTCAATGGCATGAGCGAGGCCAGTGCGGCCGGCATGAAGATCAAGGTCAACATGGTGCCGCTGCGCGGGCAGAACCTCGATCAAGTGATGCCGTTGCTCGACTACTGTCTGGAGCGCGGTTATGAGCTGCGCTTCATCGAGCTGATGCGCATGGGCCACCTGGCCAATGATTCCAATGCCTTTGTGCAACAGTTCGTCAGCCTCCAGCAACTGCTGAGCCTGATCGGCGAGCGCTACGAATACCTGCAGGCCGATGCCCCGATCGATGCGACGGCCGTTCGCTATGAAATTCCCGGCCAGGGTTATTTTGGCGTGATCGCTAACGAAAGTGTGCCTTTCTGCCGTACCTGCTCGCGACTGCGTCTGTCCTCTACCGGGTGGCTGCATGGCTGCCTGTCGTCGAGCAATCGCCATTACATCGGCGACCTGATGGACAAGCCCCGTCACCAGGCGCTGCCGGCCTTGCAACGCCTTCTGGTGAAGGCCTTGGGCGACAAGCAGGAAGTGGCGTTCTCTGGTGGAGCGACTGTCATGAAGATTATCGGCGGTTGAACCGGACTTTGTACCCGGGTGCTTTTGTGGCGAGGGAGCTTGCTCCCGCTGGGTTGCGAAGCAACCCCAAACCATTCCCAAGTTAAAACAGACATATCGCATTCAGCAGTTTTACGACTGCTGCGCAGCCGAGCGGGAGCAAGCTCCCTCGCCACACATCATCATTCTCAATCCCGATGTCTGAACGGGCTCAAGGACTGGCGCGGAAGCTGCATCCTGCGACCATTCGCCGGTTTTCCGACACTGGCCTCTGGAGGATAGGATGCGTAGCCTGGTTTTGCTGCTGGCCGTTTTGGCGCTTGGTGGCTGCATGAGCGTCAGCGATATGGCCGAAGGGACTCGATACCATATGAGCGATGCGGGGTTGCTCGATCACAGCGACAGCCGTCGCGTAAACAACCTGCGCATTCAGCCGGACTCATTCGTCTACATCGCCCAGGGCGCTTTCTTGCCGCCGGGCAGCGCCCTTTACCCACGGCCCAACGTGATTGCCGAAGTCGCGTTCGATGGCTTCGTCGAATACTTCCCGATGGTCCGTCGTGCCCGCACACCGGAAGGCCTCGACCAGGCCATGGGCGAAGCCCGTGCCGCCGGTGCGCACTATCTGCTCTACACCCGATTTGCCAAGTCTGACGACCGTATCGGCAACTCTGACGAGTGGCTGGATCAGGAAGCGCTGGACCGCCTCGGCATCGACAGCGGTATGATTCAGATCATGTTGATCGAGACCAGCACCCAGTATTTGATTGATACTGCAACCATCAAGAGTCGTGGCGGTTTACTGACGTTCCACGATAAAAAACCCGAAGACCTGATGGGCCCGCCGCTGGAACAATATGCGCGCAGCCTGCTGGGGCTCAGCGACCAGTAATGCCAAGGAGAACGCCATGAGTGGCCCGCAAAAAGCCAACGACCTGCTGGGGCAAATCCCCAAGACCAAAGGCTTGCCGCCGGTGCACCTGTGGAATCCCGATTTCTGCGGCGACATCGACATGCGCATCGCCCGGGACGGCACCTGGTATTACCTGGGCACGCCGATCGGGCGCAAGCCGATGGTCAAATTGTTCTCCACCATCATTCGCCGAGATGGCGATGATTATTTCCTGATCACGCCGGTCGAAAAAGTCGGCATCAAGGTCGACGATGCGCCGTTCGTGGCGATTGCGGTGGACGTGGAAGGCGAGGGCGAGGCGCAGGTGTTGCGCTTTACCACCAACGTCGATGAAACCACCGAGGCCGGTGCCGGGCACCCGATGCGGGTGGTCATCGACGCGGTAACGCAGGAGCCAGCGCCTTACGTGCATGTGCGCAGCAATCTTGAAGCATTGATTCACCGCAATGTGTTCTATCAACTCGTGGAGCTGGCGGTGAGTCGCGAAATCGACGGCCAGCGCTGGCTCGGTGTCTGGAGTGGCGGCGAGTTTTTCCCCATCGGTCTCGAACCCTGAAAAGATCTCAGCCTGCGGCAGCTCCTACAGGAGTCCACATTCCCCTGTAGGAGCTGCCGCAGGCTGCGATCTTTTTTAATTGACATCCAATCGTATGATGATTAGCGTGGACTTCCATTGCGAACGGCTTTGAGGTGTCCATGTCCAGCAGCTTTCACACGTCGACGGTTGACTGGCTGGGATGCTGGCTTGCCACGGGGCAGGTCAAGCCGGGTGAGTCGCTCAAGGTCGAAGCCGATCTCGGCGAACAACTTGGCGTGAGCCGCACGGTCATCCGCGAAGCGATCAAGACCCTGGTTGCCAAAGGCATGCTCGAGGTCGGTCCGAAAGTCGGCACGCGGGTGTTGCCGGTGCGGCGCTGGAACCTCTTCGATCCCCAAGTCGTCGGCTGGTTGTCGCGCAGCGGCTTGCCGGAAAACTTCGTCGACGATCTGCTCGACCTGCGCCGCACCATCGAGCCGATGGCCGTGCGCTGGGCTTGCGAGCGCGCAACGGGCGAGCAGGTGGACGCTATCCTGATGGCCTGCAACGCGCTGGAGCGGGCGGTGGACAGCGGCATTGACTACAACCGTGCCGACCAGTTCTTTCACGAGTGCATCCTCGCTGCCAGCCACAATCAATTCATCGAACAAATGGTTCCCGCCCTCGGCGCATTACTGGCGGTGGCCTTCGAAGTGTCCGCCGCCGACCCGGATGAACTGCGTCGTACGTTGCCGATTCACCGGGACCTGGCCGACGCCATCGCGGCCCGTGATACCGCCCGAGGTGTCTGGGCCTGCATGACCCTGATCGATAACGCTGCCCTGGCGATCAAGCGTTACTACCCGCAAGTCATGGCCGATAGAAAAGCGAGCTGACAGCTAGCTCCTACACCATAAAAACAAGAACAATGCAGGAGGTTTCATGACGTTGACGGCGGTTACCGGGCATCGGGCGAAACTGGGCGAGGGCCCGTTCTGGGATGCGCCGACCCAGGCCCTGTATTGGGTGGATATTGCCGGTAAACAGGCGTTGCGGCTGATCGGCGCCAATGTGCAGATCTGGCAGATGCCGGAGCATGTATCGGCGTTCATCCCCTGCGCCAGCGGCGACGCCCTGGTGACGCTGAGCAGTGGCGTGTATCGGCTGGACCTGGACTCACCCGGCCTGGACCCGCGCCTGACATTGTTCTGCGTCGCCGATCCGCAACCGGGCAACCGCCCCAACGAAGCCCGCTGCGATGCCCAGGGCCGGCTCTGGCTCGGCACCATGCAAAACAACATCGACGAGCGGGGTGAAGACTTGCCCGTCGAACGGCGCTCCGGTGGGTTGTTCCGCATTGATCGGGACGCTCGAGTCATGCGGCTGCTCCGAGGGCTGGGCATCCCCAATACGCTGTTGTGGAGCGATGACGGCACCCGCGTTTATTTCGGTGACAGCCTCGATGGCACCTTGTACCGACATTTCATTCGCACCGACGGCAATCTCGAACCCGCGCAACCCTGGTTTGGCCCGCACAGACGCGGCGTCCCGGACGGTTCGGCGATGGATACCGAAGGTTTTATCTGGAATGCCCGTTGGGACGGCCACTGCCTGCTCAGGTTGAGCCCTGACGGCAAAGTCGATCGGATCATCGAACTGCCGATCAGCCGTCCCACCAGTTGCGTGTTCGGCGGTGCGGGCCTGAAAACCCTGTACATCACCAGCGCGGCAAGTCCGCTGGGCCATCCGTTGGACGGGGCTGTGTTGGCGATTGCAGTGGATGTGCCTGGAAAGAGTTGCACGCGTTTTGCTGGGTTGGTCCCATAATATGGGATGTAAATATATATATTGAGATTTTAAACGGGCTGGGTTTATAGTCAGCCTCACCAGTGACATGCACTCACACTTAAAAAAACAAAACAGGTGAAGTGATGCAGCGAAGTTCCCCCGTGCTCCCTTGCGGAGCCTGTGCCTCAGAACGTTTCCGGGCTGAAACGTTTTCGCACTCACCTGTTTCCTACCCAGCGCCTTTTGACCGGACATCGACAGATGCCCGGTTTTCGTCGTGATTTCGAACAGGAGTCCTGATCCATGGCTGAACCGTTGTCATTGCCACCGGTGCCCGAACCACCGAAGGGCGAACGCCTGAAAAACAAGGTCGTATTGCTGACCGGTGCCGCCCAGGGGATTGGCGAAGCGATTGTGGCGACCTTTGCGTCCCAGCAAGCCAGGCTGATCATCTGCGACATTCAGGCCGAGAAAGTCGAGAAGGTCGCGGCGCACTGGCGCGGTCAAGGCGCCGATGTGGTGGCGATCAAGGCCGACGTGTCGCGACAGCAGGATCTGCAGGCCATGGCCAGGCTGGCAATCGACCTGCACGGCCGGATCGATGTGCTGGTCAACTGCGCCGGGGTCAACGTGTTCCGTGATCCGCTGGAAATGACCGAGGAAGACTGGCGCCGCTGCTTTGCCATTGACCTGGACGGTGCCTGGTACGGCTGCAAGGCGGTGTTGCCGCAGATGATCGAGCAGGGCATCGGCAGCATCATCAACATCGCCTCCACCCATTCCTCCCACATCATTCCGGGCTGCTTCCCGTACCCGGTGGCCAAGCACGGCCTGCTCGGCCTGACCCGCGCGCTGGGCATCGAATATGCGTCCAGGGGCATCCGCGTCAATGCCATCGCACCGGGCTACATCGAAACCCAGATCAACATCGATTACTGGAACGGTTTCGCCGACCCCCACGCCGAACGCCAGCGCGCGTTTGACCTGCACCCGCCGCGCCGCATCGGGCAGCCGATCGAAGTGGCAATGACCGCGGTGTTCCTGGCCAGTGATGAAGCGCCGTTCATCAACGCCTCATGCATCACCATCGATGGTGGGCGCTCGGTGATGTACCACGACTGAGTGATCGGTTTTTTGGGCGCTTTACTACGTCTAAAATACAATCATCATATGATATGACTATTGGTGGTGCGGTTTTACCGGCCATTGGATTGCAAAGAACGCTCAAGAACAATAACAAGGAGTCTGCTTATGAATCGTCGTCATGCTATCCGTTCCCTGTGCTGTGCCGCTTTGGCGGTCTCGGCGGTCAGCCTGAGCAGCACGCTGCTGGCGGCCGAGGAAGTGAAAATCGGTTTCCTGGTCAAGCAAGCGGAGGAGCCCTGGTTCCAGACCGAATGGGCATTTGCCGAAAAGGCCGGGAAAGAGAAGGGTTTCACCCTGATCAAGATCGCCGTGCCGGACGGTGAGAAAACCCTCTCCGCAATCGACAGCCTCGCGGCCAATGGCGCCAAGGGGTTCGTGATCTGCCCGCCGGACGTGTCCCTCGGCCCGGCGATCATGGCCAAGGCCAAACTCAACGGGTTGAAGGTGATTGCCGTCGACGACCGTTTCGTCGATGCCAGCGGCAAATTCATGGAAGACGTGCCGTACCTCGGCATGGCCGCGTTCGAAGTCGGCCAGAAGCAGGGCAGTGCCATGGCCACTGAGGCGAAGAAACGCGGCTGGAACTGGAAAGACACCTATGCGGTGATCAACACCTACAACGAACTCGACACCGGCAAGAAGCGCACCGACGGCTCGGTCAAGGCCCTGGAAGATGCCGGCATGCCGAAGGATCACATCCTGTTCGCGGCCCTGAAAACCCTCGATGTGCCGGGCAGCATGGACGCCACCAACTCGGCCCTGGTGAAACTGCCGGGTGCGGCGAAGAACCTGATCATCGGCGGCATGAACGACAACACCGTACTCGGCGGCGTGCGTGCCACCGAGAGCGCCGGCTTCGCTGCGGCCAACGTGATCGGCATCGGCATCAACGGTACCGACGCCATCGGCGAGCTGAAGAAACCCGACAGCGGCTTCTACGGCTCGATGCTGCCGAGCCCGCACATCGAGGGCTACAACACCGCGAGCATGATGTACGAGTGGGTCACCACCGGCACTGAACCGGCGAAGTTCACGGCCATGGACGACGTGACACTGATCACCCGCGACAACTTCAAGCAGGAACTGGAAAAGATCGGCCTGTGGAACTGACGGCCGTTTGATTTCCGCGACGGTCTCGGCGACGGGGCTGCCTGATCGGTTTGAAGAGGTGGGTTATGCAGGTGCAAACAAATACACAACAACACAGCGGCAGCTTGCGCTTCAACGGGATCGGCAAGACCTTTCCCGGGGTGAAGGCGCTGGACAACATCAGCTTCACTGCCCATCCGGGTCAGGTTCATGCCTTGATGGGCGAGAACGGCGCCGGCAAGTCGACGCTGCTGAAAATCCTCGGCGGGGCCTACACGCCCAGCAGCGGTGCCTTGCAGATCGGTGAGCGGACGATGGACTTCAAGTCCACCGCCGACAGCATCGGCAGTGGCGTCGCGGTGATTCACCAAGAGCTGCATCTGGTGCCGGAAATGAGCGTGGCGGAGAACCTGTTTCTCGGGCATCTGCCAGCCAGTTTCGGCCTGATCAATCGCACTGCCCTGCGCCAAAAGGCTCTGGCCTGTCTCAAAGGCCTGGCCGATGAAATCGACCCGCAGGAGAAAGTCGGGCGTCTGTCCCTCGGTCAGCGACAGCTGGTGGAAATCGCCAAGGCGTTGTCCCGTGGTGCCCATGTGATTGCCTTCGACGAACCCACCAGCAGCCTTTCGGCGCGGGAGATCGAGCGCCTGATGGCGATCATCGGCCGGCTGCGGGACGAGGGCAAAGTGGTGCTCTACGTGTCCCATCGTATGGAAGAGGTGTTCCGCATCTGTGATGCAGTGACGGTGTTCAAGGACGGGCGATACGTGCGCACGTTCGACGACATGGACCAACTGACCCACGATCAACTGGTCACCTGCATGGTCGGGCGCGACATCCAGGACATCTACGATTACCGCCCCCGTCAACGCGGCGCGGTGGCACTCAAGGTCGACGGTTTGCTTGGGCCCGGGTTACGCGAGCCGGTGAGTTTCGAGGTACACAAAGGCGAAATCCTCGGTCTGTTCGGGTTGGTTGGCGCCGGTCGCACCGAGCTGCTGCGTCTGCTCAGCGGCCTGGCGCGCAACAGCGCCGGACGCCTGGAACTGCGTGGCCATGAACTGCAGCTGCGTTCACCCCGGGACGCCATTGCCGCTGGAATCCTGTTGTGCCCCGAGGACCGCAAGAAGGAGGGCATCCTGCCGCTGGCCAGCGTCGCCGAGAACATCAACATCAGCGCACGCGGCGCCCATTCCACCTTCGGCTGCCTGTTGCGCAGCCTGTGGGAAAAGGACAACGCCGACCGGCAGATCAAGGCGCTCAAGGTGAAAACGCCACACGCCGGGCAGCCGATCAAGTTTCTTTCCGGCGGTAATCAGCAGAAGGCCATTCTCGGCCGCTGGCTGTCGATGCCGATGAAGGTGCTGCTGCTTGACGAACCCACCCGCGGCATCGACATCGGTGCCAAGGCCGAGATCTACCAGATCATCCATAACCTGGCGAAGGAGGGGATCGCGGTGATCGTGGTGTCCAGTGACTTGATGGAAGTCATGGGCATTTCCGACCGTATCCTGGTGCTCTGTGAAGGCGCGCTGCGTGGCGAACTGAGCCGCGACCAGGCCAACGAATCCAACCTGCTGCAACTGGCTTTGCCGCGCCAACGCGCCGACGGCGTGGCGAACTGAGAGGTGACTATGATGACAACCCAAAACAATACCCTGCCGACCACGCGCAGACCGCTGGACCTGCGGCGCTTCCTCGATGACTGGGTGATGCTGCTGGCAGCCGTTGGCATCTTTGTCGCCTGCACCTTGCTGATCGACAACTTCCTTTCACCACTGAACATGCGCGGCCTGGGCCTGGCGATTTCCACCACCGGCATTGCTGCCTGCACCATGTTGTATTGCCTGGCGTCCGGGCATTTCGACTTGTCGGTGGGCTCGGTGATCGCCTGTGCCGGGGTGGTCGCAGCGGTGGTGATGCGCGACACCAACAGCGTGTTTCTCGGAGTCTGTGCGGCGCTGGTGATGGGGCTGATCGTCGGGCTGATCAACGGCATTGTCATCGCCAAACTACGGGTCAATGCGTTGATCACCACGTTGGCGACCATGCAGATCGTCCGTGGCCTGGCTTACATCTTTGCCAATGGCAAAGCGGTGGGTGTGTCCCAGGAATCGTTTTTCGTCTTCGGTAACGGCCAGATGTTCGGCGTACCGGTGCCGATCCTGATCACCATCGTCTGCTTCCTGTTTTTCGGCTGGCTGCTGAACTACACCACCTACGGGCGCAACACCATGGCGATTGGCGGCAACCAGGAAGCGGCGCTGCTGGCCGGGGTGAATGTCGACCGGACCAAGATCATCATCTTCGCCGTGCATGGCGTGATCGGTGCGCTGGCCGGGGTCATCCTGGCGTCGCGCATGACCTCGGGACAGCCGATGATCGGCCAGGGTTTCGAGCTGACGGTGATCTCGGCCTGCGTGCTGGGCGGGGTGTCGTTGAGTGGCGGGATCGGGATGATCCGGCACGTGATTGCCGGAGTGTTGATCCTGGCGATCATCGAGAATGCGATGAACCTGAAGAACATCGATACGTTTTATCAGTATGTGATTCGGGGTTCGATTTTGCTGCTGGCCGTCGTGATCGACCGTCTGAAGCAGCGCTGACACTCATTGCACCCACAGGGTTCTGCGCTCACACATCGTATTGTGGTCCGGCACAGATCCTGTGGGAGCAACTGTCTTCAGCATGCCATTTGTCAGCGCCTCGACCAATTCCGTTGTCCTCAAACCGGAAGTTATTGGCTGTCGCTGTCGTCGTCACCCGCGTCACCGCTAGTGGTCGAGCCAAGTCCGCCACTGCTGGGCGTTTTGCTGCCTGGCAAACTCATACCACGCTGACGCCCTGCATCATTGCCTTGAACCCGCGGGTCGGTGCCGGTGGACGGTGGCAGCTTGTGGTCGATCGTGGTGCCATCGGTGTTCATGCCGGGGGCACTCTGGATGGCCGGCGCCCTGGGCTTTTCCACCGGATTGGTCGGGCCGGTGCCCGAGCCAATGGCCCCGGCGAACGAGGCAGAGGACAGCAGGGTGGTGAGGGCAAGGGCGGTCAGCCTGGACAGGATCATGGTGTTGTCTCCAACGGGTAGAGTCCTTACCTGATTAGTCCCCCTATGCTCTCAAAGGGTGCCTGATGTGCGACGAACGGCTCAGGCCTGTTGCAGCGCCATGCCGGTGGTAGCCCGGCGCCAGATCAACCGGCCCACGGTGATCATCCAGTTGAGCGAAGCGACCGCCAGCACCGTGAGCAACAGCGTGGCCATGCCTTGCTCGACGATGATCTTCCCGGCCAGCAAGGGAAAGCCGAACACGCCGATGAAGTACGACAGGCTGAACAGCAGCAAGGATTGTGCGGTGGTGCCGTTCGGCGCTTCATTGGCGGCCAGGCCGTTGATCACCGAGTAGGTCAGGCCGTAACCGATCCCGAGCATCACCGCCGCCAGCACGTAGCTGAAGCTGCTGTCGACGACAAAACCGAACATCACGATCGATGCCAGCATCAGCCCCGAAAGCAGGCACGATGCACGCAATGGATCGCGCCTGACCACGAAACCGGCAACCAGCATGCGCCCGCTGATCGCTGCGCTCATGAAGCCGAGGAAGAACAGCGAATAGTCAAGCGAGCGCGCGGCGGCATAACTGGTTTGAAAGCTCGACAGACCGCCGAACACGCAGCCGCCGAGACCGACCATGATGATCGGGAAAACGGCCCTGGACGACAGCACCTGACCCGCTGCACGCCAGGAAATCCGCGACTCGCTGCTCGATTGCGCGGGCGCCGGTTGCAGCTGTCGATCCAGACGCCAGAACAGCAATACGCCGATCAGGCTGGCCAGCGCCGCCAGGTAAAACGCCGCGGTCACCGGATAGCCCAGCGCACTCGCCGCGCGGCCGAGCAACGGGCCGCTGCCGATCCCGGTCATCATGCTGCCCGACAGCAGGGCGAAGTACCTGGCACGCTGTGCGGGTGTCACAAGGCCCGCCACGATGATCGGCCCGAGGGTGTAGAACACGCCCCAGCCCAGGCCCAGCAGCAGCCCGAAAAACAACAGCAGATGGCCAAAGCCCGGGGTCAGGGCGAAGCCCAGGCTGGCCGCTACCAGCAATACACCGAACAGTGCCACCGATCGGGCGGCACCGAGCAAGTCGGACAAATGACCGGAAACAATCACCGCCGCAAAGGTGCTGAACATCGCCGCCGAAATCACACTTCCTGCGTCGTGTTCGTTACCGCCGCGAGAACCAATCAGCAGCGACAGCAAAAACGTCGAGCCGTAGGACAACGACAACAGGTAGCTGGCGAGGCAAAACAGGCCGAACAACTTGCTTGAGACAGGGGGTGTTGCGGTAGGCATGACGCGGTTCCTTGACCGGGTAAATGAGCGACGCCTCTATCTAACCACGCAGTACCCGAATGTCAGGTCCGAGTTTATCGATTCCAGGGTTAGTGCCGGCCGGAGTAAAGCATCTGCACTGTTGTGGCGATCCAGCTTTATGTGGCGAGGGAGATTGCTCCCGCTGGCCTGCGAAGCAGGCCCTGTCGCAACCGCTCTGTTTTTTCAGATAGATCGCATTGCCTGCTTTTGGGGTTGCGATGCAACCCAGCGGGAGCAAGCTCCCTCGCCACAGGCCACGCGCCGACTTAGTATGGCGTTTTCCATTTTTGACAAGGCACGTCCATGACGATCGAAATCCGCCCGGCGACCCCCAGTGACGCACCGCAAATCCTCGCGTTCATCACTGAACTGGCCGACTACGAACGTGCCCGCCATGAAGTCGTCGCCAGCGTTGCCGACATCGAGCGCAGTCTGTTCAGCGAAGGCGCCACTGCCCATGGCCTGATCTGCCTGCGCGACGGTGCACCCATCGGTTTCGCGGTGTTCTTCTTCAGCTATTCCACCTGGCTGGGCAGCAATTGCCTGTACCTCGAAGACCTCTACATCACCCCGGAACAACGTGGCGGCGGTGCGGGCAAGACCCTGCTGCGGCATCTGGCGAAAATCGCCTGCGCCAACGACTGCGGCCGTTTCGAATGGAGCGTGCTGGAGTGGAATACCCCGGCCATCGAATTCTACAAATCCCTGGGTGCGCAGCCGCAGGAGGAGTGGGTTCGGTATCGGATGGATGGGGCCGTCTTGAGGGATTTTGCTGCGGGTAATTGATCGCCCTTAAAAGATCGCAGCCTTCGGCAGCTCCTACGGGGACGGTGTGTGAACCCGATTTTGTAGGAGCTGCCGAAGGCTGCGATCTTTTTTTGCTCATGTCTCAATATATGGGATATGTATTTATATATTGAGATTTTCCGGCATCCAGGTTTATAGTCCCGCTCACTCACTGCCAAAAACCAAAACAGGTGAAGCGATGCAGGCGCAATTGATCGCGCTCGACTGGGGGACGACCTCATTACGTGCTTACAAACTGGCTGAAGGCGGCCAGGTGCTCGAACAGCGCACGCTGTCGTCGGGGGTCATGCAGCTGCCGAAGGCGCCGCGAATCATTGGCGGCCGGGAATGCACCGATGGTTTCGAATTGGCCTTCGACGAGGCTTGCGGCGACTGGCTCGATGCGCAGCCGCAATTACCGGTGATTGCCTGCGGTATGGTCGGCAGCGCCCAGGGGTGGCGCGAAGCGGCTTACCGCGACACGCCGGCGAACGTCGCCAACCTTGGTACTTCCTTGCAAACAGTGCGCAGCCTGCGGGGTGTCGATGTGCACATAGTGCCCGGCGTCATCCAGCGTGCGCGTTTGCCGAACGTGATGCGCGGCGAAGAAACCCAGGTGCTCGGTGTGCTGCAAAACCTGGCGGGTGAGACGGGCGCCGACCTGTTGATCGGCCTCCCGGGCAGTCATTCGAAGTGGGTGGAAGTGGCCGATGGCTGCATCGTGCATTTCGATACGTTCATGACTGGCGAAGTCTTCGCCGTGCTCAGCGAGCACAGCATTCTCGGACGCACCCAGCAGCGTGGCGGGTCTTTCGATGGCGACGCATTTGATCGCGGCGTGCAGGTCGCGTTGTCGGCGGACGGTGAAACCGGTCCGCTGTCGACGATGTTCAGCGCCCGTAGCCTGGGCCTGACCGGCGAATTGAGCGCCACCGCCCAGGCGGACTACCTGTCCGGCCTGTTGATCGGCCACGAGTTGGCGGCCCTGGCCATTGCCCAGCGGCGTCGACGCAACAGCGTGCATCTGCCGTCGATCATCCTCATCGGCAATACCCAACTCTGTGCCCGCTACAGCCGTGCGCTCGACGCCTGCGGTTTTACCCGGGTGAGCCTGGCCGAACAGGCCACCGAACGCGGATTGTGGCAACTGGCGCTCGCCGCCGGCCTGGTCACGTCCACCGCATCCCGTTAATTCTGCCTGGAGGTCTGACATGCTCAAACAAGCGCTGGCGCAGAACGGCCTGATCGCGATCCTGCGCGGCCTGCACCCGCAAGAAGCGGCCGCTATCGGCGAAGTCCTGTACGCCGCCGGATTTCGCGTCATCGAAGTGCCGCTCAATTCTCCTGAACCGTACGACAGTATCCGCATCCTGCGCAGTACCCTGCCTGCCGATTGCCTGATCGGTGCGGGCACGGTGTTGACGCCGGAGCAGGTCGAGCAAGTGAAGGCGGCGGGTGGTCAGGTGATCGTCATGCCCCACAGCGATCCGAAGGTACTGCGAGCGGCGAAAGCGGCCGGCCTGTACCTGTCACCCGGTGTCGCCACGCCCACCGAAGCCTTCGCGGCACTGGCCGAAGGCGCGGATGTGCTGAAGATGTTTCCGGCCGAGCAGATGGGGCCGGCAGTCGTCAAAGCCTGGCTCGCGGTGCTACCGGCGGGAACCATTCTGGTGCCTGTCGGCGGCATCACTGCGGACAACATGCAGATGTTCATGGACGCAGGTGTGAAAGGCTTCGGCCTCGGTTCGGGCCTGTTCAAGCCGGGTATGACGCCCCAGGACGTGGCCGTGAACGCCAAGGCCTATGTCGCTGCATGGAACGCTCTGCGTTAAGACTTTTCCGGCGCCGAGCGCGCTGCAAATAACAAGAGAGACAACCTGATGAAAATCACCAAACTGACCACCTTCATCGTTCCGCCGCGTTGGTGCTTCCTCAAGGTCGAAACCGACGAAGGCGTCACCGGCTGGGGCGAGCCCGTGGTCGAAGGTCGTGCCCACACCGTTGCCGCTGCCGTTGAAGAATTGTCCGACTACCTGATCGGCAAAGACCCCCGCAACATCGAAGACATCTGGACCGTGCTCTATCGCGGCGGCTTCTACCGTGGTGGCGCTATCCACATGAGCGCCCTGGCGGGTATCGACCAGGCCTTGTGGGACATCAAGGGCAAGGCGCTGGGTGTGTCGGTCAGTGATCTGCTGGGTGGTCAGGTACGGGACAAGATTCGTGTGTATTCGTGGATCGGCGGCGACCGCCCGGCAGACACGGCGCGTGCGGCGAAAGAAGCGGTCGAGCGTGGCTTCACTGCGGTGAAAATGAACGGCACCGAAGAGCTGCAGTTCCTCGACACGTTCGACAAAGTCGACCAGGCCCTGGCCAATGTCGCTGCCGTACGCGATGCGGTCGGCCCGAACGTGGGTATCGGCGTGGACTTCCATGGCCGGGTGCACAAGCCCATGGCCAAGGTACTGATGAAGGAACTCGATCCGTACAAGCTGATGTTCATCGAAGAGCCGGTACTCAGCGAAAACTACGAAGCGCTGAAGGAACTGGCGCCGCTGACCAGCACGCCGATTGCCTTGGGTGAGCGGCTGTTCTCGCGCTGGGATTTCAAGCGCGTTCTCAGCGAAGGCTATGTCGACATCATCCAGCCGGATGCCTCCCACGCCGGCGGCATCACCGAGACGCGCAAGATCGCCAACATGGCCGAAGCCTACGACGTGGCGCTGGCGCTGCATTGCCCGCTGGGCCCGATTGCCCTGGCTGCCTGCCTGCAGCTGGACGCGGCCTGCTACAACGCATTCATCCAGGAACAGAGCCTGGGCATCCATTACAACGAGAGCAACGACCTGCTCGACTACGTGAAAGACCCACGGGTGTTCGACTACGACCAGGGCTTCGTGAAGATCCCGAACGGCCCGGGCCTGGGTATCGAGATCAATGAAGAATACGTGATCGAACGTTCTGCCATCGGTCACCGCTGGCGCAACCCGATCTGGCGCCATGCCGATGGCAGTTTCGCCGAGTGGTAATCACTCCCTGACCCACCACAAATCCAGATGTGGGAGCGGGCTTGCTCGCGAAGACGGCATCACATTCAACAGTGATGTCGTCTGACACACCGCTTTCGCGAGCAAGCCCGCTCCCACAATTGATCTCCATTGGCAGGGAGATCTCCGGTTCAGACGCAATCCTTCACACCGACCTCAATAACCATAAGAAGAGGCACCTTCCATGCAACCGCAAACCCTCACCGGGCAGGCGTCGTTGGTGACGCCCAGCCGCAAGCGTTTTTTCATCATGGTGCTGTTGTTCATCACCGTGGTGATCAACTACCTGGACCGCAGTAACCTGTCGATTGCCGCCCCGGCATTGACCAGTGAATTGGGCATCGATCCGATTCACGTCGGCCTGATTTTCTCCGCGTTCGGCTGGACCTACGCCGCGATGCAAATCCCCGGTGGCTGGCTGGTGGACCGTGTGCCGCCTCGGATTCTGTACAGCCTCGCGTTGCTGCTGTGGTCGGTGGCCACGGTGATGCTCGGTTTCGCCGGCAGCTTCATCGCGCTGTTCGTGTTGCGCATGGCGGTCGGCGCCCTGGAAGCGCCGGCCTATCCGATCAACAGCCGCGTGGTCACTACCTGGTTCCCCGAGCGCGAGCGCGCCACGGCCATCGGTTTCTACACCTCCGGGCAATTTGTCGGCCTGGCATTCCTGACGCCGGTGCTGGCCTGGCTCCAGCACGAATTCGGCTGGCACATGGTGTTCGTCACCACCGGCGCGGTGGGCATTGTGTGGGCGGTGATCTGGTACGCGGTGTATCGCGAGCCGCGGGATTTCAAAGGCGCCAATGACGCGGAAATTGACTTGATCCGCGAGGGGGGGTGGATTGGTGGACATCCAGGCCGAGCAGGCCAAGGTCAAGGCCAAGTTCAGTTGGACCGACCTGGGGATTGTCCTGACTAAACGCAAGCTCTGGGGCATCTACCTCGGGCAGTTCTGCCTCAACTCGACGCTGTGGTTCTTCCTCACATGGTTTCCGACCTACCTGGTGAAATATCGCGGCATGGACTTCATCAAATCCGGCCTGCTGGCGTCGCTGCCGTTTCTCGCCGCGTTCATCGGTGTGCTGTGTTCCGGCTTCTTCTCGGACTTTTTGATCCGTCGCGGCTACACGGTGGGTTTCGCCCGCAAGTTGCCGATCATCAGCGGCTTGCTGATTTCCACCTCGATCATCGGCGCCAACTTTGTCGAGTCGACGCCGCTGGTGATTGCCTTCCTCGCGCTCGCCTTCTTCGGCAACGGTCTGGCTTCGATTACCTGGTCGCTGGTGTCGACACTTGCTCCGGCGCGCTTGCTCGGGTTGACCGGCGGGGTGTTCAACTTCATCGGCAACCTGTCGGCGATTGCCACGCCTATCGTGATCGGCTTTCTCGCGACGGGTGATTCCTTTGCCCCGGCGATCACCTACATCTCGGTGCTGGCATTGATTGGCGCACTGTCCTACATCCTGCTGGTGGGCAAGGTCGAGCGTATCAAGTTGTAGTCGTGGCATTCGGGCGACCATAATGCCGCCCGTTCACTCGCTCAACGGTAAAGGCTGGATATGCAGGAAGACGCCCCAAAAATCGCCAAGGACGCCGCGCCGACCGGCACCCAGACCCTGCTTCGCGGGTTGGGTGTGGTCCAGGCCGTGGCCAGCGGCGCCCGCGATCTCAAGGAAATCGCCCGGCTGATCGGCACCACGCGCAGCACCACCCATCGCCTGGCCAGTTGCCTGGTCGACGAGCGTTATCTGCGGGTGGTGCCGCAAGTCGGTTATCTGCTGGGGTCGAAACTGATCGAATTGGGCTTTCAGGCCCGTGAAGAGCTGCCGCTGGTTACCCTGGCCGGGCCGTATCTGGATGAGTTGTCGGCGTTGACCGGCGACACCGTGCACCTGGGCATTCGCGAAGGCGACGAGGTTTTGTACCTGCTGAAGAATCCGGGGCGCAATGGCCCGGAAATGCGTTCGCGGGTCGGCCATCGCATGCCGTTGGCACGCACCGGGATTGGCAAGGCGTTGATGCTCGATGATTCGCCGCAGGATTGGCAGCGGCTGTACGACATCAGCCTGCCAGCGGGTGGGAAAAGTCAGTTCTGGCCCCAGCATCCTCAGCAGTCTTGGGAACAGCTTGAGCAGCGCATGACCGAGTACGTGGCCGGTGGCTACGCGTTCGATCTGGAAGACAATGAACCGTCGATCCGCTGCGTGGCGGCGCCAATTCGTGATGCGAGCAAGCGCATTGTGGCGGCGATCAGTATTGCCAGCACCGTACCCTACATGCCGCTGGAAAAAATGGCCGAGCTGATTCCGTTGATCAAAGGCGTGACAAAGCGTCTTTCTGCGGAACTCGGTCTCAAGGTCTGAACCCCAAACCCTGTAGGAGCGAGCTTGCTCGCGAAGGCCGATAACGCTAACGCGTATTGTCTGAATGCACACGGTGTATTGGAGTTTTTCGCGAGCAAGCTCGCTCCTACAGGCAATGATGTAATGCCCGGAATTTCAGGCAACAAAAAGGCCCCCATTCGGGAGCCTCGTTGTTCAGGCGTTCGGCTTACATGTTCGGGTAAGTCGGGCCGCCGGCACCTTCCGGCGCCACCCAGGTGATGTTCTGTGCAGGGTCCTTGATGTCGCAGGTCTTGCAGTGAACGCAGTTCTGGGCGTTGATCTGGAAGCGCTTTTCGCCGTCTTCCTTGGTCACCACTTCATACACGCCGGCCGGGCAGTAGCGCTGGGCAGGTTCGTCGTACAGCGGCAGGTTCTTGCTGATCGGGATGCTCGCGTCGGCCAGCTTCAGGTGGCACGGCTGCTCTTCTTCATGGTTGGTACCGGAGATGAACACCGAGCTCAATTTGTCGAAGCTGATCTTGCCGTCCGGTTTCGGGTAGTCGATCTTCTTGCAGTCGGCCGCCAGTTTCAGGCACGCGTAATCCGGCTTGGTGTCATGCAGGGTGAACGGCAGTTTGCCGCCGAAGATGTTCTGGTCCAGCCAGTTGAAACCGCCACCGACGATGGCGCCGAATTTGTGGATCGCCGGGCCGAAGTTGCGGCTGGCGAACAGTTCGTCGTAGAGCCAGCTCTTCTTGAACGCGTCAACGTAGGTGGTTAGTTCTTCGGTGCCGTCCTTCTCTGCGAACAGCGCGTCAGCCACGGATTCTGCGGCGAGCATGCCGGACTTCATCGCGGTGTGGCTGCCCTTGATCTTGGCGAAGTTCAGGGTGCCGAGGTCGCAACCAATCAGCGCGCCGCCCTTGAAGACCATCTTCGGCAGCGAGTTCAGGCCGCCCTTGCAGATGGCGCGGGCGCCGTAACTGATGCGCTTGCCGCCTTCCAGGTACTGCTTGAGCACCGGGTGATGCTTGAGGCGCTGGAACTCGTCGAACGGCGACAGGTAGGTGTTGCTGTAGGACAGGTCGACGATCAGGCCGACTACCACCTGGTTGTTCTCCAGGTGATAGAGGAACGAGCCGCCGGTGTTCTCGGTGCCCATGATGTCCATCGGCCAGCCGGCGGTGTGCACCACCAGGCCTGGCTGGTGCTTGGCCGGGTCGACTTCCCAGATTTCTTTCAGGCCGATGCCGTAATGCTGGGCGTCGGCATCGCTGTCGAGGTTGAAACGCTTGATCAGTTGCTTGCCGATATGGCCACGGCAACCTTCGGCGAACAGCGTGTATTTGCCACGCAGTTCCATGCCCGGAGTGTACAGGCCTTCCTTTGGATGGCCTTCGCGGTCGACGCCCAGGTCACCGGTGATGATCCCGCGCACCACGCCGTTCTCGTCGAACAGCGCTTCCTGAGCGGCGAAGCCCGGGTAGATCTCCACGCCCAGGTTCTCGGCCTGTTGGGCCAGCCAGCGGCACAGGTTACCCAGGGAGATGATGTAGTTGCCTTCGTTGTGCATGGTCTTGGGCACAAAGAAGTCTGGAACTTTCTGCGCGCTTTCAGCGTTCTTCAGAACGAAGATGTCGTCGCGGGTGACGGGGGTGTTCAGCGGCGCGCCGAGTTCCTTCCAGTCCGGGAACAGTTCGTTCAGGGCCCGTGGTTCGAACACGGCACCGGACAGAATGTGAGCACCGACTTCGGAGCCTTTTTCGACCACGCAGACGCTGATTTCCTTACCGGCTTCGGCGGCCTTCTGCTTCAAGCGGCAGGCGGCGGAAAGACCAGCGGGGCCGGCACCGACGATGACCACGTCGAATTCCATGTATTCGCGTTCCACAGGTTATCTCCTACTCAAGGCTCAACAGTTTTTTTTCTAATTTGGAGGTTGGTTGTCGCATCCATGAATCCCGGCGCAACGCCGGAAGCGGACAATCGATTGACCACCTTTCTCTTTGGGTGGCGCATTATATCTACACCACTCTCAGCGTCCAATACAAACGTTTGTTTGAATTGGCTCAAAGCCAGAGAAATCAAAGTCACGCGCCTTATGAACGGCTGTTTTGGCGTATTGACCGGAATAGGCGTTCCGGTCAAGATACGGGCGGTTTTGCGCTCGCCGTAGGCTGACTGTTGGTTTCAAGAGCACCTCTAAAGACAGGGCGATGGCAGTAGAGAGTGAAGCGCCGTGCGGGTCTGGTGTGCAGTTTACACGCCGTGATGTTGAATGACTCGCCAGTCACCACTGACGAACGGTCATCCACAGCATGAGCGATGGTCACTTGACACGTTTGCCGGCGTTTTTAGAGGTGCCCTTGCGCCCGATGAGCATCAACCGCCAGGTTCGCCTAGGCGACTTTCTTTTCACCGGAGAGTAACGAGGAATCCATGAAGGTTCTTGTAGCTGTCAAACGCGTTGTGGATTACAACG
This sequence comes from Pseudomonas sp. BIC9C, assembly GCF_034541995.1. Taxonomy (NCBI): domain Bacteria; kingdom Pseudomonadati; phylum Pseudomonadota; class Gammaproteobacteria; order Pseudomonadales; family Pseudomonadaceae; genus Pseudomonas; species Pseudomonas sp. BIC9C. Next base: position 459,266 of record NZ_JAWDGM010000003.1, read on the forward strand.
TCAAGGTCCGCGTCAAGGCGGACAATTCCGGCGTCGATCTTGCCAACGTCAAGATGTCGATGAACCCGTTCTGCGAGATCGCCGTGGAAGAGGCCGTACGCCTGAAAGAGAAGGGTGTTGCGACTGAAATCGTCGTCGTTTCCGTCGGCCCGTCCACCGCTCAAGAGCAACTGCGCACCGCGCTGGCTCTGGGTGCCGACCGCGCCATCCTCGTCGAGTCCGCCGAAGACCTGACTTCCCTGGCCGTTGCCAAGCTGCTGAAGGCCGTTGTCGACAAGGAACAGCCTCAGCTGGTGATCCTTGGCAAACAAGCCATCGACAGCGACAACAACCAGACCGGCCAGATGCTCGCTGCATTGAGCGGCTACGGTCAGGGCACGTTCGCTTCGAAAGTCGAAATCAGTGGCGACAGCGTGGCTGTAACCCGCGAAATCGACGGCGGCGCGCAGACAGTTTCCCTGAAACTGCCAGCCATCGTCACCACCGACCTGCGTTTGAACGAGCCGCGCTACGCGTCTCTGCCAAACATCATGAAAGCCAAGAAGAAGCCTCTCGAGACGCTGACTCCGGACGCTTTGGGCGTTTCCACCGCCTCCACCAACAAGACCGTGAAAGTCGAAGCGCCTGCTGCACGCAGCGCGGGTATCAAGGTCAAGTCGGTGGCTGAACTGGTCGAGAAACTGAAAAACGAAGCGAAGGTAATCTAAATGACTATCTTGGTTATTGCTGAACACGACAACAAAGTGCTGGCCCCGGCCACGCTGAACACCGTTGCTGCTGCCGCCAAAATCGGTGGCGACATCCACGTTCTGGTTGCAGGTCAGGGCGCTGGCGCCGTGGCTGAAGCCGCTGCGAAAGTCGCTGGCGTGGCTAAAGTGCTGGTGGCCGACAACGCCGCCTACGCTCACCAGCTGCCGGAAAACGTTGCTCCGCTGGTTGCAGAGTTGGGCAAGGGCTACAGCCACATCCTGGCTGCCGCCACTTCCAACGGCAAAAACATCCTGCCGCGCGTTGCCGCTGCACTGGACGTTGACCAGATCTCCGAGATCATCTCGGTAGAAAGCGCTGATACCTTCAAGCGTCCGATCTACGCCGGTAACGCCATCGCTACCGTTCAGTCGAACGCTGCGGTCAAAGTGATCACCGTGCGGGCCACCGGTTTCGACCCGGTTGCAGCTGAAGGTGGTTCGGCTGCCGTTGAAGCCGTTGGCGCTGCTCACGACGCTGGTATCTCCAGCTTCGTTGGCGAAGAGCTGGCCAAGTCCGATCGTCCGGAACTGACCGCTGCCAAGATCGTCGTTTCCGGCGGCCGCGGCATGCAGAACGGCGACAACTTCAAACACCTGTACGCCCTGGCCGACAAGCTGGGCGCTGCCGTGGGTGCTTCCCGCGCCGCGGTCGACGCAGGTTTTGTACCGAACGACATGCAGGTCGGTCAAACCGGCAAGATCGTTGCTCCACAGCTGTACATCGCCGTCGGTATCTCCGGCGCGATCCAGCACCTGGCCGGCATGAAAGACTCCAAAGTGATCGTTGCGATCAACAAGGACGAAGAAGCGCCGATCTTCCAGGTGGCCGATTACGGCCTGGTGGCGGACCTGTTCGAAGCCATCCCTGAGCTGGAGAAGCTGGTCTAATCCGGCTGCTTCACTTATAAAGAGCCCGGCCTTTTGGCCGGGCTTTTTTTTGCCCTTCATTCTGTAGGAGCGAGCTTGCTCGCGATGAACTCAAATGCGCCGCGTTTTTCCAGAATGAACGCGTCATCGTTAACGTACATCGCGAGCAGGCTCGCTCCTACAGGGGGCATAACCGGGTATTAATCGAGTGTGAAGCCATGGATCTGCGCTGTGTGTGGAGCTTGCTGGGATTGACGCTATTGCCGTCGCTGTCTTTCGCCGCAGGCAAATGCGAACGCCTTGTGGTAACCGGCAGTCCGGACGCGCCGCCGTACCTGTGGCAAGACCCGCAGAATCCCGGACACCTGATCGGTGCCAGCGCCGATTTGCTTCAGCAAGTGGCGGGAGAGTTAGGGCTCAAGGTCGAACTGCTTTATGCCGGCAAACGCGCCCAGGCCCTGGACGAAGTGCGCAGCGGGCGCATGGACATGCTGGCGGACGCAGCATTGACGGTCAGCGAGCTGGAAACCCTGGATTACATCCATCCACCCTTGCTGGAAAACGACTATCTGGTCTGGACGCTCAAGGACTCGACGCTGGTCTACAACCAGGTGCAGGACCTGCACGGCCATCCCGGAGCCGTGTCGGAAAAGGCCCGATTGACTCCGCAATTCAGCACCTTTGCCGGACAGCAGTTAACCCTCGTACGCACGTCCAGCCTGACCCAGGCCTTTCAGAAACTGCTGTTGGGTGAGGTCGAATTCGTACTCGCAGGACGTTACTCGGGCATGGCGACCGCACAGACGCTGGGCATGGCCGGTGATTTGGTCGCTCGCTCGCAACCGGTCGACAAGCCTGGCCTGTACCTGGCGATTTCCCATGACTCGGCCTGCAACGATCCGTGGTTGCGCGGACAGTTGGCCAAAAAGATGACAGAATTGCCCGCGTCCGGACTGACGGAAGCCGTGCTGATGCGCAATATCGAGCGTTGGAAGGCACAGCGCTCACAACCGCAGCAACCCTCGCAACAACCCGTCAGTACCCCAAAACAGTAGGGATATTTAGTGAGTATTCGACCTCTTTTCGCTGCCATGGCCTTTGTGCTCCTGGCCGGTTGTGCAACCGATCCTGCGCCGAATGAACAGATTCGCCTGACCGAACAGGCACTCGAACAGGCCAAGGCCGTGGGCGCCACCGCCGACGATGTGCCGGAAATGAAATTGGCCGAAGACAAGTTCAGCCGCGCCAAGGGCAACATGACTGACCAATCCTTCAAAAACGCACGCATGCGGGCCGAGCAGGCCGAGCTCGATGCGCGTCTGGCTGAAGCCAAGGTGTTGACGGCCAAGAGCGAGGAACAGTTGAACGTGCTTAACGCCCGCATCGCCCGCCTGCGCAAGCAACTGGGAGATGCCGAATGAGCCTCAAGAGCAAAGCCATCGGCGGTTTGATCCTGGCCGGCTGCGCTGTGCTGTCCGGTTGCGTCAGCCAGCACAGCGAGAGCGCGTTGCAACAGGCTGGAGCCGACTTTCAGAAGGTCAAGGAAGACTCCAATGTGCTGCGAATCGCCCCCAAGGACGTGATTCGTGCCGGTGAGTCCCTGGCCCGCGCCGATCGTCTGTCCAGCTATTGGGGCAGTGGTTCGGACGTGGTGCATTACGCCTACCTGAGCCAGCGCTACAGCGCCATTGCCCGGGAGCACACCAATCAGTCGCTTAACGAGGAGCAAGCGGCAAAACTCGAACTGGAACGGCAGCGCCTGCAACTGGCACTGCGTGAATCCAAACTTTTCAGCGTGCAGCAGCAAGGCAAATGGCTTGAAGAGCAGATCCTGGCATTGACGACCGCCCAGACCGACCGCGGTCTGGTGATGACATTGGGCGACATGCTGTTCGACACGGGCGAAGCGGAATTGAAACCGTCGGCCAACCGTGTGGTGTTGAAGATCGTGCAGTTCCTGCAACTCAACCCCAAGCGTGTGGTACGCATCGAAGGTTATACGGACAGTACCGGGGGCAAACAGGAAAACCTCAAGCTGTCCCGCGACCGCGCACAATCGGTGGCTGACGTGCTGATGGACCTGGGCATCGACGACAAGCGCATCCAGGTCGAGGGTTATGGTGACGAATATCCGGTGGACGCGAATGCGTCTGAACGGGGGCGAGCGCAGAATCGTCGGGTGGAAATTGTGTTTTCCGACGAAAAGGGACAGCTCGGCGCTGCCCGCTAGGGGTTGCGTCGCTGGAAAACCCGGGCTGCCATGCAGCGCCGGGTTTTTTTTGCCTGCCGATTACCGCACAAAACAGTACAGATTTTGCTGACACTGCACTGTACGGTCGACTATTGTGGCAACTGTCCCCGTACACTTCTAAACTGTTCCGGTATTGTTTCACACAAGAATAAAATGCCCGTGAAATCGAGTGCTGCGTCATGACCAATCTTTTGCTCTATCAACGTATTGCTCAACAACTGGCCGAAGACATCCGCCGTGGGGTCTATCAGCCGGGAGAGCGCGTGCCTTCGGTGCGCAAGATGAGCTCGCAGCTCAATGTCAGCCATGCGACGGTGTTGCAGGCGTATGCCAATCTCGAAGATCAGGGGCTGATCCGCGCCCGGCCGCAGTCGGGTTACTACGTGCACCAGACGCCGGCACTCACCGCACCGACGCCGGACATCGCCCGGGTCGAGCGCCCCGGCCTGGTCACCCGCAGCAGCATCATTCAACAGGTCCTGGTCGAGTCCCGTCGTGAAGGCGTGTTCCCACTGGGCGCCGCAGTGCCCAGTGTCGACTATTTGCCGGTACGGGCACTGCATCAGCAATTGGCCAAAGTCACCCGTTTCCATAGCCCGCGGGCCTTCAGTTACATGTTCAGCCCCGGATTCGAGCCGTTGCGCCGACAGGTGGCGATCCGCATGCGCGATGCCGGTGTGGTGGTCGATCCGTCGGAGGTGGTGATCACGCACGGCTGTGTCGATGCGCTGCAGATGTCTTTGCGCGTGCTGACCCGTCCGGGCGATCTGATTGCGGCCGAGTCGCCGACTTATTACGGGTTGCTGCAATTGGCCGATCTCTTGGGCCTCAAGGTCATCGAGATCCCCAGTGATCCAGCCACGGGCATGAGTCTGGAAGCCTTGCAACTGGCAGCCAACCAATGGTCGATCAAGGCGTTGGTGCTGACCACCCGACTGAGTAATCCATTGGGCGGCACCATGCCTGAAGAGCGGCAGAAACAACTGCTGCGCCTGGCGTCGGACTTCGATATCCAGATTGTCGAAGACGATATCTACGGTGAACTGATGTTCGAGCAGGGGCGCACCAAGTCCCTCAAGGCCTACGATCGGCTGGACCGGGTGATCTATTGCTCAAGTTTCTCTAAAACCCTGTCGCCGGGAGTGAGGATCGGCTGGATGATTGCCGGCAAGTATCAGCAGGAAATCCAGCGCTTGCAGACCTTCAGTACGCATTCTGCGTGCAGCGTGACCCAGATGGGTATCGCCGCTTACCTGGAAAATGGCGGGTACGATCGGCATCTGCGCTTCATCCGCCAGGAATACCGCAAGAACCTCAGTGCCTTCCAGTTGGCGGTGCAGCAGTATTTCCCGGAAGGCACGCAGATGACCCGGCCTACCGGCGGTTTCATTCTGTGGGTCAGTCTGCCGGGGCGGGTCAACACCCAGGAGTTGCACGTGCGGGCCTTGCAGCAGGGCATCAGTATTGCGCCGGGACTGATCTTCAGTAATACCGAGCAATTCAATCACTGCATTCGCCTCAATTGCGGCACACCATGGAACCGCGAAGCCGAGCGTGCGTTGATGACCCTGGGCATGCTGGCCACCCAACTCTGCCAGGAGATGGCAGGCGGTTTGTAACAGGCTGCTACTGTGCTTGTCTTGTGGGCTGCAACAGGCGAGCATAGGCACCTCTGCCGTTTGCACCCACTGTGGGATACATGAAACCGATTTTTCCTGCCGCCTGGCTATTGCTCTGCCTGTTTGCGAGTATTCAGCCGGCATCCGTCGTTGCCGCCACCGAGCAGGAACAGGCTACCGGCAGTTTTCACGTAGCACCGATAAAAGCCGAACCTGCAAAAAAAGCCTCATCGGCCAAAAAACCGGCGGCGTCCGCGAAAAAACATCCACCCATTGCCTCCAAATCGAAACCGGCCAGCGAAGTGGTAAAGACTGAGCTTCCATCCGCCAAGCTGGACCTGAGCTTGCCCAAGGATATGGTTCAAGAACTGAAGCCGGTCGGGACGGTACCGTTGACCACGCGCGAACCGCTGTTGCCCCAGATGTTCGGTGACAAAAGCGCCAGCAGTCCGTTCCAGCTCAACGGACGTCTGCTCAGCAATGAAATGCAGCTGCAACTGCGCAATGAAGAGCGCCGCGAGGTTGAAGGCGCAGCACTGGATTTCGAGTTCAAACAGTAAGTCGTCAAGATCCGCGAGCCGCGGGGCAGACACTTTGTCGGAGACTGCCCGGTCATGCTCGTTTGCGTTGAAAAACCCGCTCGCAGGTAATTTAAAACAACTGTTTTAGCGGGTACTCTGTGCCCCGTCCTTTAACACATTGCTCGTCGCGAGGAGCTTGTCGTCATGAAATGCCGTGAGGGCTGTGGCGCGTGTTGCATTGCCCCTTCCATCAGTTCACCGATTCCCGGTATGCCCAATGGCAAAGCGGCGGGGCAGCGTTGCCTGCAACTTTCCGCGGATAACCTGTGCAGCATTTTCGGCCAACCGGAACGGCCGGCGGTGTGTTCCGCCTTCGAGGCCGACCCCGAGGTGTGCGGGAGCAGCAGCGAGGAAGCCATTCGGCTGATCGGCTGGTGGGAGCAAATGACGGCGGCGTGATGTGTTCTACGAACGGAACTTCAACAATAAGGAATAAGACTATGGGTTCGCTGCATCGTATTGCTGTGCTGTGTGGTTTGACGGTTGTGCTGGCTACCTCGGCGGCCCAGGCCGAAGACTGGAAAGTCAAAAAAGACGAAGACGGCATCAAGATCTCCCTGAGTGAAGTGGCCGGGTCCGACTACAAGGCCTACCAGGGCGTCACGCTGATGAAGACCACCGTGGCCAAGCTGCGTGCGTTGCAGGACGACGTGTCTGGAGCCTGCGCCTGGATTCACGAATGCAAAACCCAGAAGCTGCTCAAGCACGAAGGTAACCAGAGCTGGACCTACACTCAGTTCAACACTCCGTGGCCGGTTACTCCGCGCGATTCGGTGCTGCACGTCACCACCACCGAAGGTGCCGACGGCAGCCTGACCCGCAAGCTCGAAGGCGTACCGACATATATTCCTGAAGAAAAAGGTTTCGTCCGGGTCGCCAAGGTCGACGGTTTCTGGAAGTTCGTACCCAAGGGCGACCAGATCGAAGTGACCTATCAGGTGCACACCGAACCGGGCGGCAGCGTACCGTCGATGGTGGCCAACAAGTTCGTGGTGGACGCCCCGTTCAATACCTTGAAAGCCCTCAAGGAACGCGCCGAGAAGTAACGGTGTCGCTTTTTTGAGGTAACTTCGTAACGCCCCGACTCGATCGGGGCGTTTGCGTTTTTTGACCGGTGCGCAGGCTTTAATTTGTTTCCGGATATGCGTTGCACGAAATTTTCACCAACTCTCCAAGACAATTCGCCGGCTCTCCCGTAACGCGCTGCGTATTGCTGAATTCAGGATGAAAGAGTCGGGATGAGGGTAGTTATCAATGGCAATGCTGCCGTTGATCGTGCAACATTTGCGCACCGCGCAAACCCCAAGGCCTTGTACGGGCCGAAAAGAGGGCAAGGCGCAGCTGTATTTTTGAAACTTCAACTTCCAATGGGTCCTAAAACGACATGGCAATCCCGGACGCCCTGAATCAGCAGCGAGCCTCTAGTCGCCTGCTGCAACCGACCGTCAAATCGCATCTGGCCTACACGCTGTTGTGTGCCCTGGTCATGATGGTCATGTTCAGCCTGCTGCGCGTCGCGCTGCTGGTTTACAACCGCTCGATGATCCTCGACACCCCGGCCTCTACCTTCCTCGAGGCATTCGCCAACGGCCTGCGTTTCGACGTGCGTCTGGTGGTCTATCTGAGCATTCCGTTGCTGCTGGCATTGTTCAGCGCCCGGGCCATGGCCGCACGCGGGCTGTTCCGTCTCTGGCTGACGATCGTCTCCAGCATCGCGCTGTTCCTGGGCCTGATGGAAATGGACTTCTACCGTGAGTTCCACCAGCGCCTCAACGGCCTGGTCTTCCAGTACGTCAAGGAAGATCCGAAAACCGTGATGAGCATGCTCTGGTACGGTTTCCCGGTGGTTCGCTACCTGCTGGCATGGGCCGTGGGTACCTGGATCCTGAGCCTGGCATTCAAGGGCGCCGACCGTGCGACCCGTCCCCGTGGCCCGTTCAGTGGTGGCAGCATCGGCACGCGCCAGGTTGCACCGTGGTACGCGCGTATCGCGGTATTCGTGGTGTGCCTGCTGATCTGCGTGGTCGCCGCTCGAGGCACTTTGCGTCAAGGCCCGCCATTGCGTTGGGGTGACGTCTACACCACCAACTCGAACTTCGCCAACCAGTTGGGCCTCAACGGCACCCTGCAGTTGATTGCCGCAGCGAAGAGCCGGATGTCCGAAGAACGCGACAACATCTGGAAGGCCACCCTGCCTCAAGAGCAAGCCCAGCAAGTTGTGCGTGACATGCTGGTGTTGCCCGACGAGAAGCTGGTCGAAGCCGACATCGCCGCCGTACGTCGTGACTACACGCCGCCGGCCGACAAGACCCTGCCGATCAAGAACGTCGTCGTGATCCTGATGGAAAGCATGGCCGGTCACTCGGTGGGTGCCTTGGGCGGGCCGGGCAACATCACGCCGTACCTCGACAAATTGTCGAAGGAAGGCTTGCTGTTCGACCGCTTCTTCTCCAACGGTACCCATACCCACCAGGGTATGTTCGCCACCATGGGGTGCTTCCCGAACCTGCCGGGTTTCGAATACCTGATGCAGACCCCGGAAGGCAGCCACAAGTTGTCTGGCCTGCCGCAGTTGCTCAGTGCCCGCCACTATGACGACGTGTACGTCTACAACGGCGATTTCGCCTGGGACAACCAGTCGGGTTTCTTCAGCAACCAGGGCATGACCAACTTCATCGGCCGTAACGACTTCGTTAACCCGGTGTTCTCCGACCCGACCTGGGGCGTGTCCGACCAGGATATGTTCGATCGCGGCCTGCAAGAGCTCAAGGCGCGGGAAAACGGCAAGCCGTTCTATGCCTTGCTGCAAACCCTGTCCAACCACACGCCATACGCCTTGCCGACGCCATTGCCGGTCGAGCGCGTGACCAATCGCGGCAGCCTGAACGAGCATTTGACCGCCATGCGTTATGCGGACTGGGCTCTGGGCCAGTTCTTTGAAAAGGCCCGCAAGGAGCCGTATTTCAAGGAAACCCTGTTTGTCATCGTCGGTGACCACGGTTTCGGCAACGAGCAGCAGATCACTGAAATGGACCTGGGCCGCTTCAACGTGCCGATGTTGATGATCGCGCCGGGCATCCAGGAGAAATTCGGCCAGCGCGACCACACCGTGGGCACCCAGATCGACATCGTACCGACCATCATGGGGCGTCTGGGCGGTGAAGTTCGCCAGCAATGCTGGGGCCGCGACCTGCTCAACCTGCCTGAAGGCGATAAGGGTATTGGTGTGATCAAACCTTCGGGTAACGAACAGACCACGGCCATCCTCAGCGACGACCGGATCCTTGTGTTGCCGAAGGAAAAGGACATGGCGCCAAAGTTGTACCAGTACGAAATGGGCGCTACGCCGCACGCCGAGATCATCGTGGATGCACCAGGTACCGCCGAGTTGAAACTCAAGCTCGAAGCGTTCCTGCAAACAGCGACCAAGAGCCTGCTGGACAACACCGCCGGTGTAGTTCACGGCACACCGAACTAAGTATTCAGTCAAGTCTTGCTGCCTGACCTCAGGCAACAAAAAACCAGAATCCGATGCCTGCACAGGCATCGGATTTTTTTATGCCTGCCGGGTGGCGATATACCGCACCCAAGGGCAATACCTGTCAACTCTGACAGTAGACAGCCTTGGGGTTTGGGGATTTCATACAGGTGCTTCGGGTACCTGATCCAGCGTTTGCAACCGCGACGTTGAGAGCGGGCAGCGTTGCAAGGATGAGTGTCTGTCAGTTCCTGTCTCTATGGCTTTCGTGCCATGTCTTGGTCATGCAGTGGAACCGCATTGGAAGACATTCCAATAGAAACACCGGGGTTGGCTTTGGCTCTTTTTTGGCCAGCCACTTCGGTTCAGGTGGTTCGCCGCAGGACACTGAATCAGCAGATTTGTCCAACGGGTGAAACACTTGACTGACGATTGAGGCTTGCTTCATGAATAAGTCTGTCGGTGTGCTTCGTTTGCTGTGTCTAGCGGGTCTGGTGGCGCTCGCTGCTGTCATCGCTTTAGTGGTGTTCACCAGAACATCAGAGTCAGCTCCCTCACCTCAGTCCTGTACTGCACCCGCTTATGCAAAGGACACGCCCTATGAACAAGGGCAACAGGTACAGCACGCCGGCCGACAGTTTGAGTGCTGGAAAGATGACGAGGCACCGCTTGGCGTTGGCAGTTGGCAATGGTGCCGGCAAGCGATCTATGAGCCACTCCTTCCAACCAACCACTGGAAAGACGCGTGGAAGGACCTCGGCGAATGCGGTGGCTTCGAGGGCAATCGCTTGACGCTGAGTTTTTCCACCCTCAGCGGCAAAGCCCCCCTGAAACCGGCAGTGCCCGGCGTCGCTCGCGCTGATCAGAGGGTCACCGGGACTTTGCGCTGCAAAGCCGAAGAGATTGCGATCAGCGCGAAGGCCAACGAGACGATCCACCTCGATAATCTGAAAGCTTGCGACTACCAACTGGTGATGAACAGCGCTGATGGATACATCCCGCTGAACACCCCGCGCATTGTGTCGTTCAAGGAGGCGCAGGGGACGGAGCAAACCGTGACGGTGAAGTATCGGCCTCCGGTGGATGTGAGCAAACTCAGTGGTTTGCCGGGGATAAAAATCGAGCTGTTTGCCGAGGGGCTTATTCAGCCCAGGCAGATGGCCATGGGCAAGAACGTATTGTATGTCGGCTCCAGCGCAATCCCTTCGTACGTCTATGACGGAAAAATCGGCGACATGATCTACGCGTTGCCACTGGATGGGGCGGGTAAACCGACGGGCATTCATGTCATTGCCAGCGGTCTGGAAGAGCCTCACGGCGTGGCGTATCGCGACGGTGATCTGTATTACTCGACCACGGGTGGTCTGTATCGCTTGCGTAACGCGGACGATCATTACAAAGACCCGAAACCCGAACGGGTTTTCAAATTTCCGGCAGACGACAACCTGTTTCCCTTGCCTCCTCTGTCGTCCGGCTCGAACACTCGCATCTGGCACATGAAACACCCCTTGCGCTTCAATCCGCTCGATCCATCGGACAAGTGGCTTTATACGGCGGTCGGCATTCCGTGCAACTTGTGCATGATTCCTGCCGACAAGCGCTATGGGACGGTCTTGCGCTACTCCCTGGAAACGGGGGCGTCCGAGATTCTGGCCACGGGGGTGCGTAACTCTGTCGGCTTCGACTGGAACCCCAAGGACGGCAAAATATGGTTCAGCGACAATAATCGCCAAGGCTTCCCCAACCCTGACGAGGTCAATTTTGTCCGGGGCCCCGGGTTGCATTTCGGCGTGCCTTACCGGTTTGGCAAGGACACGCCCGGATTCACCCGGGAGGAGTTCCTGAACCCGGGTGTGATCCAGCCACCGCTGGTGCCCGGTGCCATTGTGTCCGACAAGTCGCTCGAGCAGATCAACCCCGCTGATTATGTGCCGGCAGCTTTTGAGTCGGGCACCAACACGGCGCCGCTCGGGGTCAAGTTCTGGTCAGGTTACCCGGCCGATGCGGATACCCAACGTTTGCTGGTTGCCGTGCATGGCGCTGGCTCCACCGTCCGTCCAGGCATGGACATACAAATGCTGACCATCCAGGGCGGTACGCGCGTGGTCAACCAGATCCCGCTGATCAATGGATTTGTGCAGGACCCGGATCGATTTGATGTCTATTGCCTGGATAACTCGTGCATTGGGCGCCCCGTCGAGTTTCTTGAGCTGGCGGATGGCAGCCTGCTGATCAGCGACGACGTCGCCGGGGTCATCTATCGCGTGCGCTATGACGCAACCGGGTTGCCGCAGACCGAATTGGCGTTACGTCCAATGCAGTCGCCCCCTGGCCTGGAAAACGAGATGATCAGTGGTTACCTGATTGCCCCCGACGGCAATAGCCGGCTGGTGCAAGTGTCGTGGAATCCGGCAGACAATGAGTCCACGCTGTTTCTCAAAGGACTGGCGTATGGTGAGTACCAGTTGCGCCTCAATGACGTGAAAAACTGGATTCCTGAGGTTCGCAACACCTCCGTTACGCTATCGCAAACCAGCAAGAGTCAGACCATCAACCTGCGTTACCGCGAGCGGCCGATCAAGCTTGAAGTCAAGATCACGATCCAGGCACCGGCTAAACCTGCTTCAGTCACCGATGGCCAATGGCACATCAGCCTGGTCAATGAGGCCCGGAGCAATGCCGAGCCACAGGTCATAAACATTCCATGGGGCGAGAGTACGACGCAGCTCCTTGACTACGGCAAGTACAAGGTTATCTACCCGTTTTACTCGAAGGAAAAACCGGAACCGGAACTGGAGCCGGTGGTGATCGATGAGTCCAGTCAGGACCGGCAGCTACCCCTCATAACTTACCAACATGTTGAGAGCCTGGGCGAGTCGGTCCTGGCGTGGGCCTGTACCAAGTGCCATGCGGTCGAGTACTTCAACAGCGCGAGTAAGGCCTTGCTCTGGAGCGTGGCGGGTCGGGAAGCGTTGGTCAAACAAATCAAGACCATGCCGGTTTCAGGGCATTGCGACACCACCTGTGCGACTGAAATCAGTAATCACTTGTTCGATGTCGTCTGGAAACCTTACCTGGATCAGGGCGAATCCTATGGCGCGCGACAGTTGCGATTGCTGACGCCAAGTGAGTATGCCGCCAGTGTCCGGGACATTCTGGGTGTCGAAGTCAATCCTGAGAAGCTGCCGGCCGACAAGTCGGAAAAAGACTTCAAATACCCAGGGGAAGCGAACATGGGCGTTCTGCAGGCAGAGGACGTCAAACTGTTTTACGACATGGCATTGTCGGTGGCAGAAAAGGTTTCGCCATCGCGGTTGAGCGCGCTGGCAACCTCCCGGACAGGCACCGATCTGGTCACGTCCCTGGGCTATCAGTTGTTCCGACGGCCTGTGACTGACGCCGAGCGTTTGCGTTACCAGAAAATACATGATGAGCAAGGGGCTCCGGCTGTGATTGCGGCTCTATTGCTGTCGCCGCATTTTCTCTATCGCTCGGAGTTGGGAGTGGAGTCAGCATCGGCAAGCAAGGTGTATCAGCTCACACCGTTCGAGGTAGCAACGGCACTCTCCTACGGGTTCCTGGGCACGACGCCGGATGTAGAACTGTTGGCCAAAGCGCAGCGCAATGAACTGCAGACCTCACAACAGATCTCGGCGGAAATTCAGCGAATGCTGCAAACGGACCGTGGCATCGAACAGTTCAACCGCTTCGTCAGCTACTACATCAAAACCGCACGCGGCGTTCAGGAAAAACCGGGACTGACCAAGCCAATGATCGAGCTCATGGCGCAGGAGCAGTATCTGTTGAGCAAAAGCATGCTGCTGGATTCAGGCACCCTGAGTAAGTTGTTCAACCCCGGTTACACCTACCTGAATCAGGAACTGGCTGCGCATTACGGCATCAGCAGTGTCACGGGCAGCACGATGCAAAAGGTCACGGTGGACGAAAAACGGGGCGGGTTGCTGCATCTGGGTCTGACCCAGGCTGCCACCTCAGACCTGGTGAGCACCTCATTGGTCAAGCGTGGAATCATGATTCGCGAGCAGATGTTCTGCCGTGAGTTCGGTACCCCGGTGGAAGCCGATCCGACAGAACCGGTTTATCCGTCTCGTGCCATTACCACCCGTGAGCATTGGGATCTGGTCAACGGCGAGCAGGCTTCAGGGGGACGCTGCTGGCAATGCCATCAATACATGAACGACACCGGGTCGTCGATGGAGCATTACGACGCGGCCGGTCGTTATCGCACTCAGGAAAAGGCCCACAACTACCACCAGTATCCGCAGATGTTGCCGATCAAGGCCTCCGGTCCGTTCATCAGTTTGGCCGGCACCGAGCAGATCGATGACGTCCGGGATGTCGCCAGAATTGTCCCACGCAACCCGGCATCACAGTTCTGCATGGCCGACAGCTACTTCCGTTTTGTGTTCGGCAACAAATCGGATGAAGCGACCTCCGGGACAGTGAAGGCGATTGCCGATGGCTTGAAAACTTCAGGCTCCCTGGCAGAGATGTTGCGAACCCTGGGGACTTCCAAGGCGTTCATCTACAAAACCGAGAGGAACTGATCATGGGCATTTTGAAAAGTCGTCGGCGTTTTCTCGCGGGCCTGGCTGCGGCAGGTGTCTACGGTCCCTTGACTCAATTCGGTCTGGCGCGCATGGCATTGGCCGGGCAAACCCAGCAAGCCCGGTTGAAAATTGTGTTTGTGGTGGTGCCCGATGGACTGGCGGTGGATTCCTACAATGGCGGTCCATTTGGTGATGGGCGCGGATTGTGGCATCCCACTGCACAGGGGATGGATACCACGGCTTTTACATTGAATGAAGTCAGTGCAGAGCTGGCCGCCTACCGCAACCAATCGCTGTACCTGCGCGGGATTATTTTGGGGCCGGGGAACTTGGGTCATAGTGGCTGGAACTGGGTATTGCGTGATAGCGCACAGAGTCAATCGTCTATTGACGTGTTGCTGGGGCAAGTGCTGCCGGGCACTGAGCCGTCCCACCGAAGTCTGTTTGCCGGCCCCCACGCCGGAATCGATGGAACGCCCTGGTTTGTGTCGTTTCAGGGAAGTACGATTCGTACCCCTTACCGTGACCCAATGCTGATGGCTGAATCGTTGTTCAAGTCGCCCGCTCAGACTCGGAGCGCACTACAGCCTGGGGCCGGTGCGCTGCTGGAGGCATCCCTGGTGGATATCCAGGAAGTCAGAGGCAGACTCTCCGCCGGTGAGCGGCAAAAGCTTGATACCCATCTCGACTCGGTGGAGCAGGTCATCAAGGACCTGGAGGAAACACGGCCGCCGGTGGGGGCATGTGAGCCTGTGACACTCGAGCCCCTGGATTACAGATCGGCAATGCACCGCACCCGCATTCAGGCTGATCACCACAAAGTGGTGGCCACTGCCTTGGGGTGCGGGATAACCCGAGTCGCCACCCTTCAGATCGGGCGCTCGGCAGAGTCGCTCAATATCGTTGATGTCAGTCCCGACAGTAATCCCCACGAGTGTGCTCACCGTGGCTCCGGGGAAGAATTCTGGAGGGGAACACGGCAATGGTACGTTAGGCAGGTCAAACTGTTTATGGATGAACTGGCCCGGTACCAGGACCCGCACGTGCCCAGTGACAATCTGCTCCAACATACACTCGTCGTACTCACCAGCGAGATGGCCGATGGAGCCCCTGAGCACACGGTCGATATGCCAATGGTACTGATGGGAGGGGCGAGTGGGCTGCTCAAAAGCGGGGACGGTGCAGGGCGGTATTTCAATATCACGCCGCAAGCCGATCGTCAGCACCACACGGGGAACCCGGTGATCGGCAAGAGTTTCGTCGACATCCAGCGTGTCTGGGCAACCGTTGCCAAGGCCGCCGGAACCAGCGTGCCTTATGGCGGCAATATCGATCCCCTCAGCGGGATATTCACTAACGTATGAATCAAAACAACGATGCCAGTCGGATTGACTGACTGGCATCGTCTTTTTCGCTGGTTCCTGTCTGCTTCTCAGACCTTCATAACTTGCCGAGCAACAACAGGATCAGTATCACCACCAACACCACGCCAAGGATTCCGGATGGGCCATAACCCCAACTTCTGGAGTGCGGGAAGACCGGCAAACCACCGATCAGTAACAGGATCAGAATGATGATCAGTATTGTGCCCATGTCTGTTTCCTTGTCGAAAATGCAGTGGATTGACCATGCCAATCAAGGTCAGCGGGAATGAAGTAAATTCGAGCTGCTTAAAAAGTCTGACTCTCGCGCTCGCAGGATAATTCCAGATTTTTTTCAAGTATTTCGAACAGGTCTTTAACTTCTTGTTGTTGCATTAGTTACTTCAGACGCTCCCGTGGTTTGCTCGGGCCATTCAGCAATCTGATGGAGCGTGGGTCGGGCAATGTCCTTCGCTACACTCGATGCATCTTCCGAGAACAACAAGGCTGTTTGCTATGCAAAATCGCATGATGATCACTGGTGCAGGCTCTGGCCTGGGTCGCGAAATCGCGCTGCGCTGGGCGCGTGAAGGCTGGCAACTGGCCTTGTCGGACGTCAGCGAGCCCGGCTTGCAGGAAACCCTCAAGCTGGTTCGCGAGGCCGGTGGTGATGGTTTTATCCAGCGCTGCGACGTGCGCGATTACAGCCAGCTGACGGCGTTCGCCCAGGCCTGCGAAGTCAAGCTCGGCGGCATCGATGTCATCGTCAACAACGCGGGTGTAGCCTCTGGCGGCTTCTTCAGTGAGTTGTCCCTGGAGGACTGGGACTGGCAGATCGCGATCAACCTGATGGGCGTGGTCAAGGGCTGCAAGGCTTTCCTGCCGCTGCTGGAGAAAAGCAAAGGCAAGATCATCAACATCGCGTCCATGGCCGCGCTGATGCAAGGCCCGGCGATGAGCAACTACAACGTGGCCAAGGCGGGCGTGGTGGCACTGTCCGAAAGCCTGCTGATCGAGCTGGCGCATCAGGAAGTGGGTGTGCATGTGGTGTGTCCGTCGTTCTTCCAGACCAACCTGCTGGACTCGTTTCGCGGCCCGACACCGGCCATGAAAGCCCAGGTCGGCAAGTTGCTGGAGGGCTCGCCGATCAGCGCCGCCGATATCGCCGACTACATCTACCGGCAGGTCGCGGCCGGCGAGTTCATGATCCTGCCCCACGAACAGGGCCGCATGGCCTGGGCGATCAAGCAGAAGAACCCGCAGCTGCTCTACAACGAAATGACCGCCATGGCCGACAAAATGCGCGCCAAGGCCAGGCAATCCGCAAGCTGATCTTGCTCACAGGCAACGCTGTGGTTAGGGTGGCCGCCATCGGCCATCCTCGCGAGACGCTTGCATGCTCAATTACCTGTGGTTTTTCCTCGCCGCGCTGTTTGAAATTGCCGGTTGCTTTGCCTTCTGGATGTGGCTGCGCCAGGGTAAAAGCATGTGGTGGGTGGTGCCGGCGCTCCTCAGCCTGACCCTGTTCGCCCTGTTGCTGACCCGTATCGAGGCCACCTACGCCGGCCGCGCCTACGCCGCTTATGGCGGCATCTACATCATTGCGTCCATCGGCTGGTTGGCCGTGGTCGAGCGAATTCGTCCTCTGGGGTCGGACTGGCTCGGCGTGGCGCTGTGTGTGCTCGGCGCAAGTATCATCCTGTTCGGGCCGCGATTTTCCGCGTCCTGACGGATCGTCCCTACAATCATCCGGCCTGTCAGACCTCTCCGTAAGCATGGTGTGTCGTGGCTGTCAGTCCGGACTGGTTTACTGCCGCAGCATTGCAGGCCTGCGGCAGGCCGCGCAACTTCAAGGGCCAGAAAAAAACTGGCGAAAACCAAGGGACGCTGAAGGCCTCAGTCAAACAGGTGCTTGGGCACGTCGTGCTTGAGCATCAGTTGGCATTGCTCGCTTTCCGGGTCGAAGACAATCAGTGCCTGCCCCTTGGTCAAGGCCTGGCGCACGCGCAACACACGGGTTTCCAGTGGCGTGTCGTCACCATTGTCCGTCCCGTCGCGGGTCACGAAATCCTCGATCAGGCGGGTAAGGGTGTCGACTTGAAGTTGGTCGTAGGGGATCAGCATAGGCACCTCGGTTCAATCAATGGCGCGATGCTACGGCGATTGGGTGATTGCGACTAGCCTGAGGCGAAAGTGTGGTCAATCAGGCCCCGTCGCGAGCAGGCTCGCTCCCACAGTTGATCGGGTTCTTCCATAGGAATGCGGGCAAATGTGGGAGCGAGCCTGCTCGCGATGGCAATCGCCCGGTCAGTAAAAATCCTAAGGTCAACTCTCCGACTGTTGCCCCACCAGGCTGTCCACCGACGGCACCCATGTATCGCTTTCCATCTGGGGCTCGTGTTCGAGCTGATGGTTGAAGCGGTCCAGTGACTCGACGGCGGTATCGACTACTTGCCCCGGATCAGGCGCCGCAAGGCAAACCGATTGGGATGACAGGCTTCGGCCACGCTTCTGGGCAACGGCAGGGGCTCATTGTCCAGCCACGCCGCCAGCAGTTCCCCGGACAATGGCGCCGTGATCAATCCGCGCGAACCGTGCCCGCTGTTGACGTATAAACCGTCGAGCCATGGGCATGCGACGTTGGGCACCTGCCGCGCATCCTTGCCCAGCGCGGCATAGGCTTCCGTGAACGACTGCGCGTCGGCCAACGGGCCGACGATCGGCAGGTAGTCAGGGCTGGTGCAGCGAAAGGCGGCGCGACCCCGGAGGCTTTCAGGGTCGAGGCGGTCGATCGCCAGGCGGGTGACCAGATCGTGGGAAATCTCTTCGAGCATGGCCAGGTTGCCCAGGTGTTCTGTGGTGGTCGGCGTCAGGTCATCGCTCTTGAAATCGAAACTGGCCCCCAAGGTGTGTTCGCCCAAACGGGCGGGGGCGACATAGCCTTCGGCACAGACCACCGTGCCCAGGGCCCGACTTTGCGGGGTTTGCGCCAGGCGGGTGATTTGCCCGCGGATACGCTTGAGCGGCAACCCGGCACTTTCGGGAAAACGCTGGATATCGGCGGCACCGGCGAGCACCACGACCGGTGCGCTGGCGAGCAAGCGCTCGCCATCCCAGGCCTGCCACTGGCCATCGGCCTTGCGCAGTTCGAGCACATCGCGATGTACATGCAGTTGAACGTTTGCATGAGCGGCTTGCCATTGGCACAACGCCGGTGGATGCACCCAGCCGCCTTCGGGATAGAACAGGCCGCCGTGCGCCAGCCCGATTCCGGCCACCGCCTGTGCCTCAGGTTGATCCAGCAGGTGCAGCAAGTCCGGCGCAAACGCTGCCGTCAATTGCAATTGGCGTTCGGTTTCCTTGGCGTTGAATGCCAGTTGCAGCACACCGCAATCATCCCAGTCGCTGCCACGCTGCAAGTGTTCGAGCAGTCTGCGGGTGTAGCCAAAACCGCTGACGATCATTTGCGACAGCGCCGTGCCATGGGCCGATAACTTCAGGTAGAGCACACCCTGTGGGT
This sequence comes from Pseudomonas sp. BIC9C, assembly GCF_034541995.1. Lineage (NCBI taxonomy): Bacteria > Pseudomonadati > Pseudomonadota > Gammaproteobacteria > Pseudomonadales > Pseudomonadaceae > Pseudomonas > Pseudomonas sp. BIC9C. The sequence goes on from NZ_JAWDGM010000003.1 coordinate 478,263, forward strand.
TGCCCGAGGCTTCCCGGGCAATGGCGTCGCGGCGTTCCAGCAATGTCACTTGCCAGCCCCGCGCGGCGAGGCTGGCGGCGCTGGCACAACCGGCCAGCCCGGCACCGATCACCAGTGCCTGACGCTCGCCGGTCAGCGGTGCAGGTCGGGCAAACCAGGGTTTGTCGGGCGCCGGGGCGGCCACGTCTTGGGGCCAGCCGAGGAACTCGCCGCGCAGGATTTCCCATTTGTGGCCGATGCCGGGGGTGCGTTTCATCTTGAAGCCGGCGGCGTTGAGCAGGCGTCGCACCCAACCCGTGCTGGTGAAGGTGCTGATGGATGCACCGGGCGCGGCCAGGCGCGCCAGTTCGGCAAACAGTTCGGCGGTCCACATGTCGGGGTTTTTCGCCGGAGCGAAACCGTCGAGGAACCAGGCGTCGATTCGGGCATCGAGTTGGGGCAGTTGTTCCAGCGCATCGCCGATCAGCAGGGTCAGGGTGACGCGGCCGTTGTCCAGCGTCAGGCGCTGAAATCCCTGATGGATCGCCACGTACTGCGCCAGCAATTGATCGGCAAACACCTTGAGTTCCGGCCACAGCGCCAGGGCACGTTGCAGGTCGGCCGGGCTCAACGGGTATTTTTCGACGCTGACAAAATGCAGCCGAGCCCCGGCCGCCGCGTGTTGCTCGAACACCTGCCACGCACACAGGAAATTCAGCCCGGTGCCGAACCCCGTTTCACCGATGACCAGCCGCCCCCCCTCGGGCAAGGCCGCAAAGCGTTCGGCCAAGCGGTTCTGCTCGATAAAGACATAGCGGGTTTCGTCCAGCCCCGACTGGTCGGAAAAATAAACATCGTCGAACACTCGCGAATACGGGCGACCTTGGTCGTCCCAGTCGAGCTGGGCGTGGGGCAATACAGGTTTCATGGCAGGCTCTGTAACGGCAAGGTCGCCATTCTAGCCGATCGACGGCGTGGTCAAGCTCTTTGTGGCGAGGGCGACCCTCAGGAAAATCTCTGCTGGCCTTCAGTTCAATCCGCTAGGCTTGCTCACATCTGGAAGGGAGCCGCTCATGTTTGAATCTGCCGAAATCGATCACGCCATCGACAAAGACACCTATGACGCCGAAGAACCGGCCCTGCGCGAAGCGTTGCTCGAAGCGCAATTCGAGTTGCAGCAGCAACGCCGGTTTCCGGTGATCGTTTTGATCAACGGTATCGAAGGCGCCGGCAAGGGCGAGACGATCAAGTTACTCAACGAGTGGATGGACCCGCGCTTGATCGAGGTCCGCACGTTTGATCAGCAAACCGACGAAGAGCTGGCGCGGCCACCGGCCTGGCGTTACTGGCGGATGCTCCCGGCCAAGGGCCGCATGGGGATTTTCTTCGGCAACTGGTACAGCCAGATGCTGCAGGGACGGGTCCATGGCGAGTTCAAGGATCCACGACTCGACCAGGCGATCAATGCCGCCGAGCGCCTGGAAAAAATGCTGTGCGATGAAGGTGCGCTGATCTTCAAGTTCTGGTTTCACCTCTCCAAGAAGCAAATGAAGGCACGCCTCAAGGCGCTGGCCGACGACCCGTTGCACAGTTGGCGCATCAGCCCGCTGGACTGGCAGCAGTCGCGAACCTACGACAAATTCGTGAAGTACGGCGAACGCGTCCTGCGCCGTACCAGTCGCGACTATGCACCGTGGCATGTGATCGCCGGGGCGGATGCACATTATCGGAGTCTGGCCGTGGGGCGGATTCTGCTGGAGGGGCTGCACGGCGCATTGCAGCGGCCGACGATCCATCCGGAAAAGGTCAGCGCCGCGCCAGTGATCCCCAGTGTCGATCAGGTGAACCTGCTTGACAGCCTGGACCTGACCCGGCAGCTGGACAAGGAAGATTACGAAGAACAGCTGATCACCGAACAGGCGCGGTTTTCCGGGTTGATGCGTGACAAACGCATGCGCCGCCATGCGCTGGTGGCGGTGTTCGAGGGCAACGACGCGGCCGGCAAGGGCGGGGCGATTCGCCGGGTAGCGGCAGCGCTTGATCCGCGCCAGTACAGCATCGTGCCGATTGCCGCTCCCACCGAGGAAGAGCGGGCGCAACCGTATCTGTGGCGTTTCTGGCGACACCTTCCGGCCCGGGGCAAGTTCACCGTGTTTGACCGCTCCTGGTATGGCCGGGTGTTGGTGGAGCGCATCGAAGGTTTTTGCAGTCCGGCAGACTGGCTGCGCGCCTACAGCGAGATCAACGATTTTGAAGAACAGGTTACCGACGCCGGAGTGATCGTGGTCAAGTTCTGGCTGGCCATCGACAAACAGACGCAACTGGAGCGCTTCCAGGAACGCGAGGAAATCCCCTTCAAGCGCTTCAAGATCACCGAGGACGACTGGCGCAACCGTGAAAAGTGGGACGACTATCGTGCGGCGGTCGGCGACATGGTCGACCGCACCAGCACCGAGATTGCGCCATGGACTCTGGTGGAAGCCAACGACAAGCGTTGGGCGCGGGTCAAGGTCTTGCGCACCATCAACCGGGCACTGGAGGAGGCTTTCGAAAAGTCCGACCGACGTGAACGCAAGAAGTACAAGGGTAAGAATTGAGGCGATGGTTACGCATACGCGGGGTGAATGATTGTCGCAGTCGGTAATTGGGTCGGCTTATGCTCGGTCCACTCTCAACCGATAACAACAATGAGGTATGCCATGCGTGAAGTGGTGATCGTCGACAGCGTGCGGACCGGCCTGGCCAAATCCTTTCGCGGTAAATTCAATATGACCCGCCCGGACGACATGGCGGCCCATTGTGTGAACGCGCTGTTGGCGCGCACCGGTATCGACCCTGCCAGCGTCGAGGACTGCATTGTCGGCGCCGGCTCCAACGAAGGCGCACAGGGCTTCAACATCGGTCGCAACGTCGCGGTGCTGTCGCGCCTGGGCATCGGCACGGCCGGCATGACCCTCAATCGTTTCTGCTCCTCGGGCTTGCAGGCGATTGCCATTGCCGCGAACCAGATCGCCTCGGGTTGCAGTGACATCATCGTCGCCGGTGGCGTTGAGTCCATCAGCCTGACCATGAAAAGCGTCAACACCGATAACCTGATCAATCCGCTGCTCAAGGAGCAGGTGCCGGGCATCTACTTCCCAATGGGCCAGACCGCCGAGGTCGTTGCCCGTCGCTACAACGTCAGTCGCGAAGAACAGGATCTGTATGCCCTGCAAAGCCAGCAACGCACCGCCCAGGCGCAGGCTGCCGGCCTGTTCAGCGACGAAATCGTGCCGATGGCGGTGAAATACCAAGTCGAGGACAAGGCCACGGGACAAGTGCAGATTCTCGACGGCGTTGTCGATCGCGACGATTGCAACCGCCCTGATACCACCCTGGAAAGCCTGGCCGGGTTGAAACCGGTGTTCGCCGACGATGGCTCGGTAACGGCCGGCAACTCCTCGCAGCTGTCGGACGGCGCGTCCATGACCCTGGTGATGAGCCTGGAGAAAGCCCTGGAACTGGGGCTCAAGCCGAAAGCGTTCTTCCGCGGCTTTACCGTGGCCGGTTGCGCGCCGGACGAGATGGGCATCGGCCCGGTGTTTTCGGTACCGAAATTGCTCAAGGCCAAGGGCTTGCGGATTGACGACATCGACCTGTGGGAACTCAACGAGGCATTCGCCTCGCAGTGCCTGTACAGCCGCAACCGGCTGGAAATCGACAACGCCCGGTACAACGTCAACGGCGGCTCGATTTCCATCGGTCACCCGTTCGGCATGACCGGATCGCGCCAGGTCGGGCATCTGGTTCGCGAATTGCAGCGACGCAATCTGCGCTACGGCATCGTCACCATGTGCGTGGGCGGCGGGATGGGGGCAACCGGGTTGTTTGAAGCAGTGCGGTAAGCCTCGATATTTCTCGTGCCAGCAAGATAGCCATCGCGAGCAAGCTCGCTCCCACAGTGTTCAACTGCGATCACAAATGTTGTGTACGCCACCAAACCTGTGGGAGCGACGGTGCGGCGATCCGACCTGCTCGCGATGGGCGCACCTCGGTTGTAAAAATCCCCTCAAAGATTACGACCCACACAGTTTCATTCGCGGCCAGACCGAAACTGTCCCTGTGTACGCCACCGCTGCGGGCCTAGAATGACGGCTCCTGTACTTTGGCATTGGGGTTCACATGCACGTTTCATCGGGTCGCTGGGTCTACGGTCTGTTCCTGGCCTTGTTGACCGCGTTGTTGTGGGGAATCCTGCCGATCAAGCTCAAGCAGGTATTGCTGGTGATGGACCCGGTGACGGTGACCTGGTTTCGCCTGATGGTGTCCGGCGGCTGTCTGTTCATTTACCTGGCTGCGACGAAACGCCTGCCCAGCCGTAAAGTACTTGGCCCGCGTGGGGGCTGGCTGGTGCTGATGGCGGTGCTTGGCCTGGTGGGCAATTACGTGTTGTATCTGATGGGGCTCAACCTGCTCAGCGCCGGCACGGCGCAACTGGTGGTGCAGATGGGGCCGATCATGCTGCTGATTGCCAGCGTGTTTGTGTTCAAGGAACGCTTCAGCCTGGGGCAGGGGATTGGCCTGTTGGTGCTGCTGATCGGTTTTGCGCTGTTTTTCAACCAGCGCTTGAGCGAACTGCTCACATCGTTGACCGATTACACCGCCGGCGTGCTGCTGGTGCTGCTGGCGTCCACGGTCTGGACCTTCTATGCCCTGGGGCAGAAGCAATTGCTGACGGTGTGGAATTCGCTGCAGGTGATGATGGTGATCTACCTGTTTTGCGCGCTGCTGTTAACGCCGTGGGTGCATCCGCTCGAAGCCTTGCAATTGAACCCGTTGCAGGGTTGGTTGCTGCTGGCGTGCTGCCTCAACACCCTGATTGCCTATGGCGCGTTTGCCGAGGCCCTGGCCCATTGGGAAGCCTCCCGGGTCAGCGCGACGCTGGCCATCACGCCGTTGGTGACCTTTGCGGCGGTTGCCATGGCTGCATGGCTGTGGCCTGACTATGTGCACGCCGAGACGGTCAATGGTTTGGGTTACGGCGGTGCGGTGCTGGTGGTGCTGGGGTCGGCGCTGGTGGCGTTGGGGCCGTCGTTGATTGCCGGGTTGAAGGCGCGGAAGGTGCGGATGGCAGCCAGTTAGACCGCGTCATCGTTCATCGCGGGCAAGCCACGCCCCACAGGTTCTGAGTCGTTCGTTAATTTTGTGGACGACGCAAAACCTGTGGGAGCGGGCTTGCCCGCGATGACGGACTATCAGGCGCTACAGACTCAGCCCTTGGCGCCAGCCTCCAGCATGTTCTGCGGCCTTACCCACGCATCGAACTCTTCGTCGGTCAGATACCCGAGCTGCAACGCCGCCTCGCGCAAGGTCAGTCCTTCGTTGTAGGCCTTCTTGGCGATCTCCGCCGATTTGTCATAGCCGATGTGCGGGTTGAGCGCCGTTACCAGCATCAGGCCACGCTCCAGGTGTTCAGCCATTTTTTCCGCATCCGGCTCCAGACCGGCCACGCAATGCTGCTGGAAGTTGCTGCAGCCATCACCCAGCAAACGGATCGATTGCAGCAGGTTATGGATAATCACCGGTTTGAACACGTTCAGCTGCAAGTGGCCTTGACTGGCTGCAAAGCCGATGGCGACGTCGTTGCCCAGTACCTGGCAGGCCAGCATCGACAAGGCTTCGCACTGGGTCGGGTTGACCTTGCCCGGCATGATCGAACTCCCGGGCTCATTGGCCGGCAGCTTGACTTCGGCGAAGCCGGCGCGCGGACCGGAGCCCAGCAGGCGCAGGTCATTGGCGATTTTCATCAGGGTCACGGCGAGGGTTTTCAGCGCGCCGGACAGCGTGGTCAAAGGCTCATGGCCGGCCAGTGCGGCGAACTTGTTCGGCGCGGTGATAAAGGGCAAACCGGAGAGGGCGGCCAGTTCTGCAGCGATGGCTTCACCGAAGCCGTGGGGTGAATTCAGCCCCGTGCCGACCGCCGTTCCGCCCTGGGCCAGCTCGCAGACCGCGGGCAGTGCGCTGCGGATCGCCCGCTCGGCGTAATCGAGTTGCGCGATGAAGGCCGAGATTTCCTGGCCGAAGCTGATCGGTGTCGCATCCATCATGTGGGTGCGGCCGGTCTTGACCAGTTTCATATGGCGGGCGGACAGCTCGGCCAGCCCGCCGGACAGTTCGCTGATCGCCGGCAGCAAGTGCTGTTGCACGGCCTGGGCGGCCGCGATATGCATGGCGGTGGGGAAACAGTCGTTGGAGCTCTGGGAGCGATTGACGTGATCGTTGGGGTGCACCGGGGACTTGCCGCCGCGCGGGTTGCCGGCCAGCTCGTTGGCACGACCGGCGATCACTTCGTTGACGTTCATGTTGCTCTGGGTGCCGCTGCCGGTTTGCCAGACTACCAGCGGAAACTGGTCATCGTGGTCGCCGGCGAGCACTTCGTCGGCCGCCTGCTCGATCAGACGGGCGATATCGGCGGGTACGTCGCCGTTGCGATCATTGACCCGTGCCGCGGCTTTCTTGATCAGCGCCAGGGCATGCAACACGGCCAGCGGCATGCGTTCGTTGCCAATGGCGAAGTTGACCAGCGAGCGTTGCGTCTGAGCGCCCCAATAGGCTTCATCCGGGACTTCAACCTCGCCGAGGCTGTCGGTTTCGATACGGCTCATCTTGCTCACTCCTGTAGGTCCGATTGCGCAGTTTAGGCCGTGCTCGACGACCGTGGTTCCATCAGTCTGGATTTGACCATTCAACCCCTCTAAATCAGGCGCGACAAGGCTTGGGGTTGAGCGACACACTTTTTTAGGCGCAGAATGGACGCCCTTGGGGTCTTACCTCGCCAGCTAGAAAAGGAAACTCGATGACTCGTCTTCGTGCCATCTGTACCGCCGTTGCTTTGGTCTGCGCCAGCGGCCAGGTTCTTGCCGACACCGCCAGCCATAACGCCAGTGCCGAGGCTTTCCTGACCATGGCGCACGCTGACAAACTGGGCACCCCGGTGTACATGCAAGTACAGCAGATGTTTGCCCAGCGTTTCGAACAGAGCAAAGCGCCTGAGTCGAAAAAAGCCTTGCTGGAAACCTACCAGGCCAAGGCGAAGGCCGCTCTGGACCAGGCCATTGGCTGGAACAAGCTGAAACCGGACATGGTCAACCTCTACACCACCAACTTCACCGAGTCCGAGCTCAAGGACCTGGTGGCGTTCTATCAGTCGCCACTGGGCAAGAAAGTCCTGGAAAAAATGCCCCAGCTGACCCAGCAATCGGCCCAGATGACCCAGGCCAAGCTGGAAAGCGCGGTGCCTGTGGTCAACAAGCTACTGGCTGACATGACCGCCGAGCTGACGCCGAAAGACGCGGCCGCTCCAGCCAAGAAAAAGCCTTAAACGGAGTTCGGTATGACCATGCAACAACGCATCGAATCGACGCTGGCCTTGCTTGAGCCGGAGCATCTGCAAGTGCTGGATGAGAGCCATATGCATAGCCGTGGGTTACAGACCCACTTCAAGGCTGTGGTCGTCAGCACACAGTTCGAAGGCCTGAACCGGGTCAAGCGCCACCAGAAAGTCTACGCCACGCTCGGCGAGCTGATGGGCGAGTTCCATGCGTTGGCGCTGCATACCTACACGCCGGAGGAATGGGCCCGGATCGACGCCGCCCCGGCCTCGCCGACCTGTGCTGGCGGCAGCAAGCACTAAACCCCGGTTTTTTGCTAGAATCCGCAACGCGCCGCTAACCCGGCGCGTTTTTTTTTCGCATCCGGTTCACCCCTTACGAGGGTAGCCACCTGGAGATTTACCCATGACACAACAGATTGTCGTGGCGGCACTGTATAAGTTCGTCACCCTGGAAGATTACGTCACCCTGCGCGAGCCACTGCTGCAGGCGATGGTCGACAACGGCATCAAAGGCACGCTGCTGATTGCCGAAGAAGGCATCAACGGCACCGTGTCCGGTAGCCGCGAAGGCATTGACGGGCTGATGGCCTGGCTCAAGAACGACCCGCGCATGGACGATATCGACCATAAAGAGTCGTACTGCGACGAGCAGCCGTTCTACCGCACCAAAGTCAAACTCAAGAAAGAAATCGTCACCCTCGGGGTGGAAGGCGTGGACCCGAACAAAAAGGTCGGCACCTACGTTGATCCGCAAGACTGGAACGCGCTGATCAGCGACCCGGAAGTGCTGTTGATCGACACGCGTAACGATTATGAAGTCTCGATCGGTACCTTCGAAGGCGCCATCGACCCGAAAACCACCAGTTTTCGCGAATTTCCGGACTATATCAAAGCCAACTTCGACCCGGCCGTGCACAAGAAGGTCGCGATGTTCTGCACCGGCGGCATCCGTTGCGAGAAAGCGTCGAGCTACATGCTCAGTGAGGGTTTTGGTGAGGTCTACCACCTCAAGGGCGGCATCCTGAAGTACCTCGAAGAGGTGCCGCAGGAAGAAACCAAATGGCAGGGCGACTGCTTTGTGTTCGACAACCGCGTAACGGTTCGCCATGACCTGAGCGAAGGCGACTACGATCAATGTCATGCCTGCCGCACACCGGTCAGCGTCGAAGACCGCGCGTCAGAGCATTACGTGGCCGGCATCAGTTGCCCGCATTGCTGGGATAAGCTGAGCGAGAAGACCCGTCGCAGCGCCATCGACCGGCAGAAGCAGATCGAACTGGCCAAGGCTCGTAACCAGCCTCACCCGATCGGCTACAACTATAAGCAAGCATCCTCCGAGGCCTGAACCATGTCTGCACGTCTGCTCTATGTGATGGACCCGATGTGTTCCTGGTGCTGGGGGTTTGCCCCGGTGGCCAACGCACTGGTCAAGCAGGCGCAAGCCGCAGGCGTGGATGTGCACTTGATTGTGGGCGGTTTGCGCACTGGCAGCGGTGCAGCGCTGGAACCGTCTACCCGTCGCTATATCCTTGAACATTGGCAGGCAGTCACCGAGGCCACCGGGCAGCCGTTCAAGCTCGAAGGCGCGTTGCCCGACGGTTTTGTCTATGACACCGAACCTGCCTGCCGGGCATTGGTGACGGCCCGCAGCCTGGCGCCGGATTGCGCGTGGAAACTGCTCGGGCTGATTCAGCACGCGTTTTATGCCCAAGGTCGCGACGTCACGCAGGCCAGCGTGTTGGTGGAACTGGCGGAGCAGGCCGGTTTGCCACGCATCGAGTTCGCCGGTGCGTTCGATCGGGCCGATATGCACGCGGCCACTGCTGCCGATTTCACCTGGGTCCAGGACCTGGGCATTGCCGGTTTCCCCACACTGCTGGCTGAACGTAACGGCCAACTGGCGTTGCTGACCAATGGCTATCAGCCTTTGAGCGAGTTGACCCCGCTGCTCGGCCGCTGGCTGGAGCGTGCTGCCTGTGCATGATCTGCCCGAGGATGTCGCTACCGCTAAACGTGTCGACCGCCTGAGCTGGGCGGAAATCCGTCGCCTGGCCCTGCATCACAAGAAATCCCTGTGGATCGCCAACGGCGTGGCCGTGCTGGCGACCTTGTGCAGCGTGCCGATTCCCTTGCTCCTGCCGTTGCTGGTGGACGAGGTATTGCTGGGGCACGGTGATGCCGCGCTGAAGATCATGAACCACGCGCTGCCTGAAGGCTGGCAGAAAGCCGCGGGCTACATCGGCCTGATGTTGCTGGTGACCTTGACCCTGCGTTGCACGGCGTTGCTGTTCAACGTGGTGCAGGCGAAATTGTTCGCCGGGTTGGCCAAGGACATCGTCTACCGCATTCGCATACGCCTGATCGAACGGCTCAAGCGTATCTCGCTGGGTGAATACGAAAGCCTGGGCAGCGGCACGGTGACCACGCATCTGGTCACCGACCTCGACACGCTGGACAAATTCGTCGGTGAAACCCTCAGCCGTTTCCTTGTGGCCATGCTGACCCTGGTCGGCACTGCCGGCATTCTGATGTGGATGCACTGGAAGCTGGCGTTGCTGATTCTGTTGTTCAACCCGTTGGTGATCTACGCCACGGTGCAGTTGGGCAAGCGGGTCAAGCACCTGAAGAAGCTCGAGAACGACAGCACTTCGCGCTTTACCCAGGCGCTGACCGAAACGCTGGATGCCATCCAGGAAGTTCGCGCCGGCAACCGCCAGGGGTTTTTCCTCGGCCGCCTGGGCCAGCGTGCCCGGGATGTGCGCGATTACGCGGTGAATTCGCAGTGGAAAACCGACGCATCGAACCGGGCCAGCGGATTGCTGTTCCAGTTCGGCATCGATATTTTCCGGGCTGCGGCCATGCTCACGGTGTTGTTCTCCGACCTGTCCATCGGCCAGATGCTCGCGGTGTTCAGCTACCTGTGGTTCATGATCGGTCCGGTGGAACAACTGCTGAACCTGCAATATGCCTACTACGCTGCCGGCGGTGCGCTGTCGCGGATCAACGAACTGCTGTCCCGCGCCGACGAACCCGAGTACCCGGGCGGAGTCGACCCGTTCAACGGTCGCGAAACCGTCGGGATCGAGGTTCAGGGATTGAGCTTCGGCTACGGTGACGAACTGGTGCTGAGCCAGATGAATCTCTCCATCGCCCCCGGCGAAAAAGTCGCGATCGTCGGTGCCAGCGGCGGCGGCAAGAGCACACTGGTGCAACTGCTGTTGGGCTTGTACACGCCATTGGCCGGCACCATTCGTTTCGGTGGTTCAACCCAGCAAGAGATCGGCCTGGAAACCGTGCGGGAAAATGTCGCCGTGGTCCTGCAACATCCGGCCCTGTTCAACGACACCATCCGGGCCAACCTGACCATGGGCCGTGAGCGCAGTGACGAGGCCTGCTGGCAGGCGCTGGAAATCGCCCAACTGCACAACACGGTCCGGGATTTGCCCAACGGCCTGGACAGCATCGTCGGTCGCTCCGGCGTGCGCTTGTCCGGCGGGCAGCGCCAGCGCCTGGCCATTGCGCGGATGGTGCTGGCCGAACCGAAAGTGGTGATCCTCGATGAAGCGACTTCGGCGCTGGATGCCGCCACCGAGTACAACCTGCACCAGGCACTGGCGCGGTTCCTGAGCAACCGCACCACATTGATCATTGCTCACCGTCTTTCGGCGGTAAAACAGGCCGACCGTGTGCTGGTATTCGACGGCGGGCAGATCGCAGAGGATGGTGATCATCAGCAACTGATTGCCGACGGTGGTCTGTACGCCAAGCTTTACGGTCATTTGCAGCGAATGTAGCAAGACGACATCAAGGTTGCAGGGCGCCACTTCAAAACTATAAAAAACATTATCGCGACCGAATTCGATGGCCGCGATACTCCCTCCGGGCATAGCTTGTCGCTTGCCGGGACCGAAATCGCAACCTAGTCTAGCTAAAGCGATTTCGTCCGGAAGACGAGCTAGCGGTGCTAAATCAAGGGACCTCATGAATCAAACGCGGACTCTCGGAACGCCACGGTTGTTGGGCATCGTCTGGCCATTTATCGCCGTTGTGTTGTTTCAAGCCTTATTGGGTGGCGTTAGCCTTTATGTGCTGTCGGCGGTTCGCGGCTATGTTGCGGGCGAAAGCCTCTGGTCCAAGGGCCAGAAAGACGCCATCTATTACCTCAATCTCTACGCCGACAGCGCCGACGAAGCGATTTTTCATAAATACCAGAACGCCATTTCCGTGCCTCAGGGCGGGCATGAGTTGCGTGTGGCGCTGGATAATCAGCCGCCGGACATCGAGGCCGCACGTGTGGCGATCCTCAAGGGCGGCAATCATCCTGACGATGTCGCCAGTCTGATTTGGCTGTACCTCAACTTTCGTCACTTCAGTTACCTCGAAAAAGCCATCGACCTCTGGACCGTGGGTGATGCCTATCTGGTCCAGCTCGATGACATAGCACGGGAAATGCATCAGCACATCACCTCCAGCCCGGCCTCCGGTGCGGATGTGCAGCGCTGGAAGGAGCAGATTTTCGCCATCAATGACGGCGTGACGCCGGCAGCGAAAGCGTTCAGCGATGCCCTGGGCGAAGGTTCGCGGGTGATTCTGCGTCTGTTGTTGGTGACGAATCTGGCCACCGCCCTGGGCCTGATTGCATTGGCCTTGATGCGCACTCATAAGCTGCTCAAGCAGCGCCATGCCTTCGCCGATGCGCTGCAACTGGAGAAGGAGCGGGCGCAGATCACCCTGCAATCAATTGGTGACGGAGTGATCACCACGGACGTTTCCGGTGCGATTGCCTACATGAATCCGGCGGCCGAGGCGTTGACCCACTGGAAGGCCGAGCAGGCGACAGGATTGCCGCTGGCGGCGCTGTTCAACCTGCTGGATGAAAATGCGCAGACCGATGGTTTCACCCTGATCGAGCATATTCTCAGCGGCCAGCTCAGTGGCGGCAGTGAGCACTCCAGGCTGATTCAACGCCTGGACGGCAGCACGGTGTCGGTCACATTGGTGGGCGCGCCAATCCGCAATGCCGGTAAAGTCAGCGGGACGGTGCTGGTGCTGCATGACATGACCCAGGAGCGGCAATACATCGCCAATCTGTCGTGGCAGGCGACCCACGATGCCTTGACCGGCCTCGCTAACCGCCGCGAATTCGAATATCGCCTGGAACAGGCGCTGCACAACCTGACCCGCTACTCGGGTCGCCATGCCCTGATGTTCCTCGATCTGGATCAATTCAAACTGGTCAACGATACCTGCGGCCACGCGGCGGGCGATGAACTGTTGCGGCATATCTGTGCCTTGTTGCAGTCGGGGCTGCGTGAAGGCGATACCCTGGCGCGCCTTGGCGGCGACGAGTTCGGCATCCTGCTGGAGAACTGTGCACCGGAAGCGGCGGAGAAAATTGCCGAGAGCCTGCGCCAGACTGTGCAGAATCTGCATTTCGTCTGGAAGGGCCGGCCTTTCGTCACCACTGTCAGTATCGGGCTGGTCCATGTCGCACAGAATCCGACGACGCTCGAAGCCTCGCTGCGTGCTGCCGACATGGCATGCTACATGGCCAAGGAAAAGGGCCGGAACCGGGTCCAGGTCTATCATCCGGATGACTCGGAGTTGTCCCTGCGTTTCGGCGAAATGGCCTGGGTGCAGCGTTTGCACATGGCGCTTGAGGAGGACCGCTTTTGCCTGTACGCCCAGGAAATCGCCCCCTTGGGTCATATCGGTCAGGACGGCGGGCACATTGAAATTCTTCTGCGGTTGCATGATGAAGCCGGGCGGATGATCTTGCCCGACAGCTTCATTCCGGCCGCTGAACGCTATGGCCTGATGAGCTCGCTTGATCGTTGGGTTGTGCAAAACGTGTTCAAGATCATTGCCCAATGCCGAGCCGAGCAAGGTCATGGGCCGTTGGCCATGTGTGCGATCAATCTGTCAGGCACGACGATCGGGGATGAGGCATTCCTGGACTTCCTGCGCGAACAGTTTGTGACGTATTCGATTCCGCCTGAAATGATTTGTTTTGAAATTACTGAGACCAGTGCTATTTCAAATCTTGGCAGCGCCATTCGATTCATTAATGAACTCAAAGGCTTGGGATGCCATTTTTCACTGGACGATTTTTGTGCCGGAATGTCCTCATTCGCCTACCTGAAACATTTGCCTGTAGACTTCCTGAAGATCGACGGGAGTTTCGTCAAGGATATGCTGGACGACCCGATTAACCGCGCCATGGTCGAAGTGATCAATCACATCGGCCATGTGATGGGTAAGCGCACGATTGCCGAGTTTGTCGAAACGCCCCAGATCGAGCAGGCATTGCTGGAAATCGGGGTGGATTACGCTCAAGGGTATGTGATTGAACGCCCGCATCTGTTTACCAGCGATAGCTTGCTAAGTCGTCCTGCCAGGCCTCAGCCTCTGTTGTTCAGGGCACCTGGCACGTTCCGTTGAAACTCCTGTCGGTCTTACAATCACAATCCAAAGGAGCTCGACAGTGATCGACACATTCAACCGAACCGGACCGCTCATGGAAGCTGCAAGTTACCCTGCCTGGGCCCAGCGCCTGATCCAGGACTGCAGCGAGAGCAAGCGCCGGGTTGTCGAACACGAACTGTACCAACGCATGCGAGACAACAGACTCAGTGCGAAGACCATGCGCCAGTACCTGATCGGTGGCTGGCCAGTGGTCGAACAGTTTGCGTTGTATATGGCACAAAACCTGACCAAGACCCGCTTTGCCCGTCATCCCGGCGAAGACATGGCCCGTCGCTGGCTGATGCGTAATATCCGCGTCGAATTGAACCACGCCGATTACTGGGTGCACTGGAGTCGCGCGCACGGTGTCAGCCTGGAAGACCTGCAGGCACAGCAGGTTGCACCGGAGCTTCACGCCCTGAGCCATTGGTGTTGGCACACCAGTTCAGCTGACTCGCTGATCGTAGCGATTGCTGCCACCAACTACGCCATCGAAGGTGCGACCGGGGAATGGTCGGCGGTCGTTTGTTCCAACGGTATCTACGCCACCTCGTTCCCCGAGGAAGATCGCAAGCGTGCGATGAAGTGGCTGAAGATGCACGCCCAGTACGACGATGCCCATCCATGGGAAGCCCTGGAAATCATTTGCACCCTGGCGGGCACCAACCCGAGCAAATCCCTGCAGGTGGAGTTGCGCCAGGCTGTTTGCAAGAGCTACGACTATATGTACCTGTTTCTTGAGCGTTGCATGCAATTGGAGCATGCAGAGAGAGCGCCGGTCTTTCGTGAACGGATGGCACTGGTCGAAGGCTGATTCATAAATCACGCAATAAAAACTGTGGGAGCGGGCTTGCTCGCGAAGGCGGAATATCAGTGACATCCATGCCACCTGATACACCGCCTTCGCGAGCAAGCCCGCTCCCACATTGTTTTGTGTTGTGGCTGAAAAATCAGCCCGCCATCTCCAGCCGGTTACGACCTTCGCGCTTGGCCACATACAGCGCGCTGTCTGCCCGTCGCAACAGGCTTTCGGCAGACTCGCCGGGCAACAGGGTCGAACAGCCGAGGCTGACCGTCAGCAAGATCGCATGACCATCGGCCAGGTATTCTTCAGATTGCACTGCAAACCGCAGCCGTTCACCGACCATGGCCGCGGCCTCGCGGCTGGTGTTCGACAGCAGTATCAGGAACTCTTCACCGCCATAGCGAAACACCATGTCCACGTTGCGCAGCTGGTGTTTGATCGAGGCAGCGACCGCCTTGAGCACATCATCGCCAGTGCTGTGGCCATGGATGTCATTGACTTGCTTGAAATGATCGATGTCCAGCATCAGCACCGACAACGGTTGCAGATGGCGCCGGGACAGCTCGATTTCCCTTTGCAGCGTCTGGTCCATGGCGATGCGGTTGCCGGTGCCCGTCAGCGGGTCGCGCAGTGCGCTTTGGGTGGCGGTACGGTAAAGCAGCGCGTTGCGCATCGGGAAAAGCAGCGCGGCCAGCAGTGATTCGAGATTGCCCTGTTCCTGTTCGCTGAAACGCTGATTGCGGCGGAAAACCAGCTCGCCCAGGTGCTCGCCTTCGTGGCTAAGGCTGTAACTGATGGAATGGTGGCCGCGCTGGCCGAACTCCAGGCGCAGGTCGCTGCTCTTGTGCTGGTAGCACAAGGCGTCCAGCGGCACCAATCGTTGAATCTCGCGATAGAACGTTCCGAGAATGCGTTGCGGCTCCAGACTGGTTTGCAGCTGCAGGCTCAGTTGCTGGCGCATTTGCGCAAGACTGACAGGCCTTTCCAGAAGAGGCTGCTGCTGACCAAAGCCCAGGCGCTGCAATTTGGCACTATCGAAGTCAATTGCGTTGGTCTGGGAAGGTGGTTTCATAAGGCGTGCGCCCCTAAGCAGTAAGGCTGTCTTACAAGCAGGGTGAGAGCGGCTTAGGGCTGCGCGTCGTACTGGTCCGTCAGTCCCGTAGGACATTTCGTACAAGTTTAATCCGCTTTGTAGAAGATGAGTAACTTCTCCACTCAAGCTTCACCCCCCCGTCTGCTTTCACGTTGCGTGTTTGAGCAAACTTAGAGCGAAAGTCGTGCCATTCGGTTCATCTTAATAAAATATGTGTTAAATCAATTGGTTGCTTCTTGTCTTTGACCTGCAAGGCGCTTCGTGTGACGTTTGTTTGACAAGTGCCTGGCCTGAATTGGAGAGCCTTCGAGTGCCGCGGCGGGAAGCCGGCGCGGCAGCAGAAAAGCGACGTACGGTCGTTACTGGGCGTTGAACGCCTGACCATTGATACCGGTGCTGTCCGGGCCCATCAGGTAAAGGTAGACCGGCATGATCTCCTCGGGCGTCGGATTGTTCAGTGGGTTTTCACCGGGGTAGGCCTGGGCGCGCATGCTGGTGCGGGTAGCGCCCGGGTTGATGCTGTTGGAGCGTACCGGGGCCACGGTATCGACTTCGTCAGCCAGGGTTTGCATCAGGCCTTCAGTGGCGAATTTTGAGACGCCGTAAGCGCCCCAATACGCACGTCCCTTGCGGCCGACGCTGCTGGAAGTGAACACTACCGAGGCATCCTGCGACAGCTTGAGCAGCGGCAGCAGCGTATTGGTGAGCATGAACATGGCGTTGACGTTGACTTGCATGACCCGCATGAAGTTTTCGCCGGACAGCTGTTCGATCGGCGTGCGCGGGCCAATGATCGAAGCGTTGTGCAACAAACCGTCAAGATGGCCGAATTCGGTTTCGATCATCGCTGCCAGCTCATCGTATTGATGGGGCAGGGCGGTTTCGAGGTTGAACGGGATTACCGCCGGTTGTGGGTGGCCGGCGGCTTCGATTTCGTCGTAGACCTGGGTCAGGTTGGCTTCGGTTTTGCCCAGCAGCAGCACGGTGGCGCCGTGGGCGGCGTAGGTTTTTGCCGCTGCGGCGCCGATGCCGCGACCGGCGCCGGTGACCAGGATGACCCGGTCCTTGAGCAGTTCAGGGCGGGCGGAATAATCAAACATAAAAACCTCGACAAATCAGAATAGGGGCGACGCGATCCTTGTGGGAGCGAGCTTGCTCGCGATGGTCGTCAACGATTACGCGACAAGCCTGACACCCTGCGGCGTTCTCGGGTTTTTCGCGAGCAAGCTCGCTCCTACAAAAAAGCGGTTCGGCTTAGCAGCTACACAGGGCGCTATCGAGCACCTTGCGCAACTCCAGCGGATGATCGACCACTACGTCCGCTCCCCAGTGTCGCGGGTTGTCATCCGGGTGGATGTAGCCGAAGGTCACCGCAGCAGTCCTGGTGCCGGCATCGCGGCCGGACTCTATGTCGCGCAGGTCATCGCCGACGAACAGCACGCTGGCCGGATCCAGGTCGAGCATCTTGCAAGCGAGGATCAGCGGCTCCGGGTCTGGTTTGCTGTTCTTCACGTGATCCGGGCAGATCAGCAGCGCCGACCGCTCGGCCAGCCCCAGCTGTTGCATGATCGGTTCGGCGAAACGCAGTGGCTTGTTGGTGACCACGCCCCAGATCAGGTTGGATTTCTCGATATCGGCGAGCAATTCAGCCATGCCGTCGAACAGCTTGCTGTGAACGGCGCAACCCACGAGGTAGCGTTCCAGGAACTCCTGGCGCAATTCCTCGAACCCCGACGATTCCGGGTCCATGGCGAAGGTCACTGCGACCATTGCCCTGGCACCGCCGGAAATCTCGTCGCGGATGTGCTTGTCGTTCATCGGCGGCAAGCCGCGGTCGGCACGCATCGCCTGACAGATCGCAATGAAGTCCGGCGCGGTGTCGAGCAGGGTGCCGTCCATGTCGAAAAGAACTGCTCTGATAGGCATCGGCTTACTCCTCGCGCAGGGTCTGGATCATGTAGTTGACGTCCACGTCGGAGGCCAGCTTGTAGTGCTTGGTCAGCGGGTTGTAGGTCAGGCCGATGATGTCCTTGACGGTCAGGCCGGCCATGCGGCTCCAGGCGCCGAGTTCGGAAGGGCGGATGAATTTCTTGAAGTCGTGGGTGCCGCGCGGCAGCAACTTCATGATGTATTCGGCGCCGACGATGGCGAACAGGTACGCCTTCGGGTTGCGGTTGATGGTGGAGAAGAACACCTGGCCACCGGGCTTGACCATGCGGAAGCAGGCGCGGATGACCGACGACGGATCCGGCACGTGCTCGAGCATTTCCAGGCAGGTGACCACGTCGAATTGCTCGGGCATTTCCTCGGCCAGGGCTTCGGCGGTGATCTGCCGGTATTCGACGTTGACGCCCGACTCCAGCTGATGCAACTGGGCAACCGCCAACGGCGCTTCACCCATGTCGATCCCCATGACGGTCGCGCCGCGCTGGGCCATGGCTTCGCTGAGGATGCCGCCGCCGCAACCGACGTCGAGGACCTTTACCGGCCAGATTGACCCGCTCGTCAATCCAGTTGACTCGCAGCGGGTTGATGTCGTGCAGCGGTTTGAATTCGCTTTCGCGGTCCCACCAGCGATGGGCCAGGGCTTCGAATTTGGCGATTTCGGCGTAGTCGACGTTGCTCATGGTTTAAGTCCTCTAAAACTTGAAAAATCCTGTTGCCCCGGATTGTGCTCCAGGGTGCTTACGATTCGGTACGGCCGCTGATGCGCTGGCCCCAGGCCTTCGCAACAGTGCCTAGCTGTTGTTCATCAAGACGTGTCAGGCGACGGTCATCGAGCAACTGCTTGCCGGCCACCCAAAGGTGTTTCACGCAGTCGCGGCCGGTGGCGTATATAAGCTGCGAAACCGGGTCGTAGACCGGTTGCTGGGCCAGGCCGGAGAGGTCGAAAGCCACCATGTCCGCCGCTTTGCCGATTTCCAGCGAGCCGACCTGGGCTTCGATACCCAGTGCCCGGGCGCCGTTGAGGGTGGCCATGCGCAAGGCGCGATGCGCATCCAGCGCGGTGGCCGAGCCGGCGACAGCCTTGGCCAGCAGGGCTGCGGTGCGGGTTTCGCCGAGCAGGTCCAGGTCATTGTTGCTCGCCGCGCCATCGGTGCCGACCGCGACATTGACCCCGGCCTGCCACAAACGCTCGACCGGGCAGAATCCGCTGGCCAGCTTCAGGTTCGACTCCGGGCAATGAATCACATTGCTGTTGCTTTCTACCAGCAGCGCCAGGTCTTCATCGCTGATCTGGGTCATGTGAACCGCCTGGAAGCGCGGCCCCAGCAAGCCCAGGCGCGCCAGGCGGGCCAGTGGGCGTTCACCGCGCTGCTCGACCGATTGCTGCACTTCGAACGCGGTTTCATGCACATGCATGTGGATCGAGGCGTCCAGTTCCTCGGCGATCACCCGGATTTTTTCCAGGTTTTCGTCGCCTACGGTGTAGGGTGCATGGGGGCCGAAGGTGATCTTGATGCGCTCGTGGTGCTTGAGATCGCCAAACAGTTCAACGCCCTGACGAATGGCTTCGTCCGCGGTAGCGGCGCCTGGAATAGGGAAGTCGAGGATCGGAATCGCGATCTGCGCGCGAATGCCGCTGTTGTGCACGCGCTCGCTGGCAACCTTCGGGAAGAAATACATGTCAGAGAAACAGGTGATGCCACCTTTGATCTGCTCGGCGATGGCCAGGTCCGTACCGTCGCGCACGAAATCCTCGTCGACCCACTTGGCTTCTGCGGGCCAGATGTGGTTTTCCAGCCAGGTCATCAATGGCAGGTCATCGGCCAGGCCACGGAACAGCGTCATCGCCGCGTGCCCGTGGGCATTGATCAGGCCGGGGCTGAGCAACATGTCGGGCAACTCGCGGGTTTCGGTTGCGTTAAGCTTCAGCGCGGCGGAACGTGGGCCGATAAACACGATGCATCCATCACGGATGCCCACGCCATGTTCCTTGAGGACAACACCAGCGGGTTCGACGGGTACCAGCCAGGTCGGCAGCAATAACAGGTCGAGCGCAGCGGCAGTGTTCGGCATCGAGGGTCGGTTCCAGTGCTTTTGTAAAGGATGGCGAAGTATACCCGAGCGTCTTCGCCGGGGGATCGCTATAATCGGCGGCTTTTGTTCATGAGTGCGGGGTGAGGGATGCGCGATCGACTGTTGGCTGCGGAAAAGGTAAAGGCCATCGATTGGCGTGATGGCGCTCTCCATCTGCTGGATCAGCGCATTTTGCCGTTCGAGGAAACCTGGATCGCCTACACCAGTGCAGCCGGTGTGGCCGAGGCCATTCGCTCGATGGTGGTGCGTGGCGCGCCGGCCATCGGCATTAGCGCCGCTTATGGCATCGTGCTCGCGGCTCGTGCCCGGATTGCCGAAGGTGGCGACTGGTACGCGGCGCTGGAAGAGGATTTTGCGCTGCTGGCCGATTCCCGTCCCACTGCGGTCAACCTGTTCTGGGCGCTGGGGCGCATGCATGATCGGCTCGATCGCCTGAAAGACAATGCCGATCCGCTGGAGGTGCTGGAGGCCGAGGCCATCGCCATTCACGAAAGTGATCGCGAAGCCAACCTGACCATGGCGCAATTGGGTGTCGACCTGATCCGCAAGCATCAGGGCAATGCCCAGGCGATCCTGACCCACTGCAACACCGGCGCACTGGCCACGGGCGGCTTTGGCACGGCGCTGGGGGTGATTCGTGGTGCATACATCGAGGGCATGGTCGAGCGGGTGTATGTCGACGAAACCCGCCCATGGCTGCAGGGCTCGCGGCTGACCGCGTGGGAACTGGCCAATGAAGGCATTCCCGTGACCCTCAATGTCGATTCCGCCGCGGCGCATATCATGAAGACCAAGGGCCCTACCTGGGTCATCGTCGGCGCTGACCGGATCACCGCCAATGGCGACGTGGCCAACAAGATCGGCACCTATCAACTGGCGGTCAACGCCATGCACCACGGCGTGCGCTTCATGGTGGTGGCGCCGAGCTCGACCATCGACATGAACCTGGCCAGTGGCGATGACATTCCGATTGAGGAGCGTGATGGTCGCGAGTTGCTGGAGGTCGGTGGCAAGCGGGTCGGCGCGGATGTCGAAGCGTTCAATCCGGTGTTCGATGTGACACCGGCGGACCTGATCGATGCGATCGTCACCGAAAAAGGCATCGTCGAGCGCCCGGATACGGCGAAGATGGCGCAGTTGATGTGCCGTAAGCGCCTGCATTGATCTGTCTGGCGCCTGATAAATCGTCATCGCGGGCAAGTCGGATCGCCGCACCGCCGCTCCCACACTGTTCTTTGGCGTTCAAAAAAACTGTGGGAGCGGGCTTGCCCGCGAAGAGGCCCTAAAACCAACAAATCAGCTCGAATCAGTCACGAATTCTTCATTCAACACAGCTCTAAGCCCCTCTCGTCCCCTTCAAGCCTGTCATCGGTCAACTAACTACTCTCCATGCGCATCTAGGGGATAGGTGCGTGGCGGCTCTTGTGATAACATCCGGCGGTTTCCAGGGTTGCCCGAAGTGGCGACCCGTACTGCGCAGATCCATGGCATAACTCGTTGATTTGTCGTAAGTCGGTGCATGGCACTAAGCCTGTATCGACGAGCTTCGTTGGTCCTGACGAAGTTTCACCAGAAAAAGGAATCAGGCTTCTCATGGGCGAACTGGCCAAAGAAATCCTCCCGGTCAATATCGAAGACGAGCTGAAGCAGTCCTACCTCGACTACGCGATGAGCGTGATTGTCGGGCGGGCACTGCCGGATGCGCGCGATGGCTTGAAGCCCGTGCACCGGCGCGTGCTGTTCGCGATGAGCGAGCTGGGCAACGACTTCAACAAGCCGTACAAGAAATCTGCCCGTGTTGTCGGTGACGTGATCGGTAAGTATCACCCGCACGGTGATACCGCGGTGTACGACACCATCGTTCGGATGGCGCAGCCATTCTCCCTGCGCTACCTGCTGGTAGACGGCCAGGGCAACTTCGGTTCGGTGGACGGCGACAACGCCGCGGCCATGCGATACACCGAAGTGCGCATGACCAAGCTGGCGCACGAGCTGCTGGCTGACCTGCACAAGGAAACCGTGGACTGGGTGCCGAACTACGACGGCACCGAGATGATCCCGGCGGTCATGCCGACCCGTATTCCCAACCTGTTGGTCAACGGCTCCAGCGGTATCGCCGTGGGCATGGCGACCAACATTCCGCCGCACAACCTCGGTGAAGTCATCGACGGTTGCCTGGCGCTCATCGACAACCCCGAGCTGACCGTCGATGAACTGATGCAATACATTCCCGGTCCGGACTTCCCGACTGCCGCGATCATCAACGGTCGCGCCGGTATCATCGAAGCCTACCGCACCGGTCGCGGTCGCATTTACATGCGCGCCCGCTCGATCATCGAAGACATCGACAAGGTCGGTGGTCGTCAGCAGATCGTCATCACCGAACTCCCTTACCAGCTGAACAAGGCGCGTCTGATCGAGAAGATCGCCGAGCTGGTCAAGGAGAAGAAGCTTGAAGGCATCACCGAACTGCGCGACGAGTCCGACAAGGACGGTATGCGCGTGGTGATCGAGCTGCGTCGCGGCGAAGTGCCTGAGGTCATTCTCAACAACCTCTACGCCCAGACCCAGCTGCAAGCGGTGTTCGGTATCAACATCGTCGCGCTGATCGACGGCCGTCCGCGGATCCTGAACCTCAAGGACCTGCTGGAAGCCTTCGTCCGTCACCGTCGTGAAGTGGTTAC
The DNA here is from genome assembly GCF_034541995.1 of Pseudomonas sp. BIC9C. Classification (NCBI taxonomy): domain Bacteria; kingdom Pseudomonadati; phylum Pseudomonadota; class Gammaproteobacteria; order Pseudomonadales; family Pseudomonadaceae; genus Pseudomonas; species Pseudomonas sp. BIC9C. Next base: position 500,702 of record NZ_JAWDGM010000003.1, read on the forward strand.
CCGCCGCACCGTGTTCGAGCTGCGCAAGGCGCGCGAGCGTGGTCACATCCTTGAAGGTCAAGCGGTAGCCCTGTCGAACATCGACCCGGTCATCGCCCTGATCAAGGCGTCGCCAACGCCATCGGAAGCCAAGGAAGCGCTGGTCAGCACCCCTTGGGAATCCTCGGCTGTGGTGGCGATGGTCGAGCGTGCCGGCGCCGATTCGTGCCGTCCGGAAAACCTCGATCCGCAATACGGTCTGCGCGACGGCAAGTACTTCCTGTCGCCAGAACAGGCGCAAGCCATTCTGGAACTGCGTTTGCACCGCCTGACCGGTCTGGAGCACGAAAAACTGCTGGCCGAGTATCAAGAGATCCTCAACCAGATCGGCGAGCTGATCCGCATCCTCAACAGCGCCACGCGCCTGATGGAAGTGATCCGCGAAGAGCTGGAAGTGATCCGCGCCGAATACGGCGACGTGCGTCGCACCGAGATCCTCGATGCCCGTCTCGACCTGACCCTGGGTGACATGATCCCGGAAGAAGAGCGCGTCGTGACCATTTCCCACGGTGGCTACGCCAAGACCCAGCCGCTGGCTGCGTACCAGGCCCAGCGTCGTGGCGGTAAAGGCAAGTCGGCAACCGGCGTGAAGGATGAGGACTACATCGCTCACCTGCTGGTTGCCAACAGTCACACCACGCTGCTGCTGTTCTCCAGCAAGGGCAAGGTGTACTGGTTGAAAACCTACGAAATCCCAGAGGCGTCCCGCGCTGCCCGTGGCCGTCCGCTGGTCAACCTGCTGCCGCTGGACGACGGTGAGTACATCACCACCATGCTGCCGGTCGAGGAATACACCGAAGGTCACTACATCTTCATGGCCACCGCCAACGGCACCGTGAAGAAGACCCCGCTGGAATCCTTCAGCCGTCAACGCAGTGTCGGCCTGATCGCGCTGGAACTGGACGAAGGCGACGTGCTGATTTCCGCGGCCATCACCGACGGCGAACGCGAAGTGATGCTGTTCTCCGATGGCGGCAAGGTCACCCGCTTCAAGGAGTCCGATGTTCGCGCCATGGGCCGTACCGCCCGCGGTGTGCGCGGCATGCGCCTGCCGGAAGGCCAGAAGCTGATTTCCATGCTGATTCCAGAAGAAGGCAGCCAGATCCTCACCGCTTCCGAGCGTGGTTTTGGCAAGCGCACGGCGATCACCGAGTTCCCTGAGTACAAGCGTGGCGGTCAGGGCGTTATCGCCATGGTCAGCAACGAGCGTAACGGCCGTCTGGTCGGTGCGGTTCAGGTGCTCGACGGCGAGGAAATCATGCTGATTTCCGACCAGGGCACCCTCGTGCGCACCCGTGTCGACGAAGTGTCCAGCCTGGGTCGCAACACCCAGGGCGTGACCCTGATCAAGCTGGCCAACGACGAAACGCTGGTCGGGCTGGAGCGGGTTCAGGAGCCGTCGGAAGTCGAGGGTGAAGAGCTGGAAGGCGAAGAGGGTGAAGGGTTTGTCGGTGAAGTCGTGATCGACGACGTTGCCGAAGACCAGCAACTCGATGCCGCTGCTGACGAAGAACCACAAGAGTAAGTGGATATGAGGGGGCGGATGAAAATTCGCCCCCTTGTTGTTTGTCCGTAAAGAAATATCGACACCTCCGGAGATCCCTTGTGGGAGCGAGCCTGCTCGCGATGCAGGCGCTGCGGTGCGTCTGAAGTATCGCGGTGATGCAATCGCGAGCAGGCTCGCTCCCACAAATCCCTGTTCAACAGGGATCCGGTGTCGGCTGATAATGCGATTTATTGCGTGATACCCCCAAATCAGAGCGAGATTGGATGTGAGCAAGAGAGCCTATAACTTCTGTGCCGGTCCTGCGGCGCTTCCCGAAGCTGTCCTGCAGCGCGCCCAGGGTGAACTCCTCGACTGGCACGGCAAGGGTCTGTCGGTCATGGAAATGAGCCATCGCAGCGATGAGTTCGTGTCCATTGCCACCAAGGCCGAGCAGGATCTGCGTGATCTGCTGAATATCCCCTCGAACTATAAAGTGCTGTTTCTGCAAGGTGGCGCCAGCCAGCAATTTGCTCAGATTCCTCTGAACCTGTTGCCGGAAAACGGCTCGGCCGACTATATCGACACCGGTATCTGGTCGCAGAAAGCCATCGAAGAAGCTTCGCGCTACGGCCACGTCAATGTTGCCGGTACCGCCAAGCCTTACGACTATTTCGCCATTCCCGGCCAGAACGAATGGAAGCTGTCGAAAGACGCGGCCTATGTCCATTACGCGCCGAACGAAACCATCGGCGGTCTGGAATTCCAATGGATTCCGGAAACCGGTGATGTTCCGCTGGTCGCCGACATGTCTTCGGACATCCTGTCGCGCCCGATTGATGTTTCGCGTTTCGGCATGATCTACGCCGGTGCCCAGAAAAACATCGGCCCGAGCGGTATCGTCGTCAACATCGTTCGCGAAGACCTGCTGGGCAAGGCTCGTTCCCTGTGCCCGACTATGCTCAACTACAAGATCGCGGCCGATAACGGTTCGATGTACAACACTCCGCCGACCCTGGCCTGGTACTTGTCCGGTCTGGTGTTCGAGTGGCTGAAAGAACAGGGCGGCGTCGAGGCCATCGGCAAGCTCAACGAAGTCAAGCAGCGCACGCTGTACGGCTTCATCGATGCCAGCGGCCTGTACAGCAACCCGATCAACAAGTCGGACCGCTCGTGGATGAACGTGCCGTTCCGCCTGGCTGACGATCGTCTGGACAAGCCGTTCCTGGCGGGTGCCGACGAGCGTGGCCTGTTGAACCTCAAGGGGCACCGTTCCGTGGGCGGCATGCGCGCCTCCATCTATAACGCCGTCGACATCAACGCCGTCAACGCGCTGGTTTCGTACATGGCAGAGTTCGAGAAGGAACACGGCTAATGTCTGAGCAAGAACTCAAGGCACTGCGTCTGCGCATTGATGCCCTGGACGAAAAGGTCCTGGAGCTGATCAGTGAGCGTGCGCGCTGCGCCCAGGAAGTCGCGCGAGTAAAGATGGCCTCGCTGGCCGAAGGCGAAGTGCCGGTGTTCTATCGTCCCGAGCGCGAAGCTCAGGTGCTCAAACGTGTCATGGAGCGTAACCAGGGGCCGCTGGGCAACGAAGAGATGGCGCGGTTGTTTCGTGAAATCATGTCTTCCTGTCTGGCGCTCGAGCAGCCGCTGAAAGTGGCTTACCTCGGCCCAGAAGGCACCTTCACCCAGGCGGCGGCCATGAAACACTTCGGCCACGCCGTGATCAGCAAGCCGATGGCGGCGATCGACGAGGTGTTCCGTGAAGTGGCGGCCGGTGCGGTGAACTTTGGCGTGGTGCCGGTGGAAAACTCCACCGAGGGCGCGGTCAACCACACCCTCGACAGCTTCCTCGAACACGACATGGTGATCTGTGGCGAAGTCGAGCTGCGCATCCACCATCACCTGTTGGTCGGTGAAAACACCAAGACCGACAGCATCAGCCGCATTTACTCCCACGCCCAGTCACTGGCCCAGTGCCGCAAGTGGCTGGACGCCCATTACCCGAATGTCGAGCGCGTGGCGGTGTCCAGCAACGCTGAAGCGGCCAAGCGGGTCAAGGGTGAGTGGAACTCGGCGGCGATTGCCGGCGACATGGCGGCCGGCCTGTACGGGCTGACCCGTTTGGCCGAGAAGATCGAGGATCGCCCGGATAACTCCACGCGCTTCCTCATGATCGGCAATCAGGAAGTGCCACCGACTGGCGACGACAAGACATCCATCATCGTCTCGATGAGCAATAAACCGGGTGCGCTTCATGAATTGCTGGTGCCGTTCCACGACAACGGCATCGATCTGACACGAATCGAGACTCGTCCGTCGCGCAGCGGTAAATGGACCTATGTGTTCTTCATCGATTTCGTCGGCCATCATCGCGACCCGCTGGTCAAAGGTGTGCTGGAGAAAATCAGACAGGAAGCAGTAGCACTCAAGGTGCTGGGTTCCTACCCGAAAGCAGTTCTCTAAGGGGCGGTAGCATATGAGTGGCAATTTCCTCGCTCTGGCACAGCCGGGCGTGCAACAACTTTCGCCTTACGTTCCGGGCAAACCCGTGGACGAACTGGCGCGTGAGCTGGACCTCGATCCGGCCAGCATCGTCAAGCTGGCGAGCAACGAAAACCCGCTGGGCCCCGGCCCCAAGGCGCTGGCGGCCATCCGCGAGGCGCTGGCCGAGCTGACCCGCTATCCGGACGGCAACGGTTTTGCGCTCAAGACACTGTTGGCCGAACAGTGCCGTGTCGAACTCGATCAGGTCACGCTGGGCAATGGTTCCAACGACATCCTGGAACTGGTCGCGCGTGCCTATCTGGCACCTGGCCTGAATGCCGTGTTCAGCGAGCATGCGTTCGCGGTCTACCCGATTGTCACTCAGGCTGTCGGCGCACAGGCCAAGGTCATCCCGGCCAAAGACTGGGGGCATGACCTGCCAGCCATGCTGGCGGCCATTGATGCCAACACCCGCGTGGTGTTCATCGCCAACCCGAACAACCCGACCGGTACCTGGTTCGATGCTGAGGCGCTGGACGAATTCCTGCAGGATGTTCCGGAGCATGTGCTGGTCGTACTGGACGAGGCTTACATCGAGTACGCCGAAGGCAGTGATCTGCCGGATGGCCTGGACTTCCTGGCGGCCTATCCGAACCTGCTGGTTTCCCGCACCTTCTCCAAGGCCTATGGCCTGGCGGCATTGCGCGTGGGTTATGGCTTGTCCACGGCGGTGGTCGCGGATGTGCTGAACCGTGTGCGCCAGCCGTTCAACGTCAACAGCCTGGCTTTGGCCGCTGCCTGTGCGGCGTTGAAGGATGAAGAGTATCTGGCGCAGAGCCGTCAGTTGAATGAGTCCGGCATGCAGCAACTGGAAGCCGGTTTCCGTGAGTTGGGATTGAGCTGGATTCCATCCAAGGGCAATTTCATCTGCGTCGATCTCGGTCAGGTCGCAGCCCCGGTGTTCCAGGGCTTGCTTCATGAAGGGGTGATCGTGCGTCCGGTGGCCAACTACGGCATGCCGAATCACCTGCGCATCACCATCGGTCTGCCGGCAGAAAACAACCGCTTCCTTGAAGCGCTGAGCAAGGTTCTGGCTCGTGGTTGATGTCATTGCGCTGCAATCTGATGAACCTATGATCGGTCGCCTGGTGGTGGTCGGTCTTGGGTTGATCGGCGGTTCGTTTGCCAAGGGTTTGCGTGAAAGCGGTCTATGCCGAGAAGTGGTCGGGGTGGATCTCGATCCGCAATCGCGCAAACTCGCGGTCGAGTTGGGTGTGGTGGATCGCTGCGAGGAAGACCTGGGCGCTGCTTGTCAGGGCGCCGACGTCATTCAGCTGGCGGTGCCGATTCTGGCCATGGAGAAAGTGCTCGCGCGTCTGGCCGGCATGGATCTGGGGCAAGCGATCCTAACCGATGTCGGCAGCGCCAAGGGCAATGTGGTGCGCGCTGCCACCGAAGCATTTGGCAGTATGCCGTCCTGCTTTGTGCCGGGGCATCCGATTGCCGGTTCGGAGCAGAGTGGGGTGGAAGCCTCCAACGCCGAGCTGTTCCGTCGCCACAAAGTGATCCTCACGCCGCTGGAGCAAACCGATCCGGCTGCCCTGGCGGTGGTCGACCGTCTGTGGCGCGAATTGGGCGCCGATGTCGAGCACATGCAGGTCGAACGTCACGACGAAGTATTGGCTGCGACCAGTCATTTGCCGCACTTGCTGGCGTTCGGCTTGGTCGACTCACTGGCCAAGCGCAATGAAAATCTTGAGATCTTCCGTTACGCTGCGGGCGGTTTCCGCGATTTCACGAGAATCGCCGGTAGCGACCCGGTCATGTGGCACGACATCTTCCTCGCCAACCGCGAAGCTGTCCTGCGCACACTCGATACATTTCGCAGCGATCTCGACGCCTTGCGCGACGCGGTCGATGCAGGGGATGGGCACCAATTATTGGGCGTTTTCACTCGCGCCCGGGTTGCCCGCGAGCATTTCAGTAAAATCCTGGCCCGCAGGGCCTATGTGGACGCTATGAATTCCAACGATCTGATTTTCCTGGCTCAACCTGGTGGCCGCCTGTCCGGTCGGATTCGCGTACCAGGTGACAAATCGATTTCCCACCGTTCGATCATGCTCGGTTCCCTCGCTGAGGGTGTCACCGAAGTCGAAGGTTTCCTTGAGGGTGAAGATGCCCTGGCGACCCTGCAGGCTTTTCGTGACATGGGCGTGGTCATCGAAGGCCCGCATCACGGTCGCGTGACCATTCACGGCGTTGGCCTGCATGGTCTGAAGCCCGCGCCGGGCCCGATCTATCTGGGTAACTCCGGTACTTCGATGCGTCTGCTGTCTGGCCTGTTGGCTGCGCAGAACTTCGACAGCACCCTGACCGGCGACGCCTCGCTGTCCAAGCGTCCGATGAATCGCGTGGCCAATCCACTGCGTGAAATGGGCGCGGTGATCGAAACCGCCGCTGAAGGTCGTCCGCCGATGACCATCCGTGGTGGCAACAAGCTCAAGGGGCTGACCTACACCATGCCGATGGCCAGTGCCCAGGTTAAGTCCTGCCTGCTGCTGGCCGGTCTGTATGCCGAAGGCAAGACCACGGTGACCGAGCCGGCTCCGACCCGCGACCATACCGAACGCATGCTCCGTGGCTTCGGCTACCCGGTAACGGTCAACGGTGCGACCGCATCGGTCGAGTCCGGCAGCAAGCTGACCGCGACCCACATCGAAGTCCCGGGTGATATTTCGTCCTCGGCTTTCTTCCTGGTGGCGGCATCGATCGCCGAAGGTTCCGAGCTGGTGCTGGAGCACGTCGGTATCAATCCGACTCGTACCGGTGTGATCGACATCCTGCGCCTGATGGTGCCGACATCACCCTGGAAAACCAGCGTGAAGTCGGTGGCGAGCCGGTCGCCGACCTGCGTGTGCGGGCAGCTAAACTCAAAGGTATCGAGATTCCGGAGGCGCTGGTGCCATTGGCCATCGACGAATTCCCGGTGCTGTTCGTGGCCGCGGCCTGTGCCGAAGGGCGCACCGTGTTGCGTGGTGCCGAAGAGCTGCGGGTCAAGGAGTCGGATCGCATCCAGGTCATGGCCGATGGTTTGCTGGCGCTGGGCGTCAAGTGCGAGCCAACCCCGGATGGCATCATCATCGACGGCGGCCAGATCGGCGGCGGTGAAGTGCACGGTCATGGTGATCACCGTATCGCCATGGCGTTCAGCGTCGCTTCGCTGCGCGCCAGTGCCCCGATCCGCATCCATGATTGCGCCAACGTCGCGACGTCGTTCCCGAACTTCCTGGCGCTGTGCGCACAGGTCGGTATTCGCGTGGCGCAAGAGGCTCAGTCGTGAACAACATTGCACCGGTCATCACCATCGATGGGCCAAGCGGTTCGGGTAAGGGCACGGTAGCCGGGATTCTGGCCAAGCGCCTGGGCTGGAACCTGCTGGACTCCGGTGCGTTGTACCGATTGCTGGCCTTCGCCGCGCATAACCATGGTGTCGACCTGACCAATGAAGAGCTGCTGAAGAAACTCGCCGCTCATCTGGATGTGCAGTTCATCGCGGCGACGGACGGTCAGTTGCAACGCATCATCCTGGAAGGTGATGAAGTCAGCGATGTCATTCGCACCGAAAGCGTCGGTTCCGGCGCTTCCCAGGTGGCTGCGCTGCCCGCTGTACGCGAGGCGCTGCTGCAGCGCCAGCGAGCTTTTCAGGAAGCGCCGGGCCTTGTCGCGGATGGACGCGACATGGGCACCGTGGTGTTTCCCGACGCGCCGCTGAAGATTTTTCTGACCGCCAGCGCCGAGGAGCGGGCGCGCCGTCGATATTTGCAGTTGAAGGGCAAGGTCGAGGGTGTTAGTCTGTCGAGTCTGCTAGATGAGATACGTGCGCGCGATGAGCGTGACACCCAGCGAGCGGTAGCCCCGCTCAAACCGGCGGCTGACGCCATACAGCTGGATTCCACGGAATTGTCCATCGACCAGGTGCTGGAACGCATCATGAGCGAGATCGCCATCCGCGATATCGCCGGGTGACCAAGAAGGCCGCAGGGGACCAGTCATAGTCCTGCGGTGGCTTCTTTTAAATGAAACTAACCCACACCGTCTGGGGTGTGGAGATGGGCGTATTCTTCGCCCTCATCAACAGGAATTAAAATGAGCGAAAGCTTTGCGGAACTCTTTGAAGAAAGCCTAAAGACCCTGAACCTTCAGGCAGGCTCCATCATCACCGGTGTTATCGTTGATATCGATTACCAGGCTCGCTGGGTAACCGTTCACGCTGGCCTGAAGTCCGAAGCACTGATCCCGCTGGAGCAGTTCTACAACGACGCTGGCGAACTGAACATCAACGTCGGTGACGAAGTTCACGTTGCTCTGGACTCGGTTGAAGACGGTTTCGGCGAAACCAAGCTGTCCCGTGAAAAAGCCAAGCGCGCTGAATGCTGGATCGTTCTGGAAGCAGCCTTCGCAGCCGAAGAAGTGGTCAAGGGCGTTATCAACGGTAAGGTTAAAGGCGGCTTCACTGTCGACGTTAACGGCATCCGTGCGTTCCTGCCAGGTTCTCTGGTTGACGTCCGTCCAGTGCGCGACACCACGCACCTGGAAGGCAAAGAGCTGGAATTCAAGGTCATCAAGCTGGACCAGAAGCGCAACAACGTTGTCGTTTCTCGTCGCAGCGTCCTGGAAGCCGAGAACTCCGCCGAGCGCGAAGCTCTGCTGGAATCCCTGCAGGAAGGCCAACAAGTCAAAGGTATCGTCAAGAACCTCACCGATTACGGCGCATTCGTCGATCTGGGTGGCGTCGATGGCCTGCTGCACATTACCGACATGGCCTGGAAGCGTATCAAGCATCCTTCCGAAATCGTCAACGTTGGCGACGAGATCGATGTCAAGGTTCTGAAGTACGATCGCGAGCGTAATCGTGTTTCCCTGGGCCTGAAGCAACTGGGTGAAGATCCATGGGTTGCTATCAAAGCCCGTTACCCGGAAAGCACTCGCGTTACCGCTCGTGTAACCAACCTGACCGACTACGGCTGCTTCGCTGAGCTGGAAGAAGGCGTTGAAGGTCTGGTACACGTTTCCGAAATGGACTGGACCAACAAGAACATCCACCCTTCGAAAGTCGTACAAGTCGGCGACGAAGTGGAAGTTATGGTTCTGGACATCGACGAAGAGCGTCGTCGTATCTCCCTGGGCATCAAGCAGTGCAAATCGAACCCATGGGAAGATTTCTCTGGTCAGTTCAACAAGGGCGATAAAATCTCCGGCACCATCAAGTCGATCACCGATTTCGGTATCTTCATTGGTCTGGACGGCGGCATCGACGGTCTGGTTCACCTGTCCGACATCTCCTGGAACGAAGTGGGCGAAGAAGCCGTTCGCCGCTTCAAGAAGGGCGACGAGCTGGACACCGTTATCCTGTCGGTTGACCCAGAGCGCGAGCGCATCTCCCTGGGCATCAAGCAACTGGAAAGCGATCCGTTCTCCGAGTACGTTCAAGAGAACGATAAAGGCGCCATCGTTAAAGGCATCGTGAAGGAAGTTGACGCTAAAGGCGCCATCATCACTCTGGCCGACGATATCGAAGCGACTCTGAAAGCCTCCGAAATCAGCCGTGACCGCGTTGAAGACGCGCGTAACGTTCTGAAAGAAGGCGAAGAAGTAGAAGCCAAGATCATCAGCGTTGACCGCAAGAGCCGTGTAATTCAGCTCTCGATCAAGTCGAAAGACGTTGAAGATGAGAAAGAAGCAATCCAGAGCCTGCGCGACAAGCCAGTAGCTACTGATGCTCCTGTGGCCACCACTCTGGGTGACCTGCTGCGTGCACAAATGGAAAAACAGAACTAAGTTCTGATTTTCTGTAAAAAAAGGGCGACTTCGGTCGCCCTTTTTTGTGCCCTGGATTTGGTGAGCTGCGCCCGGCTTTAGCTGCTCGAGTCGTGAACCAAAGCTGCTGAAAAAATGTCTGATTGTTTAGTCAGATCAAGCGCTTATTTGCAGCTAGTCTTTAGCCTGAGACTAATGATCGCCCGGTGGGCTTTCTGGCAAAAGGACGTGAATGAACAAGCTGATTGTCGCAGTAGCAGTGCTGGTGCTAGCGGGTTGTACTACCAATGCCAAAACTCACGCGGTGCGCGGGGTAAGTGGAGTTGAGGTTGATTGTTCAGGGCTCGGTTCGAATTGGGACAGGTGTTACAAGCGTGCGGCCAAGGAGTGCAAGGGGGCGGGCTACAAGGTTGTGGCGAGGTCTGATGATCTCAAGGAAGAGGAGGAGGTCTTTCCCTTCGGATTCAACCCGGCAGGTTTCCTGACACGCACTATGTTGGTGGTTTGCCGATGAGGTTGTGATGGCTCAAAGGTCTTCCCTCTTCCAGGGGAAAAACATTTTGGGGTAGGGATATGGATGGCAAAACTCGGGCTGTTCAAAATCATGCGGCCGTGCTAAAACCTTTGGAGCGCTGATCTAGCTGCTTGAAAAAGAAGGGAAAAATATGACGAAGTCGGAGTTGATCGAACGAATTGTCACCCATCAAGGGCTGCTCTCATCCAAGGATGTGGAGTTGGCCATCAAGACCATGCTTGAGCAAATGTCCCAATGCCTGGCTACTGGAGATCGTATCGAGATCCGGGGGTTTGGCAGCTTCTCCCTGCACTACCGCGCACCACGGGTCGGTCGTAATCCGAAAACCGGCCAGTCTGTCAGTCTCGACGGCAAGTTCGTTCCGCATTTCAAGCCAGGTAAAGAATTGCGTGATCGTGTAAATGAGGATGAGGAGGGTTTAGGTGGCGATGAGTTGGCGAGATAAAAGTCGCATCAAGCGATTCATGATCACAGGGCTTGTCTTGTTGATATCAATTGCATGCCTGCTTTTCGTGCTGGAAAACCAGCAGCTTGTCGTCATTTCCTTTTTCGGTTTTCCGTCACCCCAGCTACAGATATCAATGTTTGGAGTTGCTTCGTTCCTGGTGGGAATGATCTTTGGAGGGGGGGTTGTAGTGGCTCACTTCTTGGGTGGGAAGAAGCGCGGAAGATAGGCTGAGTATTGATTTTTCCTCGTATTTTTAATGTGCTCATCCGAGGGTTGAATATAGTGTTTTCGTGAGTTGAGTAAAGAGGCGCTGTCGTTTCCTCTTTATCTGCCCGGACTTACGTTGATGGCTCTCAAGTGCTCTGGCTTTTGTAGTTAACGTAACCGCTTAAGTGAATAAGGCTAACAATATATGCGTGTTGATTCAAAAAAAGATAATGGGCTAGAAGATTTTGAGTTTCAGAGGTTTGTTCGTGCGATTTTTCGGCAAAAACTTGTTGTCATCGGTTTTGTTGTTTTAGGTGCTGCGTTCGCAGCGAGCTATGATTTCCTTGTTTCTCCTGTCTATGAGGCGAAGGCATTTGTGATGCCGCCGTCTCAGAATGATATATCCAACTTTAACTACGGTCGAATGAGAGAGTCAGAGTTAGTTCCTTACACTGTTAAGGATGTCTATGATATCTATACGCGGTATTTGCAGGCAGAGTCGCTTCGTCTGGAATTTTTTAACGAAGTGTATGTGCCGAGTTTGTCCTTGGAGGAGCAAAAAAAATCCCGGGATGTCATTTATTCAAGGTTTTCTCAGGTGCTGCGTGTAGTTCCGCCACTTAGGGATAACTCTGACAGGTATTCGGTTGTTGTGCAGACTACCGATCCTGAGAAGGCCAAAGAGTGGGTCACTGCCTATGTGGCGCAGGCTGGTGAATTGGCCAAGAACGAAATGATCAAGAACGTTTCAATTGAGTCTGAGGTTCGGGCTCGTAATCTGGAGCAGCAGATAAGTTCTGCCAGGGAAAAAAGCAGCAAGGCCAGAGAGGATTCGATTGTCAGGTTGAGTGAGGCGCTGCGTATCGCTGAGTCGATCGGCCTGGAGAAGCCGCCTGCGATCACAGTGAACCAATCAGTTATTGCGGGTGGGGAGGCTGGTCAGCTTACGTACATGCGCGGCTCGAAAGCGCTAAAGGCGGAAATTGAAAATTTGCAGGCTCGCAAGTCCGATGATCCTTTTACAGATCATTTGCGTGATCTTCAGGATCGATACTATTTCTTCAAGGGATTGAAAACAGAGGCAGCATCGGTATCTGTCTATCGGCAAGACGGGGCGGTGGAATTGCCAGACAATCCAGTGAAACCCAACAAGCCGCTGATCCTTGTATTGGGTGTTATTGCTGGCCTGATCACGGGTATTGCTTTCGTATTGCTTCGTGGGTTGTTTGTTGTAAAACCGGAATAGCTGAGTTTCAGTTCTTTGTTTTATATGCATGAGTGACGAGTCGCCGAGGGGGGGCATTACTATATTTGGGCTGCATGTAGGCTACGTGTCTGGTCAGTCGAAATGGATCGGTTTCTTGTTGGGACTTTGGTTCCGGTGACTTTCCTGGTGTCAGTTCTGACAATAATTTTTCGAAGGTGAACTCCTTTTTCCCGGGCACCGCATGGTTTTTTCGGGTGTGGGCTTGAGTGTGTGTACGGCATCGTGATATGCAGGTCGCACGAAAACTGGCTGTTGCGCTGCGGTGGCTTGCTGCGCATCCTTGGCCCTCGGTACGTGCAGGCGAGCGGGGTTGGGCGTTCGAGCTCTGCCTTGGCTTTCTGAAAATTGTTATGGCTCCCCTAGACACTTTCGGTATAATTTCTAATTTACGCAGCTCTGATGTTTGTTTCTAAAGCGCAAAATTTGCGCGCTTTTTTACGATCGACTTAATATTGATGAATGGCAAGGGAAAACAATGCTTAAACTCGAAGATGTGAAGTTGGCCATAGTGGGTCTCGGTTATGTGGGCTTGCCGCTGGCGGTTGAGTTTGGCAAAAAAATGCAAGTGGTCGGATTTGATATCAGCCAGCGTCGAATTGAAGCGCTAAAAGCAGGTCATGACGCTACTCTTGAAGTGTCTGATTGTGAGTTGCGTTCCGCATCAGGTTTAAGTTTTAGCTCTGTGCTGGATGAGTTGTCTGCGTGCAATATATTTATTGTTACCGTTCCAACCCCGATTGATGAACATAAGAGGCCTGATCTGTCTCCTTTGGTTAAAGCCAGCGGGTCGATTGGCCGTGTTTTGAAAAAGGGCGATATCGTTATTTATGAGTCTACGGTCTATCCTGGCGCAACTGAGGAAGACTGTGTTCCAGTGCTGGAGAAAGTATCCGGACTGAAGTTTAATGTTGATTTTTATGCGGGTTATAGCCCTGAGCGGATAAATCCTGGCGATAAAGAGCATCGTGTTACTACCATCAAGAAAGTAACTGCCGGGTCCACTCCAGAGGTCGCTGATCTGGTCGATGCTTTGTATAATACAATAATTGTCGCTGGTACTCATAAGGCCAAGAGTATAAAAGTTGCCGAAGCGGCAAAGGTTATTGAGAATACGCAGCGCGATTTGAATATTGCCCTGATCAACGAGTTGGCACTTATTTTTAATAAAATGGGTATCGATACTCAAGCGGTTCTGGAGGCGGCGGGAACGAAGTGGAACTTCTTGCCTTTCCGTCCAGGACTGGTAGGTGGTCACTGCATTGGTGTGGATCCCTATTACCTGACTCACAAAGCACAGTCCATTGGTTACCATCCCGAGATCATTTTGGCGGGTCGTCGTTTGAATGACAGTATGGGTGCCTATGTAGTATCTCAACTTGTCAAGGCGATGCTGAAACGTAAGATTCATGTTGATGGTGCGCGCGTCTTGATCATGGGGTTGACGTTCAAAGAGAACTGCCCGGACCTGCGTAATACTAAAGTCATCGATATTGTGAATGAACTCGCTGAATTCAATATTGTTGTTGATGTTTATGATCCGTGGGTAGATGCTGCGGAAGCAATGCACGAGTACTCGATCACTCCTATCGACCAGCCAAAGATTAATTCTTACGACGGTATCATTCTGGCTGTCGCACACAATGAATTCTCTGCGATGGGGGCTGAACAAATTCGGAGCCTGGGTAAGGCGGAGCACGTTCTCTATGACCTCAAGTACCTACTGGATGCCTCTCAATCAGATCTGCGTCTCTGAACATCAGGGTCTGTAAAGGCCCTGATTCGTTACCGCCGGAAAAAACAAAGTCGAGAATCAAATGACCCGTTTCGAAGAAGTTAAAGCTGAAATTCAACAATCCCCAAAGGTTTGGTTGGTTACGGGGGTGGCCGGGTTTATTGGCTCCAATTTATTGGAGACACTGCTGCAATTAGATCAGCGGGTTGTAGGTCTCGATAACTTTGCAACAGGGCACCAGCGTAATCTCGACGAAGTGCAATCGGTAGTGAGTCCTGAGCAATGGGCACGCTTCGTACTGGTAAACGGCGATATCAGGAACATTGACGATTGCAGAAGTGCAATGACTTTTCGTGCGGCCACTGATATTCCGGTGGACTACGTTTTGCATCAGGCAGCATTGGGCTCTGTTCCTCGCTCTATCAATGATCCAATTACAACGAACAGCACCAATATCGACGGTTTTTTGAATATGTTGGTTGCGGCGAAGGATGCGAAAGTAAAAAGCTTTACGTATGCTGCGTCCAGTTCTACCTATGGGGATCATCCCGGACTTCCCAAGGTTGAAGGTGTGATTGGCAAGCCACTTTCCCCTTATGCGGTAACGAAGTATGTAAACGAATTGTATGCTGAGGTTTTTTCCAGTACATACGGTTTCAATACCATTGGGCTTCGCTATTTTAACGTATTTGGCAAGCGTCAGGATCCGAATGGCGCTTATGCAGCCGTGATTCCCAAGTGGACAGCGGCCATGATCAATAACGAGGAAGTTTTCGTAAATGGTGATGGTGAAACAAGTCGAGACTTCTGTTTTGTAGAGAACGCAGTTCAAGCCAATATACTGGCTGCCTGTGCCAGGCCGGAAGCAAAGAATAATGTTTACAACGTCGCCGTCGGTGACAGGACAACATTGAATCAGGTTTTTGCCTGTATCAAGGATGCTTTGGCTCGCGTTGATCTCAACTCTACATCGGATATGGTCTATCGGGATTTTCGAGCGGGCGACGTAAGGCACTCGCAGGCGAATATTGATAAGGCAAAAAATCTGTTGGGCTATCAGCCACTTTTCACAGTTGGTGAAGGTATGTTGAAGGCAGCAAGCTGGTATGTCTCGTTTTTTGCAAGAAGTTAAAGCTAGTGATTAAAGAGATCTGCGCAATCACTGTCCTTGCAAACAAACTTTGCATGTTTGTATTGTTATTCAGCTTGGCGCGAATTTTAGGCGTCGAGCTGTACGGTGTATTCTCTTACCATTACGCGATCGTAACAGGCATCGCGACAGTGGTAGGGGAATGCTTGAGCGTAGCGTTGAGTCGCTACGCGGTCTTAAATGCCGAGCAAGTAAATTACAGCACTTCCTTGGGTCTCATGTCATGGGGCGGCATCGTTGTGGGTGCCCTCTGTGTCATCGTCTTTTAATTTTCCCGGCGCCTGCTTCTACTTACGAATTGAACTCTGGTTACTTGCTGATCGGCGCGTTTTTTCTAGGTTTCGCTTGTGTTTGCAATTTGACTATAACCGGGTTGATGTTTTCCCTTAATACCTCAGGGAAATGGGCTGCTGCACTGGCCGCTCATGGTCTGCTTGGATTGCTGCTGGTAGTTTCCATTGCGAAGATTGGAGGAGAAATAGAGGGTGTCGTTCTAACCCTCGCATTTTGTACGCTAATTGCTCCTGCATTTGGATTCTTTACCATAAGGAAAGATAAGTTAAGTCATGAGGGGAAGGGGGAGCTAGAGTCTTCATATTTTCGACAAATGATGACATTGCTTTCACGCTCAGGGGCTCCGACTATTGTCGGTAGTATGCTTCTCGGGGCACCTGTTCATATTATTTGTTTGATGATATTCGCCAACTCAAGCTTGAACGTGTCTGAGGTTGGTTATTTTAATCTGTTCTTTCTTTTTTATATTTTGGTAACTGTACTTCCAAGCTCGCTTACGTCCTATGCCATTGTAAAACTGGCAGGACACCGGAATAGTGCCAGCAAGTTGTACTTGTTGCTCGGGCTGTCAATTTCAATTTGTTTGCCTTTGATTTTGGTCTTGTCGCAGAGCTACTGGTTGTGCTTGCTCGGTAGTAGTTTTTGCAGCAAAAACGATCTTCTGGCTTACGCAGTACTGGCGGGTGGCATAGGACTTACGACTACAATCGTCACTCAGATATTGCATAGTAAAAACATGACCAGGATTGTTTTTCTGGGTAGTTGTGTTTATGCGTTCGTTTATTTGTCGCTGACGATAGTCGCGGGGTTAAAAGGCAATATGTTGGCGGTCGACCTTTTCAGGTCTTTTGTGCTGGCGCTGGCAACTCAAATTTCTGTACTAGCGGTCCTGGGTGGCCGCAAGTTGGTGCAGTGATAGGTTTCTTGAATGTGAGCCATGTGTGTAAAGATCGCATGGCTGATAATAATATTGGGGCCAGCATTCAGTCTGGTTTACGGTTCAGTTGCTTTGCTTTTGTTGGTCAAGGTTAATGGTTATATTATTGGTTTCGACGTGCTTACTGATTTTGCTAACGCAATGCGTTCTGTGCCTGATATCCAAAAAATACCTGGTCGCATTGTACGCCGTTTGTTACTCAGTGCCTTTCCTTGGTCTTGTCAGTTGCCTGTGGGGTAACACGATTACGCTTTGGCCCATTGGGGACTATGATTTTTATCTGGATGATTTATTAGTATTCCGACTTTCGCTGGTCTGGCTCCTTGGGGTTGCTGGTGGGCTAGTTGGCTATTTACTGTCATTGTTGGTGCCGTCCAGAAGTTTGTCCCCACAGCAGGAAACTTTTTTTTTCGCGATGGACTTCAAGTTAGCGGGATTGATCTTCCTTGCGCTTTCAGTCTTTTTTATTAGCTTCAGGCTTGTAAACGCGGACGCAATGCTTGAAATGTTCGCGGGTATCGAGTCAGTGGTGGTTTTTTCCATCATTGCGATCATTGCTTTGGCGTTTTCCTACCCATCCAGACTGATGTTTTTTTTGTCCGCAACACTAGTGTTTTCTTATTGTATCGCCAACGCAATGACGGGGGATCGGGATTTTGTTGTCCTGGTTGTCGCTGCTATTGTGGGGCTGATGTTTCGCTATAATCAATTTATTAAGTTTAAAACTCTGTTGTTCGTTGCTGTATTCATGGCCCTTCTGCTCGTCAGTGGTGTTGTTGTCTCAATGAGTCGTATGGATGTGGACTTAACGTCGGATAACATTACACAGTATTTTTTGTTTAACTCTTGGAATGCGATAATTTTACCGCTTGTTCAGCAGTTAACCAATTTCTGGGATGGAGAGCACCTACGTTACGGTCAGACCTACCTCGACATGTTTCTTTCGCTGGCGCCATCCCCTTTCTATTCGTCTTTCGGTATGGAAAAGCCCATTATGGTGGATAATCCGGCCCTCTGGTATTACATTACCGGACTCGGTGGGATCCACGTTGCTGGTGTGGCTTTTGAAAATTTCGGATTGTTTGGTGTTTTCCTCAATGGATTCATCAGTGTCTGCTTCTTGCGGTTGATCGACTCGCGCTGCCGCGAGGATGATTTTTTGCGGATTTTCTTATATATGCTGTGTGCCGCATCGGTCATGCACTGGGTTTGGTACGGTGAAATATATTTGCTGAACTCGTTGGTTTTTTATGTGATGGCGTTAGGGTTATTCTTCACGATGAAGCTCGTTCGGGTTTTGAAGTGAGTTTTAATATTTCATTGGATTGAGAGAGTAGGTATGTGCGGAATTGCGGGAGTTGTCGGGTGGAAGCTGGATCAGCAGGGCGCCGTTGCCGTTGGCAAGATGGTGGATGCGCTGATACATCGTGGGCCCGACGATGGAGCAGTTTGGTCAGATGCCGATAGTGGAGTGTCGCTGGGGCACCGACGGCTTTCGATCTTGGAACTGTCGGTGCACGGAAGTCAGCCGATGGTTTCCGATGATGAGCGGTTTATTATTGTTTTCAATGGTGAAATATATAACTTTAATGAGTTACGCGAGAAGCTGATTGCGTCAGGTTTGACTCGTGTTTGGCGTGGGCACTCTGATACAGAAGTGTTGCTGGCAGCGCTCGGTGCATGGGGGGTACAAAAAACCCTTGAAAATCTGGTGGGCATGTTTGCCTTTGCTGTCTGGGATAAAGTTTCCAAAACGATTACATTGGCACGAGACAGAATGGGAGAAAAACCACTCTATTACGGTATTGTGGGCAACCGTTTTGTTTTCTCCTCCGAATTGAAGGCGATCAAGGCAGCATTTGGCAGTGATCTGCGGATTGATCGTCATGCGTTAGCGAAGTTCGTAAGGTACGGCTATGTTCCGGCTCCGGAGTCTATCTATGAAGGCATTAAAAAACTGGAGCCGGCGCATTACTTGAGTGCTGGCTCGTTTTCCTGTGCGATAGAGCCCATTTCATACTGGTCGTTGCCGCAAGCTGGCGAATTAAAGTACGAGCTGGCGCAGGCCAGCGATAAGGAAGTTGTAGACCTGGTCGGTGAAAGATTGTCTGCTGCGGTAAAGTCGCAAATGATCGCCGATGTTCCACTTGGGGCGTTTTTATCGGGCGGCGTCGATTCAAGCTTGATCGTTTCGTTGATGCAATCGCAAAGCTCTACTAGCATCAACACTTATACGATCGGCTTCAACGAACCTGAGTTTGATGAAGCACCATACGCCAAGGCTATTGCCAAGCACTTGGGGACTAACCACACCGAGTTTTATCTAGGTGCCGACGATGCTGTTTCAATAATTCCGCATTTGCCGGAAATATACGACGAGCCTTTTGCTGACTCCTCTCAAATCCCTACAATCCTTGTCTCCAGGATGACAAAGCAGCATGTATCCGTTGCCTTGTCCGGTGACGGTGGCGATGAGCTTTTGCCGGATATCCCCGCTATCAGATTACTGCAGGACTATGGACGCGCATAAAAAGCTGCCGTTGCCTGCACGCCAGGTCATGGCCTATTCACTTCGCTCGCTTTCGTCCAAAGGTTGGGACAACGTCTGTTCGGTTTTGCCCGGCAGCCTTCGAGCCAAAGTTAATGGTCGACGCATCTACAGAATGTCCGAACTGTTAGGCTCTGAAAATCTGGCGCAGATGTATACCGGTTTGATGTCTCAGTGGCAGTCGAACGACAATGTCGTCCTGGGTATCGATGCTCAACATCAAGGCGTTGCGTCTTGGGAGTCGGCAGTGGATTACATCGAGGAAATGCGTCGCTGGGACGTCTCTCAGTATTTACCTGATGATTTGCTGGTTAAAGTGGATCGTGGCGCGATGAGCGCAAGCCTGGAAACCCGTGCTCCATTGCTTGATCATCGAGTTGCAGAGCTCGCATTTTCCTTGTCGTCAGACCAACTGATAAAAAATGGTGCGGGGAAATGGCCACTTCGCGAGCTTCTCAAGCGATACGTTCCTACTTCATTTTTTGAAAGGCCGAAGGCTGGCTTCTCCATTCCACTGGCGCAATGGTTACGTGGGCCGCTCAAAGAGTGGGCAGAGGAGTTGTTGACGGAGGAGCGACTCAAGAGAGAGGGCTACTTCGATTGTCAGAAAATTCGCTCGGCGTGGCTCCAGCATCAGAATGGAACATACGATCGCAGTCTTCATTTGTGGAATATTCTAATGTTCCAATCCTGGCTCGATAAAAATAGCCACTAATTCAGATTGAGCAAAAGGTTTTCCATGAAGATAGTTTTCAACGCACTCTCTGCCCGTCTTGGTGGAGGCCAGACATATCTGATTAATCTTTTTCAGTTCGTACCTGACCATGCGGATCTCGAGATTCTGGTTTTTGCACCAGCGTCACTCAAGCTGCCGGATCACCCGAGGATCAGGCGGGTCGAACCTGCCTGGCCGACTGAAAATCCGATTGTGAGAGCCGTGTGGGAGCGGTGGGTGCTGCCCGGTATTTTGAAGGCTGAGAAGGCTGACGTTCTGTTTTGTCCCGGCGGTGTAGTGGGCACCTCTGTACCAGCGGGTTGCAAAGTTGCAACGATGTTTCGGAACATGATTCCATTTGATTTGCGAGTACGCAAAAGCATCCCGCTTGGGTTGCAGCGCCTGAGAAACTGGCTGTTGAATCGTATTATGCTCAAAAGCATGCGCGAAGCAGATTTGACGATATTTATTTCCAATTACGCACGAAGTGTCATTGAGTCACTAACCAATATTAAAAACGCGGTTACGATTCCTCACGGGATTGGATCGATATTTCGCACTCATGGCGATTCTGCGGTTCCTCGGCCGGAGTTTTTACCAGTTGGTGAATACATTTTATATGTGTCGAGATTTGATGTTTACAAGCATCATCATGAAGTGGTCAGTGCTTACGCTGAGCTGCCAAAAGAGCTTCGTGACAAATTTCCATTGGTTCTTGTGGGCGAAACAAACCTGCCGGAAGCCGAACGCGTCAAGTCCCTCATTGCAACGTTAGGTCTTGAAGGTAAAGTACTGTTATTGGGCGCTATTCCCTATCAGAGTCTTCCTGAACTTTATCATCATGCCTATCTGAATCTCTTTGCCTCTTCGTGTGAGAACTGCCCTAATATTCTTCTTGAGGCGCTCGCTTCTGGCAGACCGATGATCTGCTCCAACGTAATGCCGATGCCGGAATTTGGAGCGGATGCAGCCCTGTATTTTTCTCCGTTTGATCCAAAAAATATAAATAACGTATTGTCTGAAGTATTAACAAGCCCTGATCTTTTACAGTCACTGTCCGTTGCGGCGGTGACACAGAGCGATAAGTTTGACTGGGAAAAAACCTCAAGAAAAACATGGTCAGAGTTGCTGGCATTGGCCGTGTGCCCAGAAAAAGGTGTTTGATAAATGAAGGTTCTTGTGGTGTCGCAATATTTTTGGCCAGAGTCTTTTATTATCAATGACCTGGTCAAAACATTATCTGTCCAGGGCCATGTCGTAAAAGTTCTTACCGGAAAGCCCAATTACCCGGATGGTGCAGTCTTTAGCGGCTACAGTGCTTCCGGGGCCCAGGAAGAAAAGTTCGAGTCCTCTGTCAGTGTTTTCCGTGCACCACTCAGGCCACGTGGTACATCAGGTGCGAAAAATCTCGTATTAAACTACCTGTCATTTATCTTCAATGGCTTGAAACACTACCCCCGCGCAGTAAAAGGGGAGGCTTATGACGCGATTTTTGTATTTGCGCCATCTCCAATTACATCGGTCATCCCGGCGATTTTCTTGAAGTGGAAACTCAAGAGTCATCTGGTTGTATGGGTTCAAGATCTTTGGCCGGAGAGTTTGAGTGCGACCGGGTTCATCAGGAACAAAGCAATATTGCGCGTTGTTGGCTGGCTGGTGAAAGGCATTTACGCCTTCGTCGATACGCTTCTTGTTCAGTCGAGGGCATTTCGAGAGCCAGTCGCCCGTTATGCCAAGCCTGACAAGGTTGTGTATTACCCCAACTCCTATCAGGACGTACCGCCGAGTGTAGAAGAGCCCCGGATTCCTGCACCCTTGCTCGCGGAGCTCGAACGTCATTTCTGTCTAGTTTTTGCCGGTAACCTTGGGACCGCGCAGTCGGTCGAAACCCTCGTTGAAGTTGCTGACAAGCTTCGCCATTTGTCGGAACTCAGGATTGTTTTGGTCGGAAGCGGCAGTATGTTGGGCTGGATTGAAAGCCAGAAGAAAACCCGGGCTTTGGACAACCTTATTCTTGCCGGACGCTTCGCAGCCACTGAAATGCCACATTTTTTCAGCCGTGCGGAGGGATTGTTGGTGACGTTGAAGCAGGATGAGGCGTTCTCCTATACCATCCCCAGTAAAGTTCAGGCTTACCTGGCAGCGGGGAGGCCGATCATCGCCGCTCTGGACGGGGAGGGTGCGCGCGTCATTCAAGAGGCGGGAGCCGGCCTGACCACCGCGGCGCAAGACGCCGATGGTATGGCCAACTGCATTGAGCAACTTTTTCGCATGACTTCGGATGAACGGGAATCGTTGGGACGGGCGGGTCGGGCGTACTACCTCGAGCATTTCGAGATGCAGCGGCAAAGCCAGCGTTTGGTCGAAATCCTCAGTAGCAGGATCAATGAATTAAAAGGTAGCTCAAAATGAAAGTTCTCGTGTTAGGGGTCACCGGAATGCTGGGTAGCACAGTGTTCAGGCAATTCCATGGAAACCCGCACTTTGAGGTGTGGGGCACTTTGCGCAATCCGGGCGGCGCAAAATACTTTCTGAGGACATGCACAGTTCGTTGATCAGTAACGTCGACGTGCTTGACCAGGACTCACTGGTTTCGGTTCTGGCGCGGGTCAAGCCGGATGTCGTTGTCAACTGCGTCGGGCTGATCAAACAATTGGCCGATGCCAAGGACCCCCTTTCCGCACTCCCTATCAATGCCATGTTGCCGCATCGCATTGCCAAGTTGTGCGCGTTGTCCGGTTCTCGCTTGATTCACATCAGTACCGATTGCGTGTTTTCCGGCCGTAAAGGCATGTACACCGAGGACGATATCTCCGATGCGGAGGACCTCTACGGTAAGTCCAAGTACATCGGGGAGCTTCACTCGGACCTGAATGCCATCACGCTGCGAACCTCGATCATTGGTCACGAACTGGGGAGCCAGTATTCGCTGGTGGACTGGTTCCTCTCCCAGAACGGGCCGGTCAAGGGTTATGAGAAAGCTATTTTTTCCGGGCTTCCAACCGTAGAGCTGGCGCGTGTCATTCGCGACTACGTGATCCCGAATCCACAGCTCAACGGCCTGTATCATGTTTCGGTGGCGCCGATCGACAAGCTGTCTCTTCTGAAGCTGGTAGCGGAAGTTTACGAAAAGGAAATCGATATCATCGCGGATAGCCAGGTAGCTATAGATCGCTCGCTGGACTCTTCGAAATTTCAGGCAGCAACCGGTTACGTTCCACCTTCATGGTTGGAATTGGTTAAATCGATGCGCGCGTTGCGTTGATCATTAAATTCAATCAGGTTTGGGAAGGTAGTTATGTTCGATAATAAGGTTTTGATGATCACGGGCGGTACGGGCTCGTTTGGCCATACGGTGTTGAAGCGCTTTCTGGATACCGATGTAAAGGAAATTCGCGTATTCAGCCGTGACGAGAAGAAACAGGAAGATATGCGCATTGCCTTGTCGAATGACAAAGTGAAGTTCTATATCGGTGACGTACGTGACCGCGATAGCCTCGATCAGGCGATGGTGGGGGTGGATTACATTTTCCACGCCGCAGCGCTGAAGCAGGTGCCTTCCTGCGAGTTTTATCCGATGGAAGCCGTGCGTACCAACGTCATGGGTACCGAAAACGTGTTGAATGCGGCCATCGCTTCGGGTGTGCAGCGCGTTGTTGTACTCAGTACCGACAAGGCTGTTTACCCGATCAATGCCATGGGTATTTCCAAAGCCATGGCTGAAAAGCTGATGGTTGCCAAATCGCGGATGATTCCGGCGACAGGCCCGGTGATTTGCGCAACTCGCTACGGTAACGTCATGGCATCACGCGGTTCGGTGATCCCGTTGTTCATCAATCAACTGCAGAACGGCGAACCGCTGACTGTCACCGACCCGAACATGACACGTTTCCTGATGTCGCTCGAGGACTCTGTCGACCTGGTTCTGCACGCGTTCGAGCATGCCGAGCAAGGTGATATTTTCGTCCAGAAAGCACCTGCCTCGACAGTGGCGGACCTGGCGCAAGCGCTCAAGGAACTGTTTGCTCGCGACAATGCCGTCAAGGTCATAGGTACTCGCCATGGCGAAAAGCTTTACGAGTCGCTGATCTCCCGTGAAGAAATGGCCAAGGCCGAAGACATGGGACGCTACTACCGTATTCCTTCGGACAATCGCGACCTTAACTACAAGAAGTTTTTTGTCGAGGGTGAACAGGAGATATCCGATCTCGACGACTACACCTCCCACAATACAGAACGTCTCGATGTAGAAGGCGTGAAGAAAGTTCTTTTGAATCTGGATTACATTCAGGAGCAACTTGATGCTTAAGGTCATGACGCTGGTTGGTACGCGACCAGAACTTATCAAGATGAGCCGCGTCATTGCCGAGCTTGATAAACAGGTTAATCATGTTTTGGTTCACTCGGGCCAAAACTACGACTTCGAATTGAACCAGGTTTTTTTCGATGACCTTGAAATTCGCAAGCCTGATTACTTCCTGGGTGCCGCCGGCGATACCGCAGCCAAGACCATCGCCGAAGTGATTTCGAAGGCGGATGAAGTATTTGAGGCCGAAAAGCCTGATGCACTTCTGCTTTACGGCGATACCAATACCTGTCTGGCCGTCATTGCCGCCAAGCGCCGCAAGATTCCGGTGTTCCATATGGAAGCCGGCAACCGCTGTTTTGACCAGCGCGTCCCTGAAGAACTGAATCGCAAGGTGCTCGATCACCTCAGCGATATCAATATGGTCCTGACCGAGCATGCCCGGCGTTACCTGATCGCTGAAGGGATTCGCCCTGAAACCATCATCAAGACCGGATCACACATGGAGGAGGTGCTCGACTATTACATGCCGAAAATCCTTACCTCCGACGTGCTGGCGCGAGAAGGCCTGGAGCAGGACAAGTTCTTCATCATCAGCGCTCACCGCGAGGAAAACGTCGATACGCCGGAGAACCTTCGCGACTTGCTCAAAACGCTGCGAGCCCTGGCCGACAAGTACCAGTACCCCATTATCGTTTCCACGCATCCTCGTACTCGCAAGCGTCTGGAAGCGATAGGTGAGTCGCTGGACCACCCTCTTATTCGTTTCTCGAAGCCATTCGGTCTGCTCGACTACATCAAGTTGCAGATGTCGGCGTTTTGCGTGTTGTCCGATAGCGGCACCATCACAGAGGAAGCGTCTCTGCTGAACCTGCCTGCCATTACTATTCGTAATGCGCACGAGCGTCCAGAAGGGATGGATGAGGGCACCCTCATCATGAGTGGCCTGAAAACAGAGGGCGTTCTCGATGCCGTACGTGTGGTAACCAGCCAACATGATCGTACACAGCGCGTTATCCCGGTCGTGAGGGATTACCAGGCAGGTCCTGTGTCGAAACAGGTAGTTCGGGTCGTGTTGAGTTACACCGACTACATCAATCGTACTGTCTGGTCGAAATCCTGAGCGCCGTCGAGGTTTGAAAAATGCGTGTTTTATTGACAGGTGCTACGGGTTTCGTTGGTCGCGCAGTATTGGGCCGTTTGGCGGCCTCTGACGATCTGGAACCGGTGGCAGCCATTCGTGGGCACGCCTTGCCTGACTGTCCGTCGCGCGTTACTACCATTCGAACCGCCGGGCTCAGTGCTGATACCGATTGGTCGCAGGCGCTGGATCGGGTGGAGGTTGTCATTCATGGCGCGGCTCGCGTTCACGTCATGAATGACACTGAATCCGATCCGCTGGAGGCGTTTCGCAAGGTCAATGTCGAGGGCACGTTAAGCCTCGCTCGGCAAGCCGCCTCGTCGGGTGTTCGTCGCTTTGTGTTCATCAGTTCGATCAAGGTGAATGGCGAAGGTACGCCGCTTAATCAGCCTTACTTCGCCGACGCGACACCCGCGCCTGGCGATCCGTATGGCATTTCGAAAATGGAGGCCGAGCAAGGGCTGCGCGAAATTGCGAGCGTCTCCGGGATGGAAGTGGTGATCATCCGTCCGGTGCTGGTTTACGGCCCGGGTGTGAGAGCCAACTTTTTGAACATGATGCGTTGGCTGGACAAGGGAATGCCCTTGCCATTCGGGGCTATCCATAATCGGCGCAGCCTGGTCGCGCTCGAAAATCTTTCTGATTTGATCGTGACCTGCATCCGTCATCCGGCCGCTGCCAATCAGACCTTCCTTGTCAGTGATGGGGAAGATTTGTCCACGACACAATTGTTGACGCGGATGGCGCAGGCATTGGGTAAACCTGCACGCTTGTTGCCTGTGCCGAGCGTGTTGCTCGAGCGGGCTGCACAGCTTCTGGGCAAGCGGGCTTTGTCGCAACGACTGTGCGGCTCATTGCAAGTCGATATAAGCAAAACTCGAGAGTTGCTGGGCTGGACTCCTCCGGTCAGCGTCGATGACGCGCTTGTGTCGGCTGCCAACTACTACAAGGAAAGGCAGCGCTAAGCTGGCTAATGACAGTGCCGGTTCAATTGCAGAATTGATTTTGGCTGTTTCAGGAAGTTGACTTTTGAACACAATTTGGTTGCTGGCGTTGGTGGTGGGTGTTTCATTCTTGGGCACAGGTGCATTGCGTAAATACGCGTTGGCACGCAGCTTGATAGATATTCCTAATGCGCGTAGTTCACACTCGGTCCCAACCCCTCGGGGCGGTGGTGTGGCTATCGTCCTGAGCTTTTTGCTTGCGCTGCCTGTCCTGGCCTGGACAGATACCGTCGCCTGGCCGATGGCGCTGGCTCTGCTGGGGGCCGGCAGCTGGATCGCGATCATTGGTTTTCTCGACGACCATGGGCATATTGCCGCGCGTTGGCGCCTGCTCGCGCATTTCGGTGGTGCCATTTGGGCATTGTTCTGGATTGGGGGAATGGCGCCGATCAGTCTGTTCGGCTACGAGTTCAGTCTCGGCTGGCTCGGTTATGTCATCGCAGCGTTCTATCTGGTCTGGATGCTCAACCTCTACAACTTCATGGATGGTATTGATGGCTTGGCCAGCGTCGAGGCGATTTGCGCCTGTGTCGGTGCTTGCCTGGTCTACTGGATCGCAGGCCACACCAGCCTTGCCATTGCTCCTCTTGTACTGGCTATGGCGGTGTTGGGTTTCCTTGTCTGGAATTTCCCGCCAGCGAAGATCTTCATGGGCGATGCCGGCAGTGGTTTTCTGGGTATCGTGTTGGCGGTGATGTCACTTTATGCGGCATGGACGAATCCACTGTTTCTCTGGGCCTGGCTTATCTTGTTGGGCGTCTTTATCGTCGATGCCACCTTTACCCTCATTCGTCGGCTGTTGCGCGGGGATAAGGTTTATGAGGCCCATCGCAGCCACGGATACCAGTATGCTTCACGAAAATATGGCAGCCATCGGGTGGTCACGCTGACAATCGCCGCGATCAATTTGTTGTGGTTAGTACCAGTGGCTATATTGGTCGTCATGCAATATATCGATGGCGTGGCAGGATTGGTCCTGGCCTACGTGCCTCTGGTGTTGCTGGCTTTCAAATTTCACGCAGGCGAGTTGGAAATCGCTGGCAAGGCGTGATGGACGCATTGGTTTTTGAGTATTGCTTTGTCGGTAAGTGAATTGCCGAAAGCTGTAGTTGCTGTATCAATGCTAGGAGCTTCTAGAGGTGTTTAGAGGGGTTATGGATAAGATTCGGGCAAAGTTGTTAAGTCTGCCAAGACGACATAAACGCATTCTGCAGGTTCTGACTGATATTTCATTGGTCTGGTTTGCCCTGTGGATGGCGTTTGTTGTGCGACTTGGGCTGGACGAGTTAGTCAACCCGTTCACTCAGCACGTCTGGCTTTTTGTCAGTGCACCTGTCATCGCCATTCCTCTTTTCGTCCGCTTTGGCATGTACCGTGCGGTCATGCGGTACTTTGGAAATGACGCGCTCATTGCCATTATCAAGGCGGTGACACTATCGTCCTTGATACTTGGCGTTGTGGTGTACTGGTACAGCAATCATCAAAACGTCGTTCCGCGTTCGATCATTTTCAACTATTGGTGGTTGAGCCTGATCATGATCGGCGGGCTGCGCCTGGCCATGCGTCAGTACTTCATGGGTGACTGGTTCAGCGCTGCCCAGCATGTCCCGTTCACCAGTCGGGATGACGGTCTGCCGAAAGTGGCTATCTACGGCGCGGGAGCAGCGGGTAATCAACTTGTTACCGCCTTGCGGATGGGGCGCGCCATGCGACCTGTTGCTTTTATCGACGACGATAGCGGAATCGCCGACAGGGTGATCTCCGGATTGCAGGTGTACAAGCCCAAGCACATTCAGGAGATGATCGATAACACGGGCGCTCAGGAAATTCTCCTCGCCATTCCATCGTCCAACCGTGGACGCCGTCGCGAGATTCTCGGGTTTCTCGAAGGTTTTCCGTTGCACGTACGAAGTGTCCCGGGTTTCATGGACCTGGCCAGCGGCCGGGTCAAGGTCGACGATATCCAGGAAGTAGACATTGCCGACCTGCTTGGGCGTGACGCAGTCCCGGCCCAGGCTGACTTGCTCGAACATTGCATCACGGGGCAGTCCGTGTTGGTCACGGGCGCCGGGGGCTCCATTGGCTCCGAGCTTTGCCGACAAATACTGACGCTGCGCCCGACAACGCTTCTGCTGTTTGAACACAGTGAATTCAATCTCTATTCCATCTTGTCCGAGCTGGAGCAGCGAGTCGCTCGAGAGTCGCTGTCCATCCGCCTTTTGCCGATTCTCGGGTCGGTTCGTAACCCGGACAAGTTGCTGGATGTCATGAAAACCTGGCGAGTAGACACGGTGTATCACGCCGCCGCCTACAAGCATGTCCCCATGGTCGAACACAACATTGCCGAAGGTGTGCTCAATAATGTGATAGGCACGCTTAATACGGCCCAGGCCGCACTTCAGGCAGGAGTGGCCAACTTCGTCTTGATTTCGACGGACAAGGCCGTGCGACCGACCAATGTCATGGGTAGCACCAAACGCCTTGCCGAGTTGACGTTGCAAGCGCTGAGTCGCGAGTTGGCACCGGTGTTGTTCGGTGATACGAGCAATGTTTCGCGTGTGAACAAAACGCGGTTCACGATGGTGCGGTTTGGTAATGTCCTGGGATCGTCGGGTTCGGTCATTCCGTTGTTTCACAAACAGATCAAATCGGGCGGTCCGCTGACTGTCACGCATCCGAAGATCACTCGATACTTCATGACCATCCCTGAAGCGGCGCAGTTGGTGATTCAGGCGGGCTCGATGGGGCAGGGCGGCGATGTTTTTGTCCTGGACATGGGCGAGCCGGTGAGGATCGTCGAGCTGGCCGAGAAGATGATCCATTTGTCCGGCCTGAGCGTCCGCTCGGAAAGAAACCTGCATGGCGACATCGCTATCGAGTTCACCGGGCTGCGTCCGGGTGAGAAGCTTTACGAAGAACTTCTGATCGGTGACAACGTGGCGGCCACTCAGCACCCGATGATCATGACCGCCAACGAGGACCACCTGTCCTGGGATGTGCTGAAGGTCAAACTGACCGAGTTGCTTGCCGCGGTGGATCAGGACGACTATGCGCGCGTCCGCCAGCTGTTGCGCGACACTGTCAGCGGCTATACCCCGGACGGTGAGATTGTCGACTGGATCTATCAGCAGCGCCGCCTGGAACCCTGATTGTTTCATATCCAGTAACGTACACATTTTTGACAGTCCCGTGGCATAGCCTACGTTTGGAGAGCAGCTTCGGAAAAGCTGCTTTCTAAAACGATGGCAAGGAGCTTCTCTAATGCGTACAAGCAGTTTCTACTCTCTGGTTTTTGCTCTTCTCAGCAGCATCTCTCTTACGGCAATCGCCGCGCCTGGTAGCGCACCTGAGGTGGTGAATGCGCCTCTGGTGCAGGATGTGGCCGCCAAGGCGCAATCCGGCAAAGTCGATTTGAATAGTGCTGATGCACCTACGCTACAGCGTGAGTTGGCTGGAGTGGGCGAGGCAAAAGCCAAGGCGATTGTTGCTTATCGTGAAAGTAATGGTGCATTTGCGTCGGTTGACGAATTGCTGGAAGTGAAGGGTATCGGCAAAGCGATTCTGGATGGAAACCGCGACAAGATCGAGGCGAACTAAGGGTGTGAGCGAACGACAAAGGCCGATCATTGATCGGCCTTTGTCTGTAGCGAGACTTATGCCTGGAGGGCCAGTCGTCTGTACTTGTGCGGTTCGTTAATATCGGTCACCCGAATTCAGCCAAAGTACAGGTCGGCATTGTTCAGCAGCGTGGTCTGCCCAAGTAGCGTGATATTGCCGCCGTGAGCGCCATCACCGGCGGTATCGAAGGTCACAACCAGCCCATTGTCTTGCAGCGTTTGCGTCACGGCCTTGGTAGTCGTCCAGCCGTAGACATACAGGGTGTCTTCACCTTGTTTGAAATCCTGGAGGGTATCCGAGCCTGAGCCTGCATTGAATACGAAGACATCGCGCCCATTTCCGCCAATCAACAGATCGTTGCCGGTGCCTCCGACAATGAAGTCGCTGCCGTTTCCTCCAACCAATACGTCGTCGCCATCGTGGCCGTACAGCGAGCAGTTTGCATCCGAGTGAGACTGGATGGTGTCATTGCCACTGTTTTTTCCGCTGGTACTGCCAGCCAGTTCTGCGCCTAGCGTACCGGTGTAGAGGATTTTATCTGCCGCGCTGCCGCCGTAGATTTTTTCGGCGTACCCGGCCCCAGGATTGCCGGCGACAATAGTTGTGTTGAAGCCTTTGAGTGGGTCAGCGTTGAAAATAAAAGTAGAGTCGCTGGCGGTGAGCAGCGACGTACGGCCTTCGATCAACATCCCGCCATCAAAACGTGCGTCGCCATCGATGTCGTAGCGAAGATAGACGCCGTCCGAGGTCAATTTCTGGTCGACCCTGAAATTGAACTCTTTTTCCGAAATTTGCGTACGGCCTGTACCGCCTGTACCGCTGACACCGAGGAAAACAAGTTGATCGGCACCTGTACCGAAACTGTCGATGAAGTCGTTGAAACCGTCGCCCTTCGAAAACGCATACTGGTCAGCGCCACCTCCGCCAGACATGTAGTCGTCACCTGTGCCACCGACCAGGAGATCTGTGTACTGCCCACCAATCAGGACATCATTGCCCTCATTACCGTACAGTTGACCGGCAGAAAGACGCAGCGCGAGCGTGTCATTGCCCGCGCCACCGATCAGCGTGGCGAACACCGGGCTGAGTGAACTGCCGTCATATGAAATAAAGTCCGCGCCCGAAGTTCCGGTGATCGTGGCTCTGCCATTGTTGGTAACGGCGTCGCTATCTGTAAGGTGCGTGGAGACCAGACTGCTCATGGAACTCGCCAGCGTGTAGTCGAAAACACCACTAAGCGAATTGGAAATGCTGTCCAGTAAGGTATCGCTCAAACTGTCGTTACTGGTATAGAGCTTATGCTCCGAAGTTATCATTTGGGCTGCATAGAGATTGGCCTGGCGCAAGGCATCGGCACCTGTTTCTGCCCATCCGGTCGCATTTGCATTATTAGGAATGAAAGATTCAACATCGTCTGCGTTTATCATGTCCATGACACCGATACGTTCGCCCGTGCGAACATCGGTGTAATAGACGTTATAGTCCGCGTCCTGGATTTCCCACTTGTTGGTTGTGGTATTGAAAACTTCCAGGTACGTATGTCCCTGAAAGAAACCCTGGGAGTCTGAATACGTCCAGATGCTGCGTTTTTGCAGGCCCAGCTCTGCGCAGAGGCCGCTGAACACGTTAACCATATTGCCGCACAGCAGTTCTGCACGTTCGGCAGTCGGATCGCCTGTGACCGTTTTATAAATTTGCTCGGCAGTATAGAAAGGGTCATTGCCGTGGGCAGCCCACCAGGCACCATCCGAGTGAGTGGTATTGTTGGCCAATAATTCGCGTGCGATATCCTGAAGCAACATGCCGGTTGCAGTCGCCTCTTCCCTGACGATATCGGCGAGTAAAGAAAAATAATTGATCAAGATTGACTCCGTATTGATTGGGTGCCGCTCCCGATATCCGAATCGTTGTGTAAACGGCGTTGCTGGCCAAAATTTCACATATGTTACAGTTCTTTGGCTGGTATGTTAAAGAACCATTATCAACTATTGCGAAATTATAAATCTTCAGAGAGTGACGACCAGTGCTGCTCGTCGTTTGCATTGCAACGCCAGGATACTGGCGATTTCATGCTGGAAACGGTGCTCAGGTGGTACACTCGCGCGCCCTGCAATGCCCGATCAACACACCAGGTTGTCAGTTCCGAGATGATACGCAGTACACCCGAAAACAGCTTGCAAGTAGCCCTGAGGGCCTGCAGGAACAGTTTCATGTCGGTGGGTTTTTTCAGTCTGTTCATCAACGCACTGATGTTGGTCCCGACCTTCTACATGCTTCAGGTCTACGGGCGGGTAGTCACGGGCGGTAGCCTGACGACGCTGGCCATGCTGACCATTATCCTGACCTTCCTGCTTGTGACGATGGGCCTGCTGGAGTGGGTGCGCTCACGGATCATGGTTCGCGTCAGCACCAGGCTTGACGTGTTTCTTGGCCGCGATGTCTACAGGGCCAGTTTCAAACGGGCCCTGGAAAGCGGGGGCCTGGACGCGTCGGCCCAGTCGCTCAGCGACCTGACCGGGCTGCGCCAATTCATGTCCGGGAATGGCCTGTTCGCGTTTTTCGACGCGCCGTGGCTGCCGATCTATGTCGCGGTGCTGTTCCTGTTTCACCCCTGGTATGGCTGGACGGCAATTGGTTGTGCGGTGATTTTGCTGGCGCTGGCCTGCATCAATGAGCAATCCACGGGCAAAGTTCTGGCAGAGGCCAATAAAGAGAGCATTGGCACGTCGCTGCATACCAACAAGAATTTGCGCAATGCCGAAGTGATCGAATCCATGGGCATGCTTGATTCCCTCATGTCACGCTGGAGTCTGCAGCACAAGAAGGTACTGTTGTTGCAATCCCGGGCCAGCGATCGCAGCGGGATCATCACGTCGATATCAAAAACCTTCCGTCTGCTCGTTCAATCACTGATTCTCGGCCTTGGCGCCTATCTGGCGGTTAGCCATGAGATCAGTCCCGGGCTGGTGATCGCAGGTTCCGTGCTGTTGGGTCGAACTCTGGCCCCTCTGGACTTGATGATCGGCAGTTGGAGAGGATTCATCACTGCCCGGTCACAATACGCGCGCCTGAACAGCATTCTCGACCGGCAAAATACCGAACCTGAACGTATGCAGTTGCCCGCTCCCATCGGCCATGTAACGGTAGAGAACCTCACCCTGGGGGCTCCCGGCGCAAATACCCCGATCATCAAGGGCATCGGCTTCAACGCCCCAGCAGGCGCAATGATCGGTGTCGTCGGCCCCAGCGCCTCGGGCAAGTCGACGCTTGCCAAGGCCTTGATGGGCGTGTGGAAGCCACAGCATGGCGTAGTTCGCCTGGATGCTGCCGATATCGCCAATTGGGACAAGAACCAATTGGGACCGCACCTCGGGTATTTACCGCAAGACATTGAATTGTTCGAAGGCACTATCAGCGACAACATCGCGCGTTTTGGTGTCGTGGATCCGGACAAGGTGGTGCTGGCGGCCAGGACCGCCGGTGTCCACGAAATGATTCTGATGCTGCCCAATGGTTACGATACGGTCATTGGCGAGGGAGGCATCAATCTGTCGGGTGGGCAACGACAGCGTATCGGGTTGGCCCGGGCAATCTATGGCAGCCCGCGGCTTATCGTTCTGGATGAGCCGAACGCTCACCTGGACGAGGTCGGCGAACGTGCACTGGCGTTGGCGCTGCAACAGATAAAACTTACCGGTGCGACAGTTTTCGTAATCGCCCACCGGACCTCGATCCTGGCCCAACTCGACCGCTTGCTGGTGATGAACGCCGGCACGATCAGTATGTACGGCCCGCGGGATCAGGTCCTCGCGCAACTCAATGCGCATCCATTGGCTGCCCGGCAAAAGCCTGCTGGTGCACGGGCCGGCACAGACGTCGTTTCGACCGGCGTTTGACAGGAAGCTATCGATGAACCGCACGCTCACTACTCCTGCCGATACTTTTGCAGATCTGCCCACGTCCGACAGATCCGTACGCTGCAAAGGATTTCTCATTGTCTTCGTGACGTTCGGCCTGTTTGGCGGATGGGCGGCGTTTGCTCCGCTCGATGGCGCGGCCTATGCGCCAGGTGTCGTCACCGTGCAAACGTATCGCAAGACGGTGCAGCATCTGGAGGGCGGCATCGTCAAGGACCTGCTTGCCCATGATGGCGATGTCGTGAAAAAGGGTGACCCGATCATCGTGCTCGATGACGTTCAACTGCGTTCCGAGTATGAGATGACCCGCAGCCAGGTAATCGCTGCCAGGACAATGGAAGCGCGCTTGCTCGCCGAGCGGGATGACCTGCCGGTGATCGCATTCCCGAATGACCTCAATTCCGACAGTCAGCGCAGTTCCGAGGCACGTTACGGCGAGACTCAGGTGTTCAACGCGCGGCGTAGCTCGCGGCTTGGGCAAGTCGCAGTCCTGCAGGAGCGCATTGGTTAGTTGAATCAGCAAATCAAGGGAACCGACACCATGATCGGTACCAAGACCAACTTGCAAGAATCCTACAACGGTGAAATTGCCGAATTGAAAGAGTTGCTGGCCCAGGGTTTTGTCGACAAGCAGCGGATGCTGGAACAGGCGCGCAAGCTGGACTTGCTCAAGTCTGAAGTGGCGGATCATCGCTCGACAAACATCAAGACCAGGTTGCAGATCAACGAAACCCAGTTGCAGATTCTGCAGATCGACAAAGACTTTAACGCCGACGTTACCAGGCAATTGGCAGAGACTCAGACCAAGGCCTACGACCTGCAGGAAAAAGCCTCGGCGCTGGAGGATCGACTGAGCCGGGTGGTTATCCGTGCTCCGGAAGACGGGATGGTGATTGGGATGACGGTTCACACCATCGGTGGCGTTGTGCGACCTGCGACGCCGTTGCTGGATATTGTTCCATCCGTTTCCGATCTGGTGGTCGAGGCGCAGGTCTCGCCCAATGACATTGATCGAATCGCTATCGGCAAGTTGGCGGACATTCGCTTCAGCGCCTTCAACACAGCCACGACACCCGTCATCGAAGGTCGAGTGACGAGTGTCTCCGGCGACCGCTTGATCAACGAGAAAACCAGCGCACCGTATTACCTGGCCCGGATCAGTGTGACGCGGGAGGGGGCGCGGAAACTGGGCGATCGCAAGCTGTTGGTGGGTATGCCGGCAGACGTATTGATCAACACCGGAGAGCGCACCATGTTGCAATACTTGATGCAGCCGGCACGTAACGTTATCGCCCAGTCGATGATCGAGGAGTGATCGTGCGTCTGTTTCCCTGCCTGGTGATGGGTTCGATGGCGTTGCCTGTCCACGCCGTCGAAGCGCCCACCGCACGGTTCTCTGTCACTACGCCGCCAGCGGCTTCGGTCAGTAAGCAGAACTACTCGG
Organism: Pseudomonas sp. BIC9C; assembly: GCF_034541995.1. NCBI lineage: Bacteria > Pseudomonadati > Pseudomonadota > Gammaproteobacteria > Pseudomonadales > Pseudomonadaceae > Pseudomonas > Pseudomonas sp. BIC9C. Next base: position 535,794 of record NZ_JAWDGM010000003.1, read on the forward strand.
TTGACTTGATGCAGTTGTACCGCGAGTCGCGCCTGGAAGATCCTCGGGTGATCGCTTCTTACTCCAAGGCTCAATCCGGGGTCGAACAGCAAAACCAGGCATTTGGCAGTCTGTTGCCCTCGGTGACGGCTGACGCCGGTTACAACCGGATTAAACAGACCAACCTTCAAATCGACGAGGCCTACAACAGTCGCAATTATTCGGTGGGGTTGACCCAGCCTTTGTATAACAAGGCTGCCTGGGAAAACTACCAGCACTTCAAAAGCCTGGCAAAGCAGGCAGACGCCGAGTCAAAAGAGGCCCAGGCCGAGGCCACGGTGGATCTTGCGCAGCGTTATTTCGCTGCGCTGGCTGCCGATGATGAACTTGAACTGGTGCAGGCCGAACGCAGGGCTACCCAGAAAAACCTCGACAGGGTCAGTGCGCTTTACAGCAAACAACTGGCGATGGTTACCGATTTGCTGGATCTCAGGCTCGGGTCGATTCGCTGGCCGCCCAGGAAGTCGATGCGCGTAACCAGTCCAGTCTGAGCCGTGTGGCGTTGTCGGAAATTATCGGACGGCCGGTCAAAGAGAAGCTGAGCCGTGTGCGTAATGACGTCGAGTTGAAGGTATCCGCCGAAAGCCTGGAGAGTTGGGTCAATTTGGCGATCGCTGGCAATCCGGCCATCAAGGCCAGTGAAAATGCTCAGGAGGCTGCTGAGGCTGCCCTGCGTGCCGGTAAAGGCGGGCACTATCCCACGGTCAATCTGAACCTGAGTGCGCAACAGACCAACGAGGGATACAACAATTCGTTGGCGCCGCAGACCGACAGCTATGTTGCGGGTGTGGGAGTACAGATTCCCATATATAGCGGTGGCACGACGTCCGCGCGGGTAAGGCAGCTGTATCAGGATCAACTCACTGCAGAACAGCAATTGGTGGCGACGCGTCGTCAGGTGGTCAAGGAAACGACAAACGCGTATTTGACTGCAGACTCAAGCGTGGAAAAGATTCACGCCAATCGCAATGCACTGGCCTCGGCCGAGCAATCGCGCATTGCAGCAGAAAAAGCATTTACCTATGGCGTGGTCAATGCCGTGGATGTTTTGACCGCTGTGCAGAACGAATTCAAAGCGCGTCGCGATCTGCTCAAGGCTCAGTACGACTTTATAACCAACCTTTTTATCCTGAATCGTTGGGCCGGAAAGTTGTCGGAACAGAGTGTCGAAAGCGTCAATGTCTGGTTGAGCGGGAATGATCAAGCGATCTCTTCACCAGAGACTCTGCGGGAATAAGTTGTCGTCCGTTAAAGACTTGTCGCGTTTGACAAGATATGGATCGTCCAAAAAAATATTGTTTGTTTTTGTAGCGATAAAGGCAGGCACTAAAGCAGTGGGGCAAGCCGGGCTGCGCTTGAAGAGCAAGCGCAGCCCTCGACAATTAACGACGAGATGGGCGCAGTGAGAGTACGGCGCGGCGAATAATGGCGACACCCAGGCCAAGTATGAATCCGAAGATCAGGCCAAATCCGACGATCAGGGCTTTCTTCGGTTTTACTGGCGCTTGAGGTTCCGTCGCATCTTTATCAAGTCGAACCAGGTTGAAGTGATCGAAGTTTACATTCAGTTGCTTCAAGTGAGTCAACTCACCGCGGATGTCTGCGAAGTCCTTGAGAAACAGCTCGGGATGGTTCCGCTCTTTGAGAAGAGCTGCTTCGCGGTTGGTAGCCAGCAGGCTGAGTTCTTTTTGGATCTCATCAACCCGCGGCTCGGTGAAGTCATCGGAATGACGAGCTACCAGGGTGGCGCGTTCTGCTTCCAGTGCTGCCTGTCCCAGGAAGTACAGGGGGATTTTCTGATTGTTGACTTCCGTGCGGATCATGTTGCCCTGTCGTGCTTGTTCTCCATCTCCCAGCGCCGAGGGCGTGGTGGGTTTTACAATTCCGAGTTTCTTGGCGATGACGATGGCTTCATCAAGCTCTTTGATGCGGTTCTGCCTGCGGCTTTGCAGTTGTTGACGCAACGCTTTGAGTTCGTCTTGAAGTACTTGTTTTTTTAGCTGATCTTTTTCCAGCAAGAGGGCAATTTTAGAGTCTTTCTCCGCCTCATAGGCAGATTTTTTTGACTCCAGCTTCTTTTCTACCTGGTCGATGCGGTTGGCGATCAGTGTTTTTAAATTTGAAGCCACTTTTTCTTTTTCGTCTTTCACGACGAAATCGGTAAAGTCTTTCAAGATGCCTACTCCATCTACACCTTGAGGGTATCTGAGGCTAAGGCCAACGGCTTCGGAAAGGCTGGAGCTTTTTTTGGGGTCAACTTTTACAAGCGAAAATGATTTTTCGTTGAACTTCTCAAATGTGTTTTCAATGGTTTGCCCTGGTGCCTGCAGTGGCGCGAGGTACTGAGGATTGGCTTGGAAGAACTTCAGGCGGACATAATAAGATTGCATCGATGCGCCAATGTTATTTAGTGCGTCTTTTGGCAAGAGTTTGTAAAGTCCGGACTCATTCAGCTCGTCCAGGTCTGCCAGCGGGACAGGTCGGACATAAGTTTCAACTTCATATTCCGGAGTTGCCAAGAGGGCATAAGCGATAGCGGCGGTAACGGTGAGTGCAGTAAACAGTAAAACAATCGCCCTTTGATCCCAAAGGCTACCGATAAGCTCCTTTACTTCAGCAACTTCGTGTCGGGGGGTATCAATTGTGTTTACTGGAATATTCATCACGCGCTCTAAAAATTTGGACAGACGCTCCAAAATATTTCTGGAAAATTACCGTCATCCAGGTTGGAAAATTGTACATATGATTTTTTTTATTTTCTAGCATTTGTTAGCAAACAGCAAGGGTGAGAAACAGACGCAGATACGACCGCAGAGCGGACCAGGCATCGCGTTGATGGTCTTGAGTACGGGTTTGACGCATGGGACACCTTTCGCTCAGTCACCGTTGAAGGCGCTCCGGTCATCCCCCCCTAAAAAAAAGACATCGGTCAGTTCGCGATACCGTTCATTCCATCGCAGAGGTTTGGCTGGGTTTCGCGTTTATTCTGGGTCTACTCTCATTCTGGGCAGGCCACCGACGAGAACCGACCGTTCCTCGGGGATGAAAAATTACGACTATCATATCTGGTTTGAATTATGGCTATAATATAAATCGCTTGCGCCGAATTGCTTTGGCGCCGGGCATCCATAGGCATCCTTCAGGAGCACAGTCATGAATTCGATTCAGTCCCAAGGCACGGCCCTTGTCACAGGTGCCTCTTCCGGTATCGGGGCGGTTTACGCTGAGCGGTTGGCAGCCCGTGGTTTTGATCTGTTGCTGGTGGCTCGCGACGAGCAGCGACTGGAGGCTGCGGCGAGCAGTCTGCGTTCGCAGCATGGGATCAAGGTCGAAGTGCTGAAGGCGGATCTGACCCAAAAACAAGACGTGCTGCAGCTCGAACAGCGGTTACGCAGCGATTCGAGTATCAGCCTGTTGCTCAATAACGCCGGCGTGGCAGCGGACGGGCTATTGGCCAATGCCGATACCGATCAACTGGAACGAATGATTCAGTTGAACATTACTGCTGTCACGCGATTGGCCGCGGCGGCTGCAGCCAGTTTTACCAAGGCCGGGCGCGGCACGATCATCAATATTGCATCGGTTGTGGCATTGTTTCCCGAGCGTTTCAACGCGACGTACAGCGCCAGCAAGGCCTATGTATTGAGCTTGACTCAATCGTTGAACGCCGAGCTGGATGGCACCGGAGTGAAGATCCAGGCGGTCCTGCCCGGTGTGACACGCACCGAGATCTGGGAGCGCTCTGGTATCGATGCGTCACAGATTCCTGCGGACATGGTGATGGAAGCGGGCGAGATGGTCGATGCGGCGTTGTCGGGTCTGGACCAGGGTGAATTGATCACTATTCCTTCGTTACCGGATGCGGGCGATTGGGATGCCTTTGTGGCGGCGCGTCTTGTGATGGCGCCTAACCTTTCCAAAAGCAAGGCCGCTGCCCGTTATCGGTAAGCGCCATCAACCGGCTTGAGGTATGTGTGGTATGAGTGATCGACGCGTAGTTGTAACAGGTATGGGCCTGGTATCGCCGCTTGGGAGCGGTGTCGAAGCAGTCTGGAAGCGGCTGCTGGCCGGGCGTTCCGGGCTGCGCAATCTGCCGCAAGAGGTGGTTGCCGATCTGCCGGCCACGGTCGGTGGTGCCGTGCCTGCGCTGGCTGATGATCCGGAGGCGGGGTTCGATCCGGACCGGGCAACGCCGCCGAAGGAACAGAAGAAGATGGACCGCTTCATTCTGTTCGCCATGGAAGCGGCACGTCAGGCGCTGGAGCAAGCCGGCTGGCAAGCGCTGGATGCCAACGCCCAGGAGCGCACGGCCACCATCATCGGTTCGGGAGTAGGTGGTTTCGGTGCCATTGCCGACGCGGTGCGCACCACCGACAGCCGTGGTCCGAGACGTTTGTCACCATTCACGATCCCTTCATTTCTGGTTAACCTCGCGGCAGGTCATGTGTCGATCCAGCATGGCTTCAAGGGGCCATTAGGCGCGCCGGTCACGGCATGCGCCGCCGGGGTTCAGGCGATTGGCGACGCGGCGCGGCTGATTCGCGCGGGGGAGGCGGATATTGCGGTGTGCGGCGGCGCGGAAGCGGCGATCGATCGGGTCAGCCTTGCCGGGTTTGCGGCTGCTCGCGCCTTGTCCAGCGCTTACAACGACACGCCTGAGCGCGCTTCACGACCTTTCGACAGTGGTCGCGACGGCTTTGTCATGGGCGAAGGGGCCGGGCTGCTGGTCATCGAATCTCTGGACCATGCGCTGGCCCGGGGCGCCCAGCCCTGGCGGAGCTGGTCGGCTACGGCACCAGCGCCGATGCCTTTCACCTGACCGCCGGCCCCGAGGACGGCAGCGGTGCGCAGCGAGCGATGTCGTTGGCATTGGCACAGGCAGGTGTGTCACCGGCTCAGGTCCAGCATCTGAATGCTCATGCAACTTCGACTCCGGTGGGGGATCTGGGTGAGCTGGCGGCGATCAAAGCCTTGTTCGGGACGCAAAATGGCATCGCTGTGACATCAACCAAATCGGCGACCGGGCATTTGCTCGGTGCAGCAGGTGGGCTCGAAGCGATCTTTACGCTGCTGGCGATCCGCGATCAGATCGTGCCGGCCACCCTCAATTTCGAGAACCCGGACCCTGCCACTGAAGGTGTGGACATCGTTCATGGCGCCGCGCGGCCGATGGCCATCGAGTACGCGTTGTCCAACGGCTTCGGATTTGGCGGAGTCAATGCCAGTGTGTTGTTCAAGCGTTGGCAGGGTTAATCCTGTGAGTGTTTGAGGTGTTCGCGTGCGACGTCGAGAATCCGTTGGGCAAACTCGGCGTCGGCCACGCTGCGGGACAACAGCAAGGCACCGACCAGCGTGGACATGATGACGATGCTGCGGTCGACGGTGTGCTCTCCGTCCAGGGTGCGCTGGATCTGATCGAGTCGCGCCTGGAGCACGACGTCGCTGGTCGGGCTCGGTTGTCCACGCAGCCCCAGTTCCGAAGAGATGGTCGGCAGCGGGCAACCTTCGTGAGGCGAGGTTTGATGCCATTCGGAGAGGTAGGTGTCGATGAAGGCTTCGAGTGGATGCTCCTCTGCGAAGATTTGCGCGCACAACTCGTCGACCTGTACACCAGCCTCCTGCAAGGCTTTCTCCACCAGTTCGTCTTTGGACTTGAAGTGCGAGTAAAAGCCGCCGTGGGTCAAGCCCAGAGCTTTCATCAGGGGTTGCAGCCCGGTCGCGCCAATACCATCGCGTCGAAATCGCGCTGAAGCTTCCTTGATTATGCGTTGGTGGGTCTGGGCTTTATGGTCCTGCGAGTAACGCATCTGATATCTCCGCATCAATGCGGCCCATATTAACCAATGAAAATTGCATGGTGACTGTACTTCTACTTCTAAAAAGCATGCAGATGCTTCGATATCAGTACAAAGCGGCATGATTGCAGGCACTTTCACACCAAAACAAACCCCGCCGGTCAAGGCGGGGTTTTCAGTCAGCGGTCCCGCGCTTCCTTGGCGTCCATTTCGGCATTGCGTTCGGCGACGCGCTTACGTTGCTCTTCGGTCAGTTCGACCTTGTTGGCGGTGTCGCGCAGCATCATCAGACCACCAACGATCGAGCCGATGGCAACGACCAGAATCAACCAGGCATACCAGGGCATAGGACTCTCCTTGAAAACAGGCGGTTGGCGACGATTCGCCAACCGATCGTGCATACCACTTTGAGCGATGGGGTTTCACCGCAGTTCCATGGCTGTTACTCCCATTCTATGCCTGTTGTTCAAGGTGCACTCGAACGCATTCAATGTCCGGTGAGCATCGCATCTGCCGGTGCGTCGGCGCGCAATTGCGCGGTGAGCATGAAATACACGAAACCTGCCGCCATGAAGGCCAGGAAGATCAGACCGATCAAGGTGTTGAACCAGGCCATCGCCACCAGGCACACCACCGCCAGCATCAGTGCAATGAACGGCACCAGCGGGTAGCACGGGGCGCGGAAGCTGCGTTCCAGGTTGGGCTCGGTTTTACGCAGTTTGAACAGGCTGAGCATGCTCATGATATACATCACGATGGCGCCGAACACGGCTATGGTGATCATCGCGGCGGTCAGCGTCATGCCGCCAAGGTTGATCAGCCCGTCGCTGTAGATGGCTGCAATGCCGATTACTCCACCGGCGATGATCGCCCTGTGCGGGGTTTGAAAGCGCGACAACCTGGCCAGGGACGCCGGCAGGTAACCGGCCCGGGCGAGGGCGAAGAACTGCCGCGAGTAGCCAAGGATGATCCCGTGGAAGCTCGCTACCAGACCGAACAGACCGATCCACACCAGCATGTGCAGCCAGCCCGAGCTTTCGCCGACCACGGTTTTCATCGCCTGCGGCAGCGGGTCGTTGATGTTCGACAGGGTGCGCCAGTCGCCGACGCCACCGGCGAAGAACATCACACCCATCGCCAGCAGCACCAAGGTCAGGATGCCGCTGATGTACGCCTTGGGAATCGTGCGTTTCGGGTCCTTGGCTTCTTCGGCAGCCATGGCTGCGCCTTCGATGGCGAGGAAGAACCAGATGGCAAAGGGGATCGCCGCGAACATCCCGGCAATCGCCGGAGCACCGAACACGTCAGAGCCGGCCCAGCCATTGAGTGCGAAGTTGCTGAAGCTGAACGCCGGGGCAACCACGCCCATGAATACCAGCAATTCAGCGACCGCCAACACACAGACCACCAGTTCGAAGGTCGCCGCCAGTTTCACCCCGAGGATGTTGAGGCCCATGAATACGATATAGGCACCGACTGCCGCGTGTTTTGGGTCCAGGGCTGGAAACTGGACATTGAGGTAGGCGCCAATGGCCAGGGCAATCGCCGGTGGGGCGAAGACGAATTCGATCAGTGTCGCCAGCCCGGCAATCAACCCGCCTTTTTCGCCAAAGGCGCGACGGCTGTAGGCAAAGGGGCCGCCAGCGTGAGGAATGGCGGTGGTCAGCTCGGTGAAACTGAAGATGAAGCAGGTGTACAGGGTAGCGACCATGAACGAGGTGACCAGAAAGCCCAAAGTCCCGGCCACGCCCCAGCCATAGCTCCAGCCGAAATACTCCCCGGAAATCACCAGCCCGACCGCAATGCCCCACAGGTGCAACGTGCCCAGCGTGGGTTTGAGTTGTGTGTTCATGGGTTTGCTCCCTGAGTGGTTTGGAAAGCTCGGGGGAGGGCTGTGCAGTGGGCGTGCCATTTCGCGATTGTGCGTCGTAATGGGCTGAAAGCTGTCGTATCGGGGATGTTCGCCCCTGAATACACGAAATTTATGCGTCAGTCAGGGGCGTCGCTACTTCAAATGCCGCTTTCGCGAGCAAGCCCGCATGCCCGCTACCGTTGCAACGCGGGTATGCCGGTGCGGGCAGCGGTTGATGCTCAGGTTTGTTCGGTAAGGCATTCGCGCAACGCCGTTTGCCAGTCAGGTTGACTGACGCCCCAATCGCGTTGCAAGCGACTGCAATCCAGGCGTGAGTTGAGCGGTCGGGCGGCGGGTGTCGGGTAGTCGCTGGACGGAATCGGTAACAGGTTGGCGCAGGGCTTGCCCTGTTGTCGCAATGCCTCGCCGATCGCCTGGGCAAAGCCAAACCAGGAGGTTTCACCTTGAGCGGCCAGGTGATAGGTACCCCAGTTTGCAGCCGTGTTCGTCTGCCAGCGTTCAATCAAGGCAAGGGTGCTGTTGGCGATTGTACCGGCCCATGTAGGGGCGCCGATTTGATCGGCGACGACACGTAGCTCCGGTTTTTCTTGCAGCAAACGTTGCATCGTCAGCAGAAAGTTACGGCCATGAGTCGAATAGACCCAACTGGTACGCAGGATCAGGTGTTTACCTTGCACGTCCCTGATCGCCTGCTCACCGGCCAGCTTGCTCTTGCCGTATACCCCGAGCGGATTGGGCGTGTCGTCCTCGTTGTAAGGCCCGGCTTTCGTCCCGTCGAATACATAGTCCGTGGAGTAATGAATCAACGGGATGTCGAGAGCCAGCGCTTCTTCAGCAACAATGCCGGGAGCAACCGCGTTAATGGCAAAGGCTGATTGCGGCTCGCTTTCTGCCAGATCAACCGCCGTATGGGCCGCTGCGTTGATGATCAGATCGGGCCGGATGTTTTGCACCTGACGGCGAATCTGATCGGGTTGCGCGAGATCGAGCTGATCGCGACCCAATACGATCAGTTCGCCGACAGCCCCCAGTCGCCGCTGCAACTCATGTGAAACCTGACCGGGCCGGCCATTGATGAGTACTTTCATGGGAGCAGTCCAGTCTCGTCGCCGGGCAAATCGGGTTCACCCAGGTTCATTGCTCTTCCCCTGCCAGTTTGGCCAGGTACTGGCCATAGCCGGTTTTGCCGAAGTATCGGGCGCGCTCCAGCAACTGCTCGCAGTCGATCCAGCCATTTTCATAGGCTATCTCTTCGAGACAGGCGACTTTGAGGCCCTGGCGGTGTTCGATGGTTTGCACGTACTGAGAGGCTTCGAGCAGGCTATCGTGGGTGCCGGTGTCGAGCCAGGCGAATCCTCGACCAAAACGCTCGACCTGCAGATCCCCACGCTGCAGATAGGCATTGTTGACGTCGGTGATTTCCAGCTCGCCACGTGGCGAAGGTTTCACCGCCTTGGCGATCTCGATCACATCGTTGTCGTAGAAATACAGGCCGGTCACGGCATAGCTGGATTTCGGCTTTTTCGGTTTTTCTTCGATCGAAAGCGCACGCCCGTCGCTGTCGAAATCGATGACACCGAAGCGCTCGGGATCTTTGACCCAGTAACCGAACACGGTGGCGCCGGAGGGGCGTTTTGTCGCGTTCTGCAATTGTTCGCCAAAATGCTGACCATGGAAGATGTTGTCGCCCAGGATCAGGCACACAGGATCATCGCCAATGAACTCTTCGCCGATCAGAAAAGCCTGGGCCAGGCCGTCCGGTGATGGCTGTTCGGCAAAGCTGAAGTTCACCCCGAACTGGCTGCCGTCACCCAGCAGATTGCGATACTGAGGTAGATCCTGCGGGGTGGAGATCAGCAGGATATCCTTGATGCCGGCCAGCATCAGCACCGAGATCGGATAGTAGATCATCGGCTTGTCGTAGACCGGTAACAGCTGTTTCGACACTCCGAGCGTAATCGGGTGCAGGCGCGTGCCCGAGCCACCCGCCAAAACGATACCTTTCATCATGCGAGCAACTCCTTGGGATTGATGGCGCCAAGGCGTTCACCCTGATAGCTGCCATCTTGAACGCGGCGGCACCACTCCATGTTGTCCAGGTACCATTGAACGGTTTTGCGCAAGCCGGTTTCGAACGTTTCTTCGGGCACCCAGCCCAGTTCGCGTTCAATCTTGCTGGCATCGATGGCGTAGCGTAAGTCATGACCAGGACGATCCTGGACGAACGTGATCAGGTCGGCGTAATGCGCAACGCCCTCAGGCTTGTGCGGTGCCAGTTCTTCAAGCAGGGCGCAGATGCCCCGCACCACGTCGATGTTCTTTTGTTCGTTGTGCCCGCCGATGTTGTAGGTCTCGCCGACGGTGCCGGTGGTCACCACTTTGAGCAGTGCCCGGGCGTGATCTTCGACGAACAACCAGTCGCGCACTTGCAGGCCATTGCCATACACCGGCAGTGGCTTGCCGCCCAAAGCATTGAGGATGACCAGCGGAATCAGTTTCTCGGGGAAGTGGAACGGCCCGTAATTGTTCGAGCAATTGGTCAGCAGCACCGGCAGGCCATAGGTTCGCTGCCAGGCGCGGACCAGGTGGTCGGACGCTGCCTTGCTGGCGGAATAGGGCGAGCTCGGCGCGTAGGGCGTCGTTTCCGTAAACAGATCGTCGACACCGTGCAGGTCACCGTAAACCTCGTCAGTGGAAATGTGATGAAAGCGGAAGGCGCTTTTCTCAGGCTCCGGCAGGGCTTGCCAATAGGCGCGGGTGGCCTCGAGCAGGCTGTAGGTGCCGACGATGTTGGTCTGGATGAATTCCGATGGTCCGTCGATGGAGCGATCGACGTGGGACTCCGCTGCCAGGTGCATGATCGCGTGAGGCTGGAAACGAGCCAGCACGGCTGCGACGGTCACCTGATCCACGATATCGGCCTGAACGAACTCGTAGCGCGTATCGTTGGCAATACTGGTCAGTGATTCAAGATTGCCAGCATATGTCAGTTTGTCCAGGTTGAGCACTTCATGCTCAGTGTGTTGAATCAGCTCGCGAACAAGGGCCGAGCCTATGAAACCGGCTCCGCCGGTAATAAGGATACGCACGTTGGGCCAGCCTTTTTCAGTAATGCGAATGGCGGTAGCTTGCAGGCGCGAGCGGGGAGGTGCAAGAATTCTTGACCCCATAGGGTTGCGTCGCGCCAATCAGGCTGGATTATCCATGACTTGCGGCCACCACTCACTACTCTCGTGCAAAATTCGGGGCATCAGGCACAACACGTCCGGTTTTCTCCGTACCGGAACGCCTTCCCGCGCCCTGTAACCCCTGCGTAAACCCACTCTTTACGCTTTCTTTATGTCCCGCCCACACCCTCGATCTCGTTCCTTTACAGCCTCCTTTCCGACAATGACTCCACACGCGGCAATACGCCGTAACACGGAGAACTTCCATGAGCGTTCTGGACGGGGTGTCGCTGCTGCTGGCAGTGGGGCTGTTCATTTATCTGTTGGTTGCGCTGTTGCGCGCGGACCGGAACTAGGAGCGGCTATGCACAGTTATGACTATTGGCTGATCCTCGGCTTTTTTGCCCTGGTTTTGGTCCCGGCGCCGTTTCTCGGGCGCTTCTACTACAAGGTGATGGAAGGACAGCGCACCTGGCTGACGCCGATTCTCGGCCCGGTCGAACGGGGTTGTTATCGTCTGGCCGGCGTCGATCCGCAGGCCGAACAGAGCTGGCAGAAGTACATGCTGGCTCTGCTTGCATTCAACCTCGCGGGTTTCCTGCTGCTGTTCGCGATTCTGTTGTTCCAGGACCACTTGCCACTGAACCCGCAAAACCTGCCGGGCCAGGAGTGGACGCTGGCGTTCAACACCGCCGTCAGTTTCATGACCAACACCAACTGGCAGGCCTACAGCGGCGAAGCGTCCTTGAGCTATCTGAGCCAGATGGTCGGCCTCACCGTGCAGAACTTCGTCAGCGCCGCCACCGGCCTGGCAGTTCTGGTTGCGCTGTGCCGCGGCATCGGTCGCAAATCCACTGCATCGCTTGGCAACTTCTGGGTCGACATGACCCGCGCCACCCTCTACGGCTTGCTGCCACTGTGCCTGCTGCTGGCGCTGTATCTGGTCTGGCAGGGTGTGCCGCAAACCTTCGCGCAATATGTGAATGCGGTGACCGTGCAGGGGGTTGATCAAGTGATCCCGCTGGGCCCGGCCGCCAGCCAGATTGCGATCAAGCAATTGGGCACCAACGGTGGCGGTTTCTTCGGCGTGAACTCGGCGCATCCGTTCGAGAACCCGACGGCGTGGAGCAACCTGTTCGAAGTGGCCTCGATCATCCTGATCCCGGTGGCACTGGTGTTCACCTTCGGCCACTACGTGAAGGACCTGCGTCAGAGTCGCGCGATCATCGCCTGCATGCTGGCGCTGTTCCTGATCGGCGGCGCGACCTCGCTGTGGGCTGAATACCAACCGAACCCGGCGCTGAACAACGTCGCTGTCGAACAGACCGCGCCGCTGGAGGGCAAGGAAGCGCGCTTCGGTACCACCGCCACCGTGCTGTGGTCGGTGACCACCACGGCAGCGTCCAACGGTTCGGTGAACGGCATGCACGACAGCCTCAACCCACTGAGCGGCATGGTGGCGCTGGTCAACATGATGGTCGGCGAAGTGATCTTCGGCGGCGTCGGCGCCGGGCTCTACGGCATGCTGCTCAACGTGCTGATCGCGGTGTTCCTCGCCGGCCTGATGATCGGTCGTACTCCGGAATACCTCGGCAAGAAACTGCAAGCCACGGAAGTGCAATTGCTGGTGGTGACCTTGATGGTCATGCCGATTGGCGTACTGGTGCTCGGCGCGATCGCCGCCAGCCTGCCAGGCCCGGTGGCTGCCGTGAGCAACCCTGGCGCCCACGGTTTCAGTCAACTGCTCTACGCCTACACCTCGGCCAGTGCCAACAACGGCTCTGCGTTCGGCGGCTTTGGTGCCAACACCCCGTTCCACAACCTGATGCTGGGGCTTGGCATGTTGATCGGTCGTTTCGGTTACATCCTCCCGGTCCTGGCCCTGGCCGGCAGCCTGGCGATGAAGAAAACCGCACCGATCGGCCAGAACAGCTTTCCGACCCACGGTCCGCTGTTCGTGACCCTGCTGACCGTGACCATTTTGCTGGTGGGTGGTTTGACCTTCTTGCCGACGCTGGCGTTGGGTCCGATTGCTGAACACCTGAGCATGGGATTCTGAGGATTATTTGATGAATATGCCCGTAACTAAACCGGTCGCCACCGTCAAGGCGCCGGAACAACCGAAAACCGCGATCTCGGCCCTTTGGCGCCCGGCGCTGCTGCAAGCTTTCGTCAAGCTCGACCCACGGCAATTGCAACGTGCGCCGGTGATGTTGGTGGTCGAACTGACCGCGATCCTGACCACCGTGTTGTGCTTCGTGCCGGACACGGCGGTGCCGACCTTCGTCGCCGCGCAAATTGCCCTGTGGCTGTGGTTCACCGTGCTGTTTGCCAACTTCGCCGAAGCCTTGGCCGAAGGTCGCGGCAAGGCCCGTGCCGACAGCCTCAAGGCCGGTAGCGAAGGCCTCGGCGCCCGGCGCAAAACCAGCAACGGCACCTTTCAGGTAGTGCCGGCCACCAGCCTGCGCAAGGGCGATGTGGTGCGCGTCGAAGCAGGGGAGATGATCCCCGGTGACGGTGAAGTGATCGAAGGCATTGCGGCGGTCAACGAAGCCGCGATTACCGGTGAATCGGCACCGGTGATTCGCGAGTCCGGCGGCGACCGTTCGGCCGTCACCGGCAATACAAGGCTGGTGTCCGACTGGCTGCTGGTGAAGATTACCGCCAACCCCGGTGAGTCGACCCTGGACCGCATGATCGCCCTGGTCGAAGGCGCCAAACGCCAGAAGACTCCGAACGAAGTGGCGCTGGACATCCTGCTGATCGGCCTGACCCTGATCTTCCTGATGGTAGTCGTGACCCTGCAACCGTTCGCCCACTTTGCCAACGGCAGCCTGCCGCTGGTGTTCCTGGTGGCGTTGTTGGTCACGCTGATTCCGACCACCATCGGCGGTTTGCTGTCGGCCATCGGTATCGCCGGCATGGATCGGCTGGTACGCCTGAACGTGATCGCCAAGTCCGGTCGTGCGGTGGAAGCCGCGGGAGACGTGCACGTCCTGCTGCTGGACAAGACCGGCACCATCACCTTCGGTAACCGTCGTTGCTCGGCGGTGTATGCCGCCCCGGGTGTGACAGCCAGGGAACTGGCCGAAGGCGCATTGCTGGCTTCGCTGGCCGACGACACCGCCGAAGGCAAATCAATCGTCGAATACCTGCGTGGCACTCATCCGCAACCGGAGCCGTCCGCCGATGTGCTGACGGGCGTGCCTTTCAGTGCCGAAACCCGCTTGTCCGGTGTCGACTATCAGGGGTGCGTGTTCCGCAAAGGCGCGGTGGATTCGTTGCTGGCGTTCGTTGGTCTCAAGCGGGCTGATCTGGCTGCACCGCTGTCCCGTGAAATCGACCGGATCGCCCAAAGCGGCGGCACGCCGTTGCTGGTGTGTGCCGACGGCAAGTTGCTCGGTGCGATCCACCTCAAGGACGTGGTCAAGCCGGGCATCCGCGAGCGTTTCGCCGAGTTGCGCAAACTCGGCATTCGCACCGTCATGGTTACCGGCGACAACCCGTTGACCGCAGCCGCCATCGCCGCCGAAGCGGGTGTGGATGACGTGCTGGCGGAAGCCACACCGGAGAAAAAACTGGCGCGCATTCGTCACGAGCAAAACGACGGTCGTCTGGTCGCCATGTGCGGCGACGGCGCCAACGATGCCCCGGCATTGGCCCAGGCGGATGTCGGCATGGCGATGAACGATGGCACGCAAGCGGCACGTGAAGCGGCCAACATGGTCGACCTCGACAGCGACCCGACCAAGCTGCTGGACGTGGTGCAGATCGGCAAGGAATTGCTGGTGACCCGCGGTGCGCTGACAACCTTTTCCATCGCCAACGACGTGGCCAAGTACTTCGCGATCCTGCCGGCGCTGTTCGCCGCGATCTACCCGCAACTGGGCGTGCTCAACGTGATGCACCTGAGCAGCCCACAGAGCGCGATTCTCTCGGCGATCGTATTCAACGCCTTGATCATTGTGGTGCTGATCCCTCTGGCATTGCGCGGGGTGCGCGTGCAGGCGGCGAGTGCGGCGGCGTTGTTGCGACGCAATCTGCTGATCTATGGACTGGGCGGGATTCTGGTGCCGTTCGTGGGCATCAAGGCGATCGACATGCTGTTGACGGCGTTGCATCTGGTTTGACCTGACACCCCTGTAGGAGCGAGCCTGCTCGCGATGGTGGTTAACGATAACGCGCCCTTTCTGACAAAGCGCGGCGCCTTCAGATCCATCGCGAGCAAGCTCGCTCCCACAGGTTCTTCCTGCGAATTCGAGGATTTTGAAATGTCCACATTGATACGCCCGGCCCTGAGCCTGCTGGTCCTGATGACGCTGATCACCGGCGTCGCTTATCCACTGGTGGTCACCGGCGTGGCCCAGGTCGCGTTCCCGGACCAGGCCAACGGCAGCCTGGTGCGTGATGCCGAGGGCAAGGTCCGCGGTTCCTCGCAGATCGCCCAGGATTTCGTCGGTGACGCCTGGTTCCACCCGCGTCCTTCTACCGGAGCCTTTGCCACCGTGTCGAGCAGTGCCAGCAACCTGTCGCCGAGCAACCCGGCCCTGGCGACGCGGGTGATCGACGATGCCAACAAACTGCTGGTGCCAGGCCAGGGGCCGGT
Source organism: Pseudomonas sp. BIC9C (assembly GCF_034541995.1). NCBI lineage: Bacteria > Pseudomonadati > Pseudomonadota > Gammaproteobacteria > Pseudomonadales > Pseudomonadaceae > Pseudomonas > Pseudomonas sp. BIC9C. Next base: position 551,274 of record NZ_JAWDGM010000003.1, read on the forward strand.
GCCATTGGCGCTGGTCACTACGTCCGGCAGTGGTCTTGATCCGCACTTGCCACCGGCGGCGATTGCCTATCAACTGGCGCGTGTTGCGGCGGCGCGCAATCTGCCGGCAGCGACACTGCAACAACTGCTGGACGCCCATATCGAGCAGCCATTGGTAGGCCCGCCGGTGGTGAATGTGCTGGAGTTGAATCTGGCGCTGGAAAAACTGTAAAGCGGCGCTGCTATTCGCGAGCAAGCCCGCTCCCACATTGGAATGCGTACTCCTGTGGGAGCGGGCTTGCTCGCGAAGACGGCAGAACAGTCACTACATCAATCCCGGTAAAAAGAGATCCCCAAGCATGAGCAACTCCGGCCGCGCCGACGCGCTGTTAGCAGACCTGCCCCGCGATGGTCGTGGCCGGCTCAAGGTATTTCTCGGCGCTGCGCCGGGGGTGGGCAAGACCTACGCCATGTTGCAAGCAGCCCACACCCAGTTACGCCAAGGGGTGAAAGTCATTGCCGGCGTCGTCGAAACCCACGGCCGGGCCGAAACCGAAGCACTGCTCGGCGGCTTGCCACAGCAGCCGTTGGTGCGCTTGGAATACCGTGGCGTGTTGCTCGAAGAGATGGACCTCGACGGTCTGATCAAAGCCAAACCGAAACTGGTGTTGGTCGATGAACTGGCGCACAGCAACGCCCCCGGCAGCCGTCACGAAAAACGCTGGCAGGACATTCAGGAGCTGCTCGCCGCCGGCATTGACGTGTACACCACGGTCAACGTCCAGCATTTGGAAAGCCTCAACGATCAGGTGCGCGGCATTACCGGCGTGCAGGTCCGTGAAACCCTGCCGGACTGGGTATTGCAGGAGGCCTACGAACTGCTGCTGATCGACTTGCCGCCACGGGAGCTGCTGGAGCGCCTGCGTGACGGCAAGGTCTATGTACCGGAACAGGCGCGGGCGGCCATCGACGCGTTCTTTTCCCAGACCAACCTGACGGCCCTGCGCGAACTGGCGATGCAAACCGCGGCGGCCCAGGTCGATAACGATCTGGCCCAGGGCTATCGCCAACTCGGTCAAGCGGCGCCAGCGGTGCGCGGGCGTTTGCTGGTAGGGGTCGACGGCGATGCCCAGGCCGAGCGTCTGGTACGCCATGCCAGTCGTGTGGCCCAACGGCGGCACCTGCCCTGGAGCCTGGTGCACGTGGACAACGGCCGCGTGCGGGACGAACAGTCGCGTCTGCGCCTGCAAAGCGCCCAGCAACTGGCCGAACGGCTGGGGGGGGAAGTGGTGTTGCTGCGGGCCGGTGAGGTGGCGAAAACCTTGATTCAGCATGCCGCCGAACGTCGTGCCAGCCTGGTGCTGGTCGGCCAGTCCCGGCCGCGCTTGCGCCGACGTCTGTTCGGTGGCGGGCTGGCGGCGCGGCTGCTGCGCAATGCCCGCGGACTGGAAATCAACGTTCTCGACAGCGATCACCAACCGCATCAACCCCATCAGCGGTCGATGCATTCACTGGTCTGGTTCGACTACGCGTTGGCCATGGTCGCGACGGTTCTGGCCAGCGCCCTGGCCTGGGCCGTGGCGAGTGCTCTGCCACTGCCGAATATTTCACTGGTTTTCCTCGCCGCCGTGTTGCTGGTGGCGGTGCGCAGCAGTCTGGGGCCGGCGCTGGCCTGTGCGGCGCTGTCGTTTCTGACCTATGACTTTCTGTTCATTCCACCGACTTTCTCGTTCAGCATCCAGCGCGAAGAAGACGTGCTGACCTTGCTGTTCTTCCTGCTGATGGCGGCCCTCACCGGCAACCTCGCGGCGCGCCAGCGTCGGCAATTGCAGGCCCTGCGCGACACCCAGGAAGAGACCACTGAATTGCTCGACCTGTCGCGCAAACTGACCGCCGCCACCGATCGCCAGGCCGTGGTCAGCGCGGCCGCCCAGCACCTCAACGGTTGGAGCGATGTGCAGCTGTGCCTGCTCAATCGCGACGGGCAAAACGGCTGGAAAGTCGAAACCGGTGGCCCGTTGGCGTTCACCGAAGCCGAACGCGCCGCCGCCGATTGGGCCTGGCAGCACGATCAACCGGCGGGTGCGGGCACCGGCACCTTGCCGTTCGGCCGCTGGTGGTGGTGGCCGTTATCGGTGGAGGACGGCCCGCTGGCGTTGCTCGGCGTGTGCGCCAGGGAAGGCCAGACCCTGAGCGGCCAGCGCCGACGCTTGTTGACCGCGCTGACCCAGCCGCTGGCCCAGGCGCTGGCCCGGGCGCAACTGGCCGATGATCTGGAAGCGGCGCGGCTGCACGGCGAAACCGAGCAGTTGCGCAGTGCCTTGCTGGCTTCGGTGTCCCACGATTTGCGCACACCGTTGACGTCCATGCGCGGCAGTATCGATAGCCTGCTGGCCCTGGGTGAAGCGATCCCGCTGGAGGATCGCCGTGAACTGCTCGAAGGCACCCGCGATGAAGCCGAGCGCCTTGACCGCTACATTCAAAACCTGCTCGATATGACCCGGCTCGGCCACGGAGCCCTGAAGCTGGCGCGGGACTGGGTATCGCCGGCAGACATCGTCGGCAGTGCGCTCAATCGTCTGCGGGCAGTCCTTGCGCCGTTGCAGGTCAGCATCGACGTGCCAGCCGAATTACCGTTGCTGTTCGTGCATGCCGCACTGATCGAACAGGCACTGATCAACGTGCTGGAAAACGCCGCGCGGTTTTCGCCGTCCCACGGGCGTTTGCAATTGCGCGCCGGGGCGGATGACAGTGAGCTGTTTTTTTCGGTCAGCGACGAGGGCCCGGGGATTCCGGAGGAGGAGCGGGCGAAGATTTTCGACATGTTCTACACCGCGGCGCGGGGTGATCGTGGCGGGCAGGGGACCGGCTTGGGGCTGGCGATTTGTCAGGGCATGGTCGGTGCCCATGGCGGGCGCATCAGCGTCGCCGACGGCATCGAGGGGCGCGGCACCTGCATCACGTTGCACCTGCCGCTACAGGCTCAGCCGGGATACGAGAGTGAAGCCTGATCGTGCTTGCGCTACTCTCTTGCCACTTCTTTGTGTTGATGTGAATACATGAGCCAGACCGCGACCATTTTGGTCATCGACGACGAACCGCAGATCCGCAAGTTCCTGCGCATCAGCCTCGCATCCCAGGGCTATAAAGTGTTGGAGGCCGGCACCGGCAGTGAAGGGTTGGCGCAAGCTGCGTTGAACAAACCGGACTTGCTGGTGCTCGACCTGGGCTTGCCGGACATGGACGGCCAACAGGTATTGCGCGATTTTCGCGAGTGGTCGACGGTGCCCGTGCTGGTGCTCTCCGTGCGCGCCGGTGAAGGGCAGAAAGTCGAGGCCCTGGATGGCGGCGCCAATGACTACGTGACCAAGCCGTTCGGCATTCAGGAATTCCTGGCGCGGATTCGTGCGCTGTTGCGCCAGGCGCCCGTCGGCGAGGTCCAGCAAGCGGCGCTGACCTTCGGTCCATTGACGGTCGACCTGGCGTATCGCCGGGTACTGCTCGACGGTACCGAAGTTGCGCTGACTCGCAAGGAATACGCCGTGCTGGCGCAACTGGCGCGACATCCCGGGCGGGTGATCACCCAGCAGCAATTGCTCAAGGACATCTGGGGGCCGACGCACACCGAAGACACTCATTACCTGCGCATCGTGGTCGGGCACTTGCGCCAGAAACTGGCGGATGACCCAACACGTCCACGGTTCATCGTGACTGAAGCGGGGGTGGGGTATCGGTTATTGAGTGAAGAGGTTTGACGTTCTGTGGTGACTGACCTGACGTCTTCGCGAGCAAGCCCGCTCCCACAATGAGCGCATCGGTCACAAATCATGTGTACGACGCGAACCTTGTGGGAGCGGGCTTGCTCGCGAAGAGGCCCTGATAGTCACCACAAAGCTTTCAGACATTCAGTTCTGCTCATTCTCATAGCGATCCAGCGTATCCCGCGCAATTTCCCGCCCCAGCGCGATCAGCTCCGGCGCCTTGTAGAACTCGAAAAACCGGCACACGCGTTTGGGCACGTTGATCAGGATGTCCGGCGGATACCCGGCAATCTTGTACTGTGCCAGCGACGTCTGCATCACCTCGAAACTCTGGTTGATCAAGTCCAGCAAGGACGCCGGTCCGACGTTGTCGATGATGAACGAGCCGGTGGCGGAGCGGGGCGCGCCACTGGTTTCCGGAGCCGCCGCGGGTTGCTGCGCCTCGGGCTCGGCGGACTCGATCCACGGGTTGAGGTCCGCACCTTCGGCCTTCAAGGCTTCCTGTTCCAGAACCAACAATTGTTCAGCCTGTTTGCGCCGGAACGGCAACTTCGAGCCGACGGAGTTGATCAGGCTGTCGAAGCGGGTCTTGAAGGCGGCGGGACGCTGGATGACCGGCAATTGATAGTGGCGCTGGTTGGTGGAGTTGAGGTTGACCGCGATGATCAGATCGCAATGGCTCGACACCACCGGCACGATCGGCAGCGGGTTGAGAATGCCGCCATCCACCAGCATGCGGTTGCCCTGCATCACCGGCGTGAACAGGCTGGGAATCGCTGCCGAGGCGCGCATGGCCTGATGCAGGCAACCTTCCTGGAACCAGATTTCCTGTTGATTAGACAGGTCGGTGGCTACCGCGGTGTAGGGGATGCGCAAATCTTCGATGTTGATCTCGCCGACGATCTTGCGGATTTGCCCGAAGACTTTCTCGCCACGAATCGCCCCCAGACGAAAACTGACGTCTACCAGACGCAGCACGTCGAGATAGTCCAGGCTCTCGATCCAGTCGCGGTAATCATTGAGTTTGCCGGCGGCGTAGATCCCGCCCACCACTGCGCCCATGGAACAACCGGCGACACAGGCGATGTCATAGCCGCGCCGTTCGATCTCTTCAATGACCCCAATATGCGCATAACCCCGGGCTCCACCCGAGCCCAATACCAGTGCGACACGCTTTTTCATGAATCGCCCTCGTTTGAATGGTTCAACAATGCACCCATCGAGGGTCATGCTTCAATCGCCATGGTCGTTCGATGGGGCAGGAGCGTCGTATTTTCGACACTCCATGGCGGCACATGGTTATTCTCGTCAGCGCTATAGTTTGCATAGCGGACCAACGGCACTTTTCAGGTGCCACACCGTCTTACCTGCACGACTGTTGACCTATCTTTGAGGAGTGAGTGATGAAAGCCTGGATCTGCGTGCCATTGATTGCCCTGGCGCTTGCCGGTTGTGCCGGCAAAACCGCCTACCGCGACAGCTGTGGCAGCCAGCTCGATGCCGCCTGGCATGAGCTGGACCTGGCCAAGGCCGAAGGTTTCGCCGGGACCGTCAGCTACTCCAAAGCCTTGTCGCTGTTGACCGCGGCCAAGACCCAGCAGCAATTCGAAGGGTTCGAAGGCTGCTCCCACAAGGCCGAGAAGGCCCGCTTCTATATTCGTGAGTCGCGCGCGGGGCGTTGAAGGCAAAAAGTAGCGTCAGGCTCTAAGCTAGGACATGCAAGACTCATCGGGCTTGCAGCTCGTAGCCTGGAGCCTGGCGCTGTTTACGGAGTAAACCCCCATGATCGATCGGTTGGTGGCTCAAGTTCTGGGCCTGGAAGTTCGTCTGCTGGCCTGTCAGGCGCGCTTGAAAGAGCGTACTGACCCTGAAGCGTTACACGATCTGCGCACAACCATGCGTCGGTTACGCAGCCTGTTGCGACCCTTGCGCGGGCTGCCCGGTGTCGAACAACTGGAAGCGGCAGCCTCCAGGGTGGGCGAGCTGACCACGCCATTACGTGATCGCGAAGTGCTGGCGGCTCACCTGCTCCAGCATCATCAACCCCAGGCCGCACAGCGGCGCATGGCGCAAATGGCCGAGGCCTATCCGGCCGTTGCGGCCAGCCCGGAGCTCGCGCAATTGCTGATCGTCCTCGATGCGTTTCCGCGTTTTCTGCGTGCCGCCCAGCGCCAGGGATTGCTCAAGGGCCTGCGCAAGCGCATCGAAAAGCGCCTGGGCAAACAGTGGAAAATACTCGACGAGGCACTGCATGACCCGGCCCACGATCGTCATCGGCTGCGCCTGCTGATCAAGCGGGTGCGCTATGGCATCGACGCTTACCCCGAACTGGACCGTTTGCCGAAAGCGGCCATGCCCCATTTGAAATCGGCCCAGGGCGCGCTGGGTGACTGGCACGATTGCGTGCAATGGCTGGCCATGGCTGAACGGGAAGCGGATTTGCAGCCCTGTGTTGCGGTCTGGACCGCCACCATGGCCGAGGCCGAAAGCCGTGCAGACCAGGTGCTGGAAAAGCTCAGCAAGGCCTGTTTCAAACCCTGAAAACACCGGAGATCCATTGTAGGAGCGAGCCTGCTCGCGATGAGGTCGTGACATTCAACATTGATGTTGGTTGTCCGGGCGCTATCGCGAGCAGGCTCGCTCTTACAGGTTATATGTTCAGCACGAGCCTTGTGCGGCTCATCTGTCAGTCAATTTGGCCGGAATAGGCGATGTATCAACTTCGCCAGATGGTTAAGATCCCTTCGTCATTTTTCGATCCTTGAGGTTTTCATGCGTTTTTCCGAACTGCTCGACGCTGTCCGTAGCCAGCCGCTGCAGCTGTCTATCCCGGCCTCCTGGGCCCAGGGGCGCGCCAGTTTCGGTGGCCTGGTGGCCGCCCTGCAGTACGAGGCCATGCGTGCCCGGGTGCCGGCGGATCGTCCGGTGCGCTCGCTGGCAATCACCTTTGTCGGCCCGGTTGAACCCGAGGCTCCGGTCAGTTTTGAAGTCGACGTGTTGCGCGAAGGCAAGGCGGTCAGCCAGGTATTGGGTCGGGTGATGCAGAAGGGGCAGGTGGTGACGTTGATCCAGGGCAGTTTTGGCGCCTCACGCCCTTCGGAGGTGGTGGTGACCGCGGAACCGGCACCTGCAATGAAGCACTGGGACGAGTGCCAGGAATTGCCTTTTGTCGAAGGCGTCCTCCCGGAGTTCATGCGGCATCTGGCGATGCGCTGGAGTGTCGGCGGGCTGCCGTTCAGCGGCAGCACATCCCGGCAAATGGGCGGCTGGGTGCGCCTGCGCGGCGACGTCAAAGAAGAGGCCATCAGCGAGGCGCATATCCTGGCACTGGTGGACGCCTGGCCGCCGGCCCTGATGCCTTTTCTGAAGAAACCGGCGATGGGCAGCACACTGACCTGGACCATCGAATTCGTGCAACCGCTGCTGGAACTGAACACCCTGGACTGGTGCAAATACCTCGTCGAAACCGAGCATGCCGCCGACGGCTACGGGCATGCCGCCGCGAAAATGTGGAGCGCGGATGGTCGGTTGATCGCCATGAGCCGGCAGACGGTGACCGTGTTTGCCTGATCAGTGACGGCGGTGGCGCTCGCGCCAGGCGCGCCACCAGCCACCGCTGAGGAAGAACCGCGGAAACGTCAGGAACTGCTCGACCATCAAGCGCGATATCGCATCCTTGCGGTCACTGAAGGGTTCGGAGGCTTGCGCCTCCAGGCTGTGACCGTGACGTTGCAAGGCCAGCGCGGCAATCACACCGATCACGCCGATGGCGATGTTCGAAAGGGTCAGGCTGAACACCCCGGACACGATCAACAGAAACGCCACGATGAACAGCGGCACCGCGATCAGGTGCAACACCAGATTGGTCGGGTGCTGATGATTGCTCGGGTACGCTCGCCATTGCCAGGCGGGAAGGTTGGGGTGACGTTTGCCCATGATGCTGTTCCTCGATCCATGTTGAATACATGTGATGAAGAATAGGCCCAGTCAATGCTGGCGGCGAATCAAGGCTGGCTATTGGCTTGATAGGCGCCATGGTCAACATTGATGTCGCCGGTTCCGGCTTCATCGCGGGCAAGTCGGATCGCCGCACCGCCGCTCCCACAGGGGTCTTCAGTGTCCGCACAATTTATGCTTCGCATTGCCCTCTGTGGGAGCGGGCTTGCCCGCGATGAGGCCCTCAAAGTTTCAGCTGACCTATCGCCTTGCTCAACTCCCCGGCTAGCGCGGCCAGCTCATTGCTGGTCGTCGCCGAAGTCACCGTCTGCTGCACCGTGTTCTCGGTCACGTCACGGATGCCCACCACCGCCCGGTTCATCTCTTCCGCCACCTGGCTCTGCTGCTCGGCCGCCACCGCGATCTGTGTATTGCTTTCACGCATCTGCACCACCGCGCCAGTGATCTCGGCCAATGCCGCGCCAGCCTCTTGCGCCTGTTGCACGCAGTCGTCGGCCTTGAACGAGCTCTCCTGCATGAAATCCACGGCGTCCCGCGTTCCGGCCTGCAACGCTGACACCATGATCGTGATTTCGTCCGTGGAGGCCTGCACGCGTTTGGCAAGGTTGCGCACTTCATCGGCGACCACGGCAAACCCGCGACCCATTTCGCCGGCCCGGGCCGCTTCGATGGCGGCGTTGAGTGCCAACAGATTGGTCTGCTCGGCGATGCTGTGAATCACGTTGACCACGCCGTTTATCTTCTGACTGTCCTCAGCCAGGCGTTGAATCATCTCGGCAGTCTGCTGGACGCCGGTGGACAGTCCGGCAATCGAGCGCTGCACCCGTGTCACGACCTCCTGGCCGCTGCCGGCCAAGGTATCGGCCGATTGCGAAAGGTCACGGGTGGCACCCGCGTGTTGGGCGATGTGATAGACCGTTGCGGTCATTTCATTGATCGCCGTGGCGGCCTGATCGGTTTCGCTTTGCTGACCGAGCATGCCGTGGCGCACTTCATTCATACTGGCCGCCAGCCGTGCGGCACCGACGTCCAGTTGCCGGGCGGTGTTGGCGACGGTGTTGACCACCCGTTGATAACCGGCCTGCATGGCGTTGAAGGCGTTGGCCATTTGCCCGACTTCGTCGCTGCAAGACAATGGCACGCGGGCTGACAGGTCGCCGGTTTTCTCCACGTGGAGCATGACGTCTTTCAAGGTATTGAGCTGGCTGAGCAGGAAGCGGATCAATAACTGCGATGCGCCGAGCATTGCCAGCATCAGGATGAACACCGCCAACGCGTAGTTGGCGAAGCGCTCGCTGAACACCTGGCTCAGGCTTGGCCCGTGGACAATCACAGCGACCTGCTGGCCGTCGGCGCGCGCGAACACTTCGGCACCCATCAATGGATTGTCACCGAACAACGGCATTGAGTTGATCTCGACCCAGCCGTTTGCATGGGTGAGTTGCGGTATGGGTTGTCCATTCAGCGATGGCGCCTGTCCGCGATTGAACGTCAGCAGGTTATCGGTCTCGGGCAGCGGTTGCCCGGCAGGCCAGGCGCCAAGCAATCGCGCCTGTGACTGAGCCGAAGCCCGGGATGCATGACTGCGGGCCTGTTGTTCGAGCTGCACGGCGTACAGCACCAGCAAAAGCGTGGTGATGAAGGCGACAGCGTTGACCGCCCAGAATTTGTATTTCAGCGAGATATTGCTAAGCCAGGCACCCATGGAGGTCTTCTCTGATAGCGGAAACAGTTTTGGCAAGGTGCCAGCATTGTGCCGCTACTCAGAAATTCGAACCTTGATACAAGTCAATGTGGGAGCAGTGTTTACAGGGCGATGGTGGGCAGCCGGTAAAACGCCCGAGCACACGCCGTAGTATGCGCCGCCAGATCTTCCTGGCTTTCCCCGCGATGCAGTGCCACTTCGCGCAATACTTCGGTCAGGTATGCAGGCTCGTTTCGCCCGTTTTTCGGCTTGGGGCGCAGGCTGCGCGGCAGCAGGTACGGTGCATCGCTTTCGAGCATCAGGCGCCCGCGCTTGATCTCCTTGACCAGCGGATGCAAATGCATGCCCCGGCGTTCGTCGCAGATCCAGCCGGTAATGCCGATGTGCAAGTCCAGGTCGAGATAGCTGAACAGTGCCTTCTGTTCGCCAGTGAAACAGTGAACAACGGCAGCCGGCAGCCGGTCGCGGAAGTCGTGCAGGATTTCCAGCAAACGCTGGCTGGCGTCGCGTTCGTGCAGAAAGACCGGCAGTTGCAATTCAACGGCCATGGCCAGATGTTCTTCGAGGACCTTTTCCTGCTGCGGGCGCGGCGAGAAGTCACGGTTGAAATCCAGCCCGCATTCACCCACGGCCACCACATTTGGCTCCTTGAGCAAGCTGCGCAAACGTCGGGCACTGTCGGCGTTCCAGTCACTGGCGCAGTGAGGGTGAATACCGGCGGTGGCGAACAGGCGCTGAGTGCTTTCGTCCAGTTGCTGGCACAGTTCAAGGGCCTGCTCGCTGCCCTCGATGCTGGTGCCGGTCAGCACCAGTTGGCATACACCGGCCGCGTAGGCACGGTCGAGTACGGCCTGGTGTTTGTCGGCAAAGCTGGGGTTGGTCAGGTTGACGCCGATATCGATGAGTTGCATGGTGCTACCTCGGGCCAAAGGCCGGAAAGCATATCAGAGCCGTGGATTTATAAGAAAAGCCAAGAACTACAACGAGTTAGCGCTGTCTCTTGAGCCGCGGGGCAGGCCGGGTTGGTGGTTTTGCCATCATTGTGCCAGTCTTTCGCACGTTGCCAGCGCCCAAGGCGCTCTGTTTTGTCGCTGCGCTTGATGCCATTTGTCATTGAAGCGTGCCTCATATTCTTTCCGGAGAGTGGATGATTCGTCCCTCGGTTTTGCTACTGCTGTGCTGTTCGCTGCTACTGCCGATGTCGGCGGTCGCGCGTCTGCCCGGGCCGCTGCAAGCCGTACCGGCCAGCAAGGTGCGCGATCTTGCGGAAATTCGCAGCAGCCGAGTGCTGCGGGTATTGGTCAACCAGAGCCGCAACAGTTCCGGCGAAGTTCAGGGGCAGGCGATCGGGGTCGAATACCATCGCCTCAGAGCGTTCGAGCAATACCTCAACGGCCACGCCCGTGACGGCCAGGAAATCACCCTCAAGATCATTCCCAAGGCCAAGGATCAACTGCTCGGCGCATTGCAACGCGGGGAGGGTGATCTGGTGGCGCCGGGAGAGTTGCTCGATCTGCAGGCGGGCTTCGCCGTCAGCACCAGTGAGCCTATTGCCAGTAACATCCCGTTGGTCTTGGTGGGCATCAAGGGCGAACGCCGCTACACCCGGCTTGAACAGCTTTCCGGCAAGACCCTGGCCTTGCCTGCCGGCAGCGCCGCCGGGGAGGATGTCAGCCAGATCAATCAAAAGCTCGCCTTGCACAAACTGCCACCCGTCAAAATCGAATGGGTCGATCCGAGCCTTGCCGTCGAGGATGTGCTGGAGATGGTCCAGGGCGGGATCTTCCACCTGACCATCGTTGAGCAGCCGATTGCCGAACGCTGGGGCAAGATCCTGCCCAAGCTGCGTTTCGACAAGCAGGTACTCGTCAGTGAGCCGGGAGAGGAGTTCTGGTTCGTGCGCCGTGATGCCTCGATGCTGCGGGCCAGCATTGATCGCTTCCTCACCGCTTACAAAAAACCATCGGATCAGGACGCCGCGTTCCTGCGGATCTATCGGCGTCTCTATCAAGTGCATTACCCGCTGGCCAAGGCGGACCGGCAGCGGCTGGAAAAACTTCGCCCGGTGCTGCAAAAACACGCCGACGCCCAAGGCATGGACTGGCTGAACCTGGCAGCGTTGGCGTTCAAGGAATCAGCGCTGCAGCCCGCAGCCCGGAGTGGCGGTGGTCCGACCGGTCTGATGCAGATCACGCCTTCTGCAGCGCAGCGGGTGGGGGTCAACAATATCCAGGACGTAGACGGCAATGTGCAGGCCGGGGCCAAGTACCTGGCGATGATCCGGCGCAAGTTTTTTGCCAGCCCAAAACTCAATGAGCGCGAACGCATGGCCTTCGTGCTGGCAGCCTACAACATCGGGCCGGAGCGGGTTCAGGGCATGCGCGCCGAAGCCCGGCGGCGAGGGTTGAATCCCAACCAGTGGTTCTTCCAGGTCGAACGGGTTGCCATGGAGCAAGTGGGCATGGGGCCCGTCAGCTATGTTAATAGCGTGAACAAGTATTACTTGGCGTTTGATCGGGAGCGGGAGTCATTGGAGCCCCAGGGACAAAAGGTTGCCTCACGTAAATAATCAACTAATCTGATTGTTATTACAGGTTTTTTGCGCTTTTAACATATGATTTACTGATTAATATAGCGGCCAACCAATACACATTAGCAAGGAATGAAACAGCATGAGCACTCTGATCAACAAGGTACTGTCCACCCGCGCTGGCTATGGCCTGACGGTTCTGCGTATCGTTGTCGGTACTGTCTTCGCCGCTCACGGTTCGCAGAAACTTTTCGGGGCATTCGGTGGTTATGGTCTGGCGGGAACCGCGCAGTACATGGAAAGCGTCGGGCTGACGCCGGGTTACCTGATGGCGGCACTGGCGGGCGGCATCGAATTCTTCGCCGGCCTGGCCCTGATCATCGGCTTGCTGGCTCGCCCGGCCGCACTTGGCCTGGCATTACTGTCGCTGGTCGCGATTTTCACGGTGCACATCAGCAACGGTCTGTTCATGGCCAACAACGGTTATGAATTCGCCCTGGCGTTGCTCGGTGGCAGTATCGCGGTACTGATCGAAGGTGCGGGCAAACTCTCGGCGGACCGTGCCATCGCCGGTTGACCGCTCTGGCTCAACGAAAAGGCCCGCATTGTGCGGGCCTTTTTTTGTTGCGCGTCATTCTTGACACTGTCCAGTCAGCTTCTCTAGGATGTTGCTCATGCGCCGATTTAAACAGCTACTTGCGGGGCGCCAGGTGACTCATTCAGTTGCCGATAGAAGCCGGAACAGGCTTCGAAATACCGCTAAAGCGCTGGTTCGGTGTTGCCTCTCACCTGCCATGCAGACTTTTGAGGCAGAGACACGACACAATGAATGCACTAAACCCTGTTGTACGTCCCGCGCCGATCACGGCACATCTCACTCAGCGCAATCCAAAAATCCTGCTTGGCGGCAAACATCAGCCGACGCTCTTGCGTTATCTCGATGGCTGGCCACGTCGTACCGGCGGTCCCGCTGCCTTCCTGATCCAGTTTGTCGAAGACGGTGAGTCGCTCGCTCGTTTCGCCGACGACAGTTTCGATCTGGCAGTGATTCAATCCCCCAGCCTCGAAGACGCTCCAGAAGTGATCAGGCAGCTGACCCGCGTTGCCCGGCAAGGGCTGATCACTCGCCGTTGAGTTTTACGGGTAGTCGATAGCCACGATATAAACACACTGCTCACCGGTCGGTGTCTGGACTCGAACTTCGGCGTCCAGTGCCTTGCCGATCAAGGCGCGGGCCAACGGCGAGTCAATGCTGATCAGGCCTTGTTTGAGGTCCAGTTCATCCGGCCCGACAATGCGGTAGCGGGACTCTTTGCCGTCTTCGTCCTCGATCGTGACCCAGGCGCCGAAATAGACCTTGTTCGGATCACTGGGTTTTTCGCTGACGACCTTGAGCGCCTCCAGACGCTTGGTGAGAAAACGCACGCGGCTGTCGATTTCTCGCAGCATCTTTTTGCCGTAGGTGTATTCGGCGTTCTCCGAACGATCACCCTGGGCCGCGGCTTCGCTGACAGCCTGGGTAACCTGGGGCCGGCGTACATGCCACAGTTCATGGAACTCGGCACGCATCCGCGCTTCACCCTCGGGGGTGATCAGCGCGGTGCCGGCGGTGCGGGGAGGGCGGTAACGGCTCATGTCAGCTTCTTTTGGTGAGGATGGCTGGAGTCTATCAACCCTCGCGCAGAACTGTCAGCGGGCTGGCGTTCAATGCCCGACGGGTGCCGAACACCCCGGCACCACCGATCAGCACGGCACCCACCAGTGGCAGCAACAACAGCCATGGATGCGGATGCCATGGCAGGTCGAAGGCGTAGCGGTAGAGCACCAGGCTCACCAGTTCCGAACCCAGTGCCGCCAGCAAACCGCTGACCGCACCGAGCAAGCCGAACTCGATGCGCCGTGCCTTGACCAGCAATTGCCGTTCAGCCCCCAGCGCTCGCAGTAATGCGCCCTGGCGAATGCGTTCGTCCAGCGTCGCCTGCAGGCCGGAAAACAGTACCGCCATCCCTGCCGCCAATACGAACAGCAACACATACTCCACCGCCAGGGTGACCTGGGCGAGAATGCTGCGCAGTTGTTCCAGCAAGGCTTCGACCTGCAGGATGGTCACCGCCGGGAACGCACGGGACAGGTCGACGATCTGTTGGTCATGACCCGGCGCCAGATAGAAACTGGTCAGGTAAGTCGCCGGCAGATCCTTCAGGGTGCCGGGCTGGAAGATCATGAAGAAGTTCGGCTGGAAGTTGTCCCAGTTGATCTCCCGCAGGCTGGTGACTTTCGCCTCGCGATTGACCCCGCCAACGCTGAAAACCAGATGGTCGCCGAGTTTGATTTTCAGGCTTTCAGCGACCTTGCCTTCCACCGACACGCCCGGAACATCGTCCGGCGACTGTTGGTTCCACCAATTGCCGGTCGTGAGCTTGTTGCCCGACGGCAGGTCCGCGGCCCAGGTCAGACTCAGGTCGCGCTGGATTGCCCGATCACCCGCCGATTCCTTGGTGACGATCTGCTGCACCGGTTCGCCGTTGATGCTGATCAGGCGCCCCGGCACCACCGGGTACAGTGGTGCCGATTGCGCCGCCACGGCGATCAGGTGATCGGTGAAGGCCTGTTTGTCCGCGGGCAGGATGTTCAGGGCGAAGTAATTGGGGGCGTTTTTCGGCAACTGGTTTTGCCAGGTATCCAGCAACTCACCGCGCAGCAGCGCAATCAGCGCCATCGACAGCAGAATCAGGCCGAACGCCAGGGACTGGCCCGCGGCGGCGAGCGGATGACGCAGCAATTGCCCGAGTCCCAGGCGCCAGGGCAGGGACGCACGGGCGAGCATGCGCCGCAGGCTCTTCAACAGCAGCAGCAACAAACCGCCCAGTACCAGTGCTGCAATCACGCCGCCGCCGAGCAGGGCAAAGGTCAGCACCAGGTCCAGGCTCAGGCGCCACATGATCAGGCCGAGGGCACTCAGTGCTGCACCGTAGACCATCCAGGTGCTGGAAGGGATGGGCAGCATGTCCCGACGCAATACGCGCAAAGGCGGAACCCGGCCCAGAGCCGCCAGTGGCGGCAAGGCGAAACCGGCCAGCGCCACCAGTCCGGTGCCGATCCCGGCAACGGCCGGAAGCAGCCCGCCCGCAGGCACGTCGGTCGGTAGCAAGTCATGCAGCAGGGCAAACAACCCCAGCTGTGCGAACCAGCCGAGGAGGGCGCCGCTGATGCTGGCCAGCAGTCCGAGGACGGTCAGTTGCAGGCTGAACAACACCAGGGTTTCCCGGCGTGACAGCCCGAGGCAGCGTAGCAAGGCACTGGCATCGAATCGGCGAGTGGCGAAGCGGGTTGCCGACAGCGCAACCGCCACGCCGGACAGCAACACCGCCACCAGGCTGGCCATGTTCAGGTAGCGTTCGGCTTTGCCCAGGGCGCCACCGATCTGCCGGTTGCCGTCGCGGGCGTCTTGCAGGCGCTGATTGGCGGCGAGACCCGGTTTTATGAGTTGCCGATAGGTTTCCAGCGCCTTGGCATCACCGCGCCACAACTCCCGATAGCTGACCCTGCTGCCGGGCTGCACCACGCCGGTGGCCGCAAGGTCGCCGAGATGGATCAGCACTCGGGGCGTCAGGCTGTAGAAATTGCCGGCGCGGTCGGGTTCGTACGTCAGCACCCGAGTCAGTTTCAGTGTTTTCATGCCGACATCGATGCTGTCGCCGATCTTCAGGTCCAGGGCAGTCAGCAGGCGTGCCTCGACCCAGGCTTCACCGGGTTTCGGTCCTCCACCGGGTTCCTCCACGGCAAAGGGCGCGGGCGCGCTTTTCAGTTCACCGCGTAGCGGGTAGGTGCTATCGGCTGCCTTGATGCTGGACAGCTGGATGCCGTTGTCGGTGGCGATAACGCTGGAGAACTCCACCACTTGAGCGTGTTCCAGACCCAGTTCGGTGCCGCTTCTTAATTGCTCGGGACGCGCCGGCGAGCTGCCTTCGAGCAGCAGGTCGGCACCGAGGAATTCGGTGGCCCGCAACAGCATGGCACCGTTCAGGCGCGCGCCAAAGTAGCCGATGGCGGTGCTGGCCGCCACGGCCACCAGCAAGGCAAAAAACAAAACGCGCAATTCACCGGCGCGAGCGTCGCGCAGCAATTGACGGATGGCGAGACTGAACAGGCGCAACAGCGGCAGACGTGCCATCAAGGCTCCAGAGGGGCGACCAGCAGGCCGGCTTCAAGACGGATCAGGCGCCGGCAGCGATGGGCCAGGCGTTCATCGTGAGTCACCAGCACCAGGGTCGTGCCGCGCTCCTTGTTGAGCTCGAACAGCAAGTCGCTGATGCGCTCGCCGGTGTGGCTGTCGAGGTTGCCGGTCGGTTCGTCGGCGAACAGCACATCGGGCTCGGCGGCAAACGCGCGGGCAATCGCCACGCGTTGTTGCTCGCCCCCCGAGAGCTGGCGCGGCGAGTGAGTCAGGCGCTGGCCCAGCCCCACGCGTTGCAGCAATTGGGTGGCGCGCTCGCGGGCGTCTTTACGGCCATCGAGTTCCAGCGGCAGCATGACGTTTTCCAGGGCATTGAGGCTGTCGAGCAACTGGAATGACTGGAACACAAAACCCACGTGCTCGGCGCGGATGCGCGCACGCTGGTCTTCATCGAGGTTGCTCAGGCCTTGCCCGGCGAGCGTGACTTCGCCGCTGCTCGGCAGGTCGAGGCCGGCGAGCAGGCCCAGCAGGGTGGATTTGCCGGAGCCCGAAGCGCCAACGATGGCCAGGCTGTCGCCCTTGTTCAGTTCCAGGCTGAGTTCGTGCAGGATGGTCAGTTCACCTTCCGCGCTGGGAACCACTTTGCTAAGGTCCTTCGCGATGAGAATGCTTGCGCCCATGGAGAGTCCGATGCGTGTCTGGTTTTTGAGTGCTGGCCTGGCCTTGTTGTGCATGGCCCAAAACGCAGCGGCGGGTACAGTCCTGATCGTTGGCGATAGTATCAGCGCCGGTTTCGGGCTGGATACCCGGCAGGGGTGGGTGTCGCTGCTTGAGCAACGGCTCAGGCGCGAAGGTTTCGACGATAAAGTGGTCAATGCGTCCATCAGTGGTGACACCAGTGCTGGAGGCCAGGCGCGCCTGCCGGCGCTGCTTGCAGAGCATAAGCCGGAGCTGGTGATCCTCGAGCTGGGCGGCAATGACGGGCTGCGCGGATTGCTGCCAATGCAATTGCAACAAAATCTTGCGTCAATGATCGACATTTCCCGGGCCAGCGGTGCCAAGGTGTTGCTGCTCGGCATGCAATTGCCACCCAATTACGGTGCCCGTTACACAAAGGCATTTGCCGAGGTCTACAGCAACCTGGCCGATGAAAAAAAGATCCCGCTGGTGCCGTTTTTCCTCGACGGCGTGGGCGGTCATCCTGACTTGATGCAGGCTGACGGCATACACCCGGCGGCCGGGGCCCAGGACAAGTTACTGGAAAATGTCTGGCCTACCCTAAAACCGCTGTTATGACACTTTTCTAGAAGCAGGCTTTCGGCTAAGGTGGCGCCCCCGATTTGGAGCCCCCGATGCCGCGTCCCGCCTGGTCACTCTTTGCCTACCAACTGATCGAGCCTGACGAACAGCTGGATCTGTTCGCCTGCCAGGAAGTGCGGGTACATCTGGTGACCCGTCAACTGGAGTTGGGCGGCTCGGCGGACCGTACCTTGTGCGGCAGCCTGTTGCCGGCACAGCCGCGCTGGTCGAGCGTTGATCGCCGGGTGTTTCAGGACCAGCGGCTGTGTTCGTTGTGCAGGGCCATCCTTGAATCGCAGAAACGTGGGACGTCGCCGATCTGGCCGGAGTTGCGTTTCGAGCTTTGATCTGTCGTTGGGGGTTTGCCCTGTTTTTTGGGTGCATATCCGTTTTTTGGGTAACGGCGGCTGGCGGTTTCGCCCTTACGGCGAGTCCCTTTTGTCAAACGACACAAAAGGAACCAAAAAGTCTCGCCCCTTACGTACGGCCCTTCGCTTAGGCTCAGGGTTCCTTCGCTCCGGCATTCATCCGGGGCATTGCCCTCCGGTTGGCTTCGCTGCACCTACATGCAATGTGTTCGACTGCGTCGAACGGCGCTGCGCGCCCATCCCCGGATGAGCACCTCCACTCAGCCTCCCGAGGGGCGGGTGGATCAAGATCAAGAGCGGCAGGCGAGCTAACGCTCGGCCTGTTGAGTGGTGAAGAGCGTGGGGGTACGCCGATCCGCCTTGATTTGCTTTGCTTTGCTCTTCTAATGAAATGGCTCCCCACACCCTGTGATCGCTCTCTAAGCTTTCACAGGGTGTCTTACGGAGGCTATTGCCATGAACAACGTTGCCATTGTCGCTATCGATCTAGGGAAACATACCTTCCATCTGCACGCGCAAGATGATCGCGGTCATGAGCTCTACCACAAGAAATTCAATCGCGCAGGTCTGGCCAGGCACCTGGCCAACCTTGAACCGTGCACGGTGGCGATGGAGGCCTGTGGTGGCGCCCACTACATGGCGCGGGAAGCGGCAAAATGGGGCCATGTGCCCAAACTCATTGCCCCACCTCGTGCGTCCCTACGTGAAAAGCAACAAGAACGACTTCGCCGATGCCATGGCGATTTGCGAGGCGGCGAGCCGCCCGACCATGCGTTTTGTGCCCCCTAAAACCGAAGCGCAACAAGCGCTGGCCATGCTCAATTCGCAACGCGACGCCTACATCAAGGAGCGTACGGCCAGCGTCAATCGGATTCACGCCGGCCTGTTAGAGGTCGGTATCAGCCTGTCCCCAGGCTTTCACGCCATCAAGGAACTGCCAGCGCTGCTGGAGGCGTGTTCATTTTCTGCGCAGATCAAACAAATCCTGCTGGGGCTGCGTGAGCACTTCAATTATCTGGACGGGCAGGTCAAGGCACTGGACAAGCAGGTTGAACGCCAGGCCGCTGAAGATGATCTGGCTTCTCGCCTGATGACAATTCCTTGCGTCGGTCCGATCACCTCCAGCGTCCTGGCTGCGGAGTTGGGCAACGGTCAGCAGTTCAAGTGCGGTCGAGACTATTCAGCCTCGATTGGGTTGGTGCCCAAGCAACACTCCACCGGCGACAAGACGGTACTTTTGGGGATCAGCAAACGCGGTGACCGGAATCAGAGACGGCTGCTTATCCAGTGCGCCCGTGTGTATCTGATGGGGCTGGAACGACAGACAGGAGCGCTGGCCGATTGGGTCCGCCAACTGCTGGCTCGCCATCATTCCAACCGTGTGGTCTGCGCCTTGGCCAACAAACTGGCAAGAATCGCCTGGTCGATCGCCGCTCACCACGATGAATTCAAGGCGGGGTCAAGCGCGATGAACGCTTGACCTCGCTGCCACCCGAGCACCACCCACCTGGTTTTGCGATGCTGGATAACAGATGACGTGAACGGCCAACCGGCCTGACGACTACCCTGGGCTCCCACAAGGCTGAAAAAGCCTTCTTTCTATGAAGGGCCGTCAGGCGCGATTCTCATCGAGGCGCAGGGTCGCCACCCAGACGCCGGATAGATGAAAGCAAGCCAAACACGCATCAAAAACAGTATTGCAGAAATGGGGGGATCCATAGATGTGGGAGCGAGCTTGCTCGCGATGGACGTCAACGATAACGCGTGCTGACTGAATGCCCGCGTTGTCCTGGCGTTTTTCGCGAGCAGGCTCGCTCCTACAGGGGAGCGCGTGCAATTGCGATCAGGCCGGCCAGCAGGCCGCCTCGCTTTTGCTTTTGCTTTTGATCTTTTTGCCCCCTCGAGAGGCCGAGTGGAGGTTCTGCGCAGTGGGCAACCCGGCATGGATGCCGGGTTAGCCGCGTACGGCCATGGATGGCCGATCGCGGCGGGCCCACGGAGCAGGACCGGAACGAGGGAATGCCGAGCCTTGGCGAGGCACCGAACGAAAGGGGCAAGAGCCCTTGGTTACTTGGGGCTTTTCCAAGTAACCCGCCGTAAGGGCGGAACCCTAAGTCGCCGTGACCGCAGAAACGGATATGTACGCCCTCAAAAGTCCACGCCGCCTGCCATACGGCCTTCGCGAGCAGGCTCGCTCCCACACGGGATCGAGGATAATCGCAAATCACCTTGCATCGCCTGCAATCGGGCCATCTCCCCGAAATAACAGACAGCGGTGTACAATCGCTTTCTTATATCTCAGTTGATCATGCGAAGGATTTTCCGGATGTTGTCGCGCTTTCCTGCCGTCACCCGCTGCCTGACTCTTGCCGCCCTTTTTGTGGCCGGTCCCGTTGCAGCATTGGAGTTTCCCCTGCCACCGCCCGGTGAGGACATCATCGGCCAGGTGCAGGTGATCAAGGCCAAGTACGAAGATACCTTCGCCGACCTTGGTACTGCCTACGATCTGGGCTACACGGAAATGGTCGCGGCCAACCCGGGTGTCGATGCATGGTTGCCTGGCGCCGGCACGGAAATCATTCTGCCGACCCGCTTCATCCTGCCACCAGGCCCGCGTGAAGGCATCGTGATCAACCTGGCCGAGTACCGCCTCTACTACTACCCGAAAGGCAAGAACGTGGTGTACACGTTCCCGTTGGGTATCGGTCGTGAAGGTTGGGGCTCGCCAATTGCCCACACCAGCATCACCGCCAAGACACCTAATCCGACCTGGACGCCTCCGGCTTCGATCAAGGCCGAGCACGCAGCAGACGGTGATCCGCTGCCCAATGTCGTGCCGGCCGGCCCTGACAACCCGCTGGGGCCGTTCAAGTTCACCCTGGGCACACCGGGCTACCTGATCCACGGCTCGAACAAGAAGTTCGGTATCGGCATGCGCACCAGCCACGGCTGCTTCCGCATGTTCAACAACAACGTGCTGGAAATGGCGGGCATGGTGCCGGTCGGTACGTCGGTACGGATCATCAACGACCCGTACAAGTTTGGCATGAGTGGCGGCAAGGTTTATCTGGAGGCGCATACGCCGCTGGACGACAAGGGCAACCCGTCGGTTGTCGACAAGCACACTGCGGTCATCAATGCGATGCTCAAGCGTGAAGACATCACCAACAACCTGCGCATGAACTGGGATGTGGTACGTGATGTGGTTGCCGCTGAAGACGGCCTGCCAGTGGAGATCGCTGTGCCGGGCAACAGCGTCGCACCGATGGTGTCGAGCACTCCGATCGACCCGATGCAGTAACGCTTGCAAAGAACCCGTCGGCGCGGACCGCGTCGACGGGTTTTTTATTGCCTGGAGAAACGCCAGGCAATAAAAAAGCCGACCCAAAAAATGGGTCGGCTTGATAACAATCCCGAAGGATTATTATTTGCGGCTAGCTTTGTCCAGCATGCGCAGAGCACGCTCGTTAGCTTCGTCAGCAGTCTGTTGTGCTTTTTGAGCAGCAGCCAGAGCTTCATCAGCTTTACGGTAGGCTTCGTCTGCACGAGCCTGGGAGCGAGCAGCTGCGTCTTCAGTAGCGGTCAGACGTGCTTCGGTTTCTTTCGATGCGCTGCTGCAACCGGTAGCCAGAACTGCGGCCAGAGCCAGAGCAGAGAATTTCAGAACGTTGTTCATCGTGTTCCCCTTCAAGGACTTTCTATTAAGTAGCTATCTCCTCCGATTGAGGAAATAGCCGGCGTACATACTACCCATTACTTGTAGTAAGTAAAACTGACGTGACGCAAGAAGCAAAAAAAATTGTAGGCGTTGATTCTTTTTCGAGCAACTTTTAACTGAACTGTTTAAAAAATATCCAGCTGCAAGGCCCGTGGCTGAGCGAACTGGCGAGAAAAAGTTCCTTCGGCGCACCGCTCTTTTTCCCGTCTGGCTAAAGTCCGCCTACATGGATTCGTCTACACTTTTGTTCGGCTTTTGCGTAGCGCCTCCCAATATCTTTCTGGATGTTCAGGTGACTTTAACAGCGGGCGCTCGTCTTAAGTCTCAACATCCGGCAATGTTCAGGCTATCGACCCGGAGTGATCTTCGGTCGAGCCATTCCTGCGTGATCCGGAGCAGCACCCGCCAACCTGCATGATGACGAGCGCACCTTGAGCATTTCTGTCAATGGTGCCTACTATTTGTACGTGCTCGTTAGCGCGAGATCGGTGCAGCTCTTCTCGGTGTCCATTCAGGCACGGGGTGGCGTAGATGTTCCTTCGCCGGAAAAACATCGGTAAGGTAGGGGTCGGAAATCCAGACCCGCGAGGAGTAGTGATGAGCGAGGCGTTGTCCATCCACCATGACCAGGCTGGTCATCAGTTCGAGACCATTGTGGACGGTCATCGTGCCTATCTGACCTATATGGATCTGGGGAAGCAGACCCTGGATATCTATCGCACCTTCGTGCCCAACGCATTGCGTGGTCGCGGTATTGCAGCAGCCTTGACCGAGAAGGCGCTGGAGTACGCTGACGAAATGGGCTACACCGTCATTCCATCGTGCTCCTACGTCGAGCGCTACATGGAGCGTCACCAGCGGCATGCGGCCAAGCTGAGCCAGTGACCTTCAATAAAACGAATGCATGAAAAAACGCCGGGTTTTGCCCGGCGTTTTTTTGTCTGCGCTTTTTGTGCGGCCAATCAGGCGATCAGCTGCGATCGCGTTTGGGCAGCACGTCCTTGAGCTTGGCATGCATGCTGCGCAAGGTGTTTTCGGTCGCGGTCCAGTCGATGCAGGCGTCGGTGATCGACACGCCGTATTGCAGGTCGGCAAGGTCTTTCGGGATCGCCTGGGCGCCCCAGTTCAGGTGGCTTTCAACCATCAGGCCGATGATCGACTTGTTGCCTTCGAGGATCTGGTTGGCGACGTTTTCCATCACCAGCGGTTGCAGGGCCGGATCCTTGTTGGAGTTGGCGTGGCTGCAATCGACCATGATGTTCGGCTTGATTTTCGCCTTGTTCAGCGCCTGCTCGCAGAGCGCAACGCTGACCGAATCGTAGTTCGGCTTGCCGTTGCCGCCGCGCAGCACCACGTGACCGTAGGCGTTGCCCTTGGTGGTCACGATCGACACGCCGCCTTCCTGGTTGATGCCCAGGAAACGGTGCGGGCTGGAAACCGACTGCAAGGCGTTGATCGCCACGGTCAGGCCGCCATCGGTGCCGTTCTTGAAGCCGACGGCCGAGGACAGACCGGACGCCATTTCACGGTGAGTCTGGGATTCGGTGGTGCGCGCGCCGATGGCCGACCAGCTGATCAGGTCCTGCAAGTATTGCGGGGAGATCGGGTCGAGGGCTTCGGTGGCGGTTGGCAGGCCTTTCTCAGCCAGGTCCAGCAGCAACTGGCGACCGATGTGCAAGCCGTCCTGGATCTTGAACGAGTCATCCAGGTACGGGTCGTTGATCAAGCCTTTCCAGCCGACGGTGGTACGTGGCTTCTCGAAATACACGCGCATGACCAGATACAGGGTATCGGACACTTCGGCAGCGAGAGCCTTCAGGCGGTCGGCATACTCGTGGGCGGCCTTGATGTCATGGATCGAGCAAGGCCCGATGACGACGAACAGGCGGTGGTCGGTGCCATCCAGAATGTTGCGAATGACTTCGCGGCCCTTGGTGACGGTGCGCAGTGCGGCGTCGCTCAGGGGAATATCGCGCTTGAGCTGATCGGGAGTGATCAGTGTCTCGTTGGAGGCGACGTTTAGGTCGTTGAACGGTAAATCAGCCATCGTTTACTCGTCAGGTCACGGGTGCCGGCCGCCAGCGAACCCGCGCGGCGGAGCACAGCAAATTAAGCGCGTCGGGGAGCCGAACCTTAGCGCGTTACACCGTGGCTCGACAATGGGCAGACACCGGTTTAGGGGCCATTCTCGCTCAGTTTCCCCAACGTGACCGGCAAACCCTTCGGCAATGCCCCTAATCCGACACAGGCTCGGCAAAAGCCTTGCGCACCGATTCGTGAGAGAACTCATCGGCATGCTCCTGGAGCCATTCGAGGGCCAGGGCCTGAATATCCTGCAAGTCCTCGTGGGCGTCATGCAGGCGGCAGTAGCGTTCGATCTGGCACACCTGCTCGCCCATCCGGGCGCTGAACAGCATTTGTTCGTCGACGAAGGCGATGCCCACCAGATAACCGCGTTTGCGCCGCAGGCACCAGGCGACATAACCCAGGTAACGCACGTCCGGACTCACGGTCGGCATGCGAACTTCCAACGCCGTGCCGTGGCGCCACGCGCGGTGATAATTGCAAGCCATGCCCCCGAGGCTGATAGTGTGCAGCTGTCGTCGCGAAATACATTCAGGTTTCAGCAACGTTAATTCGACGGGCACATCGTCAGGGTGAGGAATAAAACGTCCCATGAACACAGACTCCATGTGTCGGCCATCTGACATTGTTACACCCAGTATAGTGGTCGAATTGGAACTGACCGATTTTGACGCCGACCAACGGTTGCTGGCGATGCGCGGCGTTTCGCTGGTTATTTTCACCAGTGTCGGTTGCGCCAGTTGCCGTTTTGCCCGCGAGCAATTGCCGGCGCTCGATCTGGCGGTCGATCGACTGTGCTGGATCGATGCCGGCAATAACGGAGGGGTGGTCGAGCGTTATCAGGTCTTTCACTTGCCGGCGCTGTTTGTTGTGCGCGACGGCGAATTCTTCGGAGCACTGAAATCTCGTCTGACTGACACCGAGCTCAATCGAGCGGTGCGCCAGGCGCTGAGTCGAACAGCAGAGGAGTTGCCATGATGGGGACAGTTGCCGGGCCGACGATCGGCATTATAGGGACCGGCGCAATCGGCGGTTTCTACGGGGTGATGCTGGCGCGTGCCGGTTTTGATGTGCATTTTCTGTTGCGCAGCGAATTCTCCGCGGTGGCCGAACATGGGTTGCGCGTCGATAGCGCACCCCACGGCGCACTGACGTTGAACCCGGTGCAGGCCTATTCGAATGCTGAAGACATGCCGCCCTGCGACTGGCTGCTGGTAGGCGCGAAAACCACCAGCAATGCAGGCCTGGCACCTGCCATCCTGCAGGCGGCGGCACCGAACGCCAAGGTACTGCTGTTGCAAAACGGCCTGGACGTTGAAGACAGCCTGCGCGAGTTGCTCCCCGATTCGCTGCATGTACTCGGCGGGCTCTGCTACATCTGCGTCCATCGCGAGGCGCCAGGTGTTATCACTCATCAGGCGCTGGGCGCGGTGCATGTTGGTTATCACAGCGGTCCCGCCGATGGGCCGACACGCAGCGCCATTGTCGAGGAGGGCGTCGGTCTGTTCCGCAGTGCCGGCCTCGATTCCCAGGCCATGGCGAATCTGCATCAGGCGCGTTGGCAAAAACTGGTCTGGAATATCCCTTACAACGGGCTATCGGTTTTGCTGGGCGCGAGCACCACACCGTTGATGGCGGATGCCGACAGTCGCGAACTGATCAAGGCGCTGATGGCTGAAGTCGTGCAAGGCGCAGTCGCGTGCGGGCACGATGTACCGGCGGGGTATGCCGAGCATTTGTTCATGGTGACCGAAAAAATGCCCGACTACTGGCCGAGCATGTACCACGATTTCCTGCACAAGCGGCCGCTGGAGCTGGCGGCGATCTACGCCCGGCCACTGGCGGCAGCCAAGGCCGCGGGGTGTGAAATGCCACGCATCGAGGCCTTGTATCGCAGCTTGAGTTTCATTGATCGACGCAACACCTGAGTCGACCGACCTGAGGGGGAAGGGCATGCCGAAGACAATTGACGACAAGCTGGTGCTGGCGATTTCTTCGCGGGCGCTGTTCGATCTGAGCGAAAGCCACAAGGTCTATCTGTCGAGCGGCGTCGAAGCCTACCGGCAATATCAGATCGAACACGAAGACGAGATCCTCCAGCCCGGCGATGCCTTTCCATTGGTGCAGAAGCTCCTGAACCTCAACAACAGCCTCGGTCGCGCCCGGGTCGAGGTGATTCTGGTGTCGCGCAACAGCGCCGACACCGGGCTGCGGGTATTCAACTCGATTGACCACTACGGACTGGCGATTTCCCGTGCGGCATTTGTTGGCGGGCGCAGTCCGTATCCCTACCTCAAGGCCTTTGACTGCGACCTGTTTCTCTCGACCCACGCCGAAGACGTACGCAATGCACTGGACGCCGGTTTCGCGGCAGCGACCATTCTGTCGGGTGGTGCGAGCCGTGCAGCCAGCGACGAGTTACGCATTGCCTTCGACGGAGACGCGGTGCTGTTTTCCGATGAGTCGGAGCGCATTTATCAGGCCGGTGGTCTGGAAGCATTTCAGGCCAGCGAGCGTGAGGCCGCCCGCGAGCCGTTGCGCGGTGGGCCGTTCAAGGGTTTTCTCGCGGCCCTCAATCTGCTGCAGCGTGAGTTCCCGGAGGACGCCTGTCCGATCCGTACCGCGTTGGTCACGGCACGATCGGCGCCGGCCCATGAGCGGGTCATTCGCACGTTGCGCGAATGGGACATCCGCCTCGATGAGTCGCTGTTCCTTGGCGGCCTGACCAAGTCAGCCTTTCTCGAAGCCTTTGCGGCCGACGTGTTTTTCGACGATCAGGCCGGCCACTGTGAATTGGCCCGTGAAGTCGTCGCCACCGGTCATGTGCCCCATGGCATAAGCAACGAGCAAAAGGTTTAAGCCCGCCATTCAATGCGTTGCGCCGGACGTCGCAGTCGCCAAGGCACTGCTAAGCTGAATCAAATCTCCGCCATGTTGGCAGTTGAGGAGGTCATATGATTCGTTCGATGCTGTATGCCACAGACCTTGGCCTGTACGCGCCCGTGGTGATGCAGCATGCCCTGGAGCTGGCCCGGACCTTCAATGCCAATTTGTATGTCGTGCATGCGGTTGAACCCATGGGGTTGTTTGCCGAATCGGTGCTGCAAAGCTATCTCGATGAGCAGGCGTTGAATGAGTTTCACAGCCAGGGCCTGAATACCGTGATTGCCAGTATCGAACAGCGGGTGCTCGACAGTTTTCGTGAGGAACTGGGGGATGAAGGGGAGCACGACCTGGAGCGGATTCAGGCAGTACGGGTGCTGCAGGGCGACCCATCGCAGGTGATTCTGGACCAGGCGCAGAAACTCTCCGTGGATTTGTTGATCGTAGGAAGTCACAGCCACGGTGCCGGTGCGGAAACGCCTTTGGGCCGAACCGCCGCCCGTGTGTTGCAACTGTCCAAGGTGCCGGTCTATCTGGTGCCGCTGATGCAACGTCGTCGCCAAGGGGATCTCTAGAACACGAATAGTGGCAATCCGATAAAAAAGTTCTAGATTTATTCTTCATGCCATTAATATAGTTATATATCGTCGCTGATGCCCGTGGCGTCTACCTGCTTTGAGGGATTCATATGAAGCTTCAACAATTGCGCTACATCTGGGAAGTGGCGCACCACGACCTCAACGTTTCCGCTACAGCCCAAAGCCTTTACACCTCTCAACCGGGCATCAGCAAACAGATCCGTCTGCTGGAAGATGAACTTGGCGTCGAGGTTTTTGCCCGCAGCGGCAAGCACCTGACCCGGGTCACCCCGGCCGGTGAGCGCATCATCACCACTGCCGGCGAGATTCTGCGCAAGGTTGAAAGCATCAAGCAGATCGCCCAGGAATTCTCCAACGAGAAGAAAGGCACCCTGTCGATTGCCACCACCCACACCCAGGCGCGTTATGCGTTGCCGCCGGTGATCAGCAATTTCATCAAGCAATACCCGGACGTTGCCCTGCACATGCACCAGGGCTCGCCGATGCAAATCGCCGAAATGGCCGCTGATGGCACCGTGGACTTTGCCATCGCCACCGAGGCGCTCGAACTGTTCGGCGATCTGGTCATGATGCCGTGCTATCGCTGGAACCGTTGTGTGGTCGTGCCTCAGGGCCATCCATTGACCAAGTTGTCGAAGCTGACCCTCGAAGCGCTGGCCGAATACCCGATAGTAACCTACGTGTTTGGCTTTACCGGCCGTTCGAAACTCGACGAAGCGTTCAGCCATCGTGGCCTGACGCCGAAAGTCGTGTTCACCGCCGCCGATGCCGACGTGATCAAGACCTATGTTCGCCTGGGGCTGGGCGTGGGCATCGTGGCGAAAATGGCCGTCGACCCCAAACTCGACAGCGACCTGGTCGTGCTCGATGCCAGTGAGCTGTTCGAGTCCAGCATCACCAAGATCGGCTTCCGTCGCGGCACCTTCCTGCGTGGTTTCATGTGCGACTTCATCGAGAAGTTCGCACCGCACCTTACCCGCGAAGTCATGGCCAAGGCCATTCAATGCCACAACAAGCAGGAACTGGAAGAGCTGTTCGACGGCGTCGAACTGCCCGTTCACTGACAGAGTGTCCTAAACCACCTCGGTGACAGCGAACTGTTGCCGAGCACCCGCCACCATGATCTCCACCTCATCGCCCGCGAACTTGCCCAGCAGGCTTTTACCCAGCGGTGAGCGCGGGGTGATGACGGTTATCAGTTGCCCCACCAGATCGACCTTCAGCCCGGCCGCATCGGGAGCGAGAAACAGCCATTGTTCGCGGCCCTTTTCGTCCTCGAGCCCCAGCAGCGCCCCCACTTCGATGCCCCGCTGATCGTCATACGGGCGCAGGGCCAGGTTCTGGCAGAGGGTCAGTGACTGGCGAATCTCCTCGACCCTTCTGGCTTGTCCGGCCGCTAGATATGAAGCCTCCAGTCCTAGGGTGTCGTACTTGTTCTCGGCGATGTTTTCTTCATGGGTCGCCGTTTCGTAAGCGGTTTGCGCGGCCCGTTCAGCGATGTCGAGATCGATGCGCAGCCTGTCGAGAATCAGTTGGTGGACGCTGTGTTTATTCATGATCAATCGCAGAATTGCAGGACGTTGGCGCGGCTTTTTTCGCTGGGTGCAGTCCGGTCCTGTTGCAGCCAGAACTGACAGCTTGGGTTGGACAGGTTACGACTGCTGCTACGGGCCTGATCGAGCCGTTGCTGCTGCTCGTTCTTGCGCAGGTTTTCTTCGTATTGCTCGAACAGCGGGCTCTGGGGCGGGATGTCCGGTATCGGTTGAACCACCACCGGTGGCTTGGCCAGTTGCTCCACCGCTGCCGCTACAGGTGCCAGTTGTTCGCTGAACAGCAGGCGCGAAGCGAGCCAGCAAGTCAGCACAATGGCAATGAATCCCAGCCACATGCCGAGGGCGATGCTGCCGGTCAACTGCAGGGCGCTCAGGCGAAATGGGAAGGATCGGCGCGGAGTGGGGCGGTGGGGCATGGTTGCCTCCTGGCGAAAGGTCACTGGCGAGCGGTGATTGTCGCATGAAGAATAATCGCCGTCGGCTCTTCTGCACGGGGTAATTTATGCGGACAATCGGCGCCTTTGCCAACGGGAGCCTGGAATGCCTGAATTGAAAACCCGCTGGGATATTTTTTGCACCGTGGTCGATAACTTCGGCGACATCGGCGTGACCTGGCGACTGGCCCGGCAACTGGTGGCCGAACATGGGCTGGCGGTACGTCTATGGGTCGATGATCTGCGAGCGTTCGAGCGCCTTTGCCCGGAAATCGACACCCACGCCGCGCAGCAGTGGCAGCAAGGCGTCGAAGTGCGGCAATGGCCAGCCGAGTGGCAGCCGACGGAAGCCGCCGATGTGGTGATTGCCGCATTCGCCTGCCAATTGCCGAGCGCTTATATGGACGCCATGGCTGAAAGGGAAAAGACGCCGCTGTGGATGAACCTCGATTACCTGAGTGCCGAAGACTGGGTGATCGGCTGTCACGGTCTGCCCTCGGTGAAGTACAAAAGCGTACAGAAGTTCTTTTTCTTTCCGGGGTTCCAGAAGGGCACGGGCGGGTTGATACGGGAGCGCGGGTTGCTTGAGCGTCGTCGGCAATTTCAGCAAGACCCGCAGGCTCAAAAAGAATTTCTGCAAGGTTTGGGAATTGATCGTGCACCCGGCGCGCAGTTGATCTCATTGTTTGCCTACGAAAACACCGGGTTGGCCAGTTGGCTCGATGCGATGGCAGGCGATTCGACGTCCACTCATCTGCTGGTGCCGGAAGGGCGGATACTCGGTGACGTCGAACGCTGGCTCGGTGTCGAGGGGCTGGCAGCCGGAGCCGTGCATGTGCGTGAAGCCTTGACCGTACAAGTGCTGCCATTCGTCCGCCAGGACCAATACGACGAGTTGCTGTGGTGTTGCGATTTCAATGCCGTGCGCGGCGAAGACTCCTTTGTGCGTGCCCAATGGGCCGGCCGGCCATTTTTGTGGCACATTTACCGGCAGGAAGAAGATATCCATCTGGACAAACTCGACGCCTTCCTCGAACTCTATATAAAGGGGCTTTCGGACCCGGCGCGGGAGGCGATCAGCGGTCTCTGGCGGGCGTGGAACGCCGGTGAGAAAATGGCCGACCACTGGCAATTCACCCGTAAACACTGGCCAGAGCTGGAAAAACACGCCGAAGCGTGGTGTCTGGAACAAGCCTTGCAGGCTGATCTTGCCACGGCGCTGGTACAGTTTTATGGAAATTGGATATGATACGCGGCCTAGATTTTTGTAAATCCCATCCAAATTCGGATATTCGCAATGAAAACTGGTAAAGAACTCAAACCCGGTACCGTGATCCGTATCGACAACGATCCTTGGCTGGTTCAGAAAGCTGAATTCACCAAGTCCGGTCGTAACAGCGCGATCATGAAGACCAAGCTGAAAAACCTGCTGACCGGCTACAAGACCGAAACCGTATACGGTGCGGACGACAAGCTGGACGACGTGATCCTGGATCGCAAAGAAGCGACCCTGTCCTTCATCAGCGGTGACTCCTACACGTTCATGGACACCACCGACTACACCATGTACGAGCTGAACGCCGAAGACATCGAAGCCGTTCTGCCGTTCGTTGAAGAAGGCATGACCGACGTTTGCGAAGCCGTGTTCTTCGAAGGCCGTCTGGTTTCCGTAGAACTGCCGACCACCATCGTGCGTCAGGTTGCCTACACCGAAGGTTCCGCTCGCGGCGACACTTCCGGCAAGGTGATGAAGCCTGCCAAACTGAAGAACGGTACCGAGCTGTCGGTTGCTGACTTCATCAATATCGACGATATGATTGAGATTGATACCCGCGAAGGCGGTTCCTACAAAGGCCGTGCCAAATAAGCACAGCTTGAGGAATGAAAAAGCCCGACCATTGAGTCGGGCTTAATGAGATGGTCAGCCTGACCGAGAAGCCCTGCAGGTTTACGCTTGCAGGGCTTTTCTCGTTTTCGGCGGAGGATCTCTCATGAACACGATGACGCTTCTCGGTATCGACATTGGAAAACACAGTTTCCACCTGCACGGCCAGGACGCCAAAGGTCATCAGGTTTTACGCAAGAAAACCAGCCGCGCTCAGTTGCTCAGCACATTGGCCCAGCTGCCGGCCTGTACGGTGGTGATGGAATCGTGCGGTGGCGCCCATTGGCTGGCTCGACAGATCGGTGCAATGGGCCATGAGGTGAAGCTAATCGCCCCGCAGTACGTAAAACCATTCGTCAAAGGCAACAAAAACGACTTCATTGATGCCGAAGCGATTTGCGAGGCGGCGAGCCGCCCCGCGATGCGCTTCTGCTCGATCAAAACCCAAGAGCAGCAAACGCTTTCAGCGCTGCACCGTGTCCGCGAATCATTGATTGGCCATCGCACTGTCGCGACCAATCAGATTCATGGCTTTCTGCTGGAGTTCGGGATCAGCCTGCCTATTGGCGTTATTGCGTTGCACCGCGTGCCGGCGCTGCTGGACGATCCACAACACCCCGTTCCTGTGCGCTTGAAGGGCGTGGTGATGCGTCTTTATCGTCAAATTCAACAGCTCAATGATGAAATCAAGGACATCGAGTCCGACCTGAAGCAGCAGCTGAAAGAAGACGATGCCGGGCGTCGTTTGCAGAGTATTCCAGGCATCGGCCCGATCACTGCCAGCGCAGTACTGGCGGATGTGGGCGATGCGTCGAACTATCGAAGTGGACGCGACTTTGCCGCTTCATTAGGACTGGTGCCGAGGCAGGTATTCAACGGGAGGGAAAACAGTGCTATTGGGGATCAGCAAGCGTGGCGACAAGCACATACGCCAACTGCTGGTGCAGGGCGCGCGAGCCATCATGCGTTATATCGACAAGCGGGAAGATGCCCTGGGGCCTTGGGTTCGAGAACTGCTGACGCGCCGACATTCCAATGTCGTAGCGTGCGCGTTGGCCAACAAACTGGCGCGAATCGTGTGGGCGGTACTGGCCAAAGGCGGCCAGTACGACCCACATCCGAACGCTTGAACGTACAGCGTTATCACCGGCTTTTGCGACGTCACTGACTGATGACAGTAAACGGCAAACGGCCCGACTGAGGACCTGGCACAAAATTCAGCTTTAGAGGCTGAGGGCTTTTTCAGGACAGTCGGGAGCGGCTACTCATCGAGGGCCGAGCGTTGTTCCAGCAACGCTCACCATGAGCCCGAATACATTAGCGCAAGCCAGCTTTACCGAAAACAACCAATGAGGTTGCAGGAGATGGGCTGACCATACATTTTTGTGCCTGAAACACTCCACCCACTGTAGGAGCGAGCTTGCTCGCGATGGACGCCAGTCAACGCGGGCATTCAGATAGCCCGCGTTATCGTTAACAACCATCGCGAGCAAGCTCGCTCCTACAGGGTACAGGGTGGGGCGGTGTTACTTCTTCAGGTGTTGTTTCAGCTCTTCAGACGCCTGCAGCATCGCCGAACGCACCGCTGGCACCTGGCTCACCACGTTGAGCAAACCGTAGTCGTGGATCATGCCGTTGTAGCGAACCGCAGTGACCGGCACGCCGGCCTCGTCCAGTTTGCGGGCGTAGGCTTCGCCTTCGTCGCGCAACACGTCGGCACCGGCGGTCTGCACCAGCGCTGGAGGCAATCCCTTCAACTGGGCGGTGGTCGCGCGCAGGGGGAGGCGTAGATCTCGTTGCGCTGATTGGCGTCGGTGGTGTAGTTGTCCCAGAACCACTTCATCGCATTTTTGGTGAGGAAGTGCCCTTCGGCAAACTGGTTGTAGGACGCGGTTTCAAAGTTGGCATCGGTCACCGGCCATAACAGGACCTGGAACTTGATCGCCGGTGTGCCCTTGTCCTTGGCCATCAGCGCAACCACGGCCGCCATGTTGCCGCCGACGCTGTTGCCGGCCACCGCCAGGCGCTTGCCATCGACGTTGATCTCTTTACCGTGCTCGGCCACCCATTGGGTCGCCGCGTAAGCCTGGTTGATCGCCACCGGGTAATGCGCTTCCGGCGATGGCGTGTAGTTCACGAATACGGCCGCTGCCCCCGAACCCGTCACCAGGTCACGCACCAGCCGCTCGTGGGTCGGGAAATCTCCCAGTACCCAGCCGCCGCCATGGAAGAACATGAACACGGGCAGCTCACCCTTGACCCCGGCCGGCCGGACGATGGTCAGGCTTAGCGGTTGGCCATCGACTTGAATGGTCTTCTGGCTGACATCGGCCTTTGGCAGTGTCAGTTTCACCCCGGCCTGCGCGCCCACCAGCACGGCGCGGGCATCTTTTGGGCTGAGCTGTTCAAGCGGTTTGCCGGTGCCGGCATTCAGCACATCGAGGAACGCCTGGGTGTTGTGTTCAACGCCATCACCCGCGAATGCGCCGTTGATCGACAGGGCGAGAAGAGTACCGGTCAAGACTTTGCTGAAAGTGTTCATGTTCGTTTCCTGTTCGGGACTGGGTAGTGGGCGGTTAGACGGTCACGTGCAGGCGCACATCGACGTTGCCGCGGGTGGCGTTGGAGTACGGGCAGACCTGGTGGGCTGCGTCGACCAGTGCTTGTGCATCGGCTTGTTCCAGACCCGGCAGGCTGATGTGCAGGTCGATGTCCAGACCGAAGCCGCCAGGGATCTGGCCGATGCCGACGTGGGCGGTGATCGAAGCGTCGTTCGGGATGCTGCGCTTGGTCTGGCTGGCCACGAATTTCAAGGCGCCGATAAAGCAGGCGGAGTAGCCGGCGGCGAACAGTTGCTCGGGGTTGGTGGCTGCGCCGCCAGCACCGCCGAGTTCTTTCGGAGTGGCGAGCTTGACGTCGAGGATGTTGTCGCTGGAAACCGCACGACCGTCACGGCCACCGGTGGAAGTTGCGATTGCGGTGTAGAGAGTTTGCATGGTGAAAGCCTCGTTCAGGGGTTGTGTATTTGCGCCAAATGTTTGTGCGCTAAGTAAGTGCGAAATAAATGTATCGCGCTAATGTTTAGCGCACAAGATAAATTTTCAAGAAAATTTGGAAAGTACCAAAGGGCAGCAGGGCGGTTTTGCTTGGAAGCTTTGATTTAGAGCTGTCGGAACGAGGTTTTTCAGTCTGGTTTTTTTTTAGGAAGCGGTGGCGAACACGTTTTTCGGTACGCCGCAGAGCTACTGTGGGAGCGAGCCTGCTCGCGATTACGGTGTGTCAGCCAACATCAATGTTGAATGTGACATTGCAATCGCGAGCAGGCTCGCTCCCCCATCTAGGATCCCCCATTTCTGCAATACTGTTTTTTGATGCGTGTTTGGCTTGCTTTCATCTATCCGGCGTCTGGGTGGCGACCCTGCGCCTCGATGAGAATCGCGCCTGACGGCCCTTCATAGAAAGAGGCTTTTTCAGCCTTGTGGGAGCCAGGGTAGTCGTCAGGCCGGTTGGCCGTTCACGTCATCTGTTATCCAACATCGCAAAACCAGGTGGGTGGTGCTCGGGTGGCAGCGGGTCAAGCGTTCATCGCGCTTGACCCCGCCTTGAATTCATCGTGGTGAGCGGCGATCGACCAGGCGATTCTTGCCAGTTTGTTGGCCAGCGCAGACCACACGGTTGGAATGATGGCGAGCCAGCAGTTGGCGGACCCAATCGGCCAGCGCTCCTGTCTGTCGTTCCAGCCCCATCAGATACACGGGCGCACTGGATAAGCAGCCGTCTCTGATTCCGGTCACCGCGTTTGCTGATCCCCAAAAGTACCGTCTTGTCGCCGGTGGAGTGTTGCTTGGGCACCAACCAATCGAGGCTGAATAGTCTCGACCGCACTGAACTGCTGACCGTTGCCCAACTCCGCAGCCAGGACGCTGGAGGTGATCGGACCGACGCAAGGAATTGTCATCAGGCGAGAAGCCAGATCATCTTCAGCGGCCTGGCGTTCAACCTGCTTGTCCAGTGCCTTGACCTGCCCGTCCAGATAATTGAAGTGCTCACGCAGCCCCAGCAGGATTTGTTTGATCTGCGCAGAAAATGAACACGCCTCCAGCAGCGCTGGCAGTTCCTTGATGGCGTGAAAGCCTGGGGACAGGCTGATACCGACCTCTAACAGGCCGGCGTGAATCCGATTGACGCTGGCCGTACGCTCCTTGATGTAGGCGTCGCGTTGCGGAGTGAGCATGGCCAGCGCTTGTTGCGCTTCGGTTTTAGGGGGCACAAAACGCATGGTCGGGCGGTGGCTCGCCTCGCAAATCGCCATGGCATCGGCGAAGTCGTTCTTGTTGCTTTCACGTAGGGACGCACGAGGTGGGGGCAATGAGTTTGGGCACATGGCCCCATTTTGCCGCTTCCGCGCCATGTAGCGGGCGCCACCACAGGCCTCCATCGCCACCGTGCACGGTTTCAAGGTTGGCCAGGTGCCTGGCCAGACCTGCGCTGATTGAATTTCTTGTGGTAAGAGCTCATGACCGCGATCATCTTGCGCGTGCAGATGGAAGGTATGTTTCCCTAGATCGATAGCGACAATGGCAACGTTGTTCATGGCAATAGCCTCCGTAAGACACCCTGTGAAAGCTTAGAGAGCGATCACAGGGTGTGGGGGAGCCATTTCATTAGAGGGGCTTGAAATTACAGGCTGTCTTGAAGGTGGCTGCGCAGCGCTTGCAGTTCCGCTTGCAGGTTTTGCAGGCGCTCAAGTGTCATCCCGCTGGCGCCGAGGATGCACTGGGGAATATCACGAGCCTTGTCGCGCAACGCCCGGCCCTGTTCGGTGAGCTCGACGATCACCACGCGCTCGTCTTCACGGCTGCGGGTTCGGCTGAGCAGGCCTTCGGCTTCCAGGCGCTTGAGCAGCGGTGTCAACGAGCCTGGGTCGGTCAGCAACCGCGTGCTGATTTCGCCTACGGTCAAACCGTCCCGTTCCCACAACACCATCATCGCCAGGTATTGCGGGTGGTCAGGCCCAGCGCTTGCAGCAGAGGTTTGTAGACCTTGGTCATCATCAGCGAAGTGGAATGCAGGGCGAAGCAGGCCTGATTGTCCAGCAGCAGGTTGTCGCAGTTATCCGGGGTGTTGCGCTCGGTGGTCATGTCGAAGCCTTGGTCTGTGATCTTAAGAATCTAGCGGGCGAATCTTTAATGCGCCAGATAATTCTGATCAGTGCCGTTGCAAATGGGTTTGCAGCACCAGATCCCAGGGTGGAACCGGGCTGAAGCGGGTTTTCAGGTACTCCAGCAACAAACGACTGCGGGAGTTGGGTTGTTGTTCCAGGCGCAAGGCATAGATGCCGGCGCTTTCCGGTTTCGGCAGGCCGCTATCGCAGAACAGCGGCAGCAATTCACCCCGCAACAGGTACTCGCTGGCGAGCCAGGTTGGCAGGTGCGCGATACCCAGTCCGGCCAAGGCGCCGCATACCAACGCCTCGGCATTGTTGGCGCTCATGCGCACCCGCGCCGGCCGGTGCAACGCATTTGCCCGTCGCGCTCGAAACGCCAGGCGAAAAGCGGGGCCAGCCATCCCAGTCGAGTCCGTCGCGTGTTCGATCAGCTGTGACGGGATCGGTCGGCACGCCGCGACGCCGTAAATAATCAGGGCTGGCGCAAGCGATTCGCACCAAGCTCGCCAGTGGCGTGGCCACCAGCCGGGTGTCGGCCAATTGCCCGGCGCGCAGCACCAGATCGACCTTGCCAAGGTTCTGGCCCTGCATGTCGACGAAACTGTCGATCAGGTGCAGTTGCACATCGAGTCCCGGATAGAGCATGAGGAAGTCGGCAATCACTGGTGCCAGATGCCGGCGCCCAAAGGCTGCTGGCGCATCGATACGGATCAGACCTTCCGGCGCGCTGCTCAAGGAAACCGCTTCGGCCCGGGCCAGGCGCAACTCGGCGACGATCCGCCGTGCTCGCTCGGCAAAGGCCAGTCCCGCCGGGGTGGCACGTACCGCATGAGTGCTGCGGATGAACAGCTGACTGCCGACCGCGTTTTCCAGGCTGTCGATCCGCCGTGCCACCGCTGAGGGGGTCATCGGATGACGGCGCGAGGCGGCGGAAAAGCTACCGGTTTCCAGCACATCAAGGAACAAGGCCAGTTGATCGGTCAGTTGATTGGGGTTCATGTCAGGTCTGCGCTTGTGCGGATTTGGCACAGCCATTGTGCGTCGCTGTGCGTTTCCGCGCCATAAGCAACTGCGTAGGATCGATAGGGTGACGTGAGGAGAAATCGGCCGTGATTGAGTTTTTGATGTATCTGGTCTTCGGCGCTGCCTTGGGCACGCTTGGCGGTTTGTTTGGAATCGGCGGCGGCCTGATTGCCATTCCATTGCTGGGCGTGCTGTTCGGGCTCGACCAGCAGATTGCCCAGGGCACAGCGTTGGTGATGGTGGTGCCGAACGTGATGCTGGCGCTGTGGCGCTATCATCAACGCAACCGGATCGAACCGCGCCACGCGTTACCGCTGGCCATCATGGGGTTCTGCTTCGCCTGGCTCGGATCGATCTGGGCGGTGGGCATTGATGCACAAATCATGCGCATAGGCTTTGTCGCCTTTCTAATCGCGCTGTCGGCGTACAACCTCGTTCGCATGTTCACCGCCAGCGCACCAGCGGCTTCGCAGATGAAATACTCATGGCCCTGGCTGGGCCTGCTTGGCGCTGCATCTGGCACGATGGGCGGGTTGTTCGGCGTGGGTGGCGCGGTGGTGGCGACACCCGTGCTGACCAGTCTGTTCAGCACCAGCCAGGTGGTTGCGCAGGGGTTGTCGTTGGCGCTGGCCTTGCCGAGTACGGGGGTGACGCTGGTGACTTACGCCGTGCACCATCAGGTCAGCTGGATGATCGGCTTACCTTTGGCGGTCGGGGGGATGATGAGCATCAGTTGGGGCGTGAAGGTTGCCCACGCTTTGCCGGAACGGCTGCTGCGCGGGCTGTTTTGCGGGTTCCTGGTGTTCTGTGCGGTGATGCTCGCCTTCAAAGTTTGAAGCCTTCGATGATGTGTTCGGCCAGGCATTCGGTGATCGGTGACGGGTTATGCAGGTTGCGCACGAGCATGATGCTGGCCTCGGGCAGCAGCGGCAGGTCTTCGGCTTCACCGAGGATGCGCATGTCTGCGGTGATCAGGCTTTCAAGCTGCGCGGTGACCGCCAGGCCGGCACTGACCACCGCCATGATCGCCGACAGGCTGTCGCTGTTATACGCCACCCGGTAATCGCGCCCCTGGGCATCCAGAGCATTGCAGGCCCACAGGCGGCAGAAGCAATCACTGTTGAACATTGCCAGCGGCAGCGGCGTCTGCTCATGAGCGCTGTAGCATTGCGCCTCGGCCCAGACAAAACGTTCCTTGCGCAACAGCTGGCCGATTTCGCTGCCCGGTTCGCGGGTGACGATGGACAGGTCCAGATCTTGTCGCATCAACAATTGTTTCGATGATTCGCAGTGCACTTCTATCTGAATCAGCGGGTAGGACTGGGCAAATCGGCGCAGAATCCCCGGGAGGAATCGCATCACATAATCGTCCGGCGTACCGATGCGCACTGTGCCGATCATGTCGGGCTCACGCAGCGTATTGAAGACCTCACTGTGCAGCTTGAGGATCCGCCGCGCATAACCCAACAACACCTGGCCTTCGGCCGTCAGTCGCACCTGCCGTCCGTCGCGCTGGAACAACTGGCGCTGCAGCACATCTTCTTCCAGTCGCTTCATCTGCATGCTCACGGCTGACTGGGTGCGGTTGACCATTTCGCCGGCGCGGGTAAAGCCGCCCTGGTCGGCGATGGCGACGAAGGTGCGCAACACTTCGGTATCGATACTCGGGTAGGCGGACATCCATCAATCTCCGAGATATGTGACATCAGAAACATTCGTTGGATTGATCTTAGACCCGGCGCGAGACTGGAGCCATCCAAACGGAGGGCAACAAGATGAAAGGTCAACACGAGTTCCATGGTGCAGAAAAACACTCGATTCACCTGATATCCGATCTGCTGCACAAGTTCGGCCGCTGGTACGAACTGCATCGCGAGCGCGAACTGCTGGCGAGCTTGAGCGACGAAGCGCTCAAGGACATCGGCATGAGCCGTGCGGATGTGGAAAACGAGTCGATCAAACCGTTCTGGAATGATCCGATGCATAAATGACCCGATAATTAATTGATGAAAGCCACGCTACACAAACCCCTTACCGGTGAGGTAGGTTGCGAGCAGACAAGGAGGCACCCATGCCCGCAACATTGTCCTTTACCCTCAAACAGGCTCGGCGTCTGGCGCTGGCCGCCCAAGGGTTCAACGGGCGGCAGCCGCCAGCGGCGATCAAGGCTGTTGCGCTCAATCGCCTGATCGAACGGCTGGGCATTTTGCAGATCGATTCGGTCAACGCATTGGTGCGTTCGCACTACCTTCCGCTGTTTTCCCGCCTCGGCAATTATTCTTCCGATTTACTTGATCAGGCTGCCTGGAGTCAGGGCCGTCGACGAACACTATTCGAGTATTGGGGTCATGAAGCCTCGTTGCTGCCTCTTTCCATGTACCCGTTGATGCGCTGGCGCATGCAGCGTGCGAGCCGTGGCGAAGACATTTATCAGCAATTGGCGCGTTTCGGGCGTGAGCAGCAAGACACGATTCGGCGGGTGCTGGCATCGGTTGAGGAGCAGGGCGCGCTTGGCGCCGGGAGCCTGTCGACCCGTCAGGAGCGGGCCGGACCCTGGTGGGACTGGAGCGCGGAAAAGCATGCGCTGGAATGGCTGTTCGCTGCCGGTGAAGTGACCGTTGCCGGACGGCGCGGATTCGAAAGGCTCTACGATCTGCCGGAGCGGGTGATTCCTTCGGCGATTCTTGCGCACCCAGTCCTGAGTGAAGGCGATGCCCAGCATGGCCTGTTGCGGCATGCGGCAACGGCCTTGGGTGTCGGTACGGAGAAGGACTTGCGTGACTATTTTCGCTTGAACCCTGCGGACAGCCGCCTGCGCTTGACTGAGTTGGTCGAGGCCGGTGAATTGCTCACCTGCGAAGTCCAGGGCTGGCGACAGCCGGCTTATTGTCTGCCCGAGCCAAAAGTGCCGCGCAAAGTCGCGGCCAGCGCATTGCTCTCACCATTCGATTCGTTGATCTGGGAGCGCAGCCGGACTGAGCGGCTGTTCGATTTCCGCTATCGACTGGAAATCTACACGCCGCAGGACAAGCGCGTTTATGGCTATTACGTCCTGCCGTTTTTGCACAACGAACGGATTGCCGCACGGGTCGATCTGCGCGCCGAACGGGCGACCGGCCGTTTGGCCGTGCATGCGGTGCATGAAGAGGAGCCCGGGCTGGACGACGAGGGGATGCAGGCATTGGCGGTCAATCTGCGGCAGATGGCGGATTGGCTGGGGTTGGCGCAGGTTCAGTTGAATTGCCCGCGGGCGAGTGCGGCGCGGTTGCGGGTGGCGCTCATACAAATTGGCGGTGACTGAGCTGGCCCCATCGCGAGCAGGCTCGCTCCCACACTTGATTTGTGCACAGTGCAGAACCAATGTGGGAGCGAGCCTGCTCGCGAAGGGGGCGGCGCGATTTAGCGCCGAACCTGCTTCAGTGTCTCGGCAATCAAAAACGCCAGCTCCAGCGACTGATCGGCATTCATCCGCGGGTCGCAATGGGTGTGGTAGCGATCCGACAAGCCGTCCTCGGTAATCGGCCGCGCACCACCGATGCACTCGGTAACGTTCTGCCCGGTCATTTCGATGTGGATACCACCGGCATAGCTGCCTTCGGCTTCGTGCACCTGGAAGAACTGCTTCACCTCGCCAAGGATCTGCGCGAAGTCGCGGGTCTTGTAGCCGCTGCTGGCCTTGATCGTGTTGCCGTGCATCGGGTCGGAACTCCACAGCACCTGCTTGCCTTCACGCTGGACGGCACGGATAAGCTGCGGCAAGTGATCGCCGACCTTGTTCGCGCCCATCCGTGCGATCAGGTTCAGGCGGCCCGGGTCGTTGTCCGGGTTGAGCACGTCGATCAGGCGAATCAGGTCGTCAGGGTTCATGCTCAGGCCGACCTTGACCCCGATCGGGTTATTCACCCCGCGCAGGAATTCGACGTGGGCACCGTCGAGCTGGCGGGTGCGGTCGCCGATCCACAGCATGTGGGCCGAGCAGTCGTAGTAATCATTGGTCAGGCTGTCGCGACGCACGAAGGCTTCTTCGTAGTTCAGCAGCAGCGCTTCGTGGGCGGTGAAGAAGCTGGTTTCGCGCAGCTGCGGCGAACTGTCCATGCCGCAGGCGCGCATGAACGCCAGGGTTTCATCGATGCGGTCGGCCAGGTGGCTGTATTTTTCCGCCAACGCCGAGTTGGCGATGAAGTCCAGGTTCCACTTGTGCACCTGATGCAGATCGGCAAAACCGCCCTGGGCGAACGCGCGCAACAGGTTCAGGGTGGCGGTGGACTGGTGATAGGATTGCAACAGGCGCTCGGGGTCCGGCACGCGACTTTTTTCGTCGAAACCGATGCCGTTGACGATGTCGCCACGGTAGGCGGGCAGGGTCACGCCATCAATGGTTTCGTCGTTGGCCGAGCGCGGCTTGGCGAACTGCCCGGCCATGCGTCCGACCTTGACCACCGGGCAGCCGGCGGCAAACGTCATCACGATCGCCATCTGCAACAACACCTTGAAGGTGTCGCGAATTTTCGCGGCGGAGAATTCGGCGAAGCTTTCGGCGCAGTCGCCGCCTTGCAACAGAAACGCGCGGCCCTGGGTCACCTCGGCAAACTGACGGCGCAACTCCCGGGCTTCACCGGCAAACACCAGTGGCGGATAGCTGGCCAGGGTCTGCTCGACCTGCTGCAAATGCGCGGCGTCGGGGTATTGGGGTTGTTGCTGGATCGGCAGGGCGCGCCAGCTGTCGGGGCTCCAGGGTTGGCTCATCACGGTCTCTAGTGTTTTCGCTCGGACCTCCATGTTATCAGCAAATTAGTGCGTGACCTGTTCCCGTCGCTTCGCCGACAATCTCGCCTTTGCCGCTCTCTACACGCGGTGTTATTGCGTTGCCGGCCCCGGTGACGATCAGGAGATGAAATGACTGAGGAGCGCGTCGAGCATCTGCTCGCCGAGGTACAGGACGAGTTCGGCGTGATTCGTGTGCTGGAAGTGGCCGATTACCGTTTTCTCGAGTTCGGTGATGCCATCGAGCAAAGCTGTGTGTTCACGGCCGATCCGAGCTGGCTCGAATACGACTATACCCGGGCGATGCTGATCGGGGCGCTGTGCCATGAGCATCCGGAAAGCGCGCTGTTTCTCGGCCTCGGCGCCGGGACGCTGACTCAGGCCTGTCTCAAGTTCCTGCCGCTGGAAGATGTCGAAGCCATTGAACTGCGTCCGGACGTACCGCGCCTGGCCATTGAATACCTGGGGCTGGATGACGATCCGCGCCTGTACATCCGCGTTGGCGATGCGCTGGAGCTGCTCGAGACTGCCGAGTCGGCCGATCTGATTTTCGTCGACCTTTATACCGATGTCGGTCCAGGTGTCGGGCACCTGGCCTGGAGCTTTCTGGAAAACTGCCAGAAGCGATTGAATCCGGGTGGCTGGCTGGTCATCAATCAATGGGCAACCGACGATGGCAAACCCTTGGGCGCTGCCTTGTTGCGCGGTTTGTATCACCGGCATTACTGGGAGCTGCCGGTGAAGGAGGGCAACGTGATTCTGATCGTGCCGTCGGAGCTGGATCAGGAACTGGATATGCAAGGGCTTATTGACCGGGCTGAAGCGCTGGCGCCGCAGCTAGGTTATTCGTTGGAGTCGTTGATCAAGGCGATCCGCCCAGCAACATAAGTCACTGTCTGTGTGGCTCTCATCGCGAGCAGGCTCGCTCCCACAATTGAACCGCGATCCAATGTGGGAGCGAGCCTGCTCGCGAAGGGGCCCTTACAGTCAATACATCCCTCAAAGCCCTTTGAAGACGCCCGGCCGTCGCTCCACCATCGACCGCACACCTTCCTTGATATCCTCGCTGGCCATCAACTTCTTGACCAGCGCTGGCAATCCCTGCGCCGCTGCGGTTTCTCCTTCATACCGGGCCTGTCGCGCGGACATCAGTGTTGCCTGCACCCCAAGCGGTGCCTGGCGGGCGATCCGCTCGGCCAGTTCAACTGCCCGGGGTAGCAAGTCCTCACTGGCCATGACTTCCTGTACCAGGCCCAGGTGCAGCGCATCCCGGGCGTCGAATTCATCCCCGGTCAACAACCAACGCATGGCATTACCCCAGCCGGCGACCTGATGCAGGCGCAGGGTGGCACCGCCGAACGGGAAGATTCCCCGCTGCACCTCCATCTGGGCGAACCGGGTGTTGCTGGCGCACAGGTTGATGTCGGCAGCCAGCATCAGCTCGATGCCAATGGTCAGGCAGTAGCCTTGGGCGGCGACGATTACCGGCTTGCTGACCCTGGGACCTGCGAACACCGCCCACGGATCACAGCCGCCAGGGGGGACTTGCCAGCCGTCTGCGAGCGTGACGCTGGCATTGACCAGATCGAGCCCGGCGGTAAAGTGCTCGCCATGACCGAACACCACCGCCACGCGCGCCTCGCTGTCGGCTTCGAACTCGCCATAGGCCAGGCTCAATTCGTTGAGCAGGTCGAGGTCAAAGGCGTTGCGCTTGGCCACCCGATCCAGGCCGATCAGGAACACATGACCACGCCGTTCGCGGCTGACTCGACTGGAGCTGGGCTGATTCATGGAGCGATCCTCGGGGTAGGAAAGGCGTGCGGGGACCTGCGGTCTGCACGGCAAAGGGTGAACCGTTTTAGCGCCATCACCCGCAAGGCCGGGCCTTTGAAAA
Source organism: Pseudomonas sp. BIC9C (assembly GCF_034541995.1). Classification (NCBI taxonomy): domain Bacteria; kingdom Pseudomonadati; phylum Pseudomonadota; class Gammaproteobacteria; order Pseudomonadales; family Pseudomonadaceae; genus Pseudomonas; species Pseudomonas sp. BIC9C. The sequence continues at coordinate 595,055 of NZ_JAWDGM010000003.1, forward strand.
ATAGACGGCTGACCGATTATTCGCAAAGCCTGTGACACAACGGTGTATCCGGTGGATCTTCGATAAAAAAAGCTCCCTTTTTGGGCGAATTCCGGTATAGTGCGCGCCGGCCTTTAACCGGGCCGCGTTTAGGTAGCGCAATTCCCCGAAGCCAGCTTCGGCTGCACGTCCGCCCAGCGGACTCTTCCTTGACGATTCTTTTCATTCATTCGTTTTCGCAAATCCCCGCCGACAAAGCTGCCAGGGCGACTCTTGAGTCTCAACACGGCATGTGCAGCTTTGGAGCATGGGTCTTTGCGGATGCACTTAGAGGCAGACCCATGACCCAGGAAATCGGCGGCTTCGCCGCTCTTGAACTTCATCCCAATATTGTCGCTGCAGTAGTCGCTACCGGCTATGAAGAGCCTTCGGCCATTCAGCAGCAGTCGATCCCGATCATTCTCGCCGGTCACGATATGATTGGTCAGGCGCAAACCGGTACCGGTAAAACCGCTGCCTTTGCCCTGCCAATTCTGCACCGCATTGATCCGTCCAAGCGCGAGCCGCAAGCTCTGATCCTGGCCCCAACTCGTGAGTTGGCGCTACAAGTTGCAACCGCTTTCGAAACCTACGCCAAGCAAATGCCGGGCGTGACTGTTGTGGCTGTCTACGGCGGCGCGCCGATGGGCCCACAATTGAAAGCAATCCGTAATGGCGCACAAATCGTTGTCGCCACCCCGGGCCGTCTGTGCGACCACCTGCGTCGCGACGAAAAAGTACTGGCGACCGTCAACCACCTGGTTCTCGACGAAGCCGACGAAATGCTCAAGCTGGGCTTCATGGATGACCTGGAAGTCATCTTCAAGGCCATGCCGGAAACCCGTCAGACCGTACTGTTCTCGGCAACCTTGCCGCAATCGATCCGTGCCATCGCCGAACGCCACCTGCGCGATCCGAAGCACGTGAAGATCCAGAGCAAGACCCAGACCGTTACCGCGATCGAGCAGGCTCATCTGCTGGTTCACGCTGACCAGAAGACTTCGGCCGTTCTCAGCTTGCTGGAAGTGGAAGATTTCGACGCCCTGATCATGTTCGTGCGCACCAAGCAAGCGACCCTGGACCTGGCCAGTGCCCTGGAAGCCAAAGGCTACAAAGCCGCCGCGCTGAACGGTGACATCGCCCAGAACCAGCGTGAGCGCGTGATCGACTCCCTCAAGGATGGCCGTCTGGACATCGTTGTGGCGACCGACGTTGCCGCTCGTGGCCTGGACGTTCCGCGCATCACTCACGTGTTCAACGTTGACATGCCGTACGATCCTGAGTCCTACGTTCACCGTATCGGCCGTACCGGCCGTGCCGGTCGCGAAGGTCGTGCACTGCTGCTGGTGACTCCGCGTGAGCGCCGCATGCTGCAAGTGATCGAGCGTGTAACCGGTCAAAAGGTTGCTGAAGTTCGCCTGCCGGACGCTCAGGCTGTTCTGGATGCGCGCATCAAGAAACTGACCAACAGCCTGTCGCCGCTGGTGGCTGAAGCCGAATCGACCCACGGTGATCTGCTGGATCGCCTGACTGCCGACATCGGTTGCAGCCCGCGTGCCCTGGCCGCAGCCCTGCTGCGCAAGGCTACCAACGGTCAAGCGCTGAACCTGGCTGCTATCGAGAAAGAGCGTCCACTGGTGCCGAACAATGCACCGCGTGGCGATCGTCCAGAGCGTTCCGGTGACCGTCCTGAGCGTGGCGACCGCGAGCGTCGTGCTCCGATGCCACTGGGTGAAGGCCGTGCACGTTGCCGTACCGCGCTGGGCGCGCGTGACGGTATCGCTGCCAAGAACCTGCTGGGCGCCATCCTCAACGAAGGTGGTCTGGCGCGTGAAGCCATCGGTCGCATCCAGGTGCGTGACAGCTTCAGCCTCGTCGAGCTGCCGGAAGATGGTCTTGAGAAGTTGCTGACCAAGCTGAAGGACACTCGCGTTGCCGGCAAGCAGTTGAAGCTGCGTCGCTACCGCGAAGATTGATCCGCTCTCGGGCTGATTGATCGAACATGAAAAATCCCCGACTGGTTCGGGGATTTTTTTTGCCTGCTGATTTGTGTTTGGCGTTCGAATTGTGATGCAGCCATCGCGAGCAGGCTCGCTCCCAAAGGTGCCGTAGATCAAATGTGGGAGCGAGCCTGCTCGCGATCGGGGCGACTCGGTCCAAAGGTTACCCGAATCGGTAAATGTCCATGCCCAGCGCACCCATGGTGAACCCCTGATGGGCAATGCTGAACTGCCCCCCGGCGGCGCGGGCAAAGTACAGCGGCAACAAGTGTTCGTCGCTGGGATGGTTGCGAGCGGCATTCGGTGCTTGCGCGCGATAGTCGTGCAATGCGGCTTCGTCGTTCGCTGCGAGTTTCTCGATCATCCAGTCGCGAAAAGCCAGGGCCCAGGGCTCCACGCTCTCGGGGCCGGCATGCCAGTCCAGTTCCCGCAGGTTGTGAGTGATGCTGCCGGAGCCGATCAGCAGGATGCCGTGCTCGCGCAGGCTGGCCAGCGCGTGGCCAACGCGGGTCTGCAGGGCGGGACCGCCACGGGTGGGCAGTGATACCTGCACAATCGGGATTTCTGCTTGCGGGTACATCAGCGATAAAGGCACCCAGACGCCATGGTCGAAAGGCCGATTGCTGTCGATACGCGCAGGAAAGCCAGCGGTTTTCAATAACTCGGTAACCTCTGTGGCGAGTCGTGGATCGCCAGGAGCCGGGTACTGGACTTCGAACAGGGCTTTGGGAAAACCACCGAAGTCATGCCAGGTTTCCGGTTGCGGATTGCCACTGACCAGCAGCTCATTGCTTTCCCAGTGCGCAGACACGATCACGATGGCCTTGGGCTTCGGTATTGTAGCGGCCAGACGGGCGAGTGCCGGCCCGCTGGCGCCGGGCTCCAGAGCGAGCATGGGGGAGCCGTGGGATATGTACAGGCTGGGGAACATGAACGAGCTCCTGAGAGTTAAGATGCAACATCTTCAGTCAGATCATTAATCTAAATCTAATATAAGTTTTAGGGTGTTTTGATCGAATTTTCGGGGTTAATTATGCAGCCGGAGTTTTGGCACAAGAAGTGGGCGTCGAATCAGATCGGCTTTCACCTTCCGCAGGTGAACCCACATCTACAGCGGTTTTGGCCACAGTTGGGCCTGGAAGAAAGCGCGCGGGTGCTGGTGCCGTTGTGCGGCAAGAGCCTGGATCTGTTGTGGCTGGCGCACTGCGGGCATGAGGTCCTGGGTATCGAATTGTCGGAGAAGGCCGTGGAGGACTTCTTCAGTGAGCATCAACTGGATCCGGCCGTCAGTGAGCAAGGGCCTTTCAGCGTCTATCGGGCGGGCTCCATCGAGCTTTGGTGTGGAGATTTTTTTGCGTTGACACCAGGCGACGTCGCTGATTGCTCTGCGCTTTACGATCGCGCCGCGTTGATTGCGTTACCGCCATCGATGCGCGAACGGTATGCGACGCATCTGAAGCGGATTCTGCCCAAGGGCTCCTTAGGGTTGTTGATCACACTGGACTACGATCAGGCTGAAATGTCCGGGCCGCCATTTGCTGTGCTCGATGATGAAGTGCAGCGGTTGTTCGGGACTTCGTGGGGATTGAAGGTCCTGGAGGATCAGGATGTCTTGAGCGAGAGCGGGAAGTTCCTTGAGGCGGGTGTGACGCGACTTGAAGAGCGGGTGTATCGGGTTTCCAGTCGGTAATAACGGTTAGCTACACTGGCCCATTCGCGAGCAGGCTCGCTCCCACATTGGACTTATGTCCAACACATAATCCCTGTGGGAGCGAGCCTGCTCGCGAAGACGGCCGAAAGAACACTCAATATTCCAGCAGACAAAAAAAGGCCCGCATCACTGCGGGCCTTTCATTTGCTGTGGAGCTTCTCAGCCGCGGCGACGAGCCAGGGCGTCGATACGCTCTTCCAGTGGCGGGTGGCTCATGAACATGCGGGCAAACCCTTGCTTGATGCCACCGTTGATGCCGAAGGCGTTCAGGGTGTCGGGCATGTGCACTGGCAGGCCTTGTTCCGCCCGCAGGCGTTGCAGGGCGCCAATCATGGCGGCGGTGCCGGCCAGGTTTGCGCCGGCTTCGTCGGCACGGAATTCGCGCTTGCGCGAGAACCACATGACAATGGCGCTGGCCAGGATGCCCAGAACCAGTTCGGCGAAGATGGTCGCCACGTAGTAGGCAATGCCCTGGCCTTCTTCGTTCTTGAAGATCACTTTGTCGACGAAATTGCCGATGATCCGTGCGAAGAACATCACGAAGGTGTTCACCACGCCCTGGATCAACGCCAGGGTAACCATGTCGCCGTTGGCTACGTGGCCGATTTCGTGGGCCAGGACGGCCTTCACTTCATCCGGCGAGAAGCGCTCGAGCAAGCCCTGGCTGACCGCGACCAATGCGTCGTTCTTGTTCCAGCCGGTGGCGAAGGCGTTTGCCTCGTAGGCCGGGAAGATACCGACTTCGGGCATCTTGATCCCGGCTTCGCGGGACAGTTGCTCGACGGTTTGCAGCAGCCATTGCTCGTGACGGGTGCGAGGCTGGGTGATGATCTGGGTGCTGGTGCTCATCTTCGCCATCCACTTGGAGATGAACAGCGAGAACAACGAACCGGCGAAACCAAAGACCGCACAGAAAATCAGCAGCTGATTGAGGTTGAGGTCAACCCCATTGGCCGCCATGAACCCGTTGAAGCCGAAAAGGCTCAGGGTGATGCTGGCAATCAGCACGACCGCCAGGTTAGTGGCCAAGAACAGCAGGATGCGCATCATGGTTGTAGAAATCTCCTCATGCTAAAGATGTAGCGTACTGCGGGGTATATAAGGTGCTGCACCGGGGTATTCAACCGGGTGACTATTTCAAACTGTGTCCTACGGCAACAGTCTAGCTGCTTGCAGGGCATTTCCGGCGCGAGTGCGGGAAGTGTTTGTCAGTCAGTTCGTGTCGAAGGCCCCGCTTTTGTCAGGCGCGAGCAGGCAACGCGTTACTCGGCGGCGGGCAAAGCGGCGGCCAGCGGCGGAATGCAAAAAAGTGTTGCCGGATGAATCACCGTGCGACGTGCAGGCGCGTCGCACGGTGACTGGCCGCTTACTGGCGGTAGGACTTGAGGAAGCCGCCGATGCGGCCGATGGCCATCTCCAGGTCATCGACACGTGGCAGGGTCACGACGCGGAAGTGGTCTGGCCATGGCCAGTTGAATGCGGTGCCTTGCACCACCAGCAGCTTTTCGGAGAGCAGCAGGTCGAGGACGAATTTCTCGTCGTTATGGATCAGGCAGACCTTGGGGTCGATCCGCGGAAAGGCATACAGCGCCCCCATCGGCTTGACGCAGCTCACACCCGGAATGTCGTTGAGCAGTTCCCAGGTGCGGTTGCGTTGTTCCAGCAAGCGGCCCGGCGGCAGCACCAGGTCATTGATGCTCTGATAGCCACCCAGGGCGGTCTGGATTGCATGCTGGCTGGGCACGTTGGCGCACAGGCGCATGTTCGCCAGCATGTCGATGCCTTCGATATAGCTCTGGGCGTGATGTTTCGGGCCGGAAATGGCGATCCAGCCGGAACGGAAACCGGCCACGCGATAGGATTTGGACAGGCCGTTGAAGGTCAGGCACAGCAAGTCCGGCGCCAGGGAGGCGGTGCAGATGTGCACGGCATCATCGTAGAGGATCTTGTCGTAAATCTCGTCGGAGAACACCACCAGATTGTGCTGGCGGGCCAGTTCCAGCATGCCCAGCAGCACTTCCTTCGAATACACAGCGCCGGTCGGGTTGTTCGGGTTGATGATCACCAGTGCCTTGGTGTTCGGGGTGATCTTGGCCTTGATGTCAGCCAGGTCCGGCCACCAGTTGGCCTGCTCGTCGCACAGGTAATGCACCGGATTACCGCCGGACAGGCTCACGGCTGCGGTCCACAACGGATAGTCAGGCGCGGGCACCAGCACTTCGTCGCCATTGTTGAGCAGGGCCTGCATCGACATCACGATCAGCTCGGAAACGCCGTTGCCCAGGTAGATGTCTTCGATGCCGACGCCTTCTACCTGCTTTTGCTGGTAATACTGCATCACGGCCTTGCGCGCACTGAACAGGCCCTTGGAGTCGCTATAGCCCTGCGCGGTCGGCAGGTTGCGGATCACGTCCTGGAGGATTTCATCCGGCGCTTCGAAACCAAAAGGCGCCGGGTTGCCGATGTTCAGCTTGAGGATGCGATGGCCTTCCTCCTCCAGGCGTTTGGCGTGCTTGAGCACCGGGCCGCGAATGTCATAGCAGACGTTGGCGAGCTTGTTCGATTTGCTGACCTGCATGGCGATGTGTTCCCGAAAATGAACGATCCAGACGGCGTTTGGACAGCCGCGCTGGGAATCCTGCGTATTCACACAGGCCTGACGCCTTGAGATGCAGCACCCATATTTCCGTTTGAATGCGCGTGGTCTGGCTGCCAGACTGGCGTTTGACGAGGCGCAATCATACGTGCCGCCCGATCGGTGGAAAAGGTACAGATCGGGCTTTTTCAGCCGCAGAGGTGTGATGATGGAAAAGTTGGAAAAAACCCTGGAAGAATGGAAGGCGATGCTCGATCCAGAGCAGTACAACGTGTGCCGCCTCAAAGGTACCGAACGACCGTTTTCCGGCAAGTACAACGACAGCAAGGTCGACGGTGTTTATCACTGCATCTGCTGTAACGAACCCTTGTTCGATTCCAGAACCAAGTTTGATTCCGGTTGTGGCTGGCCGAGCTTCTACGCGCCGATCGGCGACAGCGCCATGACCGAAATCCGTGATGTCAGCCACGGCATGATCCGCACCGAAGTGGTCTGTGCCAAATGCGACGCGCATCTGGGTCACGTTTTCCCCGACGGCCCGCCGCCGACAGGCCTGCGCTATTGCATCAACTCGGTGTGCCTGGACCTCGTACCTCGCGAGTAATGCGAGCCCTGTAGAAGCGAGCTTGCTCGCGATGGATCAGAGAACAACCCGGGGCACCAGGCTTCCCGCGTTATCGTTGACGACCATCGCGAGCAAGCTCGCTCCTACAGTGGATTGGCGTTTGATAAATTAAATTGCACACAATTCAATTGCTCGCTATGTTTGGCTCATCTTCCCGAATCCGGAGCATTCATCATGAGCGACAACCTGCTGAGCATCCCGTGCACCACCATCAAGGGCGAGCAAAAGACCTTGGCTGATTTCGCTGGTAAAGCCGTATTGGTGGTCAATACCGCCAGCAAGTGCGGTTTCACTCCGCAGTACAAAGGCCTGGAAGAACTGTGGCAGACCTACAAGGACCAGGGACTGGTGGTGCTCGGCTTTCCCTGCAACCAGTTCGGCAAGCAAGAGCCGGGCAATGAAGGGGCGATCTCCGAATTCTGCGAACTGAACTTCGGTGTCAGCTTCCCGCTGTTCAAAAAGATCGAAGTCAATGGTGCCGGCGCCCATCCCCTGTTCGTGCAGTTGAAAAAGCGCGCACCGGGTGTGCTGGGTTCCCAGGGCATCAAGTGGAACTTCACCAAGTTCCTGATCGGCAAGGACGGGCAACTGGTCAAGCGCTTCGCCCCGGCGACCAAGCCGCAGGACCTGACCCGCGAGATCGAAGCCCTGCTCAAATGAATACCTTGTCAGTGGATTCCCTGAAGCTCGACAGCCAGCTGTGTTTCAAGCTGTACGCTGCTTCCCGTGCGGTCATTCGCGCCTACAAGCCAATGCTTGATCAGTTGGGCCTGACTTACCCTCAGTACCTGGCGATGCTGGTGCTTTGGGAGTGGCAGGAAGCAGCCCCGGAGCAACCGACCGTGAAGGCATTGGGTGAGCGTCTGGCCCTGGATTCCGGCACGCTGACCCCGTTACTCAAGCGCCTCGAACAACTGCAACTGGTGCAGCGCCAGCGTTCGGCGCGCGATGAGCGTGAAGTGCATCTGAGCCTGTCGCCGGCCGGCGTGGCCTTGCGCGATCAGGTCGGGCCACTCAAGGCACGTCTATTGTGCGACAGCGGGGTCGACCTGAATCGCCTCAACGAGTTGCGCGATGGTCTCGATCACCTGTTGGGACAGATCAAGGCGCAGTCGTAGCGGGAACCCACAAGTCCAGCAGGGCGGCCAGTTCTTCTCGCCGGAAGGGTTTGGCCAGGTAGTCACTCATGCCCGCGGCACGACAGCGTTCGCGCTCTTCCGACATGGCGTTGGCCGTCAGGGCGACGATGGGCAGTTGGGGCCAGCGTCCGCTGCGGCGGATTTGCCGGCTGGCTTCATAGCCATCCATCACCGGCATGTTGCAGTCCATCAGCACCAGGTCGAATTCCCGTAGCTCGAGTTGATCCAGGGCCTCGGCACCATGAGCCGCGGTGGCGACCTCGCAGCCAAGTTTGCCGAGCATGCCCTTGGCCACCAGTTGGTTGACCGGATTGTCTTCCACCAGCAGCACGCGCCCGCGGCGTTGCGTGCTTTGCGTGTCGAGTCGGGCATCGTTGATCGGGTGGGTTTCCGGTTGCAGGATCCGCCGCAACGTCTGATACAAGGTATTGCGTGCCAGGGGGCGTGCCTGTTGTTGCAAGGGGGCGAGGGCGTTGGCCTCTTCGCTGGGCATGAAGTTGCCATAAGCGGTGACCAGCAGGATCGGGGCGCCAAGGGTGGGGCGCAAATTGAACAGACATTCGGGGCAGTCGGTGATGAGCACGTCGGCTGTCAGGCCAAGCAGCGAGTCATCCATGGAGCGCCGTTCATAGTCCAGCCCCCAGCCAGGCAACAGGCTGTTGAGCAATTCGCCCAGCCCGCTGCTGGCGGCCGTGATGGCGACGACTTTGCCCTTGAGCAAAACGGCAGGCATTGCACGGGTATGGCCGGGCAATGGCAAGTCCGCGCAGAACTGGCTGCCAAAACCCGGCTCGGAGCTGATCGTCAGGCGCCCTTGCATGGCTTCGCAAAGGTTGTAGGTCAGCGCCAGGCCCAGCCCGGTGCCACCAAATTGGCGGGTAATACCGGCACCGGCCTGGGTGAAAGGCTGAAAGATCTTGACCTGGGCATCCTGAGGGATGCCGATGCCGGTGTCGCACACTTCGATTCTGACGCCGTCCCCGAGCGTCGAAAGGTGCACGTCGACACGCCCGAAGCGGGTGAACTTGAGGGCGTTGGACAGCAGATTACTGACGATTTGCCGGACCCGAGTCGGATCGCCGAGCACCAGTGCGGGGAAGTGCGGATCGATCAGGCAGGTCAGTTCGACGCTGGGGGCGGCGTTCTGCGACAACAGGTTGGCGGTGTCTTCGATCAGCGAGCCGAGGTCGAAGGGGATGTGTTCGAGTTCGAGCTGACCGGCATCGAACTTCGACAAATCGAGAATATCGTTGAGCAATTCCACCAGCACTTTGCCTGAGTCATGGGCGATCGACAGCTGCTGCTGTTGTTCGGCATTCAGCGGCCCGTCGAGGGACAGCGCGATCATCCCGAGCAAGCCATTGAGGGGCGTGCGAATTTCATGGCTCATGTTGGCCAGGAACACCGAGCGGGCTTCGGCCATATCGAGGGCTGTACTGCGGGCGACCTCCAGTTCCTCGTTGGACTGGCTCAGCCGGTCATTGATCGCCTTGAGTTCGGCGGTGCGGGCCGAGACGATGTTTTCCAGTTGACCCAGATACTCGGTCAGGCGATTTTCCGCGTTGCGCCGCTGCTGGATTTCGGTGGCGATGTTTTTGAACTGCTGGCTGGCAACCTTGACCAGCACACCGATCTCATCGTTGGCGTGCCCGGCAGGGCATTCCAGTGACGTCGGTTCGGTACTGCTCGGGTCGCGACCGCTGAGCTCACGGATGACCCGCACCAGGGGTTTGGTCAGCATCACATAGAACAGCGCCAGCAGGATGCCGGACAGCAGCAGGCTGCGGGCGAAGCCGTTGAGCAGGGTCACTTCGGCCCGGCGCAGGAACCGGTCGCCGAAGGCGTAAGTGTCGACCTTCAGTCGCAACGTACCCAGGGACTCGTTGGGCAAGTTATCCAGGTAAAGTCGGTCTTCGAACTGTCGATTGGCGCCGAACAGGAAGTCGCTGAACATCCGGTAACCGTTTTGCACGCCGGGTCGCTTGACGCTGGCCAGCACGGTGCCGTTGTTGTCGGTCAGTTTCGCGCTGATGATCGCCGGCGAGCGCAGCAGGCCCAGGGTCAGTTCCTTGGCGAGTTCGGCGTCGATGTTGTAGGCGATTCGCGAGGCCGGGTTGTGGCTGATTTCCAGCAGCGAAAGGATTTCACGATTGATGGAGGCGTCATCACTGGCATAATCGATGCCTATTTGCAGCAGGCTGAGCAGCGTGCCCAGAATGAAGCCGACCAGCACGGTAAGCCGGGCTTGCTTGAACGACAGCCGGTTGGTGAATTTGATGTCCATGGGGGGGTGAACCACTTCCGTTTCCTTTCGCTGCTCAAGCATAGTCGATCATGCCTGCCTACTGATGTTCTCGCGAGGCCTGTACCGCGGGGGTAGCCACGTATCTGACGCTGTGTTTCGTCGCTGTATCACCATCATTACTGTGAACGTGCCCGAGGAGAAGTCGTGGATTCCCGATTGAATGCTTTTCTTGAACGCGCCGATGCCGTTCTGGCCCGTATCGAGCCGTTGCTGCCGGCACCCCGGCCAGCCATCGACTGGACACAATGCCTGGCCGCGCGCTGGCAGCGAGAGTCGCGCGGCGGTTATCTGATGCCGCTGGAGGTCAGCCTCGACATGCGCCTGTCGGACCTGATCGGCGTCGACCGGCAAGTCGAGCAGCTTGGACGCAATACCCGACAGTTCCTCGATGGCATGCCCGCCAACCACGCCTTGCTCTGGGGCTCGCGCGGCACCGGCAAGTCGTCGCTGGTGCGCGCCTTGTTGGCCGAGTACGCTCAGGCCGGTTTGCGTTTGATCGAGATTGAACGTGATCACCTGGCAGACCTGCCGCGAGTGGTCGAACAGGTTGCCAAACTGCCCCAGCGTTTCGTGCTGTTTTGCGATGATCTCTCGTTCGAGTCGGGCGAGGGCGATTACCGAGTGCTCAAAAGCGTCCTTGACGGCTCGCTGGAACAGGCGCCGGACAACGTTTTGCTGTACGCCACGTCCAACCGTCGCCACCTGGTGCCGGAAAAGGAAAGTGACAACGAAAACTGGAAACGGGTCGACGGCGAACTGCATCCCAGTGAGGCGGTGGAAGACAAGATCGCGCTGTCGGACCGCTTCGGTTTGTGGCTGTCGTTCTATCCGTTTACCCAGGAACACTTCCTGAACGTCGTCGAGCACTGGATCGGCCAGTTGGCCGGCAAGGCCGGACTGGCATGGCAGCGCACGGAAGAACTGGACATTCTGGCGGTACGCTGGGCCACCGGCCGGGGCAATCGCAATGGACGTTGCGCTTATCAATTTGCCCGTTATTGGGTCGGGCTGAAACTGTTGGAGCACAAGGCATGATCGATTTACAAAAGAGCGGCCAGGGCCTCGAAGGCTACGGCATGCTGCACGCGCAACTGGAGTCCTTGCTGGCGGACGAGCGGAATTTCATCGCCAATGCCGCACAGTTCTCGGCGTTTCTGTTCAATCAGCTCGATGACCTGAACTGGGCCGGTTTCTACCTCAATCGCAATGAGGAATTGGTGCTGGGCCCGTTTCAGGGGCAGATCGCTTGCGTGCGGATTCCGTTCGGGCGCGGGGTTTGCGGGACAGCGGCAGCCACCTTGCAGACTCAGTTGGTAGAAGATGTGCACGCGTTCCCCGGTCACATCGCCTGCGACAGTGCCTCGAACAGCGAACTGGTGGTGCCGCTGGTCAAGGACGGCCGGTTGATCGGCGTGCTGGATCTGGACAGCCCGAAACTCGCGCGCTTCAGCGCACAGGACCAGGCCGGAATCGAACAGCTGGCGGCGATTTTCCTGCGCCTGACCGACTGCTGATCAAGACGCCAGGCCTGCCTTGGCCAGCAGGCCCGACGCGTCCACCGCATCGATCTGCTCAGGGGCGAGGAAGCGCCTGGCGTACTGCAAATAGATCTGTGCCTTGATGAACAGCCCGAACAGCTCCGGATCGATGTGGGCGTCACGGCACATGAACGCCATGATGCCCAGCGCCTCGCTCAAGGTCCTGGCTTTTTTGTAGGGGCGGTCGGCGGCAGTCAACGCTTCGAAAATATCGGCAATCGCCATCATCCGCGCCGGCAGGCTCATTTCATCTCGCTTCAAGCGTTTCGGATAGCCACTGCCGTCCATTTTTTCGTGATGCCCGCCGGCTATTTCCGCGACGCTGCGCAAGTGCCCGGGGAACGGCAAATGGTTGAGCATCAGGATCGTCTGAACGATGTGGTGATTGATGACATGACGCTCCTCGCTCGTCAGGGTGCCCCGGACGATGCTCAGGTTGTACAGCTCACCCCGGTTGTATTTGTGGGGCGGGACGTCGAGTTTGAAGCCCAGGGGATTATCTTGCGGTATCACTTCGTTTTCGCTGCGTTCGAACAGGTGCTCGGGTTTGTCCGCCAGTAACGGTTCGCTGACGGGCAGGGTGGGGGCGGGTGTTCGGGCCTGACGCCGGTTTTCTTCCCAGGACACGCCCAGCCGGTCATCCAGGGTCCGGGTCCAGGTGCGTTCAGCCAGGCGGCGCAGGCGTTGCAAATCAGCGTCGGCCATGGCTTCGCCACCGAGATTGCAGCGGGCAACGAAGGCGAAATCATCATCCAGCCCGGCCAGGCTGGCATTGCGCAGCTCTGCCAGCGATTGCTCGTCACCACCCAGGGCAACGGCCTGCCAGTAGCTGATCCAGACATCGCGCTTGAGTACCTCGATGCGGGTACGGATTTCGTGGATGCGATCGGTCAGGGATTCCAGCTTCGTGGCTTTGTCTACGACGTATTCCGGCGTGGTGACCTTGCCGCAATCGTGCAGCCAGGCTGCGATGTGCAGTGCCTCCCATTCATCTTCGGTCGGCTGATAGGCGCTGAAGGCAGGTTCCTGGCTGGCTGCCGCCGCCTGGGCAAGCATCAGGGTCAGTTCCGGCACGCGCTGGCAATGGCCACCGGTATAAGGGCTTTTGGCGTCGATGGCACCGGCCAGCAGTTGAATGAAGGCGTCCAGCAGCTGTTTTTGCCGGGCTTGCAGGCGCTGGCTTTCGATGCACACGGCAGCTGCGCCGGACACCGCCTGGAGAAACGCAATGCGGTCCGGGCTCAGTTTGTCCAGATCGCTCTGCTCGCCGCTGTCGGCCAATAGCAACACCAGCAGGCCCACGGTTTCGTTGTGACGATTGTGCAGGCGGATTCCGATCAGGTGGACCCGAGGACTTTTCAGTGCGAGCAGGATTTTCTGCAGATCACCCGCCTGCTCGAAACCCAGGTTACTGACGACATTGTCGACGTTTGCCAACTGGCGCAGCCATGGGGGGCTTTGCGGGTTATCGAGCGAGTGTCCGTGGATGTCGAAGGATGGCAGGTTTTCGGCGGTGTTATTGATGACCAGTCCGTGGGGTTCCATGTGCTGGCCATCAGCTTCGCGCAGATAGATCAGGCCGGCCTGGGCCTGGCCGATTTTCACGGTTTCAAACAACACCCGCTCCAGCAGCGGGGCGAAACGGGTTTCGGCACTGAGGCTGTCAGTGATCTGGAAGAAGCTCGCCAGTGTGTCTTTCATTCGTGCCATCGACACACTCAGTTGGTCGATTTCGAGCACCAGCGAGCGACGGGAAAGCGGAAAATTGAAATCGAAACTGCGAATCGCATCGGCCTCCTGCACCAGGGCGCGCAAGGGTTTGACCAGGACTCTTGATGTCAGCCAACCCAGCGGCACGCATAACAGCAGCGTTGCCAGGGTAATGAGCGCACCTTGCCAGCGCATCCGGTAAGCGTCGACGAGCAACTCGTCTTCCGGTACCAGCAGGGCCAGTTGCAGGCCTTGGGGGCCACCTTCCTGGATGCTGCTGCGGGCCACGATCCATTGCCGGCCATTGGCGTTCAGGCGACTGCCCTGAGGGGGACTGTTGAGCAACGCACCCAGGCTGGGGCTCAGATCCGCCGCCTTGATCAGGCGGGACGTTTGATCATCGATGATCAGTCGGTGGTTGTCAGGGTAGGCAATGGCATTGCCTTGGGCATCGAACAGCACGATTTCGGTATTGGGGGTCACGACGTGCTTGGCCAGCGTCGCGCTGAGTTCGGCCAGGGTCAGGTCAGCGGCCATGATTGCCTTGTCGCCATTGCGTCGTGCCAGCGTCGTGCCAATGTTGTGGGTGGAAAAAAAGATATAGGGTTCGGTCGTGATCTGGTCATTTTCGCTGCGGGCACTGATAAACCAGGCGCGATTGCGTGGGTCATACGTGTCGTTCAGGTTTTCCTGACGGCTTACAAGTGCCAGGTTCCGGTCGAAAAACAGAGACTGGGAGTGGGCCTGGCCACTGTTGTTGTGCTCGATGCTCCAGACCTGGTAAGCCGCCGTGTCCGGTGCCCGGACCAGGGCTTTGACCTCTGGGGTGCGTAGCGGGCGGACCATGAAAAAGTCTCCATTGTCGTAGCCCAGGTACAGCGAAGCCAGATTGGGGTTGTTCTCGAGTGACTGGCTGAACGGTTCGAGCAGTGCCAGGCGTTGTTCCAGATCAGGGGACTGGCCTGCCGGATTGAGTGCCAGCAGGCTCAACAGATGACGAATGGGTTCATAGGTTGCGTGCAGGTCCAGACGGACATCCTGCTCAATGCGGTTGAACAGTTTTTCACTGCTGGACAGTATGATTTGTGTGGTTTGCTGGTAGTTGAAAAGACCCAGCACCACCCCGGTCAGCAACAACAAGAAGGTGAACATCACGCTGATATGGACATGCAGTGGAAACCGGCGTGGATCCGTGCACAGTGGGTCAGGCATTGCGGGTTTCTCCATGATGGTCAACACCCTGCCGAGGGTCCAAGCATAGTTAAGGCTCTGTCACTTTGCCTTCGTCATAATGCTCGATCTGACGTAGTAACGCGTCCTCCAGCTCCAGCATGGCGTGCTCCATGGATTTGCAGCATTCAGCCACTGTTGCGCGATCGAAATCCTCATGGCCGGCTGTTTCGAGTGCCTCGCAGCGGTCGATCAGGCGGGAGGCTTGCACTATCCGGGCCGCACCTTTGATTTTGTGGGCAATATCCTGCAGCGTCTGCGTATCCCCGGAGCTGGATAGCGACAGCAGAGTTTGCAGATCCTGGCGGTTGCTGCTCACCAACTCGTTCAGCAATCGCCGGTTCAACATTGGATTTCCCCCGGTCAGCAGTTTCAACCCGTGGAGGCTGAACGCCGGGCCTGAGTGGGTAGGTTCAATGCCCTCGAGCCATTGACTCAAGGCACCGAGGCTGAGGGGTTTGAACAGGCAGTCGTTCATTCCCGCTTGCTTGCAGCGTTGCACTTCTTCCGGTTGGGCGTTGGCGGTAAAGCCAAGAACGGTGCAGGGAGGACGATGGTTTTGTCGTTCATGCTGGCGAATGGCTTGGGCGAGTTCGTAACCGTTCATGACTGGCATGTTGCAATCGGCGATCACCAGATCAAACGGTTGGTCTTTCCATTTCTCCAGTCCCTCCTTGCCATCGACCGCGACGGTAAATCGATGCCCTAGAAACTCCAATTGCTGGCACGTGAGCAAACGATTGGCCGAGTGATCGTCGACCACCAGAACATTCAATGGGGTTGTGGCGATGACGATTTGCGTTTCGGTCACCTGGGCTGACTGTTGCCGCGGCAACGTTTCCAGCTGCAGCAGCAACTCCACTTGAGTGCCGACGCCCGGCTCGCTGCGTAATTGCAGACTGCCACCCATCATTTCACAGAGATTGCGGCTGATCACCAGCCCAAGCCCCGCGCCCCCCCTGGTCGATTGCACGGCGTTGTCGGCTTGAGCGAAGGGTTCGAACAGGCGCTGTTGATCCTGCTCGCTGATCCCGATACCACTGTCGTGAACTTGCACCCGCATTTGCACTCGCTCTGGTTGCGTTGCCGAGTGCAGGTCGACAATGACCCGGACCTGACCTTGCTCCGTAAATTTGATGGCATTGCTGATCAGGTTGGACAGCACTTGCTTGAAGCGCAAGGGGTCCAGCAACACATCGAAGGTCGGGTTGGCCGATGAAAACTCCAGCACCAGCTCGAGTTCCTTCTGTCGTGCCAGTCCATCGAAAATCCGCACGACCGAGGCCACGAGTTCACCCGGATTGACGCGCTCCGGGCTCAGGCTCAGGTGTCCTGATTCGATTCTGGCAATGTCGAGAATGTCGCCAATCAGCTCCAGCAACCCTTTCGCCGAGTTGTACGCGACATCGATGGTCGGACGTTCCGGGTGCTGATGATCAAGACGCTTGAGTGTCAGTTCAAGCATGCCAATGACCGCATTCATCGGCGTGCGGATCTCATGGCTCATCGTGGCCAGAAACGTGCTTTTGGCCCGGTTGGCGTTGTCGGCGCGTTCTTTCGCGCAACGCAGGTCATCGAGCAGTTGCCGCCGTTCGCTGATGTCAATCCAGCCACCGATAATGCCTTGCACTTTTGCGCTGGAATCCCGATAGGGAAGAATCCAGTGATAAATCGTCAGTCGCCGGCCACCTATATGCAGCTCGCGATCGACAATCAACGGTCTGCCCTCGGCCACCACGCGTTGGTAGTCAGCCTGGTACTCCCGGGCTTCGAATACATTGCTCTTCGATCCCTGCATGACGCTTTTGCCGATGACATCTTCACGCTTGGCGCAGAACGCTTGCAGATAGCTGTCGTTGCAACTTTGCAGTAGCCCCTGGCGATCACGTACGTAGATCGGATGGGGCGTGCCATTGACCAGCGATCGCATGAACTCGAACTGATCGTTCAACGCGCGCTCTGCGGCCTTGCGCTGTTTGATCTGGCGTCGCATGTAGTCGTTCCACGCAATGGAAATCAGCAGCAGCGCGCCTGCACCGAAGACGATTTGGTAGAACAATCTTTGATAGTTGCGCCAAGTGTTTTGCGAGGACGCCGAATAGCCGCGCCAGCGACTGTTGATGATGCCCAGCTCCTCCGGTGAGATGCTCAGTAAAGCCTTGTCGAGGATCGCGTTCAGCTCTTTGGCACCCCGAGCGGTGGCAAGGGAAAACGCTGCCTGCTCGGTGCCGATGGTGGTGCTGATTTGCAATGTGTGCTCGAACAGCCGCGACGAAATGAAGTAATTGGCAATGATCAGTGAGTTCACCGCCCCCTCGGCCTGACCTTCGGCGAGTAACTGGACGGCGCTGAAGGTGTCTGGGGCCTCGATCAACCTGATCCGGGGAAACTCTCTGCGCAGGTAATCCATGAGTGGATTGCCGCGGGCAATGGCCAGGCGCTTGTCCAGCAACTGCTCGAGGTTGATCGGGCTGTCGGCGGCTTTGCGGGTCAGCAGGACGTAGGAATTTTCCAGGAAGGGGCGGGTAAAGTTCAGCTGGGTTTGACGTTGGGCGCTGGGGAGCAATGGGGCGATTACATCGGCCTTGTTCTCCTTGATTTGTTTGATCATCTCGTCATCGCTGCGGCTGTGCTGGATGTCAAAGCGCAAGCCGGTGCGCAGCCTGATCAGTTCAAGCAAATCTGCGGTGACCCCGCGAAAGTTGCCATTGCTATCGAAAAACGTCAGTGGTGCAAAGGCTTCGTTGACGACGACGCGCACTATCGGGTGGTGTGCCAGCCAGCGTTCTTCCCGGTCAGTGAGTTGCAGCTTTTGATCGGTCAACAGAATGTCGCTACCGGCGCTCCAGCGTTTGGCGATGCTTTCTCGTTCACTGGTGGGGATGGCCCTGATCATCGTGTTGATGATGCCAAGCAGCTCGGGGTTGTTCCTGTTAACGGCAAAGCTGAAACCAAAGGCTTCATGTTTACCGAAGTTGGCCATCCGGATGTTGTTCAAGTACCCCTTGTTGATCATGTAGTGAGTTGAAATGGTGTCACCGAGAAACACGTCGGCCTGATCGAAAGCGACAGCGTTGATCGCATTCTGGTAGGACGGATAGGACGTGATGATCGCCTTTGGGTACAACGCGGTGACTTCCGCCAGCGGCAAATAGTGATACACCATGCTCAGGCGCAATCCGGCCAGGCCATCGGTGAGGGAACGGGTTTCCCCTTCACGGGTCACCAATACAGGTTGATCGACGGCATAGGGTATGGACAGTGCAATGCCGGCATTACCAGCTTCGAATCCATTGGCGGTGCCAAGCAGATCGACTTCGCCGTTCTCCAGTGCAGCGATCGCGGCCCCTCGGGAATCGAAGCGCTGAACCTTGACGGGTAACCCGGTTGTTTTTTCCAGAAGACCGGCGTAATCGGCGGTAAACCCTTCGTAGTCCTGGCCACTGGTGGTCAGGTCGAAAGGGGGATAGTCCGGGGCTGACGTCCCGAGCGTCAGTTGATTTTTGCGTTTTATCCATTGTCGCTGGGATTCATCCAGTCGAACCTCCAGCGCCCCGGCCTTCGATCGGCTGAGCAGCGTGTAGTGTTCATTGCCCGGTGCCCCGAACAACGAGGTGCTCACGCATAGACCTGCGGTCACTTGAACCAGAAAGACCTTCAAACGGCTGGGCATCCGGATGCTCACACTAGCGCGTTACGTTTTGCCATCTCGATGAGTTCAACCAGGGATTTGGCTTTGAGTTTCTGCATGAGACGCTTTTTGTAGGTACTCACGGTCTTGTTGCTCAGAAACATGCCCTTGGCGATTTCCTTGTTTGTGCGACCTTGGGCAAAAAGTTGCAAGACCATCAGTTCCCGGTCGTTTACGGATTTGAACAGTTCCAGTTCGATGCAGCGTGTTTCATCTCCGCGGACGGGGTTCAATGCTTCGCTCGGAAAATAGTTGTAACCTGAAAATACCGCTTTTATAGCGCTGACCAGTTCACTGATGTCTTCTTGTTTGCAGACATAGCCCGATGCACCGGATTGCATGCAACGAATGCCGAAAAGTGTTGGGCATTGTGCTGTCAATACCAGTGTTTTAAGAGGGGTACTCATTGCGTTGAATCGGGATAGCACTTCCAGACCATCCAGTTTTGGAATGCTGATGTCGAGAATGACCAGGTCCGGCATGCATTCGCGAACCATCTGCATGGCGTCGACCCCATTATCGGTTTCGCCGACGACTTTGTAACCTTCATGTTCCAGTAACATTCGAACGGCAAGGCGGATAACCGGGTGATCGTCGACAATAAAAACGGAATTCATAATAAAGTCCCATGCGAGCTCAAATAAAGCGCGCACCTTAGCTCAGATACTTGAAGGGACGCATGAACTGACTGGGCTGTAGCAATAATATAGGAGAAATCCTACAGGTTAAAAAGAATGGGGCTACGCATTAACGAGGTTTCTTGTTAGGAAGGGTGAGGGGGTTCGGCATTTGTGGGTGCTTTAAAAGGAAGTTGTTTGTAAGTTTTGTGTTGTGTGTTTTTCGGTTTTTAGATGTGTTTTTTTTCTACACTTGTGCCGAGGTCAACAAGTCTCTAAATTCAGATTGTTTCAATGGCTTTATCAAGTAACCCAATAATGGCAGACCGTGCTCAGTGGCCGTTTTTACAAGTTCATCCAGTTCAGACGTCGTCAGGCTACTCAGAACGATCGCCTGTCTGATCAGTCCTCGCTGGCTGGCGAACCGGACCAGATCGAGTCCCGTCAGATCGGGCAGGCATTGATCGCATAAAAGGATGTCGAACGGCTGGTCGGCCCCGAGCATTTGCTGCATGGCATCTTTGGCGCTGTCGGTGGTTGTCAGTCGGGTGAAGCCATAACTTTCCAGCAGGTATCGAGTGGCTATAAGTTGGAAGGGGTGGTCCTCCACCACGAGGATGCGTAGATCGTCTTCGGCCATGGGGTGCACTTCATCTGTCGAACAGAAAGGAGGGCGATTGTTTCGCGAGAGTGCCGGGCAGGCGATCAGTTTGCTCGCCATATGTTGTAGGGCGATTCGACGAAGCTTGAGTGCTGTTGGCGTTTGAAGGGGGAATCAGCCATGACGTATGCCGTAATGGCTGATCAGTCGATGTGCCTTAGTGGCTGGCACGTCCGGTCATTTCCAGGGCCATGTCACTGGCATAGCTGTCGGTCATGCCGGCGATGAAATCGATCATGCGCAAGAACGACGTATGTAATGGGCCGTGAGGGTCGGGTGCATTGTTGCCCAGCAGGTCAAGGATGCGGCGACTTTTGAACGACGGGGTCCGACCGTTATGTTGCTCCAGCGCTGCGCCGCAAAAGGCGTTGAGCAGTATTTCCAGCGTAGTGTAGGCGCCGATCTCGTGCAGGGTCTTGCGCTTGTCCTGGAAGATTTTCTTGCGGGCCATATCCTTGGCGTTCAGCACACAACGCTTGGCGGGCCCGTGCATGTGCTCCACCAGGTCGCCGGGCAATGTACCTGCCAGCAGCGCGTCCTGTTGCTCGACGAAGGCGCGTGCCGCGGCATTGGTCAAGTGCTCGATGGCTTTGCCGCGCAGGATCGCCAGTTTGCGTCGGCGCGAATCGCCGGGACCGAGCTGGCGGTAGGTCTCCGGCAAGTCATCGCCCACCAGGCCCAGCAGCAGTGACTCGACTTCGGCGTATTCCAGCAACTCCATTTCCAGGCCGTCTTCCAGGTCGATCAGCGCATAGCAGATGTCGTCGGCGGCCTCCATCAGGTACACCAGTGGATGCCGCGCCCAGCGTTGCTCCTCCAGTTGCGGCAGGCCGAGCTTATGGGCGATCTGCTCCAGTAGTGGCAGCTCGCTCTGATAACAGCCGAACTTGTGTTTCTTGTATCCCAGCGAGTCAGCGTGCTTGGCCGTCCATGGATACTTCAGGTACGTACCCAGCGTTGCATAGGTCAGACGGGTGCCGCCGTCGAACTGGTGATACTCCAGTTGAGTGAGTACCCGAAAGCCTTGGGCATTGCCTTCGAAATTCAGGAAGTCATTGCGCTCGGCTTCACTCATCGCATCCAGCCAGCCACGGCCGGCGGCTTGCTGGAACCAGTGACGGATCGCGTCTTCACCGGAATGGCCGAAGGGTGGGTTACCGATGTCGTGTGCCAGGCAAGCCGATTGCACAACCATTCCCAGATCGCTGGGTTCGCACCAGTCGGGCAGGGCATTGCGGATGGTTTCGCCGACCCGCATGCCCAGTGAGCGACCCACGCAACTGACTTCCAGCGAGTGTGTCAGGCGCGTATGAATGTGATCATTGCTGGATACCGGATGGACCTGGGTCTTGCGCCCGAGGCGGCGGAAAGCCCCCGAGAAAATGATGCGGTCGTGGTCTTTGTGAAAAGGGCTGCGGCCGAGTTCTTCAGGGCTGTGCAGAGGTTTTCCGAGACGTTCGCGAGTAAGCAGGGTGTGCCAATCCAAGGCGGGGGCTCTCCGTCGGGTGACTGATGGCCTAGCTTCCCGTTTCGCGCCATGACCTGCAAGCGGAACTACAATCCGGCGGCGTCGATGTCGATGAGCAGCAGGCGTTCGCCATTATCGAAAACTGCCCGGCGGTCAGGCAGTACTGATTGCTCTTGGCATCGCGACAGGTGCCCGTCGATCACAAGGCCACCTTGGCAAGGTCTCGTTTTTGGAGGGTGCCTGTTGACCGGACAGGCGTACGGGATGGCGCCCCTCGATAGAGGGGCGCCATCCTTCGACGTCGCAAGAATGCAGCCGGAAAGGTACTGATCAATCTTTGCGTGAAGAGCCCTGCATGATCAGTGTGATCAGCGGCCCCAGTGTGGTGCCGAGGCGGATCAGCCGGGTCAGGCTGCTGAGACCGCCGCCGTTTTTTGCACCCTTGCCGGTCAGAAAGCCCAGCAAGGTGACGGCGGCCACGCCCCAGAGCGGGGCGTGTTTGATGCCGAAACCGTCCTGCAGGTTTTGCGTCATCCCGCGCACGCGTTGCAAGGGTTGCAGCAGTTGCACGGATTCGTGGCGGATTTCCTGACGATGCATTTCCATGCGCAGGCGGATCAGGGCCTTGCGCATTTCCGCGCGTGAGCTGTTGTGTGGCAATTCAGGCAGGCTCATGGCAGCAGGCGCTCCCGATCGTTGGCCAGCTCTTCGAGTGTGCCGTGGAAGGGCGAGGACTCATCGAAAATCGCCGCTCTCAAGCGCATTCCACAAAATATGGCGGCAAGGGTGTAGAACACACAGAGGCCGATGATGGCGGCCAGGCGATACGTGTCCCAGAACACGATAAGCACCAGCGTCGACAGCCCTACCAACAGCAGCAATGCAAACACCAGCGCCAGGCCGGCAAACAGCAACAGGCTGACGGTGCGGGCTTTTTGTTCCTGCAATTCGATGCCGAACAGTTCGACATGGCTGTGCAGCAACCCAAGGAAGGCCGCACCCAGGCGCCGCGAAGAGGAGCTGGTTCCCGTTTCAGACGGGCCGGATTCACCGATCGACATATCAGCGCCGGCTAGCCAGCAGGCCGATCAGGAAACCCACGCCGGCCGCGATCCCGACCGATTGCCAAGGGTTGGCCTGGACATAGTCCTCCGTGGCGGTGACAGCAGCCTTGCCGTGTTCGCGCAGGGAGTCTTCGGTCAATTTGAGGGTTTCACGGGCACGCAAGAGACTGTCGTGAATCTGCTCGCGCAACTCGTCGGCCTGATCGCCGGCCAGGGTCGCGGTGTGCTCCAGCAACCGTTCGGTGTCACTGACCAGTGTCTGAAAGTCGTTCATCAGGATTTCTTGAGCAGTCTTTGCCTGGATGCGGGCCATGGGGGATCTCCATAAGTGGCTTTCTGATGCGTTCGAGTATGAGCCTTCGGCGAAGGTTCAGTACAAATGACTGGTACAACTTTTGCTGTGTCGTGGTGCGCCGGTGCGCACCATTGCGCTATAGCCGGGCATGATTTCAGTAAAACCGCAGGACCAACAATCAAAAACTCGCGTAAACGTCCGGGGCGCGTTTTTCCTGGACGGTGTCCGTGCGCCAAAACGGTTCAATCGAGATCGGTCCGCTGATGCTTCGAAGCCGCAACTTGGTGCATGAGCGGTCATCGCGAACTGCTTTGGTGCTTTTTTTCTGCCATAAGGTCTGCCCATCCCATGGAAAATCTGCAAAGCGCTGTGGACACCCTGGTCCATAGCTCCAACACGCTGTTCATTCTGATCGGTGCGGTCATGGTCCTGGCCATGCACGCCGGTTTTGCCTTTCTCGAAGTCGGAACCGTGCGACAGAAAAACCAGGTCAATGCGTTGTCGAAAATCCTCAGCGACTTCGCTGTTTCGACACTGGCTTACTTCTTTATAGGCTATTGGATTTCCTATGGCGTGACGTTTATGCAACCTGCAGCCGTGCTCAATGCCGACCATGGCTATGGACTGGTGAAGTTTTTCTTCCTGCTGACCTTTGCCGCGGCGATCCCGGCGATCATTTCCGGAGGGATCGCCGAGCGTGCCCGGTTTGTCCCGCAATTGTGTGCAACCGCGTTGATTGTCGCGTTCGTCTATCCGTTCTTCGAAGGCATGGTCTGGAACGGCAACCTGGGTTTGCAAGCCTGGTTGCTGGAGCGCTTTGGCGCCGGTTTCCATGATTTCGCAGGTTCCGTGGTAGTGCATGCCATGGGCGGTTGGCTGGCATTGGCGGCGGTGCTGTTGCTCGGGCCGCGTAATGGCCGTTATCGCGACGGTCGACTGGTCGCGTTCGCGCCATCGAGCATCCCGTTTCTGGCATTGGGCTCGTGGATCCTGATTGTTGGCTGGTTCGGCTTCAACGTCATGAGCGCGCAAACCCTGCAAGGTGTCAGCGGGCTGGTAGCGGTGAACTCGTTGATGGCCATGGTTGGCGGTACGGCGGCGGCGCTGATTGTCGGGCGCAACGACCCTGGCTTTCTGCACAACGGCCCGTTGGCGGGGCTCGTGGCAATCTGTGCCGGATCCGACCTGATGCATCCTGTGGGGGCACTGGTCACCGGTGCCATTGCGGGAGCTCTGTTTGTCTGGTGCTTTACCGCGGCCCAGGGCAAATGGCGTATCGACGATGTACTGGGTGTGTGGCCGTTGCATGGCCTGTGCGGCGTGTGGGGCGGCATTGCCTGCGGTATTTTCGGCCAGAGCGCCCTGGGCGGATTGGGTGGGGTCAGTCTGATCAGCCAGTTGATCGGCACTGCACTGGGCGTCACTGTGGCACTGTCCGGCGGGTTTGCGGTGTACGGCGTGATCAAGGCGTTGCATGGATTGCGCCTGAGCCAGGAAGAGGAGTATTACGGCGCGGACCTGTCGATCCACAAGATCGGCGCCGTGAGCCAGGACTGACTCGGGTCACTTCATCGTCGGCGGCATCAAGGGTTTGCCGTCCATCTTTTTGCAGAGGGCATCAGGGCAGGGGGCTCAATGGCTCGACGGTTTTTCGGGGCAGGCCTAGAATGGTCACTTCATTATCTGGTTGAGCGCTCATGCTTCCCGAATGTCAGCTGTTCGGCACCCTTGGATGCCATCTCTGTGAAGTAGCCGAAGCCATGCTGATGGAGTTTGTCGAGCGCGGTCTGCTGGTGGAACTGGTGGATATCGCTGACGATGAAGCGTGGTTCGCAGCTTACAGCCTGCGTATTCCGGTGCTGCGACGCGTCGATACCGGTGCTGAACTGGGCTGGCCGTTCAGTGCCGATGAGGTGGTGACGTTCCTGGGTTAAGCGGTTTTTGCGCTGGCGGAATGTCCCGCCTGTCGAGCTTTGCGATTGATCCCCTTGGCTTGTTCGGTATTGATCGGGTACTGTATGTGTATACAGTTATTCGCGGTGCCTGCCTTGCCGTTGCCGGTTTTCGGGAGCGAGCAGGCAAGCCCGGGCGTGAGAGGGATGAATCGTGGTCAATGTCGAACAGTTGAAGAACAGCGTGAACCGGATGTCCGCAGACGTCGTGCGCGAGGCCGTCCTGGAGTTGCGTCTGGATGGTCTGGTGACCGAGGGGAAAACGCCCTTCAACAAAACGCATTTCAATACCTGTTTCGCAGAAATCGAAGCCTTGTTTCAACGCGCGGGATATCACCGGCAACTCGATGTCGTGGGTTATCAGGGATTGTTGTACGCCCTGTATGACCCCGCTCGCTGGGAGGCGGTCGATGTACTGCGCTGGCTCAAGGAGTACACCGAAGCGACGGCGCGCAGGCAGATCCCGGCTTGAGGAATCTCCTCTAGGTTCATTCCCCTTGCTGTTGGATAATGCCGCTCTGCACTGAGGGTTAGAGCTTTCGTATGTCCACTTCTTCTTTTTCCGCGGCACACAGCCAGGCCAGTACGCTCTACTTGCCACCTGGTCCGTGGCAGACCGTTGTCGATTGCCTGTGTGAGCATTTCAGCGCCATCGGTCGTGAACAATGGCTGGACAGAATCGCCCGTGGCCGGGTCCTCGATGGGCAGGGCATGCCGATTGCCCTCGATCTGGTCTACAAGGAAGGTTTGCGGATTCATTATTTTCGCGAAGTGCCGGATGAAAAGCCGATCCCGGTGATCGAGTCGATCCTGTACGCGGACGAGCATCTGGTGGTGGCCGACAAACCGCACTTCCTACCCGTGACGCCGGCTGGCGAATACGTCGAACAGACGCTGCTGAGGCGCTTGATCCGTCGCCTGGACAATCCGCATCTGGTGCCATTGCATCGCATCGATCGGCATACCGCAGGGCTGGTACTGTTTTCCGCCAATCCGCAGAGTCGTTCGGCTTATCAGTCGTTGTTTCCAGCCCGGCAGATCGAAAAGCGCTACGAGGCCATTGCACGGGCGTTGCCTGGACTTGTTTTCCCGTTGGTTCATAAAAGCCGACTGGTCGATGGCGAACCGTTCTTCCGCATGCAGGAGGGGCCGGGGGTCAGCAACACCGAGACCGCGGTCGAAGTCAGGGAAAAACAGGGGGATCTCTGGCGTTATGGTCTTTACCCGGTGACGGGCAAGAAACATCAGCTCCGGGTACATATGGCGGCGTTGGGCGCCGCTATCTGCAACGACCCTTTTTACCCCGAGGTGCTCAAGGATGCGCAGGATGACTATTCCAACCCCTTGAAACTGCTGGCTCAGGGGCTGAAGTTCATCGATCCGGTCACGGGCCAGGAACGAGAGTTCAAGAGTGAAGTCACCCTGCAATGGTGATCAGGAAGCAACCCTGAAGAACAGTGCTTCAGGCATGAAAAAGCCCGCATCAAGCGGGCTTTTCCGTATCTGGCAGTGCCAGGATTACAGCTCTTTGACGGTACGAACCTGGTCTTTGTTGATGCGGGTCTGTTTGCCGTCGAGTTGTTCGAATTCGTAGAAACCGGAGTCCTTGTCGAACCGTGGCGTGTCGACGGCCTGGATTTCGCGACCGTCATTCAAGGTGATCACCGTAGGCGATGCGCAACCGGCGAGGGTTGCAAGGCCCAGTGCGAGCATGAAAGTGGCGAGGGGCCGTTGAATCATGAGGGTGTCTCCGAATAAGAATTCTTTGGTTACTGAACTTGAGACGTGCACTGTCTGCGCAAGTTCCTGATCAATGTCAGTCTGACACAGTGTCATGACCGCTTAACAGTTCCGGCGTGTTGAGGTTGGCCAGCCGAGGATCCTTGTCGGGGCATTGCAACGCGGTCGCGCCGAGCTTGTGCATCAACCGGCCAGGGCTGCGCTCACCTTCGTTCCAGGCATTTTCAAATGCTGCCCTGTGTAGCACAGGAATCACACACAACAACGGTTCCCAGTGGCCATCATGTCGCACCATCAGCGGCTTGTCCGGATGCAGGTTGGCGGTCTCGCGCATACTGCCGATCAACGCCGCATCAATACCCGGAACGTCACAGGGCAGGACCAGCAGATGGGTATGGCGAGCAGCTTTCAGGCCTGCTCGAATACCCGCCAGTGGCCCGGGGAAGCCACCTTCATCATCGTGGACCAACTGGTCGGCATAGGGCGCATACTTTTCAAGGTTGCGATTGCAGGAGATGATCAGGTCATCGGTCAGCGGGCGGGCCTTGCGGTGCAGATGCGCAATCAGGGGGGCACCGTGCCAGTCCAGCAACCCTTTATCCTGACCGCCCATACGTTGGCCGCGACCGCCCGCCAGGAGCAGAATGGAACAGGGTGGCAATGGTGAATTCGAGGTCATGGCAGGTCTCCATGGGAGCGGCGAAAAAACGGAGCGCTGTGATATAACACCGGGCTGTTTCTCCTACAACTGGACGAGCCTATGAAAGCCAAGGCTGATGTACCTTTCGCACCGCTGAATATTGCAGTGCTGACTGTCAGCGATACCCGCACACTGGAAACTGACACCTCGGGTCAGCTCTTTGTCGACCGCTTGACCGCTGCCGGTCATTACCTGGCAGCCCGGGTGTTGCTCAAAGATGATCTCTACAAAATTCGCGCGCAAGTCGCCAACTGGATTGCCGACGAT
Organism: Pseudomonas sp. BIC9C; assembly: GCF_034541995.1. Classification (NCBI taxonomy): domain Bacteria; kingdom Pseudomonadati; phylum Pseudomonadota; class Gammaproteobacteria; order Pseudomonadales; family Pseudomonadaceae; genus Pseudomonas; species Pseudomonas sp. BIC9C. The sequence continues at coordinate 622,382 of NZ_JAWDGM010000003.1, forward strand.
GTCGTGCAGGTTGTGCTGATCACCGGCGGAACCGGTTTTACCGGGCGTGACAGTACACCGGAAGCCGTCAGTTGCCTGCTGGATAAACAGGTTGATGGATTTGGCGAGCTGTTCCGCCAGATCTCGGTTGCCGATATCGGCACCTCGACCGTTCAGTCCCGGACGTTGGCCGGTCTGGCCAACGGCACGCTGGTTTGCTGTTTGCCGGGCTCGACCAATGCCGTGCGCACCGGTTGGGACGGCATACTGGCCGAGCAGCTGGATTCGCGGCATCGCCCGTGCAATTTCGTGCCTCACCTGAAACAGGCGGCGCCTTGTGAATCCCGTGGGTAAGCCTGGCAAGACTGGCAGCCTGATGCCTGTCGAGCAGGCGCTTGCGCGCCTGCTGGAAATGGCCGGGACCTCAAGGATTGTCGAGCGTGAGCGCTTGCCGTTGGCGCAGGTACAGGGGCGTGTACTGGCTGAAGATTTGGTGTCGACGCTTGATCTGCCGCCCTGGCCCAACAGTGCCATGGACGGTTATGCCTTGCGCATGGCCGACTGGACGGGAGAGCCGTTGGTGGTCAGTCAGAAGGTGTTTGCCGGCCAGGCCCCCGAACCGTTGCAGCCAGGAACCTGTGCTCGGATTTTCACCGGGGCGCCTGTTCCTGCCGGTGCCGATTGCGTCGAGATGCAGGAAAACGCCGAGGTTCAGGCGGATGAGCGTGTACGTTTCACTGGCTCCTTGGCCCAAGGTCAGAACATCCGTCCGCAAGGCCAGGAAACGACCGTCGGCGAGTTGATTCTGCCGGCAGGTACGCGGCTGGGGCCGATCGAGCAAGGATTGGCTGCCTCATTGGGGTGCGCTGAGCTGGAAGTCGTTCGCAAGGTGCGTGTGGCTGTGTTGTCCACTGGCGACGAATTGATTGAACCGGGGCAGACGCTGGGAGCGGGACAGATCTACAACAGCAACCGGATGTTGTTGTGTAGCTGGTTGCAGCGTTTGGGGTGTGAGGTCGTCGACGCGGGCATCCTTGCGGACAATCTGGAAACCACGCGTTCCCGCTTGGGTGAGTTGAAGGATGTCGACCTGATCCTCTCCACCGGTGGCGTATCGGTGGGTGAAGCCGATTTTCTGGGTATCGCCTTGCGCGAAGAGGGCGAACTGACGCTGTGGAAACTCGCCATCAAGCCCGGCAAACCGCTGACGTTCGGGCATTTTCGCGGTGTGCCGGTGATTGGTTTGCCGGGCAATCCGGCATCGACCCTCGTGACCTTTGCCTTGTTGACCAGACCCTATCTCCTGCGCCGTCAGGGTGTGAAAGAAGTTGAGCCGCTGAAGGTGCAGGTACCGGCAGGGTTTGACTGGCCCCAGCCTGGCAATCGGCGTGAGTACTTGCGCGGACGGCTGGAAAACGGCAGGGCGACGATCTACAAAAACCAGAGTTCCGGTGTACTGCGTAGCGCTGCCTGGGCTGATGGACTGGTAGAAGTCCTTGAAGGTCGCACGCTGGTTCAGGGCGATGGCGTTTTTTTCATTCCGTTGAGCGAAGTCCTGGGCTGACAGCTTCAGCGGATTTGCCATGCAAAACCCGGTTGATTGAACCGGGTTTTGTGTTGATGGCAACTCAATGCGCCAGAAACAATGAAACAACCTGTTCGAAACGGCTATTGGCGATCCAGCCAAGGAGGCCAAGGATCACGGCTGTGCCGCAGGCGGAGTAGGCAAGCCTGTGCCCGATGGATTTGACGTCAACCCGGATTTCGTCCATGTCCCTGCGTATGTACTTGAGTTGTGCTTCCAACTCGGTAACACGAGGTTCCATATCAATTTCTCCCGTGGCTTTTGTGCTGCCGCATTCAGCTCGATCGCCTGCACTTTTTACAATGGCCGGTGAACCGAGGTGTTGGCTTTGCATGGCACGTCCTTGTGGTGTCCTGCGGTAACCCCAAAAGTCTACTAATTCAGATTTCCGGTCAATTGAGCCGATTCCTCACGCTTTGTAAGAAAATTCCTGTCGTGTGGGGGATCAAGACTTTCCGACGGGAAATAATTTGTCTTCTTGCGACTTTTGACGGGGGCATCGCGGTCAACATCTCCCGGATGCCATTCAAACCAGGAGTGAACTGATGGGCGATCGCAAGGCATCGGCAATGGCCGGCAGGCCGGTGGTGGGCGTTGTGCCCACAGGCACTGGTAGATGATGGTTTGCTGGATATCAGTATTTTGCCGAGACCGAAGGCTTTGGCATCGACAGCATGTTTGTCCGTGCGCACCTGCCATGGGTCGAGATCAAGGTCTCGGAAGGGCTTTACATCAACCTTGATGGTGAACCGCTGAAGGGGGACAACCTGTGTTTCTCGGTTCGCCCAGCGGCGTTACCCGTGCATCTGCCTGATGATTCGCCGCTGTTACGTGCCCGTGAAGTGCCTAGTCATCAAGGCTGATGATTTGTTCACGCACGGCAAACAGCACCAGGCCGGCCACATCGTAGATCTGCAAACGCTTCATGATCTGCGAACGGTGGGTTTCGACGGTCTTGACGCTCAGCCCCAGGCCATTGGCGATCTCTCGAGTGGATTTTCCGCGAACGATCAACCGCAGGATTTCCAGCTGACGTGCCGTCAGGTTGTGCGAGTCGGCAGGTTCGGGTTGGTGCTTCTGGTTTCGGGTCAACGCCTGATTGATCACCGTGTGGGCAATGGCCGGGCTCAGATAGCGCTCATTGTTGCGCAAGGCCTCCAGCGCGTGCTCGAGTTCAGTCGCGGTGGTGTCCTTGAGCAGGTAGCCATGGGCTCCGGACTCCAGCGCCTGCATGATGAGGGCCGGGTCGGTGTGCATCGAGAGGATCAGGACCTTGCTCTGCGGGCGCACTCGCTTGAGCTGCTGCAAGGCTTCGAGGCCGCCGGTGTGACGCATTGAAATATCCAGCAGGACAATATCCGGGGACAGATGCCCGACCATTTCGAGCAACTGCGAGCCATCATTGGCCTCGCCGATGACCGCATAGCCGGGCAGATCCATTACCAGGGCGCGTACGCCAGCCCTGATCAGCGAGTGGTCATCCACCAGTAGTAAATTACAAGTCAATGCATAACCTTATTCGAACTGGCCCGTTCGAGCGCGCGGGGCGCCCAGGGAAAAAGAGCTTCGATTTGAGTGCCTTTGCCCGGTTCGCTGGTAACGGTCAGTGTGCCGCCCAGTTGATCGATCCGTTCCGACATCCCGGCCATACCGCGTTGCCCTTCACGACCTGGGTCTGTTGCGGGCGCGAAGCCCAGGCCATCATCGCTGATCTGCAACTTCAGGCCTTGGGGCAGGCGCTGCAGGCATACCAGCAGGTTCTTGGCCTGGGCATGTCGCAGGATATTGGTGACCGCTTCCTGGGTGATGCGGAAAGCTGCCACGGCCATTTCCTCCGGTATGCCGGTCAGGCGTTGCTGGCATTCCAGGCTCCAGTGCACCGGCGTGTTGGCCAGGGTCTTGAGCAAGTGTGCCCGCAGACTGGCCTCCAGCCCGAGGCTGGTCAACTGCCGGGGATTGAGAATGGCGGATACGTCACGAACTTTGGTCAGGGTTTCTTCCAGCGTGTCGCAGAGGACCGAGCATTGCTCCTGAAGTTCTTCGGGCATCCGGCGTTTGAGCCAGTCACTTTGCAATTTTGCGGCGGTGAGCAATTGACCGATGTCGTCATGCAATTCCCGGCTCAGCCGGTGACGCTCGTTTTCCTGAACCTGTAACAGCCGGTCGGCCAGTTCCTGAGGCTGGAATTTGATGGATTTGCGCGAGAGGTGGTACTGCATGGCAACACTGGTCAGCGCAGCAATGTTGAGCGCCAGCAACGGCAGAGGCAAAGGAATGGACAAGCCATAGGCCAGCAAACTGCCGAGCGTCGAGCAGACACATAGCAGCAGCGTAAATGTGCGTGCATTTTCCCGGGACGGTGGCCACGTGGCGATTGACTTGAGGCTGGCGTGCATAACGGATGGAGCCAATGGATGTTCGCTGCGGGCAGACCGGTCATGCTGGCTGACAGGCCCCTGTTTTTTAATCTGGAGCGTAGACTTCAACGGGATGTACTTTTTTGTTGGAAGAGTCAGCTCCGAACGAAAGCGAGCTGTGTCCGGTTGCGATCACACTGCCATTAATTGGCGCCAACTAACAGGCGTCATATTAGCACTTAAGATACCGTTGGTCGCGTTCCTGAATATGCCCGGAGAGTCAGGAATTCAGGTGTCTGGACGGTGGTTCCATAATGGAAAAAACAGGGTACTCGTCGTCGCAAGAGGGCGATAGTCCTTGGGGCATTGTTGATACAAGGCAATACCCTGGACAAGACAGGCTCGCAGCTGTCGTTGGACACTATTGTTTGTTTCAATATGTCGTTAATAGCTATGAGATCTTGATTTGCGACATGTGCGCGCTCAAGTTACAGCGCGGTATTGATAACCCAATCACGCCACTCGGCATAGTTGGGTTAGTTCAGGCCTGTCGTTCCGAATAGGATACGAGGGTGAACGGCCTGGAGTGGGCCGGTGGTTGATATCGGCTTTGCCCGACCTGAAAGGCAAAGGCTTCGATAAGGGTCACCTGCTCGCTGTCGTCGAGACTGAGCTGTCCGGTGGTCTGGTCGATGAGTTCGAGTTGCCAGGCAATCAGGGTCAGGCAGTCTTTCAGGGCGCTCAGCGCCTCGTCGTGCAGGCTCATCGTGTTTTGTGCATGGTTGAGCAGGCCATGAATATGCAGGGAAAACTCAGACACGGCCGCCAACGCCAGGGCATCGGCCTTGTTGGCCAGCTTGAGCAGTGTGCTGAGCATGCAGTCGATGGCGTCCTTGTCATTGCTGATCAGCTGTAGATGACTCAGGCATTCCTCGGTTTTGGCCAGGAGTGTTTCAGCCTCGACGAGAAACTCCGGGAGCCGCTGGGCCCACTCTTTACGGTCGTTCGGCATACTTATCTCCACAACTTCGTGTCAAATGAGGGGATATCGTGTGTGTCGACGAGGGCGGTCGGGACCCCGGCATTGCCGAGTCGTCGGGTGAACGAGCTTCGGCTGGCCCGAAGGCAGGCTGGGGAACACGAGAGGGTGGTTGGCCACTTACTTGCGATCGCACACAAAAGCCTGACTCCGTTCATGCAATGAGAATGGCGTCACATTAATGGCTATTGGATATTGCGAATATCAGGTTGCACCTGATTGTTGATAGGGGAATCCCTTACGCAGCGGAACCTATCACGTGAACTGTGGTCGCGTGACGCAGGAGTGCAGCAGGTGTAATCACGGCGCCAGTAAAGCATGATGTTAATGTGACATCAATGACCGGGCGTGGCATTTTAGAGAGGGTCAAGCTTCGGAAAAAACAGCCGATAACCTTCTTTAAGTGAATTCATCCGAACAAGACCAGGAGTCATTGATGGCCGGCATTCTCGACACGGTAGACCAACGCACGCAACTGGTGGGTGAGAATCGCCTGGAAATTCTCATGTTCCGGCTCGCCGGACGGCAATTGTTCGCGATCAACGTCTTTAAAGTACAGGAAGTCTTGCAACTGCCAAAGTTGACGCTGATGCCGCAGCGACATCCTTTCGTGTGTGGCGTGGTCAACCTGCGTGGTCAGACCCTGCCGGTGATCGACCTGTCCCAGGCCATTGGCATGCGCCCATTGGTGCCGGGGCCTGGCAGCACGATTATTGTCACCGAATACAACCGTTCGGTTCAGGCCTTCCTGGTCGGTGGCGTGGACCGGATCGTCAACATGAACTGGGAAGCCATCCTGCCGCCTCCGAGCAGCGCCGGGCGCCAGCACTACCTGACGGCCATCAGCAAAGTCGACGATCAACTGGTGGAAATCATCGACGTCGAAAAGGTCCTGGCCGAAATCGTCCCGTACAACGCCAAAGTATCCCGCGACAAACTCGAAGATCCGGTACTGGAACGCGCCCGCGGCCGTGAGGTGCTGCTGGTGGATGACTCGAACGTGGCTCTGGCGCAATTGCGCGATACCCTGGGACAACTGGGCGTGAAGATGCACATCGCCAGCGACGGATTGAAGGCCTTGAACATGCTCAAGGCCTGGGCCGATACCGGCGTGGACATGACCGAAAAACTGCTGATGGTCTTCACCGATGCGGAAATGCCGGAAATGGATGGCTATCGCCTGACCACTGAAATTCGCAACGATCCACGCCTGCGCGGCTTGTACGTGGTGCTGCACACCTCGCTGTCCGGCAGCTTCAACGACTCGATGGTCAAAAAGGTCGGTTGCGACAATTTTCTCTCCAAATTCCAGCCGGACAAACTCGTCGACGTAGTGCGCCAGCGTTTGATGCTCGACGCCATCCCCGTCTGAGCCCTTGCAGGAGCGAGCTCGCTCGCGATGGTCTTTAACGATAACTCGTAAAGCCAGATGCCCAGCGGCGTCCTTGGGTTTTTCGCGAGCGAGCTCGCTCCTACAGGTTTTTGCTCTTTGATTCGGTGATCAAGCTCGTATAGGGTGGCGTTTTTGCCTACCAGGGAGCTGGCCATGTTGCGTCTGAGCGCGCTGTATCGTTATCCGTTGAAGTCCGCCAAGGGCGAGGTACTGCAACAGATCGGTCTCGATAAACTCGGGCTGGACGGCGATCGCCGCTGGATGCTGGTGGATGAGGCCAGCGGTCGCTTCCTGACCCAGCGTGCGGTGGCGCAGATGAGCCAGTTGTCGGCGTTGTGGAATGCCGAAGGCGGCTTGACCCTCAGTGCGCCCGGTCATTCGCCGATCGACATTGCCCTGCCCGGCAGTGATGCACAACTGCGTGGTGTGACGATCTGGCGCGATACCTTGCGAGTCCCCGATGCCGGCGATGAAGCAGGGGCCTGGGTCAGCCAGTTCATCGGAAAATCGACACGTCTGGTGCAAGTGCCGCTTGATCGGGCGCGAATGACGGAGGCGGGTTACGGCAAGGATGACGATCAGGTGGCGTTCGCCGATGGCTATCCGCTGTTGCTGATTGGTCAGGCCTCCCTCGAGGACTTGTCGCAACGGGTCGGGCGTCCGTTGGAGATGCTGCGTTTTCGGCCAAACCTGGTGATCGAAGGCAGTGAAGCGTTCGCCGAGGACGGCTGGAAGCGTATCCGTATCGGCGAGGTCGAGTTCCGCGTGGTCAAGTCCTGTTCACGCTGCATCCTGACCACCATCGACCCGCAAACCGGGGAACGCAGCGACGACCGCGAACCCTTGGCCACCTTGCAGAAATACCGTTCGCAGGCGGATGGCGCCATGTTCGGCCAGAACCTGGTGAACGACGGCAACGGTCGACTCGAAGTCGGCATGCCGGTGGAAATTCTGGAGTAGAAACCCTCAGTTCATCGCCCGCACAACAAAAATGTATGGTCAGCCCATCTCCTGCAACCTCATTGGTTGTTTTCGGTAAAGCTGGCTTGCGCTAATGTATTCGGGCTCATGGTGAGCGTTGCTGTAACAACGCTCGGCCCTCGATGAGTAGCCGCTCCCGACTGTCCTGAAAAAGCCCTCAGCCTCTAAAGCTGAATTTTGTGCCAGGTCCTCAGTCGGGCCGTTTGCCGTTTACTGTCATCAGTCAGTGACGTCGCAAAAGCCGGTGATAAAGCTGTACGTTCAAGCGTTCGGATGTGGGTCGTACTGGCCGCCTTTGGCCAGTACCGCCCACACGATTCGCGCCAGTTTGTTGGCCAACGCGCACGCTACGACATTGGAATGTCGGCGCGTCAGCAGTTCTCGAACCCAAGGCCCCAGTGCATCTTCCCGCTTGTCGATATAACGCATGATGGCTCGCGCGCCCTGCACCAGCAGTTGGCGTATGTGCTTGTCGCCACGCTTGCTGATCCCCAATAGCACCGTTTTCCCTCCCGTTGAATACTGCCTCGGCACCAGTCCTAATGAAGCGGCAAAGTCGCGTCCACTTCGATAGTTCGACGCATCGCCCACATCCGCCAGTACTGCGCTGGCAGTGATCGGGCCGATGCCTGGAATACTCTGCAAACGACGCCCGGCATCGTCTTCTTTCAGCTGCTGCTTCAGGTCGGACTCGATGTCCTTGATTTCATCATTGAGCTGTTGAATTTGACGATAAAGACGCATCACCACGCCCTTCAAGCGCACAGGAACGGGGTGTTGTGGATCGTCCAGCAGCGCCGGCACGCGGTGCAACGCAATAACGCCAATAGGCAGGCTGATCCCGAACTCCAGCAGAAAGCCATGAATCTGATTGGTCGCGACAGTGCGATGGCCAATCAATGATTCGCGGACACGGTGCAGCGCTGAAAGCGTTTGCTGCTCTGGGTTTTGATCGAGCAGAAGCGCATCGCGGGGCGGCTCGCCGCCTCGCAAATCGCTTCGGCATCAATGAAGTCGTTTTTGTTGCCTTTGACGAATGGTTTTACGTACTGCGGGGCGATCAGCTTCACCTCATGGCCCATTGCACCGATCTGTCGAGCCAGCCAATGGGCGCCACCGCACGATTCCATCACCACCGTACAGGCCGGCAGCTGGGCCAATGTGCTGAGCAACTGAGCGCGGCTGGTTTTCTTGCGTAAAACCTGATGACCTTTGGCGTCCTGGCCGTGCAGGTGGAAACTGTGTTTTCCAATGTCGATACCGAGAAGCGTCATCGTGTTCATGAGAGATCCTCCGCCGAAAACGAGAAAAGCCCTGCAAGCGTAAACCTGCAGGGCTTCTCGGTCAGGCTGACCATCTCATTAAGCCCGTGTCCTTGGACACGGGCTTTTTCATGGCGCTGACTTTTACTTCGGTGAAGCCCCGCGGGCTTAGCCGCGGTATTCGCACAGGTAAGCGGTGTCGACGGCCACTTTGAGCTGGAACTTGCTGTTGGCTGGCACGTTGAACTGGCTGCCGGCGGCGAAGGTTTCCCAGTCGCTGCTGTCTGGCAGTTTGACGGTCAATGCACCGCTGACTACGTGCATGATTTCACGCTGGCTGGTGCCGAATTCGTACTCGCCCGGAGCCATGACGCCGATGGTCGCCGGACCTTCTGCGGTGCCAAAGGCGATCGACTTGACGGTGCCGTCGAAGTACTCGTTGACTTTAAACATGGGCGATTCCTCGAAAAGGGCTAAAAAGGGCCGGCCAGTATGCACAAGGCCCTGAGTGTCGTCACCTGTCTAAAGCGGAAGAACCAGCGGCAGCAGTCGCGCGGTATTGCGCGCGTCTTCCAGCGCCCGGTGTTGCTGGCCGGTGAACTGCAGGCCGGCCAGTTGCAGGGCGCCGTTGAGCCCCAGCGGGCGTTCCAGGCGCCGGGCCTTGGCAAAGCGCTGCTTGAGGTTCATGTGTGGCACGTTGGCCAGCGCGCTGGCGAGTCCCAACTGCTGCCATTCCTGAAGCAATTGCTTGCGATCGTAATCGCCCCAACTGACCCAGCCTTCCAGTCGCGTGTGGTGTTGGCCGAGCCAGCGTTCAAACGCCGGCCAGACTTCGCCCAGCGGTTGCGCGGCATCGATGTTGGCTTGGGTGATGTGCGTCAGCTCGCGGCAAAACGGCGTCAGCAATGGCCGTCGCAAGGGGCGGACGAAGCGCTGGAAGTGGTCCAGTTCACGTCCCTTGCGGTCCACCAGGGTGGCGCCGATTTCAATGATTTCCATATCTTTAATGGGCCAACCACCCTCATCGGTGGTGGCCTCCAGATCAATGACCAGCCAATGAGGCATTGCAGGGTTCCTGGTATCCGCGTCCTGTAGGGTTTGAGCGTAGCCAAACCCGACGGTTCCGCCTAGCGGCTTATTCGACCTCCAACAGAATCTGCCGGTTTTTCACCTGATCCCCGACTTTGACTTGCAGGCGTTTGAGCACACCGTCGATGCCCGATTTCAATGGGTGCTCCATTTTCATCGCCTCCAGGACCACCAGCAACTGGCCCTTGGTGACCGGGCTGCCTTCGTTGACCAGGACGTCGACAATCGCCCCGTCCATCGGTGCCTTGAGGGTGCCGGAGCTGACACTGGCCTGGCCGGTAACCTGCGCCTGAGTGCGATCCACGAACTGCAGACTGCCCGGCCGGGTAAACAGCCAGAGTTGCCCTGCTTCCAGTCGATAGGCATGGCGTTGGCGGATGCCCTCGATTTCGAGGGTGGCCCAGCGTCCGTCGCTGTGGATGAGCTTCAGTTCGAGGCTGCGCTCGGCGACCTGAATGCGCAACGGCTCGCCCGGGGTTGCCTGCAACGCTACCGGCCAGTCCCGGTCCTCAAGGCCAATGCAATAGTGCAATGGCATGCTGGCGTTGTTACGCCAACCGCAAAGGGGGGCCGGATGAGCCTGCGCCGAAGCTTGATAGAACAGGGCGGCGGCGATGGCTACAGCGTGCACGCCCGGATTGTGGGGATGCAGGCAGGCGTGGTCGGCGAAGTGCTGCGGGATGAAGCCGGTAGTGAATTCACCGCAGGCGAACTGTGGGTGATCCAGCAGGCTGGCGAGCAAGCGCTGATTGCTTTGCACGCCCAGCAGCACGCTGTCTTGTACTGCCCGCAGCAATTTGCGCCTGGCTTCTTCGCGGGTGGCGCCGTGGGCGATGAGCTTGCCGAGCATCGGGTCGTAGAAGGGGCTGATGACCTGGCCTTCGATCAGGCCGTGGTCGAATCGAACGCCGTCCTGCAATCCCGGTTCCCAGGCCACCACGCGCCCGGTTTGCGGCAGGAAACCCTGAGCCGGATCTTCGGCATACAGGCGCACTTCCATGGCGTGCCCGTGGAGTTGCACCTGCTCCTGGCGCAATGGCAGCGGGTGCCCTTCGGCGATGTTCAACTGCCAGGCCACCAGGTCCAGCCCGGTGATCAGTTCGGTGACCGGGTGTTCCACCTGCAACCGGGTATTCATCTCCAGGAAGTAAAACTTCCCGCGCGCATCCAGCAAAAACTCCACGGTGCCCGCGCCGACGTACTGCACTGCCCGCCCGGCCTTGAGCGCCGCTTCGCCCATGGCCTGGCGCAGTTCAGGTGTCATCACCGGGCAGGGTGCTTCTTCGATGACTTTCTGATGGCGGCGCTGCACCGAACAATCACGCTCGCCGAGGTAAATCAGGTTGCCGTGGCGGTCACCGAACAGTTGAACTTCGACATGACGTGGTTCGACCAGCGCCTGTTCGAGAATAAGTTCGCCGCTGCCAAAACCGTTCAGGGCTTCGGAACGCGCGGTACGGATCTGTTCCAGCAAATGGCCGGCGTCGTGCACCAGGCGCATACCGCGTCCACCGCCGCCAGCACTGGCCTTGATCATCAACGGATAGCCGATGCGCCCGGCTTCGCGGCTCAGGGTGGCGTCGTCCTGCCCGTCGCCTTGATAACCGTCGATGCAGGGCACACCGGCTTCGATCATGGCGATCTTCGAAAGGCGCTTGCTGCCCATCAGTTCGATGGCCTCGGGGCTGGGGCCGATGAAGGTGATGCCGACGTCCTGGCAAGCGCGGGCAAACCCGGCGTTTTCCGAGAGGAAACCGTAGCCCGGATGGATCGCATCCGCGCCTGTGCGCCGGGCTGCGTCGAGGATGGCCGGGATATTCAAATAAGACTGTTGTACCGCGGCCGGACCGATGTTGACGGCCTCGTCGGCCATCTGCACGTGCAGTGCATCGGCGTCGGCGTCGCTGAACACGGCGACCGTGCGATAGCCCAGCGCCTGGGCCGTGCGCTGGATGCGGCAGGCGATTTCACCGCGGTTGGCGATGAGGATTTTTTTGAGTCCGGGCATGGGTTGGCTCTCTGTATTTTGCGGTGTTTGTTCGGGCCTCTTCGCGAGCAAGCCCGCTCCCACATTTGAAATGCGTTCCAATGTGGGAGCGGGCTTGCTCGCGAAGCTTTTAAGTGGCCCACCCCGGTTTGCGTTTTTGCACGAAGGCCATCGTTCCCTCGACACCTTCTGCCCCGGTCACCGCTTCGCCGAACCATTCGGCGGCCTGATCCAGTAGAACATCCGACGGTTGTCCGGCACTCGCCAGCAGGAGTTTCTTGGTCATCGCATTCGCCTCGGGCGCACAACACAACACATGCGCCAACACCTCATCGAGACGCTCAGCCAGGGCCTGCGGATCATGCTCGACAAAATGCACCAGCCCCATGCGCCGTGCCTGGTGACCATCAAAACGCGCCGCGGTGAGGGCCAGGCGCCGGGTTTCGGTCAGGCCGATGCGCTGCACCACGAATGGCGCGATTTGCGCCGGCAACAGGCCAAGGCTGGTTTCCGGCAGGCCGAATTGCGCCTGATGATCGGCCAAAGCGATATCGCTGACACAGGCCAGGCCGAAACCACCGCCGAGCACCGCGCCTTGCAGCACCGTGATTACCACTTGCGGAGCCTGTTGCACCTCTTGCAGCAGCGCACCGAAGACCCGATTCAAGTCGCGCTGTGCGCTCGAAGCCTGAGCACGGGCGCTGGCCATGTCCTTGAGATCGCCGCCGGCGCAGAAGTGGCCGCCGGCACCGCCGACCACCAGTGCCCGAACGCCTCGGTCATCGCGAACGGCGGCCAGTACCGAGCGCAACTCGCTGACCATCTGCACGCTCATGGCGTTGCGGCTGTCCGGGCGATTGAGGGTGATGTGCAATACGCCGCTGTGCAGTTCCAGCAGCAAGGTCTGGCAAACCGGCAGGCTGCTCATTTCTTTTTCCCCGGCAGAATGCCCATCAGTTTGCAGATGATCCCCAGCATGATTTCGTCGGCGCCGCCGCCAATCGACACCAGCCGGACATCGCGGTAGGCCCGGGCCACCGGGTTGTCCCACATGAAGCCCATGCCGCCCCAATATTGCAGGCAACTGTCACTGACTTCGCGGCCCAGTCGCCCGGCCTTGAGCTTGGCCATGGAGGCCAGGCGCGTCACGTCCTGGCCTTTGACGTATTGCTCGGTGGCCTGGTAGACCAGCGCCCGCAGGCATTCGATTTCGGTTTGCAGTTCAGCCAGGCGGAAGTGGATCACCTGATTGTCGATCAGCGCATTGCCGAAGGTTTTGCGCTCCTTGCAGTATTCGATGGTGCTGTCGACGCAGTACTCCAGGCCCTTGATCATGTTGGCCGCACCGAACAGGCGTTCCTCCTGGAACTGCAGCATCTGCATCATGAACCCCGCGCCTTCATGGCCGATGCGGTTGCGCTGCGGTACACGCACGTTGTCGAAAAACACTTGGGCGGTTTCCGAGCTGCGCATGCCGAGTTTGTCCAGGTGAGAACTCAAGCTGATGCCCGGTGTGTTCATTGGCACCATGATCAGCGATTTATTGATGTGCGGTTTGTCGTCCGAGGTATTGGCCAGCAGGCAGATGAAGTCAGCGCTCGGCGAGTTGGTGATCCACATCTTGCTGCCGTTGATTACGTAGTCGTCGCCGTCCTTGCGCGCGGTGGTTTTCAATCCGGCGACGTCGGAGCCGGCACCGACTTCGGAGACTCCGATGCAGCCGACCTGCTCGCCGCTGATGGCCGGGCGCAGGAATTCGTCGCGCAATTCATCGGAGCCGAACCGTGCCAGTGCAGGCGTGCACATGTCGGTCTGTACGCCGATGGACATCGGTATGCCACCGCAATGAATGGTGCCGAACTCTTCGGCGGCGACGATCGAATAGCTGTAGTCGAGCCCCATGCCGCCGAATTTTTCCGGTTTGGAAATGCCCAGCAAGCCGAGGTCGCCGGCCTTGCGGAAGATTTCGTGGATGGGGAAGCGCCCGGCCTTTTCCCATTCCTCGACGTGCGGGTTGATCTCGTGCTCGACGAATTGGCGCACGGTGCGGCGCAGTGCTTCGTGTTCCTGGGTGAAGATCATTCTTATTGTTCTCCTGTTAGTCGGCTTAGAACCGCGCCACACCAAAGCTGTTGGTTTGCAATGGCCGCACCTCGGCCTCGTGACAAATATCCAGTAAGTAACCCAGCAAGGTCCGGGTATCGCGCGGGTCGATCAAACCGTCGTCCCACAGATTGGCGCTGCCGTAGAGCGCCGTGGACTGGCTGTCGAGTTTCTGCGCGGTGACCTGTTCCAGCATGTCGAGCATTTTCGGATCGGGCACCAGGCCGTCCTTGGCCTGCTTGGCCTCGGTGACGATGCGCAGCACTTTGCCCGCTTGCGCGCCGCCCATCACCGCCGTGCGGCTGTTGGGCCAGGCGAAGATGAATCGCGGGTCGAGGCCGCGTCCGCACATTGCGTAGTTGCCGGCGCCATAAGAGCCACCAACGACGATGGTCAGTTTCGGCACGCGGGCGTTGGCCACCGCTTGAATCATCTTCGCGCCGTGCTTGATCACGCCTTGTTGTTCCGATTCGGTGCCGACCATGAACCCGGTGGTGTTGTGGAAAAACAGCAACGGCGTCTGGCTCTGGTCGCACAGCTGGATGAACTGGGCGGCCTTGCTCGCGCCTTTTGGCGTGATGGGGCCGTTGTTGCCGATGAAGCCGCAGGCGCGCCCCTGAATTTTCAGGTGACCGCAGACGGTCTGCTGATCGAACTCGCCTTTGAATTCAAGAAAGTTCGAAGCGTCGGCGAGACGGGCGATGATTTCGCGCACGTCGTAGGGTTTTTCGGATCATCCGGGATCAGGCCAAGCACTTCGTCGATGGGGTAGAGCGGCTCCTCCCAGCGACGCTCGGGTAGTCGGGGCAACTGCTCGTTCCACGGCAGCAGGCTGACAATCTCGCGTACCTGGCGCACACCGTCGACGTCGTTTTCGGCCAGGTATTCGGCGGTGCCGGCGGTTTGCGCGTGCATCTCGGCGCCGCCCAGCTCTTCATCGGTCGCGACTTCGCCGGTGGCCGCCTTGAGCAGTGGCGGGCCGGCGAGAAACAGCTTGGCCTTGCCGCGCACCACCACCACGTAATCCGACAAACCCGGCTGATAGGCACCGCCCGCCGTGGCCGAGCCGTGGACCACGGTCACCTGCGGCAAGCCCATGGCCGACATCCGTGCCTGATTGGCAAAGCTGCGCGCGCCTTCGACGAAAATTTCCGCCGCGTAATTGAGGTTGGCGCCGCCACTTTCGGCGAGGGTGATCACCGGCAGTTTGTTTTCCATGGCGATCTGTTGCAGGCGCAGGGATTTTTTCAAACCGCTGGGGGAAATGGTCCCGCCCTTGATCGCGCTGTTGTTCGCCACCACCAGCACGCGCACGCCGCAGACATAGCCGATACCGGCGATCAAGCCGCCACCGGCGGAGCTGCCGTCCTTGTCGTCGTGCAGCTTGTAGCCGGCCAGGCTCGCCAGTTCGAGAAACGGCGCGCCGGGGTCCAGCAGCAGGTTGAGGCGCTCGCGGGGCAACAACTGACCGCGTTTTTCGAACCTGGGTTTGGCTTCGGCAGCCTTGTTCAGCAAGTTCTGTTCGAGCGCGCGCACTTGTTCGATGGCGCTCAGCATCGCCGCACGGTTCTGGGCGAACGGCTCGCTGTGGGGATCGAGTTGCGACTGAATCACCGGCATGGGTTATTCCTTGTCCTTCAACACGTCTGGTATGTAGGCGCGGTGGAAGCCGTTGTACGACTCACTGTTGGTTGCCTTGTGGATAGGCCAGGCGCGCCCGCCGAGGCTGGCGGCGCCGTCGATGCGCAGGGTGCTGCCGCTGACGAACGCCGCCGCCGGGCTGAGCAGGAACACAATCGCCGCGCTGACCTCTGATTCGGTGCCGATGCGCTTGAGCGGCACGTGTTCGCGCAAGGTCGGAATCACGGCCTTGAAGGCGCCTTCGTAGGTGTCCATGCCGCTGGAGGCAATCCAGCCCGGCGCCACGGCGTTGACCCGCACCCCGGCATGGCCCCATTCGTACGCGGCGGTCTTCGTCAGGTTGTCCATGCCCGAACGTGCCGCGCCGGAATGACCCATACCGGGCATGCCCCCCCACATGTCGGCGAGCATGTTGACGATGGCGCCGCCGTGCTTGCTCATGGACTGGTTGAACACTTCCCGGGCCATCAGGAAACCGCCCACCAGATTGGTGCGCATCACGGTTTCGAAACCCTTCTGATTGATCGAGGCCAAGGGCGACGGATACTGCCCGCCCGCATTGTTGACCAGGCCATGGATGGGGCCATGCTTGCGGATCAATTCGCTGACCAGGTGCTGCACCGGTTCTTCCTCGCGGATGTCGCAAACCGCCCAATCGGCCGTGCCGCCGTCTTCGGCAATCTCTGCCGCAACGGTTTTGAGCTTGTCGGCCTTGCGCCCGACCAGCAGCACATGGGCGCCGAGGGCCGCCAGTTCGTGGGCGGTGCAGCGGCCGATGCCACTGCCACCACCTGTGACGATGATGTTTTGGCCGGCAAACAGATCGGCTCTGAAAATCGAATCGTAGGTCATGGCGGCGATCCTCTAGTTGAACTGGTCGGCGATGCGTTGCGGCACCGGGATCTGGATTTCCAGCAGTTGCTGGGCGAAGGCTTTGCCTTGCGGATCGATTCGCAGGCTGGCGACACCGCCGCCGCCGAGGGCGTTTTCCAGCAGGAAATTCAGGCTATGGCTGGCGGGCAAGTACCAGCGTTCAACCCGTCCGTGGATTGGATCGAGGACGTGGCCCATCCAGTCGACGATCACTGCCGGGGTCAGGGCTTCGGCGATCCATGGCAGGAATTCGGGCTCGCGGGCCATGACGCCGATGTTGCAGTGGTTGCCCTTGTCGCCAGAACGGGCGACTGCCAGCTTGACCAGAGCCACGCTGGCGTCGGCCAGGCCAATCGGTTTCGGTGGCGCGAGCAGGGCTGGCAGGTCCAGCGGGTCGAGCACATCGAGGGCGGGCAGGGCACACGGGTGGCGTTGACCCATGAAATCAATGTCCAGCGTGCAGGCGGTTTTGTCGATGAGGAACGAGAACAGCCGGATCAGCGGATACACCGTCGGCCGGCCACCGACAATGCCGGTCAGCCCTGGCGCCATGCCGGTGGCGGCCTGGGCGATTTCCCGGGAGAACACGACCAATGCCTGCTTGTCCGGGTGGCGCACCGCGAGTTTGATCACCACTTCGCGGCTGTCCTGACGCTGGCCGTGGGGGCCGTAGGTGGCCTCGCTGCCCAGCAACTCGATATTCACCTCGCTGTACGGCGCCCAGCCGCGCTGGCGGAACATTTCCGAGGTCTTGTCGATGATCGCCGCGCTGACTCGTCGCGCCTTGTCGACGGCATCGATGCCGGCAATCAGGCAACTGGCGGTGCAGCGAAAACCATCGGGGTATGTGGCGCTGACCTTGTATTGAGCCGTCGGCGGCAGGCCTTTGGCGCCGTGCACCTGTACCGCGTTCCTGCCTTGTTGCAGCAGTTTGACCTGAGTGAAATCGCACACCACGTCGGGCAGCAGATACGCGCGCGGGTCACCGATTTCGTACAGCATCTGTTCGCCCACCGTCAGCGGCGTGACCAGCCCGCCGGTACCTTCGGGTTTGCTGACGATGAACTGGCTGTCGGCGCTGACTTCGACGATGGGAAAACCGATGTGTTCGTAGTCGGGGACGTCGCGCCAATCGGTGAAGTTGCCGCCCGTGCACTGGGCGCCGCATTCGTTGATGTGCCCGGCCAGTGCCGCCTGGGCGAGCTTGTCGTAGTCGTGCCACGACCAGCCGAACTCATGCACCAGCGCAGCGCTGACCACCGCACTGTCGACCACGCGCCCGGTGATCACGATGTCCGCGCCCAGACGCAGGGCTTCGACGATGCCGGGGGCACCGAGGTAGGCATTGGTCGAGACGCACATCGATGGCAGGGGCGCGCCGCTGAACATTTCATGAATGCCCAGGCTGCCCAGTTGTTTGAATTGCGGTTGCAGGTCATCACCCAGCAGCACGGCGATCTTCAAGGCCACCCCGGCCTTGTCGCAGGCCGCTTGCAGGGCGGCGGCGCAGGCTTGGGGATTGACGCCACCGGCATTGCTGATGACCCGGATGTTGTGCTGCGCGAGCTGCGGCAACAAGGGGGCGAGGACTTCGATGAAGTCGCCCGCATAGCCGGCCCGGGGATCTTTCATCCGCGCGCCGGCCATGATCGACAGGGTGATTTCGGCCAGGTAATCGAAGACCAGATAGTCCAGATGCCCGTGTTCCACGAGTTGCGCGGCAGCGGTCGAAGTATCGCCCCAGAAGGCGCTGGCGCAACCGATGCGAATTGTTTTAGGCGCAGTCCATTCCATAGCCACCTCCAACCGAAGTGTGCTGACATTACCAAGCAAGCGCTTGGTTTGTAAATGACTTGATTTTCTTCTGCCCAAGCGCTTGCTTGGTGCCATCCGTCAGCTTAAATTGCCGGCGCAACTCCGGTGTTTTCGGGGGATCGGCGTTATCGATTGATCGACTGTAGGAGAGAACGGGTGGACGAGCAAAAAGCCCTGAGGGTCATGCGCGAATTGGTCAACGACGGCCAATTGACCGACCCGGACAGCGCCCGTGGCAAGCTGCTGCAAGTGGCGGCCCACCTGTTCCGCAATAAAGGCTATGAACGCACGACCGTGCGCGATCTGGCCGGCGCCGTGGGCATTCAGTCCGGGAGTATTTTCCACCACTTCAAAAGCAAGGACGAAATCCTGCGCGCCGTGATGGAAGAAACCATTCGCTACAACACCGCGCTGATGCGTGCGGCCATCGCCGAGGCCGGCGATGTGCGCGAGCGGGTGCTGGCGCTGATCCGCTGTGAATTGCAGTCGATCATGGGTGGCAGCGGCGAGGCCATGGCTGTGTTGGTCTACGAATGGCGCTCGCTGTCCGAAGAGGGCCAGGCCAGGGTCCTTGCGCTGCGCGATATCTATGAAGACATCTGGCTGCAGGTACTGGGCGAAGCCAAGGCCGCCGGTTTTATCCGCGGCGATGTGTTCATCACGCGGCGGTTCCTGACCGGCGCATTGTCCTGGACCACCACCTGGTTTCGCGCCGGGGGCAGCATGACCCTCGATCAGTTGGCCGATGAAGCGTTGATTCTGGTGCTGGAAGACCGGCAATAAAGTGGTGTTGGCCAACTTTAAACTGGCTAACTGGATGAAACCGCCTAGCTTGATAGCATTGATGCCGATTTATTGGGGAGTGGGGTCGTTTTGATGGGTTCGCCAATTCGAAAAGCTTCGCGGCTTTTGCTGGCAATGCTTGCAGCGTCAGCGATGGTGCCGTCCCAGGCTGCACAACTGGTGCGCATTGGTGCCGCGCACTTTCCTCCCTACACCGTGCGCCCGGAGTCCGGAGTCGATACCGGGTTGCTGCCGCAACTGGTCGAGGCGATGAACGCATCGCAAAGCGACTACCAGTTTGTCCTGGTGCCCACGTCCATTCCCCGGCGCTTCGGTGACTTCAAGCAGGGCCGGGTCGACATGGCCATCTTCGAAAATCCGGCCTGGGGTTGGAAAGACATTCCCCATACCGCCGTCGACATGGGGCTGGAGGACGCCGAGATTTTTGTCGCGCAACGCCTGCCCGATCGGCAGCAGAGCTATTTCGCCGACCTGAGCGGCAAGCGTCTGGCACTGTTCAGCGGCTATCACTACGAGTTCGCCGACTTCAATGCCGATCCCAAGTACCTGGAGAAAAACTACAACGCCACGCTGACCTATTCCCATGACAGCAATCTGCTGATGGTGTTGCGCGGCCGGGCCGACATTGCCCTGGTCACGCGTTCGTACCTGAGCGACTACTTCCTGCGCAATGAAAAAGTTGCCAGCGAGTTGCTGGCGTCCCAACGCATCGATCAGGTCTATCACCACTACGCCATCCTGCGCCCGACGGCTCCCATCAGCGGCGAGGCATTCGCCAAGGTGCTGCAAGGCTTGCGGGACAACGGCCAGATGTTGAAGATTTTCGATCCGTACAAGATTGCGCTTGTGCCGGCGATCCGGGAATGAGGCGACATCGAAGGATGGAGACGTTTTTGTCCGCGTCATTCGTCGAAAAAGTTCTTTTTTCAGTACAAAACTGTCAACTCTGACAGTAGCCACGATTTCTTGCCGAAGGTTAGATCTCCGTACAACCCTGTGTGGTAACGGGTGCGGTTAACTCTCGATCTGCAAGGAAGATTCGGCATGAATACAATAACATCTGAAAAAGTCCCTCAGGCGCAGTCTTCCGTTGCGGACCTACCGGTTCCGATTGTTGAGGGCGCGACGTCCAATAACATGCTTGATCCCTTTCTGGCGAGGGACGGCGTCAAGGTCACGGTCGAATTTCCGGGTATGAGTGACCGTCACAAGATTCATTTGCGCTGGGACGGTCCGTTAGGTGCAGGCAATCCGACGATACCCGTCAAGGATGGCAGTAACAGCGGCAGTATCGAATTTGAGATCGGTGTCTCGGTGATCGCTGCCTGTATGGGCTACACCGTTGGTATCTGGTACACCGCGATACTTGACGATCAACCATCTGAAGAGTCCATCACGCTTGATTTGACGGTACAGAAACTCAAACCGCAAGTTTCACCGGCGCCGGAACTTCCTGATGTGGTGACTTACCAGGGCACGCGTTGGCTGGACATGCGCAAATTCAGTGGCGACGCCCGGATTCAACTGCAGCCCTGGCCACTTATGGTGGAAGGCCAGCGGCTATGGATTCTGGCGGTCGGCAATGAACACCATGCCGGCAACTACAGGTTCGAGTGGGTGCTGGAAAATCATCGGGTGACTGCGCTGGAAGTTCGACGGGGTTTCACACAGTTATTGTTGTCCCGAGATTGGTTGGAGGGAAATGACGACTACTCGTCAATAACCGTGCAAGCGGCTTTTACTTCCGACGGTTCCATGGGAACACCACCAGCGGATCCGACGGTTTCCTTGCTCCCGGCAAATGCCCTTGAACTCAGGTTCACTACTGAAAACCTGCGGCTGGGTGAGCCGGAACTGGACCTGAAAGCGCCGAACGTGCTGGAGGCCACCGAATGCGGGGCTGAGGGCTGCCTGCTCAACCCGATCAACGCAAAGCATGGCGCGACGATTCGCGTGGTTTACGCAGGGATGGCACCGACCGACTGGGTGTGTGCCTTTTTCGAGGGGGCTGCCGGTGCCGGGACTCCGCCGCTGGAGTGCGTGTATGGTTCGAACAAGGGTTTTGTCGAAGTCCCGGTACCGCCTTCGGCTATCAGTGCCAACTTTGGCCGATCGGTCACTGTGCGCTACACGGTCTTGCGGGACCAGATACAGTGGCCGTCCCTGCCGCTGAACCTAAAGGTGCTTGGTCTCACTGATTTGCCCATGCCAGAGGTCACCCAAGCCACGCTTGGCGAGTTGGATCTCAGAACGTTCTCGGGAAATGCCGAATGCACAGTGGCCCCGTGGTGGTTTATCGCCGAAGGCCAGCCGACCTGGTTATGGGTAACAGGGGAATTGGAAGATGGCACGCCTTACCGCTTCGATGTCTTGATGGGGCAAGGGCTTCCCGCGTCGGGTGAGGATGACGGTGTCATCAGTTGGTTGCCGCGTCATGAGTTGGAAAAACTGGCGGATTGCAGCAAGCTTCAGGTGCATTTCGCGGTCAACTTCAATGGCCAGGTCGATCATCCTAGCTCAGTCAGGTTCCCGTTGCGGGAGCTGACGGTGCATCAGCAAGACCTGAACTTGATCCCGCCGACAGTAGACGAGGCGGCAAGGGATTTCCTCAACCCGGTAAACGCCACAGACGGCGTCACGGTACGAGTGATGTATGACCGTATCAGTCCTCGCCACACGATCCAGCTTCGCTGGGAACGCCCGGATGGAACGACTTTGCCGATCCAGGCCAAACCGGGTAATGACGTGCCAGGTTATGTGGAGTTTAAGGTGTCGCTGGAGGAGGTGATCGCTTGTATTGGCCAGACCGTTTCCCTCGGTTACACCGTGACAAGTCCCTGCAAGCAAGCAACTTCTTTGGATCTCAACCTGAAAGTTCTTGTGCCTAAGCATTGGTCGAAACTCGTCGTGCTTGAGGCGACCCTTGGCATCTTGGACTTGAGTAACTTTGATGGTGACGCCACGATCAAGGTCAAACCGTGGGCCCCTTGGATGGTTGTGGGACAAAGGGTCTGGATCCGCGGTGAAGGCACTGGCAAGGATGGTAGCCCTTACGAATTCGATGTGATGGTCGGTGAGCCAGTGTCTGCGACAGAGGTCGATTCAGGCTTGCAGCGGGTATTGCTGCGTTCAGAGCTTGAGTCGCTGAAGCGTCTTAGTAAGTTGGTCTTGACTTGCCGGTTGACGCCGGATGGCGATACCGATGTCAGCAAGGCCATCGAGCTCCAGCCGTTGGAGTTGATTGTGCGATCGGCATACGAAGATCTGACCGACTTTAAAGACTACTACTGGAATGGCTGGCAAAAAGGCCCTGCTGCGCAAGATGAGAGAGATCTCGTTGTCAGGAGTGATGGCACTGGATGGTTTCTTTTCAATTGGGGGTATACAAGTCCCAACAATGGCATTCATTTGCATAAGACCTACCGCGACCTGGAGCCGAATCGTCTATATGCATTCAACGTGGAACTCCGACGGAATTCCACGGCTAACCCGATTCCCCAACTGTCACTCGAAGCAGACGGGTTGACTGTTGCAGGGCCCATGACGCTCAGTTCACGAACATGGGTAATGCTTGGCGGTGAGTTTATCGCCACTTCCAGCGAGATGGAGCTCACACTCGTGAGTCATGTGAATTCGGTTCCCGGGAATGACTACGATGTAACCCGTATTCAACTCAAAGAAATTTAAATGGACTTGTAGGGAAGCTACGTCCAGGAGGGCCACAGCGTAATTTCGATTACGGCCTTAAATTTTTACCTGTGGCTCACGTCACATCGTTGAATCGTTGACGATTATCGTGAGCCCACCCCATGCCTAATCTGAATCACCTGACTGCCCTGGCCTTACCGTCAGGCAGTCGACTTGCAGCCGATGAAACCGAAAGCCGGCTGAGCCTCAGCCTTGAAGATCAACCGTTGATCCAGCTGCGGCTGACCCGCGACTCCGAACTGCGGTTTCAAGTGGAGGACGCTTTCGGTCGTCTTGACCACCACGTAATCTGGGCTGCCTGTTACTGGCTGTTCACCCGTGACCCGGCCTGCCAGCGCCTGACCTGGCAGCTGGATGAAACCCCGACTGAAGCCTTGTCCAGCGGTTTGCTGATCCCTGCGCAATCCGCTGGCGACTATTGTTGCGAGCGCACCTTTTTCTGGCAGTTGCCGCAGCCTTGGCTGGGGCAGTCGCCCATCAGCAGTTATCCACAGCAAATGGTCATCAGTGGTGGCAAGCGCCATTCGCTGCGTCCGGTCAAGCCGCGTGGAGAAGTCTACCGGCGTTTCGATACACGCCTCGGGATGTGGATTTCCCTGCGCACTGTCGACATCGAAGACGACTTGCCGCGTTTCAACCGTTGGCAGAACAGTCCGCGAGTCGCGAGTTTCTGGCAAGAGGAGGGCAGCCTCGAACAGCATCGCGAGTACTTGAGCAAACTTCAGTCTGCCCCCCACACCCTGACGTTGATCGGCTGTTTCGACGATCAGCCTTTCGCCTATTTCGAAGCCTATTGGGCCAAGGAGGATCGCATCGCACCCTTCTACGATGCTGGTGATTACGACCGTGGCATCCACATGCTGGTGGGCGAAGAAAACCACCGTGGCCCGCACAAGGTGGCGAGCTGGCTATCGGCGCTGGTGCATTACCTGTTTCTCGATGATCCGCGCACGCAGCGGGTGGTTGCCGAGCCGCGTGCCGATAACGCGAAGATGATCGGGTACATGCAGAACCAATGCTTTCACTGCGAGAAAGAGTTCGACTTCCCGCACAAGCGCGCGGCCTTGATGGTGTTGGGGCGGGAGCGGTTCTTTGATCGGTGCACACTGGCGTAATGCTTGAGGCTCAAGATTCGCTGCGGTCCTGAGTCAGCCTTCGCGAGCAAGCCCGCTCCCACAGGGTACTGCGAACGCAGATCAAATGTGGGAGCGGGCTTGCTCGCGAAGGAAGCGACGCAGATTTCAGATATTAGTGGCGAGCAGCCGTATCCCCACGCTTGCCCGACACCTTGCGGCAGTGCACCAGCGCATCGCGAATCATGAAGTTCACCAGGGTCGGCGAGACGCCGAGTTCCCTGGCGATGTCTTTTTGCGGTACGCCGTGCAGGCGATACATCTCGAAGGCGTAGCGGGTGCGGCTCGGCAACTCGGTCAACGCATCGGCAATGTGCTCCAGCGTCGAGAAGTTGATGTGCGACGTTTCCGGTGACGCACCCTGGATCACCACATTCAGCCCTTCCTCTTCAGGACCGGAATATTTCTGCTCCAGCGCCTGCTTGCGGTAGTGGTCGATCGCCAGGTTGCGCACGATCTGGAACAGGTAGCTGAGCTGAGCCTTGATCGAACTGGTGATGGGCGGAGCCGATTGCAACCGGAAGAATGCATCCTGCACAACATCTTCGGCACGGGAGCGGCAACCGGTAATTCTGGCGGCGATCTTCACCAGAATCAGTCGATTGTCGACGAATGCCTGAAGTAGCGGTGTATCGCACCTGCTTGTGGATACTGGTTCCATCATGGAGATCACCCTGCTGCCAAAAGGTTAGCGGGACGGCGAATGAACCGGGGGGGCCGTCCTGCACATCGAGCGACAAATTATTCTTAATGATAATTATTGTCAAATGAGAAAGATAACTAATGCGCCATGAAAGTGCAGAGTGAGAACGGCGGCGCGCTGACTCACTTCGTCCCCCTTCGCGTTCCAGCCTGGCGACTAATTAATTCAAGACGTCATCCGTTCTCATTGGTGAATGGCACAGCGCAATCCTCATAACCCTGTAGGAGCGAGCTCGCTCCGGGCGGCGTTCCGACGATGGTCGTCAACGATAACGCGTAAAACCAGATGCCCAGCGGCGTCCTTGGTTTTTTCGCGAGCAAGCTCGCTCCTACAGCCGAAACCAGGCAGGAAACCTCATGACCGACGCGTTCGAACTCCCCAGCACAATGGTCCACGCCCTTCAGCGTCGCGCGGCCCTGACGCCGGATCGGGTGGCCTTGCGCTTTCTCGCCGAGACCCCGGATCAGGCTGTGGTGCTCAGTTATCGCGAGCTGGATCAGCGGGCGCGGACGATTGCCGGCGCGTTGCAGGCTCAGGCGGATTTCGGTGACCGCGCCGTGTTGCTGTTCCCCAGCGGCCCGGATTATGTCGCGGCGTTCTTCGGTTGCCTGTACGCGGGCGTGATCGCGGTGCCGGCCTACCCGCCGGAATCGACACGCCGTCATCACCAGGAACGCCTGTTGTCGATCATCAGCGATGC
Source organism: Pseudomonas sp. BIC9C (assembly GCF_034541995.1). Taxonomy (NCBI): domain Bacteria; kingdom Pseudomonadati; phylum Pseudomonadota; class Gammaproteobacteria; order Pseudomonadales; family Pseudomonadaceae; genus Pseudomonas; species Pseudomonas sp. BIC9C. The sequence continues at coordinate 647,534 of NZ_JAWDGM010000003.1, forward strand.
CGAACCGCGCTTGCTGCTGACCAGCGCCGGGCTGCGCGATGGGTTGCAGCAAATCGACGGGGCGCCGCCGATGCTGTGTGTCGATACCCTCGACGGTGCCTTGGCCGAACGCTGGATCGCGGCAGACTTGCAGGACGACCACATCGCCTTCCTGCAATACACCTCCGGCTCTACCGCGCTGCCCAAAGGCGTGCAAGTCAGCCACGGCAATCTGGTGGCCAACGAATTGCTGATTCGCCACGGTTTCGGCATTGACCTGAACCCCGACGACGTGATCGTCAGCTGGCTGCCGCTGTACCACGACATGGGCCTGATCGGTGGCCTGCTGCAGCCGATTTTCAGCGGCGTGCCTTGCGTGTTGATGTCACCGGCGTATTTCCTCGGCCGGCCGTTGCGCTGGCTGGAGGCGATCAGCGAATACGGCGGCACCATCAGCGGCGGGCCGGATTTTGCCTATCGCTTGTGTTGCGAGCGGGTCAGTGAGTCAGCCCTGGAACGGCTCGATCTCAGTGGTTGGCGCGTGGCGTATTCCGGTTCCGAACCGATTCGCCTCGATACCCTGGAACGCTTCGCCGGGAAGTTTGCGACCTGCGGCTTCACCGCGGACAGTTTCATGGCCTCCTACGGTTTGGCCGAAGCCACATTGTTTGTGGCCGGCACACCGCGCGGCCAAGGTATTGGCAACCTGCGGGTAGACGATCAGGCCCTGGCGCAAAACCGTGTCGAAGCGGGCGAGGGTAGCCCGATCATGAGTTGTGGTATCAGCCAACCGGGTCACGCCGTGCTGATCATCGAGCCTGTCTCGCTCACCGAACAGGCTGACAACGTCGTCGGTGAAGTCTGGGCCAGCGGGCCGAGCATCGCCCTCGGTTACTGGCGCAACCCCGAGGCATCCGCCAGGACCTTCGTCCGGCACGCTGGCCAGACCTGGCTGCGAACCGGTGACCTGGGTTTCACGCGCAACGGTGAACTGTTCATCACCGGCCGCCTGAAGGACATGCTGATCGTGCGCGGGCACAACCTGTACCCGCAGGACATCGAGCAGACCGTCGAGCGCGAAGTGGAAGTGGTGCGCAAGGGCCGGGTTGCTGCATTCGCCGTCACGATTGATGGACAGGAAGGCATCGGCATTGCCGCCGAAATCAGCCGCAGCGTGCAGAAAATCCTGCCGCCGGAATCCTTGATCAAAGCCATTCGCCAGGCCGTCGCCGAGGCGTATCAGCAAGCGCCGGGCGTGGTGGTGCTGCTCAATCCGGGCGCGCTGCCCAAGACCTCCAGCGGCAAATTGCAACGCTCGGCGTGCCGCAGTCGCCTGGCGGACGGCAGCCTCGACAGCTACGCGGTGTTCCCTTCGGTCGCCACCGAAAGTGCAGGCAAGATCGAGTCGGGCTCCGAGCTGCAAAGCCTGATCGGTCGCCTCTGGTGCGAGCAGTTGCAAATCGGGCAGGTGGGCGCCGACGATCATTTCTTCCTGCTTGGCGGCAACTCCATTGCAGCGACGCAAGTGGTGGCGCGCCTGCGTGAAGAGCTCGGTCTGGAGTTGAATCTGCGTCTGCTGTTCGAAGCCCCGACCCTCGGCGCATTCGCCGATGTCGTGGCCCGTCTGCAACAGGACGGTGGCCTGGCCCAGGGCGCGATCACTGCGCTGTCGCGCCAGCAACCGATGCCGCAATCCCTGGCGCAAAACCGCCTGTGGATCACCTGGCAACTGGACCCCCACAGCAGCGCCTACAACATTCCGGGTGCCTTGCGCCTGCGCGGCGAGCTGGATGAGGACGCCTTGCGCGCCAGTTTCCAGCAATTGATCGAGCGCCACGAATCCCTGCGCACGCGATTCTTCGAGCGTGATGGTGTGGCGTTGCAACAGGTCGATCCGGCCGCCGGGTTCAATCTGCAGATGATCGACATCAGCGACCTGCCGGTTGTCGAGCGTGAAGCCCGGGCGTTGCAGATCCGCGAGGACGCAGCGCGGGCCCGGTTCGATCTGGAGAAAGGCCCGCTGCTGTGGGTGACGCTGGTGCGCCTCGACGACGAAGACCATCAGTTATTGGTGACGATGCACCACATCATCGCTGACGGTTGGTCGCTGAATGTGCTGATCGATGAGTTCTCGCGCCTGTATGCGGCCGCCTCCCTGGGCCAGCAAGCGGTATTGGCGCCATTGCCGACGCAGTACGCCGACTACGGCAGCTGGCAGCGCCAATGGCTGGCGCAAGGGGAGGGCGAGCGGCAACTGGCCTACTGGAAAGACCGCTTGGGTGATGAGCACCCAACCCTGAGCCTGGCCACCGACCATCCACGCTCTGCTCAACAACTGCACAGCGCCGCTCGCCACACCGTGCGTCTGGGCGCTGCCCTGAGCGATGCGATTCGTCAGACCGCCCAGGCCCATGAATCGACCGCCTTCATGCTGTTGCTGTCTGCGTTCCAGACCTTGTTGCACCGCTACAGCGGCCAGCGTGATATCCGCATCGGCGTGCCCAATGCCAACCGTCCGCGCCTGGAAACCCAAGGGCTGATTGGCTTCTTCATCAATACCCAGGTGCTGCGTGCCGAGGTGGATTCACGCCAGCCATTCGCTGAGCTGCTGGCGCAAACCCGACGTGCCGCATTGGGCGCGCAGGCCCATCAGGATCTGCCATTCGAGCAACTGCTGGAAGCCTTCCCACAGGCCCGTGAACAGGGCCTGTTCCAGGTCATGTTCAACCATCAGCAACGGGACCTGAGCGCCTTGCGCCGCCTGCCGGGGCTGTTGGCTGAAGAGCTGCCGTGGCATAGTCGGGAAGCCAAGTTCGATTTGCAGTTGCACAGCGAAGAAGACCGCAACGGTCGCCTGATCTTGTCCTTCGACTACGCCAGCGAGTTGTTCGACGCCGCGACCATCGAACGCCTGGCCGAGCATTTCAGCCATCTGTTGCGGGCTGTCTGTGAACAACCGAACATCGCCATCGGCGACCTACCACTGTTGACGCCTGCCGAGCACCGTCAGCAATCGGAATGGGCCAGCGCAGCGTGCGCACCCGCCAGCCAATGGCTGCCTGAATGGCTCAACGAACAGGCGCACCGGACGCCGCAGCGCACCGCGCTGGTGTGGGACGGCGGCAGCCTGGACTTCGCCGAACTGCACACCCGGGCCAACCGTTTGGCGCATTACCTGCGCGACAAAGGCGTTGGCCCGGACGTCTGCGTGGCCATCGCCTGCGAGCGTTCGCCGCAATTGCTGATCGGCCTGCTGGCGATCATCAAGGCTGGCGGTGCTTATGTGCCGCTGGATACCGATTACCCGGCCGAGCGCCTGGCCTACATGCTCAGCGACAGTGGCGTTGAGCTGCTGCTGACCCAGACCCGGTTGCTTGATCGTCTGCCAGCCACCGAGGGTGTCAGCGTAATAGCCATGGACGCGCTCCATCTGGAGCACTGGCCGAGCCTTGCGCCGGGGCTGCATCTGCACGGCGACAACCTCGCCTATGTGATTTACACCTCCGGTTCCACCGGCCAGCCCAAAGGCGTCGGCAACACCCACGCGGCACTGGCCGAGCGCCTGCAGTGGATGCAGCAAACCTATCGCCTGAACGAAACCGATGTGCTGATGCAAAAGGCGCCGATCAGTTTCGACGTGTCGGTGTGGGAATGCTTCTGGCCGTTGATCACCGGTAGTCGCCTGGTGATCGCCGGCCCCGGTGAACACCGCGATCCGCATCGCCTCGCGCAGCTTGTGCAAGCGTACGGCGTGACCACGCTGCACTTCGTGCCGCCGTTGCTTTCGTTGTTCATCGAGGAACCGCTGAGCGCTGAATGCACCAGCCTGCGCCGGGTGTTCTCAGGGGGCGAAGCGTTGCCCGCCGAACTGCGCAACCGCGTGCTGGAACAGTTGCCGGCGGTGCAACTGCACAACCGCTACGGCCCCACCGAAACCGCAATCAACGTGACCCATTGGCACTGCTCCCGCGCTGATGGCGAGCGTTCGCCGATTGGCCGGCCGCTGGGCAATGTGATCTGCCGCGTGCTCGACAGCGATCTCAATCCCGTTCCGGCTGGCGTCCCGGGTGAGTTGTGCATCAGCGGCGTCGGTTTAGCCCGTGGTTATCTCGGTCGCCCGGCGTTGACCGCCGAGCGCTTCGTGGTCGATCCGTTGGGTGAACCGGGCGCGCGCCTGTATCGCACCGGCGACCGGGCGCGCTGGACGGCCGATGGCGTGATCGAATACCTCGGCCGTCTCGATCAGCAGGTCAAACTGCGCGGGTTCCGGGTCGAGCCGCAGGAAATCGAAGCGCGGCTGCTGGCCCGGGACGGCGTTGCGCAAGCCGTGGTACTGGTGCGCGAAACCGTGGCCGGTGCACAGCTGATCGGTTACTACACCGCTGCGGACTATGCCGGGGACGAAGCCGATCAAACCGCGCACCTGAAAAGCGCATTGGTCGCCGAACTGCCGGAATACATGGTCCCGGCGCAACTGCTGCGCCTGCAGGAAATGCCCCTCGGCCCGAGCGGCAAACTCGACCGTCGCGCCTTGCCGGAGCCGCAGTGGCAGGTGCGCGAACATGTTGAGCCAGTGACAGAGCTGGAACAACAAATTGCCGGTATCTGGCGCGAGGTGCTGGGCTTGGTACAGGTTGGTCTGCGCGATGATTTCTTTGCCTTGGGCGGTCACTCGCTGCTGGCCACGCAAATCATCTCCCGTACCCGTCAGGCCTGCGACGTCGAGCTACCGTTGCGGGCGCTGTTCGAACACAGCGAACTCGGTGCATTTGCCGAACAGATACGCTTGATCCAGGCCAGCGGCTGCACCAATAAACAGCCGTCGATTGAAAAGGTCGACCGCAGCCAACCGGTGCCCCTGTCCTACTCCCAGCAGCGCATGTGGTTCCTCTGGCAGATGGAACCGGACAGCCCGGCCTACAACGTCGGCGGCATGGCACGGCTGCGCGGGGTGCTCGATGTCGCGCGTTTCGAAGCCGCGTTGCAAGCCCTGATCCTGCGTCACGAAACCCTGCGCACCACGTTCCCGAGCATCGACGGCGTCGCCAGCCAACAGGTGCACGCGCAAACCGGCGTGCGCATGGCGTGGAAGGATTTCACTGCGCTGGATGCCGAAGGCCGCGAGTGGCAGGTCCAGCAACTGGCCGACGATGAAGCGCACCAGCCGTTCGATCTGGAAACCGGACCTTTGCTGCGCGCCTGCCTGGTCAAGACCGCCGAGCAGGAACACTACTTCGTTCTGACTTTGCACCACATCGTCACCGAAGGCTGGGCGATGGACATCTTTGCCCGGGAACTCAGCGCGCTGTACGAAGCCTTTGTCGACGACCGCGAGTCGCCGCTCGCGCCGTTGCCGGTGCAGTACCTGGATTACAGCGTGTGGCAGCGTCAGTGGCTGGAGTCCGGCGAGCGTCAGCGCCAGCTCGATTACTGGACCACGCAACTGGGTCACGAACATCAACTGCTGGAGTTGCCAGCCGACCGTCCGCGTCCGCCGGTGCAAAGCCATCAGGGTGAGTTGTATCGCTTTGACCTGAGCGACGACCTCGCAGCACGGGTCCGCGCCTTCAATGCGCAACATGGCCTGACGCTGTTCATGATCATGACCGCCGCCCTGGCGACGCTGCTGTACCGCTACAGCGGCCAGACCGATCTGCGCATCGGCGCGCCGGTGGCCAACCGCATTCGTCCGGAAAGCGAAGGGCTGATCGGCGCATTCCTCAATACGCAAGTGCTGCGCTGCCAGCTCGACGGGCAGATGTCTGTCGGCGAGCTGTTCGAGCAGGTGCGCCACACGGTGATCGAAGGCCAGTCCCATCAGGACTTGCCGTTCGATCATCTGGTGGAAGCCTTGCAACCGCCACGCAGCACGGCCTACAACCCGTTGTTCCAGGTGATGTGCAACGTGCAGCGCTGGGAGTTCCAGCAAAGCCGTACCCTGGCCGGCATGACGGTCGAGTACCTGGCCAACGATGCCCGCGCGACCAAGTTTGACCTCAACCTGGAGGTCACTGACCTCGACCATCGTCTCGGTTGCTGCCTGACCTACAGCACCGATCTGTTCGACGAACCGCGCATCGCCCGCATGGCCGGGCATTGGCGCAATCTGCTGGAGGCGCTGATTGCCGATCCGCAACAACGCTTGAGCGAGCTGCCGCTGCTGGCGTGCGACGAACACCAACGTCTGCTCGACAGCCTCGGTGTCGAGGCGGGCGAACATCGGCTGGACCAGTGCATCCATCACCTGTTCGCCGAGCAAGCCTCGATGCGCCAGGACGCTCCGGCCCTGACTTTCGCCGGGCAGACCCTGAGCTACGCCGAGCTCGACAGCCGCGCCAATCGCCTGGCCTGGATGCTGCGCGAGCGTGGCGTCGGCCCGCAGGTTCGTGTGGGGCTGGCACTGGAGCGCTCGCTGGAGATGGTCGTCGGCTTGCTGGCGATCCTCAAGGCCGGCGGCGCCTATGTGCCCCTGGACCCGGAGTATCCGCTGGACCGCTTGCATTACATGATCGAAGACAGCGGCATTGGTTTGCTGCTCAGCGATGCGGCGATGTTCAAGGCCTTGGGCGAGTTGCCGGCGACCGTCGGCCGCTGGTGTCTTGAGGACGACGCCGCTGCGCTGCCCAACTACCCAGCCACCGGGCTGCCGTTGATCAGCCTGCCGCAGCATCAGGCCTACCTGATTTACACCTCGGGCTCGACCGGTAAACCGAAAGGCGTGGTGGTGTCCCACGGCGAAATCGCCATGCACTGCCGCGCCGTGATCGAGCGCTTCACCATGCGTCCCGATGACTGCGAACTGCACTTTTATTCGATCAATTTCGACGCCGCGACCGAGCGTTTGCTGGTGCCACTGCTCAGTGGGGCGCAAGTCGTGTTGCGTGCCCAAGGGCAGTGGGATGCGCAAGAAATCTGTGGCCTGATCCGTCGTCATCGCATCAACGTCCTCGGTTTCACGCCGAGCTACGGCAGTCAGTTGGCGCAATGGCTGGCAACCCAGGACCAGACCTTGCCGGTACGCATGATCATCACCGGCGGCGAAGCGCTGACCGGTGAGCACCTGGCGCGCATTCGCGCAGCGTTCAAGCCGAGTCTGTTCTTCAACGCCTATGGTCCGACCGAAACCGTGGTCATGCCGCTGGCCAGCCTGGCTCCTGAAGTGCTGGAAGAGGGCACCGGTAGCGTGCCGATCGGCCGTGTGATCGGCGACCGCGTGGCCTACATTCTCGACGTCGATCTGGCGTTGGTGCCGCAAGGCGCGACGGGCGAGTTGTACGTGGGTGGCGCAGGCCTGGCCCAGGGTTATCACCAGCGTCCGGGCATGACCGCGGAGCGCTTCGTGGCCGATCCGTTTGTCGCTGGCGGCGGGCGCATCTACCGCACCGGCGACCTGGTGCGTCAGCGCGCCGATGGCCGGGTGGAATACCTTGGGCGGATCGACCATCAGGTGAAGATTCGTGGTTTCCGCATCGAATTGGGTGAAATCGAAACCCGTTTGCTGGAGCACAAGTCGATTCGTGAAGCGGTGGTGCTGGCCCTCGATGCACCGAGCGGCAAGCAACTGGTGGGTTACCTCGCCACTGACGTCGCCGAACAGAATGAAGCGCAGCACGCTGCATTGCGCGAAGCCCTCAAGGCACACTTGAAATCGCAGTTGCCGGATTACATGGTGCCCACGCACCTGATCCTGCTGGCGAGCATGCCATTGACTGCCAACGGCAAACTCGACCGCCGTGCGCTCCCGGCGCCGGACCCGGAGTCGGGTCGCCAACAATACGTGGCGCCCGTCAATGAGCTTGAGGTCACGCTGGCGCAGATCTGGTGCGAAGTGCTGAACGTCGGTCAGGTAGGCCTCAACGACAACTTCTTCGAGTTGGGCGGTGACTCGATTCTGTCGATCCAGGTGGTCAGCCGGGCGCGGCAGCAGGGCATCCACTTCAGCCCTCGCGACCTGTTCCAGCACCAGACCGTACAGACCCTCGCCGCCGTGGCCACGTGCAGCGAGCAGGTCAGCGCCGAGCAGGGCTTGATCTTGGGCGAGTCGCGACTGACGCCGATCCAGCACTGGTTCTTCAACACCGACATCCCGCAACGCCAGCACTGGAACCAGGCGTTGTTGCTGCAACCGACTGTCGCCCTGGAACCTCATCGTCTGGAGCAAGCACTGCTGGCGGTGATCGAACAGCACGACGCCTTGCGTCTGCGCTTCAGCCGTGTTGCCGGCCGGTGGCAGGCCGTGCACCAGCCGATTTCCGATGCACCGGTGCTGTGGCAGGTGCGCGTTGCGTCCATGGACAAGTGCGCCACCTTGTTCGCCGATGCCCAGCGCAGCCTCGACCTTGAAGAGGGCCGTTGCTGCGCGTGTTGCTGGTCGATGGCCCTGAAGGCCAGCAACGCTTGTTTATCGCCATTCACCATTTGGTGGTGGACGGTGTGTCGTGGCGGGTACTGCTGGATGACGTGCAGACCGCGTATCGCCAACTGGACGCCCGGCAGTCGGTGAAACTGCCGGCGAAAACCAGCGCCTTCAAGGACTGGGCTGCACGCCTGCAGGCCTACGCCGGCAGCGAATCCCTGCGCGAAGAGCTGGATTGGTGGCAGGCGCAACTGGCCGGGCCCGGTGCAGAATTGCCCTGCGATCACCCCACCGGCGGACGGCAGAACCGTCATGCACAAACCGTCAGCGTGCGCCTCGACAGCGAGCGCACGCGGCAGTTGCTGCAACAGGCGCCGAGCGCCTATCGCACCCAGGTCAACGACTTGCTGCTGACCGCTTTGGCCCGCGTGCTGTGCCGCTGGAGCGGTCAGTCATCGGCGCTGATTCAATTGGAGGGCCACGGCCGCGAAGCGCTGTTCGACGAGATCGACCTGACCCGTACCCTGGGCTGGTTCACCAGCGCCTATCCGCTGCGCCTGACGCCGTCGAACATAGAAGAAGCCGCCGGGCAGGGCGCGTCGATCAAGGCGATCAAGGCGCAATTGCGCGCCGTGCCGCACAAAGGCCTGGGCTATGGCGTGCTGCGTTACCTCGCCGATGAGCAGAGCCGCCACGGCATGGTGGCGTTGCCGCAGGCGCCGATCACCTTCAACTACCTCGGCCAGTTCGACCAGAGCTTCGGTGTCGACGCGTTGTTCCGTCCACTGGATGAAGCCATCGGGGCGGCCCACGATGCCAATGCCCCGCTGCCCAACGAGCTGAGCGTGGACGGTCAGGTGTATGGCGGTGAGTTGGTACTGCGCTGGACCTTCAGCGCCGAACGCTTCGATTCGTCAACCATCGGCGAATTGGCCGACGCCTACCTCGGTGAGTTGAGCAGCCTGATCGAGCATTGCCTGCGCGACGATGCGGGTGGCCTGACGCCGTCGGACTTCCCGCTGGCGCGGCTCAATCAGACGCAACTGGATGCGCTGCCGGTGCCGGCTGCCGACATTGAAGACGTCTACCCGTTGACCCCCATGCAGGAAGGCATGCTGTTGCACACCTTGCTGGAGCCGGGCACCGGCCTGTACTACATGCAGGACCGCTACCGCATCAACAGCGAACTCGACCCGCAGCGTTTCGCCGAGGCCTGGCAAGCGGTGATCGCCCGCCACGAAGCGTTGCGCGCCTCGTTCTGCTGGAACGTCGGCGAAGAGATGCTGCAAGTGATCCACAAACCGGGCAGCACGCCGATCGAATACCTCGACTGGAGCGACATTGCTGAAACCGAGCAAGAGCCGAAGCTGCAAGCCTTGCTCAAGACCGAACGCGAGGCCGGTTTCGACCTGCTCAACCAGGCACCGTTCCACCTGCGTCTGATCCGGGTCGGCGCGGCGCGCTACTGGTTCATGATGAGCAACCACCACATCCTCATCGATGCCTGGTGCCGTTCGCTGCTGATGAATGACTTCTTCGAGATCTACAGTGCCCTCGGCGAAGGCCGGGAAGCACAGTTGGCCGTGCCGCCGCGTTATCGCGACTACATCGGCTGGCTGCAACGCCAGAGCCTCGCCGAAGCGCGGCAGTGGTGGAAAACCAACCTGCAGGGTTTCGAACGGACCACACCGATCCCGAGCGACCGGCCATTCCTGCGCGATCATGCCGGCGACAGCGGCGGCATGCTCGTCGGCGACCGCTACACAAGGCTCGACGCCCGTGACGGCATGCAGTTGCGCGAACTGGCCCAGGCCCATCAGTTGACCATCAACACTTTCGCCCAGGCGGCGTGGGCGCTGGTGCTGCGGCGCGAGCGGTGATCGCGACGTGCTGTTCGGCGTCACCGTGGCCGGGCGTCCGGTGGACATGCCGCAGATGCAGCGCACCGTCGGCCTGTTCATCAACAGCATTGCGCTGCGGGTAAAAATGCCCGAGGACGGCCAGCGTTGCAGCGTGCGCCAGTGGCTCAGCGGTCTGCTCGACAACAACATGCAACTGCGTGAGTACGAATACCTGCCACTGGTGAACATCCAGGAACAGAGCGAACTGCCCAAAGGCCAGCCGTTGTTCGACAGCCTGTTCGTGTTCGAGAACGCCCCGGTGGAAGTCTCGGTGCTGGACCGCGCGCAGAGCCTCAACGCGACCTCGGATTCGGGCCGCACGCACACTAACTTCCCGCTGACGGCGGTGTGCTATCCGGGTGATGACCTGGGCTTGCACCTGTCCTACGACCAGCGCTACTTCGATGAGGCCACGGTCGAGCGCATGCTTGCTGAGTTCAAGCGTTTGCTGCTGGCGTTGGTGGACGGGTTCCATGGCGACATGGTCGACCTGCCGTTGCTGGGGGCCGAGGAGCAGGACTTTCTCATCAATGGCTGCAACCAGAGCGAACACGAATATCCGCTGGAGCAGGACTACGTTTCATTGTTTGAAGCACAGGTCGCCCGGCACCCGCAGCGCATTGCCGCCAGTTGTGTTGACCGGCAATACAGCTACCTCGAGCTGAACCAGCGTAGTAACCGTCTGGGTCATGCGTTGATCGCCGCGGGTGTCGGGTGTGATCAACCGGTGGCGTTGCTGGCCGAACGCAGCCTCGAATTGCTGGGCATGATCATCGGCAGCTTCAAGGCCGGTGCGGGTTACCTGCCGCTGGACCCGGGGCTGCCGAGCCAGCGTCTGAGCCGGATCATCGAATTGAGCCGCACGCCCTTGCTGGTGTGCACGCAAGCGTGCCGTGAACAGGCGCAGTCCCTGCTCGACGAGTTTGCTTGCGCCAATCGGCCACGGCTGCTGGTCTGGGAAGAAGTTCAGGCCCTTGCGCTGTCGGCGGACAATCCTGACGTATACAGTGGCCCGGACAATCTGGCCTACGTGATCTACACCTCCGGCTCCACCGGTTTGCCGAAGGGCGTGATGGTCGAACAGCGCGGCATGCTCAACAACCAGTTGAGCAAGGTGCCGTACCTGAACCTGAGCGACACCGATGTGATCGCCCAGACGGCGTCGCAAAGCTTCGACATTTCCGTGTGGCAGTTCCTCGCCGCGCCATTGTTCGGCGCCCGGGTGGACATCGTGCCGAACACCATTGCCCACGATCCGCAGGGCTTGCTGGCCCATGTGCAGAACCAGGGCATTACTGTGCTGGAAAGCGTGCCGTCGCTGATCCAGGGCATGCTCGCCCAGGAGCGCATAGGCCTCGACCGTTTGCGCTGGATGCTGCCAACCGGTGAGGCAATGCCGCCGGAACTGGCGCATCAATGGCTGTTGCGCTATCCGCAGATCGGGCTGGTGAATGCCTACGGTCCGGCCGAGTGCTCGGATGACGTGGCGTTCTTCCGCGTTGACCGGGCTTCGACTCGTGGCAGTTACCTGCCGATTGGCACGCCGACCGACAACAACCGTTTGTATCTGCTCGACGGAGCGCTGGAACTGGTGCCGCTGGGCGCGGTGGGTGAACTGTGCGTGGCGGGCACCGGGGTCGGCCGCGGCTATGTCAGCGATCCGCTGCGCACGGCACCGGTGTTTGTGCCAAACCCGTTCGGTGCCCCGGGTGAGCGCCTGTATCGCACCGGCGACCTGGCCCGCCGTCGTAGCGACGGCGTGCTGGAATACGTCGGTCGCATCGATCATCAGGTGAAGATTCGCGGTTACCGTATCGAGCTGGGTGAAATCGAGGCTCGCCTGCATGAGCAACCGGAAGTCCGCGATGCGGCAGTGGGTGTGCAGGAGGGGGCGAACGGCAAGCATCTGGTGGGCTACCTGGTGGCGGTCGATTCAACGCTCGATCCGGCCGAATGCCTGGAGCGCATCAAACTACGCCTGCGCACCGAGCTACCGGAATACATGGTGCCGCTGCACTGGCTGTGGCTGGACAAACTGCCGCTCAATGCCAACGGCAAACTGGATCGCAAGGCGCTACCGGTGCTGGAGATCGGCCAGATGCAAAGCCATGACTATCAGGCGCCGCGCAATGAACTTGAGCAGACCCTGGCCGATATTTGGGCTGAGGTGTTGAAGGTCGGGCAGGTGGGCGTTCGCGACAACTTCTTCGAGCTCGGCGGACACTCATTGCTGGCCACGCAAATCGCCTCGCGGGTGCAGAAAACCCTGCAACGGGATGTGCCGCTACGGGCGATGTTCGAGTGCAGCACGGTGGAGGAACTGGCCGGGTACATCGAGGGGCTGGCGGCCAGCGAGATCACCGGGGAGAAAGTGGATCGCTTGAATGACTTGATGGCTGAGTTGGAGGGGCTTTGATTTTCTAGCGTCTACTGGGGCCTTTTACCGGGCAGGCCAGCTTCTACAAGGATTTGCAGTGGCTACAGGTTTTGTGAGCGACAAAAATCCACTGTGGGAGCGAGCTTGCTCGCGATAGCCGATTGTAGCCATGGCCTCATTGCGAGCAAGTATCCAACGCGAGTGGGGCTCTGCCACTGTGGGCGATGTTCGAGTGCAACCCGATGGAGGAGCTGGCCGGGGTTAACCACGGGTTCGAGGCGAGCCGGACTCTACCGAGTCAACCCTCTGCGCATCGCTCATCGAGTTATCCGTGCAACCGTTGGATGAAGTTCTGCCTCTCCCTCCAAATGGATCATTCCCATCTCCAGTGCTTTGATCAGCGCCAGCCAGCGCGAGTTGACGCCGAATTTTCGGCGAATATTGCAGAAGTGATAATTCACTCCTGCCTCAGAGCAATTGAGGATCCGTCCGATCTCCCAGGACGATTTGCCAATGGCACACCACTTCAGGATTTCCTGCTCTTTGGCAGAGAGGTTCGGGGGGATATGGGGTGTTTCCGTGTAGCTGTGGGGCTGTACGGGTAGCGTCTCGGGTTGGAACTGGGCTGGGCTCGCAGTGTACATGGCTGGTCTCCCGGGGTAGGGGCGCCCCGGAGGGCAGTGAGTAACTCCAGGAGTCTTTTATAGCGCGATTCAGCGTCGTTGGAACCTGTAAGAAATAACAGGTCGGTGCGATTTATTTTGAGGGTATGTAGCGTTTTTTGCGAAAGCTTGAGTTCTCGCTTTGATAACTGATAGACCCTGATAGAACTGCCAGGTTACGCAAGACGGGATGCCCGGATGCTTGCTGAGAATTGGCTAGCGGTGCAATTAGCTCAGCACTCCTCAATAGGCTGAGTATGGAGTATGGCCACTCCCCCAACAACTGCTAATTGCTGAATCATTTATTAGGCGTCGTTGGCTATTTTGAGGATCTATTTCCAGCGCAATTTTGGATGTTTGATGCCCGTTAGAAAAGGCAGGTGAGAGCGTTATATTCGTTTTTGGAATAATTGTGATGAGTAAGTGCGGTTAAGCGGTTTTAGTTGCTATCAGAACTGATAGTGTGTCTTGGTTTGTTTTTGTGCATAAATGTCTGCGTGTTTTAGTTGGGTGAAGCGTGCAAGGTTGTTTATGTTTATAGTATTTAATGTAAGGGGAAAGAGATGAATGTTTTGGTGAAAGATTCAAAGGTTTCTAGCGAAAATCACGTGGATATATCATATACGGTGCTTGCAGGAAGTGCGTTAATTGGCTGGTATGCGCCGTCCCATCCCTATTATAAAGAGTATCATTTGTTAGGGGGGAGAAACCCTGTGGTGGTACCGGCTTCAGCTCCAGGGAAGTATAACCGAGTGACTTTGGAGGGGTTAGAGTCTGAGGAGACGTATCACATCGATCTTTATGGGGTAATGCATAATGAGGATCGAGTACATCTGGGGGAACAGAGTTTTCGAACTCGTAGTGCAAAAATTGGTTATTTTATCTCGAACTCTACTCGCAACAGTTTTAAGTTGTTTTGGGGTGACATTGACGGGCACTATGAAAATGTTATAGTGCAAATTGAAGATAGAGCGCCAGAAGAGTATCCTAATTTTCGTTCAAAGGTCGTAGACTCGTTCATACCTGGTCAGACGGTAAAGTTTAGACTTAGGTATGCAAGCTCGGACAAATGGAATGAGTATGAGTTCAAAACAGCTAGAGGCCAGCCGACAGCACCTGGCTATTTAGGTAAGTTTGAGCACACTATCAATTCGGTTTTGTTGCATTGGGGGCCGGGGACGGTCGATGGTGGCCCGGTTTTATATAAAGTTCGGCGAGACGAATTAGTATTGGAGGAAACAGAAGATACGGCTTTCAGGGATTTAACTCCAGAGCAAGGTCGCACCTATGTGTATAGCGTTTGTACGGTTGATGATCAGTACAACGAATCGGAGCGGACTACGCTGACCCTCAGCTTCGATGACCTTACCCCACCCACTGAAATATCAAACTTGAGAACCACGGATCTTAGCCTGCAGGTGCTCTGGGATCCAGCGTATGACTCTTCCGGACGTGTTAAATACCATGTTTATCTGGAAGGTGACCATAAGGGAACCACGGAAGAAACTGCATTTTCTTTCACTGAGCTGGAGTCAGGGAAGCGATATCAGATTTGTGTAGAGGCTGAGGATGCTTCCGGTAATAAATCAAATCAAGTATGTGCAAGCTACCCGCCCCTCGGCATTCCTTTAAAAGCACAAGCAGTAACCGTGTAACGCCGTTCGTTTTGCGCGTTTGACCCAGTCCCGATGCCCAGGCATCGGGACTTTTTGTGCTTGGGACCTGTTCCGTCACACGTATGTTCAATCGGTGACAGTTGCCTGGGTGATGCAAGGTAAAAGCCTTTCATCCATTCCCCTGTGTGTTTGAGCACCCACTGACGCCCCGAATGCCCCTCCTCTTCGATCTGCCCATACTGAAATGAACAGCTCGCTTGCGCTGTCAGACGATGGGCGCCCCCCTGTTTCTGAACCCTTATTGAAACGGCAGATTCCCCTTCATTTAGTCTGTCAGCCGAAGCCACTCCCCCTGCATTTGTAGCAAAAACACCTACAAGCGATAGTAGAAAGGCGTGGAAGCTTCCGCTTCAGATGCAGGGATAAGTCCTACAAATAGGTCAGATAACTCTTGCATACCCGTCCTTCAGAAAACGCGAAGATGCGCCCCGTTGAAATGCAATGCCAACTCTCTTAGTTGGAATGACAACCCGGTGCTGGACTTTCGTCACTTGGCTGAAGCTTGCACTCTTACTTAGCTGTTTAAAGGTGAATTTAATGTTCAAGAAAATTGCAATGTCTACCTCCGTGCTGGCTTTGGCTTTGGCTTCTTCGGCTGCACTGGCTGTTCCTCAGCAACACGATATTACGGTCATTGCTGATATTCCGGGTGCTGACTTTTATGTGCAACCGGAAGACATGAGCACCATTCGCGACGAGCAACGTCTGCTTTGGAATCAGACGACCTCGAAGTTGGAAGGCATTAGTCCTATGTTCAAGGTTAAGAGTTCCGCTACTCCTGGGCCTGCCCCTGCTGTCAAGGCAACGCTTATGGAAACCGCTGAGATTGTTGATATTGCCGATTCCAGTAAAAAAATTAGCTTGGGCGTAAGCTTTAACGGTGTTCCGCTGACTACCGTAGGCACCGCTGTAGATGTTGTTCCCGAAGATGGCGCGACAACTGAACAGCGAATGCCTCTGGTAATTACTCCAGTTGAGCCAGCCGCCCCAGGTTACGTTGAAGGTAACTACCGCGGTTTCGTTAAAGTGATGTTCGACGCACCATAAGGGTGAGTTGACTCTAACTGTCAGTACGTTGTTTGTGTGGCCGGCGCTCTAAGCCGGCCGCATTCTTCCTTGCACATGCAAGCGCTAACTTGAGAAATATTTCGATGTTTTCGAAGACTCCTATCGCAGGAGCGCTTGCGCTAATTATTTGCGCGGGTGCGCTTGCCAGTGAAACCAAACTTGCGGATAAAGCCGTCAGTTTGCTGCAACAGGCTGAAGGCTTACCCGCGGAGTTTCATGAATTCTTTTTTGATGTGCCATTGGCTGTTCGCGTCGAAGTCGACCAACAGTTTCTGGGCGAAGCGATGATCCTGTTAAGCCGTGATGAGCGGGTGACACTGATCAACTTTACCGACACGCGCAACAGTGACCTGACTTCGACCGAGCGCGATGAATGGTCTGCGTTCTTGACCCAGGGCGTGGCGCTGGGATCGTGCAAAAGCGCCTGCCCTCGGCAATTGCAGTCGGTTCACTACAGCCTTGCAGACTCCATGGTGTCGCTGGTGACGGCCAACGCCGAGCGCGACCCGCAAACCCGACAGTTTCACGATCAACCGGAAGGCGGCAGCGTCGGGTTGATTTTGCGCAATCAACTGAACATCAGCGGCGGTCAGGAGCAGAACGCGGCCGGTCGTTATGGCCTGGAGGCAAGCGCGAGCCTGGGCAACTGGACTAACACGTTCAACGCTCAACTCTCGCGCATGTCCGGGGTAGACACTGGCGTCAAGCACGCGGTTCACGAGTTGCATGCCCAGCGGGAACTGGAAGGCAGCTTTTTTCGTGCCGGGTACTTTACGCCCAGCGCCCAGGGCTTGACTCGGTCAGCGCGGACGATCGGCGCCGGCCCCGATACAGTGTTCGGCATGATGTACGGCAGTTCCGACAGCCTGGCGGTCGACGACCCCAAGCCGAGCCTCTATCCGATTTCGGTGACCGCCAATCGACAGGCGATGGTGGAGATTTATCGCAACGGCGTGCTGATCAACAGTCAGCAGGTGGCCAGCGGCCTTCAGACTCTGGACACGCGTCCGTTGCCGGGCGGCATCTACGAGGTGGAAGTACGCCTGATCGAAGACGGTCAAGTGATTTCCACCAATCAGGAGCTTATTTACAAGCCCACCAACTGGCGCAACCCGGAAAATCGCTGGCGTTACAACCTGTTTGCCGGTCGCGAAAGCAAGTTGCTCAGCAATTGGCAAGAAAGCGATGACGGCGATCTGACGGCAGGCGCTGCCTTCAACTTTCTGCTGCACCCACGAGTGGTCCTGGGCTTGTCCGCCCGACAGGTCAAGGAGCAGATGCAACTGGGCACTTCCGCCGAGTTGACGGTGAGCGACAAGACCTCCGTCTTTAGCAGCCTGTCCCAGACCAAGGGCGAAGGCACGGGCGTGGAAGTGCAGGGCGTGCATCAATATAACGGTGGCAGTCTGGTGTTGCGCCACCAGCGCAGTTGGCTGGACACACGCAACACTTACGAAACGCTGCCGGACGGAACGCACATCCGCCAACGCAACACGTACAACGGGCAAACCAGCAACACGTCGCTGTCGATGAACCAGCGCCTGAGCAGCAGGAGTTCGATCAGTGCGCAAGTCTCTCAAAGCCAGGGTTATTCCGAAGGCATGGGCATCGATTTGAGTTGGACCCGTAATGCACAGTTGTTTGGCAACGCTGCCGACTGGCGCGTGGCCGTGTTCGACCGGCCGGGTACCGTAGGTACTGCCGACCAGCGTAATCGCGGGATCGATATCAGCCTGCGCCTGGCACTGGGTTCAGACGGTCACCAGGTGTCCGGTAGCATCGGTCAGCGTACATCGCGTGACGGTGGTCGGGATTCCAATGCATCCGTTACCTATCGTCGGGACCTCAAGGATCACGTTTTGCAAAGTGTATCCGCCACCGCAACCAGAGATGTATACGGGACCGGCCAGGCGGGCACGGTCGACTTCAAGACGGACCAGGTCAACGGCTCCATGCATGCGCAACGTTCTTCCTTCAACGGTCAGATCAGTGGTGGTTTGAATCTGGACAGTACCTTGGCCATCAGTGGCAAAAACATAGTACTTAGCAGCCAGGCCACAACTCGCGAGGCGGGCATGATCGTTGATGTCGAGAGCGACGTGGATGATATCCAGTTGCGCGCCGACGATTTCTCCGGCACCCACTCCATGCTGCGGCCAGGTCGTAATTTCATTCCGGTGTCGGCCTACAAGAACGGCACCGTGAACTTCGATTTCAACGGGACAGATGTACCTGCGGCGACCATTCAGCCGGCACGTACTACCTATCACCTGAATAAGGGTGGCGTGGATTATCGCCAGGTGCGCATCTTGAAGACCGTGACAGTCATGGGCCGACTGGTGGATGCCAATGGAAAGCCATTGAAAGGTCACCATGTTATCAACCATGCCAGTCGTGGTGTCAGCGAAGTCGACGGGTTCTTTTCCATGGAACTCAGTGAAAAATCTCCTACACTTGAGGTGCGGCACGACAGTCAGTTGTTATGCCAGTTCAGGCTCGAACCCGCCTCCCAACGTCGAGAGAATGATGTGCTGATGGTAGGCGATCTCAAGTGTCATCCAGACACTTTAGCCGAAGCTGCTTATAAGTCTGAGAAAGCCAGTTGATGGTTACTTATACGACAGCGGTCTGAATATGGCGTACACTGGAAGGTCAAATGAACAAGTTAATGAATCGCCTTGTATTGGCAGGGATGCTTTGCGGGTTTTATGCAGGTTCTGCCCATGCCGCCACATTGAACGTAGAGGCAGAAATAAAGCCGGATCCGAGTAATCCGGCCAGTGCTGAAATTATTAACAACACCCCAGTTACCGGATTTTGTCTGGAATACCCGGGCCAATGTGCTAGCAATCGTATTCGAAGTAATACTTTTAATATTACTTTTCAATCGTCTGGGGCTATTCCACAGGATGGCAACCTGCCCTTTCATTTTCCAGCGGCATGGCGCAAATTTAATGTTGCGCATGAAAGTATTCCTGGCGAAACTGCAGAGATCGAAATTCGGATTGCTGGCGTGGGAACCCGATATAGCTTGAGTCACACCGCGAAAGAACTGACGGGGCGCACAGATACTGTCACTCCTCATGAATACCATGTCACTCTTTGGAGGCCCTCATGGGCTAACGCGATTGCCCCCTGTACGTCATTGATTTCTGATGGTGCTGATCCAAATGGAAGGGACTACACCACTTTCTGGAAAATCTCTGAAGACGCCAGCACCTGTGGTCCAAGAACCGCACGATTTGCAATTCCGGGGATGACTTTAAGCAAACTCGATGTAGCTTATGAGTTACGAGCAGTTCGCCCGGAAAAATTGATCGGTGGCAACTATGTAGGATCGTATACCTACACAATACCCAGCGACTTGAACATGGGGAATCTGATTGCCAGTGATCCGTCGATGACATTCAACCTGAACCTGTCAGTGAAACAAGACGTCAAGGTCGTCATGTCCTCCGACAGGGTTGCCCTCGCACCCAAGGGCGGCTGGATGGACTGGATCACTCACGGTCGCAAAGACGAGAGTTTACTGGGGGACCTGCGTTTTTCCATATTGAGCTCTGCGCCGTTCAAGATGGAACTTACTTGCGAGCGTAGTTTGAATGATACTTGTGCGATCAGCAATGAAACCAATCATACGGTACCGGTCTATATAAGTGTCAGTCTGCCACCTCCGTGGGTCGACGATATGAACCAGCCAATATCGCGGCGTCCGCTGAGAGTGGCCGGCACCGGTTTGCAACATCTAAAACTGATGGGGTCGCCCACTGGGCAACCCAGTCTTTTGCACTTCGAGGTGCCACCAGGCGCAGTCAATCTTATGCGAAGCGACAGCAGTTATCGCGGAACCGTCTATGTCACCTTTGATTCGAACATTTAATGGCAGTAGCACGGCCTGAGGCTTGATCAGGCCAGTTTCCAGCACGAGGCTCATCTCATGAAATTTTTTTATACGTTGCTTTGCACATTGATGTTCAGCCTGAGCGCTCATGCAGGCCCGAGCCTGCAAATTGGTACCTTCTATGACTTTATGGGAGGCAATCAAAGTAGTTATCTGAAACGTATTCATAACGGCGGTACATCTACGGCATTCGTAAAAATCGAGATCAAGGAGATTTTTTACGAAAAAAATGCAGATTCCCGTGAAGAGCCTTTGAAGATTGTCGAGGGCAGTACCCGTGATGGTCTGGTAGCCAGCCCGGCCCGATTGATTGTGCCGGCCAAGGGTACTCAGGGAACGCGCCTGCTCTATACCGGTGATCGTAGTAAGGAGCGGTATTTCCGGGTTCGATTTTTACCCGTCGTCCCCGAAAAAGAAGACAAGTTTGCCGTCTCGGACACTGAGCGCGAATCCTATGAAAAGAGCATGTCCGCCGGTTTCAACGTAATGGCCGGTTATGGCTCGGTATTTTTTGTCCGCCCGTCCGATACCCGGTTTGATACCAAAATCGAAAACACTGCCAATAGTTATCAAGTGAAAAACAATGGCAATAGTGTCGTTGTCATCGACGCCTTCAAGGATTGCTCGGCGAAGAACGAAGATGATTGCAAACCGACCAGAAAAGTACACTTGATTCCAGGTCATGATTTCGCGTTCGACAAACAAGCGGGTCGAGTCTATCGCTACAACCTGATCGAGGACGAAAAGAAAACACCTGTGCAAGTGAAGGGATAGTCAGCGTTCATGAGTCATGTTTCACAAACCAGACGCAAGAGCTCGGTCAGCGCGCAAGTCTCTCAAAGTCAGGGTTATTCCGAAGGCGTGGGCCTCAACCTGAGTTGGAACCGCAACGCACAGTTGTTCGGCAATAACGCTGACTGGCGCGTGTCGTTGTTTGATTGACCAGGCACGGCTGACCAGCGTAATCGCGGGATCGATATCAGCCTGCGTCCGGCGCTGGGGTCGGACGGTCATCAAGTGTCCGGAAGCGTCGGTTCGCGCACATCGCGTGATGGTGGCCGGGATGCCAATGCGTCCGTGACCTATCGCCGCGACCTCAAGGATCACGTTCTTCAAAGCGTTTCTGCAACCTCAGCAAGGATACCTACGGGACGGGTCAGGCAGGCACGGCGGATTTCAAGACTGACCAGGTCAATGGCTCGATACATGCGCAACGTTCTTCCTTCAACGGTCAAGTCAGCGGCGGCTTGAATCTGGACAGCAGCCTGGCCGTCAGTGGCAAAAACGTGGCCTTGAGCAGCCAGGCCACTAACGGAGAGGCGGGAATGATCATTGATGTCGAGAGCGACGTGGATGATATCCAGCTGCGGGCCGACGATTTTTCCGGCACCCATGCCACGTTGCGGCCAGGACGAAACTTCATTCCTGTTTCGGCGTACAAGAACGGCACGGTCAATTTTGATTTCAACGGGACTGACGTCCCCGCGGCGGCCATCCAGTCCGCGCGTACGACCTATCATTTGAACAAGGGTGGGGTGGACTATCGCCAGGTGCGTATCCTGAAGACCGTCACGGTGATGGGGCGCCTGCTGGATGCTGGTGGAAAGCCTTTGAAAGGCCATCACGTTATCAATCACGCCAGTCGTGGCGTCAGCGAAGTCGATGGGTTCTTCTCCATGGAACTTAGCGAGAGTTCTCCTACACTTGAAGTGCGGCACGACAGTCAGTTGTTATGCCAGTTCAGGCTCGATCCGACCTCCCAGCGTCGAGAGAATGATGTACTGATGGTAGGGGATCTGCGGTGTCATCCGGACACCTTGGCCGAAGCTGCTTATAAGTATGAGAAAGCCAGTTGATGGGCACTTTTATAACAGCAGTCAGAACATGGTGTACACAGGACAGTCAAATGAACAAGTTAATCAACCGTCTGGTGTTGGGATCGGCACTCTGCGGATTTTATGCAGGTTTATCCAATGCCGCTGTATTGGAGGTACAAGGCGAGATAAGGCCGGATCCGAGTAATCCGGGAGGCGCGCAGATTATCAATAACACTCCTGTTACCGGGTACTGTACGGAGTTTCCGGGTATGTGTGGCATGCTAAACCTTCGAAGCAACACCTTTAACATCAGTTTTCACTCGTCAGGGAGCATTCCCGTCGGTCATGTGATCCCGTTTGGTTTCCCGGCGACATGGCGCACGTTTACGGTCTCGCATTCGAGTATTCCTGGCGAAACGGCGGAGATTCAAATTCGCATTGCCGGAGTGGGAACCCGTTATCGCTTGAGTCAAAAAGCGCAAGAAATAGTGGGCCTGCCGATAGGTATGGATGAGTTTTATTATCATACTACTCTCTGGGGTGCCTCATGGGTTGAGGCAACTCCTCCTTGCCGACCAGCAACCGAATGGGGCCGAGGTGCGGATGCTAATGGTACAGATTTTACCGTTTTCTGGTTGACACCCGAGGACGTTACCACCTGCCCAAAGAGTCCAAGATATGTAATCCCGGGGATGTCCTTGCAAAGGCTCGACGTGCACTACGAGTTGCGGGCTGTTCGGCCGGAAAAACTAATAGGTGGTAACTATCAGGGTTCGTACACCTATTCCATGGGTAGCGACTTCGATATGGGCAGCCTGAATGCCAGTGACCCTTCAATGACATTCAATTTGAACCTGACGGTAAAACAAGACGTGAAAGTCGAAATGTCCGCCGACCGGGTCTACCTGGCACCCAAAAGCGGCTGGATGGAGTGGATCACTCACGGGCGAAAACCCGAGAAATTATTAGGGGACCTGCGGTTTTTCATTCTGAGCTCTTCGCCGTTCAAAATGGATCTGAATTGCGAGCGTCCGGGAATTGATACTTGTTTGATCTCTAACGGTTCACATCAAGTACCGGTCGACATCGGTGTCAGCCTGCCAAGTCCCTGGGTGGATGATACGGGCCAGCCAATAGCACGGCGTCCGCTGAAATTGGGTGGTGCTGGCCTGCAAAATATAAAACCTGCAGGCTTGCCCAATCATTTGCCCAGCCTGTTGCACTTTGCAGTGCCGCAAGACTCAGTTAAAGATATGCAATCCGGCAGCAGTTATCGTGGAACCGTCTATATAACTTTCGATTCGGATATCTAATTGCAGTAGCAAAGCCTGAGGCTTATTCAGGCTGGTTCTCCAGTACGAGGCTCATCACATGAAATTTTTTTATACGTTGCTCTGCACATTGATGTTCAGCCTGAGCGCTCATGCAGGCCCGAGCCTGCAAATTGGTACCTTCTATGACTTTATGGGAGGTAATCAAAGTAGTTATCTAAAACGTATTCATAACGGCGGTACATCAACGGCATTCGTAAAAATCGAGATCAAGGAGATTTTTTACGAAAAAAATGCAGATTCCCGTGAAGAGCCTTTGAAGATTGTCGAGGGCAGTACCCGTGATGGTCTGGTAGCCAGCCCGGCCCGACTTATTGTGCCGGCCAAGGGTACTCAGGGAACGCGCCTGCTCTATACCGGTGATCGTAGTAAAGAGCGGTATTTTCGGGTTCGATTTTTACCCGTTGTCCCCGAAAAAGAAGACAAGTTTGCCGTCTCGGACACTGAGCGCGAAACTTATGAGAAAGACATGTCTGCCGGTTTTAACGTAATGGCGGGTTATGGCTCGGTATTTTTTGTCCGCCCGGCCAATACCCGTTTTGATACCAAGATCGATAACACTGCCAATAGTTATCAAGTGAACAACAATGGCAATAGTGTTGTTGTCATCGACGCCTTCAAGGATTGCTCGGCGAAGAACGAAGATGATTGCAAGCCGACCAGAAAAATCCACCTGATTCCAGGTCATGATTTCGCGTTCGACAAACAAGCGGGTCGAGTCTATCGCTACAACCTGATCGAGGACGAAAAGAAAACACCTGTGCAAGTGAAGGGATAGTCAGCGTTCATGAGTCATATTTCACAAACCAGACATGCAGGCAAGTGGGACATGGGGCAGCGCTGGGATAGTTCGGTTTGCGTGGCCACTGTCATTTTGACTATGGCCACGCTTGCTTTTGGGGTCTGATTACCAGTTCATGTGGCAGCTCAACCTGTGCTGATCAAGCAGCGTCATTTCGGTCCGAGAATCTTCACCAGCTTGTCCGGCGACGGCGCGCCTTGCTGCTGTTGCAGATTGCCCTTGTCGTCCATGTAGAAAATCGCCGGCGTCGCCTGCAACTCCAGCTCTTCCATCAACTGCATGTTGGCCGCCAGTTTTGCCTGAATCGCTGGCGGCACTTCCTTCAGGGCCTTGAGCGAGCTGCCCTTGCCAGCGGCTTCGTGGTCCTGCAGGGCTTTTTCCGGGTCTTTGGCCGCGAGCAGTGCGGCGGATTTCCCCGGGCTGTCTTCGCGGATGATGCCCACCATGATGTGGCGCAACTGCACCTTGCCGGCCTTGACCCACGGCCGGGCCTGCTCCCAGAACATGTTGCAGTACGGGCAGTTCGGGTCACTGAACAGGTACACCACGCGCGGCGCATCCTTCTTGCCGTCACCGATCCAGTTGCTTGTTTCGAACTTGGCCCAGACTTCCTTGGCCATCGGCGCGTACACCAGTTTCTGCAATGGCGCGCTGCTCAGGTCATTGCCCTCGGCGTCATACAAGTTGCCCAGCAACACGTGTTTGCCATCCGGGGTCAGGTACAGCGCCATGCCGCGGTTCTGGAATTGCGCGGCATAACCGCGCAAGCCGTCGGGGGCGTCGAACTGGCCGACGATTTTCGCGCCCTTGGCCTCGATTTTCCTGATGGCATCGGGCAATTCTTCGGCCTGCACCGATGGCAGGTGCAGCAGGGCAGCACCGAGGCTCAGGGTCAGCAGGTGGCGGAGGCGGGGCATGGCAATTTCCTTGAAGAGGTGGCGGGTACAATGTCGAAGTTTTCCAGTGCGCGGGCCAGGCTGGCGTCCGACAATTCGCCCAGATGGCTGCCCAGCAGGCGACCTTCGGGGCTGTAGAACAGCGTAGTCGGCAATGCCATGGAACCGACGGCCTGGCTCAGACGCCCGCCGCCGTCGAACAGCACGTTGGACAGGCTCAGGCCCTGGGTTTCCAGGAAGGTCGCGACGCTTTGCATGCTTTCCGCCTGATTGACGAACAGGAACGTCAGGTCGGGCCGTTGTTGCTGGGCGTTTTCCAGCACCGGCATTTCCCGGCGGCACGGCGGGCACCAGGAATGGCCCATAGATTGATCACCAACGGGCACCCGCCCAGCCAGTCGGCCAGTTGCACGGTTTCACCGGCGGCATTGCGCAGGGCAATTTCCGGCAGGCGTGTGCCTTGTTCATAAATCGACAGGGAGAACGTCGCCAATAACCAGAACGCCAGGCCACTGGCCACGCCAAAACCCAATGGGCGGCGCAAACCCGGGCGACGCCAGCCGCGACCACAGCGTGGCACCCAAAACGACAATCACTCCCGGCCAGGCGAGGAAGCCGCCATCGCGCAGGTCGATGACCTGCCACGGATCGTTGCGATAGTGCGCCCAATAGGCCGCCACGAAACCGAATCGGGCCGCCAGTATGCCCATTAGAAACAGGCTGAACAGCACCGACTCGGGGTTGTCGCCGCCACGCTTGGCCACCCGCCAGCCGACAAACGTGGCCAGCGCCAGCGCACTGATCAGCAGCAGATGATTAAGCGCGATGGCAAAAGTGCCGAGGGTGAAGGTCAGCATTAATGGGCGTCTCGGGTGTTGGTCCAGCGTTGCAGGAAGGTATCGGCATCGACCTCGCCGGTGATGCGCTGGCTGCGACGCTCTTCACCGTCAGCGCCAATCCACAGCAGGCTCGGTGGCCCTGGCACTTTGTAACGGCCGAGCAGTTCGCGGCTGGCGGCATTGTCGGCGGTCACATCCAGCCGGAGCAAGCGCACGTCGCTCAGGGCTTGCAGGACGTTGGCTTTGCCGAACACCTGTTTTTCCATGATCTTGCACGACACGCACCAGTCGGCGTAGTAGTCCAGCAGCACCCACTGGCCACGAGCCTGCGGCGTCGAGTTCCTGTTGCAGTGCCTGCGGATCCTTGATAGTGGTGAAGGCATCGTGGCCAATAGGCACGGCAGCCACCGCCTGGTTCGAGGCGCGGAATACCTGCAACGGCTTGAACGGATCGTCACTGCCACCGGCCGCCCCGATCACCAGCAGGCCGCCCCACAATCCAAGCAGCAACGAACCGGCGCCAAACAGGTGCGCGATACGGCCGAAACCTTCCGACTGTTTCCAGGCGCTGTAGGCCGCGATCAACAGCAGCGCACCGCACAAGCCGACCCACGGGGATTCGTCCAGCACCGGGCGCAGCATCAATAACGCGGTGGCGAGGAACAGGAAGCCGAAGATGCCTTTTGACCAGGTTCATCCAGGCACCGGGTTTGGGCATGAAGCGATTGCCGACGGTCACCAGCAACAGCAGCGGCACGCCGATACCGATGCCCATGGCGAACAGAATCAATCCACCATGCAACGCGTTACCGCTTTGCGCGATGTAGAGCAGGGCGCCGGCCAGCGGTGCGGTCATGCACGGGCCGACCAGCAGGCCGGACAGGGCGCCCAGCACCCCGGCGCCGATCAGACTGCCGCCGCGCTGATTGCGCGAGACATTTTCCAGACGATCGCGCAGGGCCACCGGCAGTTGCAGTTCGAAGTAGCCGAACATCGGCAGCGCCAGCAGCACGAAAACTGCCGCGAAACTGCCCAGCAGCCAGGGGTTCTGCAGCCAGGCTTGCAGGTTCGCCCCGAGGGAGGCGGCCAGGACACCCATCGCCGCATACACCAGCGCCATGCTGACCACGTAACTGCCGGCCAGGGCGAATCCCCGTTTGGGCGTGGCGCCGCTACCGACGATCAACCCGGCCAGAATCGGCAGCATCGGCAAAGAACAGGGGGTGAAGGCCAGCAGCAGGCCGAGGCCGAAGAACACCAGAAGACTCCAGCCCAGTGCCCGCTGTTGCAGGCCGCTGGCCAGTGCCTGGTCCGGTGCTTCGTTTGCTGCAACGGTGACCGCTTTGCCACCCAGATCGACGACCTGCGTCTGCGGCGGATAACACAAGCCGGCATCGGCACAGCCCTGGTAACTGACCTTGACCGTGCCACTGGCACCGGCCGGGATCTTCAGTTCAAGGCCCTGGCGATAAACCTGCTGTTCACCGAAAAACTCGTCGCTGTGGGCTTCACCTTCCGGCAACGCGGGATGTTGCGCGACAGGCAAACCGTCGAATTTCAAACGTTTCTGGTACAGGTAATAGCCGTCGGTGATCTGCCAATAGAGCTGGGTTTCACCGGATTCCAGGCGTTCAGAGGTAAACGTGAACGCTTTATCGACCGGGAGAAACTCGGGTTTGGTGTCGAACGGATTGGTTCCCGCCTGGGCCAGGCCCGCGATCAAAAGGGTAAAAAGTAAAAACAGACGACGCATGGATAAGCCTTTGTCCTGTGCTATTGAGGTGCACAGTGGCGGGTGGCGATTAACCGATGATTAACCGCCCCGGCCTTGTGGCGTTGGCGCTTGCGGCATAATGTCGACTTAATCGGTCAACGGCTTAATAGGCTTTATTTCTACGAGGCTCCCCATGCACGTACTGGTTTGCGAAGACGATGAATTGATCGCCAGCGGTATCGTCGCCGGCCTGACCGCCCAGGGCCTGACCGTGGAACACGTCGCCACGGCGTCCGCCGCCCGGGCGATGCTCAAGGTCGCGGAGTTTGATGTCATGGTGCTCGACCTTGGCCTGCCGGACGAAGATGGCCTCAAGCTGCTGCAACAGTTGCGTCATCAAGGCCTGGAGTTGCCGGTCTTGATCCTCACTGCACGTGATTCGGTCACTGACCGCGTCGATGGGCTACAGGCCGGTGCCGATGATTATCTGCTCAAACCGTTCGACCTGCGTGAACTGGCTGCACGCTTGCACACACTGTTGCGGCGGGTGGCGGGCCGCAGCGTCAATCTGATCGAACACGGCGCCCTGACCTACGACCCGAGCAGCCGCGAAACCACGCTCGCGGGGCAGCCGGTGGACCTGTCACGCCGCGAGCAGTCGCTGCTGCAAGCCTTGTTGCACAACCGTGGGCGGGTGCTGTCCACCGAGCAACTCAAGGACAGCGTCTACGGCTTCAACGACGAGCTGGAAAGCAACGCCCTCAACGTCCATATCCATCACCTGCGGCGTAAACTCGGCAACGGCATTGTCGAGACCGTGCGCGGCCTGGGCTATCGCCTGGGGCCGGCTGATGGCGGAGAAGAATCGAAGTGATGAGCCTGCGTTTGCGCCTGAGCCTGATGCTCGGCGCCGCATTTGCGTTGATTTGGGCCCTGGCCGCGGCCTGGATGCTCAGCGATTTGCGCAATCAGATGATGTTTTCCCTCGACCAGCGCCTGGTGGCGTCGGCACGCATGGTCGCCGGCCTGATGGAGCAACTGCCGCCCGTGCCGGGCAAGGGCGAGGGCACCCACTTCAGCGCCGAACAACTGAACATTCCGGGTGGCATGGCGTGCCAGGTCAGCTCGCTGCGCGGTGAAATCCTGGCCCGCAGTCACACCGATCCGCAACAGGCCCTGGAGGCCGAAAAACTCGGTTTTCACGATCAGATGATCGACGGTGCGCCGTGGCGCAGTTTCACATTGGCCCGGGGCGATCTGCGTATCACCACCGCCGACCGGCAGATCGAGCGTGAAGCCTTGAACATGTCGATCCTGCTGGCCGCTTCGGTACCGGTCGGCGTGGCCTTGCTCGGGTGCCTGTGCCTGCTCTGGCTGGGCATCGGCCAGGGGCTGGCGCCGCTCAACCGCATGCGCGACGCCTTGATGCGCCGCAGCGCCGACTCCCTCGAACCCTTGCAGATCCAGCCATTGCCCAGCGAGCTGCAACCCTTGCTGGAAACCCAGAACCAGTTGCTCCAGCGCATCGGCAAGACCATCGAGCGCGAACGTCGCCTGACCGGAGACGCGGCCCACGAACTGCGCAGCCCGCTGACTGCGATCAAGACCCACCTGCAGGTGGCGCGGATGACCGACGGCAACGCTCGGGATCAGTCCTTGGCCCGGGCCGAGGAGGGTGCGGATCGCATGCACCGGACCCTGGAACAATTGCTGTTGCTGGCGCGGGTCGAGGGCAGTCTGTCGTTTGACGACGGTGTGCAATGCAACGCCGAACAAGTGGCAAAACTGGCGATTCAGGACGCGGCGAGCGGCGATCGTCAACGCATCAGGTTTCAGGTGCCGGGCAAGGTCTCCGCTGCGCCTGTACAAATGCCTGCCGTGCTGTCGATTGCCGCGCTGCGCAACTTGCTCGACAACGCGCTGCGCCATACTCCAGCCGACAAAACGGTGGAGTTAAGCCTGGAAACCACGGGCAATCGTGTGCAGTTCGTGGTACGCGACCATGGGCCGGGGATTGCCGAAGAGGATATGCAACACCTGACCCAGCGCTTCTGGCGCAATGGCCAGAGCACAGGTTGTGGTCTGGGCCTGGCGATTGTCCAGGCCATCGTTCAGCGTTGCGGCTGCACCTTGCATTTCGATAGCCGGCCGGATGGCTTGCGGGTTGAGCTGACGATGCCGCTGCAATCCATCTGACATACGCCACATACCACTGTAGGAGCGAGCTCGCTCGCGATGGTCGATAACGATAATGCGTGCTTTCTGAATGCACGCGGTGTTCTTGAGTCCATCGCGAGCAGGGCTCGCTCCTACAAGGTTTGCGTGTTACCGCCTAAATCCCTCAAGCGCCGATGCGTTTCCAGAACAGGAAAACCTTATTGAGGGGTCGAGAGATGTCAGTCGCTACCAGCCTTATCGAAGATCAGCCGGCGACGTCCGCCGAGACGCTTTATCAGTTCAATGAATCACCGCTGCTGGCTCGTCAGAGCCGGCAGGAGTCCAATGCCCGCAGCTATCCGCGACGCATTCCCCTGGCGCTCAAGCGCGCCAAGGGCATATATGTCGAAGACGTCGAAGGCCGCATGTTCATCGACTGCCTGGCCGGTGCCGGGACCCTGGCCCTGGGGCACAACCACCCGGTGGTGATCGAAGCCATTCAACAAGTGCTGACCGATGAATTGCCACTGCACACCCTGGACCTGACCACCCCGGTCAAGGACCGGTTCGTCCAGGATCTGTTCGGTCTGCTGCCACCCGCCCTGGCCGCTGAAGCGAAGATCCAGTTCTGTGGTCCCACGGGCACCGACGCCGTGGAGGCCGCACTGAAACTGGTGCGTACCGCCACCGGTCGTAGCACCGTGATCTCGTTCCAGGGTGGCTATCACGGCATGAGTCAGGGCGCGTTGAGCCTGATGGGCAGCCTGGGGCCGAAAAAGCCCTTGGGCGCCTTGCTTGGCAGCGGCGTGCAGTTCATGCCGTACCCTTACGATTATCGCTGCCCGTTCGGGCTTGGCGGTGCTGCAGGGGTCAAGGCCAATCTGAGTTACCTGGAGAACCTGCTCAACGATCCCGAGGCCGGCGTGCAATTGCCGGCGGCGGTGATCGTGGAAGTGGTGCAGGGCGAGGGCGGGGTGATCCCGGCGGATCTGGACTGGTTGCGTGGCGTGCGGCGGATCACCGAAAAAGCGGGTGTCGCGCTGATCGTCGATGAAATCCAGAGTGGCTTTGCCCGCACCGGCAAGATGTTCGCCTTCGAGCATGCCGGGATCATTCCCGATGTCGTGGTGATGTCCAAGGCCATCGGCGGCAGTTTGCCGCTGGCTGTGGTGGTCTACCGCGACTGGCTCGACACCTGGCTGCCGGGTGCCCATGCGGGAACCTTCCGTGGCAACCAGATGGCCATGGCTGCCGGTTCTGCGGTAATGCGTTATCTGGTCGAGCACAAGGTCTGCGAGCATGCCGCCGCCATGGGCGAGCGCCTGGCCGAGCACCTGCGCATCCTGCAACGGGACTTCCCGCAACTGGGTGATATTCGTGGGCGTGGCCTGATGCTCGGCGTCGAACTGGTCGACCCGACGGGGGCACTGGATGCCCAGGGACATCCGCCGGCCTTCGCCCGCCTGGCACCACTGGTGCAGCGCGAATGCCTCAAACGTGGCTTGATCCTGGAGCTCGGCGGCCGCCATGGCGCGGTGGTGCGCTTCCTGCCGCCACTGGTGATTACCGATGCGGAAATCGATCGCGTGGCCGAGATTTTCGGCCGGGCCCTGGCCGCCGCCAGTCTTTAAATTTTCCGCCCTGCGGATCGTTCCTTCTACATGACGGTTGTGCACACAGCACAGCCCGCCCGAAAACGATGGAGAGACACCATGACGTCAGTATTCGACCGCGAGGACATCCTCTTTCAGGTCGTGGTCAACCACGAAGAGCAATACTCGATCTGGCCCGACTACAAAGCCGTGCCACCAGGCTGGCGCACCGTGGGCAAAAGCGGGCTGAAGAAGGAGTGTCTGGCCTACATCGAAGAAACCTGGACCGACATGCGACCGTTGAGCCTGCGGCAGAAGATGGACGAGCAGGCGGCCGTGGTGCACTGAGCCGTCACGCAAAAGGAAGCCCGCTGGACTGGTGACGGTCAGCGGGCTTTTTCATGCCTGGAGTTTGTGTTGTCTATCCGGCCGCCTTCGCGAGCAAGCCCGCTCCCACATTTGGAATGCGGTTCCCTGTGGGAGCGGGCTTGCTCGCGAAGAACGATAACGCGGTCTAACCGAAGCTACGCGCCGCTCAACCCCTTGATCAGCACGTCCACATTCCCCTCCAGCTCGGCCACCGGGTCCTCGGCATCGATGCTCAACACCACCAATCGACTCCCAGTCTCGGCAATCACCGCTTTCAGCGCATCCGACGGCTGCCGGTGATGCAGCACCACCGCCACGCCATTGTCCTTGAGCGTTGTGCCCAATTGCTTGAGCGCTTCAGGTGTCCACTCGGCATCGGGGCGTGTGTCCTGGCCGATCAATTCCAGGTTGAGACTGCCGGTCAGGTAACCGAAGTGATCGCTGAGGCTCATCACACTGAGGTTGTCTGCATTGGCCAAGCGCGCTTCGCTGTCGGCGCTGAGCTTGAGTAGACGCTGCTTGAGCGCTGCCAGGTTGGCGTCGATTTTCGGCTTGGCCTCGGGGGCCAGGCGCACCAGGTCCGCCGCCATCACATCGGCCATGCGCCCCATGTTATTGCTGGAGAACCACGGCTGACTGTTCAGCCCGTCGACCTTGTTGTCGGGCTGCAAGGCAATTCCGGGCAGGGCGCCATCCACCGGGCGGGCGGCATCGACTTCGACAATACGGATATTGCTGCGCCGGGAGATCGGATACAGCGGGTCATCCGGCCACAGTGAGCGCAGGCCGATCACCGCGTCGGCATCGTTCGCCAGTTTGGCCAGCGCCGGGGCGCCACGCCCGGTGAAGTAGGCGGTCTGGCGGCTGCCGGGCAGGTTGGCCGGGGCGGCGCGTTCGAGGCTGACATCGGTGCCCTTGAGTAATACTCCACCGAGACCATAAGTAATCGGCAAGGCGGCCAGCACACGCAACGGTTTGCTGCTGTCGGCGCCGAAGGTTGTGGTGGCAAGTCCGCACAGGGCAACGGCGAGGGTCAGTTGGCGCAGTGAAAAAATCATTTATCCAAGGTTCCCTTTCAGGCTGGGGACGACACCGCGCGCGAGGGCGGCCAGGGCGAAGGCGATACCGGCCACGAGAATGATCGCGGCGCCGGACGGGATTGGCAGGTCGAAGACAATCGGCGCGAGAATCCCGCACAGCGTGCTGACGGTGGCGATCAGCACCGAACACCAGAAAAAGCCCTTCAGCGATTGGCTGAGCAAGCGTGCCGCTGCCGCCGGAATCACCAGCAGGGCACCGACCAGAATCGCACCGATGACCTTCACGGCGGCGACGGTGATCAGCGTCACCAGAATCACGAACAGATAATCCAGGACCTTCACCGCCACCCCGCGCACTGCCGCCAGTTGCGGATTGAAGCTGGCGAGCATGATGCGGTTGTACAAAGGCAAAGCCAGGGCCATTACCAGCGAACCGACGATGGCCAGCACCAGCAGGTCGTTGCCGTTGACCGTCAGCACCGAGCCGAACAGCACATTTTCCAGAATGTGCACGTTGATCTTGCCCGCCAGAATCAACAGCAGGCTCGCGCCCAAGGCCAGCGACACGGAGAGAAACACGCCGATCAAGGTATCCGGCGCCAGGCCGGTGCGGTTGCGCAGGTAGTTGAGCAAGATGCCGAACAGCAGGCAGTAACCGAAGAGGCTACCGTAAGGCCCGGTGTAGGGTTCGCCGAGCAGGATGCCGATGGCCACGCCGGTCAACGCGGCATGACCGACGGCTTCGGAGAAAAACGCGAAGCGCTTGACCACCACCAGTGTGCCCAGGCCACCCAGCACCGGGCCGATCAGCAGTCCGGCGATCAATGCGTTGACCACGAACCCATAAGCCAGCGCCTCGGGCAGATAACCCGACGACGCCCAGCCCTGGACCATCAGGCGAAAAGCTTCGTAACTCATCAGGCAAGGCTCCGGGGATGGGTCGAGAACAGCGTCAACAGACGCTCTGGTGTCAGCGCCTGTTGCGGCGTGGCGTCGAACAGCACCCGACGATTGAGTCCGGTGACGTGATCGGCCAGGCGCCCGACCGCTTCCAGATCGTGCTCGATCCACAGCACGGTGATGCCCGCCGCCCGCCAGTCACCGAGCAATCGTTCGAACACCTGAATGCCGGCCTCATCGAGGGCGGACATCGGCTCATCGAGCACCAGCAATTGCGGAGGTGGAATCAGCCCCTGGGCCAGCAACACCCGTTGCCGTTCGCCGCCGGACAGCGCGCCCATGCGGCGCTTGCGTTTGTCCTGCATGCCGACCCGTTCAAGGGCCTCGCCAATCGCCGCCGCGTATTGTTTGCTCAAACCGAGAAACGCCGGGCGGCGCTGGCACATGGCGGCCATGAAATCGTCGACGGTCATCGGCAAGCCCCGGTCGAATTCCAGCGCCTGTGGCACGTAACCGATGGTGCCGGGCTCGCCCGACCATTGCAGGCTCAAGCGGCCCAAGTGTGGCATTTGCCCGAGCAGGGTCTTGATCAGCGAACTCTTGCCGCCACCGTTGGGGCCGACCAGTGCGTGCACGCTGCCGGGTCGGACTTGAAACGTCACGTTGTCGAGGATCGTCGTGCGCCCGAGCGTCAGGCTGACGCCTGCAAAATCAATGTCGGCCCCGAAACCTGTGGGAGCGGGCTTGCTCGCGATTGCGGTGCGTCATTTGACAATAATGTTGACTGACTGGACGCCTTCGCGAGCAAGCTCGCTCCTACAGAGTGTTCGGCGCTCTGGGTGATGAACGTTTCTTTCGATGTCATGCGCCCGACTCCTGAATTGCCCGCACCACGGTGTTGAGGTTGCCGGTCATTTCTTTTTCGTACTTGTCGGCGGCGTATTCGCCGTAGGAAATGTGCGACAGCGGGTACAGCTTCACGCCGGATTCGCGCTGGATGGTGTCGACGTAGGTGGAGGGAAAATCCATCTCCGAGAAGATCACCTTCACGTCCAGTTCACGCAGTTGATCGATGGTTTTTTTCAACTGGCTCGGGCTCGGTTCGATGCCGTGGGCCGGTTCGACCACGGCGGTCACTTCCAGGCCGAATTCACGCAGCAGGTAGTCGTAGGCCGCGTGCACCGTGGCCACCCGCAGTTCGGCGTTCGGTGCCTGGGTCAGTTTGGCCAGGGCGTCGGCGCGCATCTTGCGCAGGCGCTTGCCGTAGGCGCGGGCGTTTTCGGTATAGGCCCTGGCATTGGCCGGATCGAGCTTGCCCAGCTCCCGGGCGATGTTGTTGACCTGGGCAATCGAGGCGCTGATCGACAGGAAGGTGTGCGGGTTCACCACTTTGCCCGCGCCGCGTGCGGCAATGCCGGTGGCGGCCAGCAGTGGCACGTTTTCGTTGGCTTCGATCACCGGGACGTTCGGGGTTTCGCTGGCGGCGATCATGCGGTCGGCGAAATCATCATGACCGACGCCGTTGAGCACGATCACGTCCAGCCCGCTGATGCGCTTGATGTCTTCGGCGCGGGGTTCGTAGGCATGCGGGTTGAAGCCGGCCGGAATCAGCGGCACAACGTCAGCCTTGTCGCCGACGATGTTCGCCACATAACTGTAATAAGGGTGCAAGGTGATGCCAATGCGCAGGCGCTTGGCCTCGTCGGCGCTGGCCAGTGATGGCAGCAGGCAAGCCAGCAGGCTCGCCAGCAGCAGTCGCAGGAAAGAGCGTTGAGTTGAAATAGGCATGGGAAAGCAGTCTTCTCTCGGGTAAAGGCGAGGGTTCAGTGCCGGTGCTGGCGGGTCACACCGGCATCGAATTGCGCGACGACCTGCTGCCAGCCGGCGCTTTCGAGCGCGGCGTCGCTGAAGTCGGCCGGAGCCGTGAGCCTGTTTTCGCGGTTGAGCCAGATGTCCGGTGCGGCATCGTCGGCTGCGCTCAGGCGCAGCAGAAACGAACCGGCGACTGTCGGCGCCCGGCTCTGGCCGAAGTAGGCCCTGGCATCCAGTAGTTGCCAGGCATGGCTGCCCCGGCTGACGGCGCTGGCATCCTGGGCAAACGGGGCAAAACCTTCCTCGGCGAGGGCCTCGGGAGTCGGCAGCGTTTGCTGTTCCTGGCGCAGCAAATGGATCTCGTCCAGCGTCACCCGCAAATCGGCGTAGATGCCTTGCTCGGAAGCGCTGAGGTCACGACGCGCATCCAGTTGATGGCTGCCGACACGGCTCACCGCATGGGATTCACCACGCCAGGTCACGACCGAGCCGGCTACCGCCAAAATGATCAGGCACAGCAGCAGAACGTAGAGGGTTTCGTGACCGGCCCCGGCCGGGCGCACGACTTGGGTCGTTGGAATGCTCATGGCGCCTCGATATCCGCTTGGTCAATTTCCACGACGTGGCCGGGGCCGGCATCGAACAGCACATAGAACTCGGCGCCGGGCTTCTTGAAGGTCAGGGTCGAGTCGGCGCCGAGCTTGCCCGGCACCAGAATGGTTTCGTCGTAGCCGATCACATCGAGGGTCACGCCCGGCGCGCCGCTGCCGTCGGAAAAACCGCCGGTGCACTTGATCTGCTCGGCGTCGATGGCCTTGCATTCGCACATCGGGTTGTGGGCCAGGGCGCCGGCGCTGAAACCGGCGCAGAGCACCAGCAACACGGCGTTGAGCGGGCGAAAAGGTTGGATCATGGTTTGCCTCCTTGTTTGTTCAGCCAGGCGATGGTGGCGGGGGAGGCCTGGCTCAAAGGAATGGATGCCTGATGCATGGCGCCGTCCCAGCCTTCCATGGTGATCCACAGTTCGGCGTCGGCCGTGGTCTTTTCCGGGACGGGTAGCGAGGCGCCCATGCGGTACGGCGTGCCGAAGAAAATCACCCCGGCCGCGCGCAGGCTGCGGGGCTTGCCGATGCGCAGGTACGTGGCCTTGACCTGCCCGATACAGGCATCGCACAGCGCTGCGTTGAAGCCCTTCATGTAGCCGACCGGGCCGTCGCGCATGGGCGCGGCGTTGCGCAACTCCGCCAGGCGCAGGCTCCATGGGCCGACCTGAACTTCGCCGACCTCCCGTTCGCCAAGGCCACTGTCGCCACGCATCAGCGCCTCGTCGGCGAAGTACTTGGGCATGAAGCCGAGTGGAATCAGCAGCAACAGGACGTTCAGGTGGAAGCGCCATTTGTGCCAGAACAGGCTCAGGCGCGAGGGTTGTGCGACCGCGGTGACTTTGCTCACAGGTTGGCCTCCGACGCTTCGTTGCGGGTGGCCGGTTGCGCCGTGGTGCCGCGCTGTTTCTTGTTGCCGCGCTTGAAGGCATTGGCCGTGGCCAGTGCCGTGCGCTTGGTCCAGACCAGCAACCCGCTGAGCACCATCATGCTCAGCAGCAGGCCGAAGAACGCCCAGATCAACTTGATCCACAAGCCACCGAAGTCGCCGGTGTGCAGCGGGCGCATGGACTCGGTGACGAACTCCAGGGTCGAGCGGTCCGAAATCAGGCGCGAGGCAGCGATTTCGCCGTTGTACGGGTTGAGGGTGGCGGTCTGGAACATCAGCGGATACCAACCGCGTCCGCCGACATCCAGGTGGCTGTAGGCATTGCCCGGCAGGCTGACGAAACTGGCCTCCAGCCCGGAGATTTTCTGTGTGGCGATTTCAACCGCGCGATCAAGGTCGATACGCGGTGGGGGCGAGCCATCGGCTGACAGTGGCACCGCTTCACGGGACATCGCCGGGATGATCTTTTCGGTAGAAATGGAAATCTGGTTATCGGACAGCAATGCCTGGATCAGAAACCAGGTGCCGGTGATGGAAATCACCGCGATGAACCAGATCGACCAGATGCCGCTCAAGCGGTGAAAGTCGCCCCAGAAAATCCGTGCGCCGTGGCGAATGCGCAGGGTCGGGCGGAAAAAGCCTTTCCAGAAACGTTTGTAGACCACCAACCCGGTGATCAGCGATGCCAGCAACGGCAATCCGAGAAACGACACCAGGTACCAGCCCCAGCTATAGCCATTGGTGAACGGCACCAGCCACCAAGCGTGCAGGGCGCGGGTAAAGGCGCGGAAGTTGAATTCCGGCGCGACACCCTGGATCACGCCGCTGTATGGATTGACATAAATCACCACCGAGCGCCCGTCGGGGTAGCTGACTTCGACATCCAGGGCGAAGTGCGATTCGTCGGGGCGGCTGATGCTCTGCACCACGGTCTGCGGTTCAGCCCGGTTGATGGCTTCGAGGACCTGCTGATAGCTGAGCAATGGTGCATCGTCCGAGGGCTGGCTGGCGCGCATCGGCGGATTGGCCAGCCAGACGATTTCCTGGCTGATCACCGCCAGGGTGCCGGTCACACAGACGATCAGCACGAAAAACCAGATCGGCAGCGCCAGCCAGCTATGGACCAGGAACCAGATTTTTGAACGGGACTTCTTTGACATGTTGGAGGTCTTGCCTGGATGAGAGGCAACTCGGCTGCGGGCTTCGCAGGGATGAGCGCCCTGAAGGTCCAGTCGTGGCTTTTGCCTACGCGAAAGGACTGCATCTATGTAGGACGGATGAGCAGGGGAAATCCCGAAAGGGGAAATGAAAGAAAATGTTTCGCGAGAGGCGGAGAGGCAGGGCAACCTGCGGAGGATTTACATTCACTGGATATCAAACGGTGGGAGCGGGCTTGCTCGCGAAGGCGCAGTGTCAGTCAACAGATCTATTGGATGTGCCGGCCTCATCGCGGGCAAGCCCGCTCCCACAGGGGGCTTCAGTGGTCACAAGTCCCGCGCAAGATCGGGGACCCAATGTGGGAGCGAGCTTGCTCGCGATGAGTGCCGGGAGGGTAACGAAAGTCTCAACCCTGGCTGAACATCTCCTTCGCCCGTTGCTCGATCTGTTCCTGGGTCAGGTCTTCCTTGCGCGTGGCCAGGAACCACAGGTGCCCGTAGGGATCCTTCAAGGTGCCGGTGCGGTCGCCATAGAATTGATCCTTGACCTCGGATACAACGGTCGCGCCGGCAGCGATGGCCTGTTTGTAGGACTTGTCGACATCCGTCACGTACAAATGCAAACCCACGGACGGCGAATTGTCCGGATTGCTCAGTGGCCCTTGATCGCATGGTGTGCCCAGCATGATCGGACAATCACCGATGCGCAGTTCGGCGTGACCGACACCGCCATCGGGCATGTTCAGGCGCATGACTTCAATGGCGCCAAAGGCTTTCTTGTAGAAGGCGATGGCTTCGGCGGCCTTGTTGATGCCCAGATAGGGGGTGATGCTGTGATACCCCTCTGGAATGGGTTTGACGCTCATGATGGATCTCCCTGTTCTTGTTGTCTGAATGAAAAGTGCCTGTGCCATTACATGGCCGAATAAATATAGGCCAGCCTCTTTCACCTCACCGAGCGCCCGACGAGCAGCAATGCCACACAAGTGCCATCGTCCAGGCCAGCGACGATGGCCGGCGCGTGCTCAATTTTCTGCAATGGCAAACCCGCGAAGCCGGGGAGGCTGCGTTTCGAGCCTTTGAAAACGGCGAACCGGATTTCTGGTAGTTGATCCGCGCCCATCAGGCGAAGGCAGTGACCTTCGGATCGTTCCAGGTCCTTCACAGTCTGCAGCGCAGCGACGACAACGCATTGCATTGCAGCCTGGTGGACCCGTGCTGATCAGGGCAATGATCGCCATTTCCTGATAGCCACTATTGAAAGCGTTGATTTCTGCTGCCCGGGAGGCGCGGGTAGCCTGTGTTCATTGCCACGAACCCAGTCGCCAGGACGCCAGAAATGAAACCGATGATCGCCACTTTGCTGATGCTCGCCGT
Source organism: Pseudomonas sp. BIC9C (assembly GCF_034541995.1). Taxonomy (NCBI): domain Bacteria; kingdom Pseudomonadati; phylum Pseudomonadota; class Gammaproteobacteria; order Pseudomonadales; family Pseudomonadaceae; genus Pseudomonas; species Pseudomonas sp. BIC9C. Next base: position 686,748 of record NZ_JAWDGM010000003.1, read on the forward strand.
CTCCGTACTCGCCGGATGTGCCAGCCATGTTTCCCCGGAGCTTCGCCCTTACACGGCTGAAGAAACCAGGGAACTGGCGCTGGAAGCGCTGAACCGCCGCGGATTGTCCTTCGACGAATACCACGCGAAAAAAGCCGAATTGCTCGGCCAGCCGAAAAAGTCGTTCGGCTTCGACAACCAGGGTGAAATGAACGCCGGGCGATCTGTACAGCTTCACGGTCGTCCGAGCTGAGGCGAAACTGTACTGGCCCAAGTTTCGTGTAACTGTCCATGGGTTTCGCCCTAGGTGTGCGATAGGGTCAACACCTGACCGACCCTGACGGACTACCACCCATGACGCTCTCACTCGATCTGCTGCTGGGCTTTGCCCTGTTCGCCCTCGTCACCTCGATCACACCCGGCCCGAACAACACCATGTTGCTGGCATCCGGGGTGAACTTCGGCTTCAACCGCACGATTCCGCACATGCTCGGCATCACCTGTGGCTTCTTCGTACTGGTGGTGGCGGTCGGTTTCGGCCTTGGCGCGGTATTCCAGACCTACCCTTTGCTCTACACCGTGCTGCGTTATGTGGGGGCGGCGTATTTGCTGTACCTGGCGTGGAAAATCGCCCATTCCGGGCCAATGTCGGAAAGTCAGCAGAGCGAGGCGAAACCGATCAGTTATTTGGGCGCCGCCGCGTTCCAGTGGGTCAATCCCAAGGCCTGGATCATGGCCATTGGCGCCATCAGCACCTACACGCCGATGCAAGGTTACTTCACCAATGTGATCGTGATTGCGGCCGTTTTTGCCATCATCAACCTGCCGAGCGTCGGTGTCTGGGCCGCTTGCGGCACGCTGCTGCGCAACGTTCTGAAGGATCGCCGCTGGCTGCGCCTGTTCAATTGGGGCATGGCCGCGCTGCTCGTGGGGTCGCTGTATCCGCTGATGCTCGAAAGCTTTAGCTGACGCATTGCTTCAACCGGTTGCCCGATGCCTGTTAAGCTGACTTTTCAGGAGCGTTCCTACGCACTATTAAATGAAGTAGTCCTTCTTTAACGGCATCCGATCAGGTATTGGTAACGTTCTGAAAACAGCGCGCAGCTCACAAGGCTGCGCTTTGCCGTTTACAGTCACGAGCTTCCTGATCCCGGAACACGCTCTGCGAGTCCTTTATGAATAAACGTCCGTTGTATTTCGATTACGCCGCCACCACGCCGGTGGATGAGCGGGTCATCAAGGTGATGGTCGAGTGTCTGGGTTTTTCCGGCAATTTCGGCAACCCTGCTTCAAGCTCCCACGTCTTCGGCCAGCAGGCCCGGCAATCGGTGGAGCAGGCGCGACGCCAGGTCGCCGAACTGGTCGGCGCGACACCGGAGCAAATCGTCTGGACTTCAGGCGCCACCGAATCCAACAACCTCGCGCTCAAGGGCGTGACCCAGGCCCGCGGTGCTGGCGGCGGCCATATCATCACCAGCCAGATTGAACACAAGGCCATTCTCGATACTGCCAGGCAACTGCAGGATGCCGGTGTAGCCGTGACGTACCTGGTGCCGGACGCCGGAGGGCTGATCACCGCGCAAGCGGTCAGCGAAGCTATGCGCGAGGACACCTTCCTGGTGTCGCTGATGCTGGTCAACAACGAACTGGGTACGCTCAACGATATTCCCGCCATCGGCCAGGGGGTGCGTGACCGCGGGGCGTTGTTCCATGTCGACGCTGCACAGGGCGCGGGCAAAGTGGCAATCGACCTCGCGCAGTGGCCGGTGGACCTGATGTCGTTTTCCGCGCACAAGCTCTATGGCCCCAAAGGCATCGGTGCGTTGTACGTCGGTCCGCGTGCACAACAACGATTGCAGGCGCAGATCCATGGCGGCGGGCATGAGGGCGGCTTGCGTTCCGGCACCCTGGCGACCCATCAGATCGTGGCCATGGGTTCGGCATTCGCTCTGGCGGCAGCGATCTTCGATGAAGAGAAAGCCGTCATCGTGCGTTTGCGTGAACGCTTGCTCGAGCAATTGCAGAGCGTTCCCGGTGTGCGGCTCAACGGCAGCCCGACCCGGCGCATCCCCCATACCCTGAGCCTGACCTTCAGTGAAGGCGAGTTCAACCCGGCAGCGTTGCAGGCTTCGATCGCGTTTTCCGCGACCTCGGCCTGCAATTCTGCGAGCAATACCCCATCCCATGTACTGCTGGCCCTGGGGCATGATGCCCGCTCGGCCAGTCGCACCATCCGCTTGAGCCTCGGGCGGTTCACCACCGAGCAGGACATCGACCAGGCGGTTCAACTGATCAAGGCAGCCTGTGCCAGTGCTCCGGCATTCTGGCAATAGGGCGACGAAGCGCCGACGTTGATCGGCACTCAACAATAATGATGAAGTGGTTAGCAGGAGACACGATGAATACGCAGCTTTCGACCCATGGATCGGTGCCCCAGCGCCTGGCGCAAACCCGCGAACTGATGAGCCGGGAGGGCATTCACGCCTTGCTGGTGCCGTCGGCCGACCCGCATCTGTCCGAATACCTGCCGGGTTACTGGCAGGGGCGCCAGTGGTTGTCGGGGTTCCATGGTTCGGTCGGCACCCTGATCGTGACCCCGGATTTTGCCGGCGTCTGGGCCGACAGCCGTTATTGGGAACAGGCGACCAAGGAACTCAAGGGCAGCGGTATTGATCTGGTCAAGCTGCAACCGGGTCAACCCGGGCCATTGGAATGGCTGGCCGAGCAAACCCCGGAAGGTGGCGTGGTCGCGGTCGATGGCGCGGTCATGGCCGTGGCTTCGGCACGGACCCTGGGCGGTAAACTTGAAGAGCGTGGCGCCCGTCTGCGCACCGACATCGACCTGTTGAACGGAGTCTGGAGCGACCGCCCAAGCCTGCCGGACGAACCGATCTATCAGCACTTGCCACCACAGGCGACCGTCAGCCGTGGCGAAAAACTCGCCAAACTGCGTGAAACCCTTCAGGCGCGGGGGGCCGACTGGCATTTCATCGCCACCCTCGATGACATCGCCTGGCTGTTCAACCTGCGTGGCGGTGACGTGTCGTTCAACCCGGTGTTTGTTTCCTTCGCCTTGATCAATCAGCAACAGGCTACGCTGTTTGTCGCCTTGAGCAAAGTCAGCGCCGAGTTGCGTGCAATCCTCGAACAGGACGGGGTGACCTTGCGCGATTACAGCGAAGTCGCTGCCGCACTGCGCGCCGTGCCGAGCGGCGCAAGCTTGCAAGTCGACCCGGCACGGGTCACGGCGGGCTTGCTGGACAACCTCGACAGCGGGGTGAAACTGATCGAAGGCCTGAACCCGACGACCCTGGCCAAATCGCAAAAGAGCCTGGCCGATGCCGAGCACATCCGTCAGGCCATGGAACAGGACGGTGCAGCGCTGTGTGAATTCTTCGCCTGGCTGGACTCGGCGCTGGGCCGCGAGCGCATCACCGAGCTGACCATCGACGAAAAACTCACCGCCGCCCGTGAGCGCCGTCCTGATTATGTGTCGCTGAGTTTCAACACCATCGCCGCGTTCAACGCCAATGGCGCGATGCCGCACTACCACGCTACCGAAGAAGAACATGCGGTAATCGAAGGGGACGGTCTGCTGTTGATCGACTCCGGTGGCCAGTACCTGGGCGGCACCACCGACATCACGCGGATGGTTGCGGTGGGCACACCGACCGATGAGCAAAAACGCGATTGCACTCGCGTGCTCAAGGGCGTGATTGCCTTGTCCCGCGCGCAGTTCCCCAAAGGCATTCTGTCGCCGCTGCTCGATGCCATCGCCCGCGCGCCCATCTGGGCGGAAAGTGTCGACTACGGTCACGGCACCGGTCATGGTGTCGGTTACTTCCTGAACGTCCACGAAGGTCCGCAAGTCATCGCCTATCAGGCCGCACCTGCACCGCAAACCGCGATGCAACCCGGCATGATCACGTCCATTGAGCCGGGTACCTATCGTCCGGGTCGTTGGGGTGTGCGCATTGAAAACCTGGCGATGAACCGTGAGGCGGGCAAAAGCGAATTCGGCGAGTTCCTGAAGTTCGAAACGCTGACCCTGTGCCCGATCGACACGCGTTGCCTGGAAGTATCGCTGTTGTCCGAGGAGGAAAAACAGTGGTTCAACGCTTACCACGCCGAAGTGCGCGAACGCTTGAGCCCGTTGGTCGAGGGTGCCGCATTGGAGTGGCTCAATACCCGCACCGCGGCTGTTTGATCGGCTGCCGCTATTTGTTTCGATACAGCTCAGGCGCTTTTCCTGCGCCTGAGCTGCATGGTCGACAAAGGGGCGGTTTGCGGTCGAGATTCAACTCAAGGCTTCGACCACGAAATCCAGTCGATCCTGGCCGAAGTACAGCTGGTTGTCGACAAACATGCTTGGGGCTCCGAATACGCCACGCTTTACGGCTTTTTCGGTGTTGTCCTTGAGCAGGGCTTTGACTTCTTCATCGGCGGTCAGGGCCAGGACCTCTTGTGGATCGAAACCGTTTTCACTGAGCACTGCCGCAACGGTTGCCGGTTCATCCAGGTTGCGACCGTCGACCCAAATGGCCTTGAACAGGCAATCGATGAAGGCCGCAAAGCGGTCAGGGTGGCGCAACTGCATCCCTGTTACAGCACGCATGAGCATCAAGGTGTTGATCGGGAAGTGAGGATTGAATTTGAGAGGCACGCCATAGCGTTTGGCGTAGCGGTCCAGATCCTGAAACATGTAGCGACCCTTGGCCGGTACAGTCACCGGAGAGGCGTTGCCAGTGGCTTTGAACACTCCGCCCAGCAAGAGCGGAATGTAGATCAACCGGGTGTCGGTCTGTGCGCAGATCTTCGGTAGCTGGGTGTAGGCCAGATAGGTGGCGGGGCTGCCGAGGTCGAAGTAGAACTCCACGGTTTTGCTCATGTTCAAGGCTCTCGTCTTATTGTTGTGTCGGAGAAGTTACCAGCGTTCGCTCCAGGGGCGAAGGTCCAGTTCGAAGGTCCAGGCATCGCGGGGCTGGCTGTGCAGGTACCAGTAATTTTCGGCGATATGCTCGGGATTGAGGATGCCATCCTGATCCTTGGTGGCGTATTTTTCGGGGAAACTTTCACGAATGAAGTCGGTATCGATGGCGCCGTCGACGACGACATGGGCAACGTGAATATTCATCGGCCCGAGCTCTCGGGCCATGCTTTGCGCCAGTGCTCGAATGCCGTGCTTGGCTCCCGCAAATGCGGCGAACCCGGCAGCGCCTCGCATGCCTGCGGTGGCGCCGGTGAACAGGATCGTGCCCCGCTGGCGCCTGGCCATGCGCTTGGCGACTTCACGGGCGTTGAGGAAACCGGAAAAACAGGCCATTTCCCAGATCTTGAAATACTTGCGGGCGGTTTCTTCGAGAATGCTGCACGGCACGTTGGCGCCGATGTTGAAGACAAATGCTTCGATGGGGCCGACCTGATTTTCGATCTGCTCGACCAGCGCGATCACGTCTTCCTCCTTGCGTGCATCGCAGGCAAAACCGTGGGCCTCGCCGCCATCGGCCGTGATGGCATCCACTAGTGGCTGGAGTTTGTCCGCGCTGCGGCGGGTGACGCAGGCGACAAAACCCTCCTGGGCAAAACGTTTGGCAATGGCGCCGCCTGTGGCATCACCTGCACCGACGACCAGTACGACCTTCTTGTTATTCATGGGTGGATCCCTTATTGGTAAACGATCGTTAGCTAAACGAACGTTATGCTACGATTTGACAGACGTCAAGGTGAGCGATTTAGGGAGAAGGGCAATGCGTTATTCGGCCAGTCACAAGCTGGAAACCAGGCAAAAGCTGCTGGAAAGCAGTGCGGTATCGGCCAAGAGGTCCGGATTTTCAACGGTGGGTGTGGATGGCCTGATGAAGGCGATTGGCTTGAGTGGCGGCGCCTTCTACAGCCACTTCTCGTCCAAAGACGAGTTGTTCGCAACCATTGTCGAACGTGAGCTGGGTCAAAGTCTGGCGCGACTGGGTGAAGGGCAGGACCGTGACAAGCTTGAGCGCTGCTTGAAACTGTACCTGAGCATGTCTCACGTCGAGAATCCGGAAACCGGTTGTGCATTACCGGCATTGGGGGCGGAAATTGCCCGTTCCGACGTGACTGTCCGCCAACAGGCAGAACACTGGATTTGTCGGCTTCAGGAGAGTTGGGCGGGCGTTCTGCAAAGCGACAGCCTGGCGTGGGCGATTCTGTCGCAATGTATTGGCGCACTGGTCGTAGCGCGCATGCTGGCTAGCCCGGATATCCAGCGCACAGTGCTGAAGTCCAGTTACGAGGAGATTGGCCGTCAGATCGCAAGTCCGAGAACCTGACGCGACGGCCCTGCCTATTTGCAGATGACAATCATGCTGCGGCTGGTATAACCCGCAGGGTTGAGGCCAAACGGATAATCGCCGGGCTCTTCCACGGTGTCTCCGGACTTGGCGATGACCTTGTAGCCCTTGGGCGCGCAGGAGTTGGCGGCGCTGGCGTAGCACTTGTCCCAGGATGAAGACAGCCCGGAACAGTTGATGTGTAACCCTTTCTTGCCGTGCTTGATCTGTGTTTTTGATGTCGCTGCGCAGCCCGCAATTGCAAGTACGGCGATCAGTATCAAAATTCGTTTCATTACTGTCCTTATAGCGTCCCCGGATCTTGTGCCCGGGTCTGGCTGCATTCGCTTTCGATTGACGCCTATCGATAGCCCTATCTGAAATTGTCCATGGTATGGCTCTGGGGTGCGGGGCTAAACATGGCCTAATTGAGCGGCAAATACCAGAGCCGTGTCATATCTGCTTTCAATCTGCCGCTACTGCCGGTCTGGCGGCAGTGCTCATGGTCATGGTTGCACCGACGGATGCCAGAATGATGCACAGGATTGCCATCCACTGCGACAGCGAGAGGTATTCGTGAAGGAACAGCAAGCCCGATAACGCGCCGAAGGCGGGCTCGATACTCATCAGCGTGCCGAAGGTTCTGGCAGGCATGCGGGTCAGGGCGACCATCTCCAGGGTGTAGGGGAGGGCTGTGGACAAGACGGCGACGCCGAGGGCGACAGGGATCAATGAAGGGGTCAGCAAGGCGGAACCCGCATGGACAATACCGATAGGAGCGACGAAGAACGCCGCGATCATGACCCCCAGTGCGGCGGTTTGCACGCCATTATCGGCCCCCGCTTTTTGCCCGAACAAAATGTACAGTGCCCAGCAGATCCCGGCACCCAAGGCATAACCGGCGCCGACCAGATCGATGCCAGCGGTCGCTTCTCCTGTTGGTATCAGTAACAGCAAGCCGACGGCAGCCAGGGCGATCCACAAAAAGTCGATTGCGCGACGCGAGGCGTAGATCGCCACGGCCAATGGGCCGGTGAACTCAAGCGCCACCGCGATGCCCAGTGGAACGGTTT
>NZ_JAWDGM010000004.1:0-639764 GCF_034541995.1 Pseudomonas sp. BIC9C
TGTTGACGCTGACCATCGACCGCCCGGACAAGCTCAACGCGCTGAATAACGCCATGTACACGCAACTGGCCGACCTGTTGCTGGCTGCAGACGAAGACGCGCAGACCGGCGTGATCATCCTCACCGGCGGCCCGGCCTGCTTTACCAGCGGCAATGACCTGGTGGATTTCCTCCAGCATCCGCCGACGCATCTGGACGCCCCGGCGTTCCGCCTGATGAAAGTCGTCACGCGCCTGCAAAAGCCGCTGATTGCGGCAGTCTGCGGGGCCGCCATCGGCATCGGCACCACGTTGCTGTTGCATTGCGACCAGGTGCTGGTCACCCGCAACGCCAAGTTGCGCATGCCGTTCGTCAACATCGGCCTGTGCCCCGAATTTGGCGCCAGCCTGTTGCTGCCACGCCGGCTCGGCCATGCCCGTGCCGCGAGCCTGCTCCTGTTGGGCAATGGCCTGGACGGCAATGAAGCGGTGGCCTGGGGCCTGGCCAACGAAGCCTTCGATGACGGCGAACAATGCCTGGCGGCGGCCACAACAATCGCCCGGCGCTTTCTGGCCATGCCCCAGCAAGCCTTGCGCCAATCGCGGCAACTGATGAAACAGGCTTCCCTGGCCGAACTGGAAGCCACCCTGCGCGAAGAAAACACCCTGTTCATTCAGCGCTTGAACACCGACGAGGCGAAAACCGCCTTGAACGCCCTGCTCAATCGCAGTACAGATAAGAATCCACCGAAAGGAAACCAGCCATGAACACTCCGGAAATCTACGTCGTCAGTGCCGCCCGTACCGCCATCGGTACCTTCGGCGGTTCGCTCAAGGACGTGCCACTGGCCGACCTGGCGACCACGGCCGTAAAAGCGGCCCTGCAACGGGCCGCCGTGGACCCGGCGCTCGTTGGCCATCTGGTGATGGGCAACGTGATCCCGACCGAAACCCGCGACGCCTACATCTCCCGCGTCGCGGCGATGAATGCCGGCATCCCCAAGGAAACCCCTGCCTACAACGTCAACCGCCTGTGCGGTTCGGGCCTGCAAGCCATCATCAACGCTGCGCAGACACTGCTGCTGGGCGATGCTGAAATCGTCGTGGGTGCCGGTGCCGAATCCATGAGCCGCGGTCCCTACCTGATGCCTTCGGCCCGTTGGGGTTCGCGCATGGGCAACGCCCAGGTCATCGACTACATGCTCGGGATCCTGCATGACCCCTTCCATGGCATCCACATGGGCATCACCGCCGAGAACGTCGCCGAGCGCAATGGCATCACCCGCCAGATGCAGGACGCCCTGGCCCTGGAAGACCAGAAACGCGCCGCCCATGCGATTGCCAACGGCTACTTCGGCGAGCAGATCGCGACCGTGGAAATCCAGGATCGCAAGGGCACCAAACTGTTCAGCGTCGACGAGCATCCGCGCGCCACGTCCCTGGAACAGCTGGCGGCGATGAAGCCGGCGTTCAAGAAGGACGGCTCGGTCACCGCCGGCAACGCCTCGGGCCTCAACGACGGCGCCGCCGCACTGGTCATGGCCACCGGCAACGCGGTCCAGGCCAATAACCTGAAACCCCTTGCCCGCCTGGTCAGCTACGCCCATGCCGGCGTCGAACCGGAATTCATGGGCCTGGGCCCGATCCCGGCCACGCGCCTGGCGCTCAAGCGCGCCGGCCTGACCATCGCCGACCTGGACGTGATCGAAGCCAACATCGCCTTCGCCGCCCAGGCCTGCGCCGTCAGCCAGGAACTGGACCTCGACCCAGCCAAGGTCAACCCGAACGGTTCCGGCATCGCCCTGGGCCACCCGGTAGGCGCAACCGGCGCAATCATCGCCACCAAGGCCATCCACGAACTGCACCGCACCGGTGGCCGTTACGCGCTGGTGACCATGTGCATTGGTGGTGGTCAGGGGATTGCGGCGATTTTTGAGCGGGTTTGAAAGGGCTGACTTGGGGCTTTAACCGCGTACATATCCATTGCTGCGGTTACGGCCACTTATGGTTTCGCCCTTACGGCGAGTTACTTTGGAAAAGCGCCAAAGTAACCAAAACGCTTTGCCCCTGACGTTCGGTGCCTCGCTTAGGCTCGGCATGCCCTCCTTCCGGTCCTGCTCCGTGGGCCCGCCGCCATCGGCCATCCATGGCCGGCGGCGGCTAAACCGGCATCCATGCCGGTTTGCCCACTGCGCAGAACCTCCACTCGGCCTCTCGAGGGGGCAAGAAGATCAAAAGCCAAAGCCAAAGCGAGGCGGCCTGACAGCCGACCTGGCTTTGGCTGGCGTCCCCGATTCCCTGTAGGAGCGAGCCTGCTCGCGATGGACGTCAACGATGACGCGGGGTGTCTGGATGAACACGTTGTCTGGGCATTTTTCGCGAGCAAGCTCGCTCCTACAGAAAATTGAGTACAGCCACGATAGCCAGGTCGGCCCGCAGCAGGCCGCCTCGCTTTTGCTTTTGCTTTTGCTTTTGCTTTTGATCTGCCCTGCCCCGTCGAGAGGCCGAGCGCAGGTTCTGCGCAGTGGGCAACCCGGCATGGATGCCGGGTTAGCCGCGTACGGCCATGGATGGCCGATCGCGGCGGGCCCACGGAGCAGGACCGGAGCGAGGGAACCCTGAGCCTAAGCGAAGGGCCGTACGTCAGGGGATAAAGCGCTTGGTTACTTGGCGCTTCTCCAAGTAACCCGCCGTAAAGGCGGAACCAATAGTGGCCATCACCACAACAATGGATATGCCCACCATCCAAAAACCCGACCAACTGTCACGCCGCCTTCACAAGCAGGCTCGCTCCCCCGAGATCCCCCCAAAAAAAACGGCCAACCCGAAAACCGGATCAGCCGTCATTGACTCACCAAATCAAACAGCAATCACGCACTCAGCGAATACACCAACGCCGAAATCGCCACCAAGCCCACCGCCGTCACAAAGACGTTGGACGCCTGACCGCGATAGCGTGCCATCGCCGGCACCTTGCGGATGGCGTACATCGGCATCAGGAACAGGATCGCCGCAATCACCGGACCACCCAGGGTTTCGATCATCCCGAGAATGCTCGGATTGAGTGTCGCGACGATCCAGCACACCACCAGCATGAACGCAGCGGTCATGCGGTCCAGCGACTTGGCGGATGGACGCTTGCCGCTCTTGACGATCAGGCCCTTGAGGCCTTCGCTGGCGCCGATGTAGTGCCCCAGGAACGACTTGGAAATGGCCACGAAGGCAATCAACGGCGCCGCAAAGGCGATGGTCGGATTGCTGAAGTGGTTGGCCAGGTACGACAGGATCGACAGGTTCTGCGCCTTGGCTTCAGCCAGTTGCGCTGGCGACAGGGTCAGCACACAGCTGAAGACGAAGAACAGCACCATCACCACCATCAGCAGGTGGGCGCGGGACAGGATCTGCGAGCTGCGCTCCTCGGCATGCTCCCCGTAGCGACGCTTCTGGTCCACGGCGAACGCCGAAATGATCGGCGAGTGGTTGAACGAGAACACCATCACCGGAATCGCCAGCCACAAGGTGTGCAGCAACGCCGACGGCGCCGGCACGCTGCTGGCGGTGGTCAGGATACCGCCGTTCCAGTGGGGAATCAGGTACACCGCCAGAAACAGCAGGGCGACGATGAACGGGTAGACCATCAGGCTCATGGCCTTGACGATCAGTTGCTCACCGCAACGCACCACGGCCAGCAGGCCGAGGATCAGCACCAGCGACAGCACGGCACGCGGTGGCGGCATGATGTGCAGTTGATGCTCGAGGAAACTGCCCACGGTGTTGGTCAGGGCCACGCTGTAGATCAGCAGGATCGGGAAAATGGCGAAGAAGTACAGCAAGGTGATCAGCGCGCCGGCCTTGATCCCGAAATGCTCCTCCACCACCTCAGTGATGTCGGCGCCTTCGCGCCCGGACAGCACGAAACGGGTCAGCCCGCGGTGTGCGTAGAAGGTCATCGGGAACGCCAGCAACGCCAGGACCAGCAGCGGCCAGAATCCGCCCAGGCCTGCGTTGATCGGCAAAAACAGGGTTCCCGCACCAATCGCCGTGCCAAACAGGCCCAGCATCCAGGTAGTGTCTTGGCGGTTCCAGCTCGAAAGTGTCGCTGGTGTTGCTGCTACATAGCGTTTGTTGACGCTATTGGCCTGATCATTCATCCGGTGGGATCTCCACATTCCGGTCACTTGCCACCCGGCCGGGACGCGTCGGAATACCCGACAGGCAGCGCCCTGGCCGAAACAGGGGCGCGATTCTGGAGGATTACTGAACAGAAGCAAAGACTTAGGTGAGGAACGGTGGTACCAGGTTGCACCTCTGCACCCTACCACTGTAGGAGCGAGCTTGCTCCGGGCGGCGTTCCGACGATGGTCGTCAACGATAACGCTGGAAACCAGACACCCCGCGGTGCTCGCGGGTTTCTCGCGAGCGAGCTCGCTCCTACAGGGGGTCGCAATCAACGCCAGCCGACGATGTGCGCTTGATAAAGGTTAAACGTCATGTATTTTTAACTGACCTGTATCTTTCCGGAGTCTTCCCATGCCACTGGTTCGCGTCGACATCAAAAAACATCAGGACCCCACCCACGCCAAACGCATCGGCCAATTGATCTACGCCGCCATGCACAACACCATCGGCGTGCCGGAGAACGATAATTTCCAGATCCTGGCCGAACACGATGAGCAGCATTTCATCTTTGATCCCGGTTATCTGGGCATCAACCGCACGGACCAGTTGGTGGTGATCCAGATCACCATGAGCGAGGGGCGAACCGTCGAGCAGAAAAAAAACCTCTACAAAAACATCGCCGAAAGCCTTCACGCAGAGCTGGCCGTGCGCCTGGAGGATGTTTTCATCAATCTGGTGGAAGTGAAAAAAGAGAACTGGTCGTTCGGCAACGGGATTGCCCAATACGCCCTCTGACGTTCAACCTGTAGACCCGAGAGTGACCCATGCCCCGAGTTTCCCGCAAACAAGCCGACCTCAACCGCGAGATCATCGTCGATGCCGCCACACGGCTGTTTCGCGAACGCGGTTTGCACGGGATCAGTGTTGTCGATGTGATGGCTGCCGCGGGCCTGACCCACGGCGGCTTCTACGGGCACTTCGAATCCAGGGAAGCCCTGGCACAAGAGGCCAGTGGCCGGGCTTTCGAGCAAGCCGCGCAACGCTGGCAAGCGCGGGTGGCCGAGCATGACAGCAAGGACGCTGCCCGCCGCGCCGTGATCGGACCGTACCTGTCCAATGAAAGCCGGGACAATCCGGGCGACAGCTGCCCGGTGGTGGCCTTTGCCGGGGACATGTGCCACGAGGCCGCCGAGAGCGGTTTGCGTCAAACCTATATGCAGGGCCTGAACAACCTGCTCGACTCGCTCGGCTCGCTACTGGATACAGAGGACGAAGCCGGTAAACGGCAGCAGGCACTGGTGCAGTATTCGCTGATGTTCGGCGCGCTGATGCTGTCCCGGGCCACCCGCGGCGACCCGCTGTCGGATGAAATTCTAGAGGCTGCCCGGGCCGCTCTCGCGCAGTCCAGGTAAAGCGACCTCGATCCACGCCAAAAAATCGCAGGCTTCGCCAGCCCCCCACACTGAGCGCGGCGACCACTATGTCGCGCTGCCCGCCGTTGCGCAGGCGCTGTCGCGGGCTGCGATCACTGGTGGTTGCCAAGCTATCCTTAAATCAGCAATCTCAAACGATGTTCGAGCCGATTTTTCGATGCCCACAGGGAGCCAAGCATGCCTGCAACCGTTCTGGTACTGGTTGAAACCATCAATGATTACCTGCCTATCCTCGAACATCAGGGCTTCCACCTGATTCTGGCCCCGACGCCCGCCGAGCGCGCCGAAGCCATCGCCCGGCACGCCGGCCAGATCGACGCCGTCCTCACCCGTGGCCCATTGGGGCTGTATGCCGATGAAATCGCCGCGCTGCCCAACCTCAAGATCATCTGCGTGATTGGCGCCGGCTATGAACACGTCGACCTGCAGGCCGCCGCCGACCGGGGCATCACCGTTACCAATGGCGCCGGGGTCAACGCCTCGTCCGTCGCCGACCATGCCATGGCGCTGCTGCTGTCGCTGGTTCGCGACGTCCCGCGCTGTGATGCCGCCGTACGGCGTGGCGAGTGGCCGAAGATCATGCGCCCTTCCCTCGCCGGCAAACGCCTGGGCATCCTTGGTCTCGGCGCGGTCGGCATGGCCATCGCCAAACGTGCCGGCGCCGGTTTCGACATGAGCATTTGCTACCACAACCGCCAGCATCGCAGCGATGTGCCCCACACGTTCTGCTCGACCCCGACCGAACTGGCGCGCGCCTCGGACTTCCTGATCGTCGCCACGCCCGGCGGCCTGGGTACCAAGCACCTGGTCAATCGCCAGGTACTCGACGCGTTGGGCCCCCAGGGATTTATCGTCAACATTGCCCGGGCCAGCGTGGTTGTCACCGCCGACCTGATCACCGCCCTGGAGCAACGCCGGATCGCAGGCGCCGCGCTGGATGTGTTCGACGCCGAACCGAAGGTGCCGGATGTGCTCAAGACCCTGAGCAACGTGATCCTCACGCCCCATGTCGCCGGGTTGTCCCCGGAAGCCACCCAGGGCACCGTCGAACTGGTGGGCAAGAACCTCGTGGCGTTTTTCTCCAGACAACCGGTGCTGACGCCGATTGTCTTGCCACCCGCCATGAACCGGGTTGCCCATTGACGGCGATTCAAACAGCTGTATCAAAAGCAATGATTGGCCGGCAACACGCTCACCTATAAGAGCCGTTCGCGGTTGTGGGTGCGCCGTGTGCGCATTAGATTAGCCAATAGTTTCAGGCCTCCAGAATAAGCAGAAGGGATAAGCATGGCGCTTAATGACCAGTCCACCCGTATCCGCACCGGCGAAGAGCTCGATGTCAGCCTGATCGATCCGTACCTCAAGGTCCATATTCCGGGGCTCAGCGGCTTGCCACAGATCAGCCAGTTTCCGGGTGGCGCTTCAAACCTCACCTACCTGCTGGAATACCCCGAACAGGAATTCGTCCTGCGTCGCCCGCCCTTTGGCCACAAAGCCAAATCCGCCCACGACATGGGCCGTGAATTCCGCATCCTCAATCAACTGCGCGACGGTTTTCCGTATTGCCCCAAAGCCTATGTGCACTGCACTGACGAATCGGTGATCGGTGCCGAGTTCTATGTCATGGAACGGGTCAACGGCATCATCCTGCGCTCGGACCTGCCGCTGGAACTGGGCCTGGATTCGGCGAAAACCGAAGCCCTGTGCAAGAGCTTCATCGACAAGTTCGTGGAACTGCATCGCGTCGACTACAACGCCTACGGCCTGGCTGACCTCGGCAAACCCGAAGGTTACGTGGCGCGGCAGATCAAAGGCTGGAGCGATCGCTACGAAAAAGCCCTGACCCCCGATGCGCCGCAATGGGACGTGGTCAAGGCCTGGCTCAACGACAAGATGCCGGCCGACCATCCGACCTCCAGCATCGTGCACAACGATTACCGCTTCGACAACGTGATCCTCGACCCGAACAACCCGATGCAGATCATCGGCGTGCTCGACTGGGAACTGACCACCCTCGGCGACCCGCTGATGGACCTGGGCAACACCCTGGCCTACTGGATCGAAGCCGATGACCCGGCGCCGGTGCAGATGATGCGCCGCCAGCCGAGCCATGCGCCGGGCATGTTGACCCGCCGCGAGTTCGTCGATTACTACGCCGAACGTTCGGGCATCCGCATCGACAATTTCGACTTCTACTACACCTACGGCCTGTTCCGCCTGGCCGGCATCGTGCAGCAGATCTACTACCGCTTCTACCATGGCCAGACCCAGGACAAACGCTTCGCGCAGTTCATTCACATGAACAAGCTGCTGGAGCAGATGAGCTTGCAAGTCATCCACAAATCCACCCTGTAGGAGCGAGTTTGCTCGCGAAGGTCGTGAACGATAACGCGCACTGACTGCCCTCAACTGAACAGCATCGGCCACAACCCCGGCATTCGACTCAATAACAAGGAAAACCCATGTCCAAGACTCAGTTGTTCGACCTCGACGGCAAGATCGCTTTCGTCTCCGGCGCCAGCCGTGGCATCGGTGAAGCCATCGCCAAACTGCTGGCCCAGCAAGGCGCCCACGTGATCGTGTCGAGCCGCAAACTTGAAGGCTGCCAGCACGTCGCCGATGCGATCATCGCCGCCGGCGGCAAGGCCACCGCCATCGCCTGCCACATCGGCGAAATGGAGCAGATCAGCCAGGTTTTCGCCGGCATCAAGGAACAATTCGGCCGCCTCGACATCCTGGTCAACAACGCCGCGACCAACCCGCAGTTCTGCAACGTGCTGGACACCGACCTCGGCGCCTTCCAGAAAACCGTCGACGTGAACATCCGCGGCTACTTCTTCATGTCAGTCGAAGCCGGCAAGCTGATGCGCGAAAACGGTGGCGGCAGCATCATCAACGTGGCGTCGATCAACGGTGTTTCGCCGGGCGTGTTCCAGGGCATCTACTCGGTGACCAAGGCTGCGGTGATCAACATGACCAAAGTCTTTGCCAAGGAATGTGCGCCGTTCGGGATTCGTTGCAACGCCCTGTTGCCGGGTTTGACCGACACCAAATTTGCTTCGGCACTGGTGAAGAACGAAGCGATTTTGAACACCGCGCTGCAGCAGATTCCGCTCAAGCGTGTGGCGGATCCGAGCGAGATGGCCGGGGCGGTGCTCTACCTGGCCAGCGATGCATCGAGCTACACCACCGGCGTTTCGCTGAATGTGGATGGCGGTTTCCTGTCCTGATCGTTTGAACAGCACAAATCCCTGTGGGAGCGAGCCTGCTCGCGAAAGCGGTGTATCAGTCGACATTGACGTTGAATGTGACGCCGTCATCGCGAGCAGGCTCGCTCCCACAGAGTGAAACCCCGATTTACTGCGTGACGCAGCGAGTCGTGGTGGTGATTCGAGTCACCTGCCCGTCTTCGCCTTGAGCATCGCCCAGCACATCGGTTTTATCCATGGCCTGGCAGGTGCGTTCAGGAGGGGGTGGAGTGACCGCTGGAGGGGGTGGCGGACTGGCACAACCGCCGAGAATCGCCACGCAGAATGCCAGCGACACAGGTGAGATAACGCGTTTCCCAAGAATTTTCATAGGTTGACCCGCGATGAGTGATCGACACATTTTTTGTGACAACAGAACCGGCGCGGAAAATCCACACACCTGTCAAAAAAATAAATATTTGCGAATCACTGATAGCCCAGCCGGTGACCGATGCCAGTAAAAGCTGGCAGTTCTTACATCACCGGGTCAGGGCGTCGCTGGGAATTGCTCTGCAGTTCATCGCGCAACTCTTCGATCAGGGCCACGACCGTTTCGTCGCACTGCAGCGCGCTCATGATCAGGCCACTGACCTGCTGCACTTGTTCAGCCCAAGAGCCACTACTGCGGGTCGACACATCAATTTGCACCCTGCGCCTTAGTGCATTTACACCTTATTCGAGAACAGCCCCCGCTCCCGCGCCCAGACAATCGCCTCGCTGCGGCTATGCACATCGATTTTCGAATACACCGCCGCCACATGATTGCGCACCGTGTTCGGCGCGAGTTTCAGGCGAGCGGCGATTTCCTTGTCGGCCCGGCCTTTGCAAATCAGGCCCAGCACTTCGCGCTCACGGGCGGTCAGGTCGGTGAAGGACACACTGGGCAACTTCGGTGAATTGACGTTCTTCACGTTGGCCAGCTTTTCGATCAGCGTGCGGCTGAACCATGAGGCGTCCTTCATCGCTTCCTCGATGGCCGACACCAGTTCCAGCTCGGTGCGCCTACGCTCGGTGATGTCCATCAGTACCAGCAGATAGCACGGGTTGTCTTGAATGTTCACAGTGTCCGCCGACACGGTGCAATCGATCAGCCCGGCGTCTTTTCTGCGTACGCGCACATCGACGCGGTCCAGACTGCCGGTTTTCTCCAGCGTGGCGAACAGCCAGATCCGCGCGTTTTTGTCATCAATGAAGTCGATCTGCGCAATGCTGATCCCAAGCACTTCTTCACTGGGATAACCCAGGGTATCGAGGAACGCTTCGTTGACGTCCAGTACCCGTTGATCAGCCGCGCTGCACAGCAGAATCGGCACTGGGGACAGGCGAAACGCTGTGGCGAAGCGTTGCTCGGCGCTGGCCCGGTCGGTGACATCGTCCATGATCAACACCAGCGATTCCGGCTCGCCACGGCTGTCGGCCAATACCAGGCTGCGCACGCGATGGACCCAGGTACGCTCTTCATTCGCCGACGACGTCACTTCCACCAGCACATCGCTGAACGTCTCGCCGCGCCCCAGCCGGTTGATCGGGTAGCTGTCGACGGGCACCCCATGGTTGTTGCGATAGCGCAAGGCGAAGCGCTTGGCATACGCCTTGGCGTTGGCACCCAGGTCACTGACTTGCGCAACACCGTGCATGGCCAGTGCCGCCTCGTTGGCCCACAGAATGTTCTGGTCGGGATCGAGCAGTATCACCCCGTCGGACAGACCGGCGATGATCTGCTGCAACTGGCGGCGATTGGTTTCCGTGGTCAAAACGTCCTGGCTCATGGTGACTCCACAAGTAGGGGGAGCCCGTGAAGAGTAAGACCGCAGACCCGTCTGATCGTGCGAAGAACCGGTGGGATCTTCATCATTTTCGGGATGTCTGACTAATGCACGTTCAGCGCCCCCTCCAGCCCCGCCAGCTTGTCCGGATTGCGCATGATGAAGATCCGGCTCACCCGCCCCGCCTCATCGAAGCCAAAGGTCATCGAGGCCGTGATAACGCCGTCGGCCTTGAT
Organism: Pseudomonas sp. BIC9C; assembly: GCF_034541995.1. Taxonomy (NCBI): domain Bacteria; kingdom Pseudomonadati; phylum Pseudomonadota; class Gammaproteobacteria; order Pseudomonadales; family Pseudomonadaceae; genus Pseudomonas; species Pseudomonas sp. BIC9C. Next base: position 10,781 of record NZ_JAWDGM010000004.1, read on the forward strand.
GACGACACCTTGGGCACCATTGATTTCAATGGGCAGCCATTCACACGCCTGCCAATAGGTGTGCAACGACTGAGCGACGAAATCCAGCACGCGCGCGATACCCGACAGGGTTTCGCGGATGGCCGGGGCCTTGCCGCCGCTGTCGGCGCAGAGTTCAACGTCTTCGCTCAGCATGGCACTCAAGGTAACGGTCGAGCCGTTGGCGATAGCGCCGTGAAACGCACTCAGCAATTGAGTTTGACGCATGGGCTCCGGTTGGTAACGGGCGTGTCCGTTGCCCAGGCTCGTCTTGGCCCGGGACACCAGTTTGCGGCAAGCCGCTTCCTGCACCCCGACCGCATCGGCGACCTGCGGGTAATCCATGTCAAAGATTTCGTGGAGCAGGTACGCCGCGCGCTCCTTGGGTGTCAGGCGCTCCAGCAGCAACATGAACGCGGTGGACAATGACGAAGCCAGCTCGAGCCTGTGCTCGGGTGAGTCCTGATGGGTGGTATGAATCGGCTCCGGCAGCCAGGTACCGATGTAGTCGACCCGGGATGTGTGCGCCGAGCGCAGCACATCGATGCAGTGCCGGGTGCAGGCCGTGGTCAGCCAGGCGGCCGGCGTGGCGATGGAGGCCCGGTCGGCCTCCAGCCACTTGATGAACAACTCTTGCACCGCATCCTCGGCTTCGGCGCGCGAACCGAGGATGCGATAGGCCAGGCCGAGCAAAAAGGGTCGGCGCTGCTCGAACACAATGACGACGTTTTCAGCGAAGTTCATCAATCAGTGCCTCGACACCTGCAAGCGGTTCCACAGGTTGATCATGCCGATCTCGGCCGTCAAGGCACCGATCTGTTCATCGTTGAAATGCGCCCTCAGCTCACCGCGCAGGCTGGCGTAATCGGTTTTTTCATCCAGCACCGTCAAGGCTTCGGTCCACGCCAGCGCGGCGCGCTCCGAATGGCTGAAATCACTGACATGACGCCAGACGATCAGGCGATCCAGACGCTCATTGGTTTCATTGGCTTCCCGGGCTTCGCGGGTGTGCATCTTCACGCAGAAACCGCACTGGTTGATCTGCGAGGCGCGCAGATGGATCAAGTGCTTGAGGGAGGGATCGAGATCATGCTGATCGAGCACGACATGGACCCGGGTCAGGCTTTCGAAAACCTGTGGGATCGATTGCAGCAGGTTGACCGGTTGGGTGTTGGACGACATCGCGTTGCTCCACTGATTGAGGGATTCAACAGGATGACGATTGAGGATTGCGCGTTGTGACGTGCGCCGAACAATTCAGCGCACGTCACAGAGTTCAGCCCACCAACGCCCCCTTGGCCACCGCCGCCGAAGCCGCCAGCATTGCCCGCAACAGCACGGCACACCCGGCCGCCAGGTCATCCGGCGCGGCGTTTTCGATTTCGTTGTGGCTGATGCCGCCTTCGCACGGCACGAAGATCATCCCGGCCGGGCCGAGTTCGGCGAGGAAGATGGCGTCGTGCCCTGCACCACTGACGATGTCCATGTGCGAAAGGCCCAGGCCTTGGGCGGCGCCGCGCACGGCTTCGACGCAGCCCTTGTCAAAGTACAGCGGCGGGAAGTCGGCGGTTGGGGTCAGTTCGAACGTCAGGCCGTGTTCTTCGCAGGTGGTTTCGATGACTTCGCGTACTTCGGCGATCATCGAGTCCAGGCGTGCCGGTTCCAGATGGCGGAAGTCCAGGGTCATGCGCACCTCGCCCGGGATGACGTTGCGCGAGCCGGGATAGGCTTGCAGGCAACCGACAGTGCCGCAGGCGTGGGGTTGATGACCGAGGGCGGCGCGGTTGACCGCACCGACAATCACCGCGGCACCGACCAGGGCATCCTTGCGCAGGTGCATCGGGGTCGGGCCGGCGTGGGCTTCGACGCCACGCAGTTTCAGGTCGAACCACTTCTGCCCGAGGGCGCCCATGACCACGCCTATGGTCTTGCGTTCGTCTTCAAGGATCGGGCCTTGCTCGATGTGGGCTTCGAAATAGGCGCCCACCGCATGGCCGCTGACCTGACGCGGGCCCGCGTAGCCGATGGCGTTCAACGCTTGCCCCACGGTGATGCCATCGGCATCGACCTTGGCCAGGGTTTCCTCGAGGGTGAATTTTTCGGCGAACACGCCGGAGCCCATCATGCACGGGGCGAAGCGCGAACCTTCTTCGTTGGTCCAGACCACCACTTCCAGCGGTGCTTCGGTCTCGATGTTCAGGTCATTGAGGGTGCGCAGCACTTCGACGCCGGCCAATACACCGAAGCAGCCATCGAACTTGCCGCCGGTGGGCTGGGTATCGATGTGACTGCCAGTCATCACCGGCGGCAGGTCGGGATTGCGCCCGGGGCGACGGGCGAAGATATTGCCGACGGCGTCGACGCTGACGGTGCAGCCGGCATCGATACACCATTTGACGAAGATGTCCCGGGCCTGGCGGTCGAGATCGGTCAGGGCCAGGCGACACACGCCCCCCTTGACCGTGGCGCCAAGCCTGGCCAGTTCCATGAGCGACTGCCACAGGCGGTCGCGGTTGATGTGCTGATGGCTGGACTGCAGAACGTCGACGGCAGCGTTCATGATGATCTCCTCAGGCTGTTCTTATGGATTTCTTCAGGCAATCGGTCGGTGATATTGAGGCCTCATCGCGGGCAAGCCCGCTCCCACAGGTTTTGTGAACACCCGAGAACCCTGTGGGAGCGGGCTTGCCCGCGATGAGGCCCTCCCTTATACCGGTGATTTCGCGACAGACGGACTAGGCCGCATCACACTCAACCCGTAATAAATCACCCCACCAAGGGCCGAGCCGGTAAACCAGCCATAGCTGTAGAACCAGCTGAACGCATCGCTGCCCAGGGACAGCAGCGTCAACACCACCGGTACGCCGAAGGCCATGAAACCGCACCAGTTCCACGCCGGGTACACGTCATCGCGGTACAGGCCGGCAAGGTCCAGTTGTTGTTTCTTGATCAGGAAATAGTCCACCACCATGATCCCGGCAATCGGCCCCAGCAGACTGGAATACCCAAGCAACCAGTTGGAATAAACGGTTTCCAGACTGACATCCGAGACGATCAGGCCAAGCTTTTTCAGCAGTTCATGGGCCATCAACGCCAATCCGACGAATCCGGTAAGCAGCACGGCGTTGGTGCGGTTGATCACCTTGGGCGCGATGTTCTGGAAGTCATTGGTCGGCGACACGATATTCGCTGCGGTATTGGTCGACAGCGTGGCGATGATGATCAGCGCCATCGCCAGTGCAACCCACACCGGGCTCTGGATATGACCGATCAGGGTCACCGGATCGGACACCGTGACGCCCACCAGTTTCACTGAGGCCGCGGTCATCACCACGCCGAGCGAGGCAAACAGAAACATGGTCAGCGGCAGGCCGATGATCTGCCCGACAATCTGGTCCTTCTGGCTTTTTGCGTAGCGGCTGAAATCCGGAATGTTCAGTGACAGCGTGGCCCAGAAGCCGACCATCGCGGTCAGCCCGGCGGCGAAGTAGCTGGCCACGCCGGCGCCTTCGGGGCGCTTGGCCGGAATCGCCAGCAATTCGGTCATCGACACGCTGGGCATTGCCCAGACCAACAAGCCTACGCCCACCAGCACCAACAGCGGAGCCGACAGGGTTTCCAGCCATTTGATCGACTCGGCGCCGCGAATCACCACCCACAGGTTCAGCGCCCAGAACACCATGAAGCCGATGACCTCGCCGGTGCCGCCCAGAGACTTCCAGCCCTCGAACACCGAACCGAGGAACAGGTGAATCGCCAGCCCGCCGAACATGGTCTGGATGCCGAACCAGCCACAGGCCACCAGGGCGCGGATCAGGCAAGGAATGTTGGAACCGAGCACACCGAAGGACGAGCGCAGCAACACCGGAAAGGGAATGCCGTACTTGGTGCCGGGAAAGGCGTTCAGTGTCAGGGGAATCAGCACGATGATGTTGGCAAAAAGAATCGCCAGCAGCGCTTCACCGACGGTCAGGCCGAAGTACGCGGTCAACACCCCGCCAAGGGTGTAGGTCGGCACGCAGATCGCCATGCCCACCCATAACGCGGTGATGTGCCATTTGTTCCAGGTCCGCTCACGCACCCTGGTCGGTGCTATGTCGTGGTTGTAACGGGGACTGTCGAGGACATCGCTGCCGGCTTCCAGCTCAAACAAGCCGTCGCGCTCGGTCACTTGCGATCTGATCTGTTGCATGGCCGCTCCACTGTTCTTTGAATTATTTTTTTGCTCATCGCAGGCTCGCGGCATCAATAAACGTGCCGGGTGCCCCGTTTGCGCATCGGGCAGTTCCATAAACACTTTGTAAACAACTGATGTTTATCAGTTTTATTGGGTCAACGAGGCAGTCCTCGGTGCAGTCCTCAGTTGCATGTCTTGCCACTCAGGCCGAATGCCAGCCAAGTTGTCCGAACAGTCAGGACTCAATCTGGTGCATTGATCTTTTTTTCAAAGTCGCGCATCAACCATAGACCATCCACAAACAACTGATTTCACGTAAGAAATCTTGACCATATTTCGAACCTGTCAAGTGCGTCAAAATGGTGAGAGACCTCACCATTTTGGTGATTCAGACTTTTAATACTTATTTATCAATTAGTTAATACAGTCATAAGCTTATAAAAAATATTCTTGCTCATTCCCGGAACTCAGACTAGCTTTTATTCCTGACAGCACTGACAGGAATACACCTGTTGACGCTGGCGTCATATAAAACATCTAGAACTGGCACAAGCCGGTCATTGCCTGCGAGGAACTCGGAATGTCTCTGTTGATCCGTGGCGCCACCGTTATTACCCATGATGAAAGTTATCGCGCCGATGTGTATTGCGCAGACGGCGTGATCAAGGCCATCGGCGAAAACCTCGATGTTCCTCCAGGGGCTGAAGTGCTCGACGGCAGCGGTCAATACCTGATGCCCGGCGGCATCGACCCGCACACCCACATGCAACTGCCCTTCATGGGCACCGTGGCCAGCGAAGACTTTTACAGTGGCACGGCGGCGGGACTGGCCGGCGGCACCACCTCGATCATCGACTTCGTGATTCCCAATCCGCAGCAATCCTTGCTCGAAGCCTTCCATCAGTGGCGCGGCTGGGCCGAGAAGTCGGCGTCGGACTACGGTTTTCACGTCGCCATTACCTGGTGGAGCGAACAGGTCCGCGAGGAAATGGCCGAGCTGGTCAACCAACACGGCGTTAACAGCTTCAAGCATTTCATGGCCTACAAGAACGCGATCATGGCTGCCGATGACACCCTGGTGGCGAGTTTCGAACGCTGCCTGGAACTGGGCGCGGTGCCGACCGTTCATGCGGAAAACGGTGAACTGGTGTATCACCTGCAACGCAAGCTGATGGCCCAGGGCATCACCGGGCCGGAAGCGCATCCCCTGTCGCGCCCTTCACAGGTTGAAGGCGAGGCCGCGAGCCGGGCGATCCGCATCGCCGAAACCCTGGGTACGCCGCTGTACCTGGTCCACGTCTCGACCAAGGAGGCCCTGGATGAAATCACCTACGCCCGGGGCAAAGGCCAGCCGGTGTACGGCGAAGTGCTGGCCGGGCACCTGCTACTGGATGACAGCGTCTACCGCGATCCGGACTGGCAAACCGCAGCCGGTTATGTGATGAGCCCGCCGTTCCGTCCCCGCGGCCATCAGGAAGCACTCTGGCATGGCCTGCAATCGGGCAACCTGCACACCACCGCCACCGACCACTGCTGCTTCTGCGCCGAGCAAAAGGCCGCTGGCCGCGACGACTTCAGCAAGATCCCCAACGGCACCGCCGGCATCGAAGACCGCATGGCGGTGTTGTGGGATGAAGGCGTGAACACCGGACGCTTCTCGATGCAGCAATTCGTCGCGCTGACGTCCACCAACACGGCGAAGATCTTCAACCTCTACCCACGCAAAGGCGCGATCCGCGTCGGTGCCGATGCCGATCTGGTGCTGTGGGACCCGCAAGGCACGCGGACCATTTCCGCCAAGACCCACCATCAGCAGGTGGACTTCAACATCTTCGAAGGCAAGACCGTTCGCGGCGTGCCCAGCCACACCATCAGCCAGGGTCGCGTGGTCTGGGCCGACGGCGACCTGCGGGCCGAGCGTGGCGCCGGGCGGTATATCGAACGGCCGGCGTACCCGGCGGTGTTTGACTTGCTGAGCAAGCGGGCCGAGCAACACAAGCCGACTGCTGTGAAACGCTGAAATCGAGGCCTTCGGCCTTCGCGAGCAAGCCCGCTCCCACAGGGGAACGCGTTCCAAATGTGGGAGCGGGCTTGCTCGCGAAGAGGCCGGTACAGACAACAAAAAACAATGCCCATCAGAGGCAGCACCTCAAATCACCGTGAGGCCAAAACCGTGATCAAGACCCTGAGTCATCTCCCGCCCCCCTACGAGAACGCGGCCACCCTCGCCGGCCATTTCACCGATCTGGCGCCGCCGCTCAACGAACGCCAGGCGCACCTGGAAGCCTCGCGCTGCCTGTATTGCTACGACGCGCCGTGCGTGAATGCCTGCCCGAGCGAAATCGACATTCCCTCGTTCATCCGCAACATTGCGCAGGACAATGTGCAAGGCGCCGCGCAGAAGATCCTCTCGGCCAACATCCTCGGCGGCAGTTGCGCCCGGGTGTGCCCGACGGAAATCCTCTGCCAGCAAGCCTGCGTGCGCAACAACGCCCACGAATGTGCGCCGGTCATGATCGGCCTGTTGCAGCGCTACGCCGTGGACAACGCCCATTTCAGCGCCCACCCGTTCCAGCGTGCGGCCGCCACCGGCAAGCGCATCGCCGTGGTCGGTGCCGGTCCGGCCGGTTTGTCCTGCGCCCACCGCAGTGCCATGCACGGGCACGACGTGGTGATCTTCGAGGCGCGGGAAAAGGCTGGCGGCCTCAACGAATACGGAATCGCCAAATACAAACTGGTGGATGACTACGCGCAAAAGGAACTTGAGTTCCTGTTGCAGATTGGCGGCATCGAAATTCGCCACGGGCACAAGCTCGGGGAGAACCTGACCTTGAGCGAACTGCAACAACAGTTCGATGCGGTGTTCCTCGGCCTCGGGCTCAACGCCAGCAAACAACTGGGACTGCCCCACGAAGACGCACCCGGCCTGCTCGCCGCCACCGACTACATCCGCGAACTGCGCCAGGCCGATGACCTGACCCGACTGCCCCTGGCCGACCATTGCATCGTCCTCGGCGCGGGCAACACCGCCATCGATATGGCGGTGCAAATGGCCCGCCTCGGTGCCCGTGACGTGAATCTGGTGTACCGGCGCGGTGCCGAAGACATGGGCGCCACCCATCACGAACAGGAGATTGCCAAGGCCAATCAGGTGCGGCTGATGACCTGGGCTCAACCTGAAGAAGTGCTGCTCGATGACCAAGGTCACGTGCGCGGCATGCGATTCGCCCGCACCCATCTGGTCGAAGGTCGCCTCCAAACCACCGGTAAAACCTTCGAACTGGCCGCCGACGCAATCTTCAAGGCCATCGGCCAGGCCTTCGACAGCAGCGCCCTCGCCGATCCGCTGGCCCGTGAGCTCAAGCGCCAGGGCGAACGGATTGAGGTCGATGAAAACCTGCGCACCAGTATCCCCGGCGTGTATGCCGGCGGCGACTGCACCAGCCTCGATCAAGACCTTACCGTGCAAGCAGTGCAACACGGCAAACGCGCCGCCGAGGCGATCAACGCTCAACTGATGCTCAACGTGGAGGCTGCGTAAATGGCCGATCTATCGATAGTCTTCGCCGGCATCAAAGCGCCCAATCCTTTCTGGCTGGCCTCCGCGCCACCCACCGACAAAGCCTACAACGTGGTCCGCGCCTTCGAGGCGGGCTGGGGCGGCGTAGTCTGGAAAACCCTGGGTGAAGACCCGGCGGCGGTCAACGTGTCGTCGCGCTACTCGGCGCATTTCGGGGCTAACAGGGAGGTACTCGGTTTTAACAACATCGAACTGATCACCGACCGCTCGCTGGAGATCAACCTGCGGGAAATCACCCAGGTCAAAAAGGACTGGCCGGACCGTGCGCTGATCGTATCGTTGATGGTGCCCTGCGTCGAAGAATCCTGGAAAAACATCCTGCCGCTGGTGGAAGCCACCGGTGCCGACGGCATCGAGTTGAATTTCGGTTGCCCCCACGGCATGCCGGAACGGGGCATGGGCGCGGCAGTTGGCCAGGTGCCGGAATACGTGGAACAGGTCACCCGCTGGTGCAAGACGTATTGCTCTTTACCGGTGATCGTCAAGCTCACGCCGAACATCACCGACATCCGTGTCGCCGCCCGAGCAGCCCACCGTGGCGGTGCCGATGCGGTTTCGTTGATCAACACCATCAACTCGATCACCAGCGTCAACCTTGAACGCATGGTCGCCAACCCCATGGTCGGCGGCCAAAGTACCCACGGCGGTTACTGCGGCTCGGCGGTCAAGCCGATTGCCCTGAACATGGTCGCCGAAATCGCCCGTGATCCACAGACCCAGGGCCTGCCCATCAGCGGCATTGGCGGCATCGGCAATTGGCGCGACGCGGCGGAATTCATCGCGCTCGGCAGCGGCGCGGTGCAAGTGTGCACGGCGGCGATGCTGCATGGCTTCCGGATTGTCGAAGACATGAAGGACGGTTTGTCACGCTGGATGGACAGTCAGGGCTACGCCAGCATTTCGGAGTTTTCCGGCCGCGCGGTGGGCAACACCACGGACTGGAAGTACCTGGACATCAACTACCAGGTGATCGCGAAAATCGATCAGGAGGCGTGCATTGGTTGCGGTCGTTGCCATATCGCCTGTGAGGACACCTCGCACCAGGCCGTGGCCAGCCTCAAGCAGGCGGATGGCACTCACAAGTATCAAGTGATCGATGAGGAGTGCGTGGGCTGCAATCTGTGCCAGATCACCTGCCCGGTGCAGGACTGTATCGAGATGGTGCCGGTGGAGACTGGCAAGCCGTTCCTGGACTGGAACCATGATCCGAGGAATCCTTATCATGTCGCAATCTGAGTTCAGCGGCGCCTGAACCGACGCCTTCGCGAGCAAGCCCGCTCCCACATCTGGAATGCATTCCAATGTGGGAGCGGGCTTGCTCGCGAAGAGGCCGGCAGCCGCACCACAGATCCTCAAGGCTCCAACCCGATCCCCCGCAAAATCACACTGGTCACCGTCTGCACCGCTTTTTCAAATTGCATGTCCGACAGCGGCTGATGGTCGTTGAGGATGTTCACCTGGTGATCGAAGTCGGCGTAGTGCTGGGTCGAGGCCCAGATCATGTACAACAGGCTCGACGGCTCCACCGGCAGGATGCGTTTGTCGTCCACCCACTGGCGGATTTTCGCTTCCTTCATCTTGGCCCAGTCGTACAGGCTCGCATCCAGCGCAGCGCCCAGGGTTGGCGCGCCATGGATGATTTCGTTGGCCCAGACTTTCGAACCATAAGGCCGGCTGCGGGAATGGTTCATCTTGGCGCGGATGTAGCTGCTGAGCACCACCCGCGGGTCATCGAACATCTCGAAGCACAGGGCATCCTGCTTCCAGACTTCCAGCAAATCGAACAGCACTGCGCTGTACAGTTCGGTCTTGGTGCTGAAGTAGTAATGCAGGTTGGAACGCGGCAGTTGCACTTCGGCAGCGATGTCGGCCATGGCGGTGCTGCCGAAGCCCTTTTCAGCGAAGACTTTTTCCGCCCCCAGCAGAATCTTTTCGATGTTACTGCGACGAATCTCGATCTTGTGATTGCCCATGCGGGTCCCCGACAACAACGTTGAACAAGACTAGCATCCGCTCTGGACCGCGGCGACAGGGGAAAACGAAACTTCGTACAGCCGCTGTCGTAACGCTAAACTCTGCGCACCTGGAAACTGCCTGAGGAACTCACGATGCTGTTCAAGAAAACCCTGACCGTCTCGGCCCTGCTCGGCTCGCTGCTCGCCGCTTCTTCGGTGTTTGCCCACGCCCACCTGAAAAGCCAGACACCGGCCGCCGATAGCACCGTGACCGCGCCAACGGAATTGCGCCTGGAGTTCTCCGAGGGTGTCGAGGCCAGTTTCACCAAGGTCACGCTGACCAGGGATGGCGCACCAGTGGCGGTCAAGGCGCTGACCACCGAAGGCAGCGACAAGAAGACCCTGATCGTCACCCCGGCCGCACCGCTAACCGCCGGAGCCTACAAGGTCGAATGGCACACCGTGTCGGTCGACACTCACAAAAGCGAAGGTGCCTACGCCTTCAAGGTTGGCCAGTAATTCATGGCGAGCGCGCTGGTGCTGTGCCGCTTCCTGCATTTCATCGTGGTGTTGATGCTGTTCGGGGCCTGGGTGTTCAGGCCGTTGTTGGCGAATGGCGAAATCGCACTGGATCAGCGGCTGGCACGCACCTCCCATTGGCTGGCCGCGGTGGCGCTGGGCAGCGGGGTCTGTTGGTTGCTGCTGGTTACCGCAAGCATGGCCGGCGCCTGGGACGCGGCCTTCGACCCGCCGACCCTGAACCTGGTGCTGGGCAATACCTTTTTCGGCCAGGTCTGGCGCTGGCATCTGCTGATCAATATGGCGTTGCTGGTGTTGTTGCTGACACCGCTACGCGCCAGCCTTGCGCCGCGTCTGATCCTCGGCGGTCTGCTGGTGGCCACGCTTGCGCCGGTCGGTCACGGCGCCATGCTCGATGGCACCGCAGGACATTTGCTGATCCTCAATCAACTCATTCACTTGATGTGCGTAGGTGCCTGGCTCGGCGGCTTGATGTTGCTGGTGATGATTCTGCGACAGCCTGCGGGGCATTCGATCCGCTGGATGTTGCAGCGCTTCAGCGGCGTCGGCTACGGGTTGGTCGCCGGGCTGCTGATCACCGGGCTGATCAATGTGCGGGTGCTCACCGGGGCGTTCTGGCCGACGCCGTTGTTCACCGGGTTCGCCTTGATCCTCTTGATCAAGGCGTTGCTGGTGGCCTCGATGTTGGGCCTGGCGTTGTTCAATCGCTTGCGGATCAATGATTGCGAGCCGCGTCTGCAAACACTGCGCACCAGCGTGATGCTGGAGTGGATGCTGGGGCTTGGCGCAGTGGCTGCGGTCTCGCTGCTGGGCACCCTGCCCCCGATGATTTCCAGCTGACAATCCATCCCCTTGTGGGAGCGGGCTTGCTCGCGAAGGCGTCGTAACATTCAACATTGATATCGCCTGTGCTGACGCCTTCGCGAGCAAGCCCGCTCCCACAGTTTCTCTCAAGCCAGTCTCCAGCGTGCAAGTCATCGTATAACTTCTGATTGACAACCCACGAAAATCCCGCAAATATCGCCCCCAATGTTGTACGACGACGTATGACAACAATAAAAACAAGAAACAAGGGAGCGTCACAGTGAGCAAGCTCGTCCGCAATTCCTCCACCCGTTCTTCGCGTCCAGACTTTACCCGTCGTTATGCCCTGAGCCTGATCGGCTGCAGCGGACTTGCCCTCGTCCTGCCCATGAGCAGCCAGGCCGAAGGTTTCACCGACGACGCCAAGGCCACGCTGAACCTGCGCAACGCCTACTTCAACCGCAACTACACCAACCCGGCCTACCCCCAGAGCAAGGCTGAAGAGTGGACGCAGAACTTCATTCTCGATGCCCGCTCCGGTTTTACCCAGGGCACCGTGGGCTTCGGTGTCGATGTACTTGGCCTGTACTCGCAGAAGCTCGATGGCGGCAAAGGCACCGGCGGCACGCAGCTGTTGCCGATCCATGACGATGGCCGCCCCGCCGACAATTTCGGCCGGCTCGGCGTGGCGCTCAAAGGCAAGGTCTCGAAAACCGAATTGAAGGTCGGCGAATGGATGCCGGTGCTGCCGATCCTGCGTTCCGACGATGGCCGCTCGCTGCCGCAGACATTCCAGGGTGCTCAGGTGACCTCCACTGAAATCACTGGCCTGACGCTCTACGGTGGTCAATTCCAGAAAAACAGCCCGCGTAACGACGCGAGCATGGAAGACATGTTCATGAACGGCAAAACGGCGTTCACCTCGGACCGTTTCAATTTCGGTGGCGGTGAATATGCGTTCAATGAAAAACGCACGCAGGTCGGCGTCTGGTACTCGGAACTCAGTGACATCTACCAGCAGCAATACTTCAACCTGACCCACAGCCAGCCCATCGGCGACTGGACCCTGGGCGCCAACCTGGGCTACTTCATCGGCAAGGAAGACGGCAGCGCCAAGGCCGGCGACCTCGACAACAAGACCGCGTTCGCCCTGCTGTCGGCCAAATATGGCGGCAACACCTTTTATGTCGGCCTGCAAAAACTCACCGGCGATGACGTCTGGATGCGGGTCAATGGCACCAGCGGCGGCACCCTGGCCAACGACAGCTACAACTCCAGCTACGACAATGCTCGGGAGAAATCCTGGCAAGTGCGCCACGACTACAACTTCGTCGCCCTCGGCATTCCCGGCCTGACCCTGATGAACCGCTACATCAGCGGTGACAACGTGCACACCGGCGCCATCACCGACGGCAAGGAGTGGGGCCGCGAATCCGAACTGGCCTACACGGTGCAGAGCGGTCCGCTGAAAAACCTCAACGTGAAATGGCGAAACGCGAGCATCCGCAAGAACTTCAGCACCAACGAATTCGATGAGAACCGGGTGTTCATCAGCTATCCGATTTCGTTGTTGTAAATCGCGGGCATCAACACGAGCCCCTTGTAGGAGCGAGCTCGCTCGCGATGGTTGTCAACGATATCGCTGGCTGGCAGGTGCCCCGCGGCGTTCTCAGGCTTAGCGCGAGCAAGCTCGCTCCTACAGGGGAGGCATTCCAAATCTGAAGATTGACCCCAGCAGGCATGAAACGACCCTCGGTCATTTTCAACCAATGTCGCGTTGACAAGCAGCGGAATCCCTAACGATACTCCAGCACAGTCATACGACAACCTACAACAAACCAATAACAACCGCGTGTCCAGGACTCCCATGACGACCACTTCTACCACCCAAACGCCATTCAACCGCCTGCTGCTGACCGGCGCCGCCGGTGGCCTCGGTAAAGTCCTGCGCGAAAGCCTGCGCCCCTACGCCAATGTGATTCGCCTGTCGGACATCGCCGACATCGCGCCGGCCATCGATGACCGCGAAGAAGTCGTGCCGTGCGACCTCGCCGACAAGCAGGCGGTGCATCAACTGGTCGAAGGTGTGGACGCGATCCTGCACTTCGGCGGTGTGTCGACCGAGCGCTCGTTCGAAGAGATCCTCGGCGCCAATATCTGCGGCGTGTTCCACATCTACGAAGCCGCGCGCCGCCACGGTGTGAAGCGGGTGATCTTCGCCAGTTCCAATCATGTGATCGGCTTCTACAGGCAGGATGAAGTCATCGACGCCCACTCCCCTCGCCGCCCGGACAGTTACTACGGTTTGTCCAAGTCCTACGGCGAAGACATGGCCACCTTCTACTTCGACCGCTATGGCATCGAGACCGTCAGTGTGCGCATCGGCTCGTCGTTCCCGGAGCCACACAACCGCCGGATGATGAGCACCTGGCTGAGCTTCGGCGACCTGACCCAACTGCTCGAGCGCGCCTTGTACACCCCGAATGTCGGCCACACCGTGGTTTATGGCATGTCCGACAACAAGGACATCTGGTGGGATAACCGCTACGCCACGGCCTTGGGTTTTGCCCGCAGGAGACAGCTCGAAGTGTTCCGCGAAAAGGTCGAAGCCAGCCGATGCCGGCCGCCGATGATCCGGCACGGCTGTATCAGGCGGTGCCTTCTGCGCAGCCGGCCCGTTCGGTGACTGAGCCTTCGCGCGTTGCTTGATCCCCACAACAAAAACCAAGGGAATGAGTTGCCATGCATGCCGAATTGATTGTCGACGCCCGCAACGCGGTCGGTGAAAGCCCGGTCTGGGTACCTGAGGAAAACGCCCTGTACTGGGTCGATATTCCCGCTGGTGCTTTACAGCGCTGGAGTGCCGCAACCGGGCAGGTGAATAACTGGAAAACCCCGCAGATGCTCGCATGCATCGCGCGTCACCGTGACGGTGGTTGGGTCGCGGGGATGGAAATCGGGTTTTTCCGCCTGCATCCTCAAAATGACGGCAGCCTCGATACAAAACTGTTGGCCCACGTCGATCACGCCCGCGACGACATGCGCTTGAACGATGGCCGCTGCGACCGTCAGGGACGTTTCTGGGCCGGCAGCATGGTGTTGAACATGGGCGCCAACGCCGCCGACGGTACCTTGTATCGCTACACCGCCGGGCAGCGCGGGCCGCTCGCTGCGCAACTGGGCGGCTTCATCGTGCCCAACGGCCTGGGCTTCAGCCCGGACGGGCGCACGATGTACCTGTCCGACTCTCATCCACTGATTCAGCAGATCTGGGCCTTCGACTACGACATCGACACCGGTACGCCTTCGAACCGACGCGTGTTCGTGGACATGAACCAGTACGAAGGTCGCCCCGACGGCGCGGCGGTCGACGCCGATGGCTGCTACTGGATTTGCGCCAACGACGCAGGCTTGATCCACCGTTTTACCCCCAACGGCCGCCTTGACCGTTCCCTCACCCTACCGGTGAAAAAACCCACCATGTGCGCCTTCGGTGGCCCTCGGCTGGACACGCTGTTCGTGACCTCGATCCGCCCCGGTGACGACCATGACCCCGACTCACTCGCTGGTGGGGTGTTCGCCCTCGATCCCGGCGTAAAAGGCTTACCGGAACCCCTGTTCAACGACTCGCTGTAAACGCGTCTGCTTCTGCTGCCCCGCTGCGCCTTTGAATACAAAAATAACAAGACTGGAGAAACGCCCCATGGACTTCAAACGCACCTTGCTCGCCGCTGCACTCCCATTCACCTTCGTCCTCAGCAGCGCCGCCCAGGCACTGGAAATCAAATTCGCCGACATCCACCCCGCCGGTTATCCGACCGTGGTGGCTGAAGAGCAACTGGGCAAAACCCTGGTGTCCGACAGCAATGGCGCGCTGACCTTCAAGATGTTCGCCGGTGGCGTGCTCGGCTCGGAAAAAGAAGTGGTCGAACAGGCCCAGGTCGGTGCCGTGCAGATGGCCCGGGTCAGCCTCGGCATCGTCGGCCCGGTGGTGCCGGACGTGAACGTGTTCAACATGCCGTTCGTGTTCCGTGACCAGGCCCATATGCGCAAGGTCATCGACGGTGCGGTCGGCGACGAAATCCTCGACAAGATCACCAACTCCGAATTCAACCTGGTCGCCCTGGCCTGGATGGACGGCGGCACGCGAAATCTCTACACCAAGAAACCGGTACGCAGCCTTGAAGACCTCAAGGGTATGAAGATCCGCGTGCAAGGCAACCCGATGTTCATCGAAACCATCAACGCCATGGGCGGCAACGGCATCGCGATGGACACCGGCGAAATCTTCAGCGCCCTGCAGACCGGCGTGATCGACGGCGCGGAAAACAACCCGCCGACCCTGCTCGAACACAATCACTACCAGAACGCCAGGTTCTACAGTCTGACCGGCCACCTGATCCTGCCCGAGCCGATCGTGATGTCGAAAATCACCTGGGAAAAGCTCACCCCGGAGCAGCAAGCCCTGGTGAAGAAAGCCGCCAAGGCGGCCCAGGCCCAGGAACGCACCCTGTGGGATGCGAAATCGGCCAGCAGTGAAGAAAAACTCAAAGCCGCTGGCGTCGAGTTCATCACCGTCGACAAGAAACCTTTCTACGAAGCGACTGCCTCGATCCGCGAGAAATACGGCGCGCCCTACGCCGACCTGATCAAGCGCATCGAAGCCGTTCAGTAACCCTCCCTGAATTCAAGAAAGGCCCGGCGCCGCTGACGTTGGTGTACGTCAGTGCGCACCCGGTTACGGTGGAACCCGATGAAGAATCTGCTGCTAGGCATCAATGACAAGCTCTACATGGCCTGTATCTGGGTCGCCGGGCTTTCTGTTCTGGCCATTGCGTTAATCATTCCCTGGGGCGTCTTTGCCCGTTACGTCCTCGGCACCGGCTCCAGCTGGCCAGAGCCCACCGCCATTCTGCTGATGATGGTCTTCACCTTCATTGGTGCCGCGGCCAGCTATCGCTCCGGCTCGCATATGGCCGTGGCCATGCTGACCGACCGCCTGCCGCCGCACCTGCGCCAAGCCGCAGCCATCCTGGCGCAACTGTTGATGGCGACCATCTGCCTGTTCATGGCCATCTGGGGCAGCAAATTGTGCCTGTCCACCTGGAACCAGTTCATGAGCGCCCTGCCGACCCTGCGGGTAGGCATCACGTACATGCCGATTCCGGTTGGCGGCGTGCTGACGCTGGTGTTTGTCCTGGAAAAACTCTTGCTCGGTGACCAGAGCAACCGTCGGGTCGTGCGTTTCGACCTCGTTGAAGAAAACGAAGGGGCTGCCTGAATGGACGCTTTTATTCTGTTGGGCAGTTTTATCGCGTTGATCCTGATCGGCATGCCGGTCGCCTACGCCCTGGGTTTCGCTGCATTGATCGGCGCGTGGTGGATCGACATCCCGTTCCAGGCGCTGATGATTCAGGTGGCCGGGGGCGTGAACAAGTTCTCCCTGTTGGCCATCCCGTTCTTCGTCCTTGCGGGCGCGATCATGGCCGAGGGTGGCATGTCCCGGCGCCTGGTGGCGTTCGCCGGGGTACTGGTGGGCTTCGTGCGTGGCGGCTTGTCGCTGGTCAACATCATGGCTTCGACCTTCTTTGGCGCAATTTCCGGCTCCTCGGTGGCGGACACCGCCTCGGTCGGTTCGGTGCTGATTCCGGAAATGGAACGCCGTGGCTATCCACGGGAATTCGCCACGGCGGTGACCGTCAGTGGTTCGGTGCAAGCGCTGCTGACACCACCCAGCCACAATTCGGTGCTCTACTCCCTGGCCGCCGGCGGCACAGTGTCGATTGCCTCGCTGTTCATGGCCGGTGTGGTGCCGGGCCTATTGATGAGCGCGTGCCTGATGGTGCTGTGCCTGATCTTCGCCAAGAAGCGTGACTACCCCAAGGGCGAAGTCATTCCGATGCGCGAAGCGCTGAAGATCTGCGGCGAAGCGCTGTGGGGCCTGATGGCCATGGTGATCATCCTCGGCGGCATTCTGTCGGGTATTTTCACCGCGACCGAATCGGCGGCCATCGCCGTGCTGTGGTCGTTCTTCGTGACCATGTTCATCTACCGCGACTACAAGTGGAGCGAACTGCCAAAACTGATGCACCGCACCGTGCGGACGATTTCGATCGTGATGATCCTGATCGGCTTCGCCGCCAGCTTCGGCTACATCATGACCCTGATGCAGATTCCGGCGAAGATCACCACGCTGTTCCTGACCCTGTCGGACAACCGCTACGTGATCCTGATGTGCATCAACGTCATGCTGCTGTTGCTCGGCACCGTGATGGACATGGCGCCGCTGATCCTGATCCTCACGCCGATCCTGATGCCGGTGATCCTCGGCATAGGCGTGGACCCGGTGCAGTTCGGCATGATCATGCTGGTGAACCTGGGCATCGGCTTGATCACGCCGCCCGTGGGTGCGGTACTGTTCGTGGGGTCGGCGGTGGGCAAGGTCAGTATCGAAACAACCGTCAAGGCGCTGATGCCGTTCTATGCCGTGCTGTTCCTGATGTTGATGGCCGTGACCTACATCCCGGCGCTGTCGCTGTGGTTGCCGCATCTGGTGTTGTGATGCCAATGGTAAGGGAGGCGCATCCTCCCTTGCCACAAACCGTTCTGGAAGCCAGTCAACATGTCGCTAACACTGCTCGAACTCGAAGACGAGTTCACCCGCCTCACCCTCGCCCCGGAACTCGGCGCCAGTATCGTCAACTGGAGCGTGCGCAGCACTGGCCAGCCCTTACTGCGCCACGCCGATGAGCATGCGCTGAACACCGGCCTGCCCGGCAAGCTTGGCTGCTTTCCCTTGATCCCCTGGTCCAACCGCATCGCCGAAGGCGGTTTCGACTGCCCCGATGGCTGGCTGGCATTGGCACCCAACAGCCTCACCGATCCTCTGCCGATTCATGGCAGCGCCTGGCAGCAGCCGTGGGAGGTGGTTTCCCGGTCGCAAAATGAAGTGATCCTGCAACTCGACAGCACAACCCCCTTCGCCTTTCGCGCCCGGCAACGTTTCCATTTGAGCGCGGGCAAGCTGGGTATCGAACTGCGCGTCACGCACCAGGCTAAACACGCTGCGTGGCATGGCCTGGGACTGCATCCGTACCTGCCGCGCACACCCAACCCGACTACGGGCACCCGCCCGGCATGTGTGGTTGTGCGACGAGACAAAACTGCCGACTGAACTCAGCGCATTACCGGTCGAATGGGATTTTCAGCAACTCAAGTCATTGCCCGAATCGCTGGTGGACAACGGCTTCTGCGAATGGAACGGTCACTGCCTGATCCAACAACCCGACCTTGGATACGAACTCGACTGCCAGGCGACCGGCAGCGATTACTACCTGCTTTATTGCCCGGTCGGACTGGATTTTTCTGCATCGAACCGGTGAGCCACCCGGTCAATGCGCACCACCTGCCCGGTCGGCCGGGGTTGCGTTTACTGGAACAGGGTCAGTCCACCGGGCTGGGTTTCATCCTGCAGTACCGGCCGCTTCAGGCAGATGTCCCCAACAGTTGACTCAACACCGCTCGCAACTTGCCGGGCTTCACCGGTTTGTTCAGCAACGGTGCGTTGAGCCGCTGCAACGCACGCCGACAATGGTCGGTGCGGTCGGCAGTGATGATCACCGCGGGAATGTTCTGGTGGAAATGCTCGCGCAAATGTCGCACCACATCACAGCCGACCACCCCGTGATCGAGATGATAGTCCGCGAGAATCAGTTCGGGCGCCTGCCCGCGTAATGCCGCCAGCGCAGACGCTTCATCGGTGGCGGTCAGCACGTCGCAGCCCCACTGCCCGAGCAACGCACTCATGCTTTCGAGAATGCTCACTTCGTTGTCGACCACCAGCAAACGGCGTCCCGGTAGCGGGTTGCCTGTGCCTGGTTGTGGCGCCGCCTGGCTCACGGGTAACGGCACCTCGCGGGATATCGGTACCTCGATGCTGAACATCGACCCACGCCCCGGCAACGAGTACACGCCGACTTTATAGCCAAGGATCTTGGCGATGCGCTCGACAATCGCCAGCCCCAGGCCCACGCCCTTGCGGTCGGCGGCGCGGCCGACATCCAGCTGGTTGAACTCGAGGAAGATCGAATCGAGCCGGTCTGCGGCGATGCCACGCCCGGTGTCCCAGACCTCCAGGCGCAACATCTCGCCTCGACGCCTTGCCCCCAGCAGGATGCTGCCTTCATCGGTGTAGCGACAGGCATTGCTGAGGAAATTGCGCAGGATCCGCGTCATCAGGCGCAAGTCGGTGCTGATGGCGTAATCGGCCATGCGCACCCGCAGGTCCAAGCCGGCCGCCTGCGCGACGGACTGAAACTCCGAGACCAGCGGCCCGAGCAGTTCGTCGAGACGGTACGGCGCGATGTCCGGCTTGACGGCGGCCTGGTCGAGCCGGGAAATGTCGAGCAGATCCGTCAGCAGGTCTTCGGCCCCTTCCAGGGCCTGGTGGGTACGCTCCACCAGCACCTGTTCGGTTTCCGGCAACTTGCGTTCGCGCAAGGTCGAAATCAGCAACCGCGCGGCATTCAGCGGTTGCAGCAGGTCGTGGCTGGCGGCGGCGAGGTATTTGTCCTTGCTGTGATTGGCGGCCTCGGCGGCATCGCGGGCGTCGCGCAAGGCCTCGGCGATCTGTTTACGCTGGATGATCTGCTGCTGAAGGTTACGGTTGGCTTCGAGCAGTTCATTGGTGCGCGCGACGACGCGCAGCTCCAGTTCGTCATTGAGTTGCTGCAGACGTCGCTGGGCCTGCTTGCGCTCGGTGATATCGGAAACGAACCCTTCCACCAGCCCTTCCTGGCCGGGCTTGAGCAGCAGGTTCATCAACACATCGAGGTGACTGCCGTCCTTGCGACGCAAGCGGGTTTCATAGCCGTGCAGGCTGCGCTGGTGCCTGAGGATTTCGCCGATGTTTTCCAGCTCCTGTGCGCCGTCGACAAACAGAGCGCTGGCCAGGTCGGTCAGGGAGAACAGCACCTCCTGCGGGTCCTGGTAGCCAAGCATGCGGGCCAGCGCCGGGTTGGCGGCACGCATGCCATCGTGCAGGCTGGCCTGGAAGATCCCGTGCACCGCGTTTTCGAACAGCCACTTGTAGCGGTTACGCTCGGCTTCCAGATCATCCAGGCGCGCAGCCAGTTCCGGGTAATGACTCTTGCGCGCCGAATGGCTGCCCAACCCCAGCAGCCCGGCCAGGGCCCGTTGTTGCTCGTCAGAGGGCTTCGCCATAGACGACCTCGACATCACGCTGGCTGGATTCGCGCGGGTTGGTCAGGATGCACGGATCGTCCATGGCATGTTGTGACAGGAACGGAATGTCCGAGGTCCTGACGCCATGTAAACCGAGGGTTTCGTGAAAGCCGATGGCGTGCTTGAGGGCGATCAGGTGTTCAACCAGACGCACGCAGATCTGCCGGTGATTCAGACCCCGGCAGTCGATGCCGAAGGTCTCGGCGATCACCTTGAAGCGCTCCGGTGCCGAGTTGTAATTGAAGGCCACCACGTGCTCGACGAGCACCGCGTTGCACAGGCCATGAGGCAGGTCGAGAAAGCCGCCGAGGCTGTGGGACATGGCGTGCACGGCGCCGAGGATTGCGTTGGAAAATGCCAGCCCGGCCTGCATGCTGCCGAGCATGATCTTCTCGCGCAGGGCGATGTCGGTCGGATTGGCGATCATTTGCACCAGGTTGCCATTGATCAGGCGCATCGCCTCCAACGCATGGGGGTCGGTCAACGGTCCGTGGCCGGTGGACACGAACGCTTCGATGGCATGCACCAAGGCGTCGATGCCAGTACAGGCCGACAGGAACGGATCCATGCTCAGGGTGGTTTCCGGGTCGATCAGCGAAACGTCCGGCACCACCGCCTTGCTGACGATGGAGAACTTCATGCGTTCCTGCTGGTTGGAAATGATCACGAACTGCGAGACGTCAGCCGAGGTGCCGGCAGTGGTCGGAATCAGGATCAGCGGCGGGCTGGGCACGCGGATGGTGTCCACGCCCTCGAACTCGAGAATGCTACGGCCATGGGCGACAACGATGCCGATACCCTTGCCGCAGTCCATCGGGCTGCCACCACCGACGGCGACGATCACGTCGCAGTGGTTTTCCCGGTACAGCTCGGCGCCGCGCATCACCTCTTCGACCCGCGGGTTGGGCGAGACATCACTGTAAAGGCAGTATTCGATGCCCAGCGCCTGCAGGCTGGCTTCGACATCGGCGACCCAGCCGGCGGCAATCACGCCGGGATCGCTGACCACCAGGACCTTGCGCGCGCCAAAGGTCTTGGCATAATTGCCGACATTGTGCCGGCTACCGGCACCGAAGATGATTTCAGGCGAAACGAATTTACGCAGCTGGTTGAGACTCTGGCTCATTGGAAAGCCTGTTTTTATTGTTTTGGAAGGTAAAAGCCACACTAAACCATCCAGCTGCGAATGCAATCAGACCAAGGTCATCTGCCCTATTCCGCGAACGCCGCAGATCCCCTGTGGGAGCGGGCTTGCTCGCGATAGCGGAGTGTCAGGCAACTCACATGTTGAATGTGACACCGTCTTCGCGAGCAAGCCCGCTCCCACAGGGGACTTGTGTGGCCCGACTCATCCGCGATAGATCAGGCGCGACGCCTTTTCATTGCGCAATGTCAGATGTTCCATGCCCAGCCCCGGCAACTCAGCCTCCTCCCGGGCCTTGAGAATGACGCCGTGGTGCGGCGACTTGCTGCACACCGGGTCGGCATTGCCGGCATCGCCGGTCAGCATGAAGGCCTGGCACCGGCATCCCCCCAGGTCCTTGTGCTTTTCGTCACAGGAGCGGCACGGCTCCTTCATCCAGTCATCGCCGCGAAAACGGTTGAAGCCGAACGAGTGGTTCCAGATGTGCGAGAGGCTGTGCTCGCGCACGTTGGGAAACTGTACCGGCAATTGCCTGGCGCTGTGGCAAGGCAACGCTGTGCCATCGGGGGTGATGTCGAGAAACAGGTTGGCCCAGCCGTTCATGCAGGTCTTGGGACGCTCTTCGTAGTAGTCGGGGGTGACGAAGATCAGCTTGCATGGGTGGCCCTGGGCTTCGAGACGTTGGCGATACTCGTTGGTGATGCGCTCGGCCCGTTGCAGTTGTTCGCGGGTCGGCAGCAAGCCAACGCGATTGAGCTCAGCCCAGCCATAGAACTGGCACGTGGCCAGTTCGACAAAATCCGCTTCCAGCTCCAGACATAGCTCGATGATCTGCGCGATCCGGTCGATGTTGTGCCGATGGGTGACGAAGTTCAGCACCATCGGATAGCCCTGGGCTTTCACCGCCCTGGCCATCGCGAGTTTCTGGGCAAAGGCCTTGCGCGAGCCGGCCAGCATGTTGTTCACCGCCTCGTCGGCGGCCTGGAAACTGATCTGGATATGGTCCAGCCCGGCCACCTTGAAGTCGCGCACCTTCTGCTCGGTCAGGCCGATGCCCGAAGTGATCAAATTAGTGTAGTAGCCCATGTCTCGCGCGGCCTTGATCAACTCGGCGAGGTCCTGACGTACCAGCGGCTCGCCACCGGAAAAGCCCAATTGCGCGGCGCCCATGTCCCGTGCTTCGCGGAATACGCGAATCCATTCTTCCGTGCTCAACTCCTCGCCGTGCCGGGCAAAGTCCAGTGGATTGGAGCAATACGGGCATTGCAACGGACAGCGGTAGGTCAACTCGGCGAGCAGCCACAACGGTGGTCCGGGCTGCGTCTCACTCGATCCAGAATTGCGCATGGGCTACCTCCAGAAACGCCAGCACGTCTTCGTCGATCCCCGGTACGCCGGGGAAATTCGCGCTCAATCGATCAATGATCGCCGCCACGCTGCGCTGGCCATCCACCAGGTCGAGAATCTGTCCGGCACTGCTGTTGAGCTTGATCATGCCTTCGGGGTACAGCAGCACATGGCAGGCCTGACGGGGCTCCCATTGCAGACGAAAACCGCGACGCAAGGCCGGTGACTGCTGGCGATCGATCAGGCTCACAGGGCGATCCCCCGGTGCCAGACGTTGTCGCCGGTGACCGTATGATAAGGCGGGCGCTCCAGCTCGTAGGCCATGCTCATGGCATCGAGCATGCTCCACAGCACGTCGAGCTTGAATTGCAGAATCTCCAGCATGCGTCGTTGCCCCTCGGCCGTCACGTAGTGCGCCAAGGTGATGCGCAAACCATGCTCGACATCGCGCCGCGCCTGGCTCAGGCGCGTGCGGAAATAGTCGTAGCCTGCGACGTCGATCCACGGGTAATGGGTGGGCCAGGCGTCGAGTCGCGATTGATGGATCTGCGGGGCAAAGAGTTCGGTCAGCGAACTGCTGGCTGCTTCCTGCCAGCAGGCGCGACGGGCGAAATTGACGTAGGCGTCCACCGCAAACCGCACCCCGGGTAACACCAGTTCCTGGGACAGAATCCGTTCGCGATCCAGCCCCACTGCTTCGCCCAGGCGCAGCCAGGCTTCGATACCGCCCTCGCTGCCAGGGACGCCGTCGTGGTCGAGAATCCGTTGCAACCATTCTCGGCGCACATCACGGTCCGGGCAGTTGGCCAGAATCGCGGCGTCTTTCAGAGGGATGTTGACCTGATAGTAGAAGCGGTTGGCAACCCAGCCCTGGATCTGCTCGCGGCTGGCGCGTCCGGCGTACATGGCTTGGTGGAACGGATGATGGATATGGTAGTAGGCGCCCTTGGCGCGCAGGGCGGCTTCGAATTCTGTGGGGGACATGGGGATGTCAGTCATTTTGTTCTCCGGGAACTTCTGCGGTGCCTGTACTGGCCTCATCGCGAGCAAGCTCGCTCCCACAGGGTTTTATGTTTGCCGCGCAACCGCTTGCTCGCGATAGGGCCCGCCGCTACAGCTCGATACTCATGCCGTCATAAGCCACTTCGATCCCCCGCCGCTCCAGCAGCGCCCGCTCGGCCGAGTTTTCATCAAGTATCGGATTGGTGTTGTTGATGTGGATCAGCACCTTGCGCTGGCGATTGAAACCCTCCAGCACTTCAAGCATGCCGCCGGGGCCGCTTTGTGCGAGGTGCCCCATTTCGCTGCCCAGGCTCTGGCCGACTTCGCAGAGACGCATCTCATCGTCGCGCCACAGGGTGCCGTCCAGCAGCAGGCAATCGGCACGGTGCATCCAGCTGAGCACTTCATCGTCGATTTGCCCGAGGCCCGGGGCATAGAACAGCGAGGCGCCGTTGCGCAGGTCCTCAATGAACAAGCCAATGGTGTCGCCCGGTTGCGGATTGCCGCGATTGGGCGAATACGGCGGCGCGTTGCTCACCTGGGGAATCGCGCGAAATTGCAAATGCTCGCAGGCCGGGATGCTGAACGGCTGGCGATCGAGGCCGACCGGTTGCCATTGCAATCCGCCGTTCCAATGCCCAAGCATCTCGAACAACGGGAAACCACTGCTCAGGTCCTGATGCACGCGCTCGGTGCACCACACCGCATGCGGGCATCCTTCACGCAGACTGAGCAAACCGGTGCAATGGTCGATCTGGCTGTCCAGCAGCACGATGCCGGCGATGGCGCTGTCACGCAGGCGTCGCGCCGGTTGCAAGGGCGCAAAACTCTCGAGTTGCGCGCGAATGTCCGGTGAAGCGTTGCACAGCACCCACGCCACACCGTCGTCACTCAGGGCAATCGACGACTGCATACGGCGCTGGGCCTGGAGGCTGCCATTGCGCACGCCGGCGCACTGGCGGCAATTGCAGTTCCACTGCGGGAAGCCACCGCCGGCTGCGGAACCGAGAACGCGGATGTACATGGCAGATGCTCCGGAAGGCAGGCCCGGCCAACGCAGCGGCTGGCCGGGTGATCAATCAACGGTTGGCGAAATACATCGTCACTTCGAAGCCAATGCGCAGATCGGTAAACGCGGGTTTAGTCCACATGGGTCATTCCTCTTCTTGTGCCCGGGTGATTCCGGTAATGCCATTAATGCACGGGGCGTCGAACGCCCGAATGCTACTTTCGAAGGAGTTTGCGGGGTGATTTGGTAGGGGTGTTGCGCAGTCATTGGCATCACACAAACCCCATGTGGGAGCGGGCTTGCTCTCGAAAGCGGTGTGCCAGTCAACATATCTGCTGAATGACACTCCGTATTCGCGAGCAAGCCCGCTCCCACATTTTGGTTTGTGGTGTTCCTGGGGAAGTTAGAAGAACCCCAACGGATTGATGTCGTAGCTCACCAGCAGGTTTTTGGTTTGCTGATAGTGGTCGAGCATCATCTTGTGGTTTTCCCGACCGACGCCGGACTTCTTGTACCCGCCGAACGCCGCGTGCGCCGGGTACAGGTGGTAGCAGTTGGTCCACACGCGCCCGGCCTTGATCGCCCGGCCCATGCGGTAGGCACGGTTGATGTCGCGGGTCCACAGGCCGGCGCCGAGGCCGAACTCGCTGTCGTTGGCGATGGCCAGGGCTTCGGCTTCATCCTTGAAGGTGGTGACACCCACCACCGGGCCGAAGATTTCTTCCTGGAACACACGCATCTTGTTGTGGCCCTTGAGCAGGGTCGGCTGGATGTAGTAACCGCTGGAAAGGTCGCCCTCCAGACTTTCGGCCGCGCCGCCGGTGAGCAACTCGGCGCCCTCCTCCCGGGCGATGGTCAGGTACGAGAGGATCTTGTCGTACTGCTGCTCGGAAGCCTGGGCGCCGACCATGGTCTCGGTGTCCAGCGGGTTGCCGCGCTTGATCTTGACGATCTTCTTCATCACCTCGGCCATGAACGGCTCGTAGATCGACTCCTGCACCAGCGCCCGGGACGGGCAGGTGCAGACTTCGCCCTGGTTGAAGAACGCCAGCACCAGGCCTTCGGCAGCTTTTTCAATGAACGCCGGTTCCGCGCTCATGATGTCTTCGAAGAAGATGTTCGGCGACTTGCCGCCCAGTTCGACGGTGCTGGGAATGATGTTCTCGGCGGCGCAATGCAGGATGTGCGCGCCCACCGGGGTCGAACCGGTGAAGGCGATCTTGGCGATGCGCTTGCTGGTGGCCAGGGCCTCGCCGGCTTCGCGACCGAAGCCCTGGACAATGTTCAGCACGCCCGGCGGCAGCAGGTCGGCGATGAGCTCGGCGAAGACCATGATCGACAGCGGCGTCTGCTCGGCAGGCTTGAGCACGATGCAGTTGCCCGCCGCCAGGGCCGGGGCGAGCTTCCAGGCGGCCATCAGCAGCGGGAAGTTCCACGGAATGATCTGCCCGACCACGCCCAGCGGCTCATGGAAGTGATAGGCCGTGGTCAGCTCGTTGATCTCGGCGGCGCCGCCTTCCTGGGCGCGGATGCAGCCGGCGAAGTAACGGAAGTGGTCGGCCGCCAGCGGCACGTCGGCGTTCAGGGTTTCGCGCACGGCCTTGCCGTTGTCCCAGGTTTCGGTGACGGCCAGGACCTCAAGGTTCTGCTCGATGCGATCGGCGATTTTCAGCAGCACCAGGGAGCGATCCTGGGCCGAGGTCTTGCCCCAGGCGTCGGCAGCGGCATGGGCCGCGTCGAGGGCCTTGTCGATGTCGGCGGCGCTGGAGCGCGGGAATTCGGCAATCACCTCACCGGTGACCGGCGAGGTGTTGGTGAAGTACTCGCCATTGATCGGGGCAACGAACTCGCCACCGATGAAGTTGCCGTAGCGCGGCTTGAAGGTAATGACGGCGCCTGGGGTTCCGGGTTGTGCGTAGATCATGATGGGCCTCTGTCTGGGTCGAAGCCTGTCGTATTGACAGGCGATGAGCCGATACTAGAGAGCCCCGCGTGCCAGACGAATGCATCGTTGGCAGGAGGGGCTCTCGTTATTTGGTCGTAGGTTTCTGCACCAATCCCTGTAGGAGCGAGCTTGCTCCGGGCGGCGTTCCGACGATGGTCGCCAACGAAATCGCTGGGCACCTGACACCCCTCGGTGTTCTCAGGTTCATCGCGAGCAGGCTCGCTCCTACAGGATTGCGCATTGAGGTTAGTGCTTGGCCACCAGGTCCTTGGGCAGCTTGAAGGTCCAGAGCATGCCGCCCTGGTTGAAGTCCTTCACCCGCTTGGCCACTTCGCCCCCCCACAACGGTACGGCGCCGCCCCAGCCGGAGAGCACCGAGACATACTGTTCGCCGTCCATTTCCCAGGTCACGGGCGAGCCGAGCACACCGGAACCGGTCTGGAACTCCCAGACCTTCTCACCCGTCTTGGCGTTGAACGCCTGCAGGAATCCTTCAGGCGTACCGGTGAACACCAGGTTGCCCTTGGTGGTCAATACCCCGCCCCACAGCGGTGCGTAGTTCTTGTGGCGCCAGACTTCCTTGCCGGTTTTCGGATCGATGGCCCGCAACACGCCGATGTAGTCTTCGTTCAATGGCTTGATGGTGAATCCGGCGCCGAGGAACGCCGCGCCTTTCTTGTAGGCGATGCCTTCGTTCCAGATGTCCATGCCCCATTCGTTGGACGGCACATAGAACAGCCCGGTGTCCTGGTTGTAAGCCATCGGCATCCAGTTCTTCGCGCCGAGGAACGCCGGCGCCACGAAGACCGAACTGCCCTTGGCTTCGGAACCCGGGGCACCGGGACGGCTGGCTTCGTTGTAGATTGGCCGGCCGGTCTTATCCAGGCCGGTGGCCCAGGTGATCTTGTCCACGAACGGGAAGCCACGGATGAACTTGCCGTTGGTACGATCCAGCACGTAGAAGAAACCGTTACGGTCGGCAGTGGCCGCCGCCTTGATCTCTTTACCGCCTTCGCTGTAATTGAATGACACCAACTCGTTCACGCCGTCGTAGTCCCAACCGTCGTGGGGCGTGCTCTGGAAGTGCCACTTGATGGTGCCGTCATCTGGATTGAGTGCCAGGCGCGATGAGGAGTAGAGGTTGTCGCCAGGGCGCAGGTGCGAGTTCCACGGCGCCGGGTTGCCGGTACCGAACAGCAGCAGGTTGGTTTCCGGGTCGTAATAGCCGCCAAGCCAAGGGGCCGCGCCGCCGGTTTTCCAGAGATCGCTCGGCCAGGTCTTGCCCGCCTCGCCACCGGAGATGCCATTTTCCACTGCTTTGCCGTCTTTGTAGACGTAGCCCATATGGCCTTCGACCGTCGGCCGGGTCCACAGCAGGTCACCGTTTTTCGGGTCGTAGGCTTCGATCTTGCCCACCACGCCGAATTCGCCCCCGGCCACACCGGTAATCAGTTTGCCGTTGATCACCAACGGCGCTGCGCTGATCGAGTAGCCTTCCTTGTGGTCGGCGACTTTCTTGCTCCAGACCACCTTGCCGGTGTCCTTGTTCAGTGCCACGAGCTTGGCGTCGAGGGTGCCGAAAATCACCAGGTCGCCATACAGGGCGACGCCACGGTTGATCACGTCGCAGCAGGGACGAATGTCATCCGGCAGGCGCGCATCGTATTGCCAGATTTTCTTGCCGGTGCGCGCATCCACGGCGAACACCCGCGAGTAGGAACCGGTCATGTACATCACGCCGTCCTTGACCATCGGCTGCGCTTGCTGGCCACGCTGTTTTTCACCACCGAAGGAAAATGCCCAGGCCGGTCGCAGCTCCTTGACGTTGTCGACATTGAGAATGTCCAGCGGGCTGTAGCGCTGCCCCTGGACACCCAGGCCGTTGGTCACGACCTGCTCGGGATTCTTCGGGTCCTGGAGAATGTCCTGGTCGGAAACCCCGGCCAATGCCTGGCCGGACAACAGCATGGCACTGAGCAGCAGGCTCAGGACGAAGGGCTGGCGACGTGCGGGTTGAGTCATGACGGCTTCCTCTGCAATTTTTGTTATGCCCGGGAAATTTTCCCGGTCTGGTGCAGATTCTTGGGCGCCGCCGCCCTGGCAACAATTGCCCGCAATGTGGAGTTTTCTAGTTCCTTGGTAGCGGGTCGAGTAAGATGGACACTCGATTTTGTGAACGACACCGGCCCCTGTAGGAGCAAGCTTGCTCGCGATGGTCGTCAACGATAACGCTGGAAGCCTGACACCCCACGGCGTTCTCGGGTTCATCGCGAGCACGCTCGCTCCTACAGGAAAGCATCATTTGCCGGCGGCGGAATCCACCCGCGTCATCTGCCCGCGCTCGTAACGCGGATACAAATGACTGACGCTGCGAATCAGTTCGTATCGGCTCAAGTTGACCCCGGCGAAACGCTCGGGGATGGGGCTGCGGATCATCTCGGCCATGTCGCTGCCATTGGCGGCGCCGTCGCGCATCAGCTGATCGAGCCAGGTCAGGTAATCGCGCATTTGCTCGAAAGGTTGTGGATCGCTTGCCACCGGCCCATGGCCGGGTACGACCAGCGTCCAGGGCAAGCCTTGCAGGGTCGCGATGTCGGCCAGCCACACGGCCAGTCCTGGACTGTTGGGCGTGGTCAGCGCCCGCTGATAAAACACCAGGTCCCCGGCAAACAGCACACCGGTTTGCTGGTCGAGAATAGCCAGATCCGCGCCCGTATGCCCACCCAGGCTCAGCAGGCGCAGATCGTGATTCCCAAAACTTTTCACGCCGGGAGTCAGGGTCTGCGTCGGCAACAGCACTTCGGTGCCACGCATCCAGTCCCCCACCAGCCGATACATGTTCTCGGCCATGGCATCGCCCTGCTTCTTCAGCAGCTCGGCGGTGCCGGCCAATGCGCCGATCGGCACGTCGGTAAAAGCCTGGTTGCCCAGCACATGGTCAGGGTGATGATGGGTCAGCAGAACCTGGACGACCGGTTTGTCCGTGGTGGCGGCAATGGCCCGGCGCATGGCCTCGCCATAACGCTTCGACGGTCCGGTATCGATGACCACCACCCCGCGCTCAGTCACGATGAACGCCGTGTTGACGATGTTGCCACCGTTGCCCTTGGCAAAATTATCGATGCTGCCCTCGAGAAGCCAGGTGTCAGGAGCAATCAGTCGGGGCTTGAGCGAGTATTCGGGATCAGCCATGGCCGGCAGGCCCAGGCCGATAAACAACAGCAACATCCAGCGCATGACAGGCTCCTTTGGGTCAGGGTATGGCCGCTTCGAATTGATTGCCGCTGTTGTCGCGCAGCAACAGGCGCGTCTGCCCTGCCCCTTCTATATCAAAAGCCAGGCTGGGGTTTTCGCTGACGGCGGGAAACAGTTCAAGACGGGCCAGCAGTTGATCGTGCTGATCGCGCAGTTCGGCATGATTGATGAAAAAATCCGGGATGCCGCTGACCATGCCGTTGTCCATCGGATGCGCCACCTGCAGGCGCACACGACTGAATTCGCCACGGGGATAACGACCGCCCAGCACTTCACCGACGTGTTCTTCCCAACCCGGTTCAGTGCGTACCACGCTCGGTGCGGTACAGCCGCCACCGGCGGCATCGATCAGGGTCGAACCGATATGCCAGACCCCGTCACGGGTCAGCACCGCCGCCCGCAACGGCGTAGCCTGTTCGACGCGGATGCGGATCGACAGCCATGGCAGCACACCGGTCAGCGGCTGGAAATCGACGATTTTCGGCAAGGGGTTGAGTTCAGCCCAGGCGAGAACCTTCACCACTTCACCCTTGAAGGCACGGGCGTCGATTTCCAGGGGCACTTGCCGCGCGTCCTCGGCGAACGGTGGTGCCAGCAGCTTCACTCGCTGATCGAACACGCATGGCGCATCGCCAAGCATCTGCTTTTGATAGAAGGCCCACATCACCGACGGCACTGGGTCTTTACCGGGGTCGATATCGGCGGCTTGCACAGCCAGGCTCAAGCAGCAGACCAACAGACAACTCCTTTGCCAGATCATCACCTGCTCCTATTGATACATCTCGGGCACGTCGTAACGCAGGCCGTAATGGCTGTAGATAGCCTTCACCGAACCTTCGCGGATCAAGCCTTCCAGCGCTTCCTCCACGGCATAGGCCAGTTGCCGGTTGCTTTCGTGAACCGCCATGCCAATCTCCCAAAGCTGCTTGCCCATGTTCGGGTAGGCATTCTCCGCCAGTGCCCATTGCGGATCGGCCGCTTCATGCACTTGCCAATCGATCTCCCCGCGCATGGCCATGACGGCATCGACCTCCCCGGCCTTCATCGCGGCAAACGCCTGGGGCACGCCGGGATAGTGATGAGTCTTGCCGGCGAGCATGCCGTTGAACACCGAGGTCAGGTAGAACGACGGTACGCTGTCGACTTCGACGCCAATCGGGTGTTGCTCGAACACCGCGACGCTGGCGACCTTGTCCAGCCGCCGACGGTCATAGGCCACCTGCCATTGTTCGTTCTGGTACGGGCCGAACATCACCACATGGCCATTTTCCAGTTCGCCGAACTCATTACGCTTCTGCGCATAGTCACGGTCGTAGGGCACGCGCATCATCAGGTCGGCCAGTTGCTGGTTGTGCAAGGCACTGGCGCGCCAGATGTAATCGCGCAGGTCGTCATCGAGCTTTTCCCCGGCCGGTACCCAGATCAGCGACAGGCGCACACCGAGTGCCTTGGCCAAGGCCTCGGCGAGTTCAACATCGACCCCCTGGGGCTTTCCGGCGCTTTCAAAACTGTAGGGTAGGAAGTCCTTGTAGACCGCCACCTTCAACTCCCCGGCGGCGATCATTTCGTCGTAGTTGCGAACCTGCGCCTGCGCCGGCTGGCAGCACAGCCACAGAGCGCTGATCAACACCGCGAGCAGGCGCATGGGTCACTCCTCGACGTGCACAGTGTCCAGATAAGTGCGCACCGCCCACAGCGCTTCCTGGCTCAGGTAGTCGGCCATCTTCGGCATGTACACCCGACCGTCGCGCACCGCGCCATGGCGTACTCGTTCGGCGAACCATTCATCGCCCGACTCACCGACATCGAGCATGCGCAAGTCGGGGGCGATGCCGCCGGACTTGGCTTCCAGACCATGACAGGCCGCGCAGTTCTGGGTATAGGCCGAGGCGCCGATTTCCACTGCCTTGTCATGTTCCGGGGCGGTGCGATAAGGGTTTACCGCAGCCCAGCCGTCGGCATCGAGTTGCACACCGGCGTCCTTGACAGGCGTCAGTCCCTTGGTTTCCACGGCCTGGGGTACCACGTTGCCGTGGGCCCACACGGAACCTGCGCTGATAAGACCGGCCAGCAGCCCGGTCACGAGCAAGGCGTTGCGTTTTGTTGTCATTGTTCTGCCCTCAGGATTGCACGCAAAACCTCTTGTCAGAGGCTATGGCGGTCATCTTAGAAAGCCCTGCGCACAGGCCCCATGCTGCTTTGGTGGTCGCCACCTACTCCCTTGGTCGTAAGGCGATCGGTGGACTCCGGACGCGGGCCGTGGAGCCGGTCGACGCCGATCAGGGTCAGGATCAGCAGAAACGGCAGGAGCAGTGTTTTGACGATACGCATGGTCAATCCCCTCCAGATCAATGGCCGTGGTTGCCCATGCTAGAACCGCGCCGTACGTGGCGGGCTACTACCTTGGTACTGGCCCTTCGGTACTTTCTGCATATTTTCACTGCACCCCAGGCTTCCTATGCTGGCGCTACCGGTCATGGAGAGCCTTATGCGCCAGCTTGCCCCTTACGCCCTGATCTATCTGCTGGCAATTGCCTGCGCCGCCGGCCTGGCCACCCACAGCCAGGCCGCGGATGCACCCTTGCAGGTGCGCATCGGCTACCTGGGTTATCGCCCCGACCCTGGCCCGCTGCTGTCGAACGTCATTCCCGAACCCACCGATGCCGGCCTGCGCGGCGCCGAACTGGCGATCACCGACAGCAACAGCACCGGGCATTTTCTCAATCATGGCTACAGCCTGGTCAGCGCCAGCGTCGACAGCCCCGCGGCCTTGCTCGAAGCGGCAAAGGTGCAGCATGAGCAAGGCCTGCGCCTGTTTGTGGTCAATGCCCCCGCGACCAGCCTGAGCCAATTGAGTGCGGCACTGCCCGACAGTTTGCTGTTCAACGCCGGTAGCCCCGACGACAACCTGCGCACCACCGATTGCCTGCCAAACGTGCTGCACACCTTGCCGAGCCGGGCGATGCTCGCCGATGCACTGGTACAGTTTCTGGTGCTGCGCAAATGGCAGCGGGCACTGCTGATAGTCGGCCCGACTGCGGACGATCAAGCCTATGCCGCCGCCCTGCGCCGCGCCGCCAGGCGATTCGGCTTGCAGCTGGTGGCGGAAAAACCCTGGAGCTTTGATAACGACCAACGCCGCAGTGCCCAGGCGGATATGCCGCTGTTCACCCAGACCGCCGAGTACGACGTGGTACTGGTGGCCGATGAGCGCGGCGACTTCGGTGAGTACGTGCCCTACCAGACCTGGTACCCGCGCCCGGTCGCCGGCACCCAGGGCCTGACCCCGGTGGGCTGGCACAAGACCGTGGAAACCTACGGCGCCGCGCAACTGCAAAAACGCTTCGAAGCCCTGGCCGGTCGCTGGATGAACGACCGCGATTTCGCGGCATGGATGGCCGTGCGCAGTATCGCCAGCGCCGTGAGCAAACTGCGCCAGGCCGAGCCGATGGCGATCCGTGCACTTGAAATCAGCGACCAGTTGCCGCTCGACGGGTTCAAGGGCCGCAAGCTCAGCTATCGGCCGTGGAACGGCCAGTTGCGCCAGCCGATTCCCATTGTCCAGCCCCGGGCGCTGGTCAGCACGTCACCCCAGGACGGTTTTCTGCACCCGTTCAACGAGATGGACAGCCTGGGTTACGACAAGTCCGAGGTGAGCTGCCGCTTTCCCTGAACACAACAACGACAACAAGGACACTGCCATGCGCCGCACCCTGCTTTCATGCACCCTGCTGCTCGCCGCTGGCCACGCCGTCGCCAGCACGGCCTGGGTCTCCAACGAAAAGGACAACAGCCTGAGCCTGATCGACATGCAGACCCTGCAAGTCACCGACACCCTGCCCGTCGGCCAGCGCCCCCGCGGTCTGCTGCTGTCCCATGACAACAAGCTGTTGTACATCTGCGCCAGCGACTCGGACCGGGTCCAGGTGATGGACGTGGCCACGCGCAAGATCATCAAGGAATTGCCCTCGGGCAAAGACCCTGAACAATTCGCCCTGCACCCGAACAATCGCTGGTTGTATGTC
The DNA here is from genome assembly GCF_034541995.1 of Pseudomonas sp. BIC9C. Taxonomy (NCBI): domain Bacteria; kingdom Pseudomonadati; phylum Pseudomonadota; class Gammaproteobacteria; order Pseudomonadales; family Pseudomonadaceae; genus Pseudomonas; species Pseudomonas sp. BIC9C. Next base: position 44,825 of record NZ_JAWDGM010000004.1, read on the forward strand.
TCCAACGAAGACGATGCGCTGGTCACGGTGATCGACACCGAGACCTCCAAGGTCCTCGGCCAGATCAACGTCGGCGTCGAACCCGAAGGCATGGCGGTGAGCCCCGACGGCAAGTGGGCGGTCAATACCAGCGAAACCACCAACATGCTGCACTGGATCGACACCAGCACCCAGACCCTGGCCGACAGCACCCTGGTGGATCAGCGACCGCGCTTCGTCGAGTTCTCCCCGGATGGCGCGAAGCTCTGGGCCTCGGCGGAAATCGGCGGCACCGTGACCATTCTCGACGTGGCCAGCCGCAATATCCTCAAGACCCTGAACTTCCAGATCAAGGGCGTGCACCCGGACAAGGTGCAACCGGTGGGCATCAAGCTCAGCGCCGATGGCAAGTACGCTTTCGTCGCCCTTGGCCCGGCCAATCACGTCGCGGTGGTCGACGCCAGAACCTACGAGATTGTCGATTACCTGCTGGTGGGTCGACGGGTCTGGCAGATGGCGTTCACCCCGGATCAGAAGCAATTGCTGGCCACCAATGGCGTCAGCGGCGATGTCTCGGTGATCGATGTCGACAGCCTCAAGGTGAGCAAATCGGTGAAGGTCGGGCGCTATCCCTGGGGCGTGGTGGTGACGCCATGAACGCCCTTGAAGTCAGCGACCTGAGTTTCGCCTACGGCTCCCAAGAGGCCCTGCGCAAGGTGAGTTTCAGCCTGGAACCCGGGCGTTTCGCCGCGCTGCTGGGACCCAACGGCGCGGGCAAGTCGACCCTGATTGCCCTGCTGACCCGGCTCTATGATCTGCAGCACGGCGAGATCCGCGTCGGTGGCTGTTCATTGCGCAGCGCGGCACGCCCGGCACTCCGGCAATTGGGCGTGGTGTTCCAGCAAAGCACCCTGGACCTGGACCTCAGCGTCGAGCAGAACCTGCGTTATCACGCGGCATTGCATGGCCTGTCCCGGCGTCAGAGCGGCCTTCGGGTCGACGCCGAACTGGCCCGCCAGGCCCTGAGCGAGCGCCGCCGCGAACGGGTGCGCGAACTCAACGGCGGCCATCGTCGCCGGGTAGAAATTGCCCGCGCGCTGCTGCATGAGCCACGCCTGTTGTTGCTCGATGAAGCCAGTGTCGGCCTCGACCCGGCGAGTCGCCTGGCGCTCAATCAGCACCTGCGCAGCCTGTGCCGCGAGGAGCGCATCAGCGTGCTCTGGACCACTCACCTGCTCGACGAAGTGCAGCCCAGTGACGACTTGCTGATCCTCCATCAAGGCCGGCTGGTGGCCAGCGGACAGGCGGCTGCCCTGAGCCTGGAACACGGTGGCAACCTCGGCTCGGCATTCACCCGCCTGACGACCACAGGAGCCAGGCAATGACAGCTTACTGGCAATGCTTCAGCGGCATCGTGCTACGCGAATGGCTGCGCTTTGTGCTGCAACGCACGCGTTTTCTCAGCGCCCTGGTGCGGCCACTGCTGTGGCTGCTGGTATTCGCGGCCGGTTTTCGCGCAGCGCTCGGGATCGCCATCATCGAGCCCTACGACACCTACATTCCCTATGAGGTCTACATCATTCCCGGGCTGGCCTGCATGATCCTGCTGTTCAACGGTATGCAGGGGTCACTGTCGATGGTCTACGACCGCGAGATGGGCAGCATGCGCGTGCTGCTGACCAGCCCCCTGCCGCGCACCTTCGTGCTGTGCAGCAAGCTGCTGGCCACCTCACTGATTTCGCTGTTGCAGGTGTATGCGTTTCTGGCGATTGCCTGGATTTACGGTGTGCGGCCACCGGCCATGGGGCTGTTGCTGGCGTTGCCGGCCCTGCTGCTGGTGGCGTTGATGCTCAGTGCACTGGGCCTGTTGCTGTCGAACGCGATCCGCCAGCTGGAGAATTTTGCCGGGGTGATGAATTTCGTGATCTTCCCGCTGTTTTTCCTGTCATCGGCGCTGTATCCGCTGTGGAAGATGCGCGAGGCCAGCGAATGGTTGTATTGGTTGTGTGCCCTGAACCCGTTCAGCCATGCGGTGGAGCTGGTGCGCTATGCCTTGTATGAGCGCTTCAATCCGCTGGCGCTGGCGGTGTGCGTGGGACTGACGCTGCTGTTCACGCTGCTCGCTGTGCTGACCTTCAACCCCCAGCATGCGGCCCTGCGCAAAACCAACTGACAACACAGGTCAACTGTGGGAGCGGGCTTGCTCGCGAAGGCGGCGGCAAATTCAATAAATAAGTTGACTGACACAACGCTTTCGCGAGCAAGCCCGCTCCCACAGGGGGATCTTCATTGAGCAGGGTGAAATTACTACTTTAGTACTGGTTTCCCTGTCTATCGTCGCATTCCCAACGCCCCCCGACTGGCATGTAATAGGTTCATAACTATAAGGACCGAACCCATGCCGCGAGCCCGACGTTGTCTGTTGCGCCCTACTCTCGCCGCCCTGTCGCTGGGCCTGCTGCTGAGCACCGCGCAGGCCGAAACTGTGCTGTTCTCTGCCGACGGCTATCGCATCGGCCTGTACCGCAGCCCGACGCCGGAACAACTGCAAGGCGCAACCATCATCGACACCCGCGCCCTGCAAGCGCTGCTCGGTCAAACCCCACGCCCGGTGCTGATCGACGTCTACCGTCGTCAGTGGCTGCAAGGGCAATTCATCGAAGACCAGCCCCATGAAAACCTGCCCGGCAGCCATTGGCTGGCCAATACCGGTGACGGCGACCTGACGCCCGCCTGGCAGGATTACTTCTCCCGGAACCTGAAGTCACTGACTGGCGGGGACCCGACGCAACCGCTGGTCTTCTATTGCCGCTCCGACTGCTGGTTGAGCTGGAACGCGGTCAAACGCGCAGCCACCCTGGGCTATAAGACCCTGTATTGGTATCGCGATGGCCTGGACGCCTGGCAAGCGGCCAATCTGCCGGTTTCGCCAGCCAGCCCCGAACCCTTTCCCTGAGCTTTACGCGTGCGTGTAGTTGCCACACCATAATCAAAATAATGAGGTGAAAGGCCATGTACAAAATTCTGATTGCCGACGATCACCCGCTGTTTCGCGAAGCCATTCACAACGTCATCAGCGACGGTTTTGCCGGCAGCGAAGTGATGGAAACCGCTGACCTGGACAGCGCCCTGGCGCTGACCCGGGAACACGATGACCTGGACCTGATCCTGCTCGACCTGAACATGCCCGGCATGCACGGGCTCAATGGACTGATCAACCTGCGCAACGAAGCACCGACCATTCCGGTGGTGATTGTCTCCGCCGAGCAAGACAAACAGATCGTGCTGCAAGCCATCACCTACGGTGCCGTGGGTTTTATCACCAAGTCTTCACCACGGGCACAGATGACCGATGCCATCCAGCAAATTCTCAATGGCAATGTCTACCTGCCCCCGGACATCATCCGCACCGCCAAAAGCAGCACCCAGCGGCGGATGAACGACACCCCGAGCTTCCCGCCCGAACTGCTCCAGGCCCTGACCCGCAAGCAACTGCAGGTGCTGGAGCGCATGACCAAGGGCGAATCGAACAAGCAGATCGCCTACACCCTGGAAATCGCCGAAACCACGGTCAAGGCCCACGTCTCGGCGATCCTGCGCAAGCTCAACGTGCACAACCGGGTACAGGCGATCCTGAGCGCCGGGGATATTGATTTCGGGTCTTATCTGCGGCGTTGAGAGAACTGTAGGAGCGAGCATGCTCGCGATGGACGTGAGAACGCCGCGGGGTGTCAGGCACCCAGCGTCATCGTTGACCACCATCGTCGGAACGCCGCCCGGAGCATGCTCGCTCCTACAGGGGGGCGCCCTGGCCCAACAAATGACTCATCGCCGTCTTCAGCTTCATCGGCCGCACTGGCTTGTGCATCAGGGTGTGGCCCAGTTCGCGGATCTGCTGCTTGAGCTCATTGCTGTAGTTGGCCGTGATCATCATCGCCGGGACCGGTGACGCCCGCCGGGCATTGATCCGGGCGACGGCGTCGACACCGTTGCGGTCGTTGTCCAGGTGGTAATCGGCTATCAGCAGGTCGGCCTCGGCGTGGTAGTTGTCCACTTGCCGCACCAGGTCCTCCTCCGACAATGCCGTCACCACCCGACACCCCCACCCCTCCAGCAAGGTGCGCATGCCGGCACAGATGGTCGCATCGTTGTCCAGCACCCAGATCCGTGCACCACGCAGGCGTTCAAGCATCGGCTCGCTCATCGGCAATGTCGGCGGCGGTTTCGGCGCGGTGGCGCTCAACGGTACTTCGACCGCGAACATCGAGCCCCGGCCTGGCCACGAGCGCACATGAATGCGATGCCCGAGGATGCCGGCAATTTTCTCGACAATCGCCAGGCCCAGGCCCAAGCCGCGATCCTGATCGGGGCGCTGCACATCACCGCGCTTGAACTCCTGGAAAATCTCCTCCAGGCGATGCTCGGCAATGCCCATGCCGCTGTCCCAGACTTCGATCGTCAGGCACTGGTGATGCCGCCTGCAACCCAGCACTACGCGACCACTGTAGGTATAGCGAATCGCATTGCTCAGCAGGTTGCGCAGAATGCGCGCCAGCAACTGGATGTCGCTGCGCACCAGCGCCGAACAACCGATGAAGTGCAGTTGCAGGCCTTCACTGCGCGCCACCTGGGTGTATTCGGCGGCCAGGTTGTCCAGCAACTCGCTGAGGGCGAACGGTGCGATGTCGGCTTTAATCACACCTGCATCGAGCTTGGAAATATCCACCAGGGTGCCCAGCAGGTTTTCCACGTCTTCCAGGGAGTTGCTCACGTTGCGCACCAGTATCTCGCTGGACATCGGCTCGCGTCGTTCCAGCAAGGCACTGGTAAACAGCCGCGCGGCATTCAACGGTTGCAGCAGATCGTGGCTGACGGCCGCGAGGAACTTGGTTTTCGACAGATTGGCCTGCTCGGCTTCCTGCTTGGCCTCGCGCAAGCGTGACTCGACCAGGCGACGCTCATCGATCTCACGCAGCAACTGATCGTTGAGGGTGGTCAATTCCGCCGTGCGCTCGCGTACCCGCAGCTCAAGGTTCTGATAGGCCTGATGCAGCGCCTCGGCGGTGCGGCGGCGTTCGGTAATGTCACGGATCAGCACGAAAATCCCCACCACCTCGCCACTGGCCAGACGGTTGGGCACATAGGAGCGCAGCATGTAGCGCTCCTGGTTGTTGACGTTGGTTTCGGCGAACTCGAAGGTCACGCTCTCGCCCGCCAGCGCCCTGGCCACGTAGGGCTCCAGCCGCTGGCAATGCTGTTCGCTGTGCACTTCGCGCAGGCTCTGGCCGAGCATCACGCCTCGGGGCCAGCAGTACCACTCTTCGTAGACCTTGTTGGTGAACTCGTAGACCAGATCGGCATTGAGGTAGGCAATCAATGCCGGCACGTGATCGGTGATCAGGCGAATCCAGTGTTCGCTTTCACTCAGCGCCTCGGCATGCTGGTAGCGTTCGGTAATGTCGGTGAAGGTGTTGACGAAACCGCCGGTGGGCAACGGATGGGTGCGGATTTCCAGGACCCGGCCATCGTACAGGCGCTGCTCGCATTCCCTTACCGGTCGGCCGTTGCCGTCGCGACTGGCCGGGGTCAGCAGGTTCAACTCGCTGTCGGCGATCACCTCGGCAAACGGGCGATGGGCAGCCACCGGCGCCAAACCGCTCAACTCCAGGAAGCGCCGGTTCCACAGTTCCAGAATGCCCTCGGCGTTAACCATTGCCACCCCTTGGGACAGGTTGTCGACCGCCCGTTGCAACAGATGCGACTTCTGCGCCACCGCCTGTTCACGGCGTACGGTTTCGCTGAGTTTGACGTCGGTAATGTCGGTGAACAGAATCACCCGCCCACCTTCCTGGGTTGGTCGCTCGCTGACTTGCAGCCAGCGCCCGTCCTGCAGGCGGTAAAGCAGGTTTTCATCGGCATGCCCGCGTGGCTCTTCGGTGAACAGGCCGTTGTTCATCATCAGCCGCTTGACCTCGGCCAGGCGCATGCCGGCGTTGATGCGCATCCGGCTGTTGCTCCAGAACGCCTTGAAGCGACTGTTGAACAGCACGATGCGCTGCTCGGCGTCGAACAGCACGAAGGCGTCGGAAATGCTTTCGATGGCATCGATCAGGTGTTGATGCGCCGTTTCCGCGCGCAGGCGAGCTTCGCTGAGCAAATGATTACCGGCCTTGAGCTCCGCCATGGCCTGGTTCAGGGCATCGGTGCGTTCGCGCACTTGCTCGGCCAGCACCACCGAATGCTGGAATGCGGCGTACGGATCGTTGCCGCGGGTCACACCGGACTCGACCCGTTCGATCAGCGCGCCATTGATGCGCTGCAGTTTATGGTTTTCGAGGCGCAGCCTGGCCAGCTCGGCCTGCAGCTCAGCGAGGTCCTGGGGCACGGCCACGGGCAATGGCAACGCCGGTGAAGGTCTGGTTGATGTGCATGCCATTGAACTGTTCTCCATAGGTGTTGAAACCCATCACCCGTTGCTCACGCAAAAACGTGCCGATCCGATCAAGACTGCCGTCGTCTTCGAGTTCCAGACGCCGCAGGAAACAGTCGCACCCGATGGTCAGCAGCAAATCACCCAGGCGCGCCTGCAACCCCTCGAACAGGCTTTGCAGGTTCGGCAACATCGGGCCCGGGGTCATCGCGGTGAGGACGATGCCGTTTTCCACGGCGCAGTAGAAACTCAGGCTCAGGTCCGGATGCACCTGCTGGATGGCCCGCACGTAATACTGCTGGTTGATTCGCACCGCCAACGGGTGCGCGGCAAAGACCCGGTGATCGAGCTGCGCAACCGGCACGCGGATGTGCCGGGCGTACTCGGCGGCTGCCGGTTCGGCATTGAGTTCGAAGACCCGGCGCAAGGTGCTGTCGGCCCCGGTGACCACCAGTTTCTCGGCACGGGGCAACACGTGGTGGGTAGTAAACACTTCGAAATCCAGCCAGGTATTGACCAGCACCACCACGGCCGCGCCGCTGTGAAACTCGCCATCGAAGTACACGTGGGTATGGGTCAGGTAGTTATCGTCGCCGGCCGAGCCGCCAAAATGCGGAATGTCGCCCAAGGCCGCGCTCAAGGCCGCCAGGACCATTTCTTCGCGGCTGGACAGGCCATCGAGCAGGGTCAGGGCAAAGCTGTTGCCCTTGATCGGGGCCAGGGTGTTGCAGCGGCAGCCACTGACCAGGCGCTCGACCATTTGCTGGGCGTCGATCAGGCTGAAGTGCTCCATCTCGTCGATCAGCTCGATCGCGATGGAAAAGTGCCGATGATCGAAGCCCACTGCCGTCACGCAATTGCGCCCGTAGCCCAGCGGGGTGATCTCCCCGGCGCTGGTGCAGCCCGCCAGGCGAATGCCGCCGAAGCTTTGCTGCAAGGCCTGGCCCAGTGCCTGCAAGTCGTACTCGGCGGAACAGAAGAACAGCACGAACCCCAGGTGCGGATGCAACAACTGTCCTGCCAGTTCCTGCGCGACCTGCCGGGCATCGGTGGCCTGGGACATCGCACTGACGACACCTTCGTTCTGGACCGGCTGCATCGTCACCTCCCGCAGGTGCGTGTGTATGAGGCACGAGTGTACGAAGCCTGCGAGGTATGACGAATGCTACTTGGGTAGCGGGTAACCGGTTCGATGGGATGAGAGTGTTTGAGGGGTTGGGGACTTGAAGGTTGTAGCTGGAGATGTGAAGCACACGCTTTGGTGGCGAGGGAGCTTGCTCCCGCTGGACTGCGCAGCAGGCCCGAAACCGGCCGATGCGCGACCAGAATCCGGACCGCTACGCGCTCCAGCGGGACGGTGCGGCAATCCGACAAGCTCCCTCGCCACAGGGAAAGGATGAGCAGATCGGCTTTATTACCAGGTCAGCACCGCCCCCACCGCAAAGGTATCGGTGTCTTCGTTCTGGTCGCTGGTGTCGTGGCCGTTGATTTCGAACTGGTTGTACTCGGCCACCAGCTTGAGGTTGTCATTCACGTCATGGAACAACGCGATGCCACGGGTCTCGTAGTCCGCGCCGCTGCCGACCACGCCGTTGCCATCGTCATTGGTCTTGCCACAGGACAAGGCCAGGCGGTTCTTGCCCAGCTTGTAGGAGCCCTGCAACAGGTAGCCGTCGCTGTCGACGTTGCGCAGGGTCGGCTCGCCGGCATTGTTGGTGAAAAACGGGTTGATGCCCTTGGCCTGGAAACCCGACCCGGTGAGGGACAAGCCGCCCATCTTCGCCTGCACACCATAACCGACACCCTTGGAGGTGACGGTTTCGACTGTGGAGTCCGTGTTGTCCGAGGTTTGGTAGCTGCCGTTGACCCAGCTGTAGATCTTTGCCCCGGCCAGGTCGAACTGATAGGTGATTTCGCTCTCGGTACGCGGGTTTTCCTGATAGGCCTTGCCCGTCGGGCTGCTGTCGTTGGTGTCTACCGGGTCCATGATGCCTACCGCCACACGCAGACCGTCGATCACCGGGGTGCGATAGGTGATCTGCGAGGTCGGGAACGGATACGGGTAACCGGTGCCGATGTTGCCGAACGACACCCCGCCGCCATCCACCAGCCCCAGCGTATCGCTGACCTGACCGTAACCGGCGAGCATTTCGTCGAGCAGGATGTTGGAACGGGCGAATAGCCCGAAGTCTTTGCCGATCAGCACTTCGCCCCATTCCGGGTTGGCTACGGTGCCGTAGAACTGCCGCACATCGATGGCCGTGTCGGTGCCGTTGGTTTCGCTGTCGTTGATGGTGACCCAGAACGAGGCGCGGGCGCCGAGCTTGAGATCGTCTACCTGCTTGCCCATGTTGAACCCCAGGTAGTTGGGCAAAAGCCCATCTTCACCCGTGACTGCCGACGGTCGAACTGCTCGCCGGCACGGTCGACATCACTGTTCACATAAAAAGCGTTGATATAGCCGTCGGTGGAGAACGTCGTCTGGTCCTTGTCGTACAGCATGATTTCCGCCTTGGCCACCGGGCTCAGGCCAAGGGCAGACAGGCTGGCGATGAAGGCTGGCAGAAAACGATGCGTGAAGTTCTTATTGTTGTGCATGGCGCGCTCCGAAACGGGGGACTAAGTGTCGGAGGCGATTATCGAAACCTGACCGGCGGCGCCATACGCTGCCTTTGGGGTGGTTTTCAGGTGCTTTGGACTGGACGGCGGTGCGTGACCACTATGACGTACGACCGCTGATCGGCGAGGCTCGCCACTTAGGGTGTAGGCCTGCGGACCCGACTGGCGTCCGCAGGAACCGGTACCGGTCAGGCGTTGGCTTTGAACAGCATGTAAGCGGCGACCACCACACAGATGCTGGCGAACCCGACCTGCAACCCCCGCGCCGGAACCCGCGCGCACAGCTTGCGGCCAACGATCATGCCGGCGATGCTGGCGCCGATGAAGGTGGCACCGACGCCGTCAATGCGCACGCCCGCATGGAACGCGCCAATCACCCCGATGGCGGAAATCAGGCTGATCACCATCAGCGAGGTGGCGACAATCCCGCGCATTTGCACATCGGTCAGTTGCTTGAACGCCGGGACGATCAGAAAGCCGCCGCCGACGCCCAGCAATCCCGACACCACCCCCGTCACCGCACCGAGTGCGGCGAGGGTCGCGGTGCATTTGGCGGTCCAGGAAAAGCGCCCGGTCTGTTGATCGAGCATGCAGTTCTTCTGGCCCCAGTTGGCGTGCCCATGATCGCTCGGGCCGTCATCCTTGCGTTCACGGCGCAACATCCGCCAGGCCACCATGACCATCAACAGGCTGAACAGGATCATCAGGATTTTTTCCGGCAACTGATGGGCGAAGTAGATGCCCATCGGCGAAAACACCGCGCCCAGGGCCGCGATCAGCAGCGCCGCGCGATAACGCACCAGGCCATGGCGCAAACCATCGATGGCGCCGACCGCCGCCGCACTGCCCACCGCAAACAACGCCACCGGAGCGGCCTGGGTCATGCTCCAGCCCAGCCCCAACACCAGGGCCGGCACCGCAAGGATACCGCCGCCGGCGCCAGTCAAGCCGAGCACCAAACCCATCACTACGCCAAACAGACTTGCCAGCAACATAGGGAGTTCTCAGTTGACCCTGGACACACGTGTCAGCCACTCGCGGCCCTTGAGCATACCGTTCCAGTAGAACCACGGTAGCAGTGTCGCCTTCAGCCACCACGCCGAGCGGCGCGGTATCGTCGGGTCAAGGGGGAAGGTCGGCAGCAACTTGCCCGCGTACCCGAACTCGGCAAGGATCACCTTGCCCTTCTCCACCGTCAGCGGACAGGAGCCATAACCGTCGTACTTCAGCGGCAGCGGTTGTTGCTTGCGCAAGGCCAGCAGGTTTTCGGCCACCACCACGATCTGCTTGCGCACCGCTGCGGCGGTTTTTGCATTCGTGGTGCCGCAGATATCACCCAGCGCGAAGACGTCGGGATAACGCGGATGCTGCAGGCTGTGCGGATCGACCTCGCACCAGCCAGCGCTGTCGGCCAGCGGGCTGCGAGCGATAAAATCCGGGGAGACCTGGGGCGGTACGACATGCAGCAGGTCAAAGGTTTTTGCCTGACGGGTGACATTGCCATCGGCATCCCTGACATCGAACCATGCGGTTTTCGCCGGGCCGTCGACCTTGACCAGATTCGAGTTGAACGCCAACCGGGCCTTGTATTTCTCGATGTACTTCATCAGCGGCGGGACAAAGGTCGCCACACCAAACAGCGCCGCGCCAGCCAGGTTGAATTCGACGTCGATGTCGTTCAGCACACCGGTCCTGTTCCAGTGATCGCAGGACAGGTACAGCGCCTTTTGTGGCGCCCCCGCGCATTTGATCGGCATGGCCGGCTGAGTGAACAGCACCTTGCCGCCGCGCAATTTCTGCACCTGATCCCAGGTGTAGGTCGCGTGCTGATAGCTGTAATTCGAGGTCACGCCATGCTGGCCGAGGGTTTCCTCCAAACCTTCGATTTTCTCCCAGGCCAGGCGCAGGCCGGGGCAGACGACCAGATTGAGATAGCTGACGGTGCGCGCGTCACTGAGGGTGAGTTGGCGCTTGTCAGGATCGATGCCGGTCACGGCGGCCTGTACCCAATGGGCCCCGCGCGGCATCACCGACACTGTCGGCCGCACAGTGTTTTCCACGTTGTAGGCACCACCGCCGACCAGCGTCCAGGCCGGTTGATAGAAGTGCCGGGGGCTGGGTTCGATCACGGTGATGTTCAGATGCGGGCTACGCTTGAGCAGGCTGGCGACAAGGCCGATGCCCGCCGTGCCACCGCCGATGACCACGATATCTGCACTGATGGATGGGCCCCAGTGTTGATCGTTCATTGCTTGTTCCTTTTGCTGCACGCAAGGATTGTTACGAGTCAAACCACAAAACCTGTGGGAGCGGGCTTGCTCGCGAAAGCGGTGGGTCAGCCAATGAAGGTGTCAACTGACACTATGACTTCGCGAGCAAGCCCGCTCCCACAGGTTCGTGTGTGTTAATAGGATCAGGGTTGAACCCAGCTTTTAAGCACGGCCCCGCAATAAAGCCCGGAGAGGGTTTTCATCACCTGGATCACTTCGTGACTGGCGAGACCGTAAAAATGTACTTGCCTTCACGACGGGTCGCGACCAGTCCTTCATCGCGCAGGATCCCCAATTGCTGGGACAGGGTCGGTTGGCGCACGCCGGTCATTTTCTCCAGCTCGCCAACGTTGCGCTCACCCTGGGTCAGCTGGCACAGGATCAACAGGCGATCCTCATTGGCCAGGGCCTTGAGCAGCGCACAGGCCTTGGAGGCCGAGGCGCGCAATTGAGCGACTTCACATTCGGTCAGACTGGATTGCATTTGCAGGATGCCTTCAACGTCACTTAAGCTGCGAACATTATGTTTTTATATAAAGTGTTGCAACCCTGACTTTCCACCCTCCTGCACAGGTTCGTGTCCATGCCCGCGCTGATTGAAGCTTTCCTCGACCCCGCCTCCTCGACCTACAGCTATGTGGTCTATGAGGCCGATGGCGGACAGTGCGCAATCGTCGATCCGGTACTTGATTACGACAGTGCCGCCGGGCGCACCGCGACCACCCAGGCTGACAAAATCATCACCTTTGTCCGTGCCCGCAAGCTGCAGGTGCAATGGCTGCTGGAAACCCACGCCCATGCCGATCACCTGTCCGCCGCGCCTTACCTGCGACGGCAGCTGGGCGGCAAGATCGCCATTGGCGAGTCGATCAGCAAGGTCCAGGACGTGTTCAAGGCGCTGTTCAATCTGGAGCCGTCCTTTCGCGTCGACGGTTCCCAGTTCGATCACCTGTTCGCCCCCAACGAATCGTTCATGATCGGCAATCTCAAGGCGACCGCCCTGCACGTGCCCGGCCATACCCCGGCGGACATGGCTTACCTGATCGACAATGATGTGATTCTGGTGGGCGACACGATGTTCATGCCCGACGTCGGCACCGCACGCTGTGATTTCCCGGGCGGCAATGCCAACCAGATGTTCGCCTCGATCCACAAACTGCTGGCCTTCCCCGCCAGCGTGCGGCTGTTCGTCTGCCACGACTACCCGCCCGTAGGCCGCTCCCCCCAATGCATGACGACTGTGGGCGAGCAGCGCAAAAACAACATTCATGTGCATGACGGGATCGATGAAGCCGCATTCGTGGAAATGCGTACACGACGTGATGCAGGGCTGGGCATGCCGACGCTGTTGCTGCCGGCGATCCAGGTGAATGTGCGGGCGGGGAATTTGCCGCCGGCCGAGGGCAATGGCGTGACTTACCTGAAAATTCCTTTGAACAAATTCTGAACACAAAAACTTGAAATGCTGAAAGCGGCCTGCGGCCTTTCGCTGGCAAGCCAGCTCCTACACAAGGTTTGCGCACACCCGAGGCCCCTGTAGGAGCTGGCTTGCCAGCGAAGGCGGCGTATCAGGCGATAAAGATGCTTGTGTCTAATTGCCGAGGATCAATCCGTTTGCCGGCAACGGCAACGCCGTCTTGTAGCGCACCTGCTTGAGCGCAAAGCTCGAACGGATATTCGCCACCCCCGGCACCTTGGTCAGAAAGTCCATCATGAAGCGCTCCAGCGACTGAATGGTCGGCACCAGTACCCGGATCAGGTAGTCCGGGTCGCCGGCCATCAGGTAGCACTCCATCACCTCGGGGCGGTCGGAAATCGCTTCCTCGAAATGCTGCAACGCCTCCTCCACCTGCTTCTCCAGGCTGACGTGAATGAACACGTTCACATGCAACCCCAGCAGGTCGGCATCCAGCAGCGTCACTTGCTCGCGGATCACCCCCAGTTCCTCCATGGCCTTGACCCGGTTGAAACAGGGTGTCGGTGAAAGATTCACCGAGCGCGCGAGGTCGGCGTTGGTGATGCGAGCATTCTCCTGAAGGCTGTTGAGAATGCCGATATCGGTACGGTCCAGTTTGCGCATGAGACAAAACCACCTGCTTTTTATGTTTATGCAGTTTTTTTATCTGCAAATGATCTTTAACGCAACGAAACAGAGAGAAATATTCTTCTTGGGCGGGCCTATGATTGTTGTAGGACAAGATTTCATTTACCGAATGAGATCTGTCAGCTCACTACAAGAAATTCACAAGATCGAGCGTAGAAGCCATGACCCAAGCGTACGAACCGCTGCGCCTGCACGTCCCCGAACCCTCGGGCCGCCCAGGGTGCAAAACCGACTTTTCCTACCTGCACCTGACCGATGCCGGCACGGTGCGCAAACCTTCCATCGACGTTGAACCGGCCGACACCGCCGACCTGGCCCGTGGCTTGATCCGCGTGCTCGACGACCAGGGCAATGCCCTCGGCCCCTGGGCTGAAAACGTGCCGGTGGAGATTCTGCGCAAGGGCATGCGTGCCATGCTCAAGACCCGCATCTACGACAACCGCATGGTGGTCGCCCAGCGTCAGAAAAAAATGTCGTTCTACATGCAAAGCCTTGGCGAAGAAGCCATCGGCAGCGCCCAGGCCCTGGCCTTGAACATCGACGACATGTGCTTCCCGACCTACCGCCAGCAAAGCATCCTGATGGCCCGCGACGTACCGCTGGTCGACCTGATCTGCCAGTTGCTGTCCAACGAGCGCGATCCGCTCAAGGGCCGGCAATTGCCGATCATGTACTCGGTCAAGGACGCCGGTTTCTTCACCATTTCCGGCAACCTTGCCACCCAGTTCATTCAAGGCGTGGGCTGGGGCATGGCCTCGGCGATCAAGGGCGACACCAAGATCGCCTCGGCGTGGATCGGCGACGGCGCCACCGCCGAATCGGACTTCCACACCGCCCTGACGTTCGCCCACGTGTACCGCGCGCCGGTGATCCTCAACGTGGTCAACAACCAGTGGGCGATTTCCACCTTCCAGGCGATTGCCGGTGGTGAAGCCACCACCTTCGCCGGTCGTGGCGTCGGTTGCGGCATTGCCTCCCTGCGGGTCGATGGCAACGACTTCGTCGCCGTCTATGCCGCCTCTGCCTGGGCCGCCGAACGTGCGCGCCGCGGCCTCGGCCCGACCATGATCGAATGGGTCACCTACCGCGCCGGCCCGCACTCGACCTCCGATGATCCGTCGAAGTACCGCCCCGCCGACGACTGGAGCCACTTCCCGCTGGGCGATCCGATTGCGCGCCTCAAGCAGCACATGATCAAGATCGGCCAGTGGTCCGAAGAGGAACACGCCGCCGTCAGCGCCGAACTCGAAGCCGAAGTGATCGCCGCGCAAAAAGAAGCCGAACAGTACGGCACCCTCGCCGGCGGCCAGATTCCGAGCGCCGCGACCATGTTCGAAGACGTCTATAAAGAGATGCCGGAGCACTTGAAGCGCCAGCGTCAAGAGTTGGGGATCTGACATGAACGATCACAACAACCAAATCGAGCTGGAAACCGCCATGACCACGACCACCATGACCATGATCCAGGCCCTGCGCTCGGCCATGGATGTGATGCTTGAACGGGACGACAACGTCGTGGTCTTCGGCCAGGACGTGGGCTACTTCGGCGGCGTGTTCCGCTGCACCGAAGGCCTGCAGGCCAAGTACGGCACCTCGCGGGTGTTCGACGCGCCGATCTCTGAAAGCGGTATCGTCGGCACTGCCGTGGGCATGGGCGCCTACGGTCTGCGCCCGGTGGTGGAAATCCAGTTCGCCGACTATGTGTACCCGGCCTACGACCAGATCATTTCCGAAGCCGCGCGCCTGCGTTATCGCTCCGCCGGCGAGTTCACCGCGCCGCTGACCCTGCGCATGCCCTGCGGCGGCGGCATCTACGGCGGCCAGACCCACAGCCAGAGCATCGAGGCACTCTTCACTCAGGTATGCGGGCTGCGCACCGTCATGCCGTCCAACCCCTACGACGCCAAAGGCCTGCTGATCGCCTCCATCGAAAACGATGACCCGGTGATCTTCCTGGAGCCAAAACGCCTCTACAACGGCCCTTTCGACGGCCACCACGAGCGCCCGGTAACCCCGTGGTCGAAACACCCCGCCGCACAGGTTCCGGACGGCTACTACACCGTACCGCTGGACGTTGCCGCGATTGCCCGTCCGGGCAAGGACGTCACCGTGCTGACCTACGGCACCACCGTCTACGTGTCGCAAGTGGCCGCTGAGGAAAGCGGCGTGGATGCCGAAGTCATCGACCTGCGCAGCCTGTGGCCGCTGGACCTGGAAACCATCACCCGATCGGTGAAGAAAACCGGGCGCTGCGTGATCGTTCACGAAGCCACCCGCACTTGCGGCTTCGGCGCCGAACTGACGGCGCTGGTGCAAGAGCACTGCTTCCACTACCTGGAAGCGCCGATCGAACGCGTCACCGGTTGGGACACTCCCTACCCGCACGCGCAAGAGTGGGCGTATTTCCCAGGGCCGTCCCGTGTGGGCGCGGCGTTGAAACGGGTCATGGAGGTCTGAATGGGCACGCACGTTATTAAAATGCCGGACATTGGTGAAGGCATTGCAGAAGTTGAATTGTCGGTATGGCACGTCAAGGTCGGCGACATGGTCGTCGAAGATCAGGTGCTGGCCGATGTCATGACGGATAAAGCGATGGTGGATATTCCGTCGCCGGTGCATGGCAAGGTCATCGCCCTCGGTGGCCAGCCGGGCGAAGTCATGGCGGTAGGCAGCGTGCTGATCAGCATTGAAGTCGAAGGCGCGGGCAACGTTAAGGAGTCGGCGCAACCGGCCCCTGTGAAAGAAGCACCGGTCGCAGCACCGAAGGTCGACGCCGTGATGGAAAGCAAACCGGTCGCTGCCGCAGCGCCGAAAGCTGCCATATGCCAGGGCCCGATGGTGGCTCGCGAAGCCGATGAACGTCCGCTGGCCTCGCCGGCCGTGCGCAAGCATGCGCTGGATCTCGGCATCCAGTTGCGTCTGGTGCGTGGCAGCGGCCCCGCCGGACGGATTCTGCACGACGACCTCGAAGCCTATCTGGCCCAGGGGCAGTCGAACGCTTCCGCTCCGGCCTCCGCCGCTTATGCCCAGCGCACCGATGAACAGCAGATCCCGGTGATCGGCATGCGCCGCAAGATCGCCCAGCGCATGCAGGACGCCACCCAGCGCGCCGCCCACTTCAGCTACGTCGAAGAAATCGACGTCACCGCCGTGGAAGAGTTGCGCGCGCACCTCAATGAAAAACACGGCGCGACTCGCGGCAAACTGACCTTGCTGCCATTCCTGGTCCGCGCCATGGTCGTCGCCCTGCGCGACTTCCCGCAAATGAACGCCCGCTACGACGACGAAGCCCAGGTCATCACCCGCCTCGGCGCCGTACACGTCGGCGTCGCGACCCAGAGCGACGTCGGCCTGATGGTGCCGGTGGTGCGCCACGCCGAAGCCCGCAGCCTGTGGGACAGCGCAGCGGAAATCGCCCGCCTGGCGACCGCCGCACGCAATGGCAAGGCCAGCCGCGACGAGTTGTCCGGCTCGACCATTACCCTGACCAGCCTCGGCGCCTTGGGCGGCATCGTCAGCACCCCGGTGCTGAACCTGCCGGAAGTGGCGATTGTCGGCGTCAACAAGATCGTCGAACGACCAATGGTGATCAAAGGCCAGATCGTGATCCGCAAGATGATGAACCTCTCCAGTTCCTTCGATCACCGCGTGGTCGACGGCATGGACGCGGCGCTATTCATCCAGGCCATCCGTGGCTTGCTCGAACAACCCGCTACCCTGTTTGTGGAGTAACTCATGCAGATTCTGAACACCACACTGCTGATCATCGGCGGCGGACCTGGCGGTTATGTGACGGCGATCCGTGCCGGCCAACTGGGCATTCCGACCATGCTGGTGGAAGGCCAATCCCTGGGCGGCACCTGCCTGAACATCGGCTGCATTCCGTCCAAGGCACTGATTCACGTCGCCGAGCAGTTCCACCAGACACAACACCACAGCCAGCATTCGGCCCTGGGTATCAGCGTTTCGGCGCCCACCCTGGACATCGGCAAGAGCGTGGAATGGAAGGACGGCATCGTCGATCGCCTGACCACCGGCGTCGCGGCGCTGCTGAAAAAGAACAAGGTTCAGGTCATTCAAGGCTGGGCCAAGGTCATCGACGGCAAAACCGTGGAAGTCGGCGACACGCGTATCCAGTGCGAACACCTGGTGCTGGCCACCGGTTCCAAAAGCGTCAACCTGCCGATGCTGCCGATTGGCGGACCGATCATCTCCTCCACCGAAGCCCTGGCGCCGACATCCGTGCCCAAGCGCTTGATTGTGGTCGGCGGCGGTTACATCGGTCTGGAGCTGGGCATTGCCTATCGCAAGCTCGGCGCCGACGTCAGCGTGGTGGAAGCCCGGGAACGCATCCTGCCGGCCTACGACGCCGAACTGACCCAGCCTGTGCACGACGAACTGAAAAAACTCGGCGTGAAGCTTTACTTGAAACACAGCGTGCAAGGCTTTGATTCACAACAAAATACCTTGCAAGTACTGGATCCGAACGGCGACACACTGAACCTGGAAACCGACCAGGTGCTGGTAGCCGTCGGTCGCAAGCCGAACACCCAGGGCTGGAACCTCGAAGCGCTGAACCTGGACATGAACGGCTCGTCGATCAAGATCGACAACCGCTGCCAGACCAGCATGCGCAACGTCTATGCCATCGGCGACCTGAGTGGCGAACCGATGCTTGCGCACCGGGCCATGGCCCAGGGCGAGATGGTCGCCGAACTGATCAGCGGTAAAAACCGCGAGTTCAACCCGACCGCCATCGCCGCCGTGTGCTTCACCGACCCGGAACTCGTGGTGGTCGGCAAGACCCCGGACGAGGCCAAAGCTGCGGGCCTGGACTGCATCGTGTCGAACTTCCCGTTCGCCGCCAATGGCCGGGCCATGACACTGGAGTCCAAAAGCGGCTTCGTGCGCGTGGTCGCCCGTCGCGACAATCATGTGATTGTCGGCTGGCAAGCGGTGGGCGTTGGCGTCTCGGAGTTGTCCACGGCGTTTGCCCAGAGCCTGGAGATGGGGGCGCGGCTGGAAGACATCGGCGGCACCATCCATGCGCACCCGACGCTGGGTGAGGCGGTGCAGGAAGCGGCGTTGCGGGCCCTTGGGCACGCCCTGCACCTCTAACCCGAACCTGTAGGAGCGAGCTCGCTCGCGAAAAACTCAGGACAACGCGATCATGCAGACGAGGCGCGTTATCGTTGACGTCCATCGCGAGCAAGCTCGCTCCTACAAGGAATGCAATCCGGGCTGCGAAATGGGCCCGGAATGAAGTATTGTTGTCCCCATCCAAAAAAACGTCAGAACCTTGAACCGTTTCGGCGGTTGTTAAGTGATAGAGGGTGTCATGGGTAACGAAAGCATCAATTGGGACAAGCTGGGTTTTGACTACATCAAGACCGACAAGCGCTATCTGTCGTACTTTCGCAATGGCGAGTGGGACAAAGGCACCTTAACCTCTGACAACGTGCTGCACATCAGCGAAGGCTCCACGGCCCTTCACTATGGCCAGCAATGCTTCGAAGGCATGAAAGCCTATCGTTGCAAGGACGGCTCGATCAACCTGTTCCGTCCGGACCAGAACGCCCTGCGCATGCAGCGCAGCTGCGCGCGCCTGCTGATGCCGCAAGTCGACACCGAGCAATTCATCGAAGCCTGTAAAGCAGTGGTCCGCGCCAACGAGCGTTTCATTCCGCCGTACGGCACCGGCGGCGCGCTGTACCTGCGCCCGTTCGTGATCGGCGTGGGTGACAACATCGGCGTGCGTACCGCCCCCGAGTTCATCTTCTCGATCTTCTGCATCCCGGTTGGCGCCTACTTCAAGGGCGGCCTGACCCCGCACAACTTCCTGATCTCCAGCTACGACCGCGCCGCGCCACAAGGCACCGGTGCCGCCAAGGTCGGTGGCAACTACGCCGCCAGCCTGATGCCGGGCTCCCAGGCCAAGAAGGCGCATTTCGCCGACTGCATCTACCTGGACCCGCTGACCCATACCAAGATCGAGGAAGTCGGTTCGGCCAACTTCTTCGGGATCACCCACGACAACAAGTTCGTGACCCCGAACTCGCCATCGGTACTGCCGGGCATCACCCGTCTGTCGCTGATCGAACTGGCCAGGTCCCGCCTGGGTCTGGACGTGGTCGAAGGCGACGTGTTCATCGACAAACTGGCGGACTTCAAGGAAGCCGGTGCTTGCGGTACTGCAGCGGTGATCACGCCGATCGGTGGCATCAACTACAACGACCACCTGCACGTGTTCCACAGCGAAACCGAAGTCGGCCCGATCACCCAGAAGCTCTACAAAGAGCTGACCGGCGTGCAAACCGGCGACATCGAAGCGCCAGCAGGCTGGATCGTCAAGGTTTGACCTGACGCCAGACGCACAAAAGCCCCCATCGGGTGACTGATTGGGGGCTTTTTCATGGTGGCGATTCAGCGACTGAACGCCTCTCCAGCAGCAGTGGCCACAGGCTGCGATCTTTTGCCATCACGTTCCAGCGGCAACTCAACCCCGAACCGCCCCGCCATCTCCTTGCGCCCCAACGCCGTCAGCGCCAGCGCGCGACTGTCCAGATCCTGCGTCACCCACTTGCGCTTGAGCGCCGTTTGCAGCAACGCCGCGCCCAGCGACCCACCCAGATGCGGCCGGCGCATGCTCCAGTCCAGGCATGGGCAGGCAAAGCGGCGGCGCAATGTGCTCAAGTCCTGTACCTCGATCCCAAGCCCCTGAAACATTGCCGTACCGCTGTCACTCAAGCGATAGGCCTGTTCGTCGGTTTCCTCAAGCCAGCCCGCCTCAAGCATCCGGTCATGCAACAGCACGGCCAGGGTGCCCGCCATGTGGTCGTAGCAGGTGCGGGCAAATTGCAGGCGATCCGGGGTACGCGACTGGAAACCCGGCGCGGTGTACCGGCCGATCACCATCAGCGCTTCCAGGGCCTGGGCCACGCGTTTGTCCGCTAGGCTGTAATAGCGGTGACGTCCCTGAACGTGCAGCCGCACCAGCGCCAGTTCCTTGAGTCTGGCAAGGTGGGCACTGGCGGTCGACGCGCTGACTTCGGCCACCGCCGCCAGTTCGGTACTGGTGCGGGCGTGGCCGTCCATCAGTGAACAGAGGATTTTCGTCCGCGCCGGCTCAGCGATGGCTGCCGCCACCTGTGAGACGCCGATGTCGTGGTGTTCTACGTTCACTGCGTTCGCTGCGTTCATATTTCGCTCCCGGACGAATCAACGCCCTTTCGGACTGGAGATAGTAGCAACTCTTTCCAACAACAAAAGGCTGTGACCCATGGACCCGATCATCACTGCGACCCATGCCGATCCTTATCCCTACTACGCACAACTGCGTGCCGAGGGTGGGTTGGCCTTTCATCCGGGGCTGAACATGTGGGTGGCCAGCAGCGCCCGGGCGGTGGCCGACGTGCTGGCACATCCCGTTTGCCACGTTCGCCCCGCACAGGAGCCGGTCCCCAGGGCGATTGCCGATGGCATGGCCGGCCAGGTGTTCGGCCAATTGATGCGCATGAATGAAGGCGAGCGCCAGCGTTGTCCACGGTCGGCGATTGCGCCGGGGCTGGAGTTGTTCGATGCGCGGGAAGTCGAGGCCCTGGTCAGCACCCGGTTGATCACCGCCGACGCCGCCGGCTTATATAACGCCATGTTCCGTGGGCCGGTGTGCGTGGTGGCGGCGCTGCTGGGATTCACCCCGGCTCAGGGCCGCGTCATCAGCGAACTGACGGCGGATTTCGTGGCTTGCCTGTCACCCTTGAGCGGCGCGGCACAGTTGACCGCTGCCCACGCTGCCGCCGAACAACTGAGCGGTTACTGTGTCGAGCTTTTGGCCGACCCGGACAATCACAGCCAACTGCTTGAAGGCATCCGCCAGCGCTTCGCGTCCGGCCCACCGCAAACGCTGATCGCCAACCTGATCGGCCTGTTCTCCCAGACCTTCGAGGCCACTGCCGGGCTGATCGGCAACGCCGTGTTGGCCTTGATTGACCATCCGTCGTTGCGCAGTGAATCACCCCCTGTTGAAGACCTGCTGGCCGAAGTGCAGCGCTTCGACCCGCCGGTGCAGAACACCCGCCGCTTCGTCGCCGCTCCCTGCGAGATCGATGGGCTGAGGCTGGATGCCGGAGACGTGATTCTGGTGTTGCTGGCCTCGGCCAATCGCGACCCGCAGCTCAACGACAACCCCGACGCCTTCCTGCTCGACCGCCCGAACCGGCGCAGCTTCACCTTTGGTGCGGGGCGCCATCAATGTCCGGGGCAACGGCTGGCATTGAGCATTGCCGGCGCTACTCTCAAGCAGCTTCTGGCAATGAGGCCGGCACTGGACCACCTGAAACGGGCATACCGCCCCTCTGCGAATGGTCGGACTCCACAGTTCAGTGATTGATCGAAAGCCGCTCAGGCAGTGCGATATTCGACAGTCAGGTGAGACAGCTCATGGACCGGCGCCAGTCGTTCGCGAATGGCGTCGGCACTGACATTGGCCGCCGCCACAACGCTGACAATTGCCGCCCGCGCCTGCGGGCCGACCTGCCACACATGCAGATCGCTGATACGCACATCGTCCGACGACTCGAGCAGTTCACGAATCTCATCGGCAACCTGTGCATCCGTGACATCGAGCAACACCGCAGCGCTGTCACGCATCAAGCCAACAGCCCATTTCGCGATGACGATGGCGCCCACGATGCCCATCACCGGGTCCAGCCACACCCACCCCAGATAGCGCCCCGCCAGCAACGCGGCAATCGCCAGCAGCGAAGTCAAGGCGTCGGCCAACACGTGGACATAGGCCGAGCGCAGGTTGTTGTCGTGATGGTGATGATGGCCGTGATCATGACCGTGCCCAAGATCGTGGCCATGTTGACCGTGGTCACCCGCCAGCAAAAAGGCACTGACTATGTTTACCGCCAGCCCCACTAGCGCAATCACTGTCGCTTCGGTGAATGCCACCATGGTGGGCTGAAACAGCCGAAATACCGACTCACCGGCAATGCCGATCGCCACCAGTCCCAGCACCATGGCCGAGGCAAAACCCGCCAGATCCCCGACCTTGCCGGTGCCGAAGCTGTAACGCGCATTGTTGGCATTGCGCCGTGCGAACCCATAGGCCGCCGCAGCGATGCCCAAGGCCCCGGCGTGGGTGGCCATGTGAAAGCCATCAGCCAGCAACGCCATGGAACCGGTGATGTAACCGGCAGCAATTTCGCCAATCATCATCACAAACGTCAGCGCCACTACCCATAAGGTGCGGCGGGCGTTTTCATCATGGGAAGCGCCGAGAAACACATGGTCGTGGGAAAAACGCGAAGCCTGGGGTGGCAGTGTCATGGGATTCAGGCCTCTATTTGGCATAACGACGGATGGCCAATAACAAGTCTTCCACGCCCTGGGCGCGCTCTTCGTCGCTCAGGTCTGGATGGGCCACGTGCTCACGGGCGTGGGCGTCGATGAACTGGTCCAGCAGACCATTGACCGCGCCCCGGATGGCGGCCACCAGATGGAGGGTCTTGGCGCAATCGGCATCGGACTCAAGTGCTCGCTCCACGGCCTCCACCTGACCGGCAATACGCCTCACCCGCTTGATCAGGTCATCTTTGTGTTCGTGAATGTGCGACATACCTATACCCCCTACCCCTATGTGGCACACATGGTCGCCGATAGAGCGGAGCCTGGCAAGGCACAACCAGATGATTGGCCGCTAAACGTTCAGATCCAATCCCCCAACTGCCCGACTGATTAGTTACACCGCGTTAAAACAGTCATGACAGGCAGTGCATTTATCCCGCAAGCCTTTCTCCATAGAGTCACCTGGACCATAGTGAACAACGAGGCTCGATTGATGCAAACCCAACTGGACAAGGCACTGAGTGTTTTTGCGCGGGCAGACCTGCTGCAAGGTCCCACACCCATTCAACGGGCTGCGCGACTCGAACAGCTGCTGGGCCTGGACAAGCAGGGTATCGGCCTGTTTCTCAAACGCGACGACCACATGTTGATCGGCGCGGGCGGCAACAAGCTGCGCAAGCTTGAATTGCATATCGGCGCGGCGCTGCAAGCCGGGGTCGATACGATCATTACCGTGGGCGGCATCCAGTCCAATCATGCCCGTCTGACCGCCGCGGTGTGCGCCCGGCTGGGCATCGCCTGCGAGTTGTTCCTGACCCGGGCCGTGGCCAAGGCCGAGGTGGATTACGAGCTCAACGGCAACGTGCTGCTCGACCAGTTGTTCGGCGCGCAGATGCAGGTGTTTGCCGGCGGTACCGATTCACTGGCCAAAGCCGAGGCCAGGGCAGCGCAGCTTCGGGACTCCGGGCACAAGGTCATGGTGCTGCCAACCGGTGGCTCGACGCCCCTGGGCAGCCTCGGCTATGCCCACTGTGCAGCGGAAATCGCCCGGCAAGAGGCCGAACTGCAACTCGCGTTCAATCAAGTGGTAGTACCCAACGGCAGCGCCGGGACGCATGCCGGGCTGGCGGCGGGTTTCCAATTGCTGGGCCGGGGCGCGTCCCTGGTCAAGTCGTTCTCGGTGCTGTCCGACCAGGAATCATCAACAGCGAGAACCCTGCAATTGACCCGCGAGACATTGGCGCTACTGGACAGTAACGCCCAGGTGCAGGCTGATGAGCTTGTGATTGACGGCAGCCAGCTGGGTGCCGGCTATGGCCTGCCAACCGTCGCCATGCAGGACGCGGTACGCCTGATGGCGCGTGCCGAAGGCCTGTTGGTCGACCCGGTGTACTCCGGCAAGGCCTTTGCCGGATTGCTGGCCGACCTGCAGCAAGGGCGCTTCGCCCCCGGGGACAATGTGCTGTTCATCATGACCGGCGGAACACCCGGCCTGTATGCGTACCGGGAAACCTTTCAGGCCTGACGCTCAATCATCCCGTGTCAGCACTTCCAGCAATTCAATTTCGAAGATCAGGTTCGAATTCGGCGTGATCTTGCCCATGGTGCGCTCGCCATAAGCCAGATGCGCCGGCACCAGCAACTTGCGCTTGCCGCCGACCTGCATGCCCATGATGCCCTGGTCCCAGATTTTTTGTATGTGACCCTGTCGAATGTTATGCTCTGCCGCATCAGGAGACTATATGAAACAGGCAATCTCGTACGTACGCTTTTCCAGCTTCCGTCAACACGGAGGGGGCTCCATAGAGCGTCAGACCGCCATGATTGCGGAGTGGTTAACCAGGAATCCCGATTACACGCTAAGCGGGTTAAAGTTCGAGGACTTGGCGAGGTCTGGCTATCACGGCGACCACATCAAAGCTGGTGGAGGCTTCAGCAAACTCCTTGCAGCCGTCGAGGCTGGCGCCATCAAAGAAGGCGACGTTGTACTGGTGGAAGCCATCGACCGAACGGGTCGGATGGACACCGTGGACATGCTCGACCTACTCACGCCAATCCTGAAAGCCGGTGTCTCGATTACCACCCTCGATGACGGAAACACTTACAACCGCACCAGCGTAAACGGCTCGCACATCTATATGCTGATGGCGAAAATCCAAGCCGCGAACCAATACTCGGAGACCCTCTCCCGTCGCGTCACCGCGTCGTACAGATTACGCGAAGAGAAAGCGAAGGCAGGACAGCAAGTGAAACGCTGGACACCTGCTTGGCTCACCGTCGAAGGTGTCGTGATTGAGCGAATAGCCAAGCACGTCAAGACTGCTTTCGAGTTATATGCGTCGGGTGTCGGCAAAGCAACTATCTCCGTCCGCATGCGAGATTCCGGCGAACCCGAACTGGCAAAGTGCTCAAGTCCAACTATCGAGGGCTGGCTGCGGAATAGAACTGCCATCGGATACTGGAACGACATCCCCAACGCTTATCAGGCGATCATCGAGCCGGATCTTTTCTTTCGTGCCCAACAACGCGGCAAGGAAGCGAAAACAATTCGCCCTGCGAAGACGGCAAAGCATTTCCTCGTCGGTTTGGTGAAGTGTGGCCACTGTGGCGGCAACTACATTATGCAAAACAAAGATGGACGCCCCCACAGCTTGAGGTGCTTGAACCGCCAGCGCCTGAAAGACAGTGGCTGCGATAACACACGTACTATTCCGAAACCGGTCTTGGACTATATCCGCGTCGAGACATCCTTGGGGGCGATTGAAGCAGCGTTCCAACGCCAACAACTGACGGTCAACCAGAAACGAATACTCGCTATCCAGAGCGAACTATCAGCGGTTGCACAGAAAATCACCGACCTCGCCACAGCAATTCAAACTGTCGGAGCTATCCCCGAAATCATCGGCCAACTGGAAGCACGGCAAGCCGAGCGGGAAACGCTGGAAGCAGAGTTGCTTGTGATGGAACGAACAGAAAGCCCGGTAGATACTTTCGGTGCCATCAGCGTCGAGGATGACTTGCTGGAAAATGACTCCGTAAAACTGGCAGCGTTGCTGAAAGGCGTGGATTACTGGATCACGGTCTACGTGGACGGGCGGATGGTCGTAAACTGGCCAGCAGAACAGGGACACGAATGGGCGTACAAAGGGGTTGAGCGGTCAACAGGACATTACCTGCTCCGAAGCTACGCCACCGAGGCTATGGACGAGATCCCCGATAACGTTTTTGGACTGAAAGCCAAGCCTCTGGATGAAACGATAAGGGTATTCCCGAAACCGCACCTTGCACCAAAACCTGCGTTGACTGCGGAAGAAGTGGACCAACTAAACCCGCTACAGAAGCTGCTCAGAAGAACGCACAAGCACCAACCATGAGGCGCTTGCCATGAAAGTACCGGCTGGAGCAATGGCGCGTCGGCAGTATAGAAGCTGGAAGCGATTTCCAAGCTCCCTACCCTAACCTCTGAGCAAGCCAGCCACCCATCGCAGACAGATTGAATGTCATCGCCAGGCCCTATACTGTACGTACACACAGTACAGGGTGCATGGGTGATGGAAGACGATTTGATCGATGACACCGGCTTTGAATTGGGCCGCCGCTCATTCAATGTCTCCACACGGCCGATTTCTCCCGCAGATGAACGACTGCATGGGTCGGCTGCAGCCTCTCGTAATAGGCAGAAATCAACCAAGAGCAGCCCTTGGACAGGCTGATGGCAATTCAGTATCGTCAGCATGTATCTGCCGAAAACTACCACACTACTTCAAAAGACGAACTGCCTTCCATTCTGTTAGGAGCTAACAATTGACCATCCACAAAAAAAGTCGATTAATGAACCTGATAGGTGGAGTAGGACTAATCGTCCTTGGCTTTGCCTTCTTAGCCAATAAGGTAGGAGAACAACCTCTCGGCATGATTGTGGCAATCGTGGGGATATACGGTTTCATGATTGCGATAGCTTTCGGTACGGCTTATGCGCTGTCTGGAAATTCGACGGAGAGGGTGAGCACGTTGATGCTCTGGCTCAACTGGGCACTAATCGGAGTTTATGTGTTGGGGTTGCAGCCATTGTGTTGGGAACGTTCGCTGCACCAGAAGTACTGAAACGGATGCTGAAAGCATTTTTGCCTGGTGCTTTGATCTTCGTTGCCCCCGAGCTCATCAACATTCGCGCACTTATGTCTAAGCAGTCTTCCGTCAACAAGTCTTAGTCTCTTATTCTGCCGGTGCATGCCAATGGTCGTGCAGTCGGCAATTCAATCGTAGGTTTCAAAAAGTCGTGCTACTTAAAATTGATCTCATCGGAAGCATAGGGGCGCATGCAGACAGCCTGCGGTTGGCCAGCGTACTACGCCTACTTGCAAGGGGGACGGACCTCGCAGCTTCACTCCAGTCATTCGTCGGAGCAAGTCCAACTGCGTTTCAGGCATCGATCACACTTTTAGGGGATAAATCGAAGCTGATCCACTCGGCGGATCAGTTATACCTTACGTTGGTGCGTGCAGCGGTAACTGAGTCATTGGATCTAACTCGGGACTACTGCAGGAAATCGGGTCAGACCGAAGTACTGAAGTCTCAACCTTGGTTCCACATGTTTCGGATCTTCCGTAATACCTTCAATCACAACTTCAAGTTAGAGTTTGGCAAGGAAGACCTGAAGGTATTGCCACTTACATGGAAAAATCTTTCCATTGTCGCCTCAGATAACGCTAAAGAGCTAACACATAAGCTATTGCCGCCTTCCGCAGCTATTGACTGGCTGACCGATCTTGAGAACTTCATCTCAAGTCAGCTCGCCTAAACTATGTGCTTGACCACAAACCACATCCATACCCACGACGCCATTCGCTGATTCCCGATTTTTTAAACCGGCACTTGCCCCAAGTCGAACATGGCCCGTGAAGCTGCGTACGAAATATGGTGACGGGGTATCGGGCAGAACGGCAGATTTACCGCACAGGGTGGGTCGAGATTAAGAGCCATTCCCGTGCCACCTCGCTGCCAGCAACGGAAATCGGCAAATATCGTGGGCAAAGAAAAGCCCCGCACTTGGCGGGGCTGCGGTATCCGCTAGAAGAGATTAGGCCTTATTCCAGTGCCGTTTGACGGTGGCAATACCGATCTTCAGTTCACCAGCCACTTGGGCTTGGGTCATATCCTGTGCTTTGAACTTCTGCACTGCCTTCGTGGTTTCCGCTGCTTCTGGGCGTCCAAGTTTCTTGCCTTCACTCTTCGCACGTGCCAACCCAGCCTGCGTACGTTCGATCAGGAGATCACGTTCAAACTCAGCCACGGCACCCAGTACCTGCATCGTCATCTTGCCTGCCGCACTGGTCAAGTCCACGCCGCCAAGGGCGAGACAATGAACACGAATGCCCGACGTTGCCAGATGCTCGACTGTCTGGCGGACATCCATCGCGTTACGACCTAGGCGGTCGAGCTTGGTCACGATCAGCACGTCGCCAGACTCCATCCTATCGAGCAGTTTCTGAAAACCGGGACGTTCCTTTGCAGCGATGCTGCCCGAGATTGTTTCCTCGACTACCCGGCTGGCCTGTACATCGAAGCCAGCGGCTTTCACTTCTTGCACCTGGTTCTCGGTGAACTGGGTGGCGGTGCTAACGCGGCAGTAAAGGAAAGCACGGGACATGGCGGGTGACTCCACTGGTATCGCTTAAGGTGGCATCAGTGTATCAAGGCATCATCAACTTACATAGGCTGTTTTTATGACACCTGATACCGCCTGTCTGGAAGGTATCGTTTAACGGTCGTTTGTTGGTACTAGCTTTAGAACGGCGGCAGGCCCGATCCTGCGTTGACCGGGGTGTCTTGGAAAGGAATGATACCCAGCAGATTTGCTGGCTACGGCCATATCTGAGCAACTTTGCTCACGCACACTGCGTGGGAAACCGATCCAAAGGCGGTTCGATTGAAAAGCTGCACGAAAAGGGAGGCTGGCTTAGCACCTGTAGTGGCAACGCGCCACAAACAGGGGGTTTGCCGGGAGAAGGGAGAGAGAGGGTGTGGAGGGAACGCCCGCAATGGGTTACAGGCGGATTAGTTATTCATTAGATACGAGACGGGAAGCTCTCCCCTTCTTCACGCTATCTATGGTGGCGAGATACGCGTAAAGACTGCATTGAATTCAAATTTGCCATACCTTGACATAACGTCTGGCTTCTCGAGGTACGAGCGCCCCTTAGAGGTTAGGTCGACGGGATCGCTTTTGAGTTTCTTCAGCTGTACGAGCCCACTTCGTTTTAGAACGTCTAACACTGTTTCCACAGTAGTCAACGATATGTCCGATACTGATGCGATAACAGCGGGAGTTGGCCCCACTCCAGTAGATTTGCTGTCGTAGATTTTCCTTACCCAGAACAGCACTCGCTCATCACTAGAGGCCAACTCAGGTAGAAGAGGATTCTTTAGAGCCTCCAGCTCTATCGAGAGAGATGCCAAGCGTGAGCGCTGGTACAGCAGGCAAGCAATTGCAATAGTGACCACCGCCAATGCAGGCAGCATCTTCCAGACAGGAACCGCCACCTCAGTGGAAAGCCATCCAGTGAGTTTGACGTAAGTGCTTACGATCCAACTGTCTGTACTCGTGAAAACATCTTGCCCAACAAGCTCGAAGATCGCGTTGATGGCCCCGGCCACAGTGCCAATCACGGCGAAGAAC
Organism: Pseudomonas sp. BIC9C; assembly: GCF_034541995.1. Classification (NCBI taxonomy): domain Bacteria; kingdom Pseudomonadati; phylum Pseudomonadota; class Gammaproteobacteria; order Pseudomonadales; family Pseudomonadaceae; genus Pseudomonas; species Pseudomonas sp. BIC9C. Next base: position 74,257 of record NZ_JAWDGM010000004.1, read on the forward strand.
GCGATAATCCCAGCACCGACAGCAATGACTACAGCAATGAAACGGTTACGCTTCAACTGTTCTTTCCAATCCATACCGCTGCTCCTGTCCGTGTGCCCCCTGCGGGTCTAGGAATCTTAGCAGCAAGCCGCCACCGCTAGGCAGCCAGTGGCAGAGCTAAATTCCCTTGCGATAAGTACGACTCAATCTCCACGGGGGGGAACTCCAGATACTTCGGGTAGCGTTGGAATTGCACGCCGAACACCGTGTGCATGCGGTTATTACGGTACTGTTCCCGCCCCTGCTCTACAGCCGTTTGCAAACTCAATAGGACGCCATCCTGAGCGGCAAAGACTTGCTCGTCAGTGCAGATACCCAGGTCAAGCAGCGCCTGCCATGTACCCTCAAACGATGCGTACAGGGCGTCGATGTAGCTCAGCCAGTTTGACCCACAGGCTTCCCAACTCCATTGATCGGGGGCTCGCACCACTGGAACCAGAGTTCGCAAATGCATGCGCTTCACCAACTTCGCCTCCAGCATTTCCACGGGGATGGTCAGGCCCTGTAATGCGTTGTGGGCTGCCTCGATGATCGATGTAACCAACGCCTGTCGGTCAGGATCTAGAATACGGGCTGACGTTTTCCATGGGTACTGTGGGCAGAGGTACTGTAGCGGCGACCAAGTAGCATTCGGAAAGTCCAGGAAGCGACCACGGGCCCTGCCTTGTGCATCGTTGATCTGGGCAAGGTAACTGCCAAGCACCCGCACCAGCGATAACATGAACCGGCAGTTGTCCTTATGCTGCCCGTTTGGCAGTACGTCAGAGAATCGCAGCAGCTCGTCATGAAGTACGCCCAACTTGGAATCGAGTGGGCAGTTGCTGATGATGAAAGCCTTGAAACTCGTCCGCCCATTCTGGGTCGCGTCCAGAGCCTGCAACTCATCCAACTTCAGTGCCTCAAGTTCTGCCAAGGTGTAGCGGCGGTCCAGCAGTTCGTACAGGTCATTAGCCTGTTGCTTGAAAACGGTCTTGGCCAACCGTAGTCGGGCTGTCCGCTGGGGCATCTTCGCCAGTTCATCAAGGAATGTATCCAGTTCGGGACCGAGGAAGTCAGCGATCTTCTGAAGCACCTGATCCCGCGTCATATCGTCCGTGATGCTCCACTTACGCTTACGGGCAGATTCAGGGATCGAGGCGCCAGCCCAAGAATTCACTGGCTTGTTACCGTGCCGCTGATTAAGTTCTGCAATGCCGGTGAACAAGTTCTCCGGGGTAGTCAAACCAGTAGAACCATCGCGGCCATTCAGCGACTGGACGTGGCACTGTTGGTACACATCCTTGCCGTGACCGCTATCAACCCATCCGTAACGTTTTTTGCGGTAGTTATGCATGTCGTAAAGCTTGCGAAGACCAGCAGCATCGATGCCGTGGTAGGTCTGCACCGTTCCCGCCCGCTTGGCCTGCTCGATGAACCAGTAGCCAAAGGCACACTCGAGAAGTCGTTCTTTACGGCGTTCGATCTTCTTTTCTTTGGCGGTGGCCTGGGGAGCCGCTGCCGCCCGCTGACGCTTCTTCTTGCACGAGGCCTTGCAGGTGGAACGACCACCGGGCCTACGTCTGAACATTGTCCCGCAGTTGGTGCAGGGGACCTCAATCTGCTTGTTTGTAGTCTCGGCTGTTGCCATTGGTGTCCACGCCTGTTGGGATCAAGTTTGCTAGGGCGGCCTCCGTGATCAACACGTTCAGGCCATGGGTTACGTTGCTAATGCCACGCACGCTCATGAACGTCAGCAGGAGTTCTTTGGCGGCGTCGTTAAGGGAAATCCGCATGGTTTCTATACCTTGGTAATGCGTGTTCGCACGCAATTGAAAACGGCTGACCCCGCGTGGCGTAAGGGCTGTAAGCCGAAACGGGGACAAATATGTACCTACCCGCACCTTCAAACGCCTTTCGCCAGACAGCAAAAAACCGACGTAGTCAGTTGGGCCATTAGGCTTGACTATCGGAAGGCTGTTCAGGGAAGGCGGATATGATGCAGAAGAAGTTACTTGGCTATCGAGACCTTCTTTGGCAAGTACGCCCGTTGCAAGTCAGCCAGTGCCAACGCTTCTTCAGCTGCCTGATGTTCCGCTGCTACTTTGGCCACTGCTGCTGCGTGTTCTCTAGCCCTGCGAGCTACAGAGATTTCAATCTGGCGTTTCGTTTCTTCAACATTGCGAGCATATCGACTGGCGGCATACTCCACCTTTGCCTGCTCTGCAACTTCAAGAAGATCGGCATCGACAATAGCCGCCGGCTTCTTAAGTTGCACACTAAGATACAGCGGGCGGCAAAGGGAAGTTGCAACTGTATAGCCCTGAACAAAAAAGTCTGCTAGTTCGTTAAGAGCCTGAGTTAGGGGCTCCTCGCTGACCCAAGCCACGTTCACACCTAAACCTGGGTATGCTGGCGACATAGAGCTGCGAAAGTACCGCACTTCTTTCTGCTTAATTAGCCTCTGTAGTTCTTCGTCATCGTGCTTGAAGAACTCGATAACCTCACTACCATATTTGTATTGCGTGTTAGTCATATTACTATTCCTAATGGTTACTTAGATTTCTTACGTGTTTTGATCTGCGTGATAAGGCTTTGGCGGGCCTTGTCATCGCGAGGTAATGGTTTGGTATTGCTTATATCATTGGCGGCTGCAAGGCGCTTCTGGCGGTCTTCCAGAAGGGATTCCAACTCTGTACGGGAAACGCCACGCTTAGCGGCCTCTACATCCATGAAGGTCTCCAGATTAGCCTGCGCCTTGCGAACTGCTGCCTCAGTTTTGGCAACCTTAATCTCAGCCTGAGAAACCTTGGCCAGTGCCTGGGTAAGAACCTGCTTCTTTTTCCGATAGTCTTGCAAGTCGGCCAACGTAGTGATGATGCCAGCAGGCAGTACTTTAGCTTCCAGATGATTCAGGTAGTTCAACTCTACTTCATTGGCTTCGATGAAGTCTGAAGTTTCAGACACCAACTTCTCGTAACTGAACGAGAGAATGGCGCCTGAGTCTTTGGCGATTTCTAAGTAAAGAGCATCAGCCATTTATATTACTCCCGGCTTGCTGGCTAGTTCTGCTTCTTGTGCAATAAATGCTTGTTCCAGCTCTACTGGGGTTTGCTTGAGGGCTGCACGGTAATTGCGGGTCTGACAAACACCAGAACACCAACGACTGCGGTGACTTCGGCTGTAGTACATCGCCCCGCAGTGATGGCAGTACTTTCGCTTTAACGGATAACGCTTTTGCATCGATAATATCTCTAGACTGTGTAGTTGCTTTCGATCGGCCAAATATATCCCCGCACTCTATATAGAGAGTTCCGGAGAGGTTGACTATCGAGTTGTTTGCACTGAGTAGTGCGAGGGAAAGCCCCTGCAATGCAGGGAGCTTAGACTTTTCCACCACTGGTGGAGAATGAATTAGTGACCGTCTTCTGTTACATCCTGACGGTCGAGGACTGGCATTACCGACAATAGAGATATGCCTAACTCTATAGCCATCATGGCAACAACTGTTAAGGAATAACGTCGATCTTCTGCACTTGGAATCGACAAAAAGTATTTAACGGCACAGTTTGGCAAGGATTAAACCTAACCATGTCGTCGAGCAGGCGGGGGGAGCTTTGGGGAAGTTACTAGAGGGTCTATCTAATTATGCACACATTTTAGCATCATTAGCCAATCATGTCAAGTGAAAAATCATACCTCAAGAGATATTGCAACACTTATTGCGAGAAAGTTGACGAGCGGTAGATGTCACCAGATGTGGGGCCATGTTGCGGCGTGACGCTGTGTGTAATCTAGAGAGGTATGGGGTGCTGCTGGGCTGGCAGATTTCACACAGGAACGCGTGCTCTTGCACTCCCGCTCCAAAAGCCATAGGCCCACATAGCAAATTGTTGCTCCCAGCCCTTGATGACCCGCCCGGTGCCGATCACGCACTGGAAGGGTTTGCCACGGCTCCAGGAAGAATCGAATTCGGTCCCGTCCTCCAGCCAGCCACGGTACTGGGTGGTGATCAGCGCGCCTTTTACGGCGGCTTTTCCGTCACCCGGCTGAAGATCGATTACCTGAAGCTCGTCATTCATTGAATTCACTCGTATGCTCACTCGCCCTCAAGGGCCTGATGGGCGCCGTTTTCCCAGATTTGCCCTCGGTTGGCAACCATTGCCGCCTTCGCGCCCGGCGTTCAAAGCTGTTTGCTGAACTAAAATAATCAACTACCAACCGTACGGTTCACCGCTCTGATGGCCATCCCCGAATGATCCTGCTCTGGACCAGCGTCATCCTTGGCTCAATGACGCTTACCCTGATCGTCACGCTGGTCTGGCGCGAGCGCTTGCTGCAACAGCAACTGGCAGAGTATCGAGCGATCATCAATAGCCTGTCCGAAAGCCGGAACATCCACCAGGATGGCGACGCCGAGCGCTTCAAGCGCAGCCAGTATTTCGCTCGTATCGGCACCTGGGATTGGGATGTCGACACCGACCGGCTGTACTGGTCGGAAGCCATTTTCGGCATGTTCGGCTTCAAGGTCAGCGAAGTGACGCCCTCCTATACCCTGTTCTGCTCCTGCGTGCACCCGGACGACCGGCTCAGGGTTCGGGCCGGCGAACTGCGTTGCCTGGAAACCGGCGAAAACCATGATGAGGAATACCGCGTGGTCTGGCCCGACGGAACGATCCGCTGGCTGCGGGAAACCGGCAACGTGGTCAAGAATGAACACGACGAAACGGTCAAGATGATGGGCGTGGTACGCGACATCACCGAAGAAAAGGCCTCGGCCAACTATCTCAAGCACCTGGCCCATTACGACCCTTTGACCGGCCTGCCCAATCGCCTGGTGCTCGAAGAGCGCCTGTCCGAAGCGCTGGAGCAGGCGCGCGCCGGCGCCACGCGGGTGGCGCTGGTGTTTGTCGATCTCAATGGCTTCAAGGCCATCAACGACCGCTATGGCCATGCGGCCGGCGACCGGGTGCTGGTCACTACCGCTACACGGCTCAAGCGCATTCTGCGCGGCACCGACACCGTCGCCCGGATCGGTGGCGACGAATTCGTGGTCATTCTCCAGGACTTGCCCCAAGGCAAAAGCCTGCAAGACGAAGCGCGCACCATCTGCCAGAAAATCTTCGTCGAACTCTCTCCGCCCGTCACCATCGGCAACGACCAGCGCCATATCGGCACCAGCCTCGGCGTCGCCGTGTTCCCCGATCATGCACCGAGCATTGACCGCTTGCTGCACATTGCCGACCTGGCGATGTATGAGGCCAAGCGCAGCGGGAACAATCAGTATCGGTTGGGCACCGAGAGCGTTGTGCGGGCGTACAGCCAGTAACGCCAGGTGGGCGGGTGTCGGCTCTCGTTACATGACTGTTATCATAATAATGTTTCGAACTGTACCGGCAACGTTGAGGGGCACCCGAGTAGGCTGCTCAAAAAACCATCGGAGTTCGCCATGCATATCGCCATCCTGACCTTTGACGGCTTCAATGAACTGGACTCGCTGATCGCCTACGGCATGCTCAGCCGGGTTTCCCTGCTCGGGGACAAGGATTGGCGCGTGAGCATCGCATCGCCGACTGCGCGGGTCACGTCGATGAATGGTTTGACCATCGATGCGCACATCGATCTCGCCGAGGCCTGTCAGGCAGATGCGGTGCTGGTGGGCAGCGGCCGCAAGACCCGGGAAGTGGCCGCAACCCCGGGGATCATGGAGCAACTGCAATTCGATCCCGCACGCCAGCTGTTGGCGGCCCAGTGTTCCGGCACCTTCCTGCTGGCCAGACTCGGACTGCTCGGGGATGCTCCGGCCTGCACCGATGCCATCAGCAAACCCTGGGTGCTGGAAGCCGGCGTCAATGTCGTCAACCAGGCCTTCTACGCCAACGGCAACATTGCCACCGCGGGTGGCTGCCTGGCGTCGCCGTACCTCGCGGCCTGGCTATTGGCGCGGTTGAAAGGCCGCGAGACCGCCCGGGAAGTGCTGAACAATTTTGCCCCTGTGGGTGAGAAGGATGAGTATGTGGCCCGGGGGATGGGGCATATCGAGGCGTTTATCTGATCGTTTGGCCATCCAGCCTGACGCAGGCTCGCCCTGTCCACGGATGCATTGATCCACTTCGCGCATCAATGCATGCCAACAATGCAATTAACATATCGATGCCCCTGCTCCACTATCCGCCCCAATAAGAACCGTGCGCCGCGTCCAACCGGGGCACGTCATAAAAGCGGTGGAGTACAGGTCAATGACAGCATCAATCCAACAGCCCGCGACTACCGGTCGCTCCCGGGCCAACGCGATCTTCCGGGTCACCTCGGGCAACTTCCTCGAACAGTTCGACTTCTTCCTTTTTGGTTTCTATGCCACGCAGATCGCTGCCGTGTTCTTCCCGGCCAGCAGCGAATTCGCCTCTCTGATGATGACCTTCGCCGTGTTCGGTGCAGGCTTTTTGATGCGTCCGTTGGGCGCCGTGGTGCTGGGTGCCTATATCGATGATGTGGGTCGACGCAAAGGGTTGATCGTGACCTTGTCAATCATGGCCAGCGGCACCATCCTGATTGTGCTGGTGCCCGGTTACGAAACCATCGGTTTGTTCGCCCCGGCCCTGGTGCTGATCGGGCGGCTGCTGCAGGGCTTTTCCGCCGGTGCGGAGTTGGGTGGCGTGTCGGTGTATCTCGCCGAAATCGCCACACCCGGCCACAAGGGCTTCTTCACCAGTTGGCAGTCGGGTAGCCAGCAAGTGGCAATCATTGTCGCCGCCGCACTGGGCTATGCCTTGAACCAGTGGATGGCACCGGGTGTGATTGCCGATTGGGGCTGGCGGATCCCGTTTTTCGTCGGCTGCATGATCGTGCCATTCATCTTCCTGCTGCGCCGCAACCTGGAAGAAACCGAAGAATTCGCCACCCGTAAACACCGTCCGGGCATGGGTGAAGTGTTCCGCACCCTGGGACAGAACTGGCTGATCGTGTTTTCGGGCATGATGATGGTCGCCCTGACCACCACCGCGTTCTACCTGATCACGGTGTACGCGCCGACCTTCGGTAAAACCGTGCTGCACCTGAGCACGTCCGATGCACTGCTGGTGACGTTGCTGGTCGGCGTCTCCAATTTCATCTGGCTGCCGATTGGCGGTGCACTCTCGGACCGTATCGGTCGACGCCCGGTGTTGATCGTCATGGCCTTGCTGGCCATCGCCACCACCTACCCGGCACTGACCTTTCTGGTCAACGCGCCCAGCTTCATCCACATGCTGCTGGTCTTGCTGTGGCTGTCGTTCATCTACGGCCTGTACAACGGCGCGATGATCCCGGCGCTGACGGAAATCATGCCTGTGGAGGTGCGAGTCGCCGGGTTCTCACTGGCATACAGCCTGGCCACGGCCGTGTTCGGCGGGTTCACTCCGGCGATATCGACCTTGCTGATCCAGTACACCGGCGACAAGGCTGCGCCGGGTTACTGGATGAGCTTTGCAGCACTGTGCGCGCTGTGCGCGACGCTCATGCTCTATCGCCGAGCCTCGAATCACCTGCAAGCGGTGGCGTCGTGAACCTGCCCTTTATCGAGAACATGACCATGAAAAAACCGTTCAATCTGGCCGCCCTCGCGTTGGTAGCCAGCCTGGGCTTGAGCGGCATTGCCCAAGCTGAAGAGGTACGCGTGATGACCTCCGGCGGTTTCACTGCGGCCTACAAGATCCTCGGGCCGAAATTCGCCGCCGCCACCGGCAACACCCTCAACACCGCACTGGGTCCATCCATGGGCAAGGCGCCAGAGGCGATTCCCAATCGCCTGGCCCGCGGAGAGCAAGCCGACGTGGTGATCATGGTCGGCTACGCACTGGACGATCTGATCCAACAAGGCAAAGTCGATCCTGCTTCAAGAGTCGAACTGGCAGATTCGCGCATTGGCCTGGTCGTGCGCGAAGGGGCACCGAAACCGGATATCAGTAACGTCGAGGGCCTGAAAAAGACCCTGCTCGATGCTAAATCAGTGGCCTACTCCGACAGTGCCAGCGGCGTGTACATCGAACAGCAGCTGTTCAAACGCCTGGGTATCGAAGACCAACTCAAGCCCAAGTCGACCATGGTTCCGAAAGTCCCCGTGGGTTCGGTGGTTGCCACTGGCGATTATCAACTGGGCTTCCAGCAAGTCAGCGAGTTGTTGCCAGTGCCGGGGGTCAGTTTCGTGGCGAAGATTCCGGAGTCAGTGCAGTCGGTTACCCGGTTTGCCGCCGGTATCCCGGTAGGTGCACAGCACCCGGTCGAAGCCAGAGCCTTGCTGGAATACATGGCCTCGGCCCAGGCGCAACCGGACGTAAAAGCGACCGGGCTGGACCCGGTCAGTCGCTGACTGCCGGCTGCAGGACTTTCATCTCCACCACCAGCCGTTCCAGTTCAAGTGCCGCCGGGGTCAGTGTTCGACCCCGGCGCTTGATCAGACCGACGCTGCGCATCACTTGCGGTTCAGTCAACGGCACCCGCGTCAGGATCGGGTGATCCGCTGCCGGCATCGCCATCAGCGGCACCGCCGCCACACCCAACCCGGCCTCCACCAGACCGATCATGGTGGTCACGTGGCGGGTTTCGCAGATACTCGGCCGCTGCGGCACCACGCCGGTCAACGCCTGATCCAGCAGAAAGCGGTTGCCCGAGGTTTTATCCAGCGAGATGTAATCCTGCCGGTAGAACTCGTCCCAGGTGACACTGCTGCGCCCCGCCAACGGATGATCGCGCCGGCACGCCACTACATATCCCTCTTGCACCAAGGGCTCGAAATCCACTTCGGCTTCCAGCGTGCCCATGAAACTCAGGCCGAAATCCGCTTCGCCATCAACTACCGCACTCAACACTTCGTGGGCGCTGGAGTCCAGCACCTTGACCCTGATCTTCGGAAACTGCCGGTGATAGTGCGCGATCACCCGTGGCATGAAGTAGTAAGCCGCCGAGGGTACACAGGCGACGGTGACGTGACCAAGCCGGGTCGAAGCGACTTCGCTGATACCCAGCAATGCCACGTCCAGATCGTCCAGAAGGCGTTCGACGCTGGGCATGAAACCCCGTCCGGCCTGGGTCAGGCTGACCTTGCGCGTGGTGCGCTCAAACAGCTTCACGCCCAGGGCGTCTTCGAGCTTTTCAATCCGCCGGCTCAGGGCTGGCTGGGATATCCGCACGGAATCGGCTGCCTTGCGGAAGCTGCCCTGCTCGACCACGGCACGGAAGGCTTGCAGGTCATTGAGGTCGAAGTTGATTGCCATGGAGTTGCTCGGAAACGAAGCTGATTGATCAGCTAATTCTATAAATGTAACTAATTAATGCAAATTGTAACATCTGAACCCGGGCGCTTTGCTGACGTCGAAGGGCTCAGCCTTTATTCTTGTCCTCCCCGTTGTACCGAGTTCTGGAGTTTTCTCATGCCCCATGAAGGCAACCTGCTACAAGCCGCCGTCGTGTTTCTGCTGGCGGCCGTGCTCATCGTTCCATTGGCCAAGCGCCTGCAACTGGGGGCGGTCCTGGGCTACCTGTTTGCCGGGGTGATCATCGGCCCGTCGGTACTGGGCCTGATCGACAACCCGCAAAGCGTCGCGAACATTTCCGAACTCGGCGTGGTGTTACTGCTCTTCATCATCGGCCTGGAGCTGTCGCCACGACGTTTGTGGGTCATGCGCAAATCAGTGTTCGGCGTGGGTCTGGCGCAAGTGTTGCTGACCGGTTCGGTGATTGGCGTGGTGGCGCTGTGGGTCTTTGGCCAGCCATTGAACACCGCGATCGTCCTGGGCCTTGGCCTGGCCCTGTCGTCCACGGCGTTCGGCCTGCAAAGCCTGGCTGAACGCAAGGAACTGACCAGCCCCCACGGGCGGCTGGCGTTCGCGATCCTGTTGTTTCAGGACATCGCCGCGATCCCGTTGATTGCCATGGTGCCGTTGCTGGCCGGCGGCGGTCACGCCACCACTGCCGGCGAAGACCTGAACCACGGTCTGCAAGTGCTGGTCAGCATCGCTGTGGTGGTGATCGGCGGGCGCTACCTGCTGCGACCGGTGTTTCGCGTGGTGACCAAAACCGCGCTGCCAGAAGTGTCCACCGCCACGGCGTTGCTGGTGGTGATCGGTACGGCCTGGCTGATGGAACTGGCCGGCATTTCCATGGCACTGGGCGCATTCCTCGCCGGCCTGCTGCTGGCGGACTCCGAGTATCGCCATGAACTGGAAGCCCAGATCGAGCCGTTCAAGGGCCTGTTGCTGGGGCTGTTTTTCATCAGCGTCGGCATGGGCGCGAACCTGAGCCTGCTGCTGAGCATGCCGGTCGCAGTGCTGGGCCTGACCCTGCTGCTGATCGCGATCAAACTGCCGCTACTGTTTGTGGTCGGTCGACTGGCCGGCGGCTTGAAGAAGGTCAGTGCGATCCGCCTGGGCATCGTGTTGGCGGCCGGTGGTGAATTTGCCTTTGTGGTGTTCAAGATCGGTCGCGATCACGGGCTGTTCGCGGCAGAACTCTATGACTTGCTGGTGTTGACCATCACTCTGTCCATGGCCGTGACACCGCTGTTGCTGCTGGTTTGCGCACGGTTGGTCAGCCCGAAAGTGCAACCGGTGGAAGTGCCGGAGAAGTTCCGCGAAATCGACGCCGACGCACCACGGGTGGTGATTGCCGGCATGGGCCGCATGGGCCAGATTGTTGCGCGGATCTTGCGCGCACAGAACATCAAGTTCGTGGCCCTCGACACCTCGGTGGAAACCATCGAACTGTCCCGCAGTTTTGGTGGCGTGCCGGTGTTCTACGGCGACCCGATGCGCCCGGAAATCCTCAGCGCGGCCAAGGTCGGGGAAGCCGAGTTTTTCGTGATCGCCACCGACGACCCGGACACCAACATCAAGACCGCCGAGCTGGTGCACAAGCTCTACCCGCATATGAAAATCATCGCCCGTGCCCGCAACCGTCAGCATGTGCACCGGCTGATGGACGTCGGCGCTCACGCCGTGCGCGAAACCTTTCATTCGAGCCTGGAAATGAGCAGGAAAACCCTGATCGGGTTGGGATTGACCCAGGCCCAGGCGGATGCGCGGATCAAACGCTTCAAGCAGCACGACGAAGAGGTGCTTGAAGCCCAGCATGCGGTGTATGACGACGCCGTGAAAGTGATGCAGACGGCAAAGGAGGCGCGAGTCGAACTGGCGAAGTTGTTCGAGTCGGATCAGCTGCAGGAGCAGGTGGGCACAAAATGAAGTGGATTTGAGGGCCCCTTCGCGAGCAAGCCCGCTCCCACAAGGGGGCTCTGTCAGGCTCAATATTTGTGAGCACCCAAGATCCAATGTGGGAGCGGGCTTGCTCGCGAAGAACGATAACGCGGTGTGACGGACTAACCACAACTTCAAAGGAACCAGCATGGCTGACCAACCTGCCCCCGCCCTCAAGGAAATCTTCAACGCCGAACGCCTCAGGCACGTCGCCTCCGAGATGACGGCGGTCTATCCGGCATTCGAGGCCAGGCGCTTCCTGAAGCTTGCCCAAACCGGCCTGGCAGACCTCAGCGTCATGCAGCGCATGGCCCGGGTCAGCGAATGCCTGCACGCCGTGCTGCCCCTGGACTATGAAGCGTCACTCAAGGTGCTGCGTGCCCTCGCCCCGCGCCTCAACAGCGGTTTCGTCAGCATGTGCCTGCCGCACTATGTCGCCACTTATGGCGCCCATGCGTTCGAGGTGTCGATGGACGCCCTGAAGTACTTCACCGCCTTCGGCTCCTCGGAATTCGCGATACGCCATTTTCTGCGCAGCGACCTCGAGCGTTCGCTCAAGCTGATGCACGTCTGGTCGCTGGATGACAACGAGCATGTGCGGCGCCTGGCCAGTGAAGGATGCCGGCCACGCCTGCCCTGGTCATTCCGGCTGGAGCCCGTTCAGGCCGATCCGGAACTCGCCGCGAAAATCCTCGACAACCTCAAGGCCGACACGAGCCTGTACGTGCGCAAATCCGTGGCCAATCACCTCAACGACATCACCAAGGACCATCCTGAATGGGTGCTGGACCTGATCGAAGGCTGGTCGCTGGACAACAGGCACACCGCATGGATCGCCAAACACGCCCTGCGCAGCCTGATCAAACAGGGCAACCAGCTGGCACTGGCGATTATCGGCGCGGGCGGCAAGCCTGAAGTCGAGATCGTCGATGTGAAAGTCGAACCGCCGGTGATTGGACTGGGAGAAAAGATCACCCTGTCGTTTGCCGTGAAATCCACCGTTGAAAGCAGTCAGCGCCTGGTGATCGACTACGCCATCGATTACGTCAAGGCCAATGGCAGCACCTCGGCGAAGGTATTCAAGCTCAAGGCGCTGACGTTGCCCGGTAACGCCAGCGAAGTCGTCAGCCGAGGCCAGCACATCAAGGAACTCACCACCCGCCGGCATTATGCGGGGCGCCATGCGGTGCACATCATGGTCAACGGGGAACGGTTGGCCAGTACGGCGTTCGAGATTCTCGGTTAAACCATAAGATCTATTTTGGATGTGCCGCCGCTTTCGCGAGCAAGCCCGCTCCCACATTGAAATGCGGCCCCCTGTGGGAGCGGGCTTGCTCGCGAAGGCGCCAGTTCAGGCACCGCCCAGCAACAACCCCTGCTCCCGCTCACACAACTCCACCACATAATCCCAAAGAACCCGCAACCGCACCGATTTGTGCAGTTCGCGGCGGGTGCTGATCCAGTAGCTGCGCTGGATGCTTTCGTCCGGCAACAGCGGCACCAGGTCCGGGTCGGCGCTGGCCATGTAGCATGGCAGCACCGCGATCCCAAGGCCTGAGCGCGCAGCCTGTTGCTGGGCAATCACGCTGGTACTGTGAAACACCACCTGCGGGTTGCGGCAGAAGCTGTTGAGGAACATCAGTTCCTGGCTGAACAGCAAGTCATCGACGTAGCCGATCCAGGCGTGACGCCCCAGGTCTTCGCGACTGCGCAATGGCGGCGCACGGTCGAGATAGTCCTGGCTGGCGTAGAGCGCCAGGCGATAGTCGGTGAGTTTGCGCGTGACCAGCATGTCGGCGGCCGGGCGCTCGAGGTGGATGCTGATTTCCGCCTCGCGGTTGAGGATGCTGACAAAACGCGGCACCGCCACCAGTTCCACTTCCAGCCCCGGATAGCGCTCGAACAAGCCGTTCATGCGACTGGCGAGGAACATGATGCCCAGGCCTTCGGTCACCCCGACGCGGATCTTGCCCAGCGGCGCGGTGGATTGGGTGATTTCCTCCTGGGCCAGCAGCGCCACGTTCTCCATTGCCTCGGCGTGTTTAAGCAACGCTTCGCCAGCCGGGGTCATCTCATATCCCTGGGCATGCTGAACGAACAACGCCGTACCCAGGCTCTTTTCGATGGCCTCGATGTGCCGCGCCACGGTGGCATGGGTGGTGTTCAGGCGGCGGGCGGCCGTGAGCAAACGCCCGCTGCGCTGCAATTCGAGAAAAAACCGCAGGTCATTCCAGTCGAACATGAATCGTCCTTGTTCGTTGCCGTTCGGGATGCTGTTTAAAAACGCACAGCGGCTGCGCAAAAACTAACATTCTTTTGACGAAAGCTAACAACTAGGATGACAGACAACAAGAACAACAAAACGAGGTCAGGGATGCAGACTTCCCTTGATGAATTCGATTACATCGTGGTCGGGGCCGGGCCGGCCGGGTGTCTGCTGGCCAATCGACTGTCGGCCAATGCGCAACATCGCGTAATGCTGCTCGAGGCTGGCGGCCGCGATAATTATGCGTGGATTCACATCCCCGTGGGCTACCTGTACTGCATCGGCAACCCGCGCACCGACTGGTGCTTCAAGACCGAAGCGCAAAGCGGCCTGCAAGGTCGCGCCCTGAGCTATCCGCGCGGCAAAGTGCTGGGGGGCTGCTCTTCCATCAACGGCATGATCTACATGCGCGGCCAGGCCACTGACTACGACCGCTGGGCCGCCGACGGCAACCCCGGCTGGAGCTGGCAGGACGTATTGCCACTGTTCAAGCAGAGCGAAAACCACTTTGCCGGCGCCGCCGAATTTCATGGTGCCGCGGGTGAATGGCGAGTCGAACGCCAGCGCCTGTCGTGGCCGATTCTCGACGCCTTCCGCAGTGCCGCCGAACAAAGCGGCATCGCCAGCATCGATGACTTCAACCAGGGCGACAACGAAGGTTGCGGTTACTTCCAGGTCAATCAGAAGGCCGGCGTCCGCTGGAACGCGGCCAAGGCTTTTCTCAAGCCGGTGCGCCAGCGCCCCAACCTCACCGTTCTGACCGGGGTCGAAGTCGACCGGGTGCTGCTGGACAATGGCCGCGCCTCTGCGGTCAGCGCCCGCTGGCAAGGCCAGGCGAAATCCTTCAAGGCACGCAAGGAGATTGTCCTTTGTGCCGGCTCGGTCGGTTCGCCAGGCATCCTGCAACGCTCCGGCATCGGCCCGCGTCCGCTGCTGGAGCGGCTGGGTATTGGCATCACCCATGAGCTGCCCGGTGTCGGCGGGAATTTGCAGGATCACCTGCAGCTGCGGCTGATCTACAAGCTGGAAAATGCCCGCACCCTGAACCAGATTGCCGGCAGCCTGTGGGGCAAGCTGGGCATGGGTCTGCGTTACCTGTACGACCGCAGCGGCCCGCTGTCCATGGCGCCGAGCCAGTTGGGCGCCTTTGCCCGCTCGGGGCCGGAACAGACTTCAGCCAACCTCGAATATCACGTACAACCGCTGTCGCTGGAGCGCTTTGGCGAACCGCTGCATGCGTTCCCGGCGTTCACCGCCTCGGTCTGTGATTTGCGCCCGCAAAGCCGTGGCCGGGTGGACATCCGCTCGGCCAACCCGCAAGAAGCACCACTGATCCAGCCCAACTACCTCAGCCACCCGCAAGACCTGCGGGTGGCCGCCGACGCCATTCGCCTGACCCGGCGCATCGTCAGCGCGCCGGCGCTGCGCCCATTCAATCCGGTGGAATACCTGCCCGGCGACAGCCTGCAAAGCGAAGAGCAACTGCACGAAGCCGCCGCGCGGATCGGCACCACGATTTTCCATCCGGTGGGCACCTGCCGCATGGGCAACGACGCCGACGCCGTGGTCGATGCGCAACTCAAGGTCCATGGCATCCCCGGTCTGCGCATTGCCGATGCTTCGATCATGCCGCGCATCACCTCGGGCAACACCTGCTCGCCAACGCTGATGATTGCCGAGAAGGCTGCACAACTGATCCTCAACCCCGCCACAAGGAGCATCACACCGACAATGGAACTGATCGCACACCCCTGAATCCTGTGCGCCCCCCTGTAGGAGCGAGCTTGCTCGCGATGAACCTGAGAGCACCACGGGGTGTCAGGTTTCCCACGTCATCGTTGACGACCATCGCGAGCAGGCTCGCTCCTACAAGTAACGAGTACACCCGATACATGGCAGTAGCGGCACCCGCCCACAAGGCCGGCGCCGACAGTGGAACAACAAAAACAATCACTGTGAGGGATACCGGTATGTCAGAACACGTTCAATCCCTGGAAGCCGTGCGCAGCGCGGGCACCAGTCAGGAAACCCAGAAAGTCATCTTCGCCTCGTCCCTCGGGACGGTCTTCGAGTGGTACGACTTTTTCCTCTATGGCGCCCTCGCGGCGGTGATCAGCAAGCAGTTTTTCGCCGGGGTCAACGACACCACGGCGTTCATCTTTGCGCTGATGGCCTTCGCCGCCGGCTTCATCGTGCGGCCGTTCGGCGCGCTGGTGTTCGGTCGATTGGGGGACATGATCGGGCGCAAGTACACCTTTCTCGCCACCATCGTCCTCATGGGCCTGGCGACGTTCTGTGTCGGGCTGCTGCCGACCTACGCCAGCATCGGCATCGCCGCGCCGATCATCCTGGTGGTGCTGCGCATGCTCCAGGGCCTGGCCCTGGGCGGAGAATACGGCGGTGCCGCGACCTATGTCGCCGAGCACGCGCCCATCGGCAAGCGTGGCTTCCACACCAGCTGGATTCAATCCACCGCGACCCTGGGCCTGCTGCTCTCGCTGCTGGTGGTGCTGGGCTGCCGCTACTTCACCGGCGATCAGTTCGAAGTCTGGGGCTGGCGTATTCCGTTCCTGTTTTCCATCGTGCTGCTGGGCATCTCGACCTGGATTCGCCTGAGCCTGCACGAGTCGCCGGCCTTCGTGAAAATGAAAGAGGAAGGCAAGCTGTGCAAACAGCCGATTCGCGACTCCTTCGGTAAATGGGAAAACCTCAAGGTCGTGTTGATCGCGCTGTTCAGCATCAATGCCGGGCAAGCGGTGACCTTCTACGCCGCGCAATTCTACGTGCTGTTCTTCCTCACCCAGTTCCTGAAAATGGACCCGGCGGTGGCCAACGGCTTGCTGATTGTCAGCGTGACCATTGGCGCCCCCTTCTTCATTTTCTTTGGCTGGCTGTCGGACAAGGTCGGGCGCAAACCGGTACTGATGATCGGCCTGCTGCTGGCCACCGCGCTGTACTTCCCGATCTTCAAGACCCTGGCCCACTACGCCAACCCGGCCATCGACCAGGCCAGCCGCCAGGCACCGATCACCGTGATGGCCGACCCGGCCACCTGCACCTTCCAGTTCGACCCGGTGGGCAAGGCCAAATTCGACAGCCCGTGCGACAAGGTCAAGACCTTCCTGGTCAAGCAGGGCTTGCCGTACAGCAGTGCTGTCGCACCAGCCGGCAGTGACGTGCAGGTGAGCATCGGTGACGTGAAGATCGATGGTTTCGACGAAGCCGCCTTGCGCGGCGCCGTGACCCTCGCCGGTTACCCGAAACAGGCAGACATGCAGCAGATCAACAAACCGATGATCGTCGCGCTGATCGTTGCGCTGATCATCATCTCAGCGATGTGCTACGGCCCCCTGGCAGCGTTGATGGTCGAACTGTTCCCGACCCGCATCCGCTACACCTCGATGTCCCTGCCCTACCACATCGGCAACGGCTGGTTCGGCGGTTTTCTGCCGACAGTATCGTTCGCGCTGGTGGTGTACACCGGGGACATCTTCTACGGGCTGTGGTACCCGGTGGTGATCACCGGGGTGAGCCTGGTGGTGGGGATGATTTGCCTGCGTGAGACTCGTAACGTGGATCTGGATAAAAACTGAAGCTAGCCAGTAACAACCTGTGGGAGCAAGCTTGCTCCCACAGGAGGCCAGGAGATCGCGGCTTCTTTGTCGCAGTGAAAACGACAATCACTCGTCGAGTTCGATGACCTCGAATTTCACTTGATCCGGATAGAAAGCCATGTACTCCTGAATCTGCCTGACGGAGACCTTGGGATTCTCGTAGCTCCACACCGCGTTGGCGCCCTCATGACCCGGGACCTGCAAACTGAAATAACTGGCATCGCCCTTGTACGGGCAATAACTGGTGTGATCAGTGCGGGCGAAATACTTCTCGTCAATGTCCTCTCGCGGCACGTAGTACACCGGTGGGTAATTGGCCTCCAGCAACACCAGCGCGCGCGAGGACGCGGCCACCTGGATTCCGTGGAACTTAACCAACAGGCAGCCGGGCTGCTCGGCGATGGTGATGACAGGACTAGGACCGGAGCTTTTCATGGAATGCGTTCCTCATGACGGTGATGGACCTGCAAATCGAAATACCGCATTAACGTTCATCGCGGGCAAGCCCCCTCCCACAGTTTTTCGACAACACCTCAGAACAGTGTGGGAGCGTGGCTTGCCCGCGATGGGCTGCGCAGCAGCCCCAAAACCCGAGACCACGATTCATCAGGTATAACCCAAGTTTCACCCAAGCGACTGCTTCGCAGCCGAACGGGAGCAAGGCAGTCGTCGCGACACACAAAGCTGTACATCCATACAGATAAAGATTGCCCGATCGCCCGTCAACCGCCATTCTGTGCACCTCTGGCACATAGATCGACGATGGTGGTTATGCGGCTGTACCTCTGTGAAAAACCTTCCCAGGCCAAAGACATTGCGGCGGTCCTCGGCGCCAAACGCCGGGGCGATGGCTGCTGGCTGGGAACAGACGTCACGGTAACCTGGTGCATCGGCCACCTGCTGGAAACCGCACCGCCGGATGCCTACGACGCGCGCTACAAGCGTTGGGTGCTGGCCGACCTGCCGATCATTCCCGAAAAGTGGAAAATGACCGTCAAGCCGCGCACCGCCAGCCAGTACAAGGCGGTCAAACGCCTGCTCGGTGAAGCGTCCGAACTGATCATTGCCACGGACGCCGACCGCGAGGGCGAGATGATCGCCCGGGAACTGGTGGAGCATTGCCGATATCGCGGGCCGATCCGCCGCCTCTGGCTGTCGGCGCTGGACGATGCGTCAATCCGCAAGGCCCTCGCGGCACTGAAACCGGGGAACGAAACCTTCAGCCTCTATCACTCGGCCCTGGGGCGTTCCCGGGCCGACTGGCTGATCGGCATGAACATGAGTCGGCTGTTCACCTTGCTGGGACGCCAGTCCGGCTATCAAGGCGTGTTGCCGGTCGGCCGGGTGCAAACGCCGACCTTGCGCCTGGTGGTGGATCGCGATCGCAGCATCGCCGACTTTGTGCCCGTTCCCTATTGGGCCATCGATGTGCAACTGCTGCACAACGGCACCGCGTTCACGGCGCAATGGCGCGCGGCATCCCAGGTTTGCGACGATCAGGACCGCTGCCTGAATCAGGCGCTGGCCCAACAAGCGGCGGCCGCCATGAGTGGCGCAGCCAGTGCGCGGGTGATCAAGCTGCGCACCGAGCGGATGCGCGAAGTGGCCCCACTGCCCTTCGATCTGGGCACCCTGCAGGAGGTCTGCTCGAAGAAACTCGGCCTCGGCGCCCAGGAAACCCTGGACATCGCCCAGGCGCTCTACGAAACCTACAAAGTCATTACCTATCCGCGCAGTGATTGCGGTTACCTGCCCCTCAGTCAGCACAGCGAGGCACCGGCCATTCTGGCGGCGTTGCGCCAGGCCGATCCGGCATTGAACGCCTTGCACGATCATCTTGATCCGCAACGGCGCTCACGGGCCTGGAACGATGCCAAGGTCAGCGCTCACCACGGCATCATCCCCACTGCTGCGGCGAAGAACCTCGACAAACTGGCGGGAAAACAGCGCGCGGTCTACACGCTGATCCGCGCCCGCTATCTGGCGCAGTTCCTGCCCAATCACGAATACGACCGCACCCAGGCCGACTTCGATTGCGCCGGCGAAGCCCTGCGCGCAGTGGGCAAGCAGATCATCGAACCGGGCTGGAAACGCGCCCTGCCCGAAGCGCTGGCTCCGGCCAAGGGGCGCGAAGCTCCCGCGCCGCAGGCACTGCCCAACCTGGCCGAAGGCATCGATTGCGCAGTGGTCGGCGTGCAACTCAAGGACCTCTGGACGCAACCGCCGAAGCCGTTCACGGAAGGCGATCTGATCAAGGCCATGAAGAACGTCGCCAAACTGGTGGAAGACCCGCTGCTCAAGCAAAAGCTCAAGGACACCACCGGCATCGGCACCGAAGCGACCCGCGCGTCGATCATCCAGGGCCTGCTCGACCGTGGTTATCTGGTCAAGAACGGCAAGGCCCTGGCTGCCACACCGGCCGCGTTCAGCCTGATCGACGCCGTGCCCCGGGCCATCGCCGATCCGGGCACCACGGCGATCTGGGAACAGGCCCTGGACATGGTGCAAAGCGGGGAAATGAGCCTGGAAGCGTTCGTCACCAAACAGGCGGCGTGGATGAGCAAACAGATCAGCCGCTGTGCCGGGCTGAGCCTGACCATCAGCGGTCCACCGCCCGCCGGACGCGCCGCAACCCCATGGAAGAAAAAGCGCAAAAGTACCCAGCGCAAACCGGGCGGCACACAGCGCAGGGCAAAACCGGCCGGCAAAACTCAAACCTGACACAGAAGCCTGTGGCGAGGGAGCTTGCTCCCGTTGGGCCGCAAAGCGGCCCCAAAAACGGGACTGCTGCGCCCGAACGCGGACCGGTCCAGCGGGAGCAAGCTCCCTCGCCACAGATTGTTCATCGCCGGCCATAATGTTCCGTGTCACCTGCCGAATCAGGAGTCACTTCGAATGTCTTCGATAGAACTGCACGCCGCCCAACGCGATGAGCTGGAAACCATCGAGAACCTGATGCAGTTCTACACCTACGATTTCAGCGAATGGCTGCCGTTGAAACTGGGTGAATCCGGTTTCTTCAACATCCTGCCCATGCCGGACTATTGGCGAAACCCGGCCACCCGTCCCTTCCTGATCAAGGTCGACGCAGAACTGGCCGGCTTCGTGGCCGTGGATAACCAGACCCATCTACCCGGCGCCGAGTACAACATCGGTTATCTGTTCGTCAGCCGACGCTTTCGTGGCCGGGGTGTCGCCCGGTTTGTCGTGTCCACCCTCTTGAGCCAATTCCCCGGTCAATGGCAGATTTTCCATATCGAGGCGAATCAGCCGGCACGACTGTTCTGGGCCGCCGTGATGCCGGGGCTCTGCGTTGGCGGGTTCACCTTGCATCAGCAGGTGGTTGACCGCCATCCCTGCACTTTTTACCGCTTTGAGTGTCCGCCTTTGTCGTCCTGACCGACACGCCCCCGACTCCCACCGCTAATTCCGAACAGCTTTGTCCGACAATATGTAGTGACTAAAAATAATCACTACAAAACCGTTGACGCCTCCGTTTTGCCCTTGCATGATGCAGACGTCTCCCCGATCGGGAGTACAGGCAACACGTTTGAGCAAGCTCGTCTGACCGCCGAGCTGTTTTTCCCGGATACACGCTGCCCACAAGGCAGATTGAAGAAGCTGACCTGGCCTGAACGTCCAGTACAAGGGCGAGAAGACTTGGCGAGCAATCCTCATGAAGCTTGTGGCCGACCCTGAAAGCGTCGGCAGTGGCCTGAAGGTTTTCGCCGCTTCTCTTCGTTGTGACGCTATTGCGTAGCAGTTATTCAACACGACTACATGCAACAGACGCAGGACCCCGCCCGATAAGGCGGTCGAACGCTGACGTCCTGGTTTCGGTGCCAGGGATCAACTAACCGATGGGCTACCTGTATTAGCGAATCAACTTTGAAAGATCACCAATTGGTCAAGGGGCTTTATGATGAATCTGAACAATCAACCAACTATCGATGAACTGGCTCGTATGTTCGCTGCAAAAAAAGACAGCCACGACAGCCATATTCTCTGGATCAGCAAGTGTGGCCAGGTGCATATCGACTGCCTGTCGCCGCACGCCCATGAAGCAGAGTTCGACCAGAACAACCAGAACCTGCTCGCCCGACTGAAGATGTACCGTCGCGGCCAGGGCTATGTCGGCAAGAAAGCCGCAGCCGACAAGGACTTCATCGGTAATGTTCTGCAAACCCTGAAACAGGCCTGGGCCTCGATGCAGAATCAGAACGAAGTTCGGGTGATTGACCGGTTCTACTGATTGAAATGAGTCATCACTGACTTATTGAAAAACAAGGCCTGCTCCCAATTAAGGAGCAGGCCTTTTTTTCGACCAGGACGCGGTCTCTTGTAGGAGCTGGCTTGCCAGCGATAGTCGTTAACGATAACGCGTGTAAACCGGATAAACGCGGCGCACTTGAGTCCATCGCCGGCAAGCCGGCTCCTACAGGGTTTTGTGGTGATCAGGAACGATCAGTAGCCAACACCAGATCCACAAACGCCAGTGACGCCGCACTGTGGTAGTTGTTCTTGCGCCGAAGCAACGCGGCCCCGCGCTCAGGCGCTGCGCCCCGCATGGACAGTTTGCGCAATGCCCGATCCTGGGTGGCGATGGGTTCCGGCAGGATGGTGGCGATGGCGCAATGCCGGATGACTTCCAGCAGCGTGTTGACCGAGTTCACTTCAATCGCCACTTTGGGCGTGATGTGCACCTGAGCGAAATACTCGTCGATGCACGTGCGGGTGATGTAGTCCGGGGTCAGCAGCGCAAACTCAAGCTGAGCCACCTCTTCGACGGACAACGCGTCCTGATGTTCGTATAGCGGATGATCCCGCCCAACCATCAACCCCAGGGTTTCGGTAAAAGCCGGGATCGATTCGATGTCGGCGCTTCTCACCTGATCGAACGCAATCGCGATATCCAGCGAATCATCCGCCAGCCCGGCCTCGATTTCGTCCATCGACAACTCGAAAATCTCCAGGTGGATGTTCGGGTAACGCGCCACGTAGTCGCGCACCAGCGGCCCGACCAGATAGGCCATGAAGGTCGGCGTCATGGCCAGACGCAAGGTCCCGCGGGACAAATCCTTCACGTCGTGCAACGCACGCTTGCCCGCCTCCAGCTCCACCAATACCCGCCGCGCGCATTCAATATAAGCCTCGCCGGCATCGGTGGGCCTGACCGTGCGCGAGGTGCGGTCGAACAGGCTCACGCCCAGGGAGTCTTCCAGTTGGCGGATCTGCTGCGACAAGGTCGGCTGGGACACGTGCAGCACTTCGGCAGCGCGCGTGAAACCACCGTGGTCGGCCACCGCCAGCAGGTAACGCAAATGTCGAAGCAACATGGGATTCTCCATCTATAGGCAGCACTTATGGCTTGCATTGTATATCGGTCTTGGACGCTATGGATGGATCGGCAGAAAATGGCCCCACACCCAAGCAACACCAATCCCGATAGGAGAATCACCATGCAACAGTCCCATGCCTACAACGACCCAAGCCTGGCCCTGACCACTTCTGTCCTTGAAGCCAAGGCACGCAAAAACCTGTCGTGGCAGGACCTGGCCGACGGCACCGGATTGAGCCTGGCCTACGTCACCGCCGCCCTGCTCGGTCAACATCCGCTGCCGGAAAGCGCAGCCAAAGTGGTCGGCGACAAACTCGAACTGGACGCCGACGCCGTGGCCCGGCTGCAGATCATCCCGCTGCGCGGCAGCCTCTCAGGTGTGCCGACCGACCCGACCATCTACCGCTTCCACGAAATGATCCAGATCTACGGCACCACCCTCAAAGCCCTGGTTCATGAGCAGTTCGGCGACGGCATCATCAGCGCGATCAACTTCAAGCTCGACATGAAGAAAGTCGAAGATCCGGAAGGCGGCTCCCGCGCCGTCATCACCCTCGACGGCAAGTTCCTGCCCCTGCGTCCGTTCTAAGTCGATACCGGCCCGCACGCCCCGTGCGGGCCAAACCCTGCCCATCCCATGAGGAAGCGATCATGAAAGCGCTCATCGACGGTTTCTTGAAGTTCCAGAAAGAAGCCTTTCCGCAACGCACCGACCTGTTCAAACACCTGGCCACCACCCAACATCCGGGCACGCTGTTCATCACCTGTTCCGACAGCCGTGTCGTGCCGGAACTGCTGACCCAACAAGAGCCCGGTGAACTGTTCGTGATCCGTAACGCCGGCAACATCGTGCCGTCCTACAGTCCGCATCCGGGTGGTGTGTCGGCTACGGTCGAATACGCCGTCGCTGTGCTCGGCGTGACCGACATCGTGATCTGCGGCCATTCGGACTGCGGCGCCATGACGGCGGTGGCCAAGTGCAAATGCATGGATCACCTGCCCGCCGTCAGCGGCTGGCTGCAACACGCCGAGTCGGCGAAAGTGATCAACGAAGCCCGGCCACATGCCAGTGAAGCGGCCAAGGTCAGTTCGATGGTTCGGGAAAACGTCATCGCCCAACTGGCCAACATCCAGACGCACCCGAGCGTGCGACTGGCCCAGGAAAAGGGCCTTTTGAACCTGCATGGCTGGGTGTACGACATCGAGACCGGTTCGATCGACGCACTGGATGCCGACAGCCGAAGCTTCGTGTCGCTGGTTGAACACCCGGACACTTGTGCCGTATCGGCCAAAGTGATCAAGGCCGCGTGATCAGCACCGCCGATTGTTGAAGAAAGTGACCGCCCTTGCAGCGGTCACTGGTTGCGCCAGTTCAGCGTTTGACGCCCAGGTCGATCTGGGTCATGCGGCTGCGAATGGTGAACACACCATCGCCCGAGAGAATCGCACTGCGAGCAAACAGGCGCCCGCTCTCCCAGTTCGAAAGACCCAGTTCCGGCTTGTTCAACGCATACTGGCCGTCGACCCAACGGGTGATGCCATTGCCGACAAAAGGCGCGTTGACCGCGTTGTAGAAGCGCTCCTGCGCCTCTGCACTTTCGCTGATCAATGACACCGTGAATTGCGGGCTGTAACGGTTGAACAAGGCAATGGCGCTGTCCAGGTCGTCAACGATTTTCAGGCTGACTTCCGGGGTTTCTTCCCACTCCCATTCACGACCCAATTGATCTTCCGGTAACGGCTCGGCCTGCGCCTCGGTCTGATAGCCTTCGGCGCGGTACACCTTGACCGTTGCAGCCAGCCAGTCTGGCGGCAGGTGCGACTCGCTGCCTTCGACGATGTGCAGCTTGCAGCCCTGACCCCGCGCGGTGCCGGCCTGCTGGAGTGCGTCGAGGAACAGCGGAACCAGTTCAGCGGCGCGGTCGCGGTGAATCAGGCAGACGTTCAGGGTGTTGCAGACCTTACGGTCCAGAGAGTTGCGCACCACCGCGGCAAAGCGTTGGGCGTCGGCAGCGGCATCGGCGATCAGCCAGGCGCCACCGGTGCCGTGCAGGCTGACTGCCGTGCCGGCCTGTTGCGCGATGCTGCCCAACTGGCTGACGGCGCGGCCCGAACCGCGGGCCACCGCCAATGACAGGCGCCGGTCGGCGAACATCGCCCAACCGGCGGCGTGGTTGACACTTTCCACCAGCGACACGGCACCGACCGGCAAGCCGGCGTCGCTCAGCGCAGGGTTCAGCGCATGGCTGACGATCGCCTGGGCCGTGCCCAACGCATCACTCCCGATGCGCAGCACAGCGGTGTTGCCGGTGCGCAACACACCGGCGGCATCGGCAAACACATTCGGCCGGCCTTCGAAGACGAACGCGACGATGCCCAACGGCGAGACCACTTGCTCGACTTTCCAGCCATCGTGTTCGACACAGCTGATCACCTTGCCACGGCTGGCCGCTGCATCACGCCACGCGCGCAGGCCGGCGATCATGTCGCGACGCATGCGCTCATCGGCCAGCAACCGGGTGGTCGAGCGACCGCGCGCCTTGGCCCGTTCGATGTCGGCCAGGTTGGCGGCTTCGATCAACGCCCAGCATTCCGGGGTTTCCAGGCGTTGGGCAAACAGGTCGAAGAAGGCGCTGATCGCTTGATCAGACACAGCCGACAGCGCGGTAAACGCCGCTTCGGCACGCTCGATCGCGACGCTGGCCGCTTGCTGGTCCGCCACGGGGATCAGCAGCAACTCGCCGCTGACCTGCTCCACCAGCAGGTGGTCACCGGGCTGGAAGCGCTGCGCCAGCTCGGGGCTGACGACAGTGACACGGTTACCGGCGAAAGGGATGGGCGTGCCAGCGACTAGACGTTCGAGCGCAAGAGACATGAAGCGGTTACACCATGCAATGGGCGGTCGGAAAATGTATAGCAAATTCCCTGGAGCGTCACGTTTCCGGCCGGCGACCGGTGATCTCCTGTGGGAGCGGGCTTGCTCGCGAATACGAGGGTGTACTGAGGTTTGTGTAAACGGTCATTAGGCGCACACTGCCTTTCCCAAGGAGTTTCAATGACCGAGCCAAAGCGCACCAAACGAGTCAAACCCGACCCTGAGCTGGTGAGGCTGGCCGACAGTCTGTTGGCCAATTACCGAAAGCCTGAGGATTTGATCGGCGAAAATGGCTTGCTTAAGCAGCTCACCAAGATGCTTGTCGAGCGCGCCCTGGAAGCTGAAATGACCGAACACCTGGGTCATGACAAAAGCGCAGCGGTGACCAATGCAGAAGGAAATGCACGCAACGGCCATAGCGGCAAGACGCTCAAGGGCGATTTTGGCGAGCTACCGCTGGAGATTCCCCGTGACCGTCAGGGTATGTTCGAGCCCCAGCTGATTTCCAAGCACCAGACACGCTGGACCGGCTTCGATGACAAGGTGATTTCACTCTACGCCCGTGGAATGACTGTTCGGGAAATCCAGGGACATCTGGAGGAAATGTATGGAACCGAGGTCTCTCCCAGCCTCATCTCGGCGATCACCGACGCGGTCAGTGAAGAGGTCAAGGTCTGGCAGTCGCGCCCTCTGGACGAGCTCTACCCGATCCTTTACCTCGATTGCATTCACGTCAAAGTGCGCGACAGTGGCGCAGTCAGAACCAAAGCGGTTTACCTGGCCATTGGCGTCAACATGGACGGTCGCAAAGAGGTGTTAGGGCTGTGGATCGCCCAGACGGAAGGCGCCAAGTTCTGGCTGCAAGTCGTTACAGAGCTTAAAACCCGCGGGGTAAAGGACATTTTCATTGCCTGCGTAGATGGGCTCAAGGGCTTCCCTGAAGCCATCGAAGTGGTCTATCCGCAAGCATCGGTTCAACTGTGCATCGTGCACATGGTGCGCAACAGTCTGAAGTTCGTGTCCTACAAGTATCAGCGCGAGGCCGCCGCTGACCTCAAACTCATCTACCGCTCGACGACCGTTGAAATGGCCGAGCAAAAGCTGACCGACTTCGAGGCCAAGTGGGATGATCGATACCCTCTGATCAGCCAGTCATGGCGCAAAAACTGGGCGAGAGTCATCCCCCTGTTCGATTATCCACCGGAGATCCGCAGGGTGATTTACACCACCAACGCCATCGAGTCGATCAACATGAGCTTGCGCAAGGTCACCAAAAGCAGAGCCTCATTCCCGACTGACGATGCGGTAATGAAGCTCTTTTATCTGGCGCTGAACAACATCAGCAAGAAGTGGACAATGCCAATCAGGGACTGGGCGGGGGCCTTGAACAGGTTCAGTATCCAGTTCGAAGACAGGCTTTTGCAGGATTAACAGCAACCCCGTTTACACAGAATTCAGTACACCCCCGCGAATACGGTGTGTCAGGCACCATCACCGAAACAGACACGCCGTCTTCGCGAGCAAGCCCGCTCCCACCCTGGTTGTGCAGTGGATGAAAATCTCATCGTCACGTATCTCAATGTATACAACCCCGCCCCCGACACACCCCGCACTCAAAACCCCGCCACAACGACACACCGCAGATACACCCCCTTGATGAAATACGCCTGCCGATTGGCCACGCCGATCAAAGCGCTCAACTCACGGGGCATGCCGTTGCCCCGCCTCCCTGACCTGAAAGAGATCAACGTCCATGAGCACCTCCATTTCTTCGGCCGTCAAAGGCCTGCACCTGAACCTCGACCGTGCCGGCGACTGGGTTGCCCCCCTGGCGTTGCGAGTGTTCCTCGCCTGGGAATTCTTCGAGTCCGGCCTTGAGAAATTCAACGGCCAGAACTGGTTCGCCGATATCCAGGAGCGCTTCCCGTTTCCGTTCGACCACATTCCCGAGACGCTGAACTGGGAGCTGTCGATGTGGGCCGAACTGATCTTTTCCATAACGTTGCTGGTGGGCCTGGGCACGCGCTTCTCGGCGTTGAGCCTGATGGTGGTGACCCTCGTCGCAACCGCCGCCATCCATTGGCCTGCCGACTGGCACACCCTGAGTGAACTTGCCCAAGGCTATGCCATCAGCAACAAGGGTTACGGCAACTTCAAACTGCCATTGATCTACCTTGTGGCCTTCACGCCGCTGCTGCTGTCGGGTGCCGGCAAGCTCAGCATCGATGCGCTGCTGACCCGTTTCTTCTGGCGGCGCTGAAACCAGATCCGTAACGCGGACAAACAAAAGGGGACTTCCATGAAGTCCCCTGTTTTTTTGCCTTGAAACTAACCCATCACTTCCTCCAGCCCGGTCTCTTCGGCCAGCTTCGGATGCGCACTGCGTTCATGCACATGGGTGTGAGGTGTGCGGTCAATCAGCAGGCTCAGCAGTTCCGGGCGGCTGTAGTGACCGCTGGAATCCATCATGCGTTTGCGCTTGTCGATCAGGCCCATGTCGAGGTCGGCGATCACCTCGCCCTCACCCTCCAGCAACGAGCCCAGCACCGAGCCATCCGGGCTGATGATCGCGGTAAAGCAACCACCGGAGATCGGGCCGATGGCGCAACCGGTGTCGGCCATGATCTGCGCCTGTTGCTCGGGGTGCAACCAGGCCGTGGAGTTGACCACAAAGCACGCGGCCTCCAGGGCATGCTGGCGAATGCTGACTTCCATTTGCGCGGCGAACAAGGGACCTGCAACGACCCCGGGTACATCGCCGCATGGATCTGCTCACCATCGGCCATCAAGGCATAACGGGCCAGCGGGTTGTAATGCTCCCAGCGGGCCAATTGACCGATGCGCCCTACCGCGCTGTCGACGGCCCGCAGGCCGGAGCCGTCGCCCATGCCCCAGATCATGCGCTCGTGGTAGGTCGGGGAAATCTTGCGGCGACGCTGGATCAGCGAGCCGTCGGCATCGAACAACAGCTGCGTGTTGTACAGCGTGCCGCCATCGCGTTCGTTGACGCCGATCGACACGACCATGCCGGCTTGCCTGGCCGCAGCGCCAATGGCGTCGGTGGCAGCCGAAGGCACGGTGACCGCCTGGTCCAGCAGCTTGAGGTGTTCGGCGGCCATTTCGAACGGCGACTGCACGTAGGAAAAGTACGGGTAGTACGGCACGATGGTTTCCGGGAATACAGCGAATTGCACGCCCTGTTCGCCGAGTTCGAGAATCTTCTGCACCACTTTGTCGACGGTGCCTTCTCGGCTGTAAAGAACGGGGCTGATTTGTACGGCGGCGGCTTTGACGAGGCTCATGGCGGTGATCTCATTGAGGGAAAGGTTTCAACGAGATCCAGATTACGACAATAATATAAGGGCATGAATGTCATATGCACCACCTTTTAGGACATCGCGAAAATCACCCCCGACTGGCCCGCTGAATCACCTGCGGCGGCTGTCCGAACGCACGTATAAAAGCGCGGCGCATGCGTTCCCGGTCACCAAAACCCGTGGCTGTCGCCACGACATCGATGGAGTGCCGTCCGCTTTCCATCATCAACCGGGCCGACTCGACCCGCAGGTTTTCGATGGCCTTGGCCGGAGACTGGCCGGTTTCGGCATGAAACACCCGGCTGAATTGCCGGGGGCTGAGATTGGCCGCGCCGGCCAGTTCCTCAACCGTCAGCGCGGACTTGAGATTCTGCTTGGCGTAGTTCAACGCGGCCTGTATCCGGTCGGTCTTGGGGGCCAGTTCCAGCATCACCGAAAACTGCGACTGCCCGCCGGAACGCCGGTGGTAAACCACCAATTGCCGCGCCACCTTGCGGGCAACCTCGGCGCCCAGATCCATCTCCACCAAGGCCAATGCCAGGTCCACGCACGCGCTCATGCCCGCCGCCGTCCACAGGTGGCCATCGTTGATGAAGATCCGGTCTTCCTCGACCTTCACGTTCGGGTACGCCTTGCGAAAGGCCGGCACATGCGCCCAGTGGGTAGTCGCCCGCCGACCGTCGAGCAAACCGGCCTCCGCCAACGCATTCGCACCGGTGCAAATCGAGCCCAGGCGCCGGGTACCGTGGCTGGCGCGGCGCAAAAACGCCAGCATGCCCGGCGTGGTCGGGCGAATCAGGTTGTCGCCCATGACCAGCAGCGTATCGAACGAGCGCTGGTCGAACGCTTCGGTCTGCACACCGAAACCGGCGGACGTCTGCACCAGGCCACCCGGCTCGGACAATAACGCAATGCTGTACAACGGCTCATCTGCGGCGTTGTTGGCCAACTCGAAGGCGGCACATATGGCCAGGCCCAGAACCTGAAAACCGGGGTAAACAATGAGTCCGATCTGGTGCATGGCGCAATGACCCTAAACGTGGCATGCCTGACAAACAGGCCAGAATCTGCACTCTAACCCGAACTGCCCGCAGCGCAAATCAGGGTGACGCCGACCGCCATCAAAGACCGTCGGCTCGACAAAGATCTCGCCCTCGGTATGACCACCGAAAACAACGCGCAGTTTTTCCACGCCGGCCTGCTCGAGATACGAGCGGACTTTCTCGAAGTGCGCCTGGCTGACCATGAAACCGATGCGGTTTTCCGGGTCCAGCGGGCTGCCCATTTTCCAGTTGATCAGCGGCTTACTTGACCAGCCTGGTTTCCCTGGACGGCCGATAGCCAAAATAAGAGCTGTAGCACTTGCTGAAGTGGCTGGGAGAAACGAAACCACAGGCGACCGAGACTTCAACGATGGTCAGCGTGGTGTGCTGCAGCAAGCGCCGCGCCTCGGTGATGCGCAAGTCCATGTAATAGCGCTGCGGCGTGGTGCCCAACTGCTCCTTGAACAGACGCTCGATCTGCCGGCGAGAGCGCCCTGCGTAGAGGCACAGCGTCTCCATTTCCAGCGGTTCCTCCAGATTGGCGTCCATCAGGTTGACCACCTCCTTGAGCGGACCACTGACCGAGACATTCAGCGACGGCTTGATGCGCCGGTAGCGTGAAGCCTCAAACGCCAGAATGTCTTCGATGCCATCGGTCAGCGCCTTGTCGTACAGCCCCCTGATCCACTCCAGGGCCATATAGAACGTCCCCGTCGGGCTCGACGCTGTCAGGCGGTCACGATCGACCACGTAGGCTTCGCTGGTCACCTGGGTCAGTTTGGCAATTTCCGCCAGTGCCGGGCGGTGTTCCGGGTGAATCGCACAGCGATAACCCTCGAGCAAACCGGCGCGCCCGAGAAACCACGCGCCGTTCCAAACGCCAGCCAGGGTAACGCCCTGCTCCGCCGCGTCTTGCAGCAGGTTGATCAATGTCTCGTCGGCGTGCAGATGGGTGCGGTATCCGCCACAGACCACCAGCAGGTCCAGGTTCTGAATCTCGGCATGGCTCAGGCAGGCGTCGGGACGGATGACCAACCCCAGATCGCTGATCACCTCTGCGTCCTTCAGGCCAAAGGTTTTCGTTGAAAACAGCTCCGGCCGCAACAGGTTGGCCGTCACGACCGTATCCAGCGCCTGGGTAAACGCCGGCAGCGAGAAATGCTCCAGCAACAGGAAACCTGCCCGCGCCTGCAGAACGGATTGGCCTTCATGCTCCTTGAGGAAGCGAAGGTTCTTGCCTTTCATCGCTCCACTGAACTGACGTCGCTCTACCAACGCTCGCCTCGCTTCGTCCTGTCGACGAACCTGTGAAATAGCGCTTTGATACCTGTCACTCCCGACCTGAAAACCTGTATCCCCTGGCGCCGGACATTCGGCGCCTGCACTGTTTACGCAAGTTGAAAGCCTTGGGCAAGCCAGTCTTTTGTCCTTAAACCAGTTTGCGCGGGGAATGGCGCTGCAACGCACCGCGTGACAAACGATCGAGCAGCAATGCCACCGCCACGATCGCCAACCCGGCGCGAAGTCGCAGGCCCATCTCCATTCGGGTCAGGCCACGGGTGACTTCCGCGCCAGGCCCGCCGGCGCCGACCAACCCCGCCAACACTACCATCGCCAGGGACAGCAGGATGCATTGGTTGAGTCCGTCCAGAGGAAAGGCAATCGCCACCGAGATCACCGCCACCTGACGAACCGCCTCGCACCGACGCGAACCTGGGTCGATACTGCACGGGCCTCCCCCTTCGCCGAGGAAAGGAACATGCCGCTGACTCTGTATTTCCATCCGCTCTCGTCGTTCTGCCACAAAGCGCTGATCGCGCTCTATGAACTGGAAATCGAGTTTGAAAGAAGGATCATCGACCTGGGCAACGAGGCTGACCGGGCCGAGCTGCAAGCACTTTGGCCACTCTGCAAATTTCCGGTGATCCGCGATCACGACCGCCAACGGAACGTAGCCGAGTCGAGTGTGATCATCGAGTACCTGGACCACCACCAGGCCGGCCACCTGTGCCTGATTCCTGAAGATTGGGATACCGCGCTGGAAGTACGCCTGTGGGATCGTTTTTTCGACCTGAACGTCCAGGTGCCGATGCAGAAAATCGTCGCCGACCGGATGAACGCCTCCAACGGCGACCTGACCCGCGAACGCGCCGCGCTGACAACGGCGTACGGCATGCTTGAACGTCAGTTGAGCGCAAACGCCTGGGCCGCCAGCCCGGCGTTCAGCATGGCCGACTGTGCCGCTGCCCCGGCGCTGTTCTATGCCAGCACCCTCGTGCCGTTTCCCGACGAGCATCATCGCTTGAGTGCTTATTTCGACAGGTTGATCCAGAGGCCTTCGGTCAAACGGGTGATCGACGAGGCGAGACCGTACTTTTCCATGTACCCGTTCGCCGAGGCCATTCCACAACGGTTTCGGTAGTGATGATTGGGAGGCGAAAACGAAAAATCCCCGTGGTCCATCAGGAAATGGATCACGGGGATCAATAACGAACGCTTGCGTCTGATCAGGCCGGAACGCCCAGGATGATATGGGAAGCCTTGATCACGGCCGTGGCGCTGACGCCGGTTGCCAGACCCAGCTCTGCCACAGCATCGCGGGTGACGATCGAATAGACCTTCGAACCGCCGGCCAGCTCGATGACCACCTCTGCGTTGACCGCGCCATCGGTAACGCTCAGTACGTTGCCTTCCAGGCAGTTACGCGCCGACAGGCGAATGTCGCTCGACTCGGTCATCAACATCACCCAGGGCGCCTTGATCAGCGCAACGGCTTCTTTGCCGACGGCGATGCCCAGGCTCTTGATGCTTTCCATGGTGACGACGGCAACCAGTTGCTCACCGCCCGCCAGGGTCAGAACCACTTCGGCGTTGACCGCGCCTGGCTGGACCTGGCTGACTTTGCCTTTGAATACGTTGCGTGCACTGACTTTCATGTGAAGCGTCCTTTTCTTGACTTTGAAGTTAGGAAACGGCCGGCATCATCAGTGTAAGCGCTGTGTAGAAACAACTACAGCGCTGCGATGGTTCAGTGACGGATGGCCAGGTCAGTCCGAAAGGTCTTCATGAAACGCGCCAAAAGGACGCCCGCGAGCCTTGGCTGGACGCTGGCTGGCAGGGAACATCCGGGAAATGAATAACGAACGCAGAAAAACAGCGAATCGACGAATAATAACCGCCGTTCGAGTGTTATCGGATTGTGCAGGAAGAAAATGGCAGGGGCGGCTGGATTCGAACCAACGCATGGCAGGATCAAAACCTGCTGCCTTACCGCTTGGCGACGCCCCTGTATCTGTTGCGATGAGTGCCTGGCACTCGCTTTCTTGAGTGGCAACAGGACCTGTTGCCTTCTTGCGTGTCAGGCTCCCTGAGGGCTGCTGCAAGAGTGGGCGCAAATTTACCAACTTTTGTCTCGTCTGGGAAGCCCCAACAAAACAATTTGTTTTTTAAAACAGATGCTTAGTGTTGAGGCAAGTGATCGACACAGGTTCAGCCCGACCAGGTCTGCTACGCTTTTCCCGAATGGAATAAGGAATCGTTTGCGCAACACCCTTCCCCTTGCAATCTGAGGGCGCCAAATGTGAAAGGCAAACTAATGGGTACCGCTGCAACCCTCCTGGTGGTCGGGGCGGCGATTTATGGGTTGAACACCTGGGAACACATCCAGAGCCAGCGACAGGAAGCGGTCTGCAAGGCCACCCGGGAGCATCTCGACAGGCTGGAAATCCAGGCGCGGGCGCTGGCCTCCGAGTTGACGGTCGAAGCCTATGTCGAAGCCGAAAAAGCCGAGGCCGGCCAGTTGGTCCTGGCACTCGATACCGCCAGGAATGAAGCCGAGGTCGATGCCGTCATCGACAAGCACTCCGCGACTATCGAAGCGCAGATAACGGCCGAAGACGCCGAGGTCCAGTCCCGGGGCGAGCAACCCTTCCTCGGTCAGGAACTCAAGAAGCAACGCATCCCCACCGACGTCAAACAGGAACTCAAACGCGCTGAAAAAGCCGTCGCCGAGTCCTGTGAATAATGTCGACCGCCAGCGCCAGATTTGTCGCCAGCGTCTAGACTTCAGCAAAAGCAGCTTGCAACCAGACTCCGCGTTTTTAACAAAAATCCTGCAAAAAACGAGGGGGTCTCGACCTTGAAAACATCAACCCTCTGCGCCATGGCGTGCCTGCTGGTGTCGGTCGCGGTGTCTGCCAACTGCGTCATTCCGGTCCTCGAAATGGACTTCACACGGTCTGCAATGGAAACCCTGAAAAAAATCGGTATCGACGACGCGTGCATCATCGGCGCTTCCAGCCCCGCTGCGTTCACCTACTGCCGGGAAGGGTCGATGACACTCTGGAAGTATCAGGCACTGGACCTGGAACAAATGGCGGTGACGCACAGTGATGCGCAGCAGCCCTCGACGGTCTACCAACCCATTTCTGTCCTGGAGTTCGGGAGCGCGGCCTGTGAATACGAGAACAGCCTGGCCGCCGCTAAAAAGCCGGCAACGATGCGTTGGCTGATCCTCGGCCTGATGGCCATTTCGCTGCTGACTGGATTGGGTTACACCTGGCGGGCCATTCTGCAGCGCCGCCAAAACGCCACCGCGTACTCGCAACCCCATGAACAAGCGTCGGGCGAACTGCAGGCCACTGCACATGCAAAAGCTCTGGCAGCGTTTGGTCTGGCAGTTGCCGTGGCATTCATTTACTTCAAATACACCGGGTTTTGAACAACAGGTGAGCGCGCCGTTGCGGCGCGCCCACCGGTCACTCAGTGCGGTGCGCGCGGGATGGTCTTGAGCAGGTCTTCGGGGCTGATGTGCCCCACCACGCTGCCCGGCTGCGGCATATCGAGGATGTGCCCTTTCATCTTGCCGATGATGTGCATCTCGCAAGGCTTGCAGTCGAACTTCAAGGTCAGCACTTCATCGCCGTGGATCAGTTGCATCGGCGCAACCTTGGTGCGCACGCCGGTCACGCCCTTGGCCTGTTTCGGGCACAGGTTGAAGGAGAAACGCAGGCAGTGCTTGGTGATCATCACCGGCACCTCGCCGGTTTCCTCGTGGGCCTCGTAAGCTGCGTCGATCAGCTTGACGCCATGGCGGTGATAGAAGTCGCGGGCCTTCTGGTTATAGACGTTGGCCAGGAACGACAGGTGCGACTCCGGGTACACCGGCGGCGGTGTGGTTTCGGCCTTGCGGCTGCCACGGGGATGGGCGGCGATCCGCGCTTCGGTCAAGGCATCGATCACTTCACGGCGCAAGGCCTTGAGCTGCGAGTTCGGGATGAAGTACGCCTGCGGCGCGTCCAGCTTGATGTCGATGGCGTGGTACTGCGTGGTGCCCAGTTGGCCGAGCAGGTCCTGCAATTGCTCCAGCGCCTGCTCCGGTTTGTTGGCGGCGCCGAACGGGCCATTCAGGGTAACGCTGGCGTTGATGCCTTCTTCGCTGGTAGCGGTCAGTTCCAGCTGCTCTTCACGCAGGCGCGCGACCCAGCGCAGGGCCACGCGACGCTCGGCGGAGGTCTTTTGCAGCGCCTGTTGCCAGTTGTGATCGAGATTGCGATTCAGCGGATGGTTGGGACGCAGCTTGTACATCCCCTCCGGCATCTCATTGGGCTCGACGCGATAGCGATAACGCTTCTCGCCGTCCTCCTCGAACTCGCCTTTCGGTTCGGCGATGTTGGCGCGGAAGCCCACCACTTCACGCTTGACCAGCACATTGAGGCCGTCGCCGTTGGACAGCGGCTCGTGGGTCACGACCTGCATGTCACGCTTGGCGACTTTCTCGACCACACCCACCGGCAAACCGGTGAAGGTCGGCGAGTCAAAGGCGCCAATATCGATCTTGCGGTCAGTGACGAAGTAATCGGTGCTGCCGCGGTGGAAGGTTTTTTCCGGGTCGGGCAGGAAGAAATGCGCGGTACGGCCGCTGGAGGCACGGGCCAGGTCCGGACGGTCTTCGAGCACGGCGTCGAGGCGCTGTCGGTAGTAGGCGGTGATGTTTTTCACATAGCCCATGTCCTTGTAGCGGCCCTCGATCTTGAACGAACGCACGCCGGCCTCGACCAGTGCGCGGATGTTGGCGCTCTGGTTGTTGTCCTTCATCGACAGCAGGTGCTTTTCGTAAGCGATCACGCCACCCTTTTCGTCCTTGAGGGTGTACGGCAGACGGCAGGCCTGGGAGCAGTCGCCACGGTTGGCGCTGCGCCCGGTATGCGCGTGGGAAATGTTGCACTGGCCGGAAAACGCCACGCACAACGCGCCATGGATAAAGAACTCGATGGCCGCGTCGGTTTCGTCGGCGATGGCACGGATCTCTTTGAGGTTCAGCTCGCGGGCCAGCACCAGTTGCGAGAAACCAGCCTGGTCGAGGAACTTCGCCCGCTCCAGCGTGCGGATGTCGGTCTGGGTACTGGCGTGCAGTTCGATCGGCGGAATGTCCAGCTCCATCACACCCAGGTCCTGGACGATCAGCGCATCGACGCCGGCGTCGTACAACTGGTGGATCAGCTGGCGGGCCGGCTCCAGTTCGTTGTCGTGCAGGATCGTGTTGATGGTGGTGAACACTCGCGCATGGTAACGACGGGCGAATTCCACCAATTGGGCGATATCGCTCACTTCGTTGCAGGCGTTGTGGCGGGCGCCGAAGCTCGGGCCGCCGATGTACACGGCATCGGTACCATGCAGGATAGCCTCGCGGGCGATGGCGACATCGCGGGCAGGGCTGAGCAATTCCAGGTGATGTTTGGGCAAAGACATAGTTTTTTTAGTCAGGCTTGTCACGGTCGAGGCGTGCATTGTAGCGGCGAAACGCCTGACCGGCACCCGTGTGCTGCCAGGTGGTGTTTCGAGCAGGCCTGGCTTGCCTCAATCCCTGTAGGAGCGAGCATGCTCGCGATGGTCGTCAACGATAACGCTGGCAACCTGATGCCCCGAGTCGCTCTCAGGTTCATCGCGAGCAAGCTCGCTCCTACAGTATTGTGTGTGTTTCCGTGATCACGCCTTGGCCGCCATCGCGGTCACTTCCACGCGCATGCCTTCCACTGCCAACGAGGCAACCCCGACAGCAGCGCGCACCGGCCATGGTTTGGCGAAGTAGCGCTTGTACACCTCGTTGAACGCGGCGCGGTCGGCCATGTCGGTGAGGTAGATGGTCAGGTGCATCACGCGGTCCATGGAACTGCCGGCACGCTCCAGCGCAACCTTCAGCGCTTGCAGGGTGCATTCGCTTTGCAGGGTGATATCGCCCAATTCCAGGCTGCCGTCGGCGCGGGTCGGGATCTGGGTGGAGACCAGCACGCCGCCGAAACCGACGACGTCGGAAGAAATCGAATCCGCATCAGGATCGGGCGTAAAGGTCAGGTCGTGGTTTGCCATGGGAACTCTCTTGCTTGAAGTGGTGAGGCAGGCGCCTTTTGCGCGGCCAGTCTACAGGGCCATTGGCGGCGCGTCGCTAATCCGCACCGGACGGTTGCGGGTGACCGGTGGCCTGGCGGTACTGGCGCGGGGTGAAGCCGGTCAATGCCTTGAACTGCCGGGTGAACGCGCTGTGGTCGGTATAACCGCATTGCAGGGCGACCTCAGTGATCGGCAGATCCGTGTAGAGCAGTCGATGCGCGTGCTCCAGGCGAACCTTCTGGATCATTTGCCGTGGCGTCAAATGGAACACACGCTTGCAGTAGCGCTCGAGCTGCGCCACGGAAATGCCGGCGATGCGCGTCAACTCGCCGAGGGTGACGCGACGGTTGAAATGCGTACGGATGTGCTCGTCCACCGCCGCCAGGCGCTGGTACGCCGGGTGCGTGTCACTGGCCGATTGCAGGTCGACCGAGATGCCCGCCAGACCGATGATCTGATTATGGCGGTTATACAGCGGTCGTTTATGGGTCAGGCACCAGCCCGGCTCCCGGCTGCCGTACAGGTGCAACTCCAGCTGGTCTGACAGCACCAGACCTTGCTCCAGCACACGCCGGTCCTGTTCGGTATAGCCGGGCCCCAACTGCTCGGGAAATACTTCGGCGCTGGTTTTCCCCTGCAGCGGTTTTAGCTGCTTCAAGCCACAGCGTTGAACCAGCGTGCGATTGGCCATGACATAGCGCGCCTGCACGTCCTTGATGAAGATCGCCGCATTCGGAATGACATCGAGCATCGGCAACAAAAGCGCAATGCCTGCCAGCAGTTGTTCGATGGTTTCGGGGCGGTTCGAGTCGTCGCCCTGGCACAACAGCGCAAACGCATCCTGAGTCATCTACCTGTCTCTCCCAATGATCGGCCGTTGCCCATTGTGCTGATTTCGTCATCGACACCCAAGGAAAACATCAATCGCGAACAAGCCGCCGAGTTCACTCTATGGCCACCGCCCTCCTCGGCAAAACCGACGGGGACGACTTGAAGTGCACACCTGCCTATCCAATAACTCACAAGAAGGCGATGCCATGCCAGGCCAAGGCAAGTTCAAAAAACAACTTTCGTTGATAGACCTTACGTTTATCGGACTGGGGGCCATCTTCGGCTCCGGCTGGTTGTTCGCAGCCAGTCACGTGTCCGCCATCGCGGGACCGGCGGGGATATTTTCCTGGCTGCTGGGCGGTTTTGCGGTGCTGCTGCTGGGCATCGTCTACTGTGAACTCGGCGCCGCATTGCCCCGTGCCGGCGGTGTGATTCGCTACCCGGTGTACTCCCACGGCCCGTTGCTCGGCTACCTGATGGGCTTCATCACGCTGATCGCGTTTTCCAGCCTGGTGGCCATCGAGGTGGTTGCCGCGCGCCAGTATGCCGCTGCGTGGTTTCCCGCATTGACCCAGGCCGGTTCCAGCAATCCAACGGCGATTGGCTGGCTGGTTCAGTTCGGTCTGCTGTGCCTGTTCTTCATGCTCAACTACTACAGCGTGAAAACGTTCGCCAAGGCCAACAACCTGATCAGCATGTTCAAGTTCATCGTGCCGTTGCTGGTGATCGGCGTGCTGTTCACTTTCTTCAAACCGGAGAACTTCCAGTCCCAGGGCTTCATGCCGTTCGGACTGTCAGGTGTCGAGATGGCGGTGTCCGCCGGCGGCATCATCTTCGCCTACCTGGGGTTGACGCCGATCATCTCGGTGGCCAGCGAAGTGAAGAATCCGCAACGCACCATTCCGATTGCACTGATCCTCTCCGTACTGCTCTCCACCGCCATCTATGTGTTGTTGCAAGTGGCCTTCCTCGGCGGCGTGCCCACCGAAATGCTCGCCAACGGTTGGGCCGGCGTCGCCAAGGAACTGGCCCTGCCATACCGCGACATCGCCCTGGCATTGGGCGTGGGTTGGCTGGCTTATCTGGTAGTGGCCGACGCGGTGATCTCCCCCAGCGGCTGCGGCAACATCTACATGAACGCGACCCCGCGGGTGATCTACGGCTGGGCGCAGACCGGTACGTTCTTCAAGGTCTTCACCCGCATTGACGAAAAGTCCGGCATCCCGCGTCCGGCGTTGTGGCTGACCTTTGCCCTGTCGGTGTTCTGGACCCTGCCCTTCCCTTCGTGGGAAGCGCTGATCAACGTGGTCTCCGCCGCGCTGGTGTTGAGCTACGCCGTCGCGCCGGTGTCGGTGGCTGCCCTGCGCCGCAATGCGCCGGATATGCCGCGGCCGTTCAAGGTCAAGCGCATGGGCGTTCTCGGCCCGGTGTCGTTCATCATCGCCGCGCTGATCGTCTACTGGTCCGGCTGGAGCACCGTGTCCTGGCTGCTTGGCCTGCAAATCCTGATGTTCGTGGTGTACCTGCTGTGCGGTCGCTTTGTGCCGACCCAGCACCTGAGCCTGGGCCAACAAGTGCGTTCTTCGGCATGGCTGATCGGCTTCTATGCCGTGACCATCGTGCTGTCCTGGCTCGGCAGCTTCGGCGGCATGGGCGTACTCACCCATCCCTTCGACACCCTGGTCGTGGCGGCCTGCGCCATGGGCATCTACTACTGGGGCGCAGCCACTGGCGTGCCGGCGCATCTGGTTCGCCTGGAGTCCGAGGACGGTGAAGAAGAAGCCGACCCCGTCTACAGCGGCACGGCCACAGGCCTGCGTCCGACCGGTGTGTCCGCCCAGACCTCTCGCTGAAATTCAGGCCGGCAAAGCCTGCGTGTTCCTCTGAATGGAAAGGTTTATGAAAAAAATACATGTCATTGATTCCCACACCGGCGGCGAACCGACTCGCCTGGTGATGTCGGGCCTGCCCCCGTTGTCCGGCCGGACCATGGCCGAGAAGCGCGATGCCCTGCGCGAGCAGCATGACCCATGGCGTCGCGCCTGCCTGCTGGAGCCCCGTGGCAACGATGTGCTGGTGGGTGCGCTGTACTGCGAACCGGTGTCGCCGGACGCCACTTGTGGCGTGATCTTCTTCAACAACGCCGGCTACCTCGGCATGTGCGGTCACGGCACCATCGGCCTGGTCAACTCGCTGCATTACCTGGGTCACATACAGCCTGGCGAGCACAAGATCGATACGCCGGTCGGCCCGGTCAGCGCCACGCTGCATGAGGACGGCAATGTCACCCTGCGCAACGTGCCCGCCTACCGCTACCGCCAACAGGTGCCGGTCGAAGTGCCGGGACATGGTCGCGTGTACGGCGACATCGCCTGGGGCGGCAACTGGTTTTTCCTGGTGTCCGATCACGGTCAGGCGTTGCAGATGGACAACGTCGAGTTCCTCACCGAGTACACCTGGGCCATGCTCAAGGCCCTTGAGGCCCAGGGCATCCACGGTGAAGACGGCGCGCTGATCGACCACATCGAACTGTTTACCGACGACGAATCGGCCGACAGCCGCAACTTCGTCATGTGCCCTGGCAAAGCCTACGACCGCTCGCCCTGCGGGACCGGCACCAGCGCGAAACTGGCGTGCCTGGCGGCCGATGGAAAACTGGCCGCCGGCGAACGCTGGGTCCAGGCCAGCATCACCGCCAGCCAGTTCGTCGGCAGCTATGAATGGGAAGGCGAACGCATCATCCCTTTCATCACTGGCCGCGCCTACATGACCGCCGACAGCACCTTGCTGATCGACGAACAAGACCCCTTTGCGTGGGGCATTTGAGCCCCACGCCTTTTCCCTAACCCGACCTGAATGAACGCTTCAAGGAGTGACAACAAAATGAGCGACAACATTTTCACTGGCTGCATCCCTGCACTGATGACCCCGTGCACCGCCGAGCGCAAGCCGGACTTCGACGCGCTGGTGGCCAAGGGTCGCGAGCTGATCGACATTGGCATGAGCGCAGTGGTGTATTGCGGTTCCATGGGCGACTGGCCGCTGCTGACCGAAGCCGAGCGCCAGGAAGGCGTGGCGCGCCTGGTGGCCGCCGGCGTTCCGACCATCGTCGGCACCGGTGCGGTCAACAGCCGCGAAGCGGTTTCCCATGCCGCCCACGCGGCCAAAGTGGGCGCCCATGGCTTGATGGTCATTCCTCGTGTGCTGTCTCGCGGCGCTTCGGCCACCGCGCAAAAAGCCCACTTCGCCGCGATTCTCGAAGCCGCCCCGGGCCTGCCAGCGGTGATCTACAACAGCCCTTACTACGGCTTCGCCACCCGCGCCGATCTGTTCTTCGAACTGCGCCGCGAGTACCCGAACCTGATCGGCTTCAAGGAGTTCGGCGGTGCGGCCGACCTGCGCTACGCCGCCGAACACATTACCTCCAGGGACGATGACGTAACCCTGATGGTCGGTGTCGACACCCAGGTGGTTCATGGCTTCGTCAACTGCAACGCCACCGGCGCCATCACCGGCATCGGCAACGCGCTGCCGCGCGAAGTGTTGCGCCTGGTGGCCTTGAGCAAACAAGCGGCCAAGGGCGATGCCAAGGCACGTCGCCAGGCGCGGGAACTGGAATCGGCACTGGCGGTGCTGTCGTCCTTCGATGAGGGCTGCGACCTGGTGCTCTACTACAAGCACCTGATGGTGCTCAACGGTGACAAGGAATACACCCTGCATTTCAACGAGACCGATGCGCTCAGCGATGCCCAGCGTCGTTATGCCGAGAACCAGTACGCGCTGTTCCGCCAGTGGTACGAGCAGTGGTCGGCCGAGCAGAACTTCGTCTGACATCCAGCCTGTGCAGCGGCGTGCCAATGCGCGCCGCCTTTATTTTCGCCCACGGCGGTACCGCGTTTTTTCGCAAACGCCCTACCTCTTTTTTTCAGGAACGACCATGACTCTGACAGGCAACATGTTGATCGGCCAGCAGGCCATCACCGGCAACCGCGAAGCGATCCGCGGCATCGATCCCGCCACGGATCTACCCCTTGAGCCGGCCTATCACGGTGGCAGCGGCGAACACGTCGAACAGGCCTGCGCCCTGGCCTGGAGTGCCCTGGACAGCTATCGCGCGACATCCCTGGACGCCCGCGCCGAATTCCTCGAAACCATCGCCAGCGAAATCGAAGCCCTCGGCGATGCATTGATCGACCGCGCCGTGGCCGAGACCGGCCTGCCACGCCCGCGCATCCTGGGTGAACGCGGTCGCACCTGCCAGCAACTGCGCACCTTTGCCCGCACTGTACGCGCTGGCGAATGGCTGGATGTACGGATTGACAGCGCACTACCGGAACGCCAGCCCCTGCCCCGCCCGGACCTGCGTCAGCGTCAGGTGCCGCTGGGCCCGGTGGCGGTGTTCGGCGCCAGCAACTTCCCCCTGGCCTTCTCGGTCGCCGGCGGTGACACCGCGTCTGCGCTGGCCGCCGGTTGCCCGGTGATCGTCAAGGCCCATGGTGCACACCCCGGCACCAGTGAGCTGGTGGGCCGGGCGCTGGCCCGGGCGGTCAAACTGTGCGGGCTGCATGAAGGCGTGTTTTCGCTGTTGTTCGGCTCCGGCCGTGAAGTGGGCATTGCCTTGGTCACCGACCCGCGCATCAAGGCCGTGGGCTTTACCGGCTCGCGCAGCGGTGGCATCGCCCTGTGCAAGGCGGCCCAGGCGCGTCCCGAGCCGATTCCCGTGTATGCAGAAATGAGCTCGATCAATCCGGTCTTGCTGTTCCCGGCGGCACTGCAATCGCGAGCCGAAGCGTTGGCGCAAGGTTTCGTCGCCTCCCTCACCCAAGGCGCCGGCCAGTTCTGCACCAACCCCGGCCTGGTGATTGCCCGCCAAGGCCCGACCCTTGAGCGTTTCATCCAGACGGCCGCGCAACTGATACAGCGCAGCCCGGCACAGACCATGCTCACCCCCGGCATTTTCAACGCCTACGAGGCCGGCATCGGTGCGCTGGCCGAGCATGCCCACGCTGACACAGTGGCCGTCGGCCTGAGGGGTGATACCCCGAACCAGTGCCAGGCTCACCTGTTCGTCACCCAGGCCAGCGAATTTCTCGCCGATCCGGCCTTGCAGGCGGAAATGTTCGGCGCCGCTTCGCTGATCGTGCAATGTGCCAGCGACGAGGAAATCCGCCAGGTCATCGAACACCTGGAAGGCCAACTGACCGCCACCCTGCACCTGGACGATGCCGACGTGGAGAGCGCCAGGGCATTGCTGCCGACCCTGGAGCGCAAGGCCGGACGCCTGTTGGTCAATGGCTGGCCGACCGGGGTCGAGGTGTGCGATACCATGGTCCATGGCGGCCCGTTCCCGGCGACGTCCGACACGCGCACCACCTCGGTCGGCACCGCCGCCATCCTGCGTTTCCTGCGCCCGGTCTGCTATCAGGATTTCCCGGACGCCCTGTTGCCGGCCGCGCTCAAGCACGGCAATCCGCTGCAGTTGCGTCGCCTGCTCGACGGCCAGAGAGAAGCCTAGCCATGTCCAACGTCTCCCTTTTCAACAACCCGCACGCCACGGCGGACGTTGCCGTGATCGGCGCCGGGATCATCGGCGTCGCTTGCGCCCTGCGCCTGGCTCGCCAGGGCCGGCGGGTGGTGGTCATCGATCAGCAGGAGCCCGGCCGTGGTGCCTCATTCGGCAATGCCGGACACCTGGCCACCGAGCAGGTGTTCCCCATCGCCGACCTGTCCATCCTCAAACGCCTGCCCGCCATGCTCATGGACCCCATGGGTCCGCTGCGCCTGGACTGGAAATACATGCCCCGGGCCCTGCCCTGGTTCATGCGCCTGTTGCTGAACCTGCGACCGGTGCCGTTCCAGCGCACCGTGGCCGGCATCCGCGCACTCAATGAAAGCAGCCTGGGTGCCTGGAACCGCTTGCTGGAGACCATCGACCGCCCCCAGTTGCTGAAGGAAGACGGCTCGTTGCTGGTGTTCGAGCGCGCCGACTCGCAACAGGCCATCGAAGCGCTGCAGGCGCGCATGCGCCAGCAGCAGGTGCCGATCGACTTCTGGCAGGCCAAGGCTGTACGCGATGCGGCGCCGCAACTGAGCGAGCAGATCCGCGGCGGCTTGTTCTTCCCGCGCACCGGGCATTTTCTCGATCCCTTCCGGGTGGTTGGCGAACTGGTCCACGCGGCTAAAAGCAGCGGCGTGCAGTTCCTCCAGCAGCGGGTCGAGGGTGGGCAATTGAATGAACACGGCGTGTCGTTGATCACTGATCAAGGCCGCGTCAGCAGTCGACAGGTGCTGATTGCCTGCGGCGCGCATTCCGCGAAGCTCACTGCTGCGCTGACCGGCAAAAAGGTGCCGCTGGACACCGAGCGCGGCTATCACCTGATGCTGCCCCACGAACACCAGCGCTTGCCGTTTGCCGTCACCTCGCTGGAACGCAAATTCATCATGACGCCGATGGTCGATGGCCTGCGCCTGGCCGGCACCGTTGAATTCGCCGGTCTCGAATGTCCACCAACAATGGAACGTGCCTGGCAACTGCACCGATTGAGCAAGGGCCTGTTCAAACGCGACCTGAGTGCCGAAGCGGCCACACCGTGGATGGGTTTTCGCCCGTCCTTACCCGACTCCCTGCCGATCATCGATCGGGTGTGCGACGGCAAGGTCCTGCTCGTCTTCGGCCATCAGCACCTGGGGTTGACCCAGGCGGCGGTCACGGCGGAAATGATTGCGCAAATGGCC
Organism: Pseudomonas sp. BIC9C; assembly: GCF_034541995.1. NCBI lineage: Bacteria > Pseudomonadati > Pseudomonadota > Gammaproteobacteria > Pseudomonadales > Pseudomonadaceae > Pseudomonas > Pseudomonas sp. BIC9C. The sequence continues at coordinate 118,908 of NZ_JAWDGM010000004.1, forward strand.
TCCCCCTTGACCGGTACCCAGCCCCACGACCTGCCGGCGACTGCGGCGTACCGGCTGGATCGTTTCTGAATGAACCTACCGAGACCTTCTGCTCAGGACGCAACCGCCTCGATCAGAAGGTCTTGCTGGCGCTGACCACGACGGTGGCGGCGCACACATCGCCATAGCCGTAGTAGCTCGTGCACTCATGCGTGGACAGGTCGGTGTCGACGTAGGCCAGCGCCCAGTCGACTCCCACGGCGCTATGGGTCAGCCGGGCTTCCCACTCGTGATAGTCGCCACGGGTAGCGCCGTTGCCGGCAATGAACACGTCATCCTTGAAATCGAACTGGCCATAACGCACCTCCAGCCCCGTATCCGCCGGTAGCGCGTAGCTGTAGCCCAGCCAGGTGTAGAGGGTGTCCTGGTCCTTGCCTAGATAAGTCTGCAAATCGTTGGAGTAGTAACTGGCGAACTTGAAGCCATAGGCTTTGACGATGGCGTAGACCTCGCTCTGGTTGAAGTCCGATTGCCTGGCGTAGGTGTACTTGAGGTAGCCCAGGTCGAGGCTGACGTCATCGGTGATCTGCTTGAAGAAGCCCGCGTAAAAATCCTGCTCCAACCGGGTTTTATAGTTCAGGCCGAAATCGACATTGGAGGTCCAGACCCCGGCGTAGACGCCGCTGCTGTGCAGCAATGTGGCGTCCAGTTGCACCGCCGGGTCGCCCAAGGTCAGCGACAAACCACGGCTGCGGTAGTCGCTGACCACCGCCGGCTTGAGCATCAATTGAAGGTCATCGGTCAGCGTCAGGGCGTGGGCAGCCAGCGGCAAAAAAGTGCAGGCGACAAACAGGGTCAATGCAGGGCGATGCATGTTTCGGGTCCTTTCTTATTATTGATCGGGCAAGGCTTCGCCCTCCCCTTGCCGGCGCGGCAAAGGGTGGGCGAACAGGGGGGGAGTTACGGGCGGCTGTAGACTTCGCGGCCGGCGAAGTAAGTCTTGAGCACTTGGGTATCGGCCAACTGCGCTTCAGGGGCGCTGAATACATCGCGATCAACAATGATCATGTCGGCTTGCTTGCCTGGGGTCAGCGTACCGATCTGCTGTTCCAGGCCGATGGTTTTGGCGGCGTTGCGGGTGTAAGCGTAGAACATGGTCTCGCGGTCGATGGCTTCGGCCTGATTCAGCACACCCTTGGGGCCTTTGCGGCTGATGGCTTGCCCGATCGCTTTCCACGGATCAGGTGTCGAGACCGGCCAGTCGCTGGCACCGGAAATGGTCGCGCCGTTCTTGAGCAGCGAACGCGCCGGGTACATGAACTGGAACTGCATGGCATTGATGTAAGGCTGCAGCAAATCGATGCTCAGTTCGTCTGCCGAAGCCCAGTAAAGTTGCATGGACGCAATCACATTGAGCGGCTTGAACCGGGTGAACTCCTTGGGGTTGACCATCTGCAAGTGGGTGATGGAGTGGGCCACATTGTTGTGCCCCTCGCGACGCGCCTGCTCGATGCCATTGAGGGATTCACGCACCGCACGATCACCGATGGCATGCACATGCACCAGCCATCCGCGGGCATCGGCGGCGCCCACCAGTTCGCCGAAGTGCGCCGGGTCGATCAGCAGCTCACCGCCCTTGAGCGAGTTCTTGTAGGGCGACAGCAGCGACGCGGTTTGCGCCGGAAACTCGGCGACGCCGTCGGCAAACACCTTGATGCCGGGCAGGCTGAGATTGTCGACGTCGGCGAACTGCTGGCGGACCTGCTCCATGACCTCGAGGTCGGCGGGTTTGCTCTTGGGATTGACGACCATCAAGGCCGCCACGTGCAGGCGCAGTTCGCCCTTGTCCGCCAACGCCTTGTAGGCCGGCAGCACCCCGACATTTTTCACCGTGGGCTTGAAGTCGAACAACGCATCCCCCGGCACCGCGTTGGCCGCCGGGTCCATCAGGGCCGTGACGCCCAGGCTGTGGTAAAGGTCGCGGGCAGCCTCGGCGGCGCCAATCAACTGCTCAAGACTGGCCGGCGGCAGTTGCGACATCACCGCCGACAAACCGGCATCGGCGACGAAACCGTTAGGGGTGTTGTCGTCATGGTGGCCGATGGTCGCCAGCGCTTCGCCAGTGAGTGCCTTGACCCGCTCGGCATCGATACCGGCGCGTTTGAGCAAGGCCTTGTTGGCCCAACCGGTGTGGTAGTCCCAGCCGACAAACAGTATCGGCGTGTCCGTCCATTCGCCCTGGTTGAAGCGTTTTTCGAACTCCGCCACCTGGCTCCAGTAGGTCGAGGGCGCCCCGCCGACAACGAGCATGTCGCCATGCCGGGCCTTGCCGTTATCGCGCCACTCGCGCAAGCGCTGCTCCAGCTCATCGAACGGCAGCATTTGCGTCTCAAGATCGGCGGACTTGAGCTTCACGCCGCCAAACACCGCGTGGCTGTGGGTGTCGATAAAGCCGGGCAGCAACACCTTGCCCTGCAAGTCGACGACCTGCGTGCCGGGGTCCTTGAGGGCCAGCACCTCGGCATCGCTGCCGACCTTGACGACTTTTCCGTCCTCCACGGCCACGGCCTGTTGCAGGGCCTTGCCCTGCTCTGCCGTAAAGACTTTGCCGTTATGCAAAATCAGATCGGCGGCCGCCATGCTTTCCATAGAGGAAAGACCAATAGCCATGGCCAATGCCGACTGGAATATTCGCTTCATCGTCCCGCACCTTTTTTCTTGTAAGAATGCCGAGAGACTAGCGAACCGGGCGGCGGTAAAGAATACTCGGCCCACGCAACACATACTTTCCAAACAGGAAACACTGCATGGACCAACTCAGCGCCATCGCGATGTTTGTCGAAACCGCCGACCAGGGCAGTTTCACCCGCGCTGCCTCGCAACTGGGCAAAACCACGTCGGCCCTGACCCGGGCCATCACCCACCTGGAAGAAGAATTGGGCACGCGCCTGTTCGAGCGTTCCACTCGACGCATCGCGCTGACCGAGGCCGGGGAGATTTTCCTCGCCAGTTCGCGGCAAGTCCTCAGGCAACTGGATCAAGCCCGGGAAGACATCGATCAATTGCAGCGGGAAATGTATGGCCTGCTGCGCGTGACCGCCCCACCCTCGTTCGCGCCGGCCTTTCTCAACGCGGTGTGCTGCCGCTTTCTGGAGCGCTACCCGCAGATGCGCCTGGACGTGGTGCTGACCGATGAGTTCGTCGACCTGGTCGAAGGCCGATTCGACCTGGCGGTGCGGGACGGCCCGATAGAGCTGCCCGATCTGATCACGCGCCCGTTGACCGCCAACCGCATCCTCCTGTGCGCCAGCCCGCGTTACTTGCAACACAACCCGCTGGAGGTTCAACCGCACACCTTCAATCAACATGACTGGCTGCTGTTTCGTCATCCCGCCCTGAACCCGCATTACTGGTGGATCGAACACGAGGGTGAACGCAAGCGAATCGCCCAGCCGACACCGCGACTGAGCAGCGACAACTATGACTTCCTGTTCGGTGCCCTGCTGGTCGGCCGGGGTTTGCAGTTCTGCCCGCAGTGGAGCGCCGCACCGTACCTGCGGCGCGGCGAACTGGTGCAACTGTTGCCGGACGCCGACCTTGACCCTGAGCAGTTCGGCAGGAAAATCCATGTGATTTACCCGGCGCACCGCCGCCATACACGCAAGCATCAGGCTTTCATCGAGTGTCTGAATGAGTACCTGGACGAGCAGGCGTTGCATTGAGGCGGGCATCCGGCCAGTCGAGCCGTGCCCCGGTCATTGCAAGGGCGAGAACTTCGCGGGCAGGTAGATCGTCGAGCACATGTCCCGCAGTTGCGGGCCGGAGTTTTCCGGCGGCCAGACGCCGTCGGCGACCGCTTGGGTGCGCACCTGCAGGCGCTGTTCAAGGCTGGTCCACGGCCAGATGTGCAGATAGCGCGGCAGCGCACCGTCAGTGGCATAAAACGCCGCATACACCGATGAATACTGTTCGGCGGTTCGCGCTTCGATGGCTTTGCTCCAACCGTCTAGGGTGGGCTGCAACCCGCTGCTGACCAGGTCGTAGACGCGCAACTCATAGAACGGACCATGCTGGCCGGCGCTCATGGGTTCGAGGAAGGGAAACAGCGTGTAGTTTTCGATGCGCAGGTCGGTGATCCACTCGTTGATGCCAAACGCCCCGCCCCCCAACAGAAAACGCTCACGCTCCGCCTGCCGAAAGCTTTCGTCCCCATAACCGCGCAGCACGGCGATCTGGTTCAACTGGCCGATCTCCGAGGCCCAGCAGCCCATCAATGTGCCGCCGACTTTCGGATCGTCCAGCGCAGCCTCTATGCGCGCCAGGGCATCCGCGACGGTACGCACGCGCACAGTGAAAGTGATCAATTCAAATAAACGCATAGCGACTCCGCCCAACGGTTTGCCAAAAGCACACAGCCTAAGGCAGCCCCCCGCAGGGAGGATATTGAGACGAACCCCATCAGTCACGGCATTTGCCGCAGTGTTCTAGGTAGTTTCTTTACGCCGGACCATCACTTGAAAAAATCACTCGGCGTCTTGCCGAACTGCTTCTTGAACATGGTCGTGAAGGCGCTCGGGCTGTCGTATCCCAACTCGCCGGCGATGTCGATGATCTTCTCCCCGACGGCGATTCGTTCCAGCGCCAGCAGCAGTCGCGCTTGCTGGCGCCATTGGCCGAAGGTCATGCCGGTTTCCTTGCGGAACCGTCGCTGGATGGTTTTTTCGTCTAGGCCCAGCCGGGCGCTCCAGTCCGACACTGTCGACCCATCCCCGGGATCACGCTGCAACGCGGTACAGATCAGGTTGATACGTTGATCGGCAGGCTGCGGCAGGTTCAAAGGCAAGGTCGGCAGGATCGTCAGCTCATCCAGAATCAGCCGCAACACCCGGGCTTCCCGCGGGTCCGGATCGACGGAAAAGTCGAAGTCGACCGAGACCTTGATCAGCTCACTGAGCAACGCGGAAACACTCACCGCCCGGGTTTCGGCGGGCAGATCCGGGCTCGCGTCAGGGTGCACGAAAACGCTGCGCATCTTGATCGCCCCCACGCAGCGAATCGAGTGCACCTCTCCACTCGGCATCCAGATGCCACGGCTCGGCGGCACCGTCCATTGGCCCATCGCGGCGTGCACCACCATCACGCCTTCGATGGCATAGATCAGTTGATGTTTTTCATGGGAGTGCGGCGCAATGAACCAGTTTTCCGGGTAGTCGGTCGCACTGCTGCGAACACTCCAGCCGCCCTGGTCGATCTCCGCCAGGAATGTCTGCATTGGCTTGATAATGACGCCCTTTTTGCAATAGTCGGCGCCCGAGTTGCGCGAGACGGGCACCATTGATGCCCCTAGGATAACGCCGAACCCCGAAATTGGCTGCGCCTTGCGCTCGCAGTTCGCGTTTTTATCCGGAAACTCGCCCATGTCGACCACTACCCTCAGCTCTCCCTCAGCCACCGTCTCGGTTGCCAACCAGGCCAGCCCCCTGGTCATGCGTGTCATTGGTGCCTGTGCCCTGGCGCACCTGATCAACGACCTGATCCAGGCCGTGCTGCCGTCGATCTACCCGATGCTCAAGGCCAGTTATGGCTTGAGCTTCACCCAGGTCGGCCTGATCACCCTGACCTTCCAGCTCACCGCTTCACTGCTGCAACCCTGGATCGGTTTCTACACCGACCGTCATCCCAAACCCTGGCTGCTGCCGGCCGGCATGGTCTGCACCCTGATCGGTATTCTGATGCTGTCGCTGGTCGGCAGCTTCCCGGCCATTCTCGTGGCCTCGGCACTGGTGGGCGTAGGTTCGTCGACCTTTCACCCCGAGACCTCACGGGTGGCGCGCCTGGCTTCGGGCGGTCGCTACGGCCTGGCGCAGTCGACCTTTCAGGTGGGTGGCAACGCCGGCAGCGCCTTCGGCCCGTTGCTGGCCGCCGCGATCATCATTCCCTATGGCCAGGGCAACGTCGCCTGGTTCGGCCTGTTCGCAGTGTTTGCCATCCTCGTGCAGTACGGCCTGAGCCGCTGGTACCGCAATCACCTGAACCTGTTCAAGCTCAAGCAAGGCAGCAAGGCCACCCACGGCCTGTCGAAACGGCGGGTGACGTTCGCCCTGGTGGTGCTGGCGTTGCTGGTGTTTTCCAAATACTTCTACATGGCCAGCTTCACCAGTTACTTCACCTTCTACCTGATCGAGAAGTTCGACCTGTCGGTGGCCAGTTCGCAGCTGTACCTGTTCCTGTTCCTCGGTGCCGTCGCGGCCGGCACCTTCTTTGGTGGCCCGATCGGTGACCGGATCGGCCGCAAGCAAGTGATCTGGTTTTCCATCCTCGGCGCCGCGCCCTTCACCCTCGCCCTGCCCTACGTCGACCTGTTCTGGACGGGCGTGCTGAGCATGATCATCGGCTTCATCCTCGCCTCGGCTTTCTCGGCCATCGTGGTCTTCGCCCAGGAACTGGTGCCCGGCAACGTCGGCATGATCGCCGGGGTGTTCTTCGGCCTGATGTTCGGATTTGGCGGCATTGGCGCCGCGTTGCTGGGGCATCTGGCGGATATCCAGGGCATCGAGTACGTGTACACGCTGTGTTCGTACCTGCCGCTGCTGGGGATTCTGACGATCCTGCTGCCGTCTACCGGAAAACGGCCGTCGGGAGCATGAATGACCGTTCAACCTGATCACTTTTGCTACCCGCCCTGTAGCACTCGGTAACACCCGGCCCTGTTGCGGTGCGTCTTTGTCACGGCGCACCGCCACTCGGCCCGCTGCCCACGGACAACTTCGCCATGGCGTACTTTGTGCATCCACAGGCCATCCTCCTCGGCCTGTAGCCACCATGCGCCCCAAGGAACTGAAACTCTGGACCACCGGTGTCGCCCACCTGCTCGACCTGCCTGCCGGGCATGCGCGGCTGTCGGGGCTGAGCCACTGGATCCGGCAAATCTGCCCGGTCGATCATTTCGTGTTGTTTGTCTACGAAGGCAATCACCGGCCACTGGCGTTGTTCGATACGTTCTCGGCGGACAAGCGCGCGGTGTATGTCGACGACTATCAGTGCGGGCCTTACCTGCTCGATCCGTTCTACCTGGCCTGCACCCGCGGTCAGGCACCGGGACTGTGGCGTCTGCGCCAGTTCGCCCCCGACCACTTCTACCTTGGCGAGTACTTCCTGACCTATTACCAGCAAACCGGACTGGCCGAGGAAGTGGCGTTTTTCGTCGACCTCGGCGACGGCGCCACGGCGGTGCTGTCCCTGATGCGCTCGACCGCCAGCTGCGCGTTCAGCCGTGACGAAATGCAGTTGGTCGAATGCGCGCAGGCGGTGGTCGAACAGGTCATCAATGAAGCCTGGCGCTTGCGCCAGGCCCAGCAACCGCGCCCGGCGCAAGACCTGGACTTCAAGATCCGCGAAGCCTTCGACCACTTCGGCGCGCACATCCTCACCGGGCGCGAGCAGGAAATCGTGCAACTGTTGCTGCGCGGCCACTCCAGCGCCTCGGTGGCCGAACAACTGAGCATCAGCCCCGGCACAGTGAAGATTCACCGCAAGAACATCTACGCCAAGCTGGGCATTGGCAGCCAGTCGGAGTTGCTGGGGTTGTTCATTCGCGAGTTGACGGAGGACCAGCTGCCAGCAACAAGCCTTGTGTAGGAGCGAGCCCGCTCGCGATGGTCGTTAACGATTACACGGGATGACTGGCTCAACGCAGCGCTCTTGAGTCCATCGTCGGAACGCAGCCCGGAGCAAGCTCGCTCCTACAACAAACCTCTTCTATCCCCCAAGGGATATATACACCGCAAAACCCCGATTGCTAGTTTGGCCCCCGACGCACTGATTTATCACTGCAAGGGAGCCCGCATCGTGAACAACAGCGTGAACGACACCCCGCCAAGCGATATCGAATTCTGCAATGTGGTCAAACGCTATGGCGAGGTGCAGGCCGTCAGCGGTCTGAATTTCGCGGTGCGGCGTGGCTCGTTTCATTCCTTCCTCGGTGGTTCGGGTTGTGGCAAGACCACCACCCTGCGCATGATCGCCGGCTTCGAACAGCCCACCAGCGGCGAGGTCCGTTTGGCCGGCAGGAGCGTTGCCGGCGTGCCGGCGTTCGAACGGCCGGTGAACATGGTGTTCCAGCATTACGCGCTGTTTCCGCACCTGACCGTGGCGCAGAACATTGCCTATGGCTTGCGCTATCGCACACCGCGCCCGGATAAAAAACAGCAACTGCGCATGGCCGATGAAGCGCTGGAAATGGTGCGCCTGAGCGGCTTCGGCCAGCGCAAGCCGAGCGAGCTTTCAGGCGGCCAGCAACAGCGCGTCGCCCTCGCCCGCGCCCTGGTCAACAAGCCGACGGTGTTGCTGCTCGACGAGCCACTGGCCGCGCTGGACCGCAAGCTGCGCAAGGAGATGCAGTCTGAATTGCTGCGCTTGCAGCGCGAGGTCGACATCACGTTCGTGCTGGTCACCCACGATCAGGAAGAAGCCCTGTCGATGAGCGACAGCATCAGCGTGATGCACAACGGCTCGATCATCTAGACCGCCACCCCGGAACAACTCTATGAAGCCCCGGCCAGCCGTTATGTGGCCGACTTTATCGGTGAGTCCAATCTGTTCGACGGCACCGTTCAGCAGCTCAACGGCCATTCGGTGGTGCTGCGTACCGAGCAAGGGCTGGAACTGACCAGCCCCCTCACCCCCACCGGCAAGGGCCTGAGCGCCAATGCCGCCGGTTGCATTGCGGTACGCCCGGAGCTGATCAGCATCGCCGGGGTCAATACCGAGATGACCCGCGAAGTGAAGCTGCCGGGCTGCGTCGAAGACCGCATTTACCTGGGCAATTCCACCGAATACCGCGTCCGCACCCAGGCCTTCGGGGTGGTGTGCGTGCGTGTGCCGCGCCATCAGGATCATGGCGCCAATGCATTCGAACACGGCGCGGCAGTGCGCGTCGGCTGGGATCACGCCAATGGCCTGGCCATGGCGTTGTAAATCATCGATTCGTTTCATCAACCGGATGTGGAGCGTGCTATGGACCAGAAGACTTTTATAAAAACCCTGCGTAGCTGGCAGAACGGCTCGATCAGTCGCCGCGACTTCCTTGGCCGCACCGGCCTGGGGATTGCCGCCGCCGTGGTCGCGGCCAACATCCCCGGCCTGTTGACCTCCACCGCCGAGGCGGCCGAGCAAAGCAAACTCGGTGATCGCCTGTCGCTGGCGACCTGGCCGAACTACCACAGCCAGGAAAACCTCGACGCCTTCGGCAAAACCACCGGCGCCCGGGTGTCGATGAGCGTGTTCGGTTCCAACGAAGAAATGCTCGCCAAGTTACAGGCCGGCGGCAGTGGCTGGGACGTGCTGGTGCCGACCAACTACACCATCAGCACCTACGTCGGGCTGGGCCTGATCGAGCCGCTGGACCTGTCGCGCATTCCCAACTTCGACGCCTCGGCGTTCCAGCAGAAATTCATGGCCCAGGGCACGGTGGACGGCAAGGTCTACGCGGTGCCGAAAAACTGGGGCACCACCGGCATGCTCTACGACACCGGCAAACTGAAAAACGGCCCGACCAGCTGGAAGGAATTCTGGGCCGCCGCCCAGGGCCCGGCCAGTGGCCGGACGATGGTCCACGACTACCAGTTGACCGCCATCGGCAACGCCCTCAAAAGCTTCGGCTACAGCTTCAACTCCCTGGACCCGAAAGAACTGGCCGACGCGGAAAAACTGCTGATCGAGGTCAAGCCGCACCTGTTCGCGATCAACTCCGACATCCAGCCATCGATGCGCAGCGGCGATGCCTGGCTGGCGATGTCGTGGACCGGTGACGCCTCGCAACTGCACCGCGACAACGCACAAATGCAGTTCGAGCTGGGCAAGGAAGGTGGGGAACTGTGGAGCGACTTCTTCGCGATTCCGAAAAGCTCGGAGCACAAAGACGCCGCCTACGCCTTCATCAACTACCTGCTCGACCCGCAGCACAACAAACTCGAAGTGCTGAGCCACGGCTACCCGAGCGGCGACAAGCGTGTCGATGCCTTGCTGCCCACGGCGATGTTCGACGATCCGATCATGTACCCGGCCGCCGAAGCCCTGAGCCCGCTGGAGTTCGGGGCTGCCGCCACGCTGACCAGCCCGGCGCGCGCCGAACTGATGGCGCGCTTCAAGTCCGCCTGATCGCCTGATCATGGCCAATGAGGAGTCACCCATGAATGTCGCCGCCCACCCGCAAACGGTGCAACCGGGCCATGCCCTGTCCGTCGAGGTTCGCCAACGGCGCCGCCTCGGCCGACGCATCACCCTGCTGATGCTCTTGCCTTCGACCCTGTGGTTCCTGCTGCTGTTGTTGATGCCGCTGGTGATCATCCTGGTCTTCAGTTTCGGCGAGCGCAGTGCCGTGGGCGGTTACGCCGGTGGCTTCACCCTGGCCAACTACCTGAACCTCGGCTCACGCGGTGCGGCGTTCAGCAACACGCTGATGCTCGCGCCGCTGGGCACCCTGGTGTGCCTGGTGGCGGCTTATCCGCTGGCGTACTTCCTGGCGGTCAAGGTCACGAAAAACCGTTCGCTGCTGCTGATCCTGGTGATCGTGCCGTTCTGGACCAGTTTCCTGATCCGCACCTACGCCTGGATTTTCATCCTCAGCGGCAAAGGCATTCCGGCGCTGCTGGCCAGCCTGGGCCTTGAGGACGTGCGATTGATCAACACGCCGTGGGCGGTGCTGATCGGCATCGTCTACGGCTACCTGCCGCTGATGGTGTTCCCGATCTACGTCAGCCTGGAAAAACTCGACAAGCGCCTGCTCGAAGCCTCGGCGGACCTCGGTGCCAGCGCCTTCGAAAGTTTCCGGCGCATCACCCTGCCCTTGTCCGCGCCGGGGATCATCACCGGGGTGATGCTGGTGTTCATCCTGCTGATGGGCGAGTTCCTGATCCCGGCGATTCTCGGTGGCGGCAAGGTGTTCTTTGTCGGCAACGCGCTGGTCGACCTGTTCCTGCAATCGCGCAACTGGCCATTCGGCAGCGCCCTGGCCATGACGCTGGTGGCGATGATGCTGCTGATCATCGGCCTGTACCTGAAACTGGTGGCGCGCTACGGCGGCCGCCCTGCCGACGGAGGCCTGTGACATGTGGCTGCGCAGCTATTCGACATCGCTGTACCTGTTCCTCTACGCACCAATTGCCTTGATCGTGCTGTTCAGCTTCAACGCCGGGCGCAGTGGCCTGGCCTTTCAGTGCTGCTCGGTGCAATGGTTCGGCACTGCATTCGGCAACCCGTTCATCATGGAGGCCCTGGGCAACAGCGCACTGATTGCCTGCAGCTCGGCGGTGATCGCAACGCTGTTCGGCACCCTGGCGGTGTTCGCCTTGCAGCGCTGCGGCAGCAAAGTGCGGATGCTGTTCGATGCGTTGACCTATTGCGCGATCATCGTGCCGGGCATCGTCATCGGCATCTCGACGCTGATCGCCTTCATCAGCCTGTTCGACCTGATCAACCCGTTGCTGGCGAGCTGGTTGCCGACGGTGCCGAAGTTGAACATGGGTTTCTTCACCGTGATCGCCGCGCACTCGCTGTTCACCATGGCCCTGGTCATGGTGATCGTGCGCAGCCGCGTCGACTCGCTGGACAAGGCCTTGCTCGAAGCCTCGGCTGACCTCTACGCACCACCGATGGACACCTTCTGGCGGGTGACCCTGCCGCAGATCAGCCCGGCGATCATGGCCGGGTTCCTGTTGGCCTTCACCTTCAGCTTCGACGATTTCATCATCGCGTTCTTCGTCGCCGGCTCCGAAACGACGCTGCCGATCTACATCTTTTCCTCCATCCGCCGTGGCGTCACACCGGAGATCAACGCGATTTCGACGGTGATCATCTGCGTGTCGCTGGCCCTGCTGTTCACTTCCCGCCATCTGCAAAACCGCCGTACCGGCGTCCAGGAGTCGCACCATGCGTGATCAGCTTTACATCAATGGCGAGTGGGTCAGCCCGGATCTGGGCGGCTATCTGGACGTGATCGACCCGGCTACCGAACAGGCCTTCCACCGCGTGGCGGCAGGCACCGAAGAAGACGTCGACCATGCCGTGCGCGCGGCCCGTCGCGCCTTCGACAATGGCTGGGGCCAAAGCAGCGGCGCCGAGCGTGCGCAGTGGCTGGAGGCATTGGCCGATGAACTGGAAACCGGCAAACAGGCACTCTCGGAACTGGAAGTGCGCGACAACGGCAAACCTCTGCCGGAAGCACAATGGGACATCGGCGACGCCATCGCCTGCTTTCGCTACTACGCTGGTCTGGCCCGCGAACTGGACCAGCAGCAGGACCAGCCGCTGGCCTTGCCGGACGAGCGATTCCGCTGTCGAATCCGCCACGAGCCGATTGGCGTCGCCGGGCAGATCATTCCCTGGAACTACCCGTTGCTGATGGCCGCGTGGAAGGTGGCGCCCGCCTTGGCCGCCGGGGCCACGGTGGTGTTGAAACCGTCCGAGCTGACGCCGCTGACCGCCCTGGAACTGGCCGCTGCCGCCGATCGCATTGGCTTGCCCGCCGGGGTGGTGAACGGGGTCAGCGGTCTCGGCGCCGACGCCGGCAGCCCGCTCACCGAGCATCCGGGCGTGGACAAACTGGCGTTCACCGGCAGCGTGCCCACCGGGGCGAAAATCATGTCGGCGGCGGCGCGGGACATCAAGAACATCAGCCTGGAACTGGGCGGCAAGTCAGCCTTCATCCTGTTCGATGACGCCGATGTCGAAGCGGCGGTGGAGTGGATTCTGTTCGGGATTTTCTGGAATCAGGGCCAGGTGTGCAGCGCCACGTCACGCCTGCTGGTGCAGGAAGCCATCGCCCCGCGCCTGATCGAGCGGCTGGTGGAAGAAACCCGCAGGATCAGCATCGGCCCCGGCATGCAGCCCAGGGTGCTGCTGGGTCCGCTGGTCAGCCAGGGCCAGTACGACAAGGTGCTCGGCTTCATCGACCAGGGCCTGGCCAGCGGCGCCCGTTTGCTCACGGGCGGACGGCGACCGGTGCATCTGGCCGAAGGTTACTTCATCGAACCGGCGATCTTCGATGAACCGGGGCACAGCAGCATTCTGTGGCGCGAGGAAGTGTTCGGCCCGGTGCTGTGCATCAAGCGCTTCAAGACCGAAGAGCAAGCGGTGCAGATGGCCAACGCCAGCCGCTTCGGCCTGGCCGCCGCCGTGATGAGCGCGGACTTGCAGCGCAGCGCCCGGGTCGCCAACCAGCTGCGCGCCGGGATCGTCTGGGTCAACTGCTCGCAACCGACCTTCGTCGAAGCGCCCTGGGGCGGCATGAAACACAGCGGTATCGGCCGGGAACTGGGCCAATGGGGCCTGCACAATTACCTGGAGGTCAAGCAGGTCACCGAGTACGTCAGCGACCAGCCTTGGGGTTGGTATTTGAAGTAAGCCGGTCAACTGTGGGTGCGGCGGGTCGGCCAATATCTCTGTTGGATGTACCGGCCTCTTCGCGGGCAAGCCCGCTCCCACAGTTTGATCCTCAGTGAACTCGAACCTTGCGGCTGGCCACAATCCCTGTGGGAGCGGGCTTGCTCCGGGCGGCGATCCGACGAAGAGGCCGGTACATCCAGCATCGAAGTCGCCTGCCCCGCCGCTATCCGCCGACAGTTCCATTGCCACGGCAGGCTTGTGACAACGGGTCAGCAACGCGTAACTTGAATAACCTGCCCTTCAAGACACGCCGGAGTTGATCAATGCGCATCGCCTTGCTGTCCGACATGCACCTGTCCGTCAACACGATCCCTTTTCCCGCGGTGGATGCCGATATTGTCGTGCTCGCCGGGGATATCGCCCGGCCAGCCAAGGCCATCGAGTGGGCCAAGGCGTGCCCGGTTCCGCTGGTGTACGTGGCGGGCAATCACGAGTTTTATGGCAGTGACCTGGTGTCCACCTACGAACAGTTGAACAGCCTGACGCAAGGCACGCAGATCCACGTTCTGGAGCGTTCGGAGTACGTCCACGACGGCGTGCGTTTTCTCGGTTGCACGTTGTGGTCTGACCATCGTCTGCTCGACAGCGCTGAGGACCGGGCGCTGGGCATCGATCTGGCGACCCAACTGATCCGCGACTTCAGCCACATCAAGATCGCCCCCGACTTTCCAGACCTGTTCACGCCCGCCATTTCCCAGCTGGTGTTTCTGCAAACGGTCGCCTGGCTGGAAGACTGCTTCACCCGCGACAGCAGCATACCCACGGTAGTGGTCTCTCATTTCGCCCCGACACGGTCGAGTATCAGCCCGGCGTTTGCCGGTTCGCCGATCAACTCAAGCTTTGTCTCGGACCTTGAATCGCGGATCAAGGACTGGCAGCCGGCACTGTGGCTGCATGGCCATACCCATGGCAGCTTTGATTATCGGGTGGGCAACACCCGCGTGGTCTGCAACCCCCGGGGCTATGCCAGGAATGGCATCAACGAAAACCCGGATTTCGACGACGCCTTCGTGATCGACCTGGCGCTCTGAGGTGCACTCGGGTTGTCGATCATCCATTGCCTGGGTGTCTCGGTGCGAAAGCCTCGGGCGCCCCCTACCCTGCGTCTGGCGCGAAACGTTGCGCGTACTCTCTGGGACTCACACCAAGGCGCCGGACGAAAACCTTCCTCAGTACGTCGACGCTGTGATAACCGCATCGGCGTGCGACCTCTTCCATCGAGCGCCCGCCCAGTTCCAGTTCCCGGCAAGCCGCTTCCAGCCGAACGTCTTCAACGTACCTGGCCGGCGTGGTCTTCAACTCCCGCTGGAAGGTCCGTATCAAGGTTCGGACGCTGGTGGCAAAGCGATCCGCGAGGATTTCCACGGTCAGATGTGAATTCAGGTGTTCGCTGATCCAGTGGCGCAACTCATCCAGATTTGAACCGGGGACCTGCTGCGATTGCAGGGCGACACTGAACTGCGCCTGTCCACCGGGACGGCGCAGGAACAGCACCAGGTTTTTCGCGATGTCCAGCGCGGCGTCATCCCCCAGGTCTTCGCTGACCAGTGCCAGCGCCAGGTCGATGCCCGCCGAGATACCCGCCGAGGTATAGACGTTGCCGTCCTTGATCCAGATCGGATTCGGATCGACCTGCACCTTGGGATAACGCTCGGCCAGGTCCCGCGCCATGCGCCAGTGAGTCGTCGCACGGCGCCCGTCCAGCAGGCCTGCATCCGCCAGGGCGAACGCGCCGACACAGATCGAGCACGCCCGGCGTACGTTTTCGGACCTGGTGCGAATCCATTCGATGGCTGCCCCGTCCAGTTGATCGATGGCCTGCCAGCCCGTCGCCACGATCAGCGTGTCGATGGACGTGTCGGCACGCCGCTCGTGCTCGAGTGTCGTGTGGGCCATGAGCCCGATACCGGTGCTGCTGGCCATCTGCGGGTTGACACCCGCGCAGACCAGCTCAAGTACGTAAGGCGCGATGTCTCCCTCGTACAGGGTATTCGCCAGGGAAAACACCTCGGCCGGGCCGATCACATCGAGAGCATCCACCGGTGGCAGGCCCAATATCACGATGCGTTTTGGCGTACGACCAATCGATGGGTGACCGGGTTTTGTCTTGCGGGTCACGGCTGCCTCCTGCAGGTTCAAGGCGCCAATATTGGCACAAATCATCCGTAAATAGTCAATTGTGCCACCTCCCGAATCCCTAGAGTGAACGGCAAGTCAACGTCATCCCCGGGAGGCAACATGAATACACCCATCAACATCGGCGGCTTCAGTGCGCCAGACTCCGAGCTGGCCCGCAGAGCCGCTTCGCTCGTGGAGCGCGTCCACTCCAGGGCGCTATTGCATCATGTGCACCGCACATGGTGGTTCGCCGAATTCCTCGGTCAACGCCTGGGCTTGCAGTACGACCGGGAAGCGGTCTACCTCGCGGCATTGCTACACGATCTGGGGCTGACGCCCGAGTTTGCCGCCGACCAGCGCTTTGAGGTCGATGGCGCTGATGCCGCCCGTCGTTTTCTCCTGGCCAACGGTTATGCGCAGGCAAAAGCCGAACAGGTCTGGGATGCGATCGCCCTGCACTCCAGCGCCGGCATCGCCGACCGCAAACAGCCGGAAATCGCCCTGATCTATCTGGGCGCCCATGTCGATGTCATGGGGCTGCATCTGGATGAAATAACCCCCTCGCTGGTCGACGACACGCTCGCGCTCTACCCCCGCATCGGCATGAAAGCAGCCTTTACCCAGGCCATCGCCGAAGTGGCCAGGAAAAAACCCCATACGGCCATTGGCACCGGGCTCGCGGATGTCGGGCGTCGCCACATCCATGGCTTCGATTGCCCGAATGTCTGCGACCTGATCGACAACGCGCCCTTCGACAGCTGATCCACGCCAATTGGTCAGCGCCGCAAACGGTAGCTGACTTCGTACGGGCCAATCGCCCATTGTTCGAACAGTGACCGTGGAGGGCGTATGCGTCGGCCACTAAAGACCCGCGCATACGCCCAACGCCTTCAACAGCAGCGCGTATTGCACTTGCCCCGACCAAAACGCGCTTCCTGGCGTTCGCGGAAAAACGCCTCATGACTCATGACCGGCTCGCCCGGACGGTTGCGGGCCATTTGCGCCACGTAGTTGTCGTACTCGGGAACGCCGACCATCAATCGGGCGCTCTGGCTGAGCAATCTGGCGACCTGCTGCAATTTACGGAACATGGCTGATCTCTCTGTGAACGTCGGACCTGACCCATGAAACCGCGCTCATGTATCTGCAGTGTGTCCACATCGGGCGCCTTTGTATTTTCAAGTATCCAGGGTCGTACCCGATGGAGCGCCGGCAACCCGCTACACTTTCCTCGCTCCGCCGCTGCACCCGAGCGGCCAAAAACCCCTGACTTGTGATCTGGAGGTGTCCCATGAGCGACAGCAGCGAACTCACCACCTTTACCGGCTGGGCCGCCACGGCAGCGGGCGCGCCACTGCAACGCTACAGCTACGATCCCGGCCCGTTGGGAAACGATGAGGTGGAAGTCGCCGTGGAATATTGCGGCGTCTGCCACTCCGACCAGTCGCTGATCGACAACGATTGGGGCATCAGCCACTACCCGTTCATTCCCGGCCACGAGGTGGTCGGCCGTATCGTGCGGATGGGCGACCAGGTGCGCGGCCTGGAGATGGGACAGCGGGTGGGCATCGGCTGGTACAAGGGCAGTTGCATGCATTGCACCTCATGCATCGAAGGCTCCCATAACCTGTGTCGCACCGTGCAACCGACCATCATCGGCAGCAACGGTGGCTTTGCCGACCGCATTCGCGCGCACTGGGCCTGGGCCCTGCCGATTCCGGACGGACTCGACCCGGCGCTGGCCGGGCCGTTGTTCTGTGCCGGCTCGACCGTGTTCAACCCGCTGCTGGAGTTCGGCATCAAGCCCACCGACCGGGTCGGCGTGGTGGGTATCGGCGGCCTCGGTCACCTGGCGCTGCGCTTTCTCAACGCCTGGGGCTGCGAAGTCACGGCGTTCACCTCATCGCTGAGCAAGCAGGACGAAGCCAGGCGCCTGGGTGCACACAAGGTGGTCGCCTCGACCGACACCGATGCACTCAACGCCATTGCCGGCACCCTGGACTTTCTCCTGGTCACCGCCAATGCCAACCTCGACTGGACCGCCATGCTTGCCACCCTGCGCGGCAAGGGGCGTCTGCACTTTGTCGGCGTCGTGCCCGATGCCATTCCGGTGCACGTGTTCAACCTGATTCCCCAGCAAAAAGTCTTGTCCGCCTCACCGGTCGGTTCACCCGCCAACACCGCGACCATGCTGGAGTTCTGCGCACGCCATCAGATCGTGCCGCAGGTCGAGATGTTTCCCATGAGCCGGATCAACGAAGCCATCGATCATCTGCGCAGCGGCAAGGCGCGTTATCGCGTGGTGCTGGACGCCAGTCAATGACAGGCGAAGAACGAAGAGAAAGGGCCGCTTGAATGATGAGTTCAAGCGGCCCTTTTTTGCCCTCAGGGATTGGCAACCTGCGCCGGCGCCACCGGCATATGCGGGTCATTCCAGATGAACCGATAGGCTTTGCTGGCTTCTTGCGGCACGCATTTGCCGGTGTCGGCATCCGCGCCCACGATCGACCAGTTCGCCCGGGAGTTTTCACCCAGTTCGCGGGCTGCTTCGGGTTTGAAGCACTGGCTGAGTACGTCATCCGGCACCAAGGCGTAGGCCTTGGGGTGTTCGCGCAGATACAGCGCGGCTTTTTCGATGGACGAATAGTCCATACCGAAATGCACGATCGGCTGACGGGCAAACAACCAGTGCCCCTCCTCCCAGTTGACCAGCACCAGATCGGCGCCCTGGGTCATGGTCGCAGCTTGCGTCATGAGCACCTGATCGATGTTGGTGCCTTCCTTGAGCGGTTCGATGAAACCACGGGCGAACCACAACACGAACCAGGTTGCTACCAGTGCCGGGAACACCCGACGCAAACGCGGGTGCCTTTTGAACCAGCGCTTGAGCATCCACGGAATCAACGGCGCGGCGACCAGCACCAGCCCAGGCAGCGCCGGGTAGATGTACAACTTGCGCTTGCCGCTGCTGATGCAGAAAAACAGCACCACCAGCGCTACCCAACCGAGCAATACCAGGACCCGGCCGTCGCGTTTTTGCAACTGACGGCGCCAGGCGGGCACCAGCCATGGCAGCACCAGCACCAGCGGTAGCCAGTACTGCGGAATCACGTTGGTGAAGAAATACCAGAACGGTTCACGGTGATGCCACGCGGCGGCATAACGGCCAGCGGTCTGGTGCAGGAGGATCTCCCGCGCATAGGCAATTTCGTCTGCGCTGCCATTGAAGAGGATGGACAAGGCCAGGGGCAGCAACCAGATCGCAATCGCCGCGAGCATCAACAGCAACCCCAGCAACCACTTGCGCGCCTCGCCGGGCATGGCCACCACACCGGGCCAGTCTTTGCGCACCGCATAGGCGTAAGGAATCAGCAACAGCGCCGGCAGGAAACCCACGCCCTTGGTGATCACGCCGATGCCCATGGCCGCGCAGCCCACGTAAAACCAGCGCCAAGCAGGGCCCAGCAGCAGGTGTCGCGCCAGCCCGTACAGGCCCAGGGAGGTGAACAGAATCAGCAGGCTGTCGATCTGGCCGGTGCGCAGGATGCTGTAGGTCTGGTATGTCGCCAGGTACAACAGTGCGGCGTTGCGCCCGGTACGCTGGGTCCACAGGCGACGGCCCAGGTCATAGACCATCGCCGTGACCGTCACGGCCGAAAACAGGCCCGGGATATAAAGGGCGATGTTGGGCTTGCCAGTCAGCCAGGTGAAGAACGCCACCGTCCACATGAAAATCGGCGGCTTGTCCCCGTAGATTTCGGCGGCCCGGTGCGGGATCAGCCACGAGCCGTTTTGCAGCATCTCCAGTGCGACGCCGAGGAAGCGTTCCTCATCCACATTCTGGGCCTGGCGCAGCCCCATTCCCGCGCCGATCAGCAACAGGGCAAGCAGCATCAGGCCCAGGCATTCGACCCTGGGCGACAACGATCTACGCATGGTTTATTCCTTCACGCTTCTGCTTTTGGCAATCAATTGCAGGTTGCGAAAATAGACGAGGGAGCCAAAGGCCTGACCGGCGATGAACACCGGGTCCTGACGATAAATGGCATAGGCGAGCAGCAGGGTGCTGCCGACGATGCTCAGGTACCAGAAGTTGGTCGGGATCACGCTGCGTTTCTTGTACTCGCTGTACAGCCACTGCAGGACAAAGCGCCCGGTAAAGGCCACCTGCCCCGCAAAGCCGACGATCAGCCACAGGGTTTCACGCGACACCATCATCCTTCGATCTCCTGGGCAATGGTGTTCAGCCGCGTGCGCTTGATCAGCCACCAGACCCCGAACAAATCGAGAATGCCGACCAGCGCGCGGTCGATGTTGCCGTATTTCGACACCCCGGCCGTGCGCGGCCGGTGGTTGACCGGGTGCACGATCATGCGTCCGTTATGGCGCTGGATCAGCGCCGGAATATAGCGATGCATGTGGTCGAAGTACGGCAGGCGCAGGAACGCCGCGCGCTCGATCAGCTTCAGGCCGCAACCGGTGTCCGGGGTGGCATCCTTGAGCAGGCGCCGACGCAGGTTGTTGGCGAAACGCGAGGCGTAGCGTTTGCTCGCGGTGTCGCGGCGATTGACCCGGTGCCCGGCAACCAGCTGCACATCGACCTGGCCCGGTTCGCCGCGCACCAGCGCCAGCATGCCGGGAATGTCCGCCGGGTCGTTCTGGCCGTCGCCATCGAGGGTCGCCAGCCACTGCCCGCGCGCCTCCCGTGCCGCGTGGTACAGCGAGGTGCTCTGCCCCAGCGACCGCTCGTGATGGAGGATGCGCAAGGTGTCCAGGCCGTCGTGGCGCATTTGCCGCAACTCCTGCAGGGTCGAGTCGGTGCTGCCATCGTCGACCACGATGATTTCATAAGCCTCATCGGCCAGTGCCACGCGGATTTCCTCAAGCAATGGCTTGAGGTTGTTCGCTTCGTTTTTGGCGGGAATCAGTACGGATACAAAAATGTCTTGGCTCATGGGGTCTCTCTCGCCTTCTTTGATTTTTTCGAGATCAGAGGCGAACGCTTCAAATCTGATAGAACTGCCGATACCACTTCACAAACTCGCCGACGCCGGTTTCGAGCGTCACCTGCGGGCTGAAGCCCACCCACTCGGCCAGTGCCGAGACATCGGCCCAGGTCTTGACCACATCACCGGCCTGCATCGGCATGTAGTTGCGCCGGGCTTGCAGGCCCAGGGCGGATTCCAGGCAGTCGACGAAATCCAGCAACGCCACCGGCATGCCACGCCCGATGTTGAAAAGCCGGTTGACCCCGGTGGCGGAGCCTTCCGGCACCGGAGGCTTTGGGCGTAGTCGGGCGATGCCTTCGACAATGTCGTCGACATAGGTAAAGTCCCGCGACATCTGCCCCTCGTTGTAAATGTCGATGGGCAGGTCCTTGAGGATGGCGTCGGTAAACTTGAACAGCGCCATGTCCGGGCGGCCCCACGGACCGTAGACGGTAAAAAAGCGCAGGCCACTGGCTTTCAAGCCATACAGATGGCAGTAACTTTCGGCCAGCAGTTCATTGGCGCGCTTGCTGGCGGCGTACAGCGAAACGGGATGTTCGACAGGATCCTCGACACTGAACGGCATCTTGCTGTTGGTGCCGTACACCGAACTGCTCGAGGCGTAGATCAGATGCTCGGGGCGATGGTGCCGGCAGGCTTCCAGCACATTGAGGAAACCCACCAGGTTCGATTGCCCATAGACATCCGGGTTATCCAGCGAGTAGCGCACGCCAGCCTGGGCGGCCAGGTGCACCACCTCGGTAAAACGGTGTTCCTGGAACAGGCTCATCAGCGCCGGTTTATCGACGATGTCCATTTTCCGGAAACGAAAACCCGGCAAAGTCTCCAGCACCTTGAGGCGCGCGTGCTTGAGTTCCACGTCGTAGTAGTCGTTGAGGTTGTCGATACCGACAACGTCCTGACCTTCGCGGCACAAGCGCTGGACCGTATGAAAACCGATGAAACCGGCTGCACCGGTGACCAGAACGGTCATTGGGCGCACGCCTGCGACTGCGCCGCGATCGGCGCGAGATTACTGATCCAGACACTTGTCAGCTTCATGTGTACTTCCTGCTTATGGCGTCATTCGCGCGCGGTTTCGTTGTGAAGCTTATAAAACAGAAACATTTCAGTTTCGATAAGGCCGTGCACGACTTCAGTAAAAAAAAAGATATTTGGCCGAAATAGCCGCTACTATTTGGCCGATCCGTCATGTGGCTTGTAAAATCGGAACAAACCGATATCCACGGTCCTGATGTATTCCTTGGCCCAATCCGGGTTGACGGTACGGTCATGGAAATACAGGGCACCCTGCGTACGGTCCGGCAGTTGCTTGTTCAGGGCCTTGCGCGCGATTTCCTTGGCCATCGCGTAAGGCGCCTCTTCCTGCGCCGAATCGGACTTGCCGTCACACCACCAGGAGAACTGGCAACTCCTGGTCTCGGAACCCTGCTTGACCACTTTGCACACCGTGTCCGGAAAGCCCTCGTGGCCCAGGCGATTCATGACCACGTTGGCCACCGCCTCCATGTCGGCGGAGTCCTTGCCCTTGGCTTCCCAGTAAATCGAGCGGGCCAGGCAGGTGATCGCATCGTCCAGCGGCGCGGCACCCGCCGGGTCAACGGCCTGGACTTCGGACGGGGTAATGGCTTCAGCCTTGGGTGCCGGTGCAGGGTTGCTGTTCTCGGCGGCCTTCTGCTCCAGCACTTCGGCCTTGTTCTCGGCCGCTTGTTGTTTTTGCTCTTGATCCCCGGCGGCCACCGGGCCGGCAAGCAACGTGAGGACGAGGCAGGAGGCCATCCAGTCAAGACGCATGATCGGTTTCACTCGGTGAGCGATTCGATTCAGTGTAGTAGTGAAATGATTTCACCCACCCCACTACACTCTGGATAAATCCGTTGCCCTGGATGGGCCAACTTCGCGCATCATGGGCGCAAACTGCTCAAGGGGGATTTTCATGGGTTTCATCTCATCCGCAATGGGTTTGGCCGGTTTGTCACTGAGCCTGGTATTCGCCGCCAGCGCCTCGGCGGCGGACGAATCGCAATTGATCGAATCGATCAACGTCTACCGCAGCCAACTGCAGCGCTGTGCCGGCCAGGTTTCCTCGGAGCTGCCGCCGCTGTCGGCCGACCCGCGCCTGGTGCTGACCGCCCCGAGTATCGGCAATCTGCAACAGGCCATGGCCACGGCGGGTTATCCCATGAAGAATGTGCAGGCCATCAGCCTGTCCGGGCCTCGCGATGCGGCGTCGGCGATGAAGGCGATTCAGGAGAGTTTTTGCCAGATCGTCCTCGACCCGCAATTCGTCGATGTCGGCGTCAGCCGCCAGGACCGTGAATGGCGCATCGTGGTCGCGCGGCCGTTGTTGAGCGCACGCCTGGGCGGCGCGCAGGCCGAAGGCCAGAAGCTGCTGACCGAAGTCAACGCAGCACGCACCCGGCCACGCCAGTGCGGTGCGCAATCCTTTGCCGCCGCGCCAGCGCTGGCCTGGAACGCCACACTGGCCAGCGCCGCCGAAGGCAACTCGCGCTCCATGGCCAACCACAACTACTTCGATCACAAGGACCGCGACGGCCGCACACCGGGTGACCGCGCGGAACTGGCCGGCTACGACTTCCAGCAGATCGGCGAAAACATTGCCGCCGGGCAAGACACGCCACACAAAGTGGTCGAAGGCTGGCTGTCCAGCCCCGGCCATTGCGCCAACCTGATGAACCCGCAGTTCCGCGAACTGGGCGCCGCTTACGCGACCGACCCGAAGAGCGATGCAGGGATATACTGGACAGCAATGTTTGGGGCGCAGTAATGACAAGGCTCTGAGTGTGTCGCGGACGGGCCATCCAACGGGGCACCTGTAGGAGCGAGCTTGCTCCTACAAGGAAACGAGCTCAATTGCGATCAGGCAGGCCGACGGGGCAGATCAATATCAAAAGCCAGAGCTAATCCGTATCTGTAGGAGCGAGCTTGCTCGCGATGGACGTCAACGATGACGCGGACTGTCTGAATCCCCGCGGTGTCCTGGCGTTTTTCGCGAGCAAGCTCGCTCCTACAGGGAAACGCGTTCAATTGCGATCCGGCCGGCCGGTAGGCCGCCTCGCTTTTGCTTTTGCTTTTGCTTTTGCTTTTGATCTTCTTGCCCCTCGAGAGGCCGAGCGCAGGTTCTGCGCAGTGGGCAACCCGGCATGAATGCCGGGTTAGCCGCCACCGGCCATGGATGGCCGATGGCGGCGGGCCCACGGAGCAGGACCGAAGCGAGGGCATGCCGAGCCTAGGCGAGGCACCGAACGAAAGGGGCAAGAGCCCTTGGTTACTTGGGGCTCTTCCAAGTAACCCGCCGTAAGGGCGGAACCGCTAGTGGCCGTTACCGCAGGAATGGAAATTCACCCAATCCATAAATACGCCCCAAAGTGAACTGGCCCCCTTCAACGACTTGCCATCAATGACTACTCATCCCGGCAGCCTGCATCAACATCCGCAATGCCCCCGCCACCACACCCAACGCAACCACACTGCCCAGCCAGATCAACACCAGCCACCCAAGACGCTTGTACCAAGGCACCGGTGCCGGTTCACGAGAATCAATGGTAGCCATCGCCAATCCTCACTTTGCCGCGGAATACGTAGTAGCTCCAGACCGTGTACATCAGGATGATCGGCAAAATGAACAGCGCCCCGATCAGGATGAACAACTGGCTGGTCGCCGGAGACGCCGCCGCCCACAGGCTGATGGAGGGTGGCACGATGTTCGGCCAGATGCTGAACGCCAGGCCGATGTAGCCCAGGAACACCAGCATCAGGGTGAAGACGAACGGCCAGTGGGTGTGACGCTGGCGCAGGGTCCTGAGCAAGCCGAACATCGCCAGCAAGGCCAGCACCGCAAGACCACCGAACACCGCCAGGTGCGCATGGGCAAACCAGCGCGTGGCGATTTCCGGATGGAGAATCGGTGTCCACACACAGATCACGCCGATCACCGCCAACAGCAGCCACGCCAGGGGCCGGGTGAACAGGCGCATCCGCGATTCGAGCATGCCTTCGGTCTTGACCAGCAACCAGGTGCTGCCCAGCAGCGCATAGGCGATGATCAGGCCGACACCGCAGAACAGCGGAAACGGTGCCAGCCAGTCCAGCGAACCACCGGCGAACTGCCGGTCGACCACCGGGATACCGGCAATGTAAGTACCGATCACCACGCCCTGGGAGAGCGTCGCCAACAGCGAACCGCCGATGAACGCCATGTCCCAGATATGGCGCTTTTCAGGGCTGGCCTTGAAACGAAACTCGAACGCCACGCCGCGGAAGATCAGGCCGCACAACATCAGGATCAGCGGCAGGTACAACGCTTCCAGAATCACCGAATAGGCCAGCGGGAACGCGCCATACAGCGCCGCGCCGCCCAGCACCAGCCAGGTCTCGTTGCCGTCCCAGACCGGAGCCACGGTGTTCATCATCACATCGCGCTCCTTCGCATCCGGGATCAGCGGGAACAGAATGCCCAGCCCCAGATCGAAGCCATCCATGATCACGTACATCATCACGCCGAAGGCGATGATCACACCCCAGATCAGCGATAAATCGATACCTTGAATACCCATGATTCAACTCCCTTCCTTCAATTGACGCGGGCGTCGGTTTCGAGGATTTC
Organism: Pseudomonas sp. BIC9C; assembly: GCF_034541995.1. Taxonomy (NCBI): domain Bacteria; kingdom Pseudomonadati; phylum Pseudomonadota; class Gammaproteobacteria; order Pseudomonadales; family Pseudomonadaceae; genus Pseudomonas; species Pseudomonas sp. BIC9C. The sequence goes on from NZ_JAWDGM010000004.1 coordinate 144,084, forward strand.
GGCGTCGGCAGACAGTGGCCGGCGCGGTGTGATCACCTGGTCGGAATGCCCGCCTGCGGAATGCCCGTGATGCGGCTGCGGCCCTTTGCCGACCAGTTTCATCATGTAGCCGATGCCCACCGTGAACACCGAGAAATAGATCACCACGAACAGCGCCAGCGAGAGGCTCAACTGCGCGACACTGTGATTCGACGCGGCATCGGCGGTGCGCAACAGGCCATACACCACCCACGGCTGACGCCCGACTTCGGTGGTGATCCACCCGGCCAGCATGGCGATCAGGCCGCTTGGGCCCATCCACAGCATCAGGCGCAGGAACCAGCGGTTGCGGTAGATGGCACCACTGCGGCGCAGGGCCAGGCCGAGCACGCCGGCCAGCACCATCAACATGCCCAGCCCGGCCATGACGCGGAAACTCCAGAAGATCACCGTCGCATTGGGCCGGTCCTCTTTCGGGAAGCTCTTGAGCGCCGGGATCTGCTTGTCGAGGCTGTGGGTCAGGATCAGGCTGCCCAGGTAGGGAATCTCGATGGCGTATTGGGTCTTCTCGGCCTGCATGTCGGGGATGCCGAACAGCACCAGTGGCGTCGCTTCGCTACCGTTGTTTTCCCAGTGCCCTTCAATCGCAGCGATTTTCGCCGGTTGATGTTCCAGGGTGTTCAAGCCGTGGGCGTCACCCACCACGGCCTGGATCGGCGCGACGATCAATGCCATCCACAACGCCATCGACAGCATCTTGCGCACTTGCCGGGTGTCGTTGCCGCGCAGCAAGTGCCACGCCGCCGACGAGCCGACAAAGAACGCCGTGGCCACGAACGCGGCAATCGCCATGTGCGCCAGGCGGTACGGGAACGACGGGTTGAACACGATGGCCAGCCAGTCCAGCGGCATCACGCGACCGTCGACGATCTCGAAGCCCTGGGGCGTTTGCATCCAGCTGTTGGACGCGAGAATCCAGAAGGTCGAGATCAAGGTGCCGATGGCGACCATGACCGTGGAGAAGAAGTGCAAGCCACGCCCTACCCGGTTCCAGCCGAACAGCATGACCCCGAGGAAACCGGCCTCGAGGAAGAACGCCGTGAGCACTTCATAGGTCAGCAACGGCCCGGTGATGCTGCCGGCGAAATCGGAGAAGCGGCTCCAGTTGGTGCCGAACTCGTAGGCCATGACCAGCCCCGAGACCACGCCCATGCCGAAGTTGACGGCAAAGATCTTCGACCAGAAATGGTAGAGATCGCGATAGGTGTCGTTGTGGGTCTTCAGCCAAAGGCCTTCGAGCACCGCCAGGAAACTGGCCAGCCCGATGGTGATGGCGGGAAAGATGATGTGGAACGAAACCGTGAACGCGAATTGAATCCGCGCCAGGTCCAGTGCCTCCAGGTTAAACATGTCGATATCCTCATCGCGGCTGAAAAACGGCGGCACACGGCCGGGCCACCGTCAGGCCGGAGGGCCTGCAGCCAACACAAGTCGAAAGGTTTGCAGTGAGCGGTTGCGGCACCGGGCCGCCCCGCTGCTATGCGGCGGTAGTCGAAATCAGGCTGCTGGCCTTCGCCTGCTCCAGCCGGATGGCAACGAACTTGGAAGTCGGGGTGAAGGTACGGTCACCGTAACTTTCCAATGGCACCAGCGGATTGGTCTCCGGGTAGTACGCCGCCGCCTGACCGGCCGGAATGTCGTAGGCGATCAGGGTGAAACCGCTGACCCGACGCTCGCGTTCGTCGTCCCACAGCGCCACCAGGTCGACCTTCTGCCCCGGTTCGAAACCCAGTCGGCGAATGTCCTGTTCGTTGGCGAACACCACGTCGCGCATGCCGTACACCCCGCGATAACGGTCATCCAGACCGTACAGCGTGGTGTTGTACTGATCGTGGGAACGCATGGTCTGCAAAATCAGGTGCGGCTTGACCGCCAGGTTGCGCACGCCCTCGCTGATCAGGTGCTCCGGCAACACGCTCGGGGTGAATTGGGCTTTGCCGCTGGCGGTTTTCCAGATGCGCCGGGCCGCGTCGTTGGGCATGTGGAAACCGCCCGGATGCAGCAAGCGCCGGTTGAAATCTTCGAAGCCGGGAATGGTGTCGGCAATCATGTTGCGGATGCGGCCGTAGTCGCCGATAGCCCAGTTCCAGTCGATCGGGTGCTTGCCCAGTGTCGCGGCGGCGATGCCGGCGATGATCGCCGGTTCCGACAGCAGGTGTTTCGACTTGGGTTTGAGTTGACCGTGAGAGATGTGGATCATGCTGAAGGTGTCTTCCACGGTCACGCCCTGCGGGCCTTCGGCCTGCATGTCGATATCGGTGCGGCCCAGGCACGGCAGGATCAGCGCTTCACGGCCGGTGACCAGATGGCTGCGGTTGAGCTTGGTGGCGATGTGCACGGTGAGGTCGCACTTGCGCAACGCAGCGTGGGTGCGCGGCGTGTCGGGGGTGGCCTGGGCGAAGTTGCCACCCAGGGCGATAAACACTTTCGAACGCCCCTGCTCCATCGCGCCAATCGCCATCACGGTGTTGTGGCCGTGCTCACGCGGCGGCTTGAAGGAGAAGCGTTTTTCCAGGGCATTGAGCAAGTCGGTAGGCGCCAGCTCGTTGATGCCCATGGTGCGGTCGCCCTGCACGTTACTGTGACCGCGAACCGGCGACAGGCCCGCGCCCGGACGGCCGACGTTGCCGCGCAGCAGCATCAGGTTGATGACTTCCTGCAGCGTCGGCACCGAATGCGTGTGCTGGGTCAGCCCCATCGCCCAACACATGATTACCCGTTTGGCCCGGGCGTACATGCGCGCGGCGAGTTCGATGTCGGCGAGGGTCATGCCCGATTGCTGCTCGATGTGCTCCCAGCTGGTCGCGTCGACTTCAGCCAGATAGGCATCCATGCCCGAGGTGTGTTCGGCGATGAACTCATGGTCGAACACCGGTTCGCCGCCGGTGGCCTGAGCTTCGCGCTCCCACTGCAACAGGAACTTGACCATGCCGCGCATGACCGCCATGTCACCGCCAAGTGCCGGACGAAAGTACGCGGTGTTGGTGGGCTCGGAGCCATTCATCAACATTTCGATCGGGTGCTGTGGATGCTGGAAGCGCTCCAGCCCGCGCTCCTTGAGCGGATTGATGCAGATCACCTGAGCACCACGCTTGACCGCTTCGCGCAGCGGTTCGAGCATCCGCGGATGATTGGTGCCAGGGTTCTGGCCAATGACGAAGATCGCATCGGCATGCTCCAGATCGTCGAACACCACGGTGCCTTTGCCCACGCCCAGGCTTTCGATCATGCTCACCGCGCTGGCTTCGTGGCACATGTTGGAGCAGTCCGGAAAGTTGTTGGTACCGTAAGCCCGGACGAACAACTGATAGAGAAACGCCGCCTCGTTGCTGGCCCGGCCCGAGGTGTAGAACTCGGCCTGGTGGGGCGATTCCAGCGCGTTGAGGTGCCGGGCGATCAGCGCGAACGCTTCGTCCCAGGTGGTTTCGACGTAGCGGTCGGTGGCCACGTCATAGCGCATCGGGTGGGTCAGGCGTCCCTGATACTCCAGCCAGTAATCGCTCTGCTCGGCCAGCGCCGAGACTCTGTATTTGTTGAAGAAGGCCGGGTCAACCAAACGGCCCGTGGCCTCCCAGTTGACGGCCTTGGCGCCGTTTTCGCAGAACTTGACCATGCCGTTTTCCGGCGACTCGCCCCAGGCGCAACCGGGGCAGTCGAACCCGCCGTTCTGGTTGGTCTTGAGCATGGCGCGAATATTCTTCAGCGCGTTTTCACTGCCCAGCCAGGTTTTGGTAACAGCGATTAGCGCGCCCCAACCAGCGGCGGCACCTTTGTAGGGTTTGTAGCGGTCGACTTGAGACATGGTACTTCTCCGTGACCTGATTCAGGTCATTGATCGTTTGACGGAGAAAGCATATGAACAGGGATTTATTACTGTCTAATCGCTATTTATGACCACATGATCGAGGATATTTATCATCGATATTTATCGTTGTTTTTCATCAACTTATAAAATTTAAACAGCCATTTACGCGGCAATTTTTTCCATCATAGATGCACTCGATCAACCGGTTACTAATAGTGATTGGACGGCCCCTAAAGTTGCTCTTAGCCTGCACTCAACAAATCCGTTATCAGCGCATTATTTGTAGGAGCGAGCTTGCTCGCGATGGACTCAAGGGCACCGCGTTCAGCCAGTAAGCACGCGTAATCGTTAACGACCATCGCGAGCAGGCTCGCTCCTACACCTGCGCTTAACAAATCCGTTTTCAGCGCAATATCTGTAGGAGCGAGCTTGCTCGCGATGGACTCAAGATCACCGTGTTCAGCCAGTCATCACGCGTAATCGTTCACGACCATCGCGAGCAGAGCTCGCTCCTACAAAAGACCACGCTCGCTTAACGGAACATTCATTCAATGCGTGCCAAGCGAGGGTGTCATGTCAGAACGAGTCTTGATCGATGGGTTCTCCCGGCGCGTGGATTATCTGCGGATGTCGGTCACCGACCGCTGCGATTTCCGTTGCGTGTATTGCATGGCCGAGGACATGCAGTTTCTGCCACGCCAACGGGTGCTGACGCTGGAAGAGATTTATCAGTTGGCACAAAGCTTCGTGGCGCTGGGCACCCGCAAGATCCGCCTGACCGGAGGCGAGCCGCTGATCCGCCCGGGCGTGGTGCAACTGTGCGAGAAGATCGCCGCCCTGCCCGGCCTGCGTGAACTGTGCATGACCACCAACGGTTCGCAGTTGGCCAAACTGGCCGAGCCGTTGTTCGAGGCCGGGGTCAAGCGCCTCAACATCAGCCTCGACTGCCTGGACCCGCATCGTTTTCGCGAACTGACCCGCACCGGTGACCTGGCGCAGGTCATCAAGGGCATCGACGCTGCCAACAAGGCCGGATTTCGCAACACCAAGCTCAACTGCGTGGTCATGAAAGGCCGCAACGACCATGAGATCAACGATCTGGTGAGCTTCGCCATCGACCGCAACCTCGACATCTCCTTCATCGAGGAAATGCCGTTGGGCACCATCGACGAGCACAGCCGCGCCGAATCGTTTTTCGCAAGCAGCCAGGTCCGCGAGCGCATCGCCGAACGCTACACTTTGATTGATTCCGCCGAGTCGACCCAGGGTCCGTCGCGCTACTGGCGCCTGGCCGAGGCGCCACAGATTCGCCTGGGGTTCATCTCACCCCACAGCCACAATTTTTGCGGCACCTGCAATCGGGTGCGGCTGACCGTGGAAGGACGTCTGCTGCTGTGCCTGGGCAATGAGCACTCGGTGGATCTCAAGGCTGTTCTGCGCAGCCACCCCGGACAGCCCGAGCGCCTGGAACAAGCCATTATCGAGGCGATGAAACTCAAGCCTTATCGACACAACTTCGAAGTGAACGACGATGTACAGGTCGTTCGCTTCATGAACATGACGGGCGGCTGAACCCCATGATCGTGAGACCCAAACCCAACCTGATCGGCGTCCTGACGTCCCTCAAGGGGTCGATCGCCAAGCGCATTGCCTGGCGCAGCCTGATGGTGACGTTGCTCGCCTCAGCCATCGTGCTCATTGAAACCTTGCACCCCAGTTACTTTTCCAAGGTCAGTGCAACACCCTTCACGCTGCTGGGTTTGTCGTTGTCGATCTTCATGAGCTTTCGCAACAACGCCTGCTACGACCGCTGGTATGAAGCGCGCAAGGCGTGGGGCGATGTGATCGTGGAAGTCCGTTCGATGATTCGTGAAACCCTGGTGATCAAGGACACGGATGAGCGACACACGATCCTCAGCAACCTGTGCGGCTTTGCCCATGCCCTCAACGCGCGGCTGCGCCAGGAAAACGAACTGGCCACCAGCGGCGACTGGCTGCACCCGATGCCCAAGGGCAACACCACGGACATCAGCGGGCAAATACTGATGCAGGTCGGCCAGCAGTGTTCGACACTCAACGAATCCGGGAAGATCAACGACTGGCGCTACACGCTCATGGCCAACCACCTGGCCGGCCTGACCCACGCCCAGGCGGTCTGTGAACGGATCAAGAACACCCCGCTACCGTTCCCCTACACCCTGTTGCTGCACCGCACCATCTACCTGTTCTGCATCCTCCTGCCGTTTGCCATGGCCGAACCCCTGGGCTGGCTGACCCCGATTTTCACCGCGATCGTCAGCTACACCTTTTTCGGCCTGGACGCGATCGCCGATGAACTGGAAGACCCCTTCGGTCGCGATGAAAACGACCTGCCCACCGACGCCATCGTGCGCAACATCGAGCGTGATGTACTGGCTGCACTGGGCGTAACGGAACTGCCGCCACAACTGGAGCCGGTGGATTTTGTGTTGAACTGATTTTCAGGAAAAACGCAAAACCTGTGGGAGCGGGCTTGCTCGCGAAAGCGGTGGGTCAGGCAACATCTCTGTTGAATGTGCCGGCCTCTTCGCGAGCAAGCCCGCTCCCACAGGTATTTCAGGCGGCTGCAGGATTTACATTCACTGAAGATCAAAACTGTGGGAGCGGGCTTGCTCGCGAAGGCGGTGGGTCAGTCAATATCGCTGTTGGATGTGCCGGCATCTTCGCGGGCAAGCCCGCTCCCCACAGGTATTTCAGGTGTATTCAGAACAGCTCGCTGAAGGGAATAAACCGCGCGGTGTCGCCCACTGCCAAGGTGCAGCCTTCCGGCACTTCCACCAGCCCATCGGCCCAGGACGCCCCCAACAAAACGCCTGAGCTCTGGTTCGGATACAGCACCGCTCGACCCGCTTCGAGTTTCGCCTTGAGGTACTCGCGGCGACTCCCGGGTTTGGGCCAGGCAAAGCCGACACTGACCGGGAAGCTCAACGGCTCGACCTCTTCGACCCCCTGAATCCGTAACAGGTAAACCCGGGCCAGCAGGCCGAAAGTGACCAACGCCGATGTCGGATTGCCCGGCAGGCCAATCACCGGCACGCGGCCGAAGTGGCCCACGGTCAATGGTTTTCCGGGTTTGATCGAGAGTGTCCACAGCAGCGGCTTGCCGCACTCGCGCAGCACCTGGCCGAGGCAGTCGGCGTCACCGGCGGACACGCCGCCAGTGCTGAGCATCAGGTCCGCGGCGTGTTGCAGCTGTTCGAGCTTGAGCCGCGTCTGGCGTGGCTCGTCGGGGAGAATGCCGGCATCGATGACCTCGCAACCCAATGCACTCAACCAATGGCTCAACAATGTGCGGTTGCTGTTGTAAATGCTGCCGGGCTTGAGTGGCGTGCCCGGATCGACCAGTTCATCGCCGGTGGACAGCAACGCCACCCGTGGTCGCCGCACCACCTGCACATGGGTGCAACCCTGTGCCGCCGCGACCGCCAGCTCGAACGGACCAAGGCGCTTGCCGGCCCGCAGCAACACATCGCCGACGCGGTTTTCCTGGCCTTGCGGGCGGATATTGCTGCCGGCGTTCAGTGGCTGCTTGAAGCGGATCCGTCCGTCATCCAGTACCTCGGTGTTTTCCTGCATCTCCACGCCGTTGGCACCCGGCGGAACAGGCGCGCCGGTAAAGATGCGTGCACAGGTTCCCGGTGCCAGGGCTTCGGGGGCGTGCCCGGCAAACACCTGCTGCGACACGCTCAGTGGCTCCCCGTCCCAGCCGTCGACATTCAAGGCATACCCGTCCATGGCGCTGTTCGGCCACGGCGGCAGATCGAGGGTCGCCACCAGGTCGTTGGCCAACACCCGTTGCCTGGCGGCACTTAGCGGCACCGCTTCGCTGTCTTCAATCCTGTGTGCCTCGGCCATTGTCAGCAGCCGGTCGATGGCTTGCTCCACCGACATCAGCGGTGCAGTGCTCATCCCCGCGTCCCGCAGACCTGCACGGGCTTGAGGTGCGGTACGAAATTGCACGGCCGGTGGCGAGCGTCGAGTTGCTCGGCGAGGATGCCTTCCCACGCGGTACGGCAGGCGCCCGTGGAACCCGGCAGGCAGCAGACCAGCGTGCCATTGGCCAGCCCGGCCAGTGCCCGGCTCTGCACCGTGGAGGTGCCAATGTCGAGTATCGAAATCGCCCGGAACAGCTCACCAAATCCATCGATCTGCTTGTCCAGCAAACAGGCCACCGCCTCGGGCGTGCTGTCGCGGCCGGTGAATCCGGTACCGCCAGTGATCAGCACCACCTGAATGCCGTCGTCGGCAATCCAGTTCGCCACCTGCGCACGGATCTTGTACAGGTCATCCTTGAGCAGGTTGCGCTCGCTGAGGGTGTGGCCGGCTTCCAGCAAACGACTGACGAGTAACTGGCCGGAAGTGTCATTGGCATATTCACGGGTATCGCTGACCGTCAGCACGGCAATATTCAAAGGGATAAACAACGCATCCGGTTTGACGCTCATGGGATTCTCCGACAGATATTAATTAAATAACTTTCGGAGACTAAAGCGCCCCAGCAAACGCTGTCTAATCACTCTAACCAACCAGACTATCGAGCCGCTCTATCAATATAAAAACAATAAAAGTTCAGCGACGATAGAGCCCATCGATAACCCCTTAAATACCAGTGATTGGACGCACGCCAAAGACAGTGAGATCGTCCGCACCTCACGTTTTCCGCCGTGCCTTGTGTCTTGCGCACCTGAGTCAATACTTACCCTTCACTCCCCCGTCAGCAGGTGCCGTCATGGACATCAAACAACTCAAGTTCCTGATCGCCCTGGAGCAGACCCGGCACTTCGGCCAGGCTGCCGCGCGATGCCACATCACCCAGCCCACCCTGTCCATGCGCCTGCGCAACCTCGAGGATGAGCTGGACCTGGTGCTGGTCACCCGGGGCCAACGCTTCGAGGGTTTTACCCAGGCCGGTGAGCGGGTGCTGGCCTGGGCCAGAACCCTGCTGGCCGCCCACGACGGGCTCTTCGCCGAGGCCGCCGCGTGCCGGGGCCAGCTCGTCGGCAACTTGCGCCTGGGCCTGGTGCCGCTCAGCAGCTTCAACCCCGTCACCTACATTCAGGGCCTGTCCCGCAGCTTTCCCGAGCTCAAGTACAGCCTGTCCTCCCTGAGTTCCGACCAGATCATCGAGGGCCTGGGCAACAATCAGCTTGACCTCGGGGTGTGCTACCTCGATCACGTCAACCCGAGCTATTTCGAGTTTTTCGAGATCGGTGCAACCCGCGTCGGCCTGCTGTACGACACTCGCCACTTCCATTTCGAGGGTGCGCAAATGAGCTGGGAGGATGCCGCCGAACTGCCGCTGGGGATGCTCAGCAACGGCATGCACTACCGCAAATCCATCGACCTGAGCTTTCGCAGCCGCGGACTGGCCCCACAGCCGATCCTGGAAAGCGATTCGACTTACCAATTGCTGCAGGCGATTCACGAAGGTTTCTGCTGCGCGATCATGCCGCTGGACAGCGGCCTGGAAGAACCCATCGAACACCTGTCGTTCATCGAATTGCCGGATGCCAGTGTGCTCGCCCCCCTGGGCCTGGTCATGCGCAAGACCGAACCGCGCTCGGCAATTGCCGAGAAGTGTTTCGCCGAAGCACGAACCTTATTCAGCCGGACTTCCTGAACAAGTTTCGGTTTTATATAAAACCGAAAAAGACATGTTTGGCCGGCCTGATAGACATCACCAATCGGCACATCGGAACAAGCGATTGGACGTATTGAAAAGTTACCCGTAGCCTGAACTTAATTCAGCGCTTCGAGGTTCTTTTCATGTTATGCCAAGTTGAACAAGTCGATATTCGAAGCGACACCAACGCCCCCGCACCCAAGCCGCTGAGTGTGAACTTTCGCGAGTACGACAACACCGCGTCTGTCTGTCAGGCGGCGCTGGCTTCAGAGATTGCCCTGGCAATCACCTACAACGGTTTGAGTCAGACCGTGATGATGGTGTCGCCAGGCAACCTCGAAGATTTCATCCGTGGTTTCAGCGTCAGCAACGACATCGTCGAAGACCAGAGCGAAATCCACGACCTGCGCCTCACCCGATTCGACCAGGCCGTTCAAGCAGACGTGCAGATCTCCAGCCGCGCGTTCTGGGCACTGAAGAACCATCGTCGGCAAATGGCGGGCACCAGTGGTTGCGGACTGTGCGGTGTGGAAGCGCTGGAGCAGGCCTTGCCGAAACTGCAGATTCTCGATCCGGTTGCCTTGCCGCCCGCCGAGCATTTCATCGACATTCGCGGCCGCATCGAACAGGCACAACAGATGGCCCGCAGCAGCGGCGCGTTGCACGCGGCGCTGTACTTCGACCCCCAGGGCAACGCGCTGATCTGCCGCGAAGACATTGGCCGCCACAACGCGCTGGACAAATTGATCGGTGCCCTGCAACACGCCGGCATCGACAGTCGCAGCGGCTTCACCGTGGTCACCAGCCGTTGCAGCCTGGAACTGATTCACAAAGCCGTCAGGGCCAGGCTCGGCACACTGGTGAGCCTTTCGGCGCCCACCGCCCTGACCGTGCAATGGGCAATCAAACATCGCCTCAACCTGATTCACGTCCCCCACCGGAACGCACCACGCATTTACAGCCCGGCATGATGCCTTCACCCGATCACCGCGCTGGCAAGCGCAGGAACTTCCCATGACAGACCTTTCAGATGCATCGCCCAATGGCCTGACCCACCTCGACCGTCAGGGTCGCGCCAACATGGTCGATGTCAGCGAAAAAACCTCGACGCAGCGTGAAGCCCGGGCCCAGGCCTGGGTGCGGATGCGCCCGGAAACCTTGAAGCTGATTCAAAGCAACGGCCACCCCAAGGGCGATGTGTTTGCCGTCGCACGAATCGCCGGAATCATGGCGGCGAAGAAAACCCATGAGCTGATTCCGCTGTGCCACACCCTGCTGCTCAGCTCGATCCACGTCGAACTCAAGGCCTGCACACCCGACAGCGTGAAAATTGTCGGCACGTGCCGCGTCGAGGGCCAGACCGGGGTCGAACTGGAAGCCCTGACCGCCGTCAGCGTGGCAGCGCTGACCCTCTACGACATGTGCAAGGCGGTGGACCGCGCCATGGTCATCGACGACATCCGCCTGCTGAGCAAACAAGGTGGCCGCTCCGGTCATTTCAAATTCGAGGACGCACAATGATCCTGATCAACTACTTCGCCCGTTATCGCGAGCAGCTCAACCTGGGCGGTGAAAAACTGCCCCTGACCGACAGCCTCAAGACCATCGAAGACGTGCGCCAATTGCTGATGGCTCGCGGTGAGCTGTGGAGCAACGTGCTGGGTGAAACCAACCTGATGTGTGCCCTGAACCAGGAGCTGTGCCATCCGGACCGGGTGATCGAGGACTATGACGAGATCGCCTTTTTTCCACCGGTCACCGGGGGTTGAGACATGTCGGTTCGGGTCCAGTGTGAAGTGTTCGACGTCGGCCGGTTGATCGACAGCCTGCAGGCGAACGATCCGGGCGTGGGTGCCGTGGTCAACTTCGTCGGCTACGTGCGCGACATCAATCAGGGTGAGGCGGTCGCCGGGTTGTATCTGGAACACTACCCCGGCATGACCGAACGATCGCTGCAGAACATCATCGACAACGCCAGGGCCCGTTGGCCGCTGAGAGCGGTGGAGATCGCGCATCGGATCGGCCCGTTGTCGATCAGCGAGCCGATCGTGTTTGTCGGCGTCAGCAGCCAGCATCGTCAGGCCGCTTTCGAAGCTTGTGCGTACATCATGGACTACCTGAAAACCGACGCGCCGTTCTGGAAACGCGAAGACGTGGCATGCGGTGCACGCTGGGTCGATGCCCGTGACAGCGACCGATCGGCCGCCGCGCGCTGGGCAGATGCGCAGCATCAGAAGACTATCCAACGCGCTCCGGCGTAGCTACAGTCATTGGCTCAAAGCTTGTCTGCACAAGGAATCTGCGCTTGAGCCCCACGCCCTCCCCGATTACGCAACAGGAATTGCCGAAACCCCAAGCCATCAGCCTGCGCGAAGCCTTTCTCTTCTGGCTCAAGCTCGGTTTCATCAGCTTTGGCGGGCCGGCCGGGCAGATTTCGATCATGCATCAGGAGCTGGTCGAACGCCGGCGCTGGATCTCCGAGCGGCGCTTTCTGCATGCCCTCAACTACTGCATGTTGCTGCCCGGGCCGGAGGCTCAGCAGCTGGCGACCTACATCGGCTGGCTGATGCACCGGACCTGGGGCGGAGTGATCGCAGGCGTGCTGTTTGTTCTGCCATCGTTGTTCATCCTGATTGCACTGTCCTGGGTGTACATCGCCTTTGGTGAAGTGCCCGTGATCGCCGGGTTGTTTTACGGGATCAAGCCGGCGGTCACGGCCATCGTTGTGCAGGCGGCTCACCGGATCGGCTCGCGGGCGCTGAAGAATGGCTGGTTATGGGGCATCGCCGCCGCGTCCTTCGCGGCCATCTTCGTGCTTAACGTGCCGTTTCCGTTGATCGTGCTTGGCGCGGCGGTCATCGGTTATTTCGGCGGGCGGCTGGCACCGGAAAAGTTCAGGGCCGGTGGCCACAGCGCGGCGAAAAAATCCTTCGGCCCGGCCGTGATCGACGACGACACCCCAACCCCTGAACACGCCCGCTTCAGTGGCTTGAAACTGGCACGCCTGACCGTGATTGGTGCGATCCTGTGGGCACTGCCCATGGCCATGCTCACCGCACTGTTCGGCTGGGAAGGCACCTTGACCCAGATGGCCTGGTTCTTCACCAAGGCTGCGCTGCTGACCTTCGGCGGTGCCTATGCCGTGCTGCCGTATGTCTACCAGGGCGCGGTCGGTCACTACGGATGGCTGACGCCGACGCAGATGATCGATGGTCTGGCGCTCGGTGAAACCACTCCGGGTCCGTTGATCATGGTCGTCGCCTTTGTCAGCTTTATCGGTGCCTACGTGCATCAGGTTTTCGGGCCGGACCAAGCGTTTGTCGCCGGTGCCGTTGCCGCCACGCTGGTGACCTGGTTCACCTTCCTGCCTTCGTTCCTGTTCATCCTCGCCGGCGGGCCGTTGGTGGAGTCGACGCACAACGAACTCACCTTCACCGCACCGCTGACGGCCATTACGGCTGCCGTGGTGGGCGTGATTCTCAATCTGGCGTGTTTCTTTGGCTACCACGTGCTTTGGCCCAAAGGCTTCGAAGGACGACTGGACTGGCCTTCGCTGCTGATCGCCCTGGTGGCGGGCATTGCGTTGCTGCGGTTCAAGCGCGGGGTGATCGAGGTATTGATCGGCTGCGGGTTGATCGGCCTGGGTGTGCACCTGATGTCCTGAATCAGACATTTACATGCGTCACAATCCTCCCTAGTATCCAGCCATCCCCGGATGGCTTGTTCCACTCGCCACCGACGATTTCCGCCGCCGGAAACTTGCGCCATGCGTACTTCGCCGTCAGAACAGCACCTGCTGATTATTTCGACCCAGGCCACCTCGCTGCTGGCCGTGGACGGCATTGCATGAAGCGCATCGTCAACCTGCCCATGGCCCTGCGCCGTTCCAAACTGCGTCATTCCGCACGTCCGCCGGATAGCGCCCTGCCCGCCTGATCGGCGAGCCCCCTCCTTTCGCTCCTGCTCAGCCATACACAGAACCTGTGGGAGCGGGCTTGCTCGCGAACGCGGTGTGTCATTCACCGTTGATGTCGAATGACACACCGCGTTCGCGAGCAAGCCCGCTCCCACATGACTGCGTTCGCCTGACCGGCATTGAGCTTCTCCCCAATTCTGCCTGGACACCGACATGACTCAACGTTGCAATTCCTACTACGCCGCCACCCTCAACCAGGACACCGATTACCCGACGCTGCAAGGCCGGCACCGGGTTGACGTGGTGATCATCGGCGGCGGATTCACCGGCGTGGCCACCGCCGTCGAACTGGCGGAAAAAGGCCTGAAGGTCGCGATCGTCGAAAGCCACAAGATCGGCTGGGGCGCCACCGGACGCAATGGCGGCCAGGTCACCGGCAGCCTCTCCGGCGATGAAGCCATGCGCAAACAGATGCGCCGCACCCTTGGTGACGAGGTCGACGACTTCATCTGGAACCTGCGCTGGCGCGGGCACCAGATCATCCGGCAGCGCGTGGAAAAGTACGGCATCGCCTGCGACCTCAAGCACGGCCACCTGCACGCGGCGTACAAGCCCGCGCACATGGAGGGCTTGCGCAAGGATTACGATGAAGCCGTGCACCGTGGCATGGGTGATGAGATCAGCCTGCTCGACCGCAGCCAGGTCCGCGACCTGTTGCAAAGCGACCTCTACCACGGCGCGATCAAGAACACCCGCAACATGCACCTGCACCCGCTCAACCTGTGCATCGGCGAGGCCCGCGCAGCCGAAAGCCTGGGCGCGTTGATCTTCGAAAACAGCGAAGTGCTGGAGATCATCCATGGCGACGGCCTTCACCAGAGCCCGGGCATACGTACCGCCCACGGGCACATCGAGGCCAATCAGGTGCTGCTGGCCGGCGACGTCTACCACAAACTGGAACCGGGCAAGCTCAAGGGCAAGATTTTCCCGGCCATGGGCGGCATCGTCACTACCGCGCCGCTGGGCGATCTGGCCAGACAGATCAACCCCGAAGACCTGGCGGTCTACGACTGCCGTTTCGTGCTCGACTACTACCGCCTCACCGCTGACGGTCGCCTGTTGTTCGGTGGCGGCGCCAACTACAGCGGCAAGGATTCACGCGACATCGCCGCCGAGCTGCGCCCGTGCATCGAGCAGACCTTCCCGGCGCTCAAAGGCGTGGCCATCGATTACCAGTGGAGCTGCGCGATGGGCATCGTGATCAACCGCATCCCGCAACTGGGCAAGCTGTCGGACAACGTCTGGTATTGCCAGGGCTACTCCGGCCACGGCATCGCCACCACCCACATCATGGGCGAAATCATGGGCCGGGCGATCACCGGGCAACTGGAGCAGTTCGACACCTTCGCCGCCTGCCAGCACATCCGCGTGCCCATGGGCGACCTGCTCGGCAACCCGATGCTCGCCGCTGGCATGTGGTACTACCAGATGCTTGAGCGCCTGCGCTGAGGTTGTTGGCCGGCACATTCAGCATGGATGTTGTTTGTGCCGGCCTCGATATTTGAGCTCGACATCAATTCCTGTGGGAGCAGGCTTGCTCGCGAAGGGGTCGGTACATTCAACCCATATTCAGCGGCAGTCACACCGCCTTCGCGAGCAAGCCCGCTCCCACAGATTGATCTTCGGTGGACACAAAAAACGCTCAAGCCTGCGCCTGCACCACCTCGACCCCCAACGCCCGGTAGTCCTCGACACTGCCTGACGCCACATGCTGCTCGGTGATCAGCGTGTGCACGCGATGACAAGGCGCGACGACAAAGGGTTCCACCGCGCCGAGCTTGTCCGCCGTGGTGACGGCAATCACGTGGGAGGCACAGTCGAGCATCGCCTGTTTCACCGGCACTTCATCGAAGTGCAGTGAACTGAGGCCCACCTGCGGGTGAATCGCGCAGACACCGGTAAACAGCAGATCGGCCTTGATGGCCGCCAGCAACCGCAGGGTTTCGTGGCCGCTGGCCGACATCGTCGCCGGGTTGAGCTGGCCGCCGGCCAGGATCACCTTGATGCCTTTGTATTCGGACAAGGTAATGGCCGTCATCGGCGACGCCGTGATCGCGGTGATGGCGATGTCCGCCGGCAGCGAACGCGCGATCTGCAAGGTGGTGGTGCCGGAATCGAACACCACGATCTGTCCGTCCTGCACCCGTCGCGCCGCCAGTTGCGCCAGATGGGTTTTCATCTCATCGGTTTCGCTGATCCGGGTGAAATAGTCCTTGCCCGTGTCTTTGGGCCGCGGCAACGCCCCGCCGTGCACCCGCTGCACCAGGCCGGCGCTGGCCAGTTCCGCCAGATCGCGGCGGATGGTGTCTTCGGACACCGCGAAATGCTGGCTCAACTCCGAGGCCATGACCTTGCCGTCACGTTCGAGGATCAACAGGATTTTTTGCCGGCGCACTGACGGCAGTTCGACAGCAGAATGATTGTCGTGCATGTTTTTGCTCGTTTGTGCGCGTTTTGTGCGCATGGCTGCGTGTTTATGCGAGATTAGCCAAAGCACGGGTCAAACACAAACGACCGGCCGGGAAAACACTTACCGGTATCATTTTTTTCGATCTTTCAAATCATTACAGCGAATTTTTCATTTTCCTGTGACCTGTTCAACATGGCGCCGTCACTCATGTTTTGGATGGAAACTTCATGAATATCAATTTTGCTTTTGCGTGCATGATCGTGGTCTCGTTCACGATTGCACTGGTGAACGGCTGACCGCTATCGGTGAGCCATGGCCTCTCGTCCAGCAAATCGCTAAAAGCCTGACAGATCAGGAATATGCTCTATAACCAGTGGTGACATGATTTCCGATCACGGGAACTGGAAGGCTCCCTCGGAAGTTGCTCTCTAAAAAAGCCGCGGACAATTGAGTGCCCGCCAGGAGACACCACCCATGAAAGCCCTGAAAATCGCCGCCAGCGATGGCACATCCGAATGCTTCCTGAACGCCCGGGAGGTGGTCCCGCTCAGTCAAACCGATTTTACCGACGTCGCCGTGGCCGTGGTGTCGGTCAATGATGTGCTGGCTGGAGCGTTGGACACCATTCAGCGCACCGGTTTTGATGTGCCGATTTTCCTGGTGCCCTCCCCCGGCACCAGCACCCGCCCCCGAGAAGTCTACAAACACCTCAATGACGTGCTGCTGCAAGTGAACGGCATCTTCGACCTGTCCCCCAGCAACGTCGAATACCATGGCAACCAACTGGAGACAGCGGCCAAAGCCTATGAAGAAAGCCTGCTGCCGCCCTTCTTCGATTCGCTCAAACGGTACACCGAGGCGGCAAACGCGACCTTTGCCTGTCCCGGTCACCAGGGCGGCCAGTTCTTTCGCAAGCACCCGGCCGGCCGGCAGTTCTTCGACTTCTTCGGCGAGACGCTGTTCCGCGCCGACATGTGCAACGCCGACGTCAAGCTCGGTGACCTGCTGATCCACGAAGGGCCGGCGCTGCTGGCACAGAAACACGCCGCGCAGGTGTTCAACGCCGACAAGACCTATTTCGTGCTCAACGGCACCTCGGCATCGAACAAGGTGGTGACCAACGCCCTGCTGACCCCGGGCGATCTGGTGCTGTTCGACCGCAACAACCACAAGTCCAACCACCAGGGCGCGCTGTTGCAGGCCGGCGCCACGCCGGTGTATCTGGAAACAGCGCGCAACCCCTATGGCTTCATCGGCGGCATCGACGCCCACTGTTTCGAGGAAGAGTACCTGCGCGAACTGATTGCCGAAGTCGCCCCGGACAAGGCCCAACTGCCACGGCCATTCCGCCTGGCGATCATTCAACTGGGCACCTATGACGGCACTGTCTACAACGCCCGGCAAGTGGTCGACCGCATCGGCAAGCTGTGTGACTACATCCTGTTCGACTCGGCGTGGGTCGGCTACGAACAGTTCATCCCGATGATGAAAGACTGCTCGCCACTGTTGCTCGACCTGAACGAGAATGACCCGGGCATCTTCGTCACGCAATCGGTGCACAAACAGCAGGCCGGTTTTTCCCAGGCCTCCCAGGTGCACAAGAAAGACCGGCACATCAAAGGCCAGGCCCGCTATTGCAACCACCACCGGCTCAACAACGCCTTCATGTCCCAGGCGTCCACCAGCCCGTTCTACCCGCTGTTCGCCTCGCTGGATGTCAACGCGCGCATTCACTCAGGCCGCAGCGGCCTGCGCCTGTGGGAGGACTGCGTGAAGTTCGGCATCGAAGCGCGCAAGTTGATTCTCGAAGCCTGCACCATGGTCCGGCCGTTCGTGCCGTACACCATCGAAGGGCGCGCGTGGGAAGACTACCCGACGGAAGAAATCGCCAATGACATCCGCTTCTTCGAGTTTCATCCGAAGGACCGCTGGCATGCCTTTGGCGGCTACGCCGAGAAGCAGTACTTCATCGACCCGTGCAAACTGCTGTTCACCACCCCGGGCATCGACCCGGTGGACGGCAGCTACACCGAGTTCGGTATTCATGCCGGCATCCTCGCCAACTTCCTGCGTGAAAACGGCATCGTCCCGGAAAAATGCGACCTGAACTCGACTCTGTTCCTGCTCACCCCGGCTGAAGACTGGGCGAAGATGACCCACCTGGCCGCGCAAATCGCCCGCTTCGAACGCTTCATCAGCGATGACGCGCCGATGAGCCGGGTGCTGCCGGCCATCTACGCGCAGCATCAGGAGCGCTATCGCAACTACACGATTCGCCAGCTCTGCCAGGAAATGCACGACCTGTATCGCAGCCACAATGTGCAGCAGTTGCAGAAGAACATGTTCCGCAAGGAACACTTCCCGAAAAAGGCCATGAACCCGCAGCAAGCGCAAATCGAATACATCCGTGGCAACGTCGAACTGGTGGCGCTGGCGGATGCGGACGGGCGTATCGCCGCCGAAGGTGCACTGCCCTATCCGCCGGGTGTGCTCTGCGTGGTGCCGGGAGAGATCTGGGGTGGCGCGGTATTGAAATACTTCCTGGCCCTGGAAGAAGGCATCAACGCGTTGCCGGGGTTCACACCGGAGCTACAGGGCGTCTACCTGAAACACGAAGGCGGTCGCACCCGGGCGTATGGGTACGTGATCAAGGCCTGATGGCATGCAGCAGGAGCCGGCGTGGGCCGGCTCCTGCCCAATGCCTCGATCAGAATTTTTCCGGGATGAACTTGAACGGATAGTTCGGATCCCGATAGTTACCGGGACTTTGCCGCTTGGGCAGCGTCACTTTTGCCCGTGGTACATCCTCGTAAGGAATGCTGTTCAGCACATCGCTGATGATGTTCAATCGCGCCCGCCGCTTGTCATTGGAGTTGGCGACCCGCCAAGGGGCGAATTCGGTGTCGGTGGCCTCGAACATATCGTCCCGGGCACGGGAGTAATCGTACCAGCGGTTATAGGACTTGAGGTCCATGGGTGACAGCTTCCAGATTTTACGCCCGTCGGTGATACGCTCCTTGAGGCGTCGGGTCTGTTCCTCCTGGCTCACTTCAAGCCAGTATTTGATCAGGATAATTCCCGATTCGACCAGTGCCTGCTCGACTCGAGGCACCCCGGTGAGAAAGGTGCGCACCTGCTCTTCACTGCAAAACCCCATGACCCGCTCTACACCGGCGCGGTTGTACCAGCTGCGATCGAAGATCACCACTTCACCGGCCGCCGGCAGGTGCGGCAGATAACGTTGCACATACATCTGGCTTTTTTCCCGTTCGGTCGGTGCCGGTAGCGCCATCACCCGAAACACCCGCGGACTGACCCGTTCGGTCAGCGCCTTGATGGTCCCGCCCTTGCCGGCGCCATCACGGCCCTCGAAGAGGATGCAAACCTTGGCACCCGTGTGCTGCACCCACTCCTGCAGCTTGACCAGCTCGACATGCAGCCGCGCCAGTTCCTCGAGATAAACCTTGTTCTTGAGCTTGCCGCCTTCGACCGGTTTGCTTTTCGGTGCCGCCTTCTTCTTTGCCATGCCCGTTACCTCCGTCAATGCGTTACACAGCGTCCGGAGTGCGCCCGGCCGCGTTCATTCAGCGCCGACTGCGCTGGTAATGTTCAACCGCCTGCTCCAGGTTCAGGAACATGCGGGCCTCGCCCAGCGTGTGTCCCAGCGGTGCCTTGATGACCATGGCCCAGACGCTCGGGCTCATGCCTACCAGCCACAGCGAGATGCCTTTCTCGCCCATGAGTTGTTCCGCATTGGTGAGCATTTTCAGGGCTGTGTATTCCAGGTCGAACACGCTGCGCAGGTCCAGGACCACGACTTGGGGTGTCGCCGCATCAATCAGCGGCCGGATCTTCTCGGCGATGCGCTCGGCATTGGCAAAGAACACCCGCCCCTCGGGCCGCAGCAACAGCAGTCCGTCAAAGTGTTCGTCATCGGGGTGTTCGGCGGACTGCGGCCGGTACACATTGGTGCCAGGCTTGCGCCCGAGGATGTGCACGGGTGGGTCCGATACTTGATAGGCCAAGGCCAGCAGCGAGACGATAATCGCCACGACGATCCCTTGCAGCGTGCCCAGCAGCATCACGCCGATCATGGCCACCACGGCCCAGACGAATTCGGTACGGCGCACCGACAGGATCTCGCGAAATTCCGCCGGTTCGATCAGACCCACCGAATACACGATCACCACGGCGGCGAGCGTGGCATTGGGCATCAGGCCAATCAGCGGTGCCAGCAGCAGGCACGTGCCCAATGCCAGTGCAGCGGTGACCAGTGCAGCCAGTTGCGAACGGGCGCCGGCCAGGCGGTTCACCGCCGTTTGGGTGGTCCCGCCCCCCGCGACCATGGCCCCGAGAAACGCACCGCCGATGTTGGCAATGCCAGTGGCCAGCAGCTCCCGATTCGGTTGTGGCGCGGGCTCGTCACTGCGGGCGAACGCACGCCCCGCGGCGATGGTTTCGGTGAAACTCATCAGCGCGATGCCCATCGCCGAAGGCCAAAGGGTTTCGGCCAACGACCATACCGGCAGGGTCGGCGCGGGCATTCCGATCGGCACAACGCCGACCGCAGACACACCAAAGCGCTCCAGGCCAAACAGGCTCATGCCGAGGATGCCGAGCGCCACCGCAATCAACGGTGCGGGCAGTCGCGGGGTAAAACGCTTCATGCCGACCAGCAGCAGTACCATGAACACACCGACCGCCACGGTCGGCAGGGAGGCGTGACCGATGCTCTGAACCGTGGCCAGCAGATTGTGCAGGAAGCCATCTTTGTCGATGTGAGTACCCAGCAGTTTGGGTAGTTGATCGAGCACGATGACCACGCCGATGCCGGCCTTGAAACCCACCAGCACCGGTTCGGAAATGAAGTTGGCGACGAAACCCAGGCGCAGCAACCCCGCGACGATCAAAATTGCGCCCACCATCAGGGCCAGCGTGGCGGAACCCGCCAGCAA
Source organism: Pseudomonas sp. BIC9C (assembly GCF_034541995.1). NCBI lineage: Bacteria > Pseudomonadati > Pseudomonadota > Gammaproteobacteria > Pseudomonadales > Pseudomonadaceae > Pseudomonas > Pseudomonas sp. BIC9C. Next base: position 164,931 of record NZ_JAWDGM010000004.1, read on the forward strand.
GGTCGCCGCATCGCCATCGGGGCTGATCTGGCCCAACGCGGAGCCGGCAAGAATGGCCAGGGTGGTTGTGGTGCTGACACTGAGCGGGCGCGAGGTACCGAGCACGGCATAGATCACCATCGGCACCAGCACCGTGTACAGCCCGACCTGCACCGGCAGGCCGGCAATGGTGGCGTACGCCAGCGCCTTGGGAATGACCACGGCCGCTGCCGTCAGCCCGGCGACCACATCGCCTCGCAGCCAGTCGGGCCGGTAACTGCCGAGCCACTCCGGGATCAACAGGCTGAGCAAGGTACCCCGTTGTGGAGCGCCTGGACTCCGCTCTTGCGGATGGCTGCCTTGTTGATTCATGAGTCACTCCAGTCGCAATTCGTCCGGTGCGGATGATGAGTGGGCTCAACTGACCGCACAATCCTTTAACTGCACGCCTGACCACTGCAAACCTTCATCGACATCCAGGCGCATGTGCCAGTGGGCAATCCACGCAGGTTCGGCCAGTTACAAATGTAGCCGGTTTGCGCGGCCACGCCGTTCCATCGCTGGCGAAAGGGACAACGCCCCACCATCACCGCTCAAAAAGGGAAAGCCTTATATGGACGACGTCAGAAAGCGATAAATGAGCTATACCCGCTAATTCTCCCATTGCAGTTCTTCAACTCAGGAGTTTGGCAATGAAGCTCAACCTCTCACTGGCAGCACTCATGGTCGCAGCAAGCCTTTTCGGCTGCACCACTTCGCCGAATCATGGCGTAAACGTCAAGTTGGTCGCCACCCGGCAAAACGCCGGTCAGATCGGCAACGTCACGTTGACGGACTGGGACAACAAAACCGGGCTCAGTTTCTTCGTCAGCGGTGTTCCAAGCGGGGCGTCCCTGCCCTTGCGCCTTTACTCTTTCATCAATAATGGCAGTTGCGAGCGACCCGGGTCTGTCGCCTACGCGATGAACGACACCGTCAACACCGAACGCCAACCCGTGCGTGGCTGGACGTTTTCCAGGACGGCACCTGTCCCCTTGCAAACCCTGCTTGCCGGCAAATACTCGGTGGTCGTGCGAACGGCTGCGACCGATGGCAACTTCGATATCTTTTGCGGGGATATCAAACCTGCAGAGCCGGTGAAATAGCCGCGGCCACTTCAGCTCAGCCCACCTGCCGATACCGCTCGTGCCACCGGTTGTTCAGTGCGAGCGGCGACAGCGGTAAAAACCCGGGTCACAAACCTGTCATTACTCACTGATAACGTCTTGGCGCTTCCCCGAACCACATCCGCTCGATCTCCGATCGCCAGTTCCCTGTACCAGGGCTTTGCCCTCCGCTCAAGGTGACACTTCAGGTGTACTCAAGCACGACGCGCAAGCAAATCATCATCAGATCCAACGACATGAGCTGCGACGACTTTGGCGCGTTGTTCTCGAACCTGTTCGGCAACCTCTATTGCGACTCTCCGCCGCCACCGAAAAACATCATCATCGGCGGGGTCTACGGCAGGCACGAAGGTGTCAGTTTCCGTCGCATGCACTATCGCGGTGACTTCACGGTGGCTTTTCCGGCCCCCCTCGATGAAATCACCTTCGTCATTCCCACCGCCGGCAAGATCATCTTCAACCACGTCACCGAGTCGACAGGTTTTGCCCGGGTCGGCCTGGCCATCGACAAGGCCGAGGTCCGCTCGGCACGCTTCGTCGATAATCATGCGCAGCACGGGATCTCGATCAGCCGGGCGCTGATCACCGAACGGCTGTCGATGCTGCTGGGCAAGCCGATCCTGCAGAAAGTCTGTTTCGAGCCCGTGGTGGACCTGAACGTATCCGCCTTGCAGGGCATCAAGGCACTGGTGGACCTGGCCACGGGCACCGAGTTCGACCTGCTGATCAACACCGGTTCGCTGATGCCTTCGCGCCTTCGCGAAATGCTGGTCGATGCGGTGCTGGAAGCCTGGCCGCACAACTTCACCGAAGCCCTTCAGCGCCCTTCCCCACTGATAGCGCCGCGGCATGTGAAGCTGGCTGTCGAGTACATTCAGGCGCATCCCGACCACCTGGCCAGCGGTACGGAACTGGCGCAACTGACCAACGTCAGCCTGCGCGCCTTGCAGGAGGGTTTTCAGCGTTTCATGGGCACTTCGATCGTCGCTTATCAGCGCCAGGTACGCCTGGAGCGCGCCTTTGCCGCGCTGTCCCAGGGGGTGTCGCTTTCGGTGACTGACGTGGCCTTGCAACACGGCTTCAGCAATGTCGGCCGGTTCTGCCAGTATTTCCAGAGTGCCTACGGCATCAGTCCCGCCGATGTGAGAAAGGGCCTGCGAACGCGGCCGATGGCGACCAATTGAGAAATTGTAGGAGCGAGCCTGCTCGCGAAAAACAACGGGACACCGCGGGCATTCAGGCAGCCCGCGTCATCGTTGACGACCATCGCGAGCAGGCTCGCTCCTACAATGGGTCTGCGTACACCCACTGCTCTTCATCACTCAACAGGCCGAGCGTTAGCTCGCCTGCCGCTCTTGATCTTGATCCACCCGCCCCCTCGGCAGGCTGAGTGGAAGCGTTCATCCGGGGATTGGCGCGCAGCGCCGTTCGACGCAGTCGAACCCATTGCATGTAGGTCGCGCGAAGCCGACCGGAGGGCAATGCCCCCGGATGAATGCCGGAGCGAAGGAACCTCGAGCCTAGGCGAGGGGCCGGACGTTCGGGGCGAGCGTTTTTTTTGCTTACTTTTTTTGAGGCGTTTGTCAAAAAAAGTGAGTCGCCGTCAGGGCGAAACCGCCAGTCGCCGTGACCAAAAAAACGGATATGTACTCAGTCAGACCGCCTTCGCGAGCAGGTCGGATTGCCGCACCGTTGCTCCCACAATTTGATCAGGTACAGCGGTAACATCAGGTCAACTTGCAGACAGTTGCTCCCACAGGTCGTGTGTCGTGCCCGGGTCATGTGGCAAGGACAAAACCTTGTGGGGACGGGCTTGCTCCGGGCGACGATCCAACGAAGGGGCCAGCACATTCAAAAACGATGCTGACTGACACTCCGTCATCGCGAGCAGGATCGCTCCCACAAGGATCCCGTCAGAACAGATAGCTGGCCTTCAGACCACCATTGAAGCCATGGCTATCGCCGCCACTGCTGGCACCAATTTCTGCACCCACGCTCCACGCACCCAGATTGGCCATGACATTGACGCCACCGGTGAACTGGTCACGATTGTCGAAGGCGGCTTGCTGTTCAACGTCCAGCCCCAGCAGGTGCCCCTCACTGTCGATTTCATGGTCGCCCAGCACATGCTCGTAGCCCACTTGCACGCCCGGCACTACTTGCCAGGCGCCCAGGCCGACCGGTGCAAATGATGCGTTGAGGTTGGCCACCGCACTTTTGCGGGTCTCCTGGATGCCATCGACGTCCAGGGCCAGCTCACTGCCTTTTTCCTGGAAGCCTGACAGGTTGACGTGGCTGATTCGCACACCGAGGCTTGGCTCGAGGGTCACGCCGTTCACCGGAACACGGTACCCCAATGCCAGGGTCGCGCCGGTGAGGTTGCCATGACTGTCGCCCCTGGCCGTACCCAGACCACCGCCGAGTTCGCGCTCGCTCTCGTAATCCAGGTAGCCGGCGCTGGCATCGGCATCCACAAACAGGCCACGTTCCAGACCCTTGGGTGCGAAGCGTGCGCCGACACTGAAGAAAGTCAGGTCGGTATCGGCCTCGCCACCGGCGCCACCGACATTGCCGCTGCTGTAGCCGAAACCGGCATGGGCGCTGAGCCGTTCGGAAAAGCGCTGGGTCAAACCAATCATCATACCCTGGCTATGCTCGTTGCTGCTTGAGGCTTGGGATGAGCCGTCGGTGCCCAGATACCCCGCCAGGGCGGTGCTCCACAGTCGATATTGCCCGGCCTTGAGGTCGATGCCGCTGGTGAAGGGCGCGGCGGCCTGTTCGATCATCGCGCCCTGGCGCAACAGATAGCTGGCAGCGTCGGCATGTACCTGACCGCCGACGGTGGACTCGACGCCCCCGAGGCTGCGCGCATCGATGGCCGATTGCAGGTAATAGTTGTAGGCGCTGTAGCTGCCCGACAGGTTGCTGTTCTGCAGTTGTTGTAACAACTGCGCGCCGGCGGCGGCGTTGCCGGCCAGGTCTGCCGCGCCAGGCAAGCTGTTGTAGAACACCATCTTGCCGCGCAGCACGTAGAGGGTTTCCTGGGACAGGCCAAGGCCTTGCTTGAGGTAGTTATCCATCGTGCCGTACTGCGCGGTCACCTGGTCCAGGCCGGCCTGCAGGTAACTGGCCTCCACACCGATCAGCGGCGCATAAATGGTCGCCATGGCCGGTGGCATCGCCGCCAGGGTCGCCTTGATACGCGCAGCCGTATAGTCGTTGGTCGCCAGGTAGTTGCTCATGATGGTGGCATCGTCGACCCCGGCGATGCTTTGCAGCACAGCGGCGGTCCAGCCCGTACGGTCCTTGCCGGCGGTGCAATGGAACAGCGCGGCGCCGTCGACCGCGGCCAGCTCATTGAACAGTTGGTTGAACTCGCTGCGCATTCCCGCGTTCCTGACGAAATCGCGGTTGGTGTCCTGCATCATGGCGGTGGCTTCGGCGGCGCTGTGGAACGCGACGTTGGTGACGTTCGCGCCAGACGTGGAGCCGCCGATGATGTCGATGTTGGTGTACGTCGCGCCCGTGAGCATCCTGTCGGGCGTGGCGGCGATCTCGCTGGGCGTGCGCAGGTCGTAGACAGCCTTGATGCCCAGGCCGTTCAGGGTCGCCAGATCCGCCGCCGACGGGGTCAGCGCGTTGGAGCGGTAAAACACCCCGCCACGCAGGGTGCCGTCATTGGCTGTGGTATAGGCAGTGGCAAGCCCGGCGACGTCGCGAAAATTGTCGATGCTCTTCAGGCGTGGCGTGTTGAGGGGAACCGTCTCGGCAGCCTGGGCGGCAGCGATGGACAGGCTCAAGACAGACAGCGAACACACAAGTCGTTGGAACACAGTGCAGCCTCATTGAAATCACATTGGGCTGACTAATATCTACATTGAAATGACGCTGAACATGACAAATCGCCCGCGAACGCAAATCATTGCGCGATGTGTCCACGAGGTTCGTTTTCCGTCCGTGGACGGTGGGTTTTGAGTCGCTGATCAAGCGCAAAGTGATCCATCAGTGGCTTGGGATACGTCTACGCTCACTCCAGCGAAACCCGGTGAAACGCTTCCCCGCTCCCCTGCATCCGTCTGGAGACACCGACATGATCCGCCCCTTGCTGGCCACACTCACCTTGCTCGCTCTAAGCCTTGTGGCCCACGCCGATGTCACGCCGTTCCCGGCGTCTTTCCACACCCGGGACATCCCCGTCGATGGCATCACAATGCACGTGCGCGTCGGCGGCAAGGGTCCGGCGGTGGTGTTGCTGCATGGCTTTGGCGACACCGGCGACATGTGGGCACCGCTGGCGGCCGACCTGGCACGGGACCACACCGTGGTGGTGCCGGACCTGCGCGGCATGGGCCTGTCATCGATTCCAGCGGCGGGCTACGACAAGAAGACCCAGGCCGGCGATATCCGCGGCGTGTTGCATGCGCTGAAGATCGAGCACTCGGTGGTCGTCGGCCACGACATCGGCACCATGGTCGCCTTCGCCTATGCCTCGCGCTACCCGGAGCACACCGATCGCCTGGTGGTGATGGACGCGCCGGTACCGGGCATTCCACCGTGGAACGATATCGTTCGCTCGCCGATGCTGTGGCACTTCGACTTCGGCGGAGCGGACATGGAGCGCCTGGTCGCCGGGCGTGAACGCCTCTACCTCGACCGCTTCTGGAACGAGTTCGCCGGCAACCCGGCCAAGGTCGATGAAGGCATCCGCCAGCACTACGCCAGACTCTACGCCCGCCCCGGCGCCATGCACGCCGCCTTCGCCCAGTTCCGCAGCATTCGTCAGGATGCCGTGGACAACGAAGCGTCGATGGTCAAAAAACTGAGCATGCCGGTGCTGGCGGTCGGGGGTGAGAAATCCTTCGGGGCCAATGAGGCCATCGTCATGCGCAATGCCGCGGACAAGGTCACCGAAGTGGTGATTCCGGGGGCCGGGCATTGGCTGATGGAGGAAGCGCCGACGCAGACCATCGCGGCGATTCGCGGGTTTATCGAGAAGTGACGTCGCGACCTGCGATTTCCTGCAGCACAACTCTAAAACCGTGTGTGGAATTCCATTCGGTAAGTGCCCATTCGGCCCGAGATACTCGCCGCAACCTTCTTCGATGTGAATCCACGCCTGATACGTCGCAGATACTTCAATGCCTGGCGCTGTTTCCCGATTGTTACCTCAGCGCCGCAGTTGTCACTTCTGCGCCGCCGAACGGGCCAATAGAGTATGGCCGTCGGTGTGGAACAGGGTCGTCGACTTGTCGGCCCGCGCCGGCACCGATCCCCCCATCACGGAAGAGGTGAATCATGAGTTTCGTCAAAGTTGAAAAAAACCAGAGCAGCGCCCCGTCGGATGCCGACATGAAAAAAGCCATGGTCGAGTCGGGCGGCAAGCCGGGCGAGGTCACCGGGACCAATGCCGCCCGCACCCTGACCTACACCGGCGTGGTCAATCACACGGTGTACGAGAACAAGCTGATCGAGATCGCCAAGGGTAAACGCACCAGCTGGAACTTCGTCTGGGCCGATGCCCGGGCCGCCTGAGGTCAAGGCGGGGCGGCCGATCGGCTGCCCCGCTGACTCGGTCCCTGATACAACCCCGATACCCGCTTGTAACACCAAGACACTTAGCCGCCCTGCCCCTCGCCCCTAGAATGAGGCCGTCAATGGACTGTAGCGCCAAACACCAGCAGCCCATTGATTGCCCAACACACCACCAAGGAAGAGGGAAACCATGAGCAAATCAATCGCTGTCAGCCAACAGAGCCAGCAGCTTCACAATGATGTGCAAGAAGCCGTCAAGTCGATCATGGGTGCAACGCCAACGCAACTGAAGGCGTCGGATTACGGCCGGGTACTGAGGTCGGCCCTGGCGGCTTCGCAAAAAACCGTCACCATCGAAATCGCCGCTGGCGACCTTACGCTGCTGAAGAAGTCCGGCTACAAGCTGTGCTTTGCCAAGAAGGTGGGTGACGCCGACTACAACGTGGTCTGGCAGTCCTATGACGCTTACCTGAGCAACAACGAGTTCAGCTGGACGCCGCAGTATCAGCTGTTCGCCTCCAACGTGTTCAAGGAAAACGTGCAAGTCAAAGTCTCGACCAACATCGTCAACATTGGCCTGGGGCAAACCTCGACACTCGATGAAAGCGGCCTGCTGAGCCCGGCGGTAACCGGTGGCCCGGACACTTCCCTGACTTTCGTGAACAACTACGCGCCGATTCATCCGGGGGTCAACCAGTTGTCCACCGGTATCGATGGCAACCAGGTCAGTACGCCGATCTATGTGGCCGTCAACCAGGTCGTCACCGGCAATACCGTGCTGACGCCGGTGGAAACCATCCTCGTGTGGTTCGAACAGAACGTACAGACCAGCACCATGTTCAGTACCTCACGCTCCAAGGCGATCGAAATCGACCTGACGTTCGATAACACCGCAGGTCGCCTTTACGAAGGCGGTCAGTGGAAAACCGTGTAACTGTCATGCCGGGGCAACCTTGCGGTTGCCCCTTTCACTCCTCGTTGCCCGCTGTGATGAAGTAACCCGTCAGCGAGCGACAGATCGACTGCGCGAGGTCCTCCTGGGTGGCGATGCCATAGGGTCGATCACGATCGAACTGCGCCGACCAGCGAATCCGCCCCTGCGCCACCTCCACCAGGCGCAATGACGCTCGCACCCGCGAAGGCTCGACCCGCACGCTGCCCTCCAGGCAAAAGCTGCAACGCCCGCCACGCTTGAAGTCCGGTACCGGCTCGCTGTGGCGTGCCACCCGCATCAATACATGATTGGTCCCGGTCTGCGTCTGCTCGAACGACTCGAACAGTCGGCAGCTCAACTCCTCGCACAAACCCCGGGTAAAGTCATCGCCATCGCGGGTGAGGCAGGTAAACGGCTGGATCTGGACCACAGGGTGGCGAGTGCCGACACCCTTGGGCCGCAGCCGCTGATAGGTCAAGCGATAACACCCGGGTGGAATGCTGAAGCGCACCGGGTCCTGCTGGCCGTTGCCGGCGTAATGCGCTGCGAGCTTGCGCCGCAAGCGCCCCACCTGCACTCGCACCACCGGATCGTCGCCCGTGCAATACACTGCCGGGTCACGACGAAACACCGCGATGCCGATGGCGTGTTCGGTCAGCGGCGTATTGCAAGCCTGAAGGTCGTGCTCGACCAGAAAGCGCAACAGACTGCCCATGCGCCTGGATTTGGCAAACAACGGGCTGGCCAGCAACAGCGCCAACACCCGCTCGATTTCTTCCCGATCGAGCGGCACGGGAACCCCCGCCGCAGCCGAATCGGCCATGCTCTTGATCACCATCGCCTGCCTCCGTGCAGGTTGCCGACAGGAATGGATGTCGCACTCCGTGATTACCCTTGCAGCGCGAGCAGGAATGGGGCTCGGGCACTGCAACGACCAAGCGTAGCAGCCGTGTCGAGATCGGCAGGCATTTGCGATGGTAGCAACCCGCCATCCGACGAACGTTCAATCTCGACGTTTGAAAAATTTGCAGGGCTTGTTTCTTTGTGGCGAGGGAACTTGCTCCCGCCGGGCTGCGAATTGCCGGGCGAAGCAAGGTGGTAAAGGGTGCGAAAATATCCATAACGACGACCTGCGCAACCAGTGCAAGGCCGTGACGTCATGAAAGAGCGGCCTCAAAACGGTCAATTAAGCCCAATTGCATGATCTTTGGTCGCATAAAAAAATCCGACGCCTGAATGGGCATCGGATTTTTATCATCCACGGTCAATGCAGGCTCAGCCAGCAGCCGAATTACGCATCGTCGTAATCAGAAGTTCGCCGGCGTGTTGGCACTGATAATTTCAGCCTCATCCGCGCCGATATTGCGAAACCGATGCGGCAGGGTCGTCGGGAAGTAATAGCCATCCCCGGCATTCAGTACACTCACCTGCCCGTCCACGGTCAACTCCACGGTACCCCGTGTCACCAACCCGCACTCCTCGCCTTCGGAATGCACGATCGGCTCTTCACCCGAACTGGCGCCCGGTGCGTATTGTTCGCGCAGCAGGCGCATCTGCCGGCTCGGCACGGACGCGCCGATCAGCAGCAGGCGCAGGCCATGGCGGCCAAGGTCAGGCTGTTCATTGGCGCGGAAGACATACTGGTGTTCGCGTGGTGGCTGATCGAAGGTGAAGAAGTCAGCCAGGGACATGGGGATGCCCTCCAGCAATTTCTTCAGGGAGCTGACGGAAGGACTGACCCGATTCTGTTCGATCAGGGAGATGGTTGCATTGGTGACGCCACTACGCCGGGCCAGCTCGCGCTGGGACAGTTTGTAGCTTTCGCGTACTAATTTGAGTCGTGAGCCCGTGTCCATGACAGCCTTATGCGCCAACCTGTAGGAGCGAGCTTGCTCGCGATTCTGATTTGACCTTCAACATTGATGTTGACTGAACCGCCGCTATCGCGAGCAAGCTCGCTCCTACAAGGATAATGGAGGGGTGGAGAGCAGGCGCGGATCACGCCGTTTTCCGGTCCCGGAAACGTGAAAGGCGGCTATTAAATCACGTTTGTTCGTAATGCTCAGCAGGTTCGATAAACGGCAGAAAAAAACGACTTGTGGGAGCGAGCCTGCTCGCGAAAACGGTGTGTCAGGCGCCATCTATTTTGACTGATATGGCCTCTTCGCGAGCAGGCTTGCTCCCACAAGCAGACTGCGGTGTGTCAGATAAAAAAACCGGCAGCACCTTTTTAGGGCGGCCGCCGGCGAGGTAAAGTCTAGATGCCGAAACGGTCGCGCAGCGAGTAGTACACGGCGCCGAGGGCGGTCAACGGTGCCGAGAAAGTGCGCCCGCCGATCATTGGCATGTGCGGCAGCGAGGCAAACGCGTCGAAACGCTCGGCATCGCCACGGATCATCTCCGAGATCAGTTTGCCGGCCAGGTGCGAGCAGGTAACGCCGTGGCCACTGTAGCCCTGCATGTAGTAGGCGTTTTTCTCGATACGGCCGAATTGCGGCATGCGCGACATGGTCAGCAGGAAGTTGCCGGTCCAGCGGTAGTCGATCTTCACGTCCTTCAATTGCGGGAAGGTCTTGAGGATTTTCGGGCGGATCAGTTGATCGATGTCGTCCGGTTCACGAGCGCCGTAGACTACGCCACCGCCGTACAGCAGGCGGTTGTCAGCGGTCAGGCGGTAGTAGTCGAGCAGGTAGTTGCAGTCTTCGACGCAGTAGTTGTTCTTGATCAGGCTGCGGGCCTGTTTTTCCGACAACGGCTCGGTGACGACGATCTGCGAACCGCACGGCATGCTCTTGCTGGTCACGCGGTTGTCGAGGCCCTGTGGCAGGTAGGCGTTACCGGCGATCAACAGGTACTTGGCCCTCACCAGGCCTTTGGCTGTGCGCACGGTGATCGGCTCGCCGTAGTTGATTTCCACCGCCGCCGATTGCTCGTAGATCTTGCCGCCCAGGCCGATGATGGCCGAGGCTTCGCCGAGGGCCAGGTTCAGCGGGTGAATGTGGCCGCCCTGCATGTCCAGCAGGCCGCCGACGTAGGCGTCGGAACCGACTTCGCGTTTGATGTCGGCTTCGCCGAGCAGTGTCAGGTTCTTGTTGCCGTAGCGTTCCCAACTCTTCTTCTGCTCGGCCAGGCCCTTGAGTTGCTTCTTGTTCATCGCCGCGAAGATACCGCCTGGACGGTAATCGCACTGGATGTCGTAGTGCTGTATGCGCTGACGGATGATGTCGGCGCCTTCGAAAATCATGCTGCCGAGGACTTCGGCGGTCTTGTCGCCATAGCGCTCTTCGATGACATCAACGTCGCGGCTGTAGGAGTTGACCAGTTGGCCGCCGTTGCGACCACTGGCACCGAAGCCGACCTTGGCCGCTTCCAGCACGGTCACGCTGTAGCCCGCTTCGGCGAGGAACAGCGCCGAGGACAGACCGGTGTAGCCGGCGCCGATCACGCAGACGTCGCAGTCCACCGCCCCTTCCAGCACCGGGAAATCGCCGGTGAAGTTGCGGGTGGCGGCGTAGTAGCTGTTTACATGCTTTTGTTTAACGGAATCTTGTTTCATAGGTTTCTCCGATGGCCGCCGGCAACGTGCAGGCGACCGCCGTTCAAAAGGTCTTAAAGCTTGATCCAGGTCGCTTTGAGTTCGGTGTACTTGTCGAACGCGTGCAGCGATTTGTCCCGACCGTTACCCGACTGCTTGAACCCACCGAACGGCGCGGTCATGTCGCCGCCGTCGTACTGGTTGACCCAGACGCTGCCGGCACGCAGGCCACGGGCGAAGGTGTGGGCCTTGCTCAGGTTGCTGGTCCATACGCCGGCAGCCAGGCCGAAGATACTGTCGTTGGCAATCGCCAGGGCTTCTTCAGCGGTGTCGAAGGTGATGACCGACAGCACCGGGCCGAAGATTTCTTCCCGGGCGATGGTCATGGCGTTGGTCACGCCGTCGAAAATCGCCGGCTCCAGGTACAGGCCACCGGTGTCTTCGAGGGTGCGGCTGCCGCCGGCGATCAGTTGACCGCCCTGCTGCTTGCCGACTTCGATGTAGCGCAATACGTTTTCCAGCTGGCGCTGGTCGACCACCGCGCCGACGGTCGTCGCAGGATCGAGCGCGTGCCCCGGCTTCCAGGCTTGCAGGGCCTCCACCAACAATGGAATGAACTGCTCGCGAATCGAACGCTCCACCAGCAAGCGCGAACCGGCGGTGCAGACTTCGCCCTGGTTGAAAGCGATGCCACTGGCCGCCGCCTGTGCCGCCACGCGCAGATCCGGCGCGTCGGCAAACACCACGTTCGGGCTCTTGCCCCCCGCTTCTGCCCAGACGCGTTTCATGTTGCTTTGTCCGGCGTAGATCATCAGTTGCTTGGCGATCGTCGTGGAGCCGGTGAAGGCCAGCACGTCGACGTCCATGTGCAACGCCAGCGCCTTGCCGACGGTATGACCGTAGCCCGGCAGGACGTTGAACACGCCTTTCGGGATGCCCGCTTCCAGGGCCAGCTGTGCGATGCGGATCGCGGTCAGCGGCGACTTTTCCGAAGGCTTGAGGATGAACGAGTTGCCCATTGCCAGGGCCGGGGCGAATTTCCAGCTGGCCATGATCAACGGGAAGTTCCACGGCACGATGGCCGCGACCACACCGGCCGCTTCGCGCGTCACCAGGCCAAGCTGATCCTGGGGCGTGGCGGCGACTTCGTCGTAGATCTTGTCGATGGCTTCGGCGGTCCAGCGGATCGCATTGGCGGTCGCCGGAATGTCGATGCTCATGGAGTCGCTGATCGGCTTGCCCATGTCGAGGGTTTCGAGCAGGGCCAGCTCTTCACGGTTGGCCAGGATCAGGTCGGCGAAACGGATCAGGACACGCTTGCGCTCGGCCGGGGCCAGGTTGGCCCAGACGCCGGATTCGAAGGTGCGGCGCGCCACGGCGACCGCGGCATTGGCGTCAGCTTCGTCGGTGCTGGCGACGTTGGCCAGGAAACGACCGTCTACCGGGCTGATGCATTCGAACGTGGCGCCACTGGCGGCCGCGCAGTACTGGCCGTCAATGAATGCGCGACCTTCAATGGAGAGGGACTGGAAGCGTTGCTCCCAATCGCTGCGAGTGTTTGTCATGGTTGTGACTCGACGCAGGGGAATAGGTGGTCGCCGGATTGAACGCCAACCAATTACGACCTTGGAAATACGGTCCCCTGTGGGAGCGGGCTTGCTCGCGAAGGCGGTGTATCAGGCGGCATCAGTGTTGACTGTGCCGCCGTCTTCACGAGCAAGCCCACTCCCACAGTTGATAGGTGTGATCCGTCTTAAACAGTGTGCAGGTACCAGTTGTACTCAAGGTCCGAGATGGAGTTCTCGAACTCGGCCAGCTCGCTTTCCTTGCACGCCACGAACACATCGATGTACGTCGGGTCGATGTAGCGCGCCATGACTTCGCTGTCGTCCAGTTCGCGCAGGGCATCACGCAGGTTGTTCGGCAGGCTCTGCTCGTTCTGCTCGTAGCTGTTGCCTTCCACCGGGGCGCCCGGTTCGATCTGGTTGGTCAGGCCGTGGTGCACGCCGGCCAATACCGAAGCCATCAGCAGGTACGGGTTGGCGTCGGCACCGGCTACACGGTGCTCGATGCGCACGGCGTCCTTTGAGCCGGTGGGTACACGGACAGCCACGGTACGGTTGTCGATGCCCCAGCTCGGCGAGTTCGGCACATAGAACTGCGCGCCGAAACGACGGTACGAGTTGACGTTCGGGCAGAGGAACGCCATCTGCGCCGGCAGGGTCTCGAGCACACCGCCGATCGCGTGACGCAGCGCGGCGTTCTGCTCGGGATCCTCGCTGGCAAAGATGTTGTTGCCGTCCTTGTCGAGAATCGAAATGTGCACGTGCAGACCATTACCTGCCTGGCCCGGATACGGCTTGGCCATGAAGGTGGTGTCCATCTCGTGGTCGTAGGCGATGTTCTTCACCAGACGCTTGAGCAGGACCGCGTAATCGCACGCCTTGATCGGGTCAGCCACGTGGTGCAGGTTGACTTCGAATTGCGCCGGGGCGCTTTCCTTGACGATGGCGTCAGCCGGGATGCCCTGCTCTTTCGCGCCTTCGAGGATGTCTTGCAGGCAGTCGACGTATTCGTCGAGGTCGTCGATCAGGTACACCTGGGTCGACATCGGACGCTTGCCGGATACCGGCGAACGTGGCGATTGCGGACGACCGTTCACGTTGTCCTGGTCGATCAGGTAGAACTCCAGTTCGAACGCGGCGCAGATGGTCAGACCCATGTCGTCGAACTTGCGCACAATATTGGCCAGCACTTCACGCGGGTCGGCGAAGAATGGCTCGCCTTCGAGTTCGTGCATGGTCATCAGCAGTTGCGCAGTCGGGCGCTTTTGCCAGGGTTCGATGCTCAGGGTGCCCGGGATTGGGTAGCAGATCCGGTCGGAGTCGCCGATGTCCAGACCCAGGCCGGTGCTTTCCACCGTGGAACCGTTGATGTCCAGAGCAAACAGAGACGCCGGCAGGTTGATGCCTTTCTCGTAAACCTTATGAAGACTGGTGCGCTCGATGCGCTTGCCGCGCACCACACCATTCATATCCGCAATCAGAAGGTCGACGTACAAAACCTCAGGATGTTTCTTAAGGAATGCGTTTGCTTCGTTGAGTTGAACGGCACGCAGAGGGACCGACATGATGCACCTATTTTTTACTGTTAATTATTATGTTCACCGCCCTTTCACGAGCCCAGTCAATCCGAAAGGCAAAGTGAAGTCAATAGCGAACACTCAGCCGTTCAACGTTTATTTTCGGGCCTTTCAGAGGGCCATGAGTGCCAGAAACGCCCTCAAGCACGCATAAACCCTGAAGATCGGACGTGTGGCGTTTAGAATTTTTTACATGGGAGTTGTTAATTAAAATCAACGAGGCTAAGCTCCGGAAAAGCTCGTTCAAGTGTGAAACTTCGAGGTGATAAAAATGGCACTCAAGCCATTGATCGGCGTTACTGCGTGCGTCAAACAGATTGGCCTGCACCCCTACCACATCAGCGGCGACAAGTACTTGCGTGCTGTCAGCGTTGCGGCGCTGGGGCTGCCTGTCGTCATTCCTTCCCTGGCTGAACTGACCGAAATCGATGACCTGCTGCCGCAGCTCGACGGTCTGTTGCTGACCGGCTCGCCGTCGAACGTGGAACCCTTCCACTATCAAGGCCCCGACAGCGCCCCCGGTACGGAGCACGATCCGCAACGGGACCGCACCACCCTCCCCCTGATTCGCGCGGCCATTGCGGCTGGCGTTCCGGTCCTCGGCATCTGCCGGGGCTTTCAGGAAATGAATGTGGCGTTCGGTGGCAGCCTGCATCAGAAAGTCCATGAACTCCAAGGCTTCCTAGATCACCGCGAAGCCAACCACCCGGACCTGGCCGTGCAATACGCGCCGGCCCATGGGGTGAATGTGCAGCCCGGTGGCGTGTTCGAAGCGCTGGACCTGCCGGCGGTGTTCCAGGTCAACTCGATTCACAGCCAGGGCATCGACCGCCTGGCGCCCGGCCTGCGTGCCGAAGCCGTCGCACCCGATGGCCTGATCGAGGCGGTGTCGGTGGAGAACAGCAAGGCCTTCGCCCTCGGTGTGCAATGGCACCCGGAATGGCAGGTCCTGAACAACCCTCCTTATTTGAGTATTTTCCAGGCGTTCGGCGAAGCCTGCCGGCAACGGGCGGCGCTACGTCACTCGCGCTGACGTAAAAACACGAACAAAGGATTTTCTGCCCCCGTGGGTCAGGCGGGCGTGCCTTTGCGCGTCCGTCACCCGCGACAACAACACACTGCAATAACAACAAGTACGAAAGGCAGCCAGGATGGCGGCGCCGAATAAACCCGAACGGTATGGGTGATTTCGGTCAGCAAACGCAAATCCCTGTGGGAGCGAGCTTGCTCGCGATAGCGATGTGTCAGGCGACATCAATGTCGATTGTGCCGGCCTCATCGCGAGCAAGCTCGCTCCCACAGGGTCTGCGTTCTGAGCGAAGTTCCCGATGCGGGTTTGCAATCCACTATTAAGCCGGGCCGTGTTGGCCTGGCGACTGAAACCTGTTGGGAGTTTCACATGGCAAACGCCTCCAGCACTTACAGGAAGGCAATTGAAGGTCACCAGGCACCGAAAAAGGTGTTGGTGAAAGTCGATCGCGTCACCAAGAAATTCGACGAAACCACCGCGGTGGACGATGTGTCCCTGGAAATCCACCAGGGTGAAATCTTCGCCCTGCTCGGCGGTTCCGGCTCCGGCAAATCGACCCTGCTGCGCATGCTCGCCGGTTTCGAGCGCCCGACCGAAGGGCGGATTCTGCTCGACGGTGTCGACATCACCGACATGCCGCCGTACGAACGACCGATCAACATGATGTTCCAGTCCTACGCGCTGTTCCCGCACATGACCGTGGCGCAGAACATCGCCTTCGGCCTCAAGCAGGACCGTTTGCCAGCAGCCGAAATCGAAGCCCGCGTGCAGGAGATGCTGCGCCTGGTGCACATGACCCAGTACGCCAAGCGCAAGCCGCACCAACTGTCCGGCGGCCAGCGTCAGCGCGTGGCCCTGGCCCGCTCCCTGGCCAAGCGTCCGAAACTGCTGCTGCTCGACGAACCGATGGGTGCACTGGACAAGAAGCTGCGTTCGCAAATGCAGCTGGAGCTGGTGGAAATCATCGAGCGTGTGGGCGTGACTTGCGTGATGGTGACCCACGACCAGGAAGAGGCCATGACTATGGCCCAGCGCATCGCGATCATGCACCTGGGCTGGATCGCCCAGATCGGCAGCCCGGTCGACATCTATGAAGCCCCCGTCAGCCGCATGGTCTGCGAATTCATCGGTAACGTGAACGCCTTCGACGGCACCGTGGTTGAAGACCTGGAAGGTCACGCGATCATCCACAGCCCGGACCTGGAGCAGAAGATCTACGTCGGCCACGGCGTCAGCACCTCGGTGCAGGACAAGTCGATCACCTACGCGATCCGCCCGGAAAAACTGCTGGTCAGCACCCTCAAGCCGGAGAACCGCTACAACTGGTCCAGCGGCAAGGTGCATGACATCGCCTACCTCGGCGGCCACTCGGTGTTCTACGTCGAGCTGCCTGGCGGCAAGATCGTCCAGTCGTTCATGGCCAACGCCGAACGCCGTGGTGCGCGTCCGACCTGGGACGATCAGGTCTACGTGTGGTGGGAAGACGACAGCGGCGTGGTACTGCGCGCATGAAAACCTTCAATCAGCAATTTTTGAGGTTGGTCCCCAGCGGGCGCAAGTTCGTCATCGGGATTCCATTCATCTGGCTTTTCCTGTTCTTCATGTTGCCGTTCTTCCTGGTGATGAAGATCAGTTTTTCGGAAGCAGCCCTGGCCATTCCGCCCTACTCGGAGATCTACACCTACGCCGAGCAGAAATTCCAGCTGTTGCTCAACATCGGCAACTACTCCCTGCTGGGCGAAGATGAGCTGTACCTCTCCGCCTACCTGGGTTCGTTGAAGGTCGCGCTGTTCAGCACCCTGATGTGCCTGGTGATCGGTTTCCCGATGGCCTACGCCATCACCAAGGCCAGCAAGGAAGCGCAGAACGTCCTGATGCTGCTGATCATGATGCCGACCTGGACCGCGATCCTGATCCGCGTCTATGCGTGGATGGGCATCCTGAGCAACAACGGTTTGCTCAATGCCTTCCTGCTGTGGACCGGGCTGATCGATCACCCGATCGAGATCCTCAACACCAACACCGCCGTCTACATAGGCGTCGTATATGCGTACCTGCCGTTCATGGTGCTGCCGCTGTACGCCAACCTGGTCAAGCACGACCAGAGCCTGCTGGAAGCCGCATCGGACCTGGGTTCGAGCACCTTCAACAGCTTCTGGAAAATCACCGTGCCGTTGGCCAAGAACGGCATCATCGCCGGCTGCATGCTGGTGTTCATTCCGGTGGTCGGTGAGTTCGTGATTCCGGAACTGCTCGGCGGTCCGGAAACCCTGATGATCGGTCGAGTGTTGTGGCAAGAGTTCTTCAACAACCGCGACTGGCCGGTGGCATCTGCCCTGGCGGTGGTGATGCTGTTGATCCTGATTGTGCCGATTCTGCTGTTCAACCGCAGCCAGGCCAAAGAGATGGAGGCACGGGGATGAAACGCTTCGGATTTTCAAAGTTCATGCTGATTTTCGGCCTGTCGTTTATCTACCTGCCGATGCTGATCCTGGTGATCTACTCGTTCAACGCCTCGAAGCTGGTGACGGTGTGGGGTGGCTGGTCGATCAAGTGGTACGCCGGCCTGCTCGACAACTCGCAACTGATGGGTTCGGTGGTGCGTTCGCTGGAAATCGCCTGCTACACCGCCGTCGCGGCGGTGGCCCTGGGTACATTGGCAGCGTTCGTGTTGACGCGCGTCACGCGCTTCAAGGGTCGTACCCTGTTCGGTGGCCTGGTCACCGCGCCGCTGGTGATGCCTGAAGTGATCACGGGTCTGTCGCTGTTGCTGCTGTTCGTGGCCATGGCGCAGTTGATCGGCTGGCCGCAGGAACGCGGCATCGTCACCATCTGGATCGCCCACACCACGTTTTGTGCGGCCTACGTGGCGGTGGTTGTCTCCGCCCGCCTTCGCGAGCTGGACCTGTCCATCGAAGAAGCGGCCATGGACCTGGGTGCGAAGCCGTTCAAGGTGTTTTTCCTGATCACCATTCCGATGATCGCGCCGTCACTGGCGGCCGGCGGCATGATGTCGTTCGCCCTGTCGCTGGACGACCTGGTGCTGGCGAGCTTCGTGTCCGGCCCGGGTTCCACGACCCTGCCGATGGAAGTGTTCTCGGCGGTGCGTCTGGGGGTCAAACCCGAGATCAACGCCGTGGCCAGCCTGATTCTGCTGGCAGTGTCGATCGTGACCTTCATGGTCTGGTACTTCAGCCGTCGTGCCGAAGAAAGCCGCAAGCGCGCGATCCAGGAAGCCATGGACCAGACCGCCAGCGAATCCTGGCAACAACCGAAAAAGCAAATGGCAGGCGCGACAGCCTAGTGCCCCCCCTGTAGGAGCGAGCTTGCTCGCGATGGACGTACACGATGACGTGGGCTGTCTGAATCAACGCGGCGTCCTTGTGTTTTTCGCGAGCAAGCTCGCTCCTACAAAGGAGCGCTCTTGCCACTGGTTTTGTGTTTTGTATAAAAAAATGGAGTTGTACCGATGAAAATGTTTGGCAGGACTCTGCTGACACTGTCCTTATTGGGCGCAATCGCCACTGGCGCCCAGGCCAATGACAAGGTTCTGCGCGTCTACAACTGGTCGGATTACATTGGCCCGGATACCGTCAGGAAGTTCGAAGACGAGACCGGCATCCAGGTGACCTACGATGTGTTCGACAGCAACGAAACCCTTGAAGCACGCCTGCTGGCGGGAAAATCCGGCTACGACATCGTCGTGCCGTCCAACAGTTTCCTGGCCAAGCAGATCAAGGCCGGCGTCTACCAGACGCTGGACAAATCAAAGCTTGCGAACTGGAAAAACCTCAACCCGGTGCTGCTGAAGAACGCCTCCGCGAGCGATCCCGATAACGCCCACGCCATCCCGTACATGTGGGGCTCGATCGGCATCGGCTTCAACCCGCAGAAGGTCAGGGAAGTGCTCGGCACCAACGCCCCGACCAATTCCTGGGACCTGCTGTTCAAACCGGAAAACGCCGAGAAGCTAAAAGCCTGCGGCATCAGCTTCCTCGACTCGCCGACAGAAATGATCCCGACCGCCCTGCACTACCTGGGCTACCCGGTGAACGATCAGAACAAACAGCACATCGCCGAAGCCGAGGCGCTGTTCATGAAGATTCGCCCGAACGTGGCGTACTTCCATTCGTCGAAATACATCTCGGACCTGGCTAACGGCAACATCTGCGTGGCCGTGGGTTACTCCGGCGACGTGCTGCAGGCCAAGGCCCGCGCCCAGGAAGCCGGGGACAAAGTGAAGATCGACTACAGCATCCCGAAAGAAGGCGCCGCCAGCTTCTACGACATGCTCGCCATCCCGCGCGATGCCGCCAACGTCGAGAACGCCTACCTGTTCATGAACTTCCTGATGCGCCCCGACGTGATCGCCGACATCACCAACAACATCGGCTACAGCAACGCCAACGCGGCGGCCACACCGTTGGTCGATGAGGCGATCCGCAACGATCCGGGCTCCTACCCGCCGGAAGCGGTGATGGCCACGCTCTATGCCGTGCCGGACCAGCCGATCGCCATCCAGCGGATCATGACCCGTGGCTGGACCAAGGTGAAACTCGGCCAATAATCCAGAACACCACCGATCCAGTGTGGGAGCGGGCTTGCTCGCGAAAACGGTGTGCCAGCCACCATAAATGTTGAAGGTGATGGCCTCTTCGCGAGCAAGCCCGCTCCCACAAGGATCCAACCATTTCCGTTCACGCAGCGCCTTACCACCGCTGCCTCTCCTGCAGTAGAACGGCCTCACCTGGGCTCCCTCGGTCAAGGTGAAGTTTGGCGCCCTCGGGCGCCTTTTTTATTGGGGATCAATCAAAGGCCATTCGGCCAGCGCCCGATAGCGCCCCTTGTGGGATTCGAACAGGGTGAAGCGCTCGGCACGCAGGAAGAATTGCGGTGCGGTCGCGGGCTCCGGCACCGGCGCCCGATACTGCCGTGCCAGGGTCAGGTGCGGACGGTATTCCCTGGGTGCTTCCTCCAGACCGAACGGCAACATCGCCTGCTCCAGCGCATACACCAATCGCAACAATGCCGGGGACGCCTGCTCCGGCGCGAGCACCAGCGCCCCTGCCCTGCGCCACACATCCAGCCGGTCCAGCACCACCGTCAAGCGCTCGCCCGGTGTGCGAATAGACGCCGCAGCGATGCAGATGTCGGAAATCTGCGCCACACCCACAGCGCCCAAAAACTTCAGCGTCAGGTGAAAGTTTTCCGCCGGCACCGGCCGTCCATTGCGCAGTTGCAGCGCACTGCGCCACTGGGCGATGTCCCGGCGCTGGGCAGGCGCGCAATCGAGCGCAAAGAACAGACGCTTGAACGGCTCGCGGGACTCTTCATTCATGCCGGACACCTCCAGGGAAGACTGCCTGAGTGTACTCAACCCTCGCGTACCGGCCAGCGCATTTCTGGCGCCGTCCGGCAGGCGCGTTATAGTTCTAGGGGGCGTTCTCAATCAGTTTTCACACCGCGCCGGGTTGTGCCTTAAAGCGGAGGGGGCGATGCGACAGATCCTCAGCAAAGAGCCATGGTGGGCCAGACCGCCCGAGCCAGGTCAGGATGAACTCAAGCTGGAATGGGGCTGGCTGGTGCATTACAGCGAAGGTGAGCCGCGCTTCGAGTTCATCCGCGAGCGGCCGACGGACGAAGAAATCCAGCAGCGCAAGAGTTGCAGGATCACCCCGACGCCGGAGTGATCCCAGGGCCGGCGTCAGACTTCGAGGAGTATTTCAAACCCGCCATACACCAGGCGCTGACCGTCAAACGGCATCGGATTGACGTTCGGCTGCATGCGCGGGTCCTGCATCATCCTGTCCATCCCGGCATTGCGGGTGGCCTTGTCCGGCCAGATGATCCAGCCAAAAGCCACGGTTTCGCCGTCCTTGAGTTTCACCGCCAGCGGGAACGAGGTGACCTTGCCTTGCGGCACGTCCTCGCCCCAGCATTCGACCACGCTCAAGGCACCGTTTTCCTTGAAGATCGAGGCGGCGATTTCGGCGTGCTTGATGTATTGCTCACGGTTGGCGGTGGGTACGGCAGCGATAAAACCATCGACGTAAGACATGAGTGCTCTCCTTGGGTCATGGGGTGTGCTGCTGGATAGTCGATTGCGCTGGCGTCCGATCGACAGTGCCGGTGCCCAAACCGACCGGCGGTGCAGTGCGGTCCGCCAGGCTGCCTTCGATCTGCGCCGCCATGTAAAGCGTGGCGGCCATGACGCCGCTGGTCGGGCTCTGCACCAGTTTGGTCCAGACCTTGTCGAAGGTATTGCCCAGGCTACGGCGAATCAGCGCCTCGCTATCGGGCCGGTCAAAGGCCTGGATGAATGCGCGAATGCCAGCCACCCCTAGCGTGATCAAGCCACCGGCCAGTTTCCCGGTCGCTGCGGCCACGGCGCTGGCGGCCCCGCGCGGGGCCATCTCGGCTTCCATGCGCCGGCTGGCGCGCCTGGCCACCGGCGCCATCGCGATGTCGGTCGAGCCCACGCCCTTGTCGCCACCGGCCTTATGGACTTTGTCGATCAGCGCGGCGAAGGCCGGCAAGGAGTTCAGCGGTTCGGTGTGCACGACCTGGTACAACGAGGCGTCCCTCGTCGGCGGAGGCCCGAGGGCGATGGCCGGGACTTTCTGGATGCGCCCGTTGAGCTGGGCCATCGGCACGCCGTGGCGGTGGGAGATTTTCTGCAGCTCTTCCTTGAGGATATCGACATAGAACGCCGCTGCCAGGCCGAGAATCGCATCGGGATCGACTTCCACGGCCGCCGGGGCCAGGACCTTCTCCTGATAGGCTTCGAGCAGGTACGCCGCCAGGTGTTTTTCCACGGCGTCCTGCTCACCCTTGGCGCTGATGGTGTACCAGCTGACCTTCATCGACAGCCATTCCTGGGTCCAGTAACTGCTGAACCACGGAATGAAATTCTGTTCGGTCAATTCATAGACCCGTGTGCGCCAGTATTCCATGGCGCCGCGGGCGTAGATTTTGGTCTCCTCGGTCGCCGCCTGCGACGCGGCGACGATCTCCCGGTCCACTTGTTGCCAGGTGCTGGCAGGAACAACGATGACCGGTGCCACTTCCACTGGCGCGCGCACAGGCGTAGCACACCCCGCCAACACCACCAGCACGGCAATGATCAGCGAACGCAGGTTCAAGATGGTGGTTTCCTGCAGTTGGTACCGGGCGGAATGCCTGACACACGAAACTTTCGGTTTAAGTATAGGTGGCGGTGTCCCGGAGCCCGCGAAAGGGTCCGCATCAATAGCGAAAAAACCACCATCACTTGCGTCGATAATCACCATCGCCGCGATTGCCTTCCGCTTGATGGCTGTCAGCGTAGGATCGATCCCAGGCCAACACGAAACCCCGAATCGGAGGGGAACATCATGCTGATCCATTTGCTGACCTGCCTGGCCCTGACGGCGCTCACATTGGGTGTGTTTTCCTGGTACGTCTTGAGCGAGGAGCAAACGTCATGATTCACACCGTCACCCTCGCCGTGCATTTTCCGGTGTTTGGCAACAATTTCTACGCGCAGGAATTCGAGTCACGTAAAGAGTTGACTCTGATGTTCGACAAAAATTTCGAGGCATTGCTGATTCCGGCAGCCGATCATCACTTCAGCAACGAAGTGGTCGGACTCAATGATCAGTTCCGTTTTTTGAATGATGTGCTGGTCGAGCATCTACTGGATGTCGAGCTGGCAAAAGGCTCGGCCCGTTCGTTCGGGTTCTGACAGCGACCGCCGGTCGCCCGGGCACGAACGGGAACCGCTCACAACGTTCGCTGGCTATTGCCAATCCCCTTGGCAATATCGATCCCCCAATCCATCGCCGCCTCCATGTCCATCATGTGCGGCCGTGGATCGTGGTTTTCATTGATGACCGTGCCGTCCGGCCGATACACGCCGATGAACATGCCCAATGAACCGTCCTTCAAGATCTCGGCCTTGACTTCGATCCGGCATCCGTTCGACAGCGTTTCCTTGTGGACCTCATGGCGCTCAGTCATTGCTGCTTTCCTCCCGCCTGTGGATTGCGAGCCTACCGGCAATGCTAGCTCAGCCCCCGCAAATGCGCCGACCCGCTGGACCAGAGGACTGCCCTGGCAGCGGCGCAAGGCCACCTATACTCAAGACCACCTCCCCCCAGGGGATCTGCACGTTCAACAATAAAAAGCAGAGGTGGAACATGGTCTGGCAGCAAGTCTACGATCCGTTCGGCAACCCGGTGCTTTCAACCATCATGGCCGCCGTACCGGTGGTGGTGATGCTGGCGTCCCTCGCTTTTTTCCATGTCAAGGCGCACCTGGCGGCGTTGCTCGCCCTGACCTCGGCCTTGCTGATCGCGATCTTCGCCTTCGGCATGCCGGCAAACATGGCTGGCACGGCGGCGCTGTTCGGTGCAGCCAACGGTCTGCTGCCGATTGGCTGGATTGTGTTGAACATCATCTTCCTGCACCGCCTGACCACCGAGAACGGCTCGTTCAAGGTGCTGCAAGACTCCCTGGCACGCATCACCGATGACCGACGCCTGCAATTGCTCCTGATCGCCTTCTGCTTCGGTGCGTTTTTCGAAGGTGCGGCCGGTTTCGGTACGCCGGTGGCGGTGACTGGCGCGATTCTGATCGGCCTGGGGTTTTCGCCGCTCGCCGCTTCAGGGCTGGCGCTGATCGCCAACACCGCCCCCGTGGCGTTCGGCGCCCTCGGCACGCCGATCATCACCCTGGCCAAGGTCACCGGGCTGGATGAAATGGAACTGTCGATGATGGTCGGCCGACAGTTGCCGTTCTTCTCGGTGCTGGTGCCGTTCTGGCTGATCTGGGCCTTCGCCGGCTGGCGCAAGATGCTGGAAATCTGGCCGGCGATCCTGGTGGCCGGGGTCAGTTTTGCCGTGCCGCAGTTCCTGGTGTCCAACTATCACGGGCCGATGCTGGTGGATGTGATCGCCGCGCTGATTTCCATGGCCTGCCTGACCGGTTTCCTCAGGGTGTGGAAGCCGGCCACGGTACACACTTCCGCCGCCCTGTCCGGCCGGGTCGACAACTCGAAGATCGATGCCGAGCACGACGAAAAGCCCGTACCGACTGCAACCTTTGCCAATGAGGCAAAACCGGCCGTGATGCGTGCGTGGATGCCGTGGATCATCCTCACGGTCTTCGTGTTCATCTGGGGCACCCAGGGCTTCAAGAACACCTTCGACACCCGCCCTGCCATCGACCCGCAAACCAGCGCTGCCAAGCTCGATCCCCAGGGTAAACCGCTGCGCGAGGCGAATCCGGTGTTTGCGCCGGTCGTGACCTTCACCACCCTGCACCTGCAGGTCGAGAAAGTCCCGCCCGTGGTGCCCGCGCCGAAAACCGAAGAAGCGGTGTACAAGTTCACCTGGTTCACCGCGACCGGCAGCGGCATTCTGCTGGCGGCGATTGTCGGCGGCTTGCTGATGGGTTACTCGATCCCGCAACTGATCCGCCAGTACCTGCGCACCCTGTGGGTGGTGCGTTACTCGCTGATCACCATTGCGGCAATGCTTGCCCTGGGCTTCCTCACGCGCTACTCCGGCCTGGATGCGACCATGGGCCTGGCCTTCGCCGCGACGGGCATCTTCTACCCCATGTTCGGCACCCTGCTCGGCTGGCTCGGCGTGGCGTTGACCGGTTCGGACACCGCATCCAACGTGCTGTTCGGTGGCTTGCAACGGGTGACTTCCGAGCAGTTGGGCATCAGCCCGGTGCTGATGGCCGCCGCCAACAGCTCCGGCGGGGTCATGGGCAAGATGGTCGACGCCCAGTCGATCGTGGTCGCCTCCACCGCCACCCGCTGGTACGGCCATGAAGGGGAAATCCTGCGCTACGTGTTCTTCCACTCGATCGTGCTGGCGATTCTGGTCGGCGGACTGGTGACGTTGCAGGCCTACGTCGCGCCGTTCAGCCATATGGTGGTGGGCGGGCATTAAATCGACCCCTTGTGGGAGCGGGCTTGCTCGCGAAGGCGGTGTGTCAGGCGACAGTTGTGTTGAATGTGTCGCCGCCTTCGCGAGCAAGCCCGCTCCCACATGGTCCGTCGTGCAGACAAACATCCCAATGGACAGCCGGCCGTCTCAGGCCAATGATGAAGGTCAGTGGCCTCCAGCGAGAATCATCGACCCATGAACATTCTCTACGATGAACGCGTTGACGGCGCCTTGCCCGACGTCGACAAAGAGGTGCTGTTGCACACCCTGAAAACCCGCTTGCCGAATCTGGAAATCCTCCATCAGCAGGAGGAACTCAAGCCCTACGAATGCGATGGGCTCTCGGCCTATCGCACCACGCCGATGCTGGTGGTGCTGCCCCGATACATCGACGAAGTGCAAGGGGTGCTGCGCGTCTGCCATGAACGGCACGTCCCCGTCGTGGCCCGTGGTGCGGGCACCGGTTTGTCCGGTGGCGCCTTGCCTCTGGAGAAAGGCGTGCTGCTGGTGATGGCGCGCTTCAACAACATCCTGCACATCGACCCCGCCGCCCGTACTGCGCGGGTTCAGCCCGGCGTACGCAATCTGGCGATTTCCCAGGCGGCGGCACCGTTCGGCCTGTATTACGCGCCGGATCCGTCCTCGCAAATCGCCTGCTCCATCGGCGGCAACGTGGCGGAAAATGCCGGTGGCGTTCACTGCCTGAAGTACGGCCTGACCGTGCACAACGTGCTGAAGGTCGACATCCTCACCGTCGACGGCGAGCACCTGAGCCTGGGCTCCAACGCCCTCGATGCCCCCGGTTTCGACCTGCTGGCGCTGTTCACCGGCTCCGAAGGCCTGCTCGGGGTCATCACCGAAGTCACGGTCAAGCTGCTGCCCAGACCCCAGACCGCCAAAGTGCTGCTGGCAGCATTCGACTCCGTGGAAAAAGCCGGCCGTGCCGTTGGCGACATCATCGCCGCCGGCATCATCCCCGGTGGCCTGGAAATGATGGACAACCTGGCCATCCGCGCCGCCGAGGACTTCATCCACGCCGGTTATCCGGTGGACGCCCAGGCCATTCTGCTGTGCGAGCTCGATGGTGTCGAAGCCGATGTTCAGGATGACTGCGACCGGGTGCGCCAGGTACTGCAAACGGCCGGCGCAATCGAGTTGCGTCAGGCGAAAGACGAAGCCGAACGCGTGCTGTTCTGGGCCGGGCGCAAGAATGCCTTCCCGGCGGTGGGTCGCCTCTCGCCGGACTATTACTGCATGGACGGCACCATTCCCCGTCGCGAACTGCCCGGCGTGCTGCGGGCCATCGCCGAGCTCTCGGACGAATACGGTCTGCGGGTGGCGAACGTGTTCCACGCCGGCGACGGCAACATGCATCCGTTGATTCTGTTCGACGCCAATCAACCCGGTGAACTTGATCGGGCCGAAGCCCTGGGCGGCAGGATTCTGGAGTTGTGCGTGAAGGTCGGCGGCAGCATCACCGGTGAACACGGCGTGGGCCGCGAGAAGATCAACCAGATGTGTGCGCAGTTCAACAGCGATGAACTGACCCTGTTCCATGCCATCAAAGCCGCCTTCGACCCGAGCGGCCTGCTCAACCCCGGCAAGAACATTCCGACCCTGCACCGCTGCGCCGAATTCGGTGCCATGCACGTGCACGGCGGACAATTGCCCTTCCCTGAGCTGGAGCGTTTCTAATGCGCAGCCCTGAAGATTTCGATGACAGCCAGTCGCTGCTGGAACAGGTCAATCAGGCACTGGAAAACGCCACGCCGTTGCGCATCCAGGGATCCAACAGCAAGGGCTTCCTCGGCCGTACCACGGCCGGGGAAATTCTCGATACCCGCTCGCACCGGGGCATCGTCAGTTACGACCCCACCGAACTGGTGATCACCACCCGTTGCGGCACGCCGTTGGCGCAACTGGCGCAGGTGCTGGATGCCGCACAACAGATGCTGCCCTGCGAACCGCCGGCCTTTGGCGACAGCGCCACGGTCGGCGGCATGATCGCCTGCGGGCTGTCCGGCCCACGGCGTCCGTGGTCCGGCTCGGTGCGCGATTTCGTACTCGGCACACGGGTCATCACAGGGCAAGGCAAGCTGTTGCGCTTCGGTGGCGAGGTGATGAAAAACGTCGCCGGCTACGACTTGTCGCGCCTGATGGCCGGCAGTTACGGCTGCCTCGGGCTGATCACTGAAGTCTCGCTCAAAGTGCTGCCCAAACCCCGACAATGCCTCAGTATCAGCCTGGAAATGGACACCGCGCAGGCCTTGCTGCGCCTGGCGGAATGGGGGCAGCAGCCGTTGCCGATCAGTGCCGCTTGTCACGACGGTTCACGCCTGCACCTGCGACTCGAGGGCGGTGAAGGTTCGGTGGCGGCGGCCCATGATCGCCTCGGTGGCGAACGGCTGGACGCTTCATACTGGGACGATCTCAACGAGCAGCGCTTGAGTTTCTTCGATGAAGACCAGCCGCTTTGGCGCCTTTCACTGCCGCACAACACGCCATGCCTGACGCTGCCGGGCCGCCAGTTGGTCGACTGGGGGGGCGCCCAGCGCTGGTTGAAGTCCGATGCCGAAGCAGCGTTCATCCGCCAGGTCGTCGAAGAGGTCGGCGGCCATGCCACCTGTTTCAGCCACGGCCTGACCGACACCCCGTTCCAGCCGCTGCCCCCGGCCCTGATGCGTTATCACCGCAACCTGAAACAACAACTCGACCCACGAGGCATCTTCAACCCCGGACGCCTGTACGCGGAACTTTGAACCATGCAGACGACCTTGAGTGAAAGCGCCAGCCATCTACCCCGCGCCGCAGAAGCCGAAAGCATCCTGCGCACCTGCGTGCACTGCGGGTTCTGCAATGCCACGTGCCCGACCTATCAATTGCTCGGCGATGAACTGGACGGACCGCGGGGCCGCATCTACCTGATCAAGCAAGTGCTGGAAGGCAACGACGTCACGCAAAAGACCCAACAGCACCTGGACCGCTGCCTGTCGTGCCGCAACTGCGAAACCACCTGCCCGTCGGGCGTCGATTACCACAACCTGCTGGACATCGGCCGGGCGGTGGTCGATGCGGCGGTGCCGCGCCCGCTCGGTCAGCGCCTGTTGCGCGAGGGGTTGCGTCAGACCGTGCCGCATCCCGATCTGTTCAAGAGCCTGATCAATAGCGGTCAGGTATTCCGTGCGCTGCTGCCCGGCCCCCTGCAAAGCAAGTTGCCGCGCAGAATCTACCCGGCCAAGCCACGACCCATGACCGTCCGTGAGCGTCAGGTGCTGATGCTCGAAGGATGCGTACAGCCCAGCCTATCACCCAACACCAATGCCGCGGCGGCGCGGGTGCTGGACCGCCTGGGGATCAGCGTCATCGCGTCCCGCGAAGCCGGTTGCTGCGGTGCCGTGGACTACCACCTGGACGCCCAGGCCGCCGGCCTCGATCGTGCCCGGCGCAACATCGACGCGTGGTGGCCGAGCATCGAAAAAGGTGCCGAAGCGATTGTGCAGACGGCCAGCGGTTGCGGCGCCTTCATCAAGGATTACGGCCACCTGCTCGCCAGCGACCCGGCCTATGCCGACAAGGCGAAAAAGGTCAGTGCGCTGGCCCGGGACCTGGTGGAAGTGTTGCGCGACGAACCGCTGGAGCAACTCGGCATCCACGCCTCGCAGCGCCTGGCGTTCCATTGCCCCTGCACCTTGCAGCACGGGCAGAAACTCGGCGGTGCCGTGGAGGCACTGCTGACCGGGTTCGGTTTCAACCTGACGTCCGTTCCCGACGGGCACCTGTGCTGCGGTTCGGCGGGCACCTATTCACTGACCCAGCCCGAACTGTCGCGACAACTGCGCGACAACAAGCTCAACGCCCTGGAAAGCGGCCATCCCGAAGTCATTGTCACGGCCAACATCGGCTGCCAGTCGCACCTCGACGGCGCGGGCCGAACCCCCGTGCGGCACTGGATCGAACTGGTCGAAGCCGCCCTGCCTTAACCGAACCCCGGAGATGCCCATGAACCGCAAAGCCGTCCTGAGCCAGGCCGAAGTCAGCCGGATCATCAAAGCCGCCCGCGCCGAAGCCCAGGCCAATCAATGGGCCGTGACCATCGTGGTAGTCGATGACGGCGGCCACCCGCTGGCCCTCGAACGCCTCGACGGCTGCGCGCCGGGCAGCGCCTATATCGCTACCGAAAAGGCACGCACCTCAGCCCTCGGGCGGCGCGAATCGAAAAACTATGAGGACATGATCAACGGTGGGCGCTACGCTTTTCTGTCAGCACCCTTGCTGACCTCGCTGGAGGGTGGCGTGCCGATTGTTTTCGATGGCCAGGTGATTGGCGCTGTCGGGGTGTCCGGGGTCAAGCCTGAGCAGGATGCGCAAATAGCGAAGGCCGGTGTGCAGAGCTTGAAATAAAATTTTGCATCACCCCGGCCCCTGTGGGAGCGGGCTTGCCCGCGATGAGGCCATCACAATCAACATCGATGGCGACTGACCCACCGCTATCGCGGGCAAGCCCGCTCCCACAGAGGTTGTGTTGAACCAGCCGAGAGGAACTCCGCCGATGACCCGCCTCACAGCCAAAGACTTTGCCCCCGAATTGCTGGAACTCTACGACTACTACGCCCACGGCAAGATCGACCGTCGGGAGTTTCTCGATCGCGCGGCGTTATTTACCTTCGCAGGTCTGACAGCTGGAGCCCTGCTCGCCGCGCTGAGCCCCAACTATGCGCTGGCCGAGCAGGTCGCGTTCACCGACCCGGAGATTGTTGCCGAGTACATCACCTACCCCTCGCCCAAGGGCCACGGCCAGGTTCGCGGTTATCTGGTGCGTCCGGCCAAGGCCACCGGCAAAGTGCCGGCAGTGGTGGTCGTGCACGAAAACCGCGGGCTCAACCCGTACATCGAAGATGTGGCCCGGCGGCTGGCCAAGGCCGGTTTCATCGCCCTCGCCCCGGACGGCCTGAGTTCGGTCGGCGGTTATCCGGGCAATGACGACAAGGGCCGCGAGCTTCAGGCCACGGTCGATCCGGAAAAGCTGATGAACGACTTTTTCGCCGCCGTCGAATGGATGATGAAACACCCTGCCGCCAACGCAAAAGTCGGCATCACCGGATTCTGCTACGGCGGTGGCGTGACCAACGCCGCTGCCGTGGCCTATCCGGAACTGGGTGCCGCCGTGTCGTTTTATGGTCGCCAGCCAGCGGCCGAGGACGTGCCCCGCATCAAGGCCCCGCTGATGCTGCACTACGGCGAGCTGGATACGCGGATCAACGAAGGCTGGCCAGCCTTTGAGAAAGCGTTGAAGGCCGGGGGCAAGACCTATGAGGCCTACATTTATCCGGGCTGCAATCATGGTTTCCACAACGACTCCACGCCGCGCTTCGACGAGGCGGCGGCGAAACTGGCGTGGGAGCGGACGCTGGGGTGGTTTCGCAAGTATCTGGTTTGAATTGAAGTCTGGGGTCGGCAGGACCGGCCCCTTCGCGGGCAAGCCCGCTCCCACAGGGTCCGAGTCGAAGCTAATGTCTGTGAACGACTCAGGAAATTGTGGGAGCGGGCTTGCCCGCGAAAGCGGTTTCAGGTCCGCAGCAGTTACTTCGGTTGCGCCACCGTACGCAGATACGGCTTCAAGGTCTTGAAGCCATCCGGGTATTTCTTCTTCGCGTCTTCGTCCGAAACCGAAGTCGGGATGATCACATCTTCACCCGGCCGCCAGTTCACTGGCGTGGCGACGGTGTGCTTGGCATTCAGTTGCAGGGAATCGAGCAGGCGCAGCACTTCATCGAAGTTGCGCCCGGCGCTCATCGGGTAGATCAGCATGGCCTTGACCTTCTTGTCCGGGCCGACGATGAACACCGAACGCACCGTGGCGTTATCCACCGCCGTGCGCGCGCCGCCGCTGGCATTGGGGTGGATCATGTCGTAGAGCTTGGCCACCACCAGGTTTTCGTCGCCGATCAGCGGATAGTTGACCGCGCTGCCCTGGGTTTCGGCAATGTCACCGACCCAGCGGTGGTGGTCACTGACCGGGTCGACGCTGAGGCCGAGGACCTTGGTGTTGCGCTTGTCGAATTCCGGCTTGAGTTTGGCCAGGTATCCCAGTTCGGTGGTGCACACCGGGGTGAAATCCTTGGGATGGGAAAACAGGATGGCCCACCCGTCGCCGATCCATTGGTGAAAGTTGAGGGTGCCTTCGGTGGTTTCGGCGGTGAAATCCGGTGCTTCATCGCCAATGCGGATAGCCATGTTCGATCTCCTTGCAGTGATGGACAGGGACGCCGTCAGGGCAACGAATGCGCTTTCAACGGCATGGACGCGAAACAGTATAGGAGAGGTTCCGGGACTCGCCGGGCTGCGTTGGGCGAGTCGCTAGCCCACCAGTGCAATCAGTTGCTGACGCTGGGCATCGGTCAGCATCGGGCCGAAACCGGCCCGGGCATTTTCCGCCATGTAGCGCGGGTTGCCGGTGCCCGGAATCACGCACGTCACCGCCGAATGCGACAGCAGGAACTTCAGCGCCAGTTGCGGCCAACTCTTGACCCCGACTTGCGCCGCCCAGCCTGGCAGCGGCTTATCCTTGAGCCTGGCCAGCAAGCCGCCACCGCCGAACGGCCGATTGCAGATCACCGCCACGCCAAGCTCACGGCACAACGGCAGCAGGCGTTTCTCGGCACCGCGATCATCCAGGGCGTAGTTGATCTGCAAGAAATCCACTGGTTCGGCCTTGAGTACCGCCTCCACTTCTTCATAGGCCGACGCCGTGTAATGGGTGATGCCGATGTAGCGAATGCGCCCTGTTTCCTTCCAGTGGCGCAGGGTCGGCAGGTGAATCTGCCAGTCCAGCAGGTTGTGGATCTGCATCAGGTCGATCCGGTCGGTCTGCAACAGGGCAAAGGA
This sequence comes from Pseudomonas sp. BIC9C, assembly GCF_034541995.1. NCBI lineage: Bacteria > Pseudomonadati > Pseudomonadota > Gammaproteobacteria > Pseudomonadales > Pseudomonadaceae > Pseudomonas > Pseudomonas sp. BIC9C. Next base: position 197,072 of record NZ_JAWDGM010000004.1, read on the forward strand.
GTGTTCCATCTGCGCGATGCCTTCTTCGCGCCCCCGGGTCCACACCTTGGTAGCCAGGAACGCCGGCGAGCGCGGCTCATGGATCGACAGCAGTTCGCCGACGGTCTGTTCGGCGCGACCGTACATCGGCGAACTGTCGATCAGCTTGCCACCTTTGTCGAACAACGCGTCCAGCACCGCGGGCAAGTCTTTGTACGCCGGTTGCGAAGGCTCGACATCGAATCCGCGATAAGTGCCCAACCCTACGATCGGCAAGGACTCGTTGCTGGAAGGAATGGCACGGGTCTGCATGGTCTCGCCTCCTGTTCCCGTCGACGGCACGGGTTGAGCACCCGTCGGACCGAACGTGAAGACCGCCGAAGCACCGGCAGCCAGCGTGAGTATTTCTCTACGGGTGTAACCCACAGGATGGCTCATAAAACGTTTCTCACCAGTCGCCCGGATCAGACCTGTTGCACCGACAACCCGGATAACCCGCGCCAAGGGTCGATTGACTACACTCAGAAAGCCTTGCGGCGCCAGCCTCTTTCAACCCCCGAGCAGTCAATGCCGCCCACTAACGTTAGCCGAATGTCGCGCACCCTGGTGTTACTCGTCGTCATCGTCGCTGCGTTGTACCTGGCGCTGTGCGTGGCGCTGTTCGTGTTTCAGCGGGCGCTGATTTATTACCCGCAACCGCGCGCCGTCGGCACAGCCGCTACCCTGCTCACACTGCCGGTCGCCGACGCGCGGGTGCTGGTCACCATCCGGCCTCACGAAGGTCCCGACGCGCTGATTTATTTCGGCGGCAATGCCGAAGACGTCTCGCGCAACCTGCCTGAGTTCACGCAAGCGTTCCCTGACCATGCACTGTATCTGCTGCATTACCGTGGTTTCGGCGGGAGCTCCGGCTCGCCTTCGGAAGAGGCCATCGCCCGCGACGCCATCACCTTGTTCGACCAGGTGTATGCCACCCATCCCCATGTGGCGGTGGTCGGACGCAGCCTGGGTTCCGGGGTCGCCGTGCGCCTGGCCAGCCAGCGCCCGGTGGCACGGCTGGTGCTGATCACGCCCTACAACAGCCTCGAAGGGCTCGCCGCCCGTCAGTTCCGCTGGTTTCCGGTGCGCTGGCTGTTGAAGGACAAATACCTGTCCTGGCAGTACGCCGCCCGCATCACGGTGCCGACGGTGTTGATAGCCGCCGAGCATGACGAGGTGATTCCGCGCTCGAGTACAGAGCGCCTGTTGAGTCACTTCACCCCTGGTATGGCGTCATTGCAGGTCATTGCGGGGACGGGACATAACTCGATCAGCGACAGCCCCGACTACCTCAAACGTCTGCGTGAAGGGTTGTAAAATCTGAGCACAGCCAGCCTTTTCCCATGACGAAATACGACCGTTGATCCGGGATTTTGCTACGGACCAATAAAAACATATTTTTATGCCTATATTGATATTGTCGAACGTTCCCATTCTCAGAGGGTGCCGTCATGAATATCAAAACCCTGGCTTTGCTCCTGCTGGCTTTCTGTGCGCAACCGGTCTGGAGCCAGACGCCCACCGCCTCACCCGCCGCTGCCGACAGCCCCGCGCTGACCACGCGCCTGGCCCTGCGTGACCTTTGGGTCGAACACATTTTCTGGATCAGAAACTACGCGTTGGCCAATCAATCCGCCGACCAGAAGCAAGCCAAAGTGGCGGCGGACCAGGTGGTCGACAACGCCACCAAAATCGCCAACAGCATCGCCCCGCTCTACGGCCAACCGGCAGCCGATCAGTTGCTCAAGCTGCTTGCCGGTCATTGGGGCGCGGTGAAACACTACAGCGATGCCACCGTCGCGAAAGACGCGAAAGGCAAGCAGGCCGCCGTCACCGAGTTGACCAGCAATGCCAAGGCGATTGCGGCTTTCCTGGCCAGCGCCAACCCCAATCTGCCTGAAGCCACACTGGTCAACATGTTGTCAGCCCATGGCGGTCACCACGTTGCCCAGATCGATGAATTCGCGGCACACGATTACGCTGGCGAAGCCCGCACCTGGGCGATGATGCGTACGCACATCCTGGCCCTGGCCGACGCCTTGACCGGCGCGCTGGTCAAGCAATTCCCGGACAAGTTCTGATATCGCGCGAGGGCACACCATGCTGGAAGGACTGGGCCGAACACAGCAAGACCTGCTCAATGCACTGCTGCACCATGCGGGCGGCATGAGCATTGACGAGTTGGCTGACCACCTGGCCGTCACGCGCACGGCGATCCGCCAACACCTGGCGGCGCTGGAGCGTGACGGTCTGGTGCTGCGCGGCGACACCCGGCCGACGGGTCGTCGTCCGGAGCAGCTCTATCGGCTCACCGACCACGCGCGGGAGCAGTTCCCTCGCCACTATCAGCTGCTGGCCAGCGTATTGATCGATGAAGTGGCGGGCATCATCGGGCCTGAGGCCCTGGCCTCGCTGATGCGCAGCATGGGCCGCAAGCTGGCTCTGGAGCGTGAACAACAGGTCGTGGATGAAGCCAGGATCGTGCAACACATGAATCAGGCGGGCTACGAGGCCGAGGTGTTTTTTCGCTCGGCCGGCACCCCGGAAATCGTCGCGCATAACTGCGTGTTTCATCGACTGGCCGCCGAGCACCCGGTGGTCTGCGAACTGGACCTGGCCTTGATTGGCGCGTTGGGCGGCGGTGAAGTCGAGCACAGCGAGTGCATGGTGCGTGGCGGGCATGTCTGTCGCTTCAGGCTGCGACCGAGCGAAACCCCGGACGTCGCGACAGAGGCTGCGTCAGCCAATACCGATCAGCCAGCCCAGGAGCCTGTCAGGCGTAGAAAAATCAGGAAACGCTACTTGCTCTCTAAGCAAGTCACAGACGCTTGATGCCGTAGAATTCACGTAACGCTCAATTTTATAGTTGTTATTTGCTCATTATCGGGGTTTTCGCGGAAAATCTGACAGGCTCCTAGAGTTCGCGCATACGTTGCACCGCCGGTATTCGCGTATCGCGTAACACCCCCAGCACGGCGAGGACAATCGACACCAACGCCAGGAAAATCAGCGCCCCCAGATAACTCCAGGGTATCTCGAGGCTCTGCGGTGGAGGATCGAACACGCCGGTCAGCAATTTGACGAGCATCCAGGCCAGGCCGAGTCCCGTGAGCACACCCCAGCTGGTACCGGCAACAAACTGCAGCAGTGCCTCGCTCCAGATAAAGGCGCCGAGCTGCCGTGGCTTGGCGCCCAACGCCGAGAGGATGGCGAAAGTACGACGGCGCTCAGCCAGACCGAGGGCCAGCATCAGCCCGCAGGCGGCGGTCACCATCAGGACCGCGAAACTCAATTCCAGTTGCGCAAGCCCGCGAAGGTCGATGGCCGTAAGGCCCGAGGCAATCAATCGGTGTGCCTCGTCGAGGTCACTGACCTTACTGCCTGGCAGGTCGGCGACCACCTGCCGGGAAGCCCTGGACAGCCCCGCGAGATCCGCTGCATCGCTGCGCATCAGAACGATTTCAGCTCCCTGCGCGCCTGACTGCTGGCTCACATAAGCCGCATTAGCGACCAGGAAGGAGTCATGGGGGGCCGTGGGGAATTCCCGGACCAGACCGATAAAGTGGAAGCGTACACTGTGGTATTGATGGTCGACTTCGCTCTGCAGTCGCAAGTTCAGTTCGTCGCCAAGCTGCAACTGGAAGTCCTGTGCAGTTTCTTCCGAGACCAGTATGCCGTCCGGCGTCTTCGCCAGCAGTCCCAGTGAGGTCTCGGCACTTGCGCCTTGAAAGTAAGCATCGGCCAGTCGCGTGGCCTCACCGATATGCAGGGGATCAATACCGTAAAGATCCTGCAGATCGTTGCCAACATAGGCGTAACGGTGCTGCATCGGCTGTGCGGCCTCCACGCCTGGCAGCCGCTCCAGTTCGTGCAGGCGGCTGGATGCAGGGGCCTGTACGGTACCTGTGACAGTGACGTCGGCCCCGTTGGTCAATTCAGCGTCGACCCGCGCCTGAGCGTTGTAAGTGGTATTGAAAATTGCCGTCGAGGTGGCAAAGGCAAAGCCCAGCGCAGCCAGGGCAATGCCCTGCGTTACACGTCGGCGCTGCTGGTTGATGGAGGCCGCCACCAGATCCGACAGTGGGCCGGCCAGCGGGCGCAGCAGGCGTGCCAGCGATCGGCGGCCATGTTGCAGGGCGAACGTGCAGAGCCGCAGGACCAGCAGCCCCATCCCTATCCAGAACAGCAGAGGCGCGAGGAAGGCCTGGTAGTCGATCTGGGCTGTCGGCACGCCTTCCGGTGCCAGCACCAGTTGGTAACCGCTGCTCAAGGTGCGCCAAAAAACCACGCCCGCCAGCGCCAGGCAGATGAAGTCCAGACCAATGCGCTGCCAGATCGGTGGGTGCCCTTGCACGCTGCTCATGCGCGCCTGCTTGACGGTCACCTGTCTCAGGTCGCGCCAGGCAGGCAGAAGGATGGCCGACAGCGCCAATAGCAGCCCGATCAGGGCGGCCAGGCCAAGCCAGAGAACAATGGCTGTCTGGAACAGTCCTGCACTCAACAAGAGTGGCGCCCCCAACGCGGCCATTGCCACGCCGATGATAAGTCCACCGACCCCGATCATGGCCGCCTCGGCAGCGGCCAGCCAGAGAATGTCGGCAGCCACAGCTCCGCGAATGCGCAGTAGCGCTTGTTCGCGCCGACGCCGTTCACTGCCGGAGGCTGCTACGGCGAGGGTAAGAAACCCCGCCAGCAGACAACCTGGTACACCAAGAAACAGAAACAGTACCCGGGCATAGAGGGCATCACCGCGTACCGCGTCGAGCCGCGCCGTCAGGTTGTCAGCAAGCACCCCACGCCCTGCGATACGAACTTCCAGATTGCGCGCGGCACGCTGGCTGAAGACAAAAGCCGTGTCAGGGGAATCCGGCAGCTGGCTGCGTTCGAGTGCGATGTGCAATTGCAGGCGCACGGAATCCGGCCTGACCTGTGCTTGCGGATCGAACAGTGAATGCCAGAGTGGCAACGGGAGCAACAGCACATTGTCCGGCGGTGCCTGGGGGCGGCACCGGGCGGTACACCGATGGCCTGGAACAGCGAGTCTGCGGTGGGCAGGTCAACCACCCCGTCAATCCGTACCTCGGTGGCTGTCAGCCCAGGCCTTTGGATGGTCACCAGGTCGCCGGGGGCTACATGCAGGTTGGCCGCGGTTTGCTGGGCGATGAGCACGCCCTCGCCGGTACCGACCAGCAGCCGGAGCTGGCCCGGAAAGTCTCGAGCATAGTCGCCTCCCAGCCCCAGCACTATACCGGCACCGGTGGTTTGTACCGTGCCACTCGACTGCGCCTGCAAACCCTCCACGCTGGCAAACCCGACCGTCTGTTGACGGCTGACGCGCGCGGCCTTGGCAACCGCCAGGGAGATATCGGCAAGTGACTCCCCCGGTACCACTTGCAGTTGCCAGTCCACCGGGATATCCCGAACTGCCCGGGCGGTCATACTGGCACCGCTCTGGGCAATAAAGGCGCCGAGCAGGGTCAACAGCGCTACCGTGAGGGCGACCCCGGCCATGCTGCCGGCGAGTCGTCCTCTGCGCGCGCGGAGCAGACCGCCGAGCCACAGCCAGATCATACCGAGCCTGCGGTTCGTTCACCGCAACTGAGCAGGCCATGCTCCATGTGCCAGTGGATGTCCATCCTTGCAGCGATGACCGGGTCGTGAGTGGCAATCAGTAAGGCACATTCGCTATCGGCCAGGTGCCTGAACAATGCGTCGAGCAGAGCCTGTGCACTGAGCTGGTCGAGCTGCCCGGTGGGTTCGTCGGCCAGGATCAGTTTCGGTTGCCCCACGATCGCTCGAGCCATAGCGACGCACTGCATCTGCCCGCCGGACAGCGTCTGCGGCAATTTGTCGACCAGCGCGAGCAGGCCGAAGGTTTTGAGTGCAAAGGCTACCCGTGCGGCGCTATCCCTGCCCTGTCCGGCCATCAATAGTGGCAAGGCAACGTTTTCGGCAACGCTGAGCGAGTCCAGCAGGCTCGGTGCCTGGAATACCAGGGCAACTTTCTCTGGCAGCAGCGATTCAACCGGCCCCAGCGTCGGCCACGCAAGCTTTCCGCAACTGGGTTGATCGAGCCCGGCGAGCAGGTGCAGCAGCGTCGATTTGCCACTGCCGGAACGGCCCACCAGCGCTATCCGCTGGCTGGGCCAGATGCGCAGAGACGCCGGACTCAACGCAACCACCGCCTCCCCGGCTTGCTGGTAGCTGCGCCCGAGGCCGTCTGCCTCAATCAGCGGGGTCATTGATCAGGCATCCATCATTGAGTTGCAGCAGCCGGTCGGCCTGGCTGGCGAGCGCACGACTGTGGGTCGCGATCAACATCGAGCAGCCCTCGCGGCAACGGGCCTTCAAGTAGTCGAGGATGTTCGCCTCGGTCGCCCCGTCCACCTCGGCGGTCGGTTCATCCGCCAGCAGTAACGCTGGCCGGGTGCACAGCGCCAGCGCCAGTCCGGCGCGTGCCAGCTCACCACCGGAAAGCTGCGACGGGCAGGCCTGCAAGCGCTGAGTCAGCCCCAGGGTCTGGAGCATGGCATCGATCCCGGCCCGTTCGCGCAGCCCCGCCAGTTTCAGCTGAAAGCGCAGATTGTGTTCCAGGGTGAGGTGTTCGAAGAGGTTACCCGACTGCATCAGGATGCCGATATGCCGCGACCGCAAGCGCGTCCGCTCACGCTCGGTGCGCCTGGAAATACGCTGCCCCATTACCTCGACTATGCCGCCGTCCGGGTTGTCCAGCCCGGCCAGACACGCCAGCAAGGTAGACTTGCCGCTACCGGATGGCCCCATGATGGCGACAAACTCGCCTGCTGCGATCTGCAGGGACACTCCCTTGAGTGCCGCCGTCTCGACGTCGCCGTTATGGTAGAAGCGGTAAAGCCCGTTAGCCGAGAGAGGCAGCATCTCAGTTCCAGCGCAATGAATTGGCCATCAATCGCCATTGATCGGCATTGTCAGCCCCCACTGGGGCCGACAGATCAAGCGCGGCCTGCCGGCCATCGTGAAAGAACAGATAGCGTTCATGCTCCAGGCGCAACTGACGGTGGGTCACGGGGTTGGCTTCTGAGTCTGACGTGTAGCGGATGCGGATGGCCGGCCCGCCCTTGAGCGTGACGCTCTCCACTTTGCCCGGTTCGACTTTGTCTCCGGTGTTGACCAGCACCGGCACCTCAACGGCCTTCGCCGACTCCAGGCTCGGTGCGGCAGCCACCTGAGTCAGACTCAAGTCAACCGCATTGAACTTGTCGGCAAAACGCGCGCCGTCATCACGCTCGGTTCGCGCCCAGCCCTCGGGCACCTTGAGCGAAAGCCCGAGCGGTGATTGATAGCTGATAAAAACCTGGGAGTCAGGAATGTCGCCTGGCGGACTTTTTTCCTGTTGAGCGGCAGAAACACCGGAAGATGCCAGGCAAAATACTGCCACCATGGCCATGAGGCGCTGCCCGATGGCGAGTCGTGGAAAGTGTCGAATGTTGCCGTTCATGCTGGCCTCGGCGTGCAAGCTGATGGGCAGGCGACCGCGAGTGTCGCCTCCCACTAAGCGTAGGTGACTTGCGCTCTGTTGCCTTGGGAAAACGTCGGTAAGCGCCTGAACGTCTTCCTGTCAAGGACACCGGGCTGAGCTGAACGTGCGCCTCACCCACGGTCATGGCAGTGAATTCGACCATGCGTTCGCCTTGCCCTTTGGCCAGCGCCGGCTCCCTGTTGGCCTGCGTATCAAAGATCCAAAACACCTTGAGGCTGGCCGGAATCCGAGCGTAGACAGCGACATGAGTCAGCCACTGAAACCCGACGATCTCCGCTTTGGTCGTCTCGCACGCATCGGTCAGAGCGGCGACCAGTCGCCGCTCGATATGCGCCTGATCGCGTTTGCTCAAACCCATGGATTGATCCTTGCCCGGGGTGAAAAAGTCCCAGCCTACAGCCCCGCCGACACCCTTCGTAGGACTCATGGCTTCGCCCGAAAATAGACCGGTCTGCAGCGTGAACCTTGTTTCGAGGCGCCAGTCATAGCCCAGCGCTTTTCCCCCACTTTCTTCGTTGTCATCTCATCAGAGTTGTCCGTTCATGCGCCAAACTGTCGTTGCCTCGCGCTTTTCTTCACTGTGCCTGTTTTCCCTGCTCCCCGTTTTTTCCAGCCCCGCCCATGCCGATGGGCAGCGGCAACTGGTCGACGCCATCAACGACTACCGCGCCCATCCGCAACGCTGCGACCGGCGACCGACGCAACGTTTATCCCCCCTGAAGCTCAAGTCGAACCTGGCCTTGCCCGTTGGCTATGGCGGTGGGTTGCGGGACCGGTTAAAGGCTTCCGGCTATCAGGCAACCATGGTGCGGTCGATCCGCGTGGTGGGTGCACGAGATGCCGATGAGGCGTTCGATTTGTTCCAGGACGAACATTGCGCAGCACTGCTCGACAACCAATACGCCGACATCGGCGTCAGCCGCGCCGGGAGTGAGTGGCAAGTGGTGCTGGCGCGCCCGGTATTCGACGGGCAAACCGGCGATCCACGCAGCGCCGCCCAAGCGTTGCTGGCGCAGGTCAACGCGGCCCGGGCCAGGCCGCGCCTGTGTGGTCGTCAGCGCTTCGCCGCCGCGCGGCCGCTGTCCTGGAACGCAGCCTTGGGCTCCGCAGCACAAAGCCACAGCAAGGATATGGCCTACGGCCACTATTTCGCCCACCAGGACCCCGACGGCGACATGCCCTACGACCGCGCCAGGGCCGCCGGTTACCGAGGCCGGCAGATCGGTGAAAACATCGCCGCCGGGCAAGGTTCGCCGAGCAAGGCCATGGCCGGCTGGCTCGCCAGCCCCGGGCACTGCGCCAACCTGATGAACCCGATGTTTACCCAGGTCGGTGCCGCTTACGCCGCCAACGCGCGCAGCGACAACGGTGTTTACTGGACGATGCTGTTTGGCGCGCCTTGAGCCGCTGACCAACCCCACCGTGCGGGCATTAAAAAGCCCGCACTGGGCGGGCTTCGCTGGTGAGTATAAGTAGGTGGCCGGTGCTGGTCTCCGGCTTACAAGGTTTATCAGGCCTCCCACAAAAGAGTCATGAAACTGTAATGGAACTCTTCTGCTTCACACGGCATAAGGGCTGGATCCCAGCGCGGAGATCTTTCTAACCGTGTACCCTTCGGAACGCGCCCCACGTCTCCTTGCTATCCTTTTGCGCATCAGTCTGCGTCTTCACCTACAGGTTTGAGGATAGCAAAACAGACACAATTGCCAACCGGGCTTTTAGACCGATTTCGACCAGCAGAAAACACCGCAGGACGGAAAAATACTATCGATACAGGGATGACTTTAATGGATGCGTTTCACCAAGGCAGTTGCCTCTGCGGCGCCATCAGATATGGCCTGTCGACCGAGCTGAAAGCCGTCACCCATTGCCATTGCAGCCAATGCCGGAAGGGACATGGGGCTGCGTTTGCAACCTATGCCAGCGCGCCCGCCTCGGCACTATCGATCATGACCGGCGCAGACTCGCTGCAGGCGTATGAGTCGTCCAGGGGTGTCACGCGGCAGTTCTGTTCCCGCTGCGGATCTTCGCTGTTCTGGACTGACTCGACAGGAATGTTTTCCGACTGGGTTTCGGTTGCCCTCGGCACGCTGGATACGCCACTACGACCAAACAAGCAAAAACATGTTTTTGTCAGCTCGAAAGCGGATTGGTACGACATCAACGATCAGCATCCACAAACCGATTGATTCGTGGGAGCGAGCCTGCTCGCGATGAGGTCAGCACATTCAACATTGATATCCGCTGACCCACCGCTATCGCGAGCAAGCTCGCTCCCACAGTGATTTCGGTTGCCCGCAGATGTTGCGTACACCCACTACCCCTGTGGGAGCTTGCTCGCGATGGCGTCCTTACAGCCAGCATCGGTGCGACTAACCCACCGCTATCGCGAGCAGGCTCGCTCCCACAGTGATTTCGGTTGTTCGCAGATGTTGCGTACACCCACTAACCCTGTGGGAGCGAGCTTGCTCGCGATGGCGTCCTTACAGCCAGCATCGGTGCGACTAACCCACCGCTATCGCGAGCAGGCTCGCTCCCACAGTGATTTCGGTTGTTCGCAGATGTTGCGTACACCCACTAACCCTGTGGGAGCGAGCTTGCTCGCGATGGCGTCCTTACAGCCAGCATCGGTGCGACTAACCCACCGCTATCGCGAGCAGGCTCGCTCCCACAGTGATTTCGGTTGTTCGCAGATGTTGCGTACACCCACTAACCCTGTGGGAGCGAGCTTGCTCGCGATGGCGTCCTTACAGCCAGCATCGGTGCGACTAACCCACCGCTATCGCGAGCAGGCTCGCTCCCACAGTGATTTCGGTTGTTCGCAGATGTTGCGTACACCCACTAACCCTGTGGGAGCGAGCTTGCTCGCGATGGCGTCCTTACAGTCAGCATCGGTGTGACTAACCCACCGCTATCGCGAGCAGGCTCGCTCCCACAGTGATTTCGGTTGTTCGCAGATGTTGCGTACACCCACTAACTCTGTGGGAGCGAGCTTGCTCGCGATGGCGTCCTTACAGCCAGCATCGGTGTGACTAACCCACCGCTATCGCGAGCAGGCTCCCAAACAGGTTACACCGGGCAATCCGTGCTTCATGAAGGCCGACGCACCACCCTCACCTTGCCGCTATCGCCGCCACCGCAGAACAACCGCTCGCCACCATCGGACTCAAGCCCCGACACGCCCACGCCTTCGGGCATCTTGAGGCTCTCCAGTACTTCACCGGTTTGCGAGTTGATGCGACGTAACTCACTCTCGTCACCCTCCCAGGTACCGTGCCACAGCGCGCCGTCAACCCAGGTCACGCCGGTGACGAAACGGTTGGATTCGATGGTGCGCAGAATCTTGCCGTTCTCGGGGTCGATCTGGTGAATCCTGCGTTCGCGGTACTGGCCCACCCACAACGTCCCTTCGGCCCAGGTCAGCCCCGAATCGGTGCCTGCGCCGGGGGCAGGAATCGTCGAGAGGATGCGGCCGGTGCGGGGGTCGATTTTGTGGATGCGGTCTTCGGCGATCTGGAACAGATGCTCGCCATCGAACGCGGTGCCGGCATGGGCCGCGACATCGATCGAGCTCAGCACTTTGCCGCTTTCCGGGTCCAGGGCGTTGATTTTGCTGTCGCTTGCGAACCAGACCTTTTCGCCGTCCCAGGTCACTCCGCACACATGGTCGACATCGGCAAACGGGCCATACTCACGAATGATTTCAGCAGCTGCGTGTTTCATCTGGCATTCCTCGATGGGGGTTGGTGGCGTTCATCCTAGCCACCGGGCAGCGGCGCCGGGAGTAACAAGGTCGTCGCGAATCCCGGCACGGGCGGTGTCATCCAGCGCCGTGCGCGACCACGGCCAAACCACTGCACCTTGCCCTGTGCCGCCAGCGTATCGAGCGCCCGTTGCACCGTGCGCTGGCTGGTACCCAGCGCCAATGCCAGGGCGGAACTCGACCACGACTCGCCATCGGCGAGGCAGGCAAAGACCGCGGCGAATTTTTCCTCGACCGGTGGCGCCAGTGTCACCACCTCCGTACAGACCGGTGATTGCAGGGCATAACCGCGCACCGTCGCGATGACGCCGGCCAACGGCTTGAGCGTTTGACGCAGCCTGCCGACTTCCACGCGAAGCCGGGCGCGATGGGATTCATCCGAGAGCTTCAAGCGGAACGCCCGGGCGATCAGCGTTTCCCGCGCAACATCGGCGGGCCACGCTTCGGCCAAGGCGCGGGCCAGCATGAACAGGATCGGCCGCGTAGCGAGCGACACCGACATGCCACAGCCATGCACAACGTACCGGCAGGCATCCACCACCAGAGACGTTGAACAGAACAACGTTTCAATGTCATCGAGCAACAGCGGCCGTTCTTCACCTTGGGCAATCAGGCGTGCCGCGGGGGTATCGAGCAGATGCGCTGCGTGTTCGACCTCCGCCATCAGCGCGGCAATCCCTGTTTGACTGGCTGCGTACCCGGCCCTCGTCAACGCCTCCCGCGCTGCGTGCGATTGCAAGCGTCGAATGGCGATCCCCGCCAGCACCAGTTCATGGGTTGCCCGCAACGCTGGCGGCAATGGGCCGGGGTCGAGTTCGGCCAATAACTGCTGCGCCTCATCGAGCTGGCCGAGCAACAGCAAACGGCGGATTTGCAGATAGCGCGCATGGGCGGCATTGACCCGGTCACCGTGCTGTTCAAGGGTGACCCGCGCCGTTTCGAGCGCCTTGACCGGCCACCCGAGCTCCCGCGAAGCCAGGGCGATTTCGGCCTCGGCCACCACGCATCGCGCCCGGGCCAGCACTTCCCTGGGCGCAAAGGCCCGTTGCGCACGCTTGACCAGCGCCCTGGCCCGCACCAGATCGCCCAGTTGCGCCATGGCGATACCGCGCAGGGCCAGCGCCGGCGCATCGTCGCGCAATGCCACGCGGTCCAGTGCGCCCAGCGGGTTCCCCGCCGCCAACGCCTGGGCGGCCGCCGCGATCATCGAGTCCATCGCAATCCCGCCACGCTTGTCACTCCCACCGTTCGATACCCGGGTTTAGTCTAAATCACGACCTTTCACCAGGAGCGTACAACGATGAACACGCACAAAACCGCGACCCGGGAACAATGGCTGGCGGCACGTTTGCAATTGCTTGAAGCGGAAAAGGCCCTGACCCGACGCAGCGATGAAGTGGCCAGGCAACGCCAGGCATTGCCATGGGTTCGCCTCGACAAGGCGTACCGCTTCGATACCGACAGCGGCAGTGCAACCCTGGCCGAACTCTTTCAAGGGCGCTCGCAACTGCTGGTCTACCACTTCATGTTCGGCCCCGACTACACGGCCGGCTGCCCGTCCTGCTCAGCCATCGCCGATGGCTTCGACCCCATCGTCATCCACCTGGCGAAGCACGACGTGACCCTGATGGCGATATCCCGCGCACCGCTGGCGAAACTGCAAGCCTACAAGCGCCGAATGGGCTGGACCTTCCCCTGGGCCTCGGCCGCCGACAGCGACTTCACCGCCGACTTCAATGTCTACTTCACCGAAGCGCAGCAGCGCGAAGGCTTGGTCGAATACAACTACCAGCGAGGCGGCCATGCCATGGACGCCAGTGAAATACCGGAACCGGTGAAACAGTTCGCCGCGACCTGTGGCACCGACGCGCCAACCTATACCCGCGACAGGCCAGGGCTGAGCACGTTCGTGTTGGAAAGCGGCAAGATTTATCACACCTACTCCACCTACGCGCGGGGCCTGGACGGATTGTGGGGCATGTACCAGTGGCTCGACCGCGCACCCAAGGGGCGCAATGAAACGGGGCCCTGGTGGCGCCGGCATGATGAATACAAGTGAGTACCAGCGGTGTCACTGGCTGCCGATAAAGACATCCGCCAGTTTGTCCACCAGCGCCGGCTTGGTCTGCGCGAACCAGCGTCGGGTCGCCCATTCCTGCCATTCCTCGGCACGGTCCAGGGTGTATCGCGGCACAAAGTCGCCGAGGAACCGGCCCAGGTTATGCAGCGTGAGTTCATGACCGGCGTTGGCCATTTGCTCCAGCAGATCCCTCAGGGCCACTTCGAATTCGGGTGGCCACTGTTCGCCGGCCAACACCTGCTCGACCGAGGGATGTCGATCATGACCATGCGAATGGAAGACTGGCATCGGCATTTTCCTCAGTACCGCGTGGTGGATGAGTCAGCCAAAGATGCTGCACAGTTCAATGCTGCGCAACCACTTCACCTGACGCGCCCCGGAGTGGCGATCGCTTCCCGAGACCAATGAAAGGTGCTCGCCGAGATCCGTCTGCCCGTGCGAATGTTGTCGGTACACCACCAGCACCGCATCGCCCACGTCGGTATTGATCAGTTCGTTCCAACTGAACAACGCGACATAGCCGTCACTGGCCCGCGCCACCACATAGGCGCGTTTCCAGCCTTTGGGGTCGTCGCTCTTCAGCCCGGCCTTGAGGACAATTTCCCGCAGCAGCACCCCGCGATAACCCTTTTTCTGTGCTTTTTGCGCATTGCCCTCGCAGGTATTGCTGGTCAGTCTCACCCAGTCATAACCCGGCATGGCTTGCAGGTCGGCCACGCTCAGGCACAGCGGGTTCTGCACCTGCCCGACCACCTCCAGCGCCTGCCCGGCCACATCGATGGCTGCGCCTGGCAACAACAGGGGTTTTGCGCTGGGGCGAACAAGGCTTTGCACAGTCGAAAAAATGGAACGCATGGCGATGCTCCTGTCGTGGTTGACCAATCACCGGGGACCCTGGCCGCGCAATGGCAGCCAAGGACCGGTCTGCCGTGCTTAAAGCAACGGCAGGCTGTAGCTGAGGATCAGACGGTTTTCATCCAGGTCGCTGCTGGCATTGCCACGCAAGCTGGCGTTACGCCAGGAAATGCCCACCCCCTTGAGTGGACCGCTTTGCAACGCGTAGTCGATGCGCAGGTCGCGCTCCCACTCTTTGCGATCACCGGCGGCGGAATCGATGTTGTCACCGCTGAGATAAGTGACCACGGTCTTGAGCCCCGGCACGCCAAGCGCAACGAAGTCATACCCGTACTCGGCCAGCCAGGTGCGCTCGCCGGCACTGAGGAACTTGCCGATCTGCCGGTCGGTGATCAGGTAAGCGGTGGCGCCATCACCCTGGTTGACGAACGGGAACGCGCTGTCACCGGAGACTTGCTGATAGCCCGCGCTGAAGGCATGACCACTCAGGCTGTAGGTAAACAGGGCGCTCCAGGTGTTGTTGTCCACCTCACCGGCGTGTGTGTCGCCGGCTCTCCAGAAACCGCTGCTTTTGTAGCCCTGGGCACGTCCGGCGGCGTTGCCGTTCTTGCCATCGGCGCTGCTGTTGAAATAGCGCAGGTCAGTCTTCAGCGCGCCGGGGCCGATGGCCAGGGTGTGGATCAGGCCGAGGAAGTGCTGCTTGTAGAAATCTTCGAGACTGCCGTAGTAGTACTGGGCGGTCAGGTCCTTGGTGATTTTGTAGTCGCCGCCGGCGAAGACGAAGCTGTCCGAATCGGCCAGCGCGGTGCTTACCGGGGTACCGGCGGGACGTGTCGCGCCGCCGATGCGCAGATCGATATCGTCGGTGGAGCTGCGGGTCTTGGTGCTTTGCAGTTGGCCGGCGGTGAGGGTCAGGCCGTCGATCTCGCTCGAGGTGATCTGCCCGCCCTCGAAGGTTTGCGGCAGCAGGCGACCGTCGTTGAAGTTGATCACCGGCAGCCTGGGTTGCAGGGTGCCCAGGCGTGCTTCGGTCTTGGAAATGCGCACTTTGCCGGTCACGCCACCCTTGGAATATTCATCGACCGCATGGCCGTCGCTGTCCGTGGGAAACAGCGCCCCCGGCGTGCGGTCGATACCGGCCTTGCCCGCACGACCGCCGCTGTCCAGTTTCAGCCCCGTCATGGCGATGGCGTCCAGACCGAAGCCGACAGTGCCCTGGGTAAATCCGGAGATCACGTTGAGTTGCAGCCCCTGCCCCCACTCCTTGGCCTGGCTGGCGTAGGCGGCATTGCCCACACTGCCCTGGCTTTCCCGGTTGTCGGAGTTGAAATAGAAATTGCGCAGGCTCAGCGAGGCCTTGCTGTCATCGATAAAACCGGCGGCGATGGCCTGGTGGGTCAAACCACCCAGGGTGATGGCCAGGGCCAGGGGTTGCAGCTTCATTGTGTTTACTCCAGTGCGGGTCTCTTGTTTTTTTGGTGTCCAGGGTCCGGGTTTTCTTGGGCTCTGGCGGGCGGCCTATCGCTATATATTTTTGTATATAGCGATAGGCGCGGCGAGAGCCTGGAAACCGGCTGGTCGGGCGGCATCTTTCGAGATTCTGACTTTTAAGTCAAATTAATTTCGACGGGCATGCAGCCGTTCAAGGAGGTGGCCGAGTCGCTGGGCGCTACCGAGGGTGCCACAACCGAAAACAACTGCCGGCATGGTTTTCTGAGGTACACGCGAGCGTTTTTTTGCATGCGATAATTTGAAAAACAACCAACTTTACCTTTCCAGGCTACGGTCAGATACAGTTTCAATAATAGGGAATGTTGAGTTCACGCCATTTCCAGCCTGGAAAGTTAAAACGGGAAAGTTCCCTGTAGGAAATATCTCTCTTGAGAAAAAGAAAAGTTACTTAATGCATAGGACGAAGCTGACTTAACAAACGATCTACACACTTTAAAATTCTTTCGTACAGCGCCTGACCTGTATAGGTAGACTCACACTAACTTCGGCCAACTAATCGTTCGATCGCACTAGCTATTGGAGAAATAAAAATTCGCGAAATTACGTTAGAAGAAGCCGAAATTATTAGTGGCGCTGTCGGTCCTGCAGGTGCCGTAGCCGGCGGTGTGGCAGGCGCTGCGGGATATGTTGGGGGGCTCCTTGGCGGGGGTACGTTCAATACAAGTGTTTTTTAGCCGATGTGGGGACGGGTGCATTGGCTGGTGCAATTTCCGGATCGGCAGGCATAGCCGCGGCTTTGCGTAATGCAGGCGTGGGTTTCGGCAGCGGCGTCATAATAGGAAACGCAGACCGGGTCGGTGCTTAGAACAGAAGACAGCAAAAATATATCGTAGACTTTGATTTAATATGCAATACCTATTAAAAGGTATTGCATATTAAGATAGATACTCAACACTATTTCGGAGAAATTGTTTTGGACACATATGATATCACGCTAATAACTCTTTCACTCGGAGTTGCATTACTCCTGAGTCTCACTGCAAAGGGATGCGCATTGCTTATAAATACAAAATTCAACCGAAATATTCAAAGCGGAGACTTACACGTATTCGTCGTACCGGCTATCATTTCTATAGTAAATTACTTCGTTCCAAAATTGATGGTTTTCCTAGGCATTCATCAACCATGACAGTTTGATTCTGATGTACAACAAGATAGCAAACGAATTACCAGCACTTTGTCAATGTCGTGTTTTCGAGATAACTCCATACCCCTTCATCATAGGCATGTTGTTGCCCACACTGAAATAACAATAGTGAGCAAATATACTTACCAAGTCGGAATTTAAAAATGCGCCAACAACGATTTGCCGTACCACTTCTTCCGCTGATTGAATTTCACTCTGTTGCTGGCTGCGCCTCACCACCGCATTGCATTGGGTAGTTGGTCGACTTCGCCTCACGGTGGTCTGGAAGGCTGCGACTTCGATCCGTCACATCCGAACTTTGAGGAGTTTCCGGCTGCAAAACAGGTGAACTTTCTTGAAGTGCATCTGAAACCTGGCGATTTGCTTTTTTTACCTGAAGGCTGGTTTCACCAGGTAAGGTCATTGTCTTCGTCTCTCTCGATAAACTTCTGGGTAAATTCGGTGCGCGAGAAAACCGATGGCGATTGAGCATTGCAATCGTTGGACACCATGAACATCAATTGTCCCAATTGTCGTCGACGGCCGATCTCATCGCCCCAAGTTCACCAAAGGTGCCGACTGCCACGGGGTGGCTGAACTTAAGTGACGCTTGATAACCGTCGCCTTTCCCTCCCTGACATAACTGGCAATGTTGATTCATGAGCAATCCGGCAACAGTGTTTATCCCGCCGACCGATATTTGCCCCCCCGCCAAGCGCCTAACATCGGCTCTACCCAAGTGAGTAACCCCAGACAGGCGTAATCCACTCACGCGGGAAAAATCGTTCACGGGACAACGCTTTAACCACGAGGTGAAGATCATGAAACTGCTCAACATTGCGCTCTTCGTAGCCCTTGGCGCCGCCGGTGCCCAGGCCTTCGCAGACGACAGCCACTCAACCGCCGCCACCGGCCAATCGCCGGTTGAAACCTACACATACGGCACCAGGCTGGATATCAAGCGCGTCATCGAGGTCTCGGAAATCGCGAATGAATGCGGACCGGTCCCGGCGCACATGACCTATGAAGATTCCCAAGGCCAACGCCACACCCTTGAATATCAAGTCATGGGCAGCGGATGCTCGAACGGTTGAACACTGTACGGACGATGGAGGGTCGACACTCCATGCGTACAGCCTTTTCCAACGCTTCAAGGTTATACGGCGGCACCCACGATTTTTTCATCGGACGCCAGCAACCCGGGAATGAAATGCTTCAGAAACTCCACCCAGGTTTTTATTTTTGCATCCACGAACTTGCGTGACGGGTAGATCGCAAACAGGCTCAACTCTTCAAGCCGATAGCCCGGCAATACGCGCACCAGAGTCCCCGCCCGCAAGCCCTCGACAGCCGATGCAATCGGCTGAATGCCAATCCCCATCCCGTTCTTGATCGCGAATGTCATGGCGTCAGCCGTGTTGACGTGAAAGGGAGGCACAGGCGTGCTGAACGTTTCTGCCCCTTGCGGGCCTTCAAACACCCAATTCTCGACCGGCATGACCGTGTTAACGATTCGCAGGCAATCATGGCCGTCGAGGTCTCTCGGCGTCTCGGGAATCCCGCGTTTGCTCAGGTACGCCGGCGAGGCGCAGAGAATGCTGTAGGTGATACCCAGCCGCTGGGCGACAAACCCGGAATCGGGCAGGTCCCGCGCCAACACGATCGACATGTCATAGCCTTCCTCCAGCAGATCCGGCAGCCGATTGGTCACGGTCAGGTCAAACAGCACCGAAGGATAGGTTTCTCGGTAGCGGGCAATGGCACCGATCACGTAATGGTTGCCAATGGCCGACATGGCATGGATTTTCAGCCGGCCTGCGGGCATGACCTGAGCGGTGCCCGCCTCTTCGTCGGCCTCGTGCATGTCCTGCAGGATCCGTTCGCAGCGCTGCAAATAGCGCGCACCGGCTTCGGTCAATGCCAGGCGCCGGGTGGTCCGGTTGATCAGCCGCGTCTGCAGCCTGGCCTCCAGGCTGGAAACGGCTTTTGATACGTTGGTCGTGGTGGTGTCCAACATCGCGGCCGCCGCGGTGAAACTGCCGCTTTGGGCTACCGCCACGAAACACCGCAGGGTCTGGAAAACATCCATCGTTTTACCTCAAGGGATAGGCAAACAGGACGGCCCGGTGACGGACCGCCCCGGCGTCGGGCACTACGGCTTGCGCGGAATGAATCCGGGGACACCGGTTTCAACCACCGAGTTGAAGCGTATACGGGTTGTGATGTCTTGTTGAATCTCGATCATGGCCCTGTGGGGCAAGGTCGAGATATCGATATTTTCCCGGATATGGCTCGGCGTGGCCGAGGTGGTCAGGAACGCCACCCCACGTTGTACCGACCAGGCCAGTGCCACCTGGGCCGGCGTTTTCTGCAGGCGCCGGGCAATGCCGGTGATCACCGGGTCCTGCAGCACATTCGGCTGCATGCCATGCCCCAGTGGCGCGAACGCCAGCACGATAATCCCGTGCTCTTTGCAGAACTCAAGCAACTCCCATTCCGGCAGATAAGGATGGGACTCGACCTGCACCACGGCGGGTTTTATCCGGGCGACGGCGACAATCGCCTTCAGCGCCTCCAGTGTGATATCGGACAGACCGATGGACCGCGCCCGCCCCTCATCCACCAGCCGCTCAAGCGCCCGCCACGTCTCGATCAATGTCACGCCGTTGTCGTAGATGACGTTGCCCTGCCCGTCCCTCGGGTCCTGGTTTTCGCCGGGTTGAAAGGCAAACGGCGTGTGGATCAGGTAGCAGTCGATGTAGTCCACTTGCAGGCGCTGGCAACTGGCGTCGAACGCAGGCTCGACGCGTTCGGGACGGTGGTTGGTGTTCCACAGTTTGGTGGTGATGAACAGTTCCTCGCGCCGGACTTTGCCGACCTCCAGCACGTCCTTCAGCGCAATGCCAACCTGTGCTTCGTTGCGATAGCGCTCGGCACAATCGAAATGGCGGAAACCGGCGGCCAGCGCTTCCTTCACGGCCTGGGTCGTGGTGGCGAGATCGCGGAACAAGGTACCGAATCCGACCGCCGGCATCTCGACCGCCCCGTGATTGAGTGTGAACCTGGTGTCACGCAGGCCGTCGTGAAAGGCTTCATAGGTCATGTGTTTACTCCAGGCCGCAGCCATTATTGATACGAAGGTTTTTGCCCGTCGCCAGAGGCAACGCGTTGCTCGAAGGCACCGACCGAATTGCCGCCCAGTGCAATGAACAACTGCACGGTGTCGAGGTACTGCGCGGTTTTCACGCGGATCTGTCCCAGCAGCGCCTGTTCATAGGCACGCTCCGCTTCCAGGACCTGGAGAATGCTGTTTTCGCCCTGGGCAAAGGCTTGCCGGTTCAACTGCAAACTGATTTCGGCCGCTCGCAAGGCATCGGTCTGGGCCAGGTGTTCCTCGGCGTCATGGTTGATCGCCTGCAAGGTGTCGGCGACCTGCCCGAACGAGGTAATGACCGTCTGCCGGTAACCGGCTAGCGTGGCGTTGTAACCGTCGACGGCAGCCTGCCGCTCGGCCTTGAGCGTTCCGCCATCGAAGAGCGGCCCGGCCAGCCCGGCAGCGAACCCCCAGAGTGCCGCGCCGCCATTGCCGGAAGCCGCCTGCGCCAGGGACGCCGACAGCGTGACGTGGGGATAGAGGTTTGCCGTCGCCACGCCCACCGCCGCGCTGGCCATGTGCAGTTGAGCTTCGGCTTGCAGCACATCCGGCCGGTCGTGGGCCATTTCCGAAGGCAGGCTCACCGGCATGTTCGACGGCAGGACAAACTCGCTCAAGTCGAAGTCGGGAGCGATCCAGTCCGCCGGCCCCTTCCCCGTCAGAATCGACAGCGCATGGCGGGCGGCATCGCGCTGCTGAGCGAGGGGCGGCAACAGGGTGCGGTCCTGCGCCAGCCGTGTCTCGGCCAGCGATACGTCGATCTGCGTGGTGCTGCCATTGAGGTGGGCCATGCGCACCAGTTCAAGGTTCCTGGTGTCATTGGCCAGCAGCTTTTCCACGGCCTGGATCTGCGCGTTGGCGGAGGCCACCAGCAACGCCTGGCTGGCGACGTTGCCGGTCAGGGTCAGGTAGGCCGCTTCGTAGCGGTGTTTTTGCAGGTCGGTAAACGCCTGCTGCTGCTCGACCAATCGCTGGTTGCCACCGAACACATCAAGGTCGAACCCTACCCGCGGCCCTATCGCGTAGAAGTTGCTGATGGAGGGCTCCTTCGCGTTGTGCACCCGTTGACGGCCGGCCACGGCGCCGAAATCGACCTGCGGATAAAGCGCACCCTGCGCCGCCGCAACAGAAGAAGCCGCTTGCCGGATCGTGGCATCGGCGGCCACCAGATCCAGGTTGCCGTCGATGGCGCGACGAACCACCTGATCGAGCTTCGGCGAGCGAAAGGCAGACCACCAATCGCCGCTGACCTTCCTGCCGAGGTCGATCCGTGGGTCGGCACCCTGAGCCAGACGCTGTTCGGCTTGCCGGTCATAGTGCTGCGAAGTGCTCGCCGCCGGCGTTTCATAGTCCGGGCCAACGGTGCAGGCCGTCAGCAATACAAGCACCGACAACGCCGCGAGCTTCGTTGGTATCCAGTAGCGGTTGATGACCAGCGCATGAGATTTCATTTGGCAAACTCCACGAAAACTAATTGGTCGCAAGGGGCTTGCGAAGAAACAACACCAGCGGGCTCACCACCAGCATCACCAGCATCAGGATCTTGAACTGGTCGATCACGGCGATGAACGCGGCCTGGCCGGTGATCATTTCGTTGAGCCCGCCCAGCACCTGCAAAGGCGCCGAGGCCAGCGAATGCGTAGCGGCGCTGTATGGCGTCAGGTTGCTGGCCAGCGCCATGTGCATCGCCTGGGTGTTGTTGAAGAAGAACAACTGCACGATCGCCACCCCCAGCGTGCTGCCGTAGACACGGGCCAGGTTGAACAGACCGGTGCCTTCGGGGCGCAGCGTGGGGTCGAGGGTACTGAACGCGACCTTGCTCACCGCCGGCATCAGGATGCCCAGGCCCGCGCCCTGGATCGCACCGGCCACAGCCACGGGCCACTCGTCCATCAGCGGCGAATAACCGAGCATCAGCCAGTTGGCGTAAACCACGATGGCGATACCGGCCGCCACGAAGAGGCGCCGGTCGAAGCGCTCGGGCAGCCGCCCCATCAACAGAAAGGCGCCGACCAGGCCGATGCCACGGGGAATCGTCAGGGCGCCGGTGGTGTCAGGCGGGTAGCCGAGAATTTCATCGAGCATCGGCGAGGTCAGGGCCATGGTCGACAACAGCACGAAACCGAGGGCGAAAAAGATCACCGTCGACAACACGAAGTTGCGGTCCTTGAGCAGGCGCTTGTTGAGGAAGTGCACCTTCGAGGTCAGCACATGCACCACGAACAGGTAGATCCCCAGCGCCGACGCCACGGCATCCAGCCAGATTTCCGGCGCGGCGAACCAGTCCAGGCGCTCACCCCGGTCGAGCAGCATTTGCAGGCTGATCATGCCGAGGGTGAAGGTGCCGAAACCGAAGAAATCGAACGCCGGAGGTTTCTCGGCCTTCTTCTCGGTCAACAACAGCGCCACCACCAGGAAGATGAACGCCGACAGTGGCACGCTGAGGTAGAACATCGGCCGCCAGCCAAAATGCTCGGCGATCCAGCCACCGATACTCGGCCCGCTGACGATGCCGAACAGCACGATGGCGGTCCAGCTCGCGGCAAATTTTGCCCGCTTGTCCAGCGCCAGGGTTTCCGTGGCAATCGCCATCGACAGCGGCGCCAGCACGCCACTGGCGATGCCTTGAATGATGCGCGCGCCCACGAACTCCAGCGGCGTTGTCGCTGCCGTGGCGAGCAACAAGCCAAGGACGAACAACGCCAGCGCAGCCTTATAGACCAGCTTCAAACCAAAGCGTGCGGCCAGCCACTGCGCGAGCGGCATGCTGATCGCACTGGCGGCCAGGTACGAAGTGAAAATCCACCCGGCCTGATCGTCGCTCATCGACAGGCTGCCCTGAATCAACCTGAGTGCCGAGTTCGGCAGCGGCAGATTTGCCGACTGCATATAGGTCGCCAGCAGGGCGGCGAACCTGAGCGAACGCGCACCCTCCCCACCGGGGCTAGCCATCGGTTGGGCGTTCATCAGAAGTTACCTGCGGTCAGCAATGCCTTGAGCGGATGCCACCACGGGCTGCGAAACCGGGTGTCGATCCTCACCGTGGCGCTGGTTCCGGAGAACAGCGGCAGCGCCGGGTCCCCTTCGTCGAGCTCAAGCCGCACCGGCACCCGCTGCGTCACCTTGACCCAGTTACCGGTGGCATTCTCCGGTGGCAGCAGCGCGAAATCCGACCCGGCCCCTGGGCTCATGCTGGTGACGTGGGCCTTGAACACGCGATCCGGATAGGTATCGATACGAATGGTGGCCTCCTGGTCCGGGCGCATATGGGTCACATCGGTTTCGCGGAAGTTCGCCTCGATCCAGATCTCGTGACCGGACAACAAGGCAAAGGCCGGCGCGCCGTTGTTCACGTAGTTCCCCACCTGCAGGTCGTCGACCTTGGCCACGGTGCCATCCTGCGGCGCATACACCGTGGTGTACGAGAGGTACAACTGCGCCTCGTCGAGCTGTGCCCTGGCCTCGCGAACCGTCGGGTGGCTATCGGCATCGATGTCCGGATTGCCGTTCAAGGCCACCACGGTGCTGGCGATCTGTTGCTCGATGGATGCGATCCGTTGCCGTGCCACTTTCACGTCGGTGTCGGCACGTTCGTAAATCGATTTCGAAACGAACTCGGACGCGACCAGTGCTTTCTTGCGGGCAAAATCCTTTTGGTCGAAATCGGCCGACTCTTTCGCCGATTGCAGTTCCGCCTGCTGCTGGTGATAGCTGGCCTTGAGCCCGTCGATACGCAGCCGCGCCACGCTCAGTTGTGCTTGCGCGCGGTCGACGGCGATCTGGAACGGTTTCGGGTCGATCCGGAACAGCACCTGGCCCTTGTGGACCTGCTGATTGTCCTCGACGGCGATGTCCACCACTTGCCCGGAGATCCGCGCATTGATCGACGCCTTCGCCACCCGGGCGTAAGCGTTATCGGTCGAGACATAAGCCTGCCCCGACACGTAATGGGCATAGCCCAGCGCCGCGAAGAGAACGGGAACACCCACCATCAGCCAGGGACGCAACCTCTGTTTCAGCGGCTTTTGGGTGGGTGCGCCGGCCGGGTTTGGGCCAGTCTGCCCGAAGGTCTGTGAAGCCGGGATATCGAACGCTTTGGTCATGGTCGAGTACGCCTTTAGCCGAGTAATCGGACCCGCGTCGGCAACAAGCGCCAGCGGCCCGGATGTCAATAAATGCTGGAAACAAGCAAGCCCGTGCGCAGTCGGGAGGATCGCTCCCACCGCGTCGGTTTCGTCGCCGCAACACTCAGTTCGCGCTCGGCTACAACAAACCCTGGATCAAGGAATTTCTGATTCCTTAATTTTGTGCGATGGTGTAAGAATATCTCTCGACCCACCTTCTCACAAGGATTTTGTACGACATGGCACAAAATAAAACGACAGAAGGCAAAGGCCGTGGCCGCCCCCGGGCATACGACCCGCAGACAGCGTTGCAGCAAGCACTCGGTGTGTTCTGGAACACCGGCTATTCCGGCGCGTCGCTCGATAGCATCGCCACCGCCGCCGGCATGAATCGCCCCAGCCTCTATGCGGCATTCGGCGACAAGCACGCGCTCTATATCAAAGCGCTGGAGCAATATTGGGAGTTTGCCGCAGCGTCCATGCACGAGGCGCTGACGGACCTGGAGCTGCCGTTGACCGAGGCCTTGCAGCGCTTCTATGAGGGGCAGCTATCGATTTACTTCTCGGGCGACGGCCAGCCCCGCGGCTGCTTTGCCATCGGCACGGCAACCACCGAAGCCGTCGAGGACCCGGAGATTCGCGAAGTGCTGTCCGACCGCTTGAGCCGGCTGGATGCCGATCTGGAAGTTCGCCTGCAAGCGGCGAAAAATGCGGGCGAGTTGAAAGGCGATGCCGACCCGGCGGCCCTTGCCGTGCTCGCCTCGTCTCTGCTGCACAGCATTTCGATACGCGCCCGGGCCGGTAAATCCCGAACCGAGCTGACGGCGCTGGCACGCCAGGCGATCAGAGTGATCTGCGGTGAGTGAAAAACTCGAAGATATCCTCGCCGGGCAGCTGGCCGTGATCTTCTGCGGCATCAACCCCGGAATGACTGCCGCCGCCCAGGGGCATCATTTTGCGGGGCGCGGCAATCGCTTCTGGCGCACGCTGCATCTCGCCGGGTTTACCCCCGAGCAAGTGCGACCGGAAAACGATCGGACGATCTTGAGCTACCAATGCGGCTTGACCGCAGTGGTCGAACGGCCGACGGCCAGTGCGGATCAGTTGTCGTTGCACGAGTTCACCGCCGCCGCAGCAGACTTCGAACAGAAAATCGCACGCCATGCGCCGCGTTTCGTGGCGTTTCTGGGCAAGGCGGCGTATTGCGCGCTGTCCGGTGAGCGGGACATTGCCTGGGGCCTGCAACCGAAAACCTTCGGCAACGCTTCGGTCTGGGTCCTGCCCAACCCCAGCGGGAGAAATCGAGGGTTCAGCCTTGAGCAACTGGTCACGGCGTACCGCGAACTGCGCCTGGCCGTCGACGAAAACCGGCGGGGGTAATCACCCCGGTGGAATCGTCGCGAGCACACCGATCAGGATGGTCAACACCAGGAAACCGCCGAGAAAAATCGTCATCTTGGCCATATGGCCTCCCACACTATGAATTGGCGGTACAGGGGCGTCTTGCGCTGCCCCAACGGCGTACCGAAGACTTATTGTGGGCTGGCGGCTGTATCCGTTACAGAGGCAGATCGCCCTGAAAAATACGGATCAGATCGTCTTTCAGGTTGTACTTTCGGGTGTTTTGCAGGGAAGAGTTTGCGGGCGATGTCCACAAAGGGCGTGACGATCAAACCCTGCATCGTCAGGTAACGCTCGTGATCCTGTTCACCGGTGCCGAAGTGAATGGGCTCGGGTCTGGACTGCGTGACGTAGAGCGTGCCGAACATCCAGTCCCACAGCGACAGATTGATACCGAAGTTCTTGTTGAAGTGGCGCGGCGCATCACTGTGATGAATCTGGTGTTGCGCCGGGCTGCTCAGCACCCGCTCAAGCACCGGCCCGAAGGACAGCCAGACGTGGCTGTGTCGCAGGTTGGCCGCCAGGCTATTGAAAATGAACACCATGTAGGTCACGCCAAATAGCGTATAGCGGCTGATCTCCCCGCCGCAGGCGTACCAGAACACACCGGCAAACGCGCTTACACAGACGATGTCGGTGAGCTTTTCCACCACTTCTTCCAGAAAGTGCACCCGACTGGCCGTCGCCGGCACCAGCACGGGCGCCGAATGATGGACTTTGTGGAAGGCCCACAGATAGCGCGAATGAAAAGCGCGATGGCCCCAGTAGTGGCTGAAATCCTTGACCAGAAATACGCCCAGCCCATAGAGCAGGGTCAGCGCCAGGTTTTCCTCCACTTGCGTGCGCGCGCCCCACAGGTTGGTGAAGAACGCGATGTAGTCCGCTGAACGCAAGACATACGGATCGACCAGGCCGACGATCGGCAGCACCAAGGCCACCTTGAGGATGGCGAATACAAAGTAGTAGCGGTAGTCGAGCAGCGCCGAGCGATGCAGATACACCCGGCAGCCGCCAATGAACTGCCAGAATGAGCGCGCGTCGGTCAAGCCCCGGGATTTGCGCAAGCGAAACAGGCCATAAGCGACGCCGTAAGACATGCAGAGAAAGGATAGACCGAGCCGACCGTTGAAGTCGAAAATGCCCAGGAACTGCCCGGTGACCGGTTCGATCACCCACTTGAGTAAATAAAGATGGCTCGCGGCAAGAACATCCATACCAGGCTGCCCGACGTAAATGGAAGGGCAAGTGTAAATGAGAACGAGTCTTTAGTGTGTTGAATTATCCCCTGTCGTTATCCACCCAGCGCAATGATTGCAAGGATCAGCACCGCCCCCGTGGCGGCCATGATCACCCCACCCTGCCACTGCGTGGCGCCCGCGTATCTGGCGAGCATCCAGCCTGCGATGAACAGCACCACAAGTCCGATCAGGTTGGACAGGCGGATGGCGAGTGCAGTCTGGTCAAGCAGTATGAACGGCACCACCAGCGGAAATGTCGAGCACACCACCAACAGGAAAACACCCAGAGCACCCTTGAAGTCGTTCCAGCCGAGACCGGCCCTGGTCGGCAAGGGGGGCTGTTCGAGCAGCCGACGGCGCAACAGTTCCAGGCCCTCGCCGCCGGCCGCCGCCGCGAATTGCAACGGCAACACTTGCGCAACGAGCGCCTGACCGGCCGCGGCGTCCGTGCCATTGCGCAAGGTCGAGGTACAGCTTGATCCGGCGCGTGCGCTCGACCAGTGCGCGCAACAGGTACATGACCGCATCGGCCAGTCCCCAGGCGAGATTGCATCCGAGCGCGGCAATCATCATCGTGCGTTCGGCCGCCTGGTCTGCCGTGGACACGCTGATGGTACCGGTGAACGTCATGGCCATCAGCAGGCCGAAGATCACCTCGGTAATGCGCTCGACAGGGTCAAGCACAGGCGCCCTGTCGAATTGACCCTTGGTTTGCATGAATTCACCTCGCCAGGATGTGCCGGCACGATAGCGGTCAACGCTTCGGCCAGGCACCGGTTGCTCATGCTGGATATCCGCGTCCCCGTCAAGTGTAGTTTGAACGGCTACACTCATGCGGACACGTCACCTGCTGTAAAAGGAGTGATTCATGCTTGATTACTTCGCACTGGGCATACTGATATTTGTCGGGCTCGTCTTGTTCTACGGGATCATCGTGCTCCATGACATCCCCTATGAAATTTCCGTTCACCGCAACCACCCGCACCAGGATGCGATCCACGCCACCGGCTGGGTCAGCCTGTTCACCTTGCATGCGCTCTGGCCGTTCCTGTGGATCTGGGCGATGGCCTATCGAGAGGACCGGGGCTGGGGTTTCAGTGACGGACACTCAGCCAAAAGCCATGTGGTGCACCTCGAACAACAGGTCGCCGAACTGCAAGGGCGGATCGAGCGCCTCGAGGCGGCAACGGGCACGGCACAGAGCAGGCTGCCAACGGACAATCACGGCGAGGGCCTCTGAGCCATGGATCTTTTACTCATTCTGACGTATGCCGCACTCTGCGTTGCCATCTTCAAGATCTTCCGCATCCCCCTGAACAAATGGACGGTGCCCACAGCGGTACTGGGCGGGATCGTGATCATCGGCGCGCTGATTTTCACCATGAACTACAACCACCCCTACCCGAGGTGGCGCGTACCTATTTCGTATCGGTTCCGGTCATACCCGTGGTCAGCGGCCAGGTGATCGACGTGCCGGTGAAATCCAACCAGCCCCTGGAAAAAGGCGATGTGCTGTTTACCATCGATCCCGCGCCTTTCGAATACCGGGTCAGATCCCTCAAGGCGCAACTGATTGCCGCCCAGGCCGATCGCGCCCGTATCACCGAGCTGATCAAGCGCAATTTCAGTACCCAACGGGAACTGGACATTGTGGTCTCTCGCAGTGATGACCTGAAGGCACAACTGGACAACGCGCAATACGAACTCGACAACACCACGGTCCGTGCGCCGAGCAAAGGCTTCGTCACCCATGTTTCGCTGCGTCCGGGCATGATGGCGACCAAGTTGCCGCTGCGCCCTTCGATGGTCTTCATTCCTGACGAAGGGCATTACTTCGCCGCATGGATGCGCCAGAACAGCCTGTTGCGCCTGACCGAGGGCGACGAGGCCGAAGTCGCCTTTGACGGCATTCCCGGGAGAGTATTCGAAGGCAAGGTCAAAACCGTGGTTTCGGTCATCGCCGAAGGCCAGGTTCAACCTTCGGGCACGCTGATCGGCTTCACCGGTTCACCACCGGCCGGCCGGGTCCCGGTGATCATTGAAATCACCGACCCCGACTATGCCCAGTACAGCAGCCAGATGCCCGGCGGGGCCTACGGCCAGGCGGCGTTGTACAGCCAGCATTTCCATCACATCGCGATGATGCGCAAGATCCTTCTGCGCATGGCCGCATGGATGAACTACATCTTTCCGTTCCACTAACCCGGCAGCGCCGGCAGCTGGCTCAATCCTTGAATTGGGTCAGTTGCCGGCTCAGCGAACCGGCCTGATCGCGCAATTGCAGCGACTGGTCGAGCAGGCTGAGGGTCAGAGTGAGAAGGTCAAACAGTGAGTCGCACCATTGTGGTACTGGAAGAATCGACGAGGAGGAGCGAAGCAGCGAGGGTCGGCGCTAAATAATCCAATACAGCAGCAGGCGAGAAGCAATCCAGTGAGATGCCTGGATCACCCCCCATGCCAGCAGGGCACACACCAACAAATAGCCCGCAAGGAACTTGAACATCGCGTCCCTTTCCATGCAACCCTCCCGGCTTTACAGCCATACAGGGCGTTCAATGCCAACGCGTAACCATTACGACGTTGGTCTCGCCCGTAAAGGCTTCGATTGCCAGAAGGGTTTGCAGTTCCATAGGCTGGGTATTTGCACAGACTTGCCCCCCCCCCCCATTTGCATTCGACCTGACCAGTCATTTGCGTCGGATTTGACCATCACGCTTCGTGACCATGACCGGCAGAGAACGACCGATTTCTGCCCATCGTGACAGGAAGAAATCGGCCAAGAATGGTCACCGGGATGCGCCGGGAAAACGTGTTGGTTTAATGGGTGGAAGAGTTGCTCAGCTGCTGAAGCTCAAGTTGCTTGGCAGCACTGGCTTCGAGGGTTGCACGCTCTTCATCCAGATACCGATAAATGCTTTGGAGGTTGGCAATTTTCTGTTTAATTTCTGCCATCTTCTTTTCAATCAGCTTCGCGCCGTCAGCACAATCGATCAGCTTGTTCCGCTGCGCATCCAGAATCTCGCCTATTTCCCCCAGGGAAAACCCCATGCTTTGCGCGCGCTGGATAAAGTCCAGATCCTGCAGAGTTTGCTCGGTGTAAACGCGATAGTTGTTGGTTTGCCGCAGCGGTGAGATCAGGCCGATTTGCTCGTAGTAACGCAGCGTATGGCGGCTGGCGCCGCTGCGGGCCTCAAGTTCGCCGATTTTCATGAAAACACCGCTTGACTATAGAGTTGGGTCTATAGTTTACGCTTGATTTCTCACCTTAAACAAGGAGCAGGGAAATGAGCGTGGAGTGCTTTGTCACGGGGGGTACCGGCTTCATCGGTCAACATTTGGTGGCGTACCTGAGTGCAAAAGGTCACATCATTCGGGTGTTGATGCGTCGCCCGGAGCGACTAGCTGCACTGCGGGAGCAAGTCGACAATTTGGGAGGGTGCGCAACCCGGGTATTTGCCGTAGCTGGCGATCTGGAACGGGAGAACCTCGGGCTGAGTCCTGCTGACCGAGAAGTGCTAAGGCACGCCAGAGTCATATTCCACCTGGGCGCCCACTTCGCATGGGGGCTTTCAGTGGAGCATTCCCGTGCGGTGAATGTGGAAGGGGCGAAGCGCGTGGCGCTGTTGGCGGCTGAGCAAAAATGCCGGTTAGTGATGATCGGCGGCTACATGCTGAAAAATCATGAACATTTGCAACGCATCGGAATTGATCCTCGTCATCCCGAGCTGACGAATTGGCCTGCCGTCTACCGACACGTCGGTGGTTACGAGGGGAGCAAGCTGGAGGCGCATTTTGCGACCCTGGAGGTCATGTCTGCCAAGGGCGGGGAGATTACCGTTGTCCACCCTGCGACGGTTTGCGGCCACAGCCGCACGGGGCATATCCTTGACGGTCAGCCGCTGGTGGAGCTGATACGCAACCTTGCGCAGAGAAAGCTGACTGCAGTGCCCGGTACCGCCGAGCACTGGCTGCCGCTGGTCACCGTGGATTACCTGGTTGAGCTGGTGGCGGTTTGTGCTTTTGATCCTGCCATGGCGGGCCAGGAACTGCTGGCGCTTGATGACCAAACTCCCAACTTGCGAGAACTCCTGGTACAGGTGGCACAACCTTTGGGCTTAAAGTCTCCCAAACATTACATTCCACTCCGATTGCTGAAGTTGCTACTGAGTATTCCTCCCGTCGCGTGGTTTTTGAATACAAAACCCGAAGCCTTGGACTTTATCCAGACCACTCGTTTTAATACAGCGGCGGCCGAGCAATTTGCCTACAGGCATGGAATAGCCAAACCGGATATACGTCAGTCTTTGCAGCACACTGCAACGTTCGTCAACTCATACATAGCAAAGGGCTAGGTCCTCTGACTTCGCCCTTGTCGACGACAAGAAGGCGCATAGCATCCTACTGGCCGATCCAGCGCTTATGCCACAATAAATACTGGGGTTGGCGGGATCTTCGTATCCTCAAATTTTGCACCGTCGATGTAGGGCGGCATTCTATCGAACGACAATTCAGCGACAGGGATCGTCATCAATGCAATCTACTTTCAGCAAAGGCGTCATATTTGCACTTTCCGCTGCGGCACTGAACGCAACGATCGGTGTACTCAGCAAAGTACTCATGAGTAATGGTTTCACCGCTAGCAGTGTCGCTGTCATCAAGACCGTACTGGGTTGCGTGCTTCTCTCGATCTTACTGTTTTTCCTCAAGCGCCCGGCGGCGTCGACCAAATGGACTCAGGCGGCTATCTGCGCATTCCTTGGCATCTTTGTCCTCTTCCATTTCGAAACGTCCGCCTATCGACACTACGCTGCGGCAGGTGTGGTGGTGGTCCTGATGGCCAGTGCCTCAATTTCCTCGATCATTCTGGGGCGCATTTTCCTCAAGGATGCCATCACCGCGAACGCTACCGTTGGCGCCGCACTGGCTATCGCTGGGATCTCGGTGATCTTCGGCGGCGACCTGCAGCAGGGCTTTACCCTGCAAGGTGCTGCGCTCGCCTCCATGGCCGGCTGCGGCTATGGGGCCTTTTCGGTTGCCATGAAACGTATGGGTGTGTCGGGGGGGCTGCACTTCACCCGACAATTGTTGTTCTTTGGCAGCCTGTACCTGCTGATGCCGGCTGCGGCCGATGGTTTCGCGATGGGCGAGCTGTCGCCGCTGGCAATCGCCGCGCTGCTGGCGTTGGCCACGCTGCCGACAATCCTGGGCTTCTTCTGCACCACCAAGGCCATCGAGTATCTCAAGCCATCCCAAGTGCAAGCGTTGGAGCTGACCGAGCCACTGTTCGCCGCGCTGCTGGCGTTTTTGGCGCTCAATGAAGTACCGCGTGAAAGTCTGTACGCGGGAGCGGCACTGATCATTGCCGGCCTGTGCTTCTCCAATGAACTCATCCGCTTGGGCAGCAAAGCATCCGTCCCTTCGACCGAGTGAGTTATTTTCGGAGCCTGATTACTTTAGCAATCAGTGGTTTTTAAAGGCGGCGATTGACCGCTTCTGGCCGATTGTGTTGAAAAAGTCGGATTTTCAGCTCGCCTGAACTCAGGCTCGGCCACCTCTGGAGAACCTATTCACCACGTTGCGTGGTTTTTCGGCCCTTCGTTAACCTTTACTGCTCGGTTATTGGGTTAATTTGAGGTTTTTTGCTTCGTGCAGACGCACCTATCCCGTAGCAGGTGGCCCTTGAGAGGTAAATTTGGCCAGCCGTCGCAGGTTCTGCACCGCGGCGGCCAGCGTGAACTCATCGGACGCGCCACTCATACCACGTAGGCGCAAGCGATCCAGTTTCAGGATGCGCTTGAGGTGGGCAAACAACATTTCGACCTTCTTACGTTCGTGGCGAGAGCGCTGATACGCCGGCGTCGCTGCGATGCGTCGAGCCACATCACGCGCGGCTTCATGGACGCTGCGGACGATCTTGCGAATCGAAGTGTTCGGGCAGCACTTGGCTTTCATCGGACAGGCAACGCAGTCGGTCTGCCGGGATCGGAAGATGATGGTGTTGGCTTTGGTGACGTGCGAACGCTCGTTCTTGAAGGCTCGCCATTCGCTGCGCAATACGTTGCCGGCCGGGCAGCGGTATTCCTCAGCCTCTTCATTCCAGTGGAAATCGTTACTCGAAAAGCTGTCGTTCTTGCGCTCAGTTTTGTCCCACACTGGCACATGCGGTTCGATGTCTTTGTCCTCCACCATCCAGGCCAGCATCGGCGCTGTGCCGTAAGCGGTGTCGCCGATGAGGCGTTCCGGTTTGATGTCGAACTGCGCTTCAACCCGATCGATCATCGTCTTGGTGCTCTCGACTTCTGCGGTGCGATGAGCCGGTGTGGGTTCCACATCCATGATCACGCCGTGCTCGGTATCGATCAGATAATTCGTGGAGTAAGCGTAGAACGCTGGGCCGCCTGGAGCCGCGGTCCAGCGAGCCTGAGGATCCGTCAGCGACAGGCGCTTCGGTAGCGTTTCGGCCAAAGCCTCTTCATCGAGGCCTTCAAGGTACTCACGCACGGCGCGGGTGCTCAGGGCCGGATCGCTCCAGTTGATCGGTTCATCACCCGGTACGCCGCGCTGCCGACTCGCATCCGCTTTGATGATGCTGGCGTCCACGGCAAAGCCTTCGCCTTTAACCAGACCTGCGTCCATGCAGCGACGCAGCACTTCATTGAACAACCAGCGAAACAGCTCACTGTCCCGAAAGCGGCCGTGTCGATTTTTGGAAAAGGTCGAGTGGTTGGGGACTTCATCGTCAAGGTTCAACCGGCAGAACCAGCGATACGCCAAGTTCAAATGGGCCTCTTCGCACAACCGCCGCTCGGAGCGAATGCCGTAGCAATAGCCCACGATCAGCATGCGGATCATCAGTTCAGGATCAATCGACGGACGCCCAATCGGGCTATAGAAATCGGCGAGGTAATGGCGCAGGTCGTTCAGATCAAGACACCGATCAATGCTGCGCAGAAGGTGATTGGCGGGAATGTGATCTTCAAGGTTGAACGAGTAAAACAGCCGCTCCTGCCCACTCGATAACTGTCCCATCATGCTGCGTGCTTCCCTGCTGGCCAATGCAGAGATTTTGCCGCAGGCCAGACAGGGGAGCTACTTTTTCAACAGAATCGGCCGTTCTCTGCCGATCATGATGACAAGGCACGCTGATCAAATCCGATGCAATCGGTGCTCAGGTCGAATGCAAACAAGTAATCAATTCGATGCAATTACACACATAGGACACAGATCGGGAGAAAACGACCTGCCCCTGTCCCGAGGCAGGCCGCTCTTGCGTTCACTTCACTTCAGATACCACCCCCAGGGTTCGCCGCTATAGCGGGTGATCTGCTTGGTTTCCAGATAATTGTTGTAGCCCCACTCGCCCAGTTCGCGACCGATGCCGCTTTGCTTGTAGCCGCCCCATGGCCCTTCGACGAAGGTCGGCTGCGAGCAGTTGACCCAGACAATGCCCGCGCGAAAACCGCGAGCGACCCGTTCGCAGCGCGGGATATCCCGGGACATGACCGCTGCCGCCAGGCCGAACGGCGAGTCATTGGCCAGGCGCAGCGCTTCGGCTTCCGTGTCGAAGGCGCGCAGGCACACCACCGGGCCGAAAATCTCCTCGCGCCACACCGCGCTGTCCTCAGGGACATCGGCGAAAATCGCCGGCGTCAGGTAATAACCCTTTTCCAGATTACCCGGCCGCACACCGCCCGAAACCAGTCGTGCACCCTCGGCCTGGCCGGCTGCAATCGCCGCCAGCACCTTGTCCAGTTGGCCCTGGCTGACCAGCGGCCCGAGCTTCACCCCTTCCTCGAAGCCCTGGCCGATCTGAATCTGCTCGGTGGCGGCAATCAAGCGCTCCAGCAGCGCCGGGTACAACCCGCGTTCCACCAGCACCCGCGAAGTGGCTGAGCAGACCTGGCCCTGGTTCCAGAAGATCCCGAACAGAATCCATTCCACCGCGGCTTCAAGGTCACTGTCGGCAAAGATCACGAAGGGTGATTTGCCGCCCAGTTCCAGGCTGATGTTTTTGATCTCGCTGGCGGCGGCCTGCATGATCTTGCGTCCGGTCGGCACGCTGCCGGTGAAGGCGATCTTGTCGACGTCCGGGTGTTCGGCCAACGGCGCTCCCGCCTTGTGCCCAAGGCCCGTGACCACATTCAGCACCCCGGCCGGCAACCCGGCCTTGTCGGCAATACCCGCCAGTTCAAGGGCCGTCAGCGGCGTCAGTTCGGAAGGCTTGAGCACCAGGGTGCAACCCGCTGCGAGTGCCGGGGCGACTTTCCACGCGGCCATCAACATCGGGAAATTCCACGGGATGATCGCCGCGACCACACCGACCGGTTCCTTGATCACCGATGAACTGAAACGCTCATCCGGCACCTCGATCGACTGTTCATTGTAGTGATCCGACTGCTCGGCCAGCCCGGCATAGAAGTCGAAGCAACCGGCGGTGTCGGCGATGTCCCACAACGCTTCGGGCAGCGGCTTGCCGTTGTCGCGCACTTCGATGGCGGCCAGTTCGTCCTGACGGTTGCGAATACCCTCGGCGATCCGCCGCAATACCTGCGCCCGTTGCGCACCGGACCAGCGTGGCCAGTCTCCTTCATCAAACGCTGAACGCGCGGCGTCAACCGCCCGGTCGATGTCCTCGAACGTGGCGGCAGCGACCCGCGCCAGAACCGACTCATCACTCGGATCGAGGGTATCGAAAACACCGCGATGAACCGGAGCGACCCACTGGCCGCCGATGTACAGCCGTTGATAGTCACCCATTGGACACTCCTTGATCCTGCGGCGCCGACGCTGCTGATACAGCTGCTCGGCAACCTGCAATTGCTCGCGATCATTGACCCCGAGCACATCGATTTCATCCACTTCCACGGCGGTCACCGCCAGCCCCGCCTCGTTGGCCACCGCCACCGCATCGGTGAGGTAGTACTCGCCCTGGGCATTGTGGTTGCCGATGCGCTCCAGCAGCCACAGGCAGGTATCGGCGCGCAGGCCCATGACCCCGCCATTGCAGAAGTTGATGTCCAGTTCCTGCGGACTGGCGTCCCTGGCTTCGCGGATCGCCAGCAAACGCCCGTCCTTGACCAGCAATCGCCCATAAGGTCCCGGCTGCTGAGTGTGGAAACCCGCCACCGCCACCGCTGCGCCGTCGATCAGCGCCCGACGCAAACGGCTCAAGGTCTGCGCGGTGATCAAGGGCGAATCGCCGAATAGCACCAGCACACAACCTTGCTCATGAGCCTGCAACGCAGGCCGGGCCGCGAGCACCGCATGGGCCGTGCCCAGTTGCTCATGCTGGGTATACACCTGCGCCGTCGGTGCCACCTGTTGCAGGTACTCAGTCACCTGCCCGCCACCAGCGCCCACGACCACCGCCCGTTGCTCGATACCCGCCGCCTGCACCGCCGCCAGCACATGGCCGAGCAACGGTCGATTGCCCACCGGGTGCAAAACCTTGGGCAGCGGTGAACCCATGCGCGTGCCCTGCCCGGCCGCCAGAATCACCGCCAACGTCGGCCACCCCTTGTCGTCGCTCATCGCGATCCTCCTGTGTGCATCGCGGCTTCAGGCCGGATCGCGATAGAACACGTCGTCGGCGTACGGGTACCACCAGTCCTGAATCTTCGGCTGATGATCGATGATGACCATTTTCGAGCGGCGGAACGCTTCCAGCCCCTGACGCCCGAGTTCGCGCCCAAGGCCGGACATTTTCCAGCCACCGAACGGCAGCGCATCGTTGTCGATCAGCGGATTGTTGACCCAGACCATCCCCGCTTCCAGACGCTCGGCAGCCTCCATGGCTTCGGCCAGGTCCGTGGAAAACAGCGAGGCGCCGAGGCCGAACGGCGAGTCGTTGGCCAACCGCAGCGCTTCATCGAAGTCGCTGACGCGGCAGATCGCCGCCACCGGGCCAAAGCATTCTTCCTGAAGAATCGCCATGTCGCCGGTCACCCCGGTGAGGATGGTCGGCTCATAGAACCAGCCGACGCTGTGCCCGGGTGGAATCCGTCCGCCACAGACCACTTTCGCACCCTTGGCCACGGCGTCATCGACCAGGCGCATGACTTTATTGCGTGCCGCTTCGCTGACCATCGGTCCGATCTCCGAGCGTTCCAGGCCATGGCCGATGCGCAAGGCACGGGTGCGTTCAGCGAATTTCGCGACAAACTCGTCATGGACCTCGTCAACGACATAGAAGCGCTCGGCCGACGTGCAGATCTGCCCGCTGAGGTGGAACGCAGCCGTCACCGCACCCGCCGCCGCGACATCCAGCGGCGCATGCCTGGAGATAATCAACGGATCGCTGCCGCCGGCCTCGATCACGCAAGGTTTCATCCGTTCGGCACAGGCCACGGCAACCGCTTTGCCTGCCGCCACGCTGCCGGTGAACGCCACCGCGTGGGTCTGCGCCGACTGCACCAACAACTGCGCCGTCACAGCATCGCCCGGCACACAAGACACCAGCCCGGGAAGCAAGGCGGTGAAATGCTCCATGAACTTGAGGGTGCACAGGGTCGTGGCTTCCGCCGGCTTGATGATGCAGGCATTGCCCGCCGCCAGCGAGGCAGCGACCGTCCAGCACATCAGCAGGATCGGAAAGTTGAACGGCATGATGTGCACGCTGACGCCATACGGCTCATAGCGCACGTGCTGGAAGGAACCGATCTGCGTGGTGCCGGCGACCTTGCCGGCATCGTCCCGGGCCATTTCCGCGTAGTAGCGAAAGATCGGCGCGCAGTTGGCCAGCTCGCCCATGGCCTCGGGAAACGGCTTGCCCATTTCCAGGGTCATCAGGCGCGCCACTTCCCGGTTGCAGGCCAGGTTCTGCTCGATGGCGTTGGCCAGTTGATGCAGGCGCGCGGCGCGGCTTTTGGCATCCACTACGCGCCATTGTTTTTGCGCGGCGGTGGCGGCATCGATGGCGGATTGCACATCGGCGTCGCCACACACGCCGACTTGCCCGACCGCTTGCAGGGTCGCCGGATCGAGCACTTCGCGCACGCGACCATCGGTCAACGGCAGGAACTGGGGATTGATGAAGCGCAAGGCAGAATCACAGTCAAACGTGGCCATGGGAGGATCCTTGAACCAATCGATAAGGGGTTTCACGCAATGTCGCCAGGGTCTCGGCGGGCAGTTCTTCACGCCAGCCCGGCACGTGCCGGTCAAGCCACTGACGCAGCGGTGCAAAGGCCTCGGCGCCCAGGGCGCGGACAAACAAACCCAGGGTACGCGGCAGGTGCGCCAGGTAACCGTGCTTGCCGTCACGGCCGGCCAGGCGCACGAAAATCCCCAGCACCTTGGCGTGACGCTGGGCGGCCAGACGCCGGTAGTCTTCAAGAAAACCCTGCGCATCCAGCTCCGGGCGCTGCAACAGGTAATGGCTGATCAGCGCCGACCGCAGCGCTTCGGGCACATCGCGCCGGGCGTCTTCGAGCAGCGACATCAGGTCATAGGCCGCCGCCCCGGCCAGGGCGTCCTGAAAATCCAGCAAGCCACAGGCCGCGACACCTTCACGGCCTTGCAGCAGCATCAGGTTGTCGACGTGAAAGTCGCGCAGCACCAGGGCCTCGCGGCGTTTTGCGACGTCGCGGCAGGCGGCGGCAAACAACGCCAGATACGACTCGCGCAAGTCTTGCGCCGCGTCTTTGCCAATCAGTAGCGGCACATACCAGTCGATGAACAGCGCGCACTCGTCCGCCAGCCGATGCTCGTCGTAAGGCGCCAGTTCCGCCGCTGGCGCTGCGCGATGCAACGCCACCAGTGTATCGACCGCCAGGTGATACAACGCCGACTCCGAATGCCCGGCCAACAGCAGCCGGGTGTAGGTGTCGTGACCGAAATCCTCGATCAGAGCCAGCCCCGCCGCCTCGTCAACATCCAGCAAGGCCGGCGCGGACAAGCCCAGCCCCTGCAACTGCCGGGCGATGCGGACAAACGGGCCGATGGGTTCGCTGTCAGGCGGCGAATCCATCAGCAACAGGCCTGCACCGTCCAGACGGAAGTAACGCCGGGTCGAAGCATCCGCCGGCAAGGCGACCAGCAAGGCCCCGGCAAAACCCGCGCGCGCCAGAAAGGCTGCACGCTGGTCCTCACGGGTTGGCAATGACGCCAGTGCATCTGTCATGGCAGTCACCGGATCATGTAGACCTTTTTGATGGTCTCGTGGACGGTGCACACGCCCTTCCAGTCCTTGCGGAAGAAAGCGGCGGTGTCTGGCTTGATCTCGATCACTTCGCCGGACTCGTGAACATAGGTGCAGCGGCCCTCGAGGAAGTGGCAGAACTCGTCGCTGGTGACGTGGCAGAACCACTTGCCCGGGGTGCAGATCCAGATGCCGCATTCGGACTGGCCTTCGGCGCCCTTGTGCAGCACCACGCCGCTGACGCGGGACTCACCTTCGAGCATGGTCGGGATCACGCCCCAGTCCTTGACGTCAGTGATGCTCAGCGGGTCGTACAGAAACGGGGTAGTCATGTGTTGCTCTCCAGGTTGTGTGTGTGTAGGAGCGAGCCTGCTCGCGATGGACGTCAACGATGACGCGCGCTGTCTTGATGACCGCGTTGTCCTGACGTTCCTCGCGAGCAAGCTCGCTCCTACATGGCGAATTCAGGCTTTGTGTAGGAGCGAGCTTGCTCGCGATGGACGTCAACGATGACGCGTGCTGCCTGGATGAACGCGTTGTCCTGACGTTCTTCGCCAGCAGGCTGGCTCCTACAGGGATTGCAGTGTTTCTCACAGGCTCAAGCCAACATGTACACGTTGCGCAGGGTTTCGCGGACGTCGCATTCACCCGTCCAGCCGGCCGGGAACAGCACCAGGGTGTTGGGGCGGATTTCGATCACTTCACCGTTGTCGTTGAAGTACGTCGCGTGCCCGGCGATGAAATGGCACAACTCGTCCCGGGGAATCGACAGCCGCCAGCGCCCGGGGGTGCAGACCCACAACCCGGTTTCCGGGCTGTTGTTCGGGCCCTTGAACAGCAAGCGGCCGCTGGAATGCGAAACCCCTTCGATGGCGTCGCTCTGCACGCCCCAGTCCACCAGGTCGGTGCGGCTGCTGACGGCTTCGAGGTACGGCGTGATACCCGCCGTGGTGGTTGAATCAGGCATCGTTAAGCACCTTGTCGAGAATCGCCGCCGCGTCTTGCGGCCCCTTGCGTGATTGCATCTGCGCGCTGGTGCGCTGCAAGCGTTGGCGCATCGCCTCGTCGTTGAGGCAGGCGTGGAGTTTTTCCGCGAGCTGTGCTTCGCTCCATTCGTAGCGATCGAGCTTGAAGCCGTGGCCGCTTTCCTCGGCGCGCATGGCGTTGTCGTGGCCGTCCCAGACGTAGGACATGACGATCGCCGGTTTGCCGAAGAACAGGCACTCGGTGAAGCTGTTGTTGCCGCCGTGGTGGATCACCGCGTCGACCTGGGCAATCACCGACGGCTGCGGGAACCAGTTGGAAATTTGCACGTTGTCCGGCAGGTCCGTGTACTCATCAAGGTGCTCGCCGACATTGAACAACGCCCGGTAAGGCAGCTTGCCCACCGCATCGATCAGGCGCTTGAGCAACTCGACATCGCCGGAACCGAGGCTGCCGAAACTGGCGTACAGCAGCGGCTTGTCGTTGTGGGCGCGAAATTGCGGAATCTCGTACGGCGTGTCGTAGCGCACGCAACCTTGCAGGTAATGAAAACGCTCGGCCGGCAGCGGATGGCGCCGGTCGAACTTGACCGCATCCGGGTACAGCAGCAGGTTCATGAACGGCGAGGCTTCAAAGAACGTGCCCAGCGGGTACGGCGCCTCACCGTGGGCCTTGAGGAACTGGTTGAAGTCCTCGTGAATCGGCCCGACCACTTCTTCGAAGCGCTGGCGGAATTGCGCGTGGCCCGCCTTGTCGTCGATGCTCATGCCCGACAGGTGCGGCGGAATATCCGGGTCTTCGATCTCGTTTTCCGAGCAGGAGATGATCCGCACCCACGGCTTGCCGTATTGCTTGATCGCCGGGAACAGGATCACGTTGTCGACGCAGATCAGGTCGGGCTTGACCTTGTCCAGCACCGCCGGCAGGTCCTTTTGCGCCCACTTGGCGGTTTCGACGATGGCCGCCCAGCATTCCTTGACGTAGTTGTCGATCTGCTCCAGGGGCGACTTGCGGAAATTCGGAATGTGGCCGTTGATGAAGTCGACCCAGTAGCGGGCCATCTCTTCGGCCGGCATCGGCGCCGACATGTTGACCATGTGCTCTTCGAAACCATAACCGGCGTAGACACCGCTCATGCCCGGGTCGGTCAGGAACACCGCCTTGTGCCCCAGGGCTTCGCACGCCTGGGCGATACCGACTGAGTTCAGCGCCGGGCCGTAGGCGGCTTCCGGAAAGAATGCGATCACTTTCTGTTTCATCGAGTGCTGCTCCTGCCTGGTCTTTTTATTGTTCAGCGTGTCAATACGCGGGCATGCCGGGCTTGCCAGCCCAGCCGGATGGTCGTGTCGATTGCAAAATGGGCGAATTCAAACTGTGAGGACGGCACGCGCACGATCAGCGGTTTATCGCTGAGCGGTGTCTGCACGTGCAGATTAGTGTCGAGGCCGTGATAGGCGATTTCGACGATATTTCCGCTGACCTGATTGGCGCAATCGCCGCCCTGCTCCGTCAGCACTTGCAGGCGTTCGGGGCGAACCACCACGGCAACGGATTGACCGGACACCAGCGGCGCGTCGGTTTCGACGCTCAGCTCCTGGCCGTTGACCCGCACCGAGTGCTGGCCCGAACGCACGCCCTCGAGCAGGTTACTGACGCCGATGAAGTTGGCGACAAAGCGGCTGTTGGGGTTTTCGTAAAGCTCGGTCGGGCTGCCGCACTGGCACACCTTGCCGCCGTCCAGCACGGCCATGCGGTCGGACATCACCAGCGCTTCTTCCTGATCGTGGGTGACGATGATGAAGGTGATGCCGCTCTCGTGTTGCAGGCGCTTGAGTTCCAGCTGCATCTTTTCCCGGAGCTTTTTGTCGAGCGCACCCAAGGGCTCGTCGAGCAGCAACACCCGCGGACGCTTGACCAGCGCCCGCGCCAGCGCCACCCGCTGACGCTGGCCGCCGGAGAGTTGATCGGGCTTGCGCTCGGCCAGCTCACCCAGTTGCGCGGTGCTCAGCACTTCATCGACCCGACGCCGGATTTCGCTTTCGGGCAGACGCTCCATTTCCAGGCCGTAGGCAATGTTCTTGCGCACGGTCATGTTGGGGAACAGCGCATAGGACTGGAACATCAGGTTCAGCGGACGCTTGTTGGCCGGCAGCGGCGAGATGTCATTGCCGTCCAGGTAGATGCAGCCACCGCTGGGGGTCTCGAAACCGGCGAGCATGCGCAACAGCGTGGTCTTCCCGCAGCCGGACGGCCCGAGCAGCGCGAAGAACTCGTTCTCGCGGATGCTCAGCGACACCTCGTTGACCGCCAGACCGTTGCCGTAAGACTTGCTGACCTTATCCAGGATCAGTACCGCGGATGAATTATTCATGGGTGCGAGGAGCCTTGTTGAGACGCTGCGAGGCCAGCAGCGCGGTAATGCTGACCAGCATCACCAGCGTCGCCAGAGCGTTGATTTCCGGGGTGACGCCA
Source organism: Pseudomonas sp. BIC9C (assembly GCF_034541995.1). Lineage (NCBI taxonomy): Bacteria > Pseudomonadati > Pseudomonadota > Gammaproteobacteria > Pseudomonadales > Pseudomonadaceae > Pseudomonas > Pseudomonas sp. BIC9C. The sequence goes on from NZ_JAWDGM010000004.1 coordinate 239,457, forward strand.
AAGCGGATCATGGCGTAGATCTGCATAGGCAACGTGGTCGAAGCCTGACCGGAGCCCGAGTTGAAAAAGGCGATGATGAATTCGTCCACCGACAGGGTGAACGAGAGCAACCCACCGGCCAGCACGCCGGGGAAGATCACCGGCAGCAATACCCGGCGCAAGGTGGTGAACCAGCTCGCACCCAGGTCGATCGAGGCTTCGAGGATCGAATAGTCGAAGTGCTTGAGCCGCGTGCGCACCACCGCGCAGACGAAGGCGATGTTGAACACCGCATGACTGATGATGATCGAGTGCAGCCCGAGGCCGACCTTGAGCAGGTTGAAAAAACTCAGCAGCGCAATCGCCAGCACGATGTCGGGAATGATCATCGGCGCCATCAGCAAGGTGTCGACCACCTGGCCCTTGTCATTGCCCTTGCGACGCAACTCGATGCCCAGCGCGAGGAACGTCCCGAGTACGCAGGCAATGAAGGTCGCCGACAGCGCAACAATCAGCGTGTTGAGCGCGGCCGACAGAATCGCCGTGTTGTGCGCCAGTGCCGCATACCACTTCAGCGATACGCCGCCCCAGGCGGTGGGCAATCCGGACTTGTTGAACGACAGCAGGATCAACACCAGGATCGGTATATAAAGGAAGGCATACACCAGACCCAGGTGCGAACCCAGCACGGTACCGCTGACAGAGCGAGACTGACTCATGAGCGCGCCCCTTCTGCACGACGGGCCAGCAGTGCCTGGATGAACAGCAGGATCAACATGATCGCGATCAGGAAGAAACTCAGTGCGGCGCCGAATGGCCAGTCCCGCGCCGTGAGGAATTGCGCATAAATCAGGTTGCCGACCATCTGCACCTGCTTGCCGCCCAACAGGTCGGCGGTAATGAAGTTGCCGATGCTAAGCACGAAGACAAACACCGCACCCGCCGCGATACCCGGCACGCTCAGCGGCAGGATGATCCGGCGAAAAGTCATCCAGCCCGAGGCACCGAGGTCTTTCGAGGCGTCCCACAGTTCGTTGTTGATCCGCGACAGCGACGAGAAAATCGCCAGGATCACAAAGGGGATGTAGTTGTAGACCAGGCCCAGTACCACCGAGGCTTCGGTGTACAGCAGGTTGATCGGTTCGCCGCTGTAGCCGAACACCTGCAGCACACGGTTGATCAGACCTTCGCGGTTGAGCAGGACGATCCAGGCGTAGGTGCGGATCAGGTAATTGCTCCAGAACGGCAGCATCACCAGGAACAGATACGCCGCCTGACGCCGCCGTGGCGCGCGGGCAATCGCATAGGCCGCCGGGTAGCCGATCAACACCGCAAACACCGTGGCCAGCCCGGCGATCTTCGCCGACTTGAGCAGAATGCCGAGGTACAGCGGATCAAACGCACGCTGGTAGTTTTCCCAGGTGAACAACCAGTCGATGCCGCCATACGCGCCACGTTCGACGAAGCTGTAGACCAGCACCAGCAGGCACGGAATCACCAGAAACATCAGCAGCCAGCCAAAGCCGGGCGCAAGAAGCCAGGCCGACAGACGCCTGTCAGCATGCAAAGCACTCATTACCCATATCCTCCCGCTTCAGGACAGAAGCGGCTTGCGAGCGTGGCGAGGCATGCCGGGCATGCCTCGGATCAATGCGGCGTCAGTTCTGCGCCGCCATGATTTCGGTGACGGCCCGGGTGTAGGCCTTTTGCGTGGTGCCGCCCAGGTCGCGCAATTGCTCCATTTTCAGCAGCTCGGCAGGGGCGATGGTCAGGTTGGGGTACTGCTTGAGCAGGTCGGCGGACAACCCGGCCATTGCGGCCTGGTTGGGGACTTTGTAGAGAATGTTTTCAGCGACCCAGGCATGGTTTTCCTTGGCGAGCATGAAGTTGACGAACTTGAAGGCTTCGTCCTGGTGCTTCGAACTCTTGAGCACCACCATGGTGTCCACCCACAGGTCGGAACCTTCCTTGGGCACCACGAACCTGATTGCTGCGTTGGCTTGGGTGCCGTAGTTGCACCAGCCGTCCCAGGCGTGAGCCATCAGGGATTCGCCGGAGGCCAGCTTGGAATAGAAGGTGGTGTCGTCGAAGGACAGAATGCGTTTTTTGGTGGCGATCAGTTGATCGCGAACAGCGGCGATTTGCGCGGGATCACTGTCGTTGACCGACCAGCCCTTGGCGAGGAAACCGGCACCGAGCATCCAGCGGTCGGTGGCGAGCATCGTCACCTTACCCTTGAGGGCATCGCTCGGATTGAGCAGCTCGTTCCAGCTCTGCGGCGCCGGCGTCACCTTGTCGGAGCGATAGCAGATGCCCGTGGTGCCCCAGGTGTAAGGCACGGAGAACTGATTGCCCTGGTCATATTCCAGGTGAGTGGCTTCGGGGTAGAGGTTTTTCAGGTTGGGGACTTTGACCGGATCGATGTCTGCCAGCAGCCCCTGCTTGTGCAGCACTTCGGCGAAGGGCGAGGAAACGAACACCACGTCATACCCTTCACCACCGGACGCCATCAGCTTGCCCATGATTTCTTCGTTGGTGGCGTGCAGCGCCTTGTCGACGTCCACACCGCTGGCAGCCTTGAACTTCTCCAGCGCATCCGGGGCCATGTAGCCGTCCCAGATGGAAATCACCATGTCTTTCGCACTTGCAGCCTGTGAAGCGATCGCCAGGGAAACGGCCAATCCCGCACACAGAAGATCATTCAGCTTGCTCATAAATACTCACCCGACGATTGCTTATTGTTGTGTTCGAAGGCAGTACGGCAAAACGAGAAACGATTGCTGGTGTTTTTTTTTAGAAATTAGGACCAGTATCAAAAGATGTCAACGCTTTTTTCCGGCCTGACGCTTCGCCGGCGCATGACATAAGATGAGCACCTGAGCCCGACAGCGGATCACCAAGAGAAAAGACGCTTGAGCACGACAGCCGAAAAAAAACCGCGCACCAATCACCTGGAACTGGCCCGCCGCATCCTCGAGCACACCCAGGAAAGCGGACTTGTGGCCGGTGATCCGGTGGCCGAACAGGCCCTGGCCCGGACCTTCCAAGTCTCGCGCACGCTGATTCGCGGCGCGCTGAAAGTGCTGCAGGAAGAAAACCTGCTGAGCCACGAAGCCGGCAAGGGTTACCGACTGCTGGCCTCGCCGACAGGCCAGGCGTTCAACGCCGCCCTGCCGCAAGCCGAAGAAGAAGAACTGGCCGCCTCGGTGCTGCGCGACCGCATGGCCGGGCGACTGGGCGACAGCATCAGCATCAGCGAACTGATGCGCCGCTACGATATCGGCCGGCCGGCGGCACAAAAGGTCCTGCAGCAATTGAGCGAAAGCCAGGCCATCGAGCGCGGCCCCGGCCAGTCCTGGCTGTTTCGCCCGTCGCTCAACAGCCTGGCCGCGCTCGAAGAAAGCCTGAAATTCCGCCTGATCCTCGAGCCCGAAGCCCTGCTCAGCCCGAGCTTCAACGCCGACCCGCAGCGCCTTGCACTGTTGCGTAGCGCCACGCAAAGCCTGCTCGCCCACCCCGTGGAAGACTTCGACATCCAGCAGTTTCGCGAACTGGACATCAGCTTCCACGAACTGCTGGCCCTGAGCTGCGGCAACCGCTTCATCAGCGACGCCCTGCTCCAGCATCAGGGCCTGCGCCGCCTGCCGAACCTGTTGCCATCAGTGAGCGTGCACCGCCTGCAGGAAGCCCTGCGCGAACACCTGCAAATCATTGCGCAGATCGAGCGCGGGCAGATGGAGATCGCGGCCGACCTGCTGCGCCTGCACCTGCGCTTGAGCGCCGCGCAACGCCCGCAAACCGCCAACCGTGGCATTCCGCAAAGTCATCTGTTCGGGCGTCGTTAAACGTCCCGCAAAAACATGATGATTTTTTTTTGAAAATAAGACAGCATCAAAAACACCTTCAGGAGCGGCGGGTCTGACCCGCCATGGACAGTCCCTCGCCATGCAAAAACAAAAACTGATCGCCCTGTTTCCGGAAGCCAGTTTCGGCGCGGCCTTGAACTGCATCGGTATCGCTCAGTCGCTGCGAGAGCTGGGCGCCAGACCGGTGTTCATCTGCCATGAACATTTCCAGGGGTTGTTCGCCGAATACGGCTTCGACGAATACCCGATTCCGCAAGCGAGCCCGTTGTCGGCGGCGGAACACCAGCACTACTGGGAGCGCTTCATCGAGCGCAGCATTCCGTACTTCGACCAGACCCCGCTGGCACAGATCGACAGCTACGTGGCACCGGCCTGGGAAGCCATCATCGACACCGCGATCGAAGCGGAAAAACCCTTGCAGCAGTTGCTCGGCCGCCTGAAGCCCGATGTGATCGTGCTCGACAACGTGGTGATGTTCCCAGCCATCGCCAACGCCGGGTGCCCGTGGGTGCGGGTGGTGTCCTGCGCCGAAACCGAACTGCCGGATGCGGCCGTTCCGCCGTACCTGTCCGGATGCCTGGCCAGTGACACGAAGGCCTGCGAACGTTACTCCGAGCAGTACCTCAAAGCTGTCGCACCGGCCCATGAACGCTTTTCGCAGTTTCTTCTGGGCAACAATACGGCGCCGTGTCCTTCGGGGCAGTTCCTCACCGATTCACCGTGGCTCAACCTGCTGCTGTCACCCACGCCGGTACGTTATGAACGCCAGCAGCCGCTGGACCCGCAGCGCTACGTGTACCTCGACGGCTGCGTACGACGGGAAGCGCCGTACATCGTCCCGGACTTTCCACGGCACAACGACGCGCCGCTGATCTACCTCAGCTTCGGCAGCCTGGGCGCTGCCGACACCGGGATGATGAAGCGCCTGATCAGCACGATCGAAACCTTGCCTTATCGCTTCCTGGTCAACGTCGGCGCCTACCGCGACATGTACACCACCGTGCCGGACAACGTGTACCTGGACAGCTGGTTTGCCCAGCCGGCCGTGCTCAAGGAGTGCCAGTTGTTCATCCACCACGGTGGCAACAACAGCTTCTGCGAAGCGCTGTACTTCGGCCTGCCATCGCTGATCATTCCGTATTGCTGGGACGGTCACGACAACGCCGCCCGCGCCGAGGAATCCGGTGTCGGCCGCTACCTGCCGCGCTTTGCCGATCCCCTGGCCGCCCTGCCCGCCGCCCTCGAACAGCTGCTGGCCGACCAACCGATGAAACAACGCCTCATGGCGTTCAGCGAGCGCATGCAGGCGACCCGCGGCACCGACATTGCCGCGCGGGCGATCCTCGCACTCTAGCCATAACAACAAAAACCGTCGGGCAACCGAACGCAATCGTCGCTGCCCGACACACCGCCGGAGTTTCAGCATGAATGCCCCATCGCGTTTCGATGCGCTTGACCATGTCCTGCCACATCCATTCTGGCAGGACACCGTCACCCCACGGCCCGCCGCACCTTCCTTAGCCGCAACTGTGCAGTGCGATCTGGCTGTGGTCGGCGGCGGGTTCACCGGCTTGTGGACCGCCCTGCTGGCGCGTCAGCGCCGACCCGATCTGAGCATTGCGATCATCGAGGCACGGCGCTGCGGTGGTGAGGCCAGTGGGCGCAACGGCGGTTTCTGCGCACCGAGCATTTCCCATGGGGTGTCCAACGCGCTCAGGCGCTGGCCCGATGAAGCGCAGCAGTTGATCCGCCTGGGCCGGCAGAACCTCAATGAACTGGCTGCCGACCTGCAACGCTTCGGCATGCACGTCGAGTTCGAACGCCAAGGCAAACTCAACGTCGCCAGCCAGCCGTGGCAGGTCGACGGGTTGCGCTCAATGCAGCACAACTACGCGCGCTTCGGCATTCACTGCGAATGGCTGGAAGGCCGCGATCTGGCGCAGAAGCTTGATTCACCGGCGTATGCGGCCGGCCTCTTCGAACCCAATTACGCCCTGCTCAACCCGGCAAAGATGGCGGTGGAACTGCGTCGCGTGTGCCTTGAGCAAGGGATTCAACTGTACGAAAACAGCCCGGTCCTGCAGCTGGATGCCCGCAACGACAGCCTGCACCTGCGCACGGCCGACGGCGAAGTCATCGCCGGGCAAATCGCCCTCGCCACCAACATCGCGCCACCGCTGCTTGGCCAACTGGCATCGAGCGTGATCCCGGTCTACGACTACAGCCTGGTCAGCGAACCGTTGAGCGATGCGCAGTTGCAAGCCATCGGCTGGATCGGGCGCTACGGCATCGCCGACGCCGGCAACCAGTTCCACTACCTGCGCAAGACCGCCGACAACCGCATTCTCTGGGCCGGCTACGACGCCATCTACCATTTCGGCGGACGCCGCGACGAAGCCCTGACCCAGCGCCCGCAAAGCTTCCGGCGCCTGGCCGAACAGTTTCAACAGACGTTCCCGGCCCTGCGCGGTGTGCATTTCAGCCATGCCTGGGGCGGCATCATCGACACCTCCGCACGCACCACGATGTTCACCGGTTGCGAGCACCAGGGCCGCGTCGCCTATGCCCTGGGCTTCACCGGTCAAGGGGTATCCGCCAGCCGCTTCGCCGCGTTGAACATGCTCGACCTGTTGGCCGGCGAGCGCACCGAACGAACAGAGCTGCTGATGACATCCAGTGCGCCCTTCCGCTTTCCGCCCGAACCCTTGCGCTATCTCGGCGTGAAGCTGGCCCAGCGCTCACTGGCGCGGGAGGACCGCGACGGTCACCGCGACTGGCTGCTCAAGACCTTCGATGCCTTTGGCATCGGCTTCGATTCCTGATCCGGAGACCACCATGTCCACAGCCCTGCCCCGGCACGTCATCGACTTCGCCAGCGACCTTGCCCCCCGTGAAACTGAAATCAACGACCCGGCCGTGGTCGACGCACCTTATCGCAACAAGAGTTGGCGGCACTTTGTGGCGCCTGGGAAAAACGCCGTGGCCGGCATCTGGGAGGCAGGACCGCACCGGGAGCGTTGCCAGTGCGATTACGATGAGCTTTGCCACATTCTGGAGGGCACGGTGCGCCTGACCGATGCCGAGAGCGTCGCGCGCACGTTCGGCCCCGGTGACTCCTTCGTGGTCGCCAGTGGATTCAACGGCACCTGGGAAAACCTCACCACGGTGCGCAAGGTCTACTTCATCCTCGGCTAACCGACGGATGGAATGAGCCACAGGTGATGGGGGTTACTGCCGCACCTGATTGCGCCCGTTGCGCTTGGCCTGGTACAGCGCGTCATCGGCGCGGGTCACCAGGCTTTCCGGCGTGTCGCCGGATTGTGCATGGGCCACGCCGAACGACGCAGTGATGGTGTCCAGCACGGTGTCGGTGCCCCGGGCCTTGACCCGCAGCGCCTGGACTTTCAGGCGCAGGTGCTCGGCAAACGCGCCGGCAGCCGCCAGATCCGGGCAATCCTTGAGCACCACACAGAACTCTTCACCGCCATAACGCGCGGCATAGGCCTCGGCCGGCAGCGAATCGCGCAACACCCGGGCGACATGCTGAAGCACCCGGTCACCCAAGGGATGGCCGTACTGGTCATTGAATTGCTTGAAGTGGTCGATATCCAGCATCACCAGCGCCACGCCGGTCGCCGAATTGCTCATTGCCTGTTCCAGCTTGCGGTTGAAGGTGGTGCGGTTGAGCAGTTCGGTCAGGCCATCGAGGGTCGCCGCCAATTGGGCGCGCTCCAGTTTGTCCCGCAGGCTTTTGATTTCGTGCTGTGCGGACTGCAACTGGGCGAGGAAATGCTCCTGCTGACTCTGCATGAGCTGGGTGCTCTTTTGCAGTTGGCTCAGGATGATCGGCAAGCGCTCGCTGGCCGGCTCTTCGAGCATTTGCAGGTATTGACCAAGGCTGGCCTGGAAATTCTGATTGCCCTTCACGCTGCGCGAAACATCGCGCTCCATGTCGTCAACCAGGTTGATCGCTTCCTGTTGCCCGGCGCGAGCGTCCGCCAGTTCATCGCGGATGATGTATTCGCGAAAAAGCCGGGTGGCCGACTCCGGCGGGAAGTAGTCGAAATCGTTGACCACCCGGTCCAGGTGCCGATTGAGTTCCGGCTCCTGGCCTTTGCTGTAGGTGTACCAGAGCGCGTAATGCACCGGGTTGGGCGGAATGTTGTGACGAACCATCAGCGGCACTGCCTGCTTGAGCAATGCCGCGGCCTCGCGGGAGTCTTCTGGATACAGCGCTAGAACAGTCGCACGCGTGTCTGATTGGCTCATGGCTTCACTGTGGTTGTTTTTATCTGGCGATTGGCAAACGCGCTGAGCATAACCATACGCCCGACAAACGGCCATCCCTGGCATTCACAACCGTTCAACCCGATACATCTGTTCCAGATGCCCGATCAACCGTTGGTTGGCATCAACCCGACCATGGTCTGGCGCCGACGGTAAGCCGTGTCACGGTTGGCCAGCCAGTAGTACAGCGGTGTGGTGACCACCAGGCCGACCAGCCAGGACAGATCCGCACCGTCGATATGTACCGCCACGGGCCCGGTGTAGATCGGCGTGTTCATAAACGGAATCTGCACCACGATGCCGATGGCATAGGCCAGCAGTGCCTGCGGATTGAAGCGGCCATAGATACCGCCGTCGACGCGGAAGATCGAGGCGATGTCGTAGTCACCCTTGTGGATCGCGTAGAAGTCGATGAGGTTGATCGCGGTCCAGGGCACCAGCACCACCAGCAACGCCAGCACCAGGTCGACGAAGTGCCCGATGAAGTCCGCCGAGGCGCCGATGGCCGCCACGCAGCAACCGGCCAGGATGATCAGCGACAGCACCGCCCGGCTCGAAGCAGTCGGAATCCAGCGGTGGGCGAAGGTTTGCAGCAAGGTGATCACCGACAGCACGGCGCCATACAGGTTCAGGGCGTTATGGCTGATCACGCTGAGCAAAAACAGCACCAGCATCAACGGGCCGATGGCACCGGTTGCAAGCTTCACGGCGTCCATGGTGTCCATGCCCACCGGCGTGGCCAGCACGGCGACGGCGCCGAACACGAAGGACAGGATCGAGCCCAGCGACGAGCCGAGGTAGGTCGCCCAGAAGGTCGCGCTGACTTTCACGTCCTTGGGCAGGTAACGCGAATAGTCGGACACGTAAGGCGCGAACGCGATCTGCCACAGCGCCGCCAGCGATACCGTGGCCAGCCAGCCGGAAATGTTGAAACTGCCGCGGGTCAGGAAGTCATCGGTCTGCACGTGGGTCAGGATGTAGCCGAAGCCCAGCACGATGCCCAGGCCCAGCACCCAGGTGCCGATGCGGTTGAGCACGTGGATGAAGCGGTAGCCAATGATGCCGATGATCCCCGAACCGAGACCGCCGAGGACGATACCGACCGATACCGGCACGCTCTCGACCACGCCATGCAGCGACTTGCCGGCCAGGACGATGTTGGAGGCGAAGAAACCGATGTACATCACCCCGGCAATCACCACCACCAGCAACGCGCCCAGCGAACCGAACTGCGCGCGACTCTGGATCATCTGCGGAATGCCCATCTGCGGGCCTTGCGCCGAGTGCAACGCCATCAGCACACCGCCGACCAGATGGCCAACGATGATGGCGACAATGCCCCAGACCAGGTTCAGGTGGAACAACTGCACGCCGAGCGCGCCGGTGACGATGGGTAACGGCGCGATATTGCCGCCGAACCACAGGGTGAACAGATCTTTGACCTTTCCGTGGCGATCCTCAGGGGGAACGTACCCGATCGTGTGTTTCTCGATGAGCGGGGCGGATGAAGCGGTGGTGGACATGACGAACTCCAAGGCAAGGATGAGTACGTGTTCGTACTTCGGTGTGCGCAGACGGGACGGCGCATTTCTTGTTGGGAGCGATCATGGACAAAGAGCGGCGGGAGGAAAATTAGTTAATTTGTGCCTTTAAACCTTAAAAAAGATTGCGCAATTATTCGGCCATTGCGGCAGAAAGAATCAATAAAAAACAAAAACACAGCACAACGCACCGCAACCTTTCCCGACATTCGAGAGGGTAAACGGAAAAAATCTGACCAATGAAATCCCTGTGGGAGCGGACTTGCCCGCGAAAGCGGTTCATCAGCCACATCCATGTTGAATGTGCTGCCGTCTTCGCGGGCAAGCCCGCTCCCACAGGGACTGCGGCGTCTGGGCCGTCCAGAACTGCGCATCCTCTGCGCTGGCGCCAGCCGGTTTTGTGGGAGCGGGCTTGCTCGCGAAAGCGGTTTGTCAGCCACACAAATATTGGATGTGCTGCCGTCTTCGCGAGCAAGCCCGCTCCCACAGGGGGTTACCGTGCAGCCCAGGCGTTGAAGCGCTGCTCAAGCTCCTCGCCATGGTCAACCCAGAACTCCGCATCCACTGCCCGCGCACCGGCCAGGTTGGCCTCGGCGGTCGGCAACTGCTCTTGCACGTCCTTGGGCAGCAATGGCAAGGTCTGGCGATGCACCGGCCCGTAAGGGATGTTTTCCGAGAACACTTTTTGCGTCTGCGGCTGACTGGCAAATGCAATGAAGTTTTCCGCCAACGCCTTGTTCGGCGTGCCCTTGACCACCGCCCAGTATTCCGGGTCGTACAGGCTCTGCGGCCAGACGATGCTCAGTTTCATCCCCTCCTTCTGCGCCGAGGCAATCCGGCCGTTGTAGGCCGCGCTCATCACCACGTCCCCGGCCACCAGCCATTGCGCCGGTTGTGCGCCCGCCTCCCACCACTGGATGTTCGGCTTGATCTGGTCGAGCTTGGCAAAGGCCCGCGTCACGCCTTGCGGGGTGCTCAGGACCTTGTACACATCGTCAGCCTTGACGCCGTCGGCCAGCAAGGCAATTTCCAGGGTGTACTTGGCGCTCTTGCGCAGCCCGCGCTTGCCCGGGAAGTCGGCGACGTTCCAGAAGTCCGCCCAGGATTGCGGCGCCTTGGCCTGCTTGCTCTGGTCATAGGCCATGACCATCGACCAGACATAAGTGGCCACCCCGCATTCGGTCAGCGCTCCCGGCACGAAGTTCGCCGAATCACCGAAGCGTCCCGCATCGAGCTTCTCGAACAAACCCTCCTCGCAGCCGCGCAACAACTCGGGGCTTTCGACTTCCACCACGTCCCAACTGGTGTGACCGGCCGAGACCATGGCCTTGATCTTCGACAGTTCGCCGTTGTATTCCCCGGCGATGATGTTGCCCGCGCCGCTGGCGTTAAAGGGCTGGAAATAGGCTTTATCCTGGGCCTGTTTGGTAGCACCACCGAAGGAAATCACGGTGAGGTCCTGGGGGGCCGCCCACACACTGGCACTCAACAACGCCAGGGTAAACGGAACACTGCAACGCAAGGATCTGGACATGGATCGCTTCCTCGGGGCTTGTCGGCCCGTTGTTGTTATGGGTGTTCGGATTCACTCAAGTACGCCGCCAGCCGATCCATCAAGCGGTCACAGGCCGCCATCTGTTCGACGCTGACAAATTCATCGGGCTTGTGTCCCTGATCCATGCTGCCGGGACCGCAGACCACCGACGCAATGCCGGCTTGATCGAACAGTCCGCCTTCGGTGCCAAAGGCCACGGTGCTGAAATCATCGCTGCCGCACAGCTCGGCAATCAGCCGGGCCGCCTCGCTGTCGGCGGGTGTGGCCAGGCCGGGGTAGGCCGAAAGCTTTTCAAAACGAATGGATGTGTCGGCTTTCACCGCCTGCATCGCCGGCAGCAAGGTTTGCTCGGCGTAGTTTTGCAGTTCATCGGCGACCGCTTCCGGAGCAAAGTCCGGCAAGGCGCGCACTTCGAAATCAAAACGGCAGTTCTCCGGTACGATGTTCAACGCCGTCCCACCGGAAATCACACCTACCTGCACTGTCGAATACGCAGGATCGAAGCGCTCGTCGTGGTACTGCGGTTCAGCCAGGCGCGTGCCGATTTCACCCAGCCGACCGATCAGCCGTGCAGCCTGCTCGATGGCATTGACCCCATAAGGCGCGTAAGCCGAATGGCACGGCGCACCGTGTACGTGACAGCGCATCGCCAGCTTGCCCTTGTGACCGAGTACCGGTTTAAGCTCAGTCGGCTCACCGATCAGACACAACGCTGGCGCCGGAATGCGTTGCGGCAGCACCTCCAGCAACCCGCGAACGCCAAGGCAACCGACCTCTTCGTCATAGGAAAACGCCAGGTGCACCGGGCGCTTTAAAGGGCTTTCCAAAAACATCGGCACGGCCGCCAACACAGAAGCCAGATAGCCTTTCATGTCCGCGGTGCCGCGCCCGTAAAGCTTGCCGTCCGTCTCGGTCAGGCGGAAAGGTTCGACCGTCCAGGCCTGGCCGTCCACCGGCACCACGTCGGTGTGACCGGACAGCACAATGCCGCCGGCCACGCTCGGGCCGACCGTGGCCAACAAGTTGGCCTTGGTCCGCTCGGCGTTGTAGATCAGTTCGCAATCCACGCCCAGTTCGTGCAGGTAGTCACGCACGAACTCGATCAGCGCCAGGTTCGAGTCGCGGCTGACCGTGGCGAACCCGATCAATCGCGCGAGCATGGCGCGGCTGCGCAGCTCACTCATCGCCGGGCACTCCATACGCGGGAGCCAGGGTCGGATTGAGGGCGCGGGTCAGGTAGTCCTGCAATTGCGGCTCGTAGGCAGACCACAGTTTGCCCAGCTCGCCAATCGGATTTTCATCGGCCCAATCCACCCGCAGGTCGACAATCGGCCAGGTCAGGTCACCGACCACCGACAACGCCGCCGAGTGCACCGCGCCGGCTTCGCCCCCCGCATCCTGCCCGGCCTGCAAGGCGCTCATCAGGCGGGTGGCGAGGCAGCCTTCGCTGTTTTCGAATGCCGCGACCATCGCCTCGATCACCCCACTGTTGGCCAGCAGGTTGCCGGCCGCCACGCATTGGTCACCGGCCAGGGCGTTGTTGATGCCCAGCGCATGGTTGCCGCTGAACACCGCCGTGCGTCCCTGGGCATCGACCACCGCCACCTGGCGGTACTGGCTGTAGCCATTGCGGGTCAATGAGTGGTCCAGCGCCTGGGGCGGCGCCGAACCGTTGGCCAGTTCATCGAGGATCTGCGGGCCGAGGGCCGGCAGCGTGATGTTCTGGCTCGACACTGCGCCGACACCGGCCCGCAGCCAGGGGCAACGCGCGCCGACGGCAATGCTCGAAGAGCTGATGGCAATGCCCAGCTGGCCGGTCTCGGCGCAGCGACCAACGATGGAAAAGGTCATGGCGAATTCCTTATTCAGGGATGACAGCGATCACATCGATTTCCATCAGCCACTGCGGCTGGCCAAGGGCGCTGACCACCAGGCCGGTGGAAATCGGGAACACACCCTTGAGCCACTTGCCGACTTCCTGGTACACCGGCTCGCGATAGCGCGGGTCGATCAGGTAGGTGGTGGTCTTGACGATGTGGCTCAGGTCGCTGCCCGCCTCTTCGAGCAATTGCTTGACGTTGCGCATGGCCTGTTCGGCCTGGGCACGCGGATCACCGAGGCCCACCAGTTGGCCGTTGAAATCGGTGCCGACCTGACCACGGACATACACGGTGTTGCCGGCGCGCACGGCCTGGCACAGGTCGTTGTCGAGCGTCTGGTTCGGGTAGGTGTCTTTGGTGTTGAACATGCGGATGCGGGTATGAGTAGGCATTAACGAACTCCCATGAGGCTGGCTTTCTGAAGAGGTGCACGGGCGGCGTCGGCTTGACGCTGGGTCGCATCCCGATAGTTGAAATAAGTGCGCTGTTTAACGATGTGATCGGCAATGTGCTTGGCGTCGTGCCAAACGCCCCAGATAAACGCGGAGCCACGACGGGACTGCCAAGGCAAGCCGACGAAATACACGCCGGGCTCGGCCGACACGCCACGTTGGTGCTGCGGCTTGCCGTTTTCCTTGAAGGCATCGACCTTCAGCCAGCTGTAATCGGTGGAGTAACCCGTGGCCCAGATGATCGTGGTGACGCCGGCCTTGACCAGGTCGAGCTCAAGAATCGGCTTGGTCACGCAGTCCGGATCGGCCAGCATGGCCCGGGCTTCGGGCTCCAGCGGCAGGTCCAGGCCATTGCGTTCGATATAGGCGTCGGCCTTGTCGAGCAGTGCGAGGTAGTTTTCATCGCCGCGCCGGATGTTGTCGGCGAGGTTATTTTCGAAACTGACCACGGCGCCGTTGAACGATTGAGTCAGGCCGACCAGCTTCATGCCCTGATGGGCCAGCCGGCGGAAGTCCACGGTGTGGCCGCCACGGGCACCGCTCACGGCGATGGTCACGTGCTCCTTGCCCGGCTGCATGGCCTCGGCATCCCACTCGCCAAGCACCCCCAGCCACCAGCAGAAATCACGGTTGCGGTAGGCGCGCGGCGGACGATCGTGGGCACCGACCGACAGGTAGACCTGCTTGCCGGAACGTTGCAGTTCATCGGCGATCTGCACGCCCGACGAACCGGCGCCCACTACCAGCACGGCGCCTTCGGCCAGTTGCTGCGGGTTGTAGTATTGGGCCGAGTGAATCTGGTTGATGCCAGCGATTTGCGGGGCAATTGGCGGAATGGCCGGACGCTGGAACGGGCCGGTGGCGACCACCACATTCCGGGCCTCGATCACGCCATCAGAGGTTTCAACAGTAAAGCCCGGGCGATCCGCGTTGCGCTCTACTTTCTTGACTTCAACACCGGTGCGGATCGGCGCGTTGAACTTGCGGGCGTAGGCCTCGAAGTACTCAGCCACCTGCTCCTTTCCGGCGAAGGCATCCGGGTCCACACCATCGAATTCCAGGCCCGGGAAGCGGTCGTGCCAGGCAGGACCGTTGGCCACCAGCGAATCCCAGCGGCCGGTGCGCCAGGCCTCGGCGATACGGTTGCGCTCCAGCACGAGGTGGGGCACACCGAGTTTGCTCAGGTGTTCACTCATGGCCACGCCGGCCTGGCCAGCGCCAACAACAAGCGTATCAATTTCGGTTTTATCAACTGTCATGGCTGTGCACTTCTGAAAGGTGGTTTGATTCAGGTCGGTCATGGCTGCCGCCTCGATTCTGATCACTGTTGTTCTTCTGCTACGGCTATCGGTGTCAGGGTGTTGGCCGCATTCTGTTCGGAGCCGGGAAATAGCGAAATTATGTTTTTTGTGGTCGCTGGCGAGGAAAACGCGTCGAGGCGACCGGCTGGCCACATGAGGTTGCGGCAGACCCGATCCCGGCCTATGGTCCTAGCGATGCAATGCCTGCGATCGATGCCTGATGGCACACCGCAGGCCACTGTCCACCCAGTGCGTATTTGCGCAAGGAAGTGACGACATGCCTGACAACTCCCGCCCTGCCGTGCTCGAACTGATCGGCAATACACCTCTGGTACGGGTCAGCCGGTTCGATACCGGCCCGTGCACGCTGTTTCTCAAACTTGAATCCCAGAACCCCGGCGGTTCGATCAAGGACCGTATCGGTCTGGCAATGATCGATGCCGCCGAACGCGATGGTCGCCTGCGCCCCGGTGGCACCATTGTCGAAGCCACCGCCGGCAACACCGGCCTCGGCCTGGCCCTGGTCGGCCGCGCCAAGGGTTATCGGGTGGTGCTGGTGGTACCGGACAAGATGTCCACCGAGAAGGTCCTGCACCTCAAGGCCATGGGCGCCGAGGTGCACATCACCCGCTCCGATGTCGGCAAGGGCCATCCCGAGTACTACCAGGATGTCGCCGCGCGGCTGGCCGCGGATATTCCCGATGCGTTCTTCGCCGACCAGTTCAACAACCCGGCCAACCCGCTGGCCCACGAATACAGCACCGCGCCGGAGATCTGGGCACAGACCCAGCATGATCTGGACGCCATCGTCGTCGGCGTCGGTTCCGCCGGGACCCTGACCGGGCTGACGCGCTTTTTCAAACGCGTGCAGCCGGATCTGGAAATGGTCCTGGCCGACCCGGTCGGTTCGGTGATGGCCGAGTACAGCCGCAGCGGCACCCTCGGCACGCCCGGTTCGTGGGCGGTGGAAGGCATAGGCGAAGACTTCATTCCGTCGATTGCCGACCTGTCCAGCGTGCGCCACGCCTATTCGATCAGCGATGAGGAAAGCTTCGACCACGCCCGCCAACTGCTGCGCGCCGAAGGCATACTCGGCGGTTCCTCGACCGGCACCCTGCTGGCTGCCGCACTGCGTTACTGCCGCGAACAGACCACGCCGAAACGGGTGGTGAGCTTCGTCTGCGACACCGGTACGCGTTACCTGTCGAAGATCTACAACGACCAGTGGATGAACGATCAGGGCCTGCTGCAACGCAAGCAATACGGCGACCTGCGCGACCTGATCGCGCGGCGCTTCGAGGACGGCCGGGTGATCAGCGTCGGCCCCGATGACACGCTGCTCACCGCCTTCCAGCGCATGCGCCTGGCGGATGTGTCGCAACTGCCGGTGCTGGTGAATGGCAAACAACTGGTCGGTGTGATCGACGAGTCCGACATCCTGCTGGGGGTGCATGAGGACGTTGCGCACTTCCGTAAAGCCGTGGCCAGCGCCATGACCGACAAGCTGCAAACCCTGTCCCCCGATGCCACGCTGGCTGATCTGGAGGCAGAGCTGGGCCGTGGGCTGGTGGCGATCATTCAGGATGCCTCGGGTTTCCACGGCCTGATTACCCGAACCGACATGCTCAACCACCTGCGGAGATCCCTGCCATGAGTCAGCACGATGAAAACGCCCCGCCGCGCGGCTTCGCCACCCGCGTGATCCATGCCGGGCAAACGCCGGACCCTTCGACCGGGGCGTTGATGCCGCCGATCTATGCCAACTCCACCTACCTGCAGCAGAGCCCCGGGGTGCACAAAGGCCTCGACTACGGGCGTTCGCACAACCCGACGCGCTGGGCGCTGGAACGCTGCGTGGCCGACCTGGAAGGCGGCACCCGGGCCTTTGCGTTCGCCTCGGGCCTGGCGACCATTTCCACCGTGCTGGAACTGCTCGACGCCGGCTCGCACATCGTCTCCGGCAACGACCTTTACGGCGGCACCTTCCGCCTGTTCGACAAGGTGCGCCAGCGCAGCGCCGGGCACCGCTTCAGCTTCGTCGACCTGACCGACCTGGCGGCGTTCGAGGCGTCACTGCAAGACGACACGCGGATGGTCATGGTCGAGACCCCGAGCAATCCGCTGCTGCGCCTCACTGACCTTGCCGCCATCGCCCGCACCTGCCGCGCGCGCGGCATCATCTGCGTGGCCGACAACACCTTCGCCAGCCCGTGGATCCAGCGCCCGCTGGAACTGGGTTTCGACATCGTGCTGCACTCGACCACCAAATACCTGAACGGCCACTCCGACGTGATCGGCGGCATCGCCGTGGTCGGGCAGAACGCCGAGCTGGCCGAGCGCCTGGGCTTCCTGCAAAACGCCGTCGGTGCCATCGCCGGCCCGTTCGATGCGTTCCTCACCCTGCGCGGCGTAAAGACCCTGGCGCTGCGCATGGAGCGTCATTGCAGTAATGCGCTGGACCTGGCGCAATGGCTGGAGCGTCAGCCACAAGTGTCGCGGGTGTATTACCCCGGCCTGCCGTCACACCCTCAGCACGAACTGGCCCAACGGCAAATGCGCGGTTTCGGCGGGATGATTTCCCTCGACCTCAACAGCGACCTGGCGGGCACCAAACGCTTCCTCGAGAACGTGCAAATCTTCGCCCTGGCCGAGAGCCTGGGCGGCGTGGAAAGCCTGATCGAACATCCGGCGATCATGACCCACGCCACCATCCCCGCCGACACCCGTGCAGAACTGGGCATCGGCGACGGGCTGGTGCGGTTGTCGGTGGGGGTCGAGGATGTCGAGGACTTGCGGGCTGATCTGGCGCAGGCGTTGGCACGAATGTAAATCACCTGAATGTTGGGACACCGCAATACCTGTAGGAGCGAGCTTGCTCGCGATGGTCGTTAACGATTACTCGCCTTACCAGATGCCCGGCGGCGCTCTCGGGTTTATCGCGAGCGAGCTCGCTCCTACAGTTTCTTTTTCGCCTTCATCCCTGTTGCAAGGCTGGTCAAGCAAGCAAGAGTCCCTATAATCGCGCCGTTTTCGTCTACCCTCACGAAGCGTCGTGCAGCAATCAGCTTGTGCGGGGCGCATCGACATTTTTCCGCTATTGAACCGGAGAACTTCCATGCTCAAACGTACCCTGGCATTGGCCGTCGGCCTGACCCTATCCTTTTCCGCCCTGCTGGCACAGGCAGCCGACACCCTCAAGGTCAGCGCCATTCCTGACGAAGCCCCGACCGAATTGCTGCGCAAGTTCAAGCCGCTGGGCGAGTATCTTGAGAAGCAGTTGGGCATGAAAGTCGAGTTCGTGCCGGTTTCCGACTACCCGGCGGTGGTCGAGGCACTGGCCACTGACCGCATCGACATGGCCTGGCTGGGTGGCTTCACGTTCGTGCAGGCGCGACTGAAAACCGGTAATGCCATTCCATTGGTACAGCGTGAGCAGGATGCCCAGTTCACCAGCAAATTCATCACCGCCGACCCGGCCGTCAAGTCACTGGCCGACCTCAAGGGCAAGTCCTTTGCCTTCGGTTCGGTGTCTTCCACTTCCGGCAGCTTGATGCCGCGTTATTTCATGCTGCAGGACGGCATCAAGCCGGAAACTTACTTCAGCCGTGTCGGCTACTCCGGCGCCCACGACGCCACGGTGGCCTGGGTTCAGGCAGGCAAAGTGGACGCCGGCGTACTCAATGCCAGCGTCTGGGAAAAACTGGTCAAGGCCGGCAAGGTCGACACCGACAAGGTCAAGGTCTTCGCCACCACGCCGGCCTACTACGATTACAACTGGACCGTGCGCGGCACCCTCGACCCGGCCCTGGCCAACAAGATCAAGGTGGCCCTCCTCGCGCTCGACCCGGCCAACCCGGAGCAAAAGGCGATTCTGGATCTGCAGGCCGCCAGCCGCTTCATCGAGACCAAACCTGAGAACTACAAGGGCATCGAGGAAGCCGCGCGCGCTGCCGACCTGCTGAAATGACATTGCATCTGAACCGGGTCAGCCTCACCCACGGCAATGGCGTGCGTGCGCTGCATGAGGTCGACCTGCACATCGCTACCGGTGAGCAGGTCGCAATCATCGGGCCGTCCGGTGCCGGCAAGTCGAGCCTGCTCAACCTGCTGGCAACCGCCCTGCGTCCCGGCAGCGGCACGGTCGAGGTACTTGGCGAGCACGCCTGGCAGCTCGGCGCCCGACAGCGCCAGCGATTGCGCGCACGCATCGGCCTGGTCCATCAGGCGCCGCCACTGCCACCGCGGCAACGGGTGGTCACGGCGGTGCTGGCCGGAAAGCTCGGGCAATGGGGGTTTGCCAAAAGCCTGTTGAGCCTGCTGCATCCGGTGGATGTTCCGGGAGCGCGGGCGGCACTGCTCAAGCTGGACCTCAGTGACAAGCTGTTTACCCAGTGCCAGCAATTGTCCGGCGGCCAGTTGCAGCGCGTGGGCATTGCCCGCGTGCTGTACCAGGCGCCCGAAGTGCTGCTGGCCGATGAGCCGGTGTCGGCGATGGACCCCGTACTGGCCGGGCACACCCTGTCGACCCTCTGCCGCCACGCCCGGGAACACAAGGTGACGCTGGTCGCCAGCCTGCATGCCGTGGAGCTGGCCCTGACGCACTTCTCGCGCATCATCGGCCTGCGCGATGGCCAGGTCCTGTTCGACCTGCCCGCCAGCGACGTCGACCACGCGTTGCTCGACAAGCTCTACGCCAACGAGCAACTGCAATCGCCGCCCGTCCCGGTGGTGCCCTTGAGTGTGCAGATTCCCCGATGCTGACGCGTGATATGCGAGACCCGGCCACCCTGCCTCGTCTGTTGCTCAGTCTGTTGGCGCTTGCCCTGCTGTGGCCTGGCATCCACTTCAGCGAACTGGACCCGGGTGTGCTGCTCAAGGCCGACAGTCAGAGTGAGATGGGGCGTTTTGTGTCAGCCTTCTGGCCACCCGCCCATGGCGAAGAATTCCTCCAGTTACTGTGGCAAGCCACGCTGCAGACATTGGCCATCGCCACCGCCGGCATGGCCCTGGCCTTGCTGCTGGCCGTGCCCGCCAGCCTGCTGGCCAGCCGGGCACTGTCGCTGTCGGCCGCCTCGCGCAGCGGTCGCCCGAGCGCCTTGGGCCGGCTGTTGCGCTGGCCGGTGCGCGGGTTGCTGATCTTCCTGCGCAGCGTGCCGGAAATCGTCTGGGCCTTGCTGTTCGTGCGCGCCGTCGGCCTTGGCCCGACGGCCGGGGTGCTGGCCATTGCCATCACCTACAGCGGCATGCTGGGCAAGGTCTACGCGGAGATCTTCGAGTCGGTCGACCAGCGCCCCGTCCACTCATTGCTGCAAGCCGGCAGTGGCCGGTTGGCCGCATTCTGCTACGGCATCCTGCCCAATGTCGGGGCGGAATTGCTGTCGTACACGGTGTATCGCTGGGAATGTGCGATCCGCGCGTCCGTGGTGATGGGGTTCGTCGGCGCCGGCGGGCTGGGCCAGCAGATTGACTTGTCGTTGCGCATGTTCGCCGGCGGTGAAGTGGCGAGCATGTTGCTGACCTTTCTCCTGTTGGTGCTCTTCGCCGATCAGATCAGCCGCCTGCTGCGCTGGAGGTTCGCATGAATCGCCTGTTCAACCTGCTGCTGATCCTGGGCATCGGCGCAGCGGTCGTCGCCTCGTTCAGCTACCTGGGCATCGATCTCGGCGAGCTGACCGGCGGCGGTAACCTGAAGCAGATGGGCGCCTACGTGCTGCGCTTTCTCGGCCCGGACCTGAGCGCCGGCCATCTGCAAGCCATCGGCCGTGGCTCCGTGGAAACCATGGCCATGTCGGCCCTTGGCACCCTGCTCGCCGCGGTGTTCGGAATGCTCTTGGCACTGCCGGCGGCCGGGCGTTTCGGTTGGCCGTTGCAGAGCACGTCGCGCCTTGTGCTCAACGCCCTTCGCGCCATTCCGGAACTGGTGTGGGCGGCACTGATGGTGCTGGCCGCCGGACTCGGCCCGAACGCCGGTACCCTGGCGCTGGCCATGCACACCACCGGGGTGCTCGGCCGCCTGTTCGCCGAAGCACTGGAAAACACCCCAGCGGAACCGGCCGAAGCCATCCGTTTGCAAGGCGGCAACGTCGTCTGGGCCTTCTGTTACGGCACCCTGCCCAATCTGTTTCCGCAGCTGCTGGCGTATATCCTGTACCGCTGGGAAAACAACATTCGCATGGCCAGCGTGCTCGGTTTTGTCGGTGCTGGCGGTTTGGGGCAGATGCTCTATGTCAGCCTCAGCCTGTTCCAGGAGGCCCAGGCCAGCACAGTGATCCTGGCCATGTTGCTGCTGGTGTTTGCCGTTGATGGATTGAGCAGCTGGAGTCGTCAGCGTTGGGTCAAGACGTGATGGGTAACCGCTGTGGTAACCCAACAGCGGCATTCTGCCTGGAGCCAGTATCTACGCAGCCTGTAGGCATTCAGTGCGCGACCTGTCAAGCGGCACTCGCCTCATTGGCAGGATTCAGAAAGCAGGCCATCTCCCGTTCGACAACGTCGATCTCATTTAGCCCCCAGTTAGTCAGGGGCGCGGAAGGTTTGCCGGTCGACGCAAAACTCGCCGCCAGCAGACGGGTCATCAGCGTCTTAGCCAAGTCCAGTTGCTTCTGAAGCTCCTGAGCCGCGCGATCAGCCTTGTCCAGACGCTGTTGCAGGGCATCGCGCCCGGCAGTGATCTGTCCGATACTGGCCATCGTTTCATGTGGGGCGACCATCACTGCCGCTTTTTCTTCCAAAGATTTATCACTCATCAATGTGCTCGTTCGCTCAGGTTCAAGGTCAGACGCCCGCGGGCCTTGCCTCACTGATATCGGCACGAGAGTTTATTCCTGTAGTTTTCCATCGCACTGCTGCGTAAGGCGCCGACCAACGGCAGCGTAACCCATCAGCGAACCCAGCCTGGTTGCGAACAAGCCTCTCAGCTGGCACTGGGTTTAGTGCTCGTATCTATAAACGTCCGTTCCTGGCCGATTCTGTCGGTCGAGATCGGCAGCTTTGGGTTGATCAGGGCTGATCGCAATAAGGACTGTCTGGAGTGCTCTGTAGGTGTTGCGCCTGGCACAGAGCGACCAAGGGGGACGTTCACCGGGACAGCGCTCTGACCGCAGGCAACGGCCGTACTATAATTAATGTCTGTCAGTGTTTGCGTGGCGAGCGCTCCAAAACGAATCAGGTATCCATGGCGCTCACTCGACAGGCAGAGGGCAGCACAGCAAATGGGATGGACAGTACGTCTGATTACGCGAGAGAGGGTTCAGCCATGAAAATTCACTCTTTCCAACATTACTCTCATGGTCTGGAAATGGCCGTTCACGATGCATGGATTACCGCCAAGGTGAAGTCGGCCCTGGCATTTTCCGATCCGACCCTTAGCCTGCATATCAATGTCAAAACCCATGCGGGCATAGTGGGGTTAACCGGCCGCGTCAACACTCATAGACAGTGTGAACAGGCCATTGGTCTGGCCCGTTCGGTTCATGGTGTCGCCGAAGTCGATGCCAGCGACTTGCAGACCCATGTGTTTACGCCAGGGAGTTTTCCAGAAGCGCCCAACGCCGAAGAGAGCACTGAGCGCCGGCCACAATCGTCAACAAAGATGGACGACAAATGATAATGGCAACTTTGTAGGCGCCGCGCTCCCGGTCGGGAACCGAGGTGGCGGTATCCAGCCTCATCACCACATGCCCATTTTCCCAGGTGGTATCAGTTGCCGTTCTTGATATTGCTCCAGGAGCGCGTGCGGATACGATCGACCGCATGGGACTGCGGTTGCAGAGTGAACAGCGTGGCTATCACCTGCGCAGAGGGGTAGATGTTCGGGTTGTCTTGCACCTCGGCCGAGACCAGCACGTTCGCGTCTTTGTTGGCGTTGGCGGTGAGCGCCAGATCGGTAGCAGGCGCAATCACTTCCGGACGCAGCATGTAGTTGATGAAGGCCAGCCCATGCTCCGGGTGGCTGCCGTCTTTCACCAGTACCAGGTTATCGGACCACAGCGGTGCACCTTCGACGGGGATGCTGTATTCAATTTTCACTCCTTTGCCGGCTTCGTTGGCGGCTTGCTTCGCACCGAACACCGCGCCAGACCAGGTCAGGGCCACGCAGATATCGCCATTGGCCAGGTCGCTGCCGATCTTGGACGAATTGAAATAGGTGATGTACGGGCGCAGCTTCAGCATCAGCGCTTCGGCTTTTTTGTAGTCATCGGGGTTGCTGCTGTTGGGAGGAAGGCCAAGGTAGTGCAGGGCGATCGGCATGATCTCGGCGGGTGCGTCCAGAATTCCCACCCCGCACTGACTGAGTTTGACCAGGTTCTCCTCTTTGAACAGCAGGTCCCATGAGTTCACCGGTGCCTGCTCACCGAGGACGGCGCGGACCTTTTCAACGTTGTAGCCGATCCCGTCGGTGCCCCATAGGTAAGGTATGGCGTACTGGTTGTCAGGGTCGTTCGCGCGAAGTTTTTCCAAAAGCACCGGGTCGATGTGTTTCAAATTGGGCAGTTGGCTGCGGTCCAGCTTCTGCAAGGCTCCGGCCTTGATCAGGGCCGGCAGAATGAAGTTACTGGCCACTACCACGTCATAACCGCTATGGCCGGTCATCAGCTTGGCTTCCAGTACTTCGCCGCTGTCGAAGGTGTCATACACAGGCTCAATGCCCGTGTCGCGCTTAAAGTCCTGGAGGGTGGTTGGACCGATGTAGTCGTACCAGTTGTACACGTGCACGGTGGGCGTATCAGCTGCTGCGGTCGTTATCCAGGCCGACAGACAGGTGCTGATTCCGAGGCTCAAAGACGAGCGGTAACGACACACAATGTGGCACTCCTGGCCTGATTCAGGACCATGATGTTCGGGAGATGTCAGGTTAGTGATGCGCGCCGTAGCTGCCTATTACCATGCCGGGTTACTCGAAAGAGGTAGTGATTGGAGGCCTTGTCGCCAAGCCTTGCAAAAAAATGCTGCAAGCGTTGAAACGTTGATGCCTTAAGTCGCGACGGGTCGTTTTCTTTCCGTAACGACTGACTGCTCGTGGCCGATTCTGTTGAAAAAGTAGCTCCCCTGTCTGGCCTGCGGCAAAATCTCTGCATTGGCCAGCAGGGAAGCACGCAGCATGATGGGACAGTTATCGAGTGGGCAGGAGCGGCTGTTTTACTCGTTCAACCTTGAAGATCACATTCCCGCCAATCACCTTCTGCGCAGCATTGATCGGTGTCTTGATCTGAACGACCTGCGCCATTACCTCGCCGATTTCTATAGCCCGATTGGGCGTCCGTCGATTGATCCTGAACTGATGATCCGCATGCTGATCGTGGGCTATTGCTACGGCATTCGCTCCGAGCGGCGGTTGTGCGAAGAGGCCCATTTGAACTTGGCGTATCGCTGGTTCTGCCGGTTGAACCTTGACGATGAAGTCCCCAACCACTCGACCTTTTCCAAGAACCGACACGGCCGCTTTCGGGACAGTGAGCTGTTTCGCTGGTTGTTCAATGAAGTGCTGCGTCGCTGCATGGAGGCAGGTCTGGTTAAAGGTGAAGGCTTTGCCGTGGACGCCAGCATCATCAAAGCGGATGCGAGTCGGCAGCGCGGCGTACCGGGTGATGAACCGATCAATTGGAGCGATCCGGCCCTGAGCACCCGCGCCGTGCGTGAGTACCTTGAAGGCCTCGATGAAGAGGCTTTGGCCGAAACGCTACCGAAGCGCCTGTCGCTGACGGATCCTCAGGCTCGCTGGACCGCAGCTCCAGGTGGGCCAGCGTTCTACGCTTACTCCACGAATTATCTGATCGATACCGAGCACGGCGTGATCATGGATGTGGAACCCACACCGGCTCATCGCACCGCAGAAGTCGAGAGCACCAAGACGATGATCGATCGGGTTGAAGCGCAGTTCGACATCAAACCGGAACGCCTCATCGGCGATACTGCTTACGGCACCGCACCAATGCTGGCCTGGATGGTGGAAGAAAAAGACATCGAGCCGCACGTACCAGTGTGGGACAAAACCGAGCGCAAGAACGACAGTTTTTCGAGCAACGATTTCCACTGGAATGAAGAGGCTGAGGAATACCGTTGCCCGGTCGGCAACGCATTACGTAGCGAATGGCGAGCCTTCAAGAACGAGCGTTCACACGTCACCAAAGCCAACACCATCATCTTCCGATCCCGGCAGACCGACTGCGCTGTCTGTCCGATGAAAACCAAGTGCTGCCCGAACACTGCGTTCCGCAAGATCGCTCGCAGCGTCCATGAAGCCGCGCGCGATGTGGCTCGGCAAATCGCAACGACGCCGGCGTATGTGCGCTCTCGCCACGAACGTAAAAAGGTCGAAATGTTGTTTGCCCACCTCAAGCGCATCCTGAAATTGGATCGCCTGCGCCTACGTGGCATGAGTGGCGCGACTGATGAATTCACGCTGGCCGCCGCGGTGCAGAACCTGCGACGGCTGGCCAAATTTACCTCTCAAGGGCCACCTGCTACGGGATAGGTGCGTCTGCACGAAGCAAAAAACCTCAAATTAACCCAATAACCGAGCAGTAAAGGTCAACGAAGGGCCGAAAAACCACGCAACGTGGTGAATAGGTTCTCCAGAGGTGGCCGAGCCTGAGTTCAGGCGAGCTGAAAATCCGACTTTTTCAACACAATCGGCCGTTCTCTGCCGGTCATGTCTCCACGAATTTTACTGGTCAAATACGGTGCACATGACTGGTCAGGTCCAATGCAAATGGGTGGTCATATGCAACGCAAACGGGTGGTCAAGTAGGGTGCAATTTCGCAAAAATTGTGGCTCCGCATTTACCAGTGTCCTATCACCAACAAGCAGGGCGAGCTGGCTTGCCAGCGATAGGGCCCGCCAGAACACTGTAAAATATTCCTGCCCCCGCGGAGGAATCCCCCATGCCAACCCCCACCTACGAACTCCTGGAAGTCCCCGGCGGCAAGCCGATCAAGCTCTGGACCCAAGGCGTGCCTGTCGAACCCGAGGCCAGGGCCCAACTGATCGCCACCGCGAAGATGCCCTTCATCTTCAAGCACCTGGCCGTGATGCCCGACGTGCACCTTGGCAAGGGCTCGACCATCGGCAGCGTGGTCCCGACCGTCGGCGCCATCATCCCGGCCGCTGTGGGAGTGGACATCGGTTGCGGCATGATCGCCGCGTGCACCTCACTGACCGCCGCCGACCTGCCGGATAATCTGGGCCGCCTGCGCAGCGCCATCGAGAAAGCCGTACCCCACGGACGCAGCTTCGGCCGAAACAAGCGCGACACGGGAGCCTGGGACAACGTACCCGGCTCGGCGGAGCATGCCTGGAGAGCGCTGGCCGGGCGCTTCAAGGCGATCACCGACAAGTACCCGCGCCTGGAAAAGACCAACAATCGCCAGCATCTGGGCACCCTGGGTACCGGCAACCATTTCATCGAAGTCTGCCTGGATGAAGCCAACCGTGTCTGGTTCATGTTGCACAGCGGTTCACGCGGTGTCGGCAACGCCATCGGCTGCCTGTTCATCGAACTGGCCCAGGCCGACATGCGCCAGCACATCGCCAACCTGCCCCACCGCGACCTGGCCTATTTAGAGGAAGGCAGCCGGCACTTCGCCGATTATGTGGAAGCCGTAGGCTGGGCCCAGGATTTCGCCCGGCAGAACCGCGCCTTGATGATGCACGCGGTCATCGGCGCGGCGCGCCAGGTCATTGCCAAGCCCTTTGATGCAGAACTGGAGGCAGTGAACTGCCACCACAATTACGTGCAAAAAGAGTGGCACTTCGGCAGGGAGGTATTGGTCACCCGCAAGGGCGCGGTGTCGGCGCAAATGGGTGAACTGGGGATCATCCCGGGCTCCATGGGCGCCAAGAGCTTCATCGTCCGCGGGCTGGGCAACGAGGAGTCGTTCTGCTCCTGCAGCCACGGCGCGGGCCGCGTCATGAGCCGGACCCAGGCGAAAAAGCTGTTCACCGTCGCCGACCAGATCCGTGCCACCGCGCATGTCGAGTGTCGCAAGGACGCTGACGTGATCGACGAAATCCCGATGGCCTACAAGGACATCGACCGCGTCATGGAAGCCCAGCGCGAGCTGGTGGAAGTCGTGCACACCCTGCGCCAGGTGGTGTGTGTAAAGGGATAGTTGAGCGCTGTCTCAGGCGTCCTTCGCAGCAGACAACCGTTACACCTTCCGCACAGGCCCCGGGTACTGCGCGACCATTGCATCAGCCGTCAGCAGCGTTATCCCCTCAACCATCGCCTGCGCCACCAGGATGCGGTCAAACGGGTCCTGGTGTATGGGCGGCAGACCATCAATGGCGACAGCATGCTCGCTGGCGATCGGCAATTCGCTATAGCCGTTATCCAGCAGACCCCGACGTAAAACACGTGGAGGGTTGGCCGGGATTCGCGCCAAATTCGCCAAAGTTAAGTTAACTTTTTGATTAACAGCTGAAATTTAGTATTCGAGCCGACTCACCTGTTCTCCGACGTCAATGCCTTAGTCTACGATTATCACAGTTGGTATTAGAGGCTTGATGGAGTCATTCGGTAACTGATTGCGTCAATGTATTTGTCCGGGAAAGCATGCAATCACGCCTTCTCGGGCAATGACCATTGGATCTCCCTGTCAAAATGATGTCCATTTTGGGTCCAGGCTGTGTGAAAACGTTTTAGAGCAAGTTTTACAGTCAAAATAGGAACGAAAATCGCATTCCTACGTAAATTTCAGGGCGGGCTGACTAACCAAACGCGGGCAGATTTTACATAGCAACGCAGACTACAAAACAGCGCATGCGTTTTCACCCAGCCTGGGTCTGAAGCAGTCCTTAGGCGAACGCCCGCTTTTGGCCGATTCTGTTGAAAAAGTAGCTCCCCTGTCTGGCCTGCGGCAAAATCTCTGCATTGGCCAGCAGGGAAGCACGCAGCATGATGGGACAGTTATCGAGTGGGCAGGAGCGGCTGTTTTACTCGTTCAACCTTGAAGATCACATTCCCGCCAATCACCTTCTGCGCAGCATTGATCGGTGTCTTGATCTGAACGACCTGCGCCATTACCTCGCCGATTTCTATAGCCCGATTGGGCGTCCGTCGATTGATCCTGAACTGATGATCCGCATGCTGATCGTGGGCTATTGCTACGGCATTCGCTCCGAGCGGCGGTTGTGCGAAGAGGCCCATTTGAACTTGGCGTATCGCTGGTTCTGCCGGTTGAACCTTGACGATGAAGTCCCCAACCACTCGACCTTTTCCAAAAATCGACACGGCCGCTTTCGGGACAGTGAGCTGTTTCGCTGGTTGTTCAATGAAGTGCTGCGTCGCTGCATGGACGCAGGTCTGGTTAAAGGCGAAGGCTTTGCCGTGGACGCCAGCATCATCAAAGCGGATGCGAGTCGGCAGCGCGGCGTACCGGGTGATGAACCGATCAACTGGAGCGATCCGGCCCTGAGCACCCGCGCCGTGCGTGAGTACCTTGAAGGCCTCGATGAAGAGGCTTTGGCCGAAACGCTACCGAAGCGCCTGTCGCTGACGGATCCTCAGGCTCGCTGGACCGCGGCTCCAGGCGGCCCAGCGTTCTACGCTTACTCCACGAATTATCTGATCGATACCGAGCACGGCGTGATCATGGATGTGGAACCCACACCGGCTCATCGCACCGCAGAAGTCGAGAGCACCAAGACGATGATCGATCGGGTTGAAGCGCAGTTCGACATCAAACCGGAACGCCTCATCGGCGACACCGCTTACGGCACAGCGCCGATGCTGGCCTGGATGGTGGAGGACAAAGACATCGAACCGCATGTGCCAGTGTGGGACAAAACTGAGCGCAAGAACGACAGCTTTTCGAGTAACGATTTCCACTGGAATGAAGAGGCTGAGGAATACCGCTGCCCGGCCGGCAACGTATTGCGCAGCGAATGGCGAGCCTTCAAGAACGAGCGTTCGCACGTCACCAAAGCCAACACCATCATCTTCCGATCCCGGCAGACCGACTGCGTTGCCTGTCCGATGAAAGCCAAGTGCTGCCCGAACACTTCGATTCGCAAGATCGTCCGCAGCGTCCATGAAGCCGCGCGTGATGTGGCTCGACGCATCGCAGCGACGCCGGCGTATCAGCGCTCTCGCCACGAACGTAAGAAGGTCGAAATGTTGTTTGCCCACCTCAAGCGCATCCTGAAACTGGATCGCTTGCGCCTACGTGGTATGAGTGGCGCGTCCGATGAGTTCACGCTGGCCGCCGCGGTGCAGAACCTGCGACGGCTGGCCAAATTTACCTCTCAAGGGCCACCTGCTACGGGATAGGTGCGTCTGCACGAAGCAAAAAACCTCAAATTAACCCAATAACCGAGCAGTAAAGGTCAACGAAGGGCCGAAAAACCACGCAACGTGGTGAATAGGTTCTCCAGAGGTGGCCGAGCCTGAGTTCAGGCGAGCTGAAAATCCGACTTTTTCAACACAATCGGCCGTTCTCTGCCGGTCATGGTTACAAAGCCTGCTGGGTAAATCCGATGCAACCGGTGGTCAAGTAGAGTGCAATTTCGCGCCTGACGACCAAACCAGTACTTTCCACGCAAAAAACCCTTCCTGCGCGTCAACGCAGGAAGGGTTTTTTGTTTGCGGCCGATCAGTCTTTGGCCTGGCTCAACTTGGTGTACAGCTCGGTCGGTACTTTCTTGCCGTTGGAGATGAACTGGTTGGTGCGGTACTTGTACGTCTCTGCCTCGGACAGGAAGCCGTCGCCGTTGGTGTCTATCGCCTTGAATTCCTCAGCACCATTGGGCGCCACCGCCAGCAGTTCCTTGAGCGACACGCGGCCGTCATGATCGGCGTCGGTCCTGGCGAAAGAAGCATCGCCGCACTTGCCCTCACCGCACTTGCCCTCGGCCTGGGTCTTTTGCGCGCTGGCTTGACTGGCACCGCACTTGCCTTCGCCACATTTGCCTTCGCTGGTCTTTTCCGCAGAGGCCAGTTGATAGCCCTGAGGCAAGGCTTCAGCGGAAAACGCCGTGGAAGCGAAGTTGATACCGCCGACCAGTGCAACTGCGAGCAGGCCAATACGGGTTTTGTTCGACTGGATACGAGACATGTTGATACTCCGGATCAATGGCGTGGCTGGACCACTATTGGTCGTACCACAAGGGTTTATGAACCTGGTTGCGAGGTGCGTTGTGCATCTCGCTCTGGCAGGTCTATTTGGCCCCCGTGGTGTATCCCGGCTGTATCCGTGAAGAGTGGGTTTTGTATGGTTGTATGAAGATGTCGTGCCTTGATACACGGTGATACGCGAAAGGCGGTAGGCAGTGGATCGCAGGTGCTGATGTGCGCACGACATCGCCCAAGAGCGCGTGTTTAAAAAGTGGGTGCTTGTCTGGGGCGAGGGAGCTTGCTCCCTCGCCGCAGGTTTTGTGTGTTTGATAAAACCTCCTTGCGTGCCCCGTCGAACGAGATCAGTCTCAGGAGCTATATCGCCCTTCGCCCCTGCGCTTGCGCGTCCCCCTCAGCGAGGAAATGAAGATGAAATCTGTTTTCGTTGTTCTGCTGATGACCCTCGCACTCTGCAACTCGTCCCTTGTGAGCGCCGCTCCCGTCGCCGACGCTGTTGTGCCCTTCCATGTCGATATTTCGGATCAACAACTCACTGATCTGCGTACCCGCATCGCGGCAACGCGCTGGCCGGACAAGGAGACGGTGGCCGATCGATCCCAAGGTGCACAGCTTGAGAAACTGAAGGAGCTGGTTCGCTACTGGGGCACGAGCTATGACTGGCACAAGGCCCAGGCGCAGCTCAATGCCTTGCCCCAGTACACGACCACCCTCGATGGGGTCTCCATCCACTTCATCTGGGTGCGCTCGCCTGCGCCGAATGCTTTGCCGATGATCCTGACCCACGGTTGGCCTGGCTCGGTGCTGGAGTTCATCAAGGTGGTCGGCCCACTCACCGATCCGGCCGCTCATGGCGGCAATGGCGCGGATGCATTCGATGTGGTGATTCCGTCGATCCCCGGTTACGGCTTTTCCGGCAAACCGACTGAGCCCGGATGGGACCCGGACCATGTGGCCCGGGTCTGGGGGCAATTGATGCAGCGACTGGGGTATAGCCGCTACGTCGCCCAGGGTGGCGACTGGGGCGGTCCCATCACCAGCGCCATGGCCCGCCAGTCAGTGCCCGGGTTGCTGGGCATTCACCTCAACCTGCCGGCGACGGTGCCGCCGGAGGCAACCGCTGCACTCGCTGCCGGAGGTCCCGCACCTGCCGGATATACCGAGCAGGAACGCGCGACCTACGACGCGCTGGCCGCCTCCATCAAACAGGGAAACCTGGCCTACAGCGCGATGATGGCGGCGCGGCCACAATTGATTGGCTACGGCGTAACGGATTCCCCGGCATTTCTCGCGGCGTTCATGCTCGGTCACCCCGGATTTGCCAAGTGGACCTATGGCGCCGACCCACAGCAATCGCCAGGCAAGGATGAAGTGCTGGACGACATCACGTTGTACTGGCTGACGAACAGCGGCGCCTCGGCGAGTCGGCTCTACTGGGAAAACAAGGGCCGCAGCCCGCTTTTTTCTGCGGCACAAAAGACCGGCGACATCTCACTGCCGGTGGCCGCCACGGTATTCCCCGATGATGTCTATTACCCGCCGGAGAGCTGGGCCCGACGTGCCTATCGCAACCTGATCTACTTCCATCAGGCGGCCAAGGGCGGCCATTTCGCAGCGTGGGAACAGCCGGAGCTGTTTACCGAGGAGCTGCGCACGGCGTTTCGGCCGCTGCGCTGAACCACCGGCCGGCTTCGCATCAATTGGGGTCGAGCAACCCGCCACTCCAGTTGCGCGACACCCGGCTGCCGGTGAACTTCGCCACGCCCATGCCCTGGGCTATCAGGCGGTCGCGATAGCGCGTCACCAGGCGCCCCGCTTGCTCGGCATGCAGCACCACTTCGGAGGATGGGTCGCCCGGGGTCCTCAGAATCCGTGCAAAGCGCTGCCCTTCTTCGACGAAATCCCCCAGCTCTTTTTCGAAGATCAGCACGCCGGGTTGCGGGGCGATGATGGTTTCCATGTGGCCCATTTCCACCGCCTCGACAGGCCAGTCTGCGGGCGCCACTGACTCATCGATGACGCCGCAACTGCACAGCCAGTTGTACAGCCCTTCGGCATCCGATTGCGCGAAACCGTCGCTGACATCGCCCTGCCCGCGCAGCTCCAGCGTTGCCGCCATGCGCTGCTTGGTGTCGCCTTTGCGCAACCACGGGGCAATGATGGTTTCTTCGAAGGAGCCATCGCCGCCGTCATCCCAGATGATGGCCACGTCCATCTTCATCGCCGCCGCCAGTTCACGGCCACGGGGCCAGAAACTGCGGTGCACGTAGAGGTACGGCAAGGCCTCGTCATCGGTGTGCAGGTCGAGCATCACATCCGCCGGGGCGGCCAGTTGCACCAGTTTTTTCTGCCATTGCTGGACGCAGGTCGAAGGTCGCGCCATAGCCGCCGACTGGTCGAACCCGCGATTGAAGTTATGCCCGGTGGCGTCATGGAAACGGCCGAGAATCCGCCCCTGGCGAAACTGCCCGATGCCCAGCGGGTTGGCCTGTGGCACCACGGTGATGTTGCCCTTGAGCCGACCTTGGGTCTCGGCGACCTGAAGCCGTTGCATCAGCAGGTGCAGGACCAGCATCCCGGCGATTTCATCGGCATGTACGCCAGCCTGCAGGTGCACGTTCGGCCCGCTGCCATCGCCTGCATAACGCCAGGCACCGACCTGCACGGCATCGCCATTGTTGTTGCGAACGCTGAATGAAATATCCTGCGGCATTGGCTTTCCCTCCCGTCATGAACCTTGAAAAACGTTGTATCGCTGCTGTCGAAGCTGGAGATTGAACGTCTGTTCAACTAAGCTCGGCAACGTGGAACCTCACCCAAGGACAGCCTCGTGACAACCGATGCCCCGAAAAACCGCCGCGCCGAACCCGATGACCGCCGCGAAATGCTGGTAGCCGCCACCCTGCGCTGCCTGGGCCGCGACGGTCACGCCGGGATCTCCGTGCGTCGCATTGCCACCGAGGCCGGGGTGTCCGTGGGGTTGCTCAACCATCACTTCGGCAGCATCGAGGCCCTGATCGCTGAAACCTACCAGCGGCTTGCGAGCGAACTGACCACTGCCCTGCTCCAGGAAATCGAACAGGCCGAAACACCCGCGCAAAAGATCGATGCCTTTCTCGAAGGCTCGTTCTCGCCCAGGGTCATGGACCCGAAGCTGCTCGGCGTGTGGGTGGTGTTCTGGAGCCTGATCCGGCACTCCGACCACGTCAGCCAGTCCCACGAAAAAAGCTACCGCGCCTACCTTGACCTGATCCGCCAGTTGCTCGACGGGCTGGCGGCCAGCGAAGGCTTCGTGATTCACGACACCCGCCTGGCGGCCATCGGCTTATCGGCGATGCTCGACGGCCTCTGGCTCGAGTGGTGCCTCAACCCCGAGACCTTCAGTGCCGCCAACGGGCTGCATATCTGCCGCTGCTGGATAAAGGGGCTGCGTCACGGAGCATTCGGCACCGACGACGTCCTGTGACGAGTGCCGGCCAAAGATCATCGCCAGGGTGCCGCTGACCGCGATCAGCCCGGCACCGATCATCAGCGACGTATCCATCAGCGTGCCCCAGACCAGGCTCGACAGCGCAAACGCCCAGATCAACCCGGTGTATTCGAACGGCGCGAGCAAGGTCGCGGTGGCGCGGCGGAAGCTCGCGAACAACAGGAACTGGCCGATGCCGCCCACCAGGCCGGCGCCGAGCATGCCCAGCCAGGCGGGCGTCGGCGACGGCGTGTGGGTCCACGGCAACGCGACCGTCATGCAAATCACGAACACTACGTTGGTGATCAGCATCTGCTCCAGCACTGACGTCTGCTCATCCACCTGGCGCAACTGGATGTAGGTGAACGCCCAGCACATCGCCGCCAGCAGGGTCAGGACGACCGGCAACGGGTCGGTCATGTTGTCGGGGCGACAGGCAATGATCACCCCGACAAAACCGATGATCAGGCTGAACCACTGCCAGCCGCTGGCGCGCTCCTTGAGAATCACCGCCGCCAGCACCGTGACCATGATCGGCGCGGAAAAATACAGGGTGGTCATCTCGGCCATGGTCAGGTCCCTGGCCGCCGTGTAGTACAGCACCCAGGCGACAATCGAGAGCAAACCGCGCACCACCAGCAAGCGCCGGCTCGGCGAACGCCAGGCCCGCTGGATCAGACGCAGGCGCCCGGCCAGCAACACCGCGGCGACCACCACCAGGCTGCGCCAGAACAGGATGGTCACCACCGAATAATCGGCCACCAACCATTTGATGACCGCATCCTGCAAGGCCAGGAACGCGTAGCCCAAAGTGCACAGGCCAATGCCCTGCAGCGAGCGGTCTACCCTTGGCGAACTCATCAGGCTGACCTGCGCACGGGCGTCCCGCGCCGCTCGGCAAAGGCAAACAGCGCTTCGATCAGGAACGTCAGGCAGACATACACGCCGGCCACCAGCAACAAGGGTTCGTACACCTGCAGGGTTTGTGCACGGACCACGTTGGCGGCGCCGAGCAGATCGATCACGGCGATGGTCGAGGCCAGTGCCGTGGACTTGAGCAGCATCACGGTTTCCCCGGCCAGGGTCGGCAGCAACAGGCGCATCGCCCGGGGCAAGCGCACCCGCAGCAAGGACTGGCGCGCGGTCATGCCAAACGCCGAGGCCGCTTCCATTTCGCCCTTCGGTACCGCCAGCAGGCCACCGCGAATCACTTCGCCGACATAAGCCCCGACCGACACCACCAGGGCGAACACGATGTACCAGTAACCGTCGCGCAGATACGGCCAGAGGAAGCTGCCGCGAATCAGCGGGAACTGGGCAAACAGGCTGCCCAGGCCGTAGTAGAAAATGTAGATCTGGATCAGCAAGGGCGTGCCGCGGGTCACGCTGGTGTAGAACAGGCTGACCTTGGCGATCACCTTGTTTTTCGAGATCCGCGCCAGCGCCACCAGGATCGCCAGGGCAAAACCGAACACACTGGAGACCAACAGGATCGCGAGGGTGGTTTGCAGCCCCCGGCCCAACATTGCCGCGTATTCAACTATCCACGCTGGAATCATTTCATTCTCTCTGCCGGTTCAGTCAACAAGAGGCATCCAGCGACGAATGCGTCGCTCCAACCGTCCCGAAAGATAGTTCGACGCCAACGTCACCGCGTAATACAACGCGGCAGCCGTGAGGTAGAACAACAGATAGTGGCGCGTCGACCCCGCGCCTTGCTTGGCGGTGTACAGCAGCTCGTTGGTACCCACCACGCTGATCAGCGCACTGTCCTTGATCAGGTTGATCCACAGGTTGGCCATCCCGGCCATGGCGTAAGGCGCCATGATCGGCAGCGTGACCCGACGGAACAGCCCGAAACCGTTCAGGCCGAACGCCTTGGCCGCTTCGATCTGGCCGAAGGGAATCGCCTGGATCGCAGCGCGGAAAATCTCCGAGGCGTAGGCGCCCTGCACCAGCCCCAGCACCACGATGGCCGCCAGCGGACCGCTGACATTCACCACGCCGTAGCCGAGTCGGGTCATCAGCGAATTGAGGAGCATGGAGCCGACGTAGTACAGCAACAGGATCAGCAGCAACTCCGGAACCGCCCGGAACAACGTGGTGTAGCCGCGCATCAGCGCCGCAATCGGCTTCGGCGCGCCAAGCTTGAGGCACGCCACCACCAGCCCGATGGCCAGCCCGAGCACAAAGGCCCCGGCGGAAATCTGCAGGGTCATCCAGAGCCCCTTCAACAGCGCACTGCCCCATCCCTGTTCGGTGAAATTGATCAGATCGAACATTGCCGGCATTTCACTCTCCAGTTGCGAACCTCACACCCCCCAATGTGGGAGCGGGCTTGCTCGCGAAAGCGGTGTGTCAGTCGACATCATTGCTGAATGCGATGCCGTCTTCGCGAGCAAGCCCGCTCCCACAGGGGGTCTGCGTTTAACCAGTCATCAGAACGCAGGTTTCACACTGGTGCCGAAGTAGCTTTGGGAGAGGTCGTCGTAGTCCTTGCTCGCCAGCAGTTGCTGGATGGCCTTGTCGAGCCTGGCCTTGAGTTCGGTGTCGTCCTTGCGCAGGCCGGCCCCCACGCCTTTGCCGAAGATCGGGTCATAAGGCACGGTGCCGAGGTAGGCCAGGTCCTTGGCATCCGGGGTTTTGACGAACGCGGCCATGGCGGTGCCGTCGGCCATCATCAGGTCGATGCGGCCGGCAATCAGGTCGGCGTTGGCCGAGTCCTGGGTGTCGTAGTACTTAACGTCGGCAATCTTTTCGTAGTAGGTCTTCAGGTAACTGGCACTCACGGTCGAGTTCTGCACGCCGATGATCTTGCCCTTGAGATCATCCGGGTACTTCTTCACCAACGCCTCTTTCGGGCCGACGACGGCAATCGCCGAATCGTAGTAGGCCTTGCTGAAGGCGATCTGTTTTTCCCGTTCTTCGGTCACGGACATCGAGGAAAAAATCACGTCGATCTTCTTCGCCAGCAACGATGGAATGATGCCGTCCCACGCCACTTCCTTGATCTCGCAATCGGCTTTCATTTCGCTGCACAGCTTGTGGATCAGGTCGACTTCAAAACCCTTCCATTCACCATTGGCCTGCTTTTCGGTGTACGGCGGATAGGGTTCGGCTGCGACCGCGAACCTGATCGGTTGCGCCTGTGCCGCACTCATGCCGGCCAGCAATACGCAGGCCGCACCGGTCAACCAGTTTGCAAAACGTCGATTTCCCATGTTGTTTTCCCGTCTTTTTATGATGAGTTAGCGAGTCTGATGAGCGTTGACGAATTGTCGGCAACGCTCGCTGCGTGGGTGTACGAACACTTCGTCCGGCGAACCGGTTTCCTCGATCAGCCCTTGATGCAGGAAGGCGACTTTGGAAGAGACATCGCGTGCGAACGCCATTTCATGAGTCACCAGGATCATGGTCCGGCCTTCTTCGGCGAGGGAGCGGATCACCCGCAGCACTTCCCCGACCAGTTCCGGGTCGAGTGCCGAGGTGGGTTCATCGAACAGCATGACCTTGGGCCGCATGGCCAGGGCCCGGGCGATGGCCACCCGTTGTTGCTGTCCCCCGGAGAGAAACGCCGGGTACTCGTTGCGCTTGGCCGCAAGCCCGACGCGTTCGAGCAGGGCTTCGGCCCGCTCCGTGGCCTCCGCACGGCTTTCACGCAAGACCTGGGTCGGCGCTTCGATGAGGTTTTCCAGCACCGTGCGATGGGGCCAGAGGTTGAAGTTCTGGAACACCATGCCCAGGCTGGACCTTATGCGCACCAGCTGTTTGGCGTCCGACACCAAAGGTGCGCCGGGACGATTCTGGTTGAGGTGAATGCTTTCTCCATCGACCAGGATGCGGCCCTGGTCCGGAACTTCGAGCATGTTGATGCAGCGCAGCAAGGTACTTTTGCCCGAGCCGCTGGCACCGATCAGGGAAATCACTTCGCCCTCGCGGGCGGTCAGGGAAACGCCCTTGAGCACTTCGATATTGCCAAAGCGTTTGTGCAGGCGATCGACCTCGATCATGGTCTTGGCCGCGGCCGGTTCGACGGTTGCGGTACTGGTCACCGTGCCGATCACCGGCCTCGGCGCTTCGCCGTTCAGCACCCGGACAAAGTCGCGAATGCGCTGGCAGGCCTGGGCCAGTCGCTCTTCACTCAGGGTGAACGATAGCCGTACAAAACCCTGGGCCGGCTCACCGAATGCCGCCGCATCCAGCACCGAGACACCGGCTTCACGCAGCAGGCGCCAGGCGAATTCCAGCGACGTCAGACCGGTGCCACGCACGTCCACCAGCACGAACATGCCGGCATCGGGGTTGAGTACGCTGATGCCCGGGCAATCGGCCAGGCCGGACACCACCAGATCGCGGCGCCGACGATAGATCTCACGCATGCCGTGGGTGACTTCATCGTGTGACTGCACGGCCTTGAGCGCCGCTTCCATGACAAACCCGGGCAGGCCGTACAGCATGCTCAGCACCAGGGTTTCGACATGATTGATCAGGGCCTCGTTGGCCACGACCCAGCCGATGCGCCAACCGGTCATGGCATGGGATTTCGACAGGCTGCCGATCACCACGCAGCGCTCGGCCATGCCCGGCAACGCCGCCAGGCTGAGGTGTTCGCGCTCGTAGGCGAGGCTCTCGTAGACCTCGTCGACCACCACCCACAAGTCATGGGCGATGGCGAGGTTGGCGATGGCTTGCAGTTCTTCGCGGCCCAGCACCACGCCAGTGGGATTGTTCGGATTGGAGAAAAAAATTGCCCGGGTGCGCGGGGTAATGGCCTTGGCCAACACGGCGGCATCGAGGCGGAAACCCGAGTCCGCCGCACAAGGCACCCGCACCAGCGTGGCGCCGGACGCCTTGAGCGTCGCTTCGTAGGTCACGTACATCGGATCGAAGGCGATCACTTCGTCGCCGGCGCCGAGCAGGCACATCGAGGTGGCAAACAACGCGTTCTGGGCACCGGCCGCGACAATCACGTTGCTGGCTGGCAGTTCGCGGTCGATCAACCGGCTGTAGCGGCCGGCAATGGCCTCGCGCAGAGCCTGGCGGCCGGCGATTTCGGTGTAGTGGGTATCCCCTTCGCGCAAGGCGTGGATGGCGGCGTCGGTAATGAAATCCGGGGTGGGGAAATCCGGGTCACCGACGCTGAGGATGATCACGTCCTCGCCGTTGCGCTGTGCCGCATTGGCCGCGTAGTGAATATCCCAGGCGGCAACGCCCTGGCCACTGATCCGCTCAACAAAGGGTGAAAACCGCATGCCAGTGCCTCGTTCGAATTGAAGAAACGCAAGCCCGCAACCAGCCGGGGGAAGGTGGCCCCCAACATAGTCGAGACTGAACACTCGTTCAACAGAAAACTCACGAGGCTTCGCGTTCAGCGCAAACAGGTCGTTTTCACGACAGTCGCGCCGTTTTTCAGCACGAGGCTGCCAGGCGCCGGGACACGAACTGACTGAGCGTGCCGATGACCAGCGCCACGACAACCAGCGCCGCCGCGACGGCGAACGTGACCCGCATCCCCTGCGCAACCGCTTGCGGTGGTGCCTGCACAATGTTGCTGCTGGCCGTGGCGAAGGCGAACACCGCGCCCATCACGCAAGCGCCGGTGATCAACCCCAGGTTGCGTGACAGACCGAGCAGACCAGAGATCACGCCACGTTGGTCTGGCGCAATGTCCGACAGCACGGCGGTATTGTTCGCCGCCTGGAACAGCGCATAGCCGGCGGTGAGCACCATCAGCGGTGCAAGGTAGCCGAGTACGCCGACGCTTATCGGCACGGCCGGCAGGATGGCAGCGCCGACCAACAGGGCAATCAACCCGACCACGCTCGAACGCTGCGCGCCCAGTCGGTCGACCAGCCACCCGGAGGGCACACCGGCCAATGCCGCCACCAGCGGGCCGGCCGACATCACCAGCCCGACACTCACCGCCTGCAAACCCAGCGCACCCGACAGATAGAACGGGCCGACCACCAGGGTGGCCATGACAACCGTGGTCACCAGGGTGCTCATGGCGAACCCTGCGCTCAGCAGCGGGTTGCGCAACATCGTCAGTTTGACCAGCGGCGACGCGGCCGTCTGCTCGACGAACACGAACAGGATCAAGCCGATCACCGCGACCAGCAGCAGCGCGGTATTGAGCGGGCCGAAGCTGCCGTGCCCAAGGGTCATGGCCAGCGTGTAGGCCAGCAGGGTCAGGACCAATACCAGCGTGCCGAGTGCGTCGAAATCTGGCCGATTGGACGTCATCTCGTGGCGATCCACCGGCAAAAAGCGCCAGGCGAGCCCGAGCGCCAAGACACCCAAGGGTACGTTGAGCAGAAAAATCCCCTGCCAGCCCACTTGCGCGATCAACACGCCGCCAAGCGTCGGCCCCAGGGAAGTGCCGACGGCCGACATCGTGCCGAGCACGCCCATCGCGCTGCCCGTTTTTTCCTTGGGCACCGCCCCGCTCAACAGCGCCATGGACAACGCCATCATGGTGGCCGCGCCGACGCCCTGTAAGGCCCGGGCAGCGATCAGCAGCCACAGACTGGATTCCATTGCACACAGGACCGAGGCGACGGTAAACAGCGCAATGCCGATCAGCAGCAACCGCCGCCGCACCATGAGGTCGCCGAGCCGGCCAACGCTGACGATCAGCACCGTGATGCTCAGCAAGTAGGCGAGCACCACCCACTGCACGGCCTGGAACGACGCCGAAAACGCCTCGGCCAATGCCGGCAGTGCAACGTTGGCAATGCTGGTGCCCAGGGACGACAGCAACATGGATAACGACAGGCTGGCCAAGGCTCCCCGAATCGATATGGACTTCATTCTCTCGCGACTCCGCAAACAGGTTGTCCCGAGCCTAAGCCCGGCCATAACATGGCGGAAGACGCAGCATTTGCACTTTATACGTGCATACAACGCCTCTCATCCATAAATCAGTGTGGGAGCGGGCTTGCTCGCGAAAGCAGACTGTCTGGCACCACAGATGTGACTGTCTAACCGCCTTCGCGAGCAAGCCCGCTCCCACAGGAACCCATTCCATGCCCGATCTGAATTTGCTGATCACCCTGAACGTGTTGCTGGAGGAAGGCAGCGTGGCCCGCGCCGCACAGCGTCTGCGCCTGAGCCCGTCAGCCATGAGCCGGGCGCTGGCGCGATTGCGCGAAACCACGGGCGATCCACTGTTGGTGCGAGCCGGGCGCGGGCTGGTGCCCACGCCTCGGGCACTGGAATTGCGTGAGCGCGTCGGTGTGCTCGTACAGGACGCCGAAGCCGTCCTGCGCCCCGCCGAGGCGCTCGATCTCAATCAACTGACCCGCACCTTCACCCTGCGCACCAGCGACGGCTTCGTGGAAAATTTCGGGCCACAACTGATCGCCCGTATCAACGAAGAGGCGCCCGGTGTCCGCTTGAATTTCGTGCAGAAGCTGAACAAGGACAGCACCTTGCTGCGCGAAGGCTTGGTGGATCTGGAAACCGGTGTGATCGGCGAATCGACCAGCCCGGAAGTGCGGACCCGGATGCTGTTTCGCGACCGGTTCATTGGCGTCGTGCGCAAGGGACATCCACTGACTCAAGGTGAAATGACAGCTGTGCGCTATGCCGACGCCCGGCACATTCTGGTTTCACGCCGGGGTCACGAAACAGGCGTCATGGACGACGCCTTGAATGAGCTGGGACTGAAGCGGGACATCATCACCATCGTTGCCGGTTTCTCCTCTGCGATTGCATTGGCGCGGGCTTCAGACCTGGTCGCCAGCGTACCGGAGCGGCACGTCGGCAACCTGTGCCAGGGGATGCATCGCTTTGCCCTGCCGTTCCCCACGCCGCCGATCACGGTGTCGATGCTGTGGCACCCGCGCATGGACGCCGACCCGGCCCATCGCTGGCTGCGCGGTTGTGTGTGGGAGGTTTGCAGTCAATAACCCCACCGGAAAACTGAGTGTGGAACGCCCGGCTTGACCGCCACATCCTCCCCGGTCGAAGGCATTCAAGTGCTTTGTATCGAACTGTATTTCCCCGGCCATCTTACACAGCGATACAAATCCGCCAGGTTCAGGACATATAGGCAGTACATGGCAATGAAAAAGTGGGGCGCATCGGAAGCGCAGGTTTTCCGAGCATTCCAGCGACCCACTGACAGGAAAAAACCACCATGATCAATGCAATCGATACCGTGCTGTACACCGGCAAGACCCACACCACCGGCGGCCGCGATGGTCAGGCGCGCAGCACCGATGGACGTCTGGACATCAAGCTTTCGCCTCCCGGCTCTTCAGGTGCCGGCACCAATCCTGAACAACTGCTGGCGGCGGGTTGGTCGGCTTGTTTCATCGGGGCAATGGGCAAGGCGTCCGTCGCACTGAAAGTGGCCTTGCCGAGTGACGTTGCGGTGGATGCCGAAATCGATCTGGGCAAGTCCGAAAGCGCTTTCTTCCTTCAAGCCCGCCTGAATGTCAGCCTGCCGGGCCTGGACCCGACCATCGCACGCAAGGTGGTGGAACTGGCGCATCAGACTTGCCCGTACTCCAAGGCAACCCGCGGCAACATCGACGTCGAGATAAATCTGGTTTGACCGATGCAGAAAAGCCTGGCCTGACGTCTTGATACCGGTCAGGCCAGGCTTCTTGAACACCGCAATTGCTTGTAGGAGCGAGCTCGCTCGCGATGGTCTTGAGAGCGCCGCGTTTAGCCAGTAAACACGCGTTATCGTTAACGACCATCGCGAGCGAGCTCGGCTCTACAATTGGCCTCTACTCCTTCAGGATCAGCAGCGACTCGCCTTTCTTCACGATGTAGGTCGCCAGTTCCGAGGCCTTGCCCCCACCCACGTTCTTCGCCACATGGGCAACGCCTTCAGGGATATACAACGAGTCACCGGCCTTGAGCGTCACCGGTGCCCGCCCTTCCAGTTGATACTCGAAGGTGCCGCTGATCACGTGCGCCACCTCGACACCCGGGTGAGCATGTTTGGGCGAAGTCACGCCGGGATCGAAGTCCACGAGTACTTGAAGGACTTCGCGATCGGCAGTGCCGAGGTCTTCGTGAACCAGGTCGGTGCGATGCAGGCCCTGCTGCCAGCTTTTCATCGCCGGGGCCGGCTGTGCTTCTTGGGCTTGAGCGAGGCCCGCTGCGCTGGCGAGCCCTGCCGCGGCCAGGATGATGCCAAGCTTGCCGAGGGTGTGACGGGTGTGGATACGCAACATTGTCTTTCCTCCAGTTGAACCACGCCAGGCCGCGCCGAAAGTGGCGCGATGCCGGTGGTTGCATTTGAAGGCCGCCGTGTATCGCCCGGGTGTCGGGAAACGCCGGTTTTGTATGCCCGGGTAACGGCGGGCGTCGTGGATACCTACAGATACAAAACTACGGATACAAACCTACGGATACAAACCCGCCGCTGCGGGCAGGTCGCCGGTCTTACTCCCCTGCCACTCCCGCATCCGCTCCGCGACTGCCCTTGAACGCTTCGCGCCGGGCGCTGCGTTCGGCGACATAGGCAACACTCGGTTCACTGATCAGGTCTGCGCGGCGCAAGGGCTGCCCGCAATGCTCGCATAACGGTCCGAGTCCGGCCGGCTCGCCGCAACTGCGGTGGGTATACACCACCGCCAACCCTTCCTCGGGCGATTTGCACCAGGTTTCGCCCCAGGCCCGCAGCGCCAGGACCACCGAGTAGAACGCGTCGCCTTTTTCCGTGAGGTGATATTCGTAGCGCTTTGGCCGTTCGCTGTAGGCGCGGCGTTCCACGAGCCCGTCCGCTTCCATGCTCTTCAAACGCGCCGCGACCATTTGCGGCGTACCGCCGGTCTGCGCCTGGATGTCGTCAAAACGATGGCTGCCCATGAACAATTCGCGCAGCACCAGCACCGTCCAGCGGTCACCCACGACGGATTCAGCCCGGGAAATCGGACACAGGGTTTCAGAAACGGTTTTTTTCACCGACATGCGGTATTGCCTCTTTCCTAGTTACTATGATTATCATATCTACGTAGATCCTGAGCAACTACACTTCATCATCCACGGATTATTTTGCGGAGAACCGCCATGTCCAACGCCACCTACCCTCTTGACCGGACTGCCTATCTGCTGGTCGACCCCTACAACGATTTTCTCTCGGATGGCGGAAAGGTCTATCCCTTGATCGAGCCAATCGCCAGGCAGGTCGGCCTGCTCGACAACCTGCGTACGCTCGATCGCACCGTACGCGCGCTCAACATTCCAGTGGTCATCGTA
Organism: Pseudomonas sp. BIC9C; assembly: GCF_034541995.1. NCBI lineage: Bacteria > Pseudomonadati > Pseudomonadota > Gammaproteobacteria > Pseudomonadales > Pseudomonadaceae > Pseudomonas > Pseudomonas sp. BIC9C. The sequence goes on from NZ_JAWDGM010000004.1 coordinate 283,076, forward strand.
CCGCACCACCGCTGGGAAAAAGGCGACTACGAAAATTGGGACCACCCAAGCCCCAGCCAGTGCAAGATCATGCATATGCATCACTTCGCACGGGGTGAATGGGGCGGAGAATGGCACCCTGACTTCGCACCGAAGCAAGGCGATATCGTCGTGCAGGAGCATTGGGGGTCGAGCGGCTTTGCCAATACCGACCTCGATTTGCGCCTCAAGCAAAAGGGTATCACCCACGTGATCATCGTCGGCCTGCTGGCCAATACCTGCATCGAGGCAACCGCCCGTTACGCCCAGGAACTCGGCTATCACGTCACCCTGGTACGGGATGCGACCGCCGCCTTCAAGCCGGAAATGATGCACGCCGCCCATGAGCTGAACGGTCCGACGTTCGCCCATTCCATCGTGACCACCGACGAACTCGTTGCCGCACTGGCACAGGCGGGTGCGTGATGCAGTTGACCGGCAACCTGCTGATTGGCGCCAGCGATATCGGCGCCAGCGAAGGCACCCTGAAGGCGCTCAATCCCGCGACAAACCAACCGATTGAACCGGCGTTTGCGCTGGGTAGCGTGGCCGACGTTGACCGCGCCGTGGTCCTCGCCGATGAGGCGTTCGATGTTTACAGCCATACCTCGCTCGCCGCCCGGGCGGCGTTTCTCGAGTGCATCGCCGACAACCTCGACAGGGTCCGCGAGGCGCTGGCGGCACGGGCCGCCCTGGAAACCGGCCTGCCCGAGGCGCAACTGGAAGGCGAGGTAATCAAGGCGGCCACCCAGTTCCGCCAGTTCGCCGATGTCGTGCGCAAGGGGCGTTTTCTGCAACTGGCTATCGACCCCGCTCAACCCGAGCGTCAGCCTCGCCCGCGCATGGACCATCGCCTGCAGAAAATCGCCATCGGCCCGGTGGCGATCTTCGGTGCGAGCAATTTTCCCATCGCCTACTCGGTGGCCGGTGGCGATACCGCTTCGGCGCTGGCAGCCGGCGCGACCGTCATTCTCAAGGCGCACAACGCGCATCCCGGTGCCTCGGAAATTCAGGCCCGTGCCATTCGTGAGGCGGTGCAGGCATGCGCACTGCCCGAAGGCGTGTTCTCGATGGTGCGTGGCAGCGGCAATGCCATCGGCGAGGCGCTGGTCGATCATCCGCTGATCAAGGCCGTGACCTTCACCGGATCCGAGCAAGGTGGCATGGCGCTGTATCGGCGTGCGCAGCAACGCCCCGAGCCGATTCCGGTCTTCGCCGAAATGACCAGCGTCAACCCGACCTTCATCCTGCCCCAGGCACTCGCCGAACGCGGTGCGCAGATTGGCGACGGTTTTGCCGAACGCATGCTGGTCAACGTCGGGCAAGCCTGCCTCAAACCGGCGATCCTGATTGCCATCGAAGGTGCAGGGTTTGCAGCATTGCGCCACGCCATGAGCAAACGCGTGAGTGAAGCACCGGCACGTACCATGCTGACACCGGGCATCCATGGGGCGTACCTGAATGGTCTCTGCGCAATGGAAAACGCCGGAGCCAGCCTCGTCGCCGTGGGCTCGACCTCGACCGCTGAAGTGGATGGCCGCTCGGCGCTCTTCGAAGTCGATGGCCAACGCTTTCTCGCCGAACCGGCGCTTGCACAGGAGGTATTCGGCCCGTCCGCGCTGCTGGTGAAGGTCAGGGATGAGGAAGAGCTGTTACGGGTAGCACGCTCATTCAAGGGGCAACTCAGCGCGACCCTGCATCTTGAACAGGACGACTTGCCACTGGCCCGTCGCGTGCTGCCGACCCTTGAGCGACGTACCGGACGCATCGTGGTCAACGCCTTCGCCCATCCGCAGGAAGTGTGTTTTGCCACCGTGCATGGCGGGCCGTTTCCGGCCACCTCGGACAGCCGCTTTACCTCAGTGGGCATGACGTCCATCGAGCGCTTCCTGCGCCCGGTGGCCTACCAGGGTTTTCCGGATGCCTTGCTGCCAGAGCCTCTGCGCGAGGGCAATCCTTTGGGGCTGCCGCGCCTTGTGGACGGTCGATAAATGCCATTGCACTGACTGTAGGAGCAAGCTTGCTCGCGATGGACTCAAGAGCGCCGCGTATAACCAACAAAGGCGCGTCATCGTTAACGACCATCGCGAGCGAGCTCGCTCCTACAACCATAACAACGGGTCTGTCAGTTGTTTTTCGCCAGGGTTTCACCGCTGTCCCAACCGCCACCCAGGGATTTGTAGATCGCAACAATGGCCCGGTACTGGTCGGTTTCACCCAGTGCCTGGGCATCCTCGGCGTTCAACCGCTCACGTTGTGCGTCCAGCAACACCAGATAGTCCACCACCCCTTCCTTGTATTGCGTCGCCGCCAGGTCGGCCGCTGCGCGACTCGACTCGCTTTGCTTGATCAGCGACAGCAAGCGTTGCTGGCGTTTGCCGTAGTCGCTGAAGGCGTTTTCCGACTCTTCCAGTGCGAGCAACACCTGTTGCTCATAGGTCGCCAATGCCCCCTCGGCGTCGGCGTTTGCGCCACGAATTCGCGCCCGCACACTGCCCAGGTCAAACGCGGCCCAGGTGATGCTCGGCCCCAGGCTCCAGGCGCGGGCGGCACTGGAACCGATTTGCGAGCCACGCCCCGCTATGAACCCCAGGAACCCGCTCAAACTCACCCGTGGAAACAGGTCGGCGGTGGCCACGCCGACATCGGCCGTTGAAGCCGCCAGCCGGCGCTCTGCCGCGAGCACATCCGGCCGCCGATGCAACAGCCCGCCGGGATCGCCAATCGGCAACGCCTTGGCGATGGCCGGCAAGTCCTTTGGACTCAAGTCGATGCTCAGCGTGTCCGGGCGTTCACCCAGCAGCGTGGCGATGCGGTTTTTGTGGTGCACCTGCTCCGCTTGCAGTTGCGGCACGCTCGCCTCAACGGCCGCCAACCGGGCATCGGCACGCACCACGTCGAGTTCGTTACCCACGCCAGCGTCACGCAGGCTCACCGTCACGGTGCGCGATTCACTCTGGTTCTTGAGGTTGGCCAAGGCGATTTTTTCCCGCAGTTGCGCACCGCGCAACTGACCATAGGCGTCCACCAGTTCGGCGATCATGGTCACCCGCAGTTGGTACAGGTCCGCCGCCGTGGCGTCTTCCCGGGCATCGCTGGATTCCAGTTCGCGCTGGATACGCCCGAACAGATCGATCTCCCAGGCCATGTCCAGGCCCAGATCGTAGCGCTCGGTGTTGACCCGATGCTCGGTCAGACCCGGCACCTGTGCCTTGCCCTGCGTGCTGCTGACCCGGCTGGTGACCACCGGCAGATTATCGTTGCTGATGTCATCGCGGATGGCGCGGGCGGCTTTCCAGCGGGCGAAGGCCACGCGCAGATCGCGGTTGCCATCGAGCGCTTTGCCGACCAACTGATTCAGTGTGGGGTCATCGAATTGCTGCCACCACAGCGTTTCGAAACGCGACTGATCGTAGTGGGCCCCTTGTGCCGAGACGACATGGGCAGGTGCCGTGTCCGGGGTCTTGTAATCCGGCCCTACGGTGCAGGCGGCCAGTGCCGCGACCAGGAGGCCGGGAAGAAAGAGCTTGTAAGCATTCATCAGTGTGCCTCCGAATCAATAACGTTGAGCGACTTAACCTGGGGCGCCTTGCCCGCGGTTTTACGCTCGATGTAGCGACGAATCAGGACGAAGAACACCGGCGTCAGCAGCAACCCGAAGAAGGTCACCCCGAGCATCCCGGAGAACACGGCGACCCCCATGGCCCGACGCATTTCCGAACCGGCTCCAGTGGAAGTCACCAACGGAATCACGCCCATGATGAAAGCGATCGAGGTCATCAGGATCGGCCGCAGACGCATGCGGCAAGCGTCGAGCACAGCATCCAGCGGCGACAGGCCCTGGTCCTGCCGGTCCTTGGCGAACTCGACGATCAGGATCGCGTTCTTACACGCCAGGCCCACCAGTACGATCAAGCCGATCTGGGTGAAGATGTTGTTATCGCCCCTGGAAAGGATCACCCCGGCAATCGCCGACAACAGCGTCATCGGTACGATCAGGATCACCGCCAGCGGCAGGCTCCAGCTTTCATACAGTGCCGCCAGCACCAGGAACGCCAGCAGGACGCAGAGCGGGAACACCAGCAACGCGGTATCGCCGGACAGGATCTGCTGGTAGGTCAGGTCGGTCCACTCGTAGGTCATGCCGTTGGGCAATTCTTCCTTGAGCAGTTTCTCGATGGCTTTCTGGGCCTGGCCGGAGCTGAAGCCGGGCGCCGCCGCGCCGTTGATTTCCGCACTGATGAAGCCGTTGTAGTGCATGACCCGATCTGGCCCCGACGTCGGGCTGACCTTGATGAACGTGGCGAGCGGGATCATTTCTCCATGGTCGTTACGCACCTTCAACTGGCCGATCTGCTCCGGCTCCAGGCGGAACTGCTGGTCGGCCTGAACGTTGACCTGATAGGTGCGGCCGAAACGGTTGAAGTCGTTGGCATACAGCGATCCCAGGTACACCTGCAGCGTATCGAAGATATCGCTGACGGCCACGCCGTGAGTCTTGGCTTTTTCCCGGTCAATCGCGGCGTCGACCTGCGGCACGTTCACCGTGAAGCTGGTGAACAGATTGGCCAGTTCCGGAACGCTGCGGCTCTTGGCGATGACGTTCATGGTCTCTTTGTACAGGGCTTCATAGCCCAGGTTGCCGCGGTCTTCGATCTGCAGTTTGAAACCACCGATAGTGCCCAACCCTTGAACCGGCGGTGGCGGGAACACGGCGATGTAGGCGTCCTGAATGCTGCCGAATTTGGCGTTCAGTGAAGCGGAAATCGCCTTTGCCGACAGGCTCGGGTCTTTGCGTTCATCGAAGGGCCGCAAACCGATGAAGGCGATGCCGGCGTTCGGGCTGTTGGTGAAGCCATTGATCGACAGGCCGGGGAACGCCACCGCGCTGTCAAAACCTGGCTCGTTCATGGCGATGGTGCTCATGCGACGGATCACCGACTCCGAGCGATCAAGGCTGGCGGCGTCCGGCAGTTGCGCGAAAGTCACCAGGTACTTTTTATCCTGGGTCGGCACGAAACCGGTCGGCGTGGTGCTGAAGCCCATGTACGTCATGGCGATCAGCCCGGCATACACCAGCAAGGCCACGCTGCTGCCACGAATGACCTTGGCGACGGCAACCACATAGCCATGGCTGGCCTTTTCGAATACACGGTTGAAGGGTTTGAACAGCCAGCCACCGAACAGACGATCCAGCACTTTGGAGAAACGGTCTTTCGGTGCGCCGTGGGCCTTGAGCAATACCGCGGCCAATGCCGGCGACAGGGTCAGGGAGTTGAACGCCGAGATCACGGTCGAGATGGCAATGGTCAGGGCGAACTGCTTGTAGAACTGCCCGGTCAGGCCCGAGATGAACGCTGCCGGCACGAACACAGCGCACAACACCAGCGCCGTGGCGATGATCGGGCCGGTCACCTCGCCCATGGCTTTCTTGGTGGCTTCGATCGGCTCGAGGCCCAACTCGATGTTGCGCTCGACGTTCTCCACCACCACGATCGCATCATCGACCACGATCCCGATGGCCAGCACCAGGCCGAACAGCGACAGGGCATTGAGCGAGAAACCGAACAGGTGCATCACGGCAAAGGTGCCGATCAACGATACCGGCACAGCGACCAACGGAATGATCGAGGCGCGCCAGGTTTGCAGGAACAGGATCACCACCAGCACCACGAGGATCAGCGCTTCGAACAGGGTGTGAACCACCGCTTCAATCGAACTGCGCACGAAGATGGTCGGGTCGTAGACGATCTCGTAGTCCATGCCCTCCGGGAAGCCTTTCTTCAGTTCGGCCATCTTCGCCCGTACCTGGTCGGAGACGTCGATCGCATTGGAGCCCGGACGCTGGAAGATCGGCATCGCCACCGCTTCCTGGTTATTGAGCAAGGCGCGCAGGGCATACTGGTTGGAGCCGAGTTCAATCCGCGCAATGTCCTTGAGGCGAGTGATCTCGCCGTCCGGACCACTGCGGACAATCACGTTCTCGAACTCCTCCTCGGTGACCAGCCGCCCCTGGGAGTTGATCGACATCTGGAAGCTCGTGGCGTTGGGCGCAGGTGGTGCGCCCAGTTGGCCGGCAGCGACCTGACGGTTCTGTTCACGAACCGCGTTGACCACGTCAGTCGCGGTCAGGTTGCGTGAAGCGGTCTTGTTCGGATCGAGCCAGATGCGCAGCGAGTAATCGCCGATACCGAACATCTTCACGTCACCGATACCGTTCAGGCGCGACAGCTCATCCTTGACGTTGAGGATCGCGTAGTTGGACAGGTACAGCATGTCGTAGCGCTTGTCCGGCGAGGTCAGGTGCACCACCATCGTCAACTCGGGCGATGCCTTGTCCACGGTGATGCCGATGCGCGTCACTTCTTCGGGAAGTTTTGGCTCGGTGCGCGTGACGCGGTTCTGCACCTGCACCTGGGCGTTGTCCAGGTCGGTGCCCAGGGCGAAGGTCACCGTGAGGGTGAGCCGGCCATCGGCGGTGGACTGCGAGTACATGTAGAGCATGTTCTCGACGCCGGTGATGGCTTGTTCAAGCGGCGCGGCAACGGTTTCGCCAATCACCTTGGGGTTGGCGCCCGGGTAGTTGGCGTGGATGACGACGGTCGGTGGTACCACCTCGGGGTATTCGCTGATCGACAACTGAAACAGCGCGATGGCGCCGGCAATCAGGATCAACAGCGACAGCACCGCGGCGAAGATCGGCCGCGTGATAAAGAACCGGGAGAACTTCATGACAGTGTTCCTTTATCCGCGAGGCGAAACGGCAGCATCGGTTTTCACCAATGCCGGGGACGGAGCGACGGGCTGGTTACCCGCCTCGATGGCCTGACGTTGACGGGCCAGGGTGGCGACGGTTTGCGCATCGGCCATTGGCGCATCCTGAGGCGCGACCACTGCGCCGGGACGAACCCGTTGCAGGCCGTTGATGACGATCCGGTCTTCCTTTTGCAAACCGCTGCGCACAATGCGCAACCCTTCGAGCTTCGGTCCCAGATCGACGCTGCGGTACACGGCCTTGTTGTCCTGGTCGATCACCAGCACGAACTTCTTGCCCAGGTCGGTACCCACGGCCTCGTCCTTGATCAACAGGCCGGCATAGGCCGCGCTGCCCACCAGCTTCAATCGGGCATACAACCCCGGGGTGTATTGGCCGTCGGCGTTGTCGAACACCGCACGGCCACGAATGGTGCCCGTCTTGGGATTGACCTGGTTGTCGACAAAGTTCATCTGCCCCAGGTGGCTGTTGCCCTCCTCGTTCGACAAGCCCATGTACACCGGCGTGGATTGACTGCGCCGGCCTTCACGGGAGAGTTGGCCGTACTTGAGGAACAGGCGCTCATCGGCATCGAAATAGGCGTAGACCTTGTCGGTGGAGACCACGCTGGTCAGCGCCGAGGTGTCGGCGGTGACGATGTTGCCGGCGGTGATTTCGGCACGGCTGACCCGGCCGCTGATTGGCGCGGTAACGCGGGTGAAGCTCAGGTTCAGGCGTGCAAGATCGAGTTGTGCCTGCACGGCATCGACGGCGGCCCTGGCTTCCTGGGCGCTGGTGTTGCGCGTGTCGGCCAGTTCCGCAGAGATGGCATTGCTGCTCAGCAGGCGCTGGCCGCGTTGCGCTTCGTTGGCGGTTCGAGCCAGCGTGGCGCGAGTTTGCTGCAATTGCGCTTCAAGGCGATGCACTTCGTGTTCGAATGGTCGTGGATCGATCTGGAACAGCAAATCCCCTTTCTTTACCGACTCGCCATCCGTGAAGGCGACACGATCGATCTGCCCCGAAACCCGCGGGCGAACCACGACGGTTTCCGGCGCTTCCAGACGGGCGGTGACTTCGTCCCATTCCGTGATGGGTTGCTCCAGCACTTTGGCGACCGTGACATGCGGCGCACCCGGTGCCTGGGCGGCATCGGGTGCGTGACCGCAGGCAGTGATGGTCGCCAACGCCAATGCAGCAAGGGGATAACGCAAAGGTTTGAGTGACTGTTCCATGAGTAGTGTCCGCCAGACGGTTTAGGGGTTGGAAAATTCTCGGCCTCACAGAGGGCAGCGACGAATTGAACGGAGTGAACTTGGTTATCACCATTAATGATGACTATCATGTATAGGCACAAAAAAATGAAGGTTCAGATCAAGCCTATGAATTAACTGGGTTTTTTATTGCAAGCCGTCAGACTGACAACGGAACAAATGGAGTCCAGTGCGGGCCCAAGCGCTTGCGCCACCTGCAAGGCGCGGGTGGTCGGTTCCATTTTGTGGCCAATGCGTTTAAACAGAGGGTCGTTGAACAGTCTGCGCAGACGACCCAATGCGCCGCTGACCGCCGGTTGGCCCAGGGAAAGTCTTTCTGCGGCCCGAGTGACGTTGCGTTCCTGAATGAGCGCCTCGAAAACCACCAGCAGATTGAGGTCGATACTGCGCAGATCATTACGTTTCATGGGTCAGCACCCTGTGAGGTGTTTTGACTTGAGCCACGGGCTCGAGACCGGCAAAACCATTGCCGCGAATTTATATTACGACCATAATTAATACCAGCCCCTGAGCAAAAATTTGCCAGGGCGCTCATCGGATGACAGGACCCACTCATGAAAGTGACGAAAGACCAGGCAGCCGCCAACAAGGAAGCGATCCTCGGCGCGGCCTCGAAGATGTACCGGGAAAAAGGCATCGACGGCATTGGCATCGGCGAACTTTCCCGCTCGGTGGGCCTGACCCATGGCGGCTTTTACGGACAGTTCCCCGGTGGCAAGGAGCAGTTGGCGTCGGAGGCTGTGAGCCGCACGTTCGAAACCAACATCGAAGACTGGCGAGCGGCCAAGTCCATCCCCGAACTGCTCAAGGGTTACCTGACCCAAGCCCACCTGACCAACTGGACCGAAGGCTGCCCGATCCCCGCCCTGGGGGCCGATGTCGCGCGCAACGGCGGTGCCGTCAGCCACTCGTTCACCAAAGGCGTTCAGACCCTGATCGAAACGCTGATGCCACTGGTCGACGGTGAAACCGATGACGAAAAACACCAGGAAGCCTTGCGCATCCTGTCATCGATCACCGGGGCAGTACTGATCGCCAGGGCCCTGGATAACCCTCGATTGTCGGAGCAGTTCCTGCAATCGGTGATCGAGGCCTGGTCTGCCGACGCCCAGGCATGACAATCCTGGTAAAACCAGAGAGACAAGTCATGAATGAGGAGTCGCCCTCAGCGCTCCAGGCAACATCAACAAGACTGAACTAGCTTTACCCGCAACCACGGCCAACCGGCAAGGAGTTGTGATGCGCGCCACAGCATTTTCAGTCGGCCAACCAGCCCCCTGGTTCTATTGCCGAACTCAACTGAGAGAACGCTTTTGTTTCGACACTATCGCCGGTCGGTATGTCGTACTTTATTTTTTTGGTTCTGCGGCGGATCCTGCATCAACTGTAGTTCTGGAAGGTATTCGGGCCCATCGCCAGCGGTTCGATGATGATCACGTCTGCTTCTTTGGTGTTTCCGTAGATCCGGATGATGAAAAACTCAAGCGGGTGGAAAGTTCGATACCTGGCATGCGCTTCATCTGGGATTTCGATCGGTCAGTCAGCAAGCTCTACGGTACGTTGCAACCAGACGGCAGCATCAGGCAAATCACCTATGTGCTGGATCCTGCGCTGCGTGTCCTGGCCGTCGTCCCGATAGAAACACCGATTGATAACCATGTCCCCTCGTTGATGCGCTTTCTGGACAGATTACCGGCACCGACTCCGCCACGCGCCGCCACGCCACACGCACCCGTCCTGGTGGTTCCCCGTATATTCGAGCCCTCGCTGTGTAAAGCACTGATACGTTATTACGACGAACGTGGCGGAGAGGAATCCGGGTTCATGACCGAGCAATCGGGTAAAACCGTCCAGGTCACCGACCATGGCCACAAACGACGTCGTGACTGCGTGATTGAAGATCAGGCTCTAACCAAGGCCTGTGTGTTGCGCATAGCCAACCGTCTGCTTCCACAGCTACATCAAGCGTTCCAGTTCAATGCCACTCGAATGGAGCGCTACCTGGTGGCCTGCTACAACAGCGAGGAAGGCGGGCATTTCCGGCCCCATAGGGATAACACCACGAAGGGTACGGCGCATCGCCGCTTTGCCGTTTCCTTGTTTCTTAATGCGGGAGAGTACGAAGGTGGCTTTCTGCATTTCCCGGAGTATGGAAAAGTGCTTTACAGCGCACCAACAGGAGGGGCCGTGGTGTTTTCGTGTTCACTGTTGCACGAAGCCACTCCGGTAACCCAGGGTCGCCGTTATATGTTTCTCCCGTTTTTATACGATGATGCTGCTCGCATCATTCGAGAAGAGAACCGCTCATTTATTGAAAGCTGACTCGCGCTCGACACGATTCAACTTTCATTACAGGCGGCCTTGAGTGCTGGACGCCCTCCGCTGATGCAGGAGCCGGAGGGCGAGCCGAGGCACTTTTTGCCGGTTAAGCCGGCGTTATGACAACCTCTCCTCTAGACGCTGCGAGTCAAGTCGAAGCGGTCCAGGTTCATCACTTTGGTCCAGGCGGCGACGAAGTCCTTGACGAACTTCTGCTGCGCATCGGCGCAGGCATAGACTTCGGCCAGCGCACGCAACTGCGCGTTCGAACCGAAGACCAGGTCAACCCGGGTGCCCGTCCACTTCACTGCACCGGTTTTGCGATCACGCCCTTCATACTCCTGCTGGGCATCCGACACCGGCTTCCACTCCACGCCCATATCCAGCAGATTGGTGAAGAAGTCGTTGGTCAGCGCCTCCGGCCGTTGGGTGAACACGCCATGCCGGGTTTGCCCGACATTGGTGTTCAACACCCGCAGCCCACCCAGCAATACCGTCATTTCCGGCGCACTGAGCGTCAGCAGTTGTGCCTTGTCGATCAGCAATTTTTCGGCCGGCACACGGTACTGTTGCTTCAGGTAATTACGGAAGCCGTCGGCAATCGGTTCAAGGAAACCGAAGGACTCGACATCGGTCTGATCCTGACTGGCGTCCATGCGTCCCGGGCTGAACGGCACCGTCACACTGTGGCCGGCGTTTTTCGCAGCCTGTTCGACACCCGCGCCACCGGCGAGCACGATCAGGTCGGCCAGGGAGATTTTCTTGCCACCGGTTTGCGCGCTATTGAACTCCTTCTGGATGCCTTCGAGTTTGGCCAGCACATTGGCCAGTTGCTGCGGCTGGTTGGCCTCCCAGGACTTTTGCGGTGCCAGGCGCAGACGCCCGCCGTTGGCACCGCCGCGTTTGTCGGAGCCACGGAAGCTGGAAGCCGCCGCCCACGCTGTCGATACAAGCTGCGAGACCGACAGGCCGGACGCCAGCACCTTGCTTTTCAGGCCCGCCACGTCGCTGTCATTGACCAGCGGATGATCGACGGCAGGGATCGGGTCTTGCCACAGCAATTCTTCGTTCGGCATTTCCGGGCCGAGGTAGCGCGAGAGCGGGCCCATGTCACGGTGAATCAGCTTGTACCAGGCACGGGCGAAAGCGTCGGCCAACTGGTCCGGATTGGCCAGGAAACGCCGGGAAATCGGTTCATAGATCGGGTCGAAGCGTAGCGACAGGTCCGTGGTCAGCATGGTCGGATCACGCCGTATTGACGGATCGTGGGCATCCGGAATGGTACCGGCGCCAGCGCCGTTTTTCGGCTTCCACTGGTTGGCCCCCGCCGGGCTCTTGGTCAGTTCCCATTCGTAAGCGAACAGGTTCTCCAGATAGTTGTTGCTCCACTGGGTTGGCGTGGTCGTCCAGGTCACTTCCAGGCCGCTGGAGATGGTGTCGCCACCTTTACCGGTACCGAACGTGCTCTTCCAGCCCAGGCCCTGCAGTTCGAGGCCGGCGGCTTCGGGCTCAGGTCCGACATGATCGACGGGACCGGCACCGTGGGTTTTGCCGAAGGCGTGACCGCCCGCGATCAGCGCGACGGTTTCCTCGTCGTTCATTGCCATGCGCGCAAAGGTTTCACGGATGTCTATCCCGGCGGAAACCGGATCGGAGTTGCCTTCTGGGCCTTCGGGGTTTACGTAAATCAGGCCCATCTGCACGGCTGCGAGGGGAGTTTCCAGAGTGCGCTCTGCGGGAACTTGCCCGGCATCCTTGCCATAACGCACATCGCCACCCAGCCACTTGCTTTCAGCCCCCCAGTAAACGTCTTCGTCCGGTTCCCAGACATCCGGGCGGCCACCGGAAAAACCAAAGGTCTTGAAGCCCATGGACTCCAGTGCAACGTTGCCGGTGAGGACGATCAGGTCGGCCCAGGAGATTTTGTTGCCGTACTTTTGCTTGATCGGCCAGAGCAGCCGACGGGCCTTGTCGAGGCTGACGTTGTCCGGCCAGCTGTTGAGCGGTGCAAAGCGTTGCTGGCCGGAACCGGCGCCGCCCCGGCCGTCACCGGTGCGATAGGTGCCTGCGGCGTGCCAGGACATGCGGATAAAGAAAGGCCCATAGTGACCGAAGTCCGCCGGCCACCAGTCCTGAGAATCGGTCATCAGCGCAGTCAGGTCTTTTTTCAGCGCCTGGAAGTCCAGACTTTTGAAGGCTTCGGCGTAGTTGAAGTCGCCCCCCAACGGGTCAGACTTGGGCGAGTGTTGACTCAAGATCTTCAGGTTCAGTTGGTTCGGCCACCAGTCGCGGTTCGTCGTGCCACCGCCAGCGGCGTGATTGAACGGGCATTTCGATTCAGTTGACATGGCATCTCCTCTTGATTTTGTTTTCAGCTAACCACCTTTGAGCGTGGATCCGGATCACCGATTGATGAAATAGCTTTTCGGTATGGGATCCATAGCCTCAAGGCTATGACAGCCCCGTGATCTGTCGCTCCAGAACATCCATTAAAGTACCGGACCGGGAAACTGTCGCTGCCACCGGGGAGATAGCTGATAAACAGTTCAAATCAGCACGAAGATGCAGCAGGTCGTGAGAACATCGGCAAGATCATGAACACCTGCCACAATGCTTCACTGTTATTTGCTACAAGGATGTTGGCGATTGGAAGGATCGTTTGCCGCAAGAGGTTTCGCCATGCTCCTCAAAGTTTTTGTCATCTGGACATTGCTGTCGATCATCGTCGCCGCCGTGTTCTGTCGCCTGATGCATAACGCCAAGGTTGCCGACCGTGCGCTCAAGATCGCCAGGCCGGATCGTCAGCCCCATGGTCAAAAGGTGGGCAACACTTCCATGACCCGGGATAAAAGTGGCGACGACGATTCGGATCGCCACGCGGCCTGAAACATTCAGGGCGTTCCTGCACGCAATAAAAACCGGCTTTTCAGCCGGTTTTTTTGTTTCACTCAACAGCACTTCGGTCCGGCTTTACTGCCGTAACGGGCCTCCTGGCGCTCGCGGAAGAACGCCTCGTAGTCCATCACCGGTTTGTCCGGGTGCCTGGTCTGCATGTGCTCGACATAGTTGTCGTAGTCGGGCATGCCGACCATCAGGCACGCGGCCTGACCGAGGTATTTACCGAGGCGACTGAGGTCATTGAACATGCTGCCCTCCTCGCCTATGCATTCGGCACGACCTGGAATGGCGCTTCTTTATCCGTACGCTCCTTGCTGCCCCAGGCGGCAATACCGACCTTGAGCGCGAAGAACAGGATGCTGAACACCACGAACAGGAACAGCGCGGTCAGCGTTGCATTGGTGTAGGCGTTGAAGATCACGTGCTGCATCTGCTCGATGCTCTTGGCCGGGGCCAGCACCTGACCGTTGGCCAGGGCATCGCTGTACTTCTTGGCCAGGGCCAGGAAGCCGATCGCCGGGTTGGCATCGAACAGCTTGATGAAGCCGGCGGTGGTGGTGCAGATCAGCAGCCATACCGCCGGCAGCAAGGTGACCCAGACATAACGCTGGCGCTTCATCTTGATCAGCACCACGGTGCCGAGCATCAGCGCGATACCGGCCAGCATCTGGTTGGAGATACCGAACAGCGGCCACAGGGTGTTGATGCCGCCCAGCGGGTCGATCACGCCCTGGTACAGCAGATAACCCCACATGGCCACGCAACCGGCGGTGGCGATCAGGTTGGCGGTCCAGGATTCGGTGCGGCGCAGGGCCGGCACGAACGAGCCGAGAAGGTCCTGGAGCATGAAGCGCCCGGCACGGGTACCGGCGTCGACCGCGGTGAGGATGAACAGCGCTTCGAACAGAATCGCGAAGTGGTACCAGAACGCCATGGTGTTCTCGCCCGGCAACACGTGGTGCAGGATCTGCGCGATCCCCACCGCCAGGGTCGGCGCACCACCGGCACGGGCCAGGATGGTGGTTTCACCGATGTCGTGGGCCACCGCTTGCAACGCTTCCGGCGTGATGGCAAAGCCCCAGCTGCTGACGGTTTGCGCAACGGCCACCGCATCGGCGCCCACCACGGCCGCCGGGCTGTTCATGGCGAAGTACACGCCAGGATCGATCACCGAAGCCGCGACCATGGCCATGATGGCCACGAAGGATTCCATCAGCATGCCGCCGTAACCGATGTAGCGGGCATGCCCTTCACTGGCGAGCAGCTTCGGCGTGGTGCCGGAAGCGATCAGCGCATGGAAGCCCGACACCGCGCCACAGGCGATGGTGATGAACAGGAACGGGAACAGACCGCCCTTCCACACCGGGCCGGTGCCGTCGATGAACTGGGTCAGCGCCGGCATTTTCAGCTCGGGCATGGTCACCAGAATGCCGATGGCGAGGGCGACGATGGTGCCGATTTTCAGGAAGGTCGACAGGTAATCGCGCGGTGCCAGGATCAGCCACACCGGCAACACCGCCGCGACAAAACCGTAGCCGATCAGCATCCAGGTGATCTGGATACCGGTAAAGGTAAAGGCCTTGGCCCACACCGGGTCCGCAGCAATCTGCCCGCCCAGCCAGATCGAGCCGAGCAGCAACACCACGCCGATCACCGAGATCTCACCGATGCGGCCCGGGCGGATGTAGCGCATGTAGACGCCCATGAACATCGCGATCGGAATGGTCGCCATCACCGTAAACATGCCCCACGGGCTATCGGCCAGGGCCTTCACCACGATCAGCGCCAGCACCGCAAGGATGATGATCATGATCAGGAAACAACCGAACAGTGCGATGGTACCGGGGATACGGCCCATTTCTTCACGGACCATGTCACCGAGGGACCGGCCGTTGCGGCGGGTGGACATGAACAGGACCATGAAGTCCTGCACCGCACCGGCCAGCACCACGCCGGCGATCAGCCACAGCGTGCCGGGCAAGTAGCCCATCTGCGCCGCCAGCACCGGGCCGACCAGCGGGCCTGCACCGGCGATAGCGGCGAAGTGGTGACCGAAGAGGACGTGTTTGTTGGTCGGTACATAGTCCAGACCGTCATTGTTGAGCACGGCGGGAGTGGCCCGATTGGGATCGAGTTGCATCACTTTATTGGCGATGAACAGGCTGTAATAGCGGTAGGCAACGAGGTAGATAGCGACGGCTGCGACTACGATCCACAGGGCGTTGATCGCTTCACCGCGGCGCAGGGCCACGACACTCAGCGCAATCGCTCCCAGGACAGCCACGGCAAACCAGGCGAGGTGTTTAGCCAGACGGGGCATAGAAGGGTCTCCTGCCGACAGCTCGTGACTGCGGCGGTAATTTTTATAATTGTGTCCGCGGTGCGGAGCTGGCCCAATATCTGCGCATGCCGTCCACAAATAAATCCGCGTTACTACGTACGCGGCATCTACGTAGTTCTACGTAGATGACACCGATCTCATGTGGGTTGACCACCGGAACCGGGGCATCCCCGATCAAATGTGGGAGCGAGCCTGCTCGCGATAGCGGATTTTCAGCCACATCGCTTCTGAATGTGCCTCCCTCATCGCGAGCAAGCTCGCTCCCACAGGTCTTGCACACTCCCGCCAGGTCATTCCGTCCAGCAATGTTATTGGCCCGACGTATCTTTGGCTTATGATCCCAAGCCTTCGCGCGGGCAGGAGTCAACATGCAGCTCAAACACAAGATCGTCGCCCTCGGGATTCTGCCGCTGGTGCTGGCCATTGCCGTCATCTGCGCGCTGGTGATTTCCCTCAACCGCCAATTGGGCGATCAGCAGGCGCAACTGATCGAAGACAGCATTCTGGCGAGCAAGCGCGCGGAACTGAAAAACTACGTGGAAATGGCCCAGAGCCTGATCGCGCCGCTGTACGACGACGGTCACGGCGACGCCCGTGCCCAGCAACAAGTACTGGAAGAACTGCGCAAACTCAGCTTCGGCATCAACGGCTACTTCTTCGTCTACGATCGCGAAGGCCGCAGCCTGATGCACGCACGGCAGTCGGAACTGGTGGGGCAATACCTGTGGGACATGAAAGACCCCCACGGCCTGCCGGTGATTCAGGCGCTGCTCAAAAGCGCGCAATCGGGCGAAGGCTTTCAACGCTACGCCTGGAACAAACCCTCCTCCGGCCAGGTGACCGACAAGCTCGCCTACGTGGTGATGCTCGATCGCTGGGGCTGGATGCTCGGTACCGGCATCTACCTTGAGGACGTCGAACGCGCGACCCAGCAGGCCCGTGCCGAAGTGGCCATGGGCATCCGCAAGACCATGATGGCGATTGCCGTGGTTGCCCTTGTCGCGGTGCTGTTCGTCTTCGCCACGGGCATGACCCTCAACGTCAGCGAACATCGGTTGGCGGACAAAAAACTGCAGCGCCTGACCCAGCGCATCGTCAGCCTGCAGGAAGAGGAACGATCGCGGGTGTCCCGCGAGTTGCACGACGGCATCAGCCAGGTGTTGGTCTCGATCAAGTTTCAGTTCGAACTGGCCAGCCATCTGCTGGAAAGCGGACAGGCCCACGACAAGGGCCTGAACACGCTGAAAGACGCCACCGAGCGCCTGGGCGATGCCATCGGTGAAGTCCGCAGCCTCTCCCACGACCTGCGCTCCTCCTTGCTCGACACCCTCGGCCTGCCGGCGGCCATCGGCCAATTGGCCGCGGAATTCGAGCAGCGCAGCGGGCTGACCGTGACCTATGACGAAAATGAATTCGACTGCCAACTGGTCGACGGTGCCGCCGTCGCATTGTTTCGCATCGTGCAGGAAGGCCTGACCAACATCGAACGTCACGCCCGGGCGAAAAACGTGTCCATAACCCTGCGCGGCTGCGAACAATCGGTGCGGCTGACGGTGGTCGATGACGGCATTGGTTTCAACGTTGCCCAGGTCGAACGTCGCCAGGCCGGCATTGGTTTGCGTAACATCCGCGAACGCGTCGAACATTTTGGCGGGCGCTTCGATTTGATTTCGATGCCGGGCAGAAGTGAGCTGGACGTACTGCTGCCGATGAAACCTGGCGCAAAACTACAAGAGTGAAACCTCGCATGAACCTGCCCTCCCCGATCCGCGTCGCCCTGGTCGACGATCACTCCCTGGTCCGCGACGGCATCAAGGCGCTACTGGCCGTGATGTCGCCCCTGGAAATGGTTGGAGAAGCGGAAAACGGCGCCGAGGCCATCGAGATGGTCGGACGCTGCCAGCCAGACCTGTTGCTGGTCGACATCAGCCTGCCGGACATGAACGGCCTGGAACTGACCCGCATGCTGCGCAGCCAGTACCCGTCGCTCAAGGTGCTGGTGCTGAGCATGTACGACAATTACGAATACGTCAGTGAATCGGTGCGCTCCGGCGCCAGCGGCTACGTGCTCAAGAACGCCCCGTCACGGGAAATCATCGCCGCCATCGAAGCCATCAGCAGCGGCGGGACCTTCTACAGCGCGGAAATCGCCCAGCGGCTGATCGCCGACAGGAACACCGACAACGAACTGACCCCGAGGGAAAGCCAGGTGCTGTCGAAGATGGCGCAAGGGCTGAACAACAAGGAAATGGCCCGGGAACTGGATATCAGCGTGCGCACGGTGGAGACACACCGCTTGAGCATTCGACGCAAGCTCAACATCGACAAGCCGGCGGCGCTGGTCAAGTACGCCATCGATCACGGGCTTATTTCCCGCTAACACCGCGAACCCTGTGGGAGCGGGCTTGCTCGCGAAGAGGCCGGCACATTCAACATTGATGGCGACTGACACACCGCTTTCGCGAGCAAGCCCGCTCCCACAAAGATCACCAAATCATCCATTGACTACGTCGATAGTCACCATTGATTCAATGAAGTTCTCTTAAAAAATCCCCGGCGTAACATCTGCTCCATACCAACCCATCAGCACCCCGGAGCACACCATCATGAAACGCCAAACCCTTCTCGGCATCGCTTTCTCGGTTTTTGCAGTTAACGCTTTCGCCGCTACCTCTGCTCAACCTGTGGTCGCTGAAGGCGGCTCGGATCGTCTGATTGAAAGCCGTGTGGCCGAGGGTGGTTCCGATCGCCTGATCGAGAATCGTGTGGCCGAAGGTGGTTCGGATCGCCTGCTGGAAAAACGTGTTGCCGAAGGCGGTTCCGACAAGCTGCTGCAAAACCGCGTCGCCGAAGGTGGTTCCGACAAACTGCTGCAAAACCGCGTCGCCGAAGGCGGTTCGGATCGTCTGATCGAAAGCCGCGCTGTCTGAATGCAGTGCTTTACCGCAAGACTCAACGAAAAACCCGGCCTCATCAGCCGGGTTTTTTTACGTCTTTCATAAGTCCCTCCCGCCACACATAGCGCTTCGCCTGCACGCTTTTCATCGCCATCCAGCCAGAAACTCCGTTCGGGGACTTGTGCTTCAGGTATTATGGTATACCATCAGACGCACAGACACCCAAACCTCTACGGAGCAGCTCATGAGTTTCGAAATCCGCAAGATCGTCAGCTATGTCGAAGAAACCTTCATTGAAGGCGGCAAAGCCACCGATAAGCCCGTGACCATGGTCGGTCTGGCCGTGGTGATGAAGAACCCCTGGCTGGGCAACGGTTTCGTCGAAGACCTGAAACCACAGATCCGCGCCAACTGCTCCGACCTCGGTGCACTGATGGTCGAGCGCCTGGTGGGCATCATCGGCGGCGCCGAGAAGATCGAGGCTTACGGCAAGGCTGCGGTAGTCGGCGCCGATGGCGAAATCGAACACGCTTCGGCGGTGATCCACACCCTGCGCTTCGGCAACCATTACCGCGAAGCGGTCAAGGCCAAGAGCTACCTGAGCTTCACCAACAAGCGCGGCGGCCCGGGCACCTCGATCCAGATCCCGATGATGCACAAGGACGACGAAGGCCTGCGCTCACACTACATCACCCTGGAAATGCAGATCGAAGACGCACCACGGGCCGACGAAATCGTCGTGGTCCTGGGTTGCGCCGACGGCGGCCGCCTGCACCCGCGCATCGGCAACCGCTACATCGACCTGGAAGAACTGGCCGCCGAAAAAGCCCAGTAAAGGCCAGCACAACGACAACAAGAAGGCATTGCAGGAGCGCTCCATGATTCGGCTCACCGCTGAACTCACCCCGGCTGGCACCAGTTACCTGGCGACCGGCCAAGGCCAGCCCGTGGTCTTGATCCACGGCGTGGGCCTGAACAAAGAAATGTGGGGCGGCCAGATCGTTGGCCTGGCCACGAAGTACCGCGTCATCGCCTACGACATGCTCGGCCATGGCGCCAGCCCGCGACCGGAAAACGGCACGCAGCTGCTCGGCTATGCCGACCAGTTGCTGGAGCTGCTCGACCACCTGCAATTGCCCAAGGCAACGGTGATCGGCTTTTCCATGGGCGGGCTGGTGGCGCGGGCCTTTGCCCTGCACTATGCGCAACGCCTGGAAGGTCTGGTGGTGCTCAACAGCGTGTTCAACCGCAGCGCCGAGCAGCGCGCCGGGGTTATCGCCCGCACCAGCCAGGCTGCCGAACACGGGCCGGACGCGAATGCCGAAGCGGCCCTGTCACGCTGGTTCAGCCGCGAATACCAGGCAGCGAACCCGGCGCAGATCGCCGCGATTCGCCAGACCCTGGCCGGCAATGACCCGCAGGGTTACCTGACCACCTATGAACTGTTCGCCACCCAGGACATGTACCGCGCCGACGACCTGGGCGGCATCAAGGTGCCGACGCTGATCGCCACCGGCGAACTGGACCCGGGCTCGACCCCGGAAATGGCCCGGCAACTGGCCGATCGCATTCCCGGTGCGACCGTTGCCGTACTTGCCGAGCAACGGCATATGATGCCCGTAGAATCGCCGCGCCTGGTCAACCAGCTGTTGCTGGAGTTTCTTCAGGCCGCGCACTCCAGACAAAACCAGATCAAGGGGATCGTTGCATGACTCTCGCACGCTTCCAGATGTGCATCGGCGGTGAATGGGTCTATGCCCTGACCGGCAAGACTTTTGAAAGCCTCAACCCGGCGCTGGCCGAGCCCTGGGCCGAACTGCCCGACGCCGGTGAAGCCGACGTCGAGCGCGCCGTGCAGGCTGCGCAAACGGCATTCGACAGCCCGGCCTGGCGCGGCTTGACGGCCACCGCTCGCGGCAAATTGCTGCGACGCCTGGGCGACCTGATCGCCGAGAACAAGGAACAACTGGCGCAGCTGGAAAGCCGCGACAACGGCAAGCTGATCCGCGAAACCCGTGGCCAGGTCGGCTATCTGCCGGAGTTCTTCCACTACACCGCAGGCCTGGCCGACAAGCTCGAAGGCGGCACCCTGCCGCTGGACAAGCCGGACCTGTTTGCCTACACCGTGCACGAAGCCATGGGTGTGGTGGCCGCGATCATTCCGTGGAACAGCCCGCTGTATCTGACCGCGATCAAACTCGCCCCGGCGCTTGCCGCAGGCAACACTATCGTGATCAAGCCCTCGGAACACGCCTCGGCGACCATTCTCGAACTGGCGCGCCTGGCGCTGGAAGCCGGGATCCCGCCGGGGGTGGTCAACGTTGTCACCGGTTATGGCCCAAGCACCGGTGCCGCCCTCACCCGCCATCCGCTGGTGCGCAAGATCGCCTTCACCGGTGGCGCGGCCACCGCCCGGCATGTGGTGCGCAGCAGTGCGGAGAACTTCGCCAAGCTGTCGCTGGAACTGGGCGGCAAATCGCCGAACATCATCTTCGCCGACGCCGACCTCGACAGCGCGATCAACGGCGCCATCGCCGGGATCTATGCCGCTTCCGGGCAGAGCTGCGTCTCCGGTTCGCGCTTGCTGGTGCAGGACGAAATCTATGACGAGTTCGTCGGTCGCCTGGTTGAACGCGCCCGGCGCATCCGCATTGGCAACCCGCAGGACGACAGCAGTGAAATGGGCCCGATGGCCACCGCACAGCAACTGGCCGTGGTCGAAGGCCTGGTGGCCGATGCCATTGCCGAAGGTGCGCGCCTGCGCCTGGGCGGCAAGCGTCCGGCCAATCTGGGCGACGGCTGGTTCTACGAACCGACGCTGTTCGAGTGCGACCGCAACTCGATGAAGATCATGCAGGAAGAAGTCTTTGGCCCAGTGGCTTCGGTCATCCGTTTCAAGGACGAAGCCGAAGCGCTGGCGATTGCCAACGACTCGCAGTTCGGCCTCGCCGCCGGCATCTGGACCCGCGACCTGGGCCGCGCCCATCGCCTGGCCCGGGACGTGCGTTCGGGGATCATCTGGGTCAACACCTACCGCGCGGTCTCGGCCATGGCGCCGATCGGCGGCTTCAAGAACAGTGGCTATGGACGCGAAAGCGGCATCGATTCGGTGCTGGCCTACACCGAGCTGAAAACGGTGTGGATCAACCTGTCCCAGGCACCGATGCCTGATCCCTTCGTGATGCGCTAGGAGTCCTGGAAAATGATCGAACCCGGCATTTACAAAGACGTGATGAGCTCGTTCCCGTCCGGGGTCACGGTGGTCACCACCCTGGACCCGGCCGGCGGCATCGTCGGCATCACCGCCAGCGCCTTCAGCGCGCTGTCGATCGACCCGGCACTGGTACTGTTCTGCCCCAACTACGGCTCCGACACCTACCCGGTGCTGCGCGACAGCAAGCAGTTCGCGATTCACCTGCTGTCCGCCGACCAGACCGCCGAAGCCTATGCCTTCGCCGGTAAAGGCAAGGACAAGGCCAAAGGCATCGAGTGGCACTTGAGCGAACGGGGCAACCCGATCCTGGCCAAGGCCACGGCGATCATCGAGTGCGAACTGTGGCGCGAATACGACGGCGGCGATCACGCGATCATCGTCGGCGCGGTGAAGAACCTGATCCTGCCCGAGCAACCGGTGACGCCGATGATCTACCACAAAGGCAAGCTGGGGCCACTGCCCGCGCTGGCCTGACGGTTGTACACAAAACCCTGTGGGAGCGGGCTTGCCCGCGAAGGCGGTGTATCAGGCACCATCAATGTTGGATGTGCCGGCCTCTTCGCGGGCAAGCCCGCTCCCACAGGTACCGCACCAGACTGATCACTCTTTTCTCAGGAGCCGGCATGAGCCCAGCAGCCTCGCAATTGTTCCGTCAGCAGGCCTACATCAATGGCCAGTGGCTGGACGCGCCGGATGGCGCCTGTCAGGACATTTTCAACCCGGCAACCGGTGAACGGATCGGCCAGGTACCGAACCTCGGCGCCGAGCATGCGCGCCTGGCCATCGACGCCGCCAACAACGCCTGGCCAGCCTGGCGCGCGCTGACCGCCAAAGAGCGCAGCAACCTGCTCAAGCGCTGGCACGCGCTGATGCTGGAAAACGCCGACGCCCTGGCCGAAATCCTCACCCTCGAACAAGGCAAGCCACTGGCCGAAGCCAAGGGCGAAATCCTCTACGCCGCGAGCTTCATCGAGTGGTTCGCCGAAGAGGCCAAGCGCATCTACGGCGACACCATTCCCAGTCACAAGGGCGATGCGCGCATCGTGGTCAGCAAGGAGCCGATCGGCGTTGTCGCGGCCATCACGCCGTGGAACTTTCCGGCGGCGATGATCACCCGCAAGGCCGGCCCGGCACTGGCGGCTGGTTGCCCGTGCATCGTCAAGCCGGCTCCGGAAACACCGTTCTCGGCACTGGCCATGGCCGCGCTGGCGGAACAGGCCGGCATTCCGGCGGGCATTTTCAACGTGATTACCGGCGATGCCGTCGCCATCGGTGGTGAGCTGACCGGCAGCAGCCTGGTACGCAAACTGTCGTTCACCGGTTCCACCGCCATCGGCAAACTGCTGATGGCCCAGTGCGCACCGACCCTGAAAAAAGTCTCGCTGGAACTGGGTGGCAACGCGCCGTTCATTGTCTTCGACGACGCCGATCTGGAACGTGCCGTCGATGGCGCGCTGATCGCCAAATTCCGCAATGCCGGACAGACCTGCGTCTGCGTCAACCGCTTCCTGGTGCAAGCCGGCATCCATGACGCTTTTGTGACGCGCCTGGCCGAGCGGGTTTCGCAGCTCAAGGTCGGCAGCGGCTTCGACGTCGGTGTCACCCAGGGGCCACTGATCAACGAGCGTGCCGTGGCCAAGGTCGAAGACCACGTGCAAGACGCGCTGGCCCAGGGTGCACAACTGCTGTGCGGTGGCGAACGCCATGCGCTGGGCAACGGTTTCTTCCAGCCGACCGTGCTGATCGACGTCAACACGCAGATGAAAGTCGCCCGCGATGAAACCTTTGGCCCACTGGCCGCCGTGTTCCGCTTCGACACCGAGGCCCAGGCCGTCGCAATGGCCAACGACACCGAGTTCGGCCTGGCTGCCTACTGCTACACCCGCGACCTGGGCCGCGCCTGGCGCATGAGCGAGGCGCTGGAGTACGGCATGGTCGGGATCAACGAAGGCCTGATTTCCACGGAAGTCGCGCCGTTTGGCGGCATCAAGTCCTCAGGGCTGGGCCGTGAAGGATCGAAGTACGGCATCGAGGATTACCTGGAACTCAAATACACCTTGATGGGCGGCCTTTGAGCCCGCGGGAGTTACGCAAATGAACAACGAAAAATACGAAAAAGGCCTGAAGATCCGCACCCAGGTGCTGGGCGAAGCCTACGTCAATCGTTCCATCGAGAACGCCGACGACTTCACCCGCCCCTTGCAGGAAATGGTCACCGAGTATTGTTGGGGTCATGTCTGGGGCCGAGAGGGTTTGTCGCTCAAGGAGCGCAGCATGATCAACCTGGCGATGATCTCGGCCCTGAACCGGCCGCACGAACTCAAGCTGCATGTGCGCGGCGCCTTGCGTAACGGCCTGAGTCGTGAGCAAATACGCGAAATATTGCTTCAGGTCGGCATTTATTGCGGTGTCCCCGCTGCCGTAGACAGTTTCCGGCTCGCCCGTGAAGCCTTCGCCGAAGCCGATGCCGAGGCCTCCAGTTAACCCTTGGCTGTTTGATCTGACCGGGCACGCAGATTCCCGTAATCGCAGTGCTCCTATTTGCATGGACAGCCACAATCAGAGCGGACCCCATGAAACGCCTGCCACTCGACGACAGCTTCAGGTCAATCGCAACCCCGTCACCCTGCGCGAAATCGTGCTGGATAAACTGCGAAGCGCCATCATGAACTTCCAGCTCCTGCCGGGAGACCGTCTGGTCGAACGCGATCTGTGCGATCGCCTGGGCGTCAGCCGTACCTCGGTGCGCGAAGCCCTGCGTCACCTTGAATCCGAAGGCCTGGTGGAATTCGCCGATGCCAAGGGCCCGCGTGTCGCGATCATTACCCTGGCCGATGCCGTGGACATCTATGAACTGCGCTGCGTACTCGAAGGGCTGATCGTGCAGTTGTTCACCCTGCGCGCCAAGGCCAAGGACATCAAGGCCCTGGAAAAAGCCCTGGAAGAAAACCGCAAGGCGCTCAAGGACGGCGAGCTGCAACAGGTCATCGACTCGGTTCAGGGCTTCTACGACGTGCTGCTCGAAGGCTCGGGCAACCATGTCGCAGCCACTCAACTGCGCCAGTTGCAGGCACGCATCAGCTACCTGCGCGCGACCTCGGTGTCCCAGGAAAACCGTCGCGGCGCCAGCAACCAGGAAATGGAGCGCATGGTCGAAGCGATCAAGAGTGGAGACCCGCTGGCCGCCCACCAGGCTTGCGTCGACCACGTGCGTGCGGCGGCGGCCGTGGCCCTGGACTACCTCAAGCGCAAGCAGGAAGAAACCGGCGCCACGCCGCAGATCACCCTGCCCATCGCCTTGAAAGAACCACGCATAGGTCGCTGAGATGTTCAGCCCGAGCTTTTGCCCCAGGTGCGGCAGCGCTGATCTCGGTCAGCAGTTGCCGCCGGGCGATACGCACGAGCGCCTGATGTGCCGCGGCTGCGGCTACATCCATTACGTCAATCCGAAAATCATTGCCGGCTGCATCATCGAGCAGGACGGCAAGTACCTCTTGTGCCAGCGCGCCATCCCGCCGCGCCCCGGCACCTGGACCCTGCCCGCGGGCTTCATGGAAAGCGGCGAGACCACCGAGCAGGCGGCCTTGCGCGAAGTCTGGGAAGAAAGCGGCGTGCGCGCGGAAATCGTCTCGCCCTACTCGATTTTCAGCGTGCCGCAGATCAGCGAGGTGTACATCATCTTCCGCGCCATCGCGCTGGAGATCACCGGCCAGTACGGCCCGGAAACCCTCGACTACAAATTCTTCGCGCCCGAGGACATTCCCTGGGACAGCATCTACTACCCGGCGATACGGCAGATCCTCGAGCGCTATATCGAGGAGCGCCAGGCTGGGGTGTATGGCATCTATATGGGCAATGACGACAGCGGGAAGATTCACTTCATTCGCTGATAATCGCGGTTTTTTCCGTGTGCATATCCGTTACTTTGGTAATGGCGGCTTATGGTTCCGCCCTGACGGCGGGTTACTTGAAAAAGCCCCAAGTAACCAAAGGCTATTGCCCCTGACGTTCGGCCTCACGAGGGGGCAAGAAGATCAAAAGCCAAAGCAAAAGCGAAGCGGCCTACTGGCCGGCCTGATCGCAATTGAACTCGTTTCCCTGGGAGCGAGCTTGCTCGCGAAAAACGTTTGAACAACGCGATCAATCAGTCAGCACGCGTTATCGTTGACGTCCATCGCGAGCAAGCTCGCTCCCACATCTATGGATCCCCCCATTTCTGCAATACTGTTTTTGATGCGTGTTTGGCTTGCTTTCATCTATCCGGCGTCTGGGTGGCGACCCTGCGCCTCGATGAGAATCGCGCCTGACGGCCCTTCATAGAAAGAAGGCTTTTTCAGCCTTGTGGGAGCCCAGGGTAGTCGTCAGGCCGGTTGGCCGTTCACGTCATCTGTTATCCAGCATCGCAAAACCAGGTGGGTGGTGCTCGGGTGGCAGCGAGGTCAAGCGTTCATCGCGCTTGACCCCGCCTTTGAATTCATCGTGGTGAGCGGCGATCGACCAGGCGATTCTTGCCAGTTTGTTGGCCAAGGCGCAGACCACACGGTTGGAATGATGGCGAGCCAGCAGTTGGCGGACCCAATCGGCCAGCGCTCCTGTCTGTCGTTCCAGCCCCATCAGATACACACGGGCGCACTGGATAAGCAGCCGTCTCTGATTCCGGTCACCGCGTTTGCTGATCCCCAAAAGTACCGTCTTGTCGCCGGTGGAGTGTTGCTTGGGCACCAACCCAATCGAGGCTGAATAGTCTCGACCGCACTTGAACTGCTGACCGTTGCCCAACTCCGCAGCCAGGACGCTGGAGGTGATCGGACCGACGCAAGGAATTGTCATCAGGCGAGAAGCCAGATCATCTTCAGCGGCCTGGCGTTCAACCTGCTTGTCCAGTGCCTTGACCTGCCCGTCCAGATAATTGAAGTGCTCACGCAGCCCCAGCAGGATTTGTTTGATCTGCGCAGAAAATGAACACGCCTCCAGCAGCGCTGGCAGTTCCTTGATGGCGTGAAAGCCTGGGGACAGGCTGATACCGACCTCTAACAGGCCGGCGTGAATCCGATTGACGCTGGCCGTACGCTCCTTGATGTAGGCGTCGCGTTGCGAATTGAGCATGGCCAGCGCTTGTTGCGCTTCGGTTTTAGGGGCACAAAACGCATGGTCGGGCGGCTCGCCGCCTCGCAAATCGCCATGGCATCGGCGAAGTCGTTCTTGTTGCTTTTCACGTAGGGACGCACGAGGTGGGGGCAATGAGTTTGGGCACATGGCCCCATTTTGCCGCTTCCCGCGCCGTGTAGTGGGCGCCACCACAGGCCTCCATCGCCACCGTGCACGGTTCAAGGTTGGCCAGGTGCCTGGCCAGACCTGCGCGATTGAATTTCTTGTGGTAGAGCTCATGACCGCGATCATCTTGCGCGTGCAGATGGAAGGTATGTTTCCCTAGATCGATAGCGACAATGGCAACGTTGTTCATGGCAATAGCCTCCGTAAGACACCCTGTGAAAGCTTAGAGAGCGATCACAGGGTGTGGGGGGGAGCCATTTCATTAGAAGAGCAGAGCAGAGCGAAGGCAGATCGGCGTACCCCCACGCTTCTCACCACTCCACAGGCCGAGCGTTAGCTCGCCTGCCGCTCTTGATCTTGATCCACCCGCCCCCTCGGAAGGCTGAGTGGAGGTGTTCATCCGGGGATGGGCGCGCAGCGCCGTTCGACGCAGTCGAACACATTGCATGTAGGTGCAGCGAAGCAAACCGGAGGGCAATGCCCCCGGATGAATGCCGGAGCGAAGGAACCCCGAGCCTTGGCGAGGGGCCGGACGTTCGGGGCGAGCGCTTTTTTGCTTACTTTTTTTGAGGCGCTTGTTAAAAAAAGTGAGTCGCCGTAAGGGCGAAACCATAAGTGGCCGTTACCGAAGAAACGGATATGCACACCGTCAACAAAAGAGAGGCCAGCTGTCAGGCCGCCTTCGCGAGCAAGCCCGCTCCCACATTTGGAATGCGCTCCTGTGGGAGCGAGCCTGCTCGCGAAGAGGTCAGAACAGACGGCAAAAATCCCTGGTCAGTCGTTGATCAACTTCCCCACCCGAATCGGCTCACGCCCGGCAACTTTCGCCTGCCAGGTGCCCGGCTGGGTATAGCGCCCACGGTCAATGGCAAACAACACACCGCTGGTACCAGCCTGCACGGTAGTGACCTTGTCATTCAACGGGTCGACCACCTCGAACAGCGCATCACCCTTTTCCACCCATTCCCCGGCTTCACGCAGGAAACTGACCACGCCGTGGTGCGGTGCGAACAGGTATTGGGTGCCTTCGAACGGCATGCCTTCACAGCATTCGGCCGGTGCCGCCGGCCAGGTGCCGGAGATGAAACCCTGCTCGGCGAGGAACCCGAGAATGGCCTCGCCATTGGCCTGGGCCTGGTCGACGCGGGTGTCTCCCATGCTGCCCAGCTCCAGCGTGGTCGCCAGGTTGGCCGGTGGAATCGCCGCCGCCGGGAACGCCCTGGCCAGACGCAACCATGGCGAAGAACAGGATTCATCGAACGAACTGCCGCCGGAGTCTTCGCACAACAACGCCACGCCGGCCTTCAAGCGTGCCGCCAGGGATTGCCATTGCGGCCAGTGCTGCGGCAAGGCGTAGATGTGAATCGCTGCATCGAAATCGCAATGCAGGTCGAGGGTGATGTCGGCGTCACAGGCATGGCGCAGCAACAGGCGGTGCATCGCTTCGAGCTGCGATGTCGCTGCCGGCAGGTCGTCGAGGACCTGGCCCATGGTCTGGCGAATCAGCGTGATGTTGGCCTGGGCATCGCTGCCGAGGCGATCACCGATCAACTCGGCCACCGGCGCACTGAGTTCGACGAACGAGCGGTTGAAGTTCTTGCCGCTGCCCAGTTCGAAACGCCCCATGTGGCTGCCTTGCAGGTGCTGGTCGAGGCCAATGGGATTGGCCACCGGCACCAGTTCGATCACACCGTTCAGTTGCCCCTGTCGTTCAAGTTCGGCCAGGCGTTTCTTCAACTCCCAGGCCGTGCGCATGCCCGGCAATTCGTCGGCGTGCAGGCTGGCCTGGATGTACACCTTGCGCGTACCCGCGCCATAACGAAACACGCTGAGGGTGCGCTCTGTGCCCAGGTGACTCCAGGGAAGTGTATGGTCGATGCGTTGCATGGGGGAACTCCTGGTGTCTGCACGGTGAAATCACCTGTGGGAGCGGGCTTGCTCGCGAAGGCGTCGGTACATTCAACATCGATGTTGCCTGACATGACGCTTTCGCGAGCAAGCCCGCTCCCACAGGTCTCTCTCAATGCTGAAAATGATTGCACAAAAAAAATGGCAACCGCGTCAACGATTGCCATTTTTTCAGCCTGCTCGCTTACTCGCCGTAAACGTCAAACTTGAAGTACTTGTCCTGCACTTGCTTGTACTTGCCGTTGGCGCGGATTTCGGTGATAGCGGTGTTGAATTTGTCCGCCAGCTCCTTGTCACCCTTGCGCACGGCAATGCCGGCGCCACCACCGAAGTATTTCGGATCGTTGTACTCAGGGCCGACGAAGGCAAAACCTTTACCGGCGTCGGTTTTCAGGAAACCGTCGTCCAGGTTGACCGAGTCGGCCAGCAGCGCGTCAATGCGGCCGGAGACCATGTCCAGGTTGGCTTCCTGTTGCGAGCCGTAACGCACCAGGTCGATGCCGGCAGGCACCAGCACTTCCGTGGCGAAGCGGTCGTGGGTACTGGCGCGCAGCACACCGACTTTCTTGCCTTTGAGCTCGGTCAGCGGGTCCTTGATGCTGGAGCCTTCCTTCATCACGAAACGTGCCGGGGTGTGGTAGTACTTGATGGTGAAATCGACGTTCTTCTTGCGGTCGTCAGTGATGGTCATGGACGACAGGATGGCGTCGATTTTCTTGACCTTCAGCGCAGGGATCAGGCCGTCGAACTCTTGCTCGACCCAGGTGCACTTCACTTTCATCTGCTCGCACTGGGCGTCGCCGATGTCCACGTCGAAACCGGTGAGTTTGCCGTCAGGGGTTTTCATCGAGAATGGCGGGTAGCCGGCTTCGATGCCGATGCGGATCGGCTTGGCGTCTTCAGCCACGGCGGTCAGGGACAACATCGACAGTGCCAGGGCACCGAACATCACTAGCTTCTTCATTTATAACTCCTGTGTGCGGAGGCTTTTATTGGCAGCTTCGATTGGCAGCGTTCGGCCATCGCTTTGTGAGCGGAAACCGAAGTGGCCGGCAGTCTAGAGCGGCCACAGGAGGGTAAATTACGCCGAGGCGACAAATATTTATAGAAAAGTGGCACCGGGATGCAGGTATTGAGGTTAAGGCTCCATGACGGTGCAACGTCTGTCAGACATATCGCGTTTTCAGACCAGACCTGGAGGTTTTCGGCCAATTCCAACGAAATCAACCGACTGGCGATGCCCGGTGTTTTACGGCACATTGGGCCCCCTTGCGTCCCATCGAGAGTAGCGCGATGCCCACGTTGAACCTGATCCAGCACCACCCCGCCGAAGGTCCGGGCGCCATCGCCTTTTGGGCCGAGTCCCGGGGGCTGACGCTGAAGGTGTTTCGCGCCGACCTCGGACAGTTGCCGCCCGTCAGCGCCGATCCCGTGATCCTGTTGGGCGGGCCTTACGAATCCAACGCCGGTCCGGTGTGGCTGGAGGCCGAACGGCAATGGCTCAGAGGCAGTCTGGATCTGGGTGGGGCCGTGTTCGCCATATGCCTGGGGGCTCAGTTGCTGGCGTTGAGTCTGGGCGGGAATGTACGGCGGATGGACCGTACCGAAACCGGATGGACCACGGTGAGCTTTATCGATGGGCAAACGCTGAAGGTACTGGAGTGGCACGAAGATGCCATCGACCTGCCGCCGACCGCGCAACTGCTGGCCAGCAGCGCGCAATGCGCACAGCAGATGTACCGCGCCGGGCCGACGCGGCTGGGGTTGCAGTTTCATCCGGAGTGGAACGCCGAGTCGGTGGCCATGCTCAATGCGCATTTTGG
This sequence comes from Pseudomonas sp. BIC9C, assembly GCF_034541995.1. Lineage (NCBI taxonomy): Bacteria > Pseudomonadati > Pseudomonadota > Gammaproteobacteria > Pseudomonadales > Pseudomonadaceae > Pseudomonas > Pseudomonas sp. BIC9C. The sequence goes on from NZ_JAWDGM010000004.1 coordinate 313,793, forward strand.
CGATGAGTCGCCGTTGCCCCGAGGGCCGCAGGACGGTGCTGCCTACGCCGACGTATTTACGTGGTTGCAGGCAACACTGGATGAGTGGTGGGCGGCCTCTAACGCACACTGATACAACTCTTGCTCCCGCCGGGTCGCGAAGCGGCCCCAAAAAATGCGTCTGCTTCGCAGCCGGGCGGGAGCAAGCGCCCTCGCCACAATGATCAATGGTGTTTGGGTATCAGCATTCGCAACCGATCGCGGTATTCGCCGACCGGGGCACCTCGACACTCAACTCAAACCCTTCATCCAGCCATCCGGTCACGCCGCCGATCATCTCCTTGACCGGATAACCCAGGGCCGCCAGTTTCACGGCAGCCTTATTGGCACCGTTGCAATGAGGCCCGGCGCAATAGACCACAAACAGGCTGTTTTTCGGATAACCCGCCAAGCCCTCGGCACTCAGCAAGCGCCCGGGTATGTTGATCGCTCCCGGCACATGCCCGCGTTCGAACGCCAGCGGGCCACGAACATCCACCAGAACGAAATCGACTTCACCGCCCTGCTGGCTGGCATGGACATCGGAACAATCGGTTTCGAACGTCAGACGGTTGCTGAAATGCATCAGGGCGATGGCCGATGGGGCGGCGGGAATTTCGCGAACCAGGCTGGTCATGGGCTGTACTCCAAAGTAGCGGTGGGTGTGGGAAGACTTTATCCGCCAGTCACTTGCGGCTACAGTGGCGCACAAGACACTCACCGGGAACTTTCCGCCAAATGCACCCCACACCTGGAATGGTCGCGATTCTGGCCTACGACGGCCTCTGCACATTCGAGTTCGGCATTGCCGTGGAGATCTTCGGCCTGCCACGACCTGAGTTCGATTTTCCTTGGTACGAGCATCGTATCGTCGCTGTCGATCAAGGCCCGATGCGTGCCATGGGCGGCATCCAGGTACTGGCCGATGGCGGCATGGAATTGCTCGCCGATGCCCGCACCATCATCATTCCCGGCTGGCGCGACCGCAGCACCGCGGTGCCTGCGCAACTGATCGCCGCCCTGCGCCAGGCCCATGCGCGGGGGGCGCGGTTGCTGTCGATCTGCTCCGGTGTTTTCGTCCTCGCCGCCACCGGGTTGCTCGACGGGCGCGGTGCGACCACGCACTGGCGCTATACCTCGGAACTGGCCGAGCGGTTTCCCGGCATCCTGGTGGACCCGGACGTGCTGTATGTCGATTCCGGCCAATTGATCACCTCCGCCGGCAGCGCGGCGGGCATCGATGCCTGCCTGCATCTGGTGGCACGGGATTTCGGCACCCAGGTGGCCAATGCCGTGGCCCGGCGCCTGGTCATGTCGCCGCAACGCAGCGGTGGCCAGGCGCAATTCATTCCGACGCCGGTCAGTCCCACACCGCGCAGCGATCTTTCCCGCGTCATGCAGTGGGCACGTGAGCGTTTGCACGAACCACTGGAGGTGCGCGACCTGGCCAGCGAAGCCGCGATGAGCGAACGCACGTTCCTGCGCCGCTTCACCGAAGCCAGTGGGCAGTCACCGAGAACCTGGTTGCAGCACGAACGTCTGGGCCGCGCCCGCGAACTGCTGGAAAGCAGCGACCAGAACACCGAGCAGATTGCCGAACGTTGTGGTTATCGCTCGGTGGAAAGCTTCCGGGTGGCCTTTCGCACAGTGGTTGGCGTGCCGCCATCGGTGTATCGGGAGCGGTTTGGGCGTGGGGGCAATGCTGCTTCTTGAGGTGTTCTCAAGGGCCTCTTCGCGGGCAAGCCCGCTCCCATATTTGAAATGCATTTCCCTGTGGGAGCGGGCTTGCTCGCGAAGACGTCGGTCTGGCTACCACAAACCTCAGGGTTTTCGCAGCAGATAGGTATCCATGATCCAGCCATTGGCCAGCCGCGCCGCCTTGCGCACCCGTTCGACTTCATCCGCCACATCCTTGAGCTTGCCGCTGATCAGGATTTCATCCGGCGTCCCCAGATAAGCGCCCCAGTAAATCCAGGTGTCCTGATCCACCACCTGATGGTAGGCATCCTGAGCATCGAGCATCACCACCAGGCTGTCGGCATCGCTCACCTGCCCTGCCGCCAGGCGTCGGCCTGTGGTGATTTCAACGGAGCGGCCAATCTGGTTGAGCGGCACCTTGTGCTGTGCCGCCAACGCCTGGACGCTGGTAATGCCGGGGATCACCTCGAATTCGAACGCGCTGGCACCTGAAGCCTGGATGGCCTGCAGGATACGAATGGTGCTGTCGTACAGCGCCGGGTCGCCCCACACCAGAAAACCACCACACTGGCCGTCGGACACTTCTTCATTGATCAGCCGCTCGAAGGTCTGCTGCCTGGCCAGGTTCAAGTCGTCGACACTGGTCTTGTAGTCCACCTCACCGCGCTCACGCTCAGGGCTGTGGGCTTCGACAAAACGGTAATCGTGATCGGTGATGTAGCGTTCGCAGATTTCGCGCCGCAGATCGATGAGTTTGTCCTTGCGCTGGCCCTTGTCCATGAGAAAAAAAACATCGACCCGATTCAGCGCCTTCACCGCTTGCATCGTGATGTAGTCGGGATTGCCGGCACCGATGCCGATGACCAGGAGTTTTTTCATCAAGGCAGGTCCTCGGCATCGGTGCCCGGCAAGCGCAGCCGCCAGCGGCCATGGAACCTCAACTCGAGCGCCGACAGGGGTTCGACGTCGATCAGGCTGGACGCTCCACCCTGCAACACCTGCGTCAGAGCGGCGCGGATGACAAAGGGATGAGTAATGGCAAGGATGTGCCCTGGCGTCGACTGCAATGCTGTCAACCAAGCGCCCACTCGCTCGCCCAACTGCACCAGCGACTCGCCACCGTGGGGTGCTGAAGCCGGATCCCCCAGCCAATGCTGGAGCGCCTCCGGTTCGCTCTTTTGCAGGTCGCCGATGCGCTCACCGCCCCAGCGTCCGAAATCGCAGTCCTTCAACGCATCGACAATCTGCGGCGCACTGCCGAACAGTTCAGCGGTCTGCCGGGTGCGCAATTCCGGGCCGCAGACAAGACGCGCAGCGCCCTTGAACTGATTGCAACGGGACAGCCTGAACGTGTGCCAATCCATCTCCAGAGGCTCGTCCAATGGAAAACGCGCCAATTTCTGGGCGACGGTTCGAGCGTGACAAATCAGGGTTAAACGGGTTGCCTGCACCGGCTATCACTCCAGGGAAGGAAAGGAACGACGGCGTCAGGTGAGCGCCATTGCGCAATTGTGCCGCAAGAAAGCACGCCCTGGGGGGGGTAATGCTGTTCAGTAAAGGATTCTGTAGGAGCGAGCTAGCTCGCGATGGACTCAAGAGCGCTGCGTTTAGTCAGTAAACACGCGGCATCGTTAACGACCATCGCGAGCTAGCTCGCTCCTACAGTCATTTCCTGCCAGGTTTTCTGTGATGGCTGACTGCAATAGAGGCAATCACCTACAAGACTTTACGAGATCGGCGTAGTCCCTTGGTACAGGCACTTCGCCGCTTTTTCGGGCACGGTCAGACCCTGCGAAAATTAACTAGACAGGCAGTACGTGATAATTAAATACTCCTTTCAACGGACTGTTGAAACATGAACCACACTCATCCAGCAGGAGCCCGGATGCCCATTCTCGAACCCCCGATCTACGCACCTGGCCAGGCATCGCATCCGGCCGAACCGCACGATCCTTGTTTAATGCGTTCCCTCTCAAGAAACACCTGACAAGAAAAAGAGTGGCGCCTGATAACGTTCAGACGACCACCGATTTGATGTGTGGAAAAACCGACAGTGATAGTCAGGTTCGGCTCAAACCGCCGAATCGTTTGATACAGGAGTGTCTCCATGCTGGTCTTGCGTCCAGTCGAGTTGGCCGACCTGCCCCAGTTGCAGAAGCTGGCTCGTGAAAGCCTTGTGGGCGTCACATCCCTGCCCGACGATAGCGAACGATTACGCGGAAAAATCCTTGATTCCTGTGCCTCGTTCGAGAAGGACATCGAGGGTCATGGCGCGGAAAACTATTTCTTCGTCCTCGAAGACCTGACGACGCAACACCTGGTCGGCTGCTCGGAAATCCTCGCCACGGCCGGGTACAACGAGCCGTTCTACAGCCTGCGCAACCGACACTTCACCAGTGCCTCGAGGGAGCTGAACATCGAGCACGGCGTACCGGCGTTGTCGTTGTGTCACGATCTCAGTGGCCACACCTTGCTGCGGGGCTTCCATATCGATGCCGCACGGGTACGCACCGCGCATTCCGAACTGCTGTCGCGGGCGCGCCTGTTGTTCATCGCCGCCCACCCCCGGCGTTTTTCCGAAACGGTGATCACCGAGATCGTCGGCTACAGCAGTGATGAAGGCCACTCGCCATTTTGGGATGCCGTGGGCAAGCATTTCTTCGACTTGCCCTACACCGAGGCCGAACGGCTTTGCGGCCTGCAGAGCCGCACCTTTCTCGCCGAACTGATGCCGCACTATCCGATTTTTGTGCCCATGCTGCCCCAGGCGGCACAGGACTGCATCGGCAGCATCCATCCCGATGGCCAGAGGCCTTCGATATCCTCGAGCGTGAAGGCTTCGAAACCAACAGCTACATCGATCTGTTCGATGGCGGCCCCACGCTGTTTGCGCGCACGTCGGGCATTCGTTCCATCACCCACAGCCAGCGCGGCGTCACGCTGCCTGGCCCGGTGATCGATAGCCGTGGCCGCTTTCTGGTGAGTAACGAGTCATTGAAGGATTATCGGGCCATCGTCGCCGATCTTGATTACGTCACCGGGCAACCCGTGACGCTGGACGCGGCCATGTGCAAGGCGCTGAAGGTGACCGAGGGCAGCCCCGTCAGGCTGATCGCCCTGTGAATACCCGCCAGGGTCAACGCCAATGCCCGGGCACACGCGAACAAGGAACAGCCGCATGATTGTCCGTCCGGTCCAGATTACCGACCTGCCCGCCGTGCTCAGACTGGTGCGTCAGGCGGTTCCGGGGCTTACCAGCCTGCCGGCTGACGAAGAACGCCTGGCCTATCGGATCCGCTGGGCCCAACGCACTTTCGCCGGGCAGGTCGATCGGGCCGATGCCGATTATCTGTTCGTACTCGAGGACGACGAGCAGCAAGTGGTGGGCGTCAGCGCCCTGAAGGGTGGGGTCGGCCTGCGCGAGCCCTGGTACAACTACCGGGTCGGACTGACGGTCAGTGCTTCACCGGACCTGGGTATCCAACGCCAGATCCCGACCCTGTTCCTGAACAACGAATTGACCGGGCAATCGGAAGTCTGCTCGTTGTACCTGCGCCCCGATCAGCGTCAGGGAAGCAACGGGCGTTTGCTGTCGCTCGGGCGTTTGTTGTTTGTGGCCGAATTTACCCAGCTGTTTGGCAACCGCCTCATCGCCGAATTACGTGGAAGTGCCGACGAACGAGGTGGTTCACCGTTTTGGGACAGTCTCGGCCGACACTTTTTCAAGATGGATTTCAGCCATGCCGATCACTTGTCCGGGCTGGGCAACAAATCGTTCATCGCCGAACTGATGCCGCGTCAGCCGCTTTACACCTGCCTGTTGACCGAACAGGCCCAGGCGGTGATCGGCAAGGCCCACCCGAATACCGGGCCAGCCCTGAAAATCCTCAGCGCCGAAGGGTTTGCCCACAACGGCTACATCGATATCTTCGACGGCGGACCGGTCATTGAAGCCCCGGTTTCCGGGATCCGCACCGTGCGCGACAGCCAACCGCTGTCACTGGTCATCGGCTCGCCGGACGATAAAGCGCCCATCTGGCTGATCCACAATCGCCGCCTGCAAAACTGCCGCATTACCTGTGCCCCGGCCCGACAGGTGGGCCACAGCCTGGTGGTTGATCGCCTGACCGCCAGGCGCTTGCAGCTGCAACCCGGTGACTCGGTGCGCGCCGTGCCGCTGCTTGACCAACGGCAACAGACCGTGGCGGCGTGACTTGGCAGGCCCATCGTTACGACGCCAATCTGCCCAACCCGGCAAATTCGTCATCATTCTCCCCTTGCGCGCGTGATAGCCTTTTATTTCTTCGGCGTTGACACTTTTGCTCAAGCCCTTCCATTCCATTGGTGGAACTCATATGTCCAGGCTTTCCCATCAAGATTTGCGCCGCAATTTTCGCCAACTGTTCGCCTCCAGCACCTGCTACCACACAGCCTCGGTTTTCGACCCGATGTCGGCCCGTATCGCCGCCGACCTGGGCTTCGAAGTCGGGATCCTCGGTGGTTCGGTCGCCTCGTTGCAAGTGCTGGGCGCCCCTGACTTTGCCCTGATCACCCTCAGCGAGTTCGCAGAACAGGCCACCCGTATCGGCCGCGTCGCCCAGTTGCCGGTGATTGCCGACGCCGACCATGGCTACGGCAACGCGCTCAACGTCATGCGCACCATCGTCGAACTCGAGCGTGCCGGCGTCGCGGCGCTGACCATCGAAGACACCCTGCTGCCCGCGCAGTTCGGCCGCAAATCCACCGACCTGATCACGGTCGCCGAAGGTGTCGGCAAGATCCGCGCGGCACTGGAAGCCCGCTGCGATAAGGAAATGGCGATCATCGCCCGCACCCATGCAGGGATTCTGCCGGTTCAGGAAATCATCAGCCGCACCCGGCAATACCAGCGCGCCGGGGCCGATGGCATCTGCATGGTGGGCGTAAAGGACTTCGACCATCTGGAGCAGATCGCCGAGCACCTGAGCGTGCCGCTGATGCTGGTGACCTACGGCAACCCGCTGCTACGCGATGACAAGCGCCTGGCCGAACTGGGTGTGCGCGTAACCATCGACGGCCATGGCGCGTACTTCGCCGCGATCAAGGCGACCTACGACAGCCTGCGCGAGCAACGCCAGATCCTCACCCAGACATCGGACCTGAGCGCGACCGAGCTGACGCACACCTACACGCAACCTGAGGAATACATCCGCTTCGCGGAGGAGTTCATGAGCGTGAAGGAATGACGTTTTAAACCGATACGCCGCCATCGTCGGATCGCCGCCCGGAGCCGGCTCGCTCCCACAGTGGATCGGCGGCTAGCACATCATTTGCGTCCACCAGCGATCATTTGTGGGAGCGGGCTTGCTCGCGAATGGGCCATCACAGCCAACACCCACGCCGCCTGACACGCCGCCATCGCGGGCAAGCCCGCTCCCACAGGTTTTGCCGTGGACGGTCACGCCGAGTCGAGCAGTTCGCGATGGGGTTTCCCGTCACCGCAACAGATCACCCGGTTACGCCCGGTGGTCTTGGCTTCGTATAACGCATGATCGGCGTCGTTGAGCCAAAGCGTCGCGTCGGCGTGGGCCGGGTCGAATGACGCCAGGCCAATGCTCAGGCTGACTTTCAGCGCCGGGTTCTGCTCGTACCCCAAGGTGGCAAAGCGATCCCGCAGGGCCTCCATGATGTCGGCGGCGCGGTTCAGGGGCAGGTCCGGAAGGATCACGCAGAACTCGTCACCGCCGTAGCGCCCTGCCACATCGGTCGCCCGCAGGTTCTGCCTGAGCATTTTGCTCAACTGGCGCAAGACGATATCGCCGGCAACATGGCCGCAGGTGTCATTGATTGCCTTGAAATGGTCGATGTCGATCAGGGCAATCGCCCCGCCTTTTTGCTGGCGTTTGCAACGCTGGAACTCGACTTCCAGCTGGTCCTTCCAGGCGCCATGGTTCAGCAGGCCGGTCAGGCTGTCGGTGCGGCTCAGGGCCAGCAGTTCACGCTTCTGACGGCCAAGGGTATGGGCCTGGCGGAAGCAGATCCAGCCCAGTGCCAGCGGATACAGGCACAGCAACGGCAAACAGGCATAGAGCTGCACCGGGCTGGTGGCAGGAATGAACGCCGGTGCGAAAATCTGCAGGCCGACACAGACGCCCAGCACTTGCGCGGCCGTCCCGGCCAACAGGAAGCGCATGCCGCCGATGGCCACGTTGTTCATGGCCATCATGGAAATAGTGGAGGCGCTGGGCAGTGGATTGAATTGCATCGCGGCAATCCAGAAGCCGCCGAGAAAGGCATCGATCAGCAGGTTGCGGTGTTCGACATGATAGGGCGCCCTGGCCCGACGCGTCCATTGGTATGCCAGGTGCGGCCAGACCAGGCCATTGAACCACATGAAACCCCAGGCCCAGGGCGCCGGATCGAGTGGATACATCGCCGCGCTCACGCAGACCAATCCCAGGGCCAACCCCAGGATTCGCGATGTATAGAGCCTCCTGGCCAATGAAAACCCCGTTCCTCCCGTTTTTGCCATAGGGCCTCTGTACCACTCGACGGAATGCGATAACAGCCTGTGCCTCTGCGCTGGAGTCTATCAGGGTGAGATTAAATAGCCATCACCGACTGGCGAGCTGAACATCGCCACATCACGCTCGTGTAAAAGCAAAAGCCTCGTCTCCAGAAACGGCTATACATGAAAGAAGGGGTTGATCAATGACCATAAGAGGAGGCCCATGCAGACCTTTCAAGTATTGATCATCGGCAGCGGTTTTGGTGGCCAATGTGCCGCGATCAATTTACTCAAGGCCGGCATCGACGATTTCCGCCTGCTGGAACGACGGGATTTCTTCGGTGGCACCTGGTGCCAGAACACTTACCCCGGCGCGGCGGTCGACGTGCCCTCGCCGCTGTACTCCTTGTCTTTCGCCCCCTATCGCTGGACACAAATGTTCGCCGGACAGGCCGAACTGCACCGCTACACCCGCCATGTGGTGGAACACTTCGGCCTGCGGGACAAGGTGGAACTGGACGCCAATGTCGAGCGCATCGAATGGGACGACGCCAACAGGCGCTGGACGGTATTCACCGCTGGCAAAGGCACGTTTTGCGCGCAGTTCCTGATCAACGCGACCGGGCCGCTGAGCCAACCGGTGGTGCCACACTTCGACGGGCAGGAACGCTTTCGGGGCAAGACTTTTCACACCAACAACTGGGACCACACCTACGACTACCGGCAAAAACGCGTAGCCATCGTCGGCAGCGGCGCCAGTGCGGCCCAGGTCATTCCGGCGATTGCCCCGGACGTCGGACACTTGCATGTGTTCCAGCGCACGCCTCACTGGGTGTTGCCCCGGGCCGACCGCAGCTTTGGCCGCTTGCAGCGCTGGCTGTTGGGATTCAAGCCCGCCTACAAGTTGCTGCGCTGGGGAATCTACTGGCAATTCGAAACCCGGGTGATTGCCTTCAAGTATTCGAAGCCGGCGGTGCACAGGGTCCAGCGCCAGGCCCTGGGTTTTCTCAAACGCCAGGTACCGGACGCCGAACTGCGGCGCAAACTGACGCCGGACTACACCATCGGCTGCAAACGGGTGATTCTCTCCAGCACGTTGTACCCGGCACTGGCCCGCCGTAACGTGACGCTGCACAGCCGCGAGCAAGGCATCGCGTCCATCGACGAAACCGGCATCGTTACCCTCGATGGCCAGCATATCGACCTGGACCTGATCGTCTGGTCCACCGGCTACGACGCCACCGACGGGGTGATTTCCTACCCGGTAACGGGCAAGAACGGCACACGTCTGAAAGAGGTCTGGGCGCAATACCCGCGAGCCTACCTCGGCACCGCCCTGCCCGACTTTCCCAACCTGTTTATCGTCACCGGGCCGAACACCGGCATCGGCCACACCTCGGCGCTGTTCATCATCGAATCCCAGATGAATTACATCCTCGATTGCATTCGCACCTTGAAGACTCAAGGTTTACGCAGCATCGAGGTTCGCCATGAGGCGGAACGTACCTACACTGAAATGATCCACCGGGAAATGGAACGTACCGTGTGGAAGTCCGGTGGATGCCACAGTTGGTACCAAAGCAAGAGCGGTCATGTGATTGCCATGTTTCCGGGGTTCAGCTTCAGTTTTCATCGCTTGACCCGAGCGCTGAAACCCACCGATCACATTTTGTCCTGAGCTGATAGAAGGGAGACGCATGATGCTTTTGTTGTTCGTCGTTCTCGCAGTTTTCGTCGCCTGGAGCTGGCTGACCTACCCGGCCATCGGCTACTGGCTCTATGACTTGAACATGGCGGCCGAGGCCAAGCTGTACCGGCTGCACAAAATCGTCGTGCCCATCCCCGAGATGACCGTCTCGACCTGGCAAGGCGGGCGTACGAAGCCACCAGCAATGTGCTGATGCTCCATGGCTTCAGCGCCGACAAGAACCTCTGGCTGCGTTTCGCCCGGCACTTTGTCGGCAGCCACCGGGTAATCATCCCGGACATCGCCGGCCATGGCGAAACCGGATTCAAGGCGGGTGGCGGCTACGACATCCCGCTGCAGGCCAAGCGCATGATCCAGCTGCTGGACGTGTGCGGGGTCGAGAAAGTGCATGTCATCGGCAACTCCATGGGCGGCTACATGGCCGCGTGGCTCGCGGCCAACTACCCGGAGCGCATTGTGTCCGTAGCCCTGATCGACCCGGCTGGCGTCACCTCGCCCGAGCCCAGTGACCTCGAGCGGCATTTGGCCAAGGGCCACAACCCGTTTCTGATTCATTCGCGGGAAGAGTTCCGGCGCTTCTACGCCATGACCATGGCTTCACCTCCCTGGGTACCCAAGCTCGTGCTCGATGCCGTCGCCCAGCGCTATGAACAGTCCCGCGAGGAGCTGGAAGAAATCTTCCGGGAGTTCCGCGCCAGCCCGCCGATGGAACCGCACCTTCCCAACATCAGCGCCCCGGCACTGTTGCTATGGGGGCGCAAGGACCGGCTGATCGATGTCAGCAGCGTAGCGGTCTGGAGCAAGGGCATCGCCGACTTGCGCGTGCATATCTGGGACGCCATCGGGCACATGCCCATGGTGGAAGCCCCCACCGGATCGGCGCGCCTGTATCGCGAGTTTTTGGCATCGCTGCGCTCGGAGAGCCCACAGGATCAACGACAGCACTAGGGGGCGTTCTCAATTGGTTTCCCTACCGCGCCGGGTTGTGCCTTAAAGCGGGCCATGCTGCGTTGCAGGCCTTGGAAAGGGAACAACCATTCCCGGCGGCCTACGCCTTGCCTGGCCAGCTTTAAGGCGACAACGCGGTAGGGAAACCAACTGAGAACGCCCCCTTGCAGTCCTTTGCAGAATGAAGTTCGTCAGAAACTTCGTTTGTCGGCGTCGCTGAAGGCTGCGATCTTTCGTCCATCCTTTACGTCACCGCGCCAGGAATCCTGTTCATGAATCACCCGAACTTCGTCAGCCCTGACTTGATCCGCCAACGCTTCTCCAAAGCGATGTCCGACATGTACCGCGAGGAAGTGCCATTGTACGGCGCGCTGATGGAACTGGTGGAACAGACCAACCGTCACGTGCTGGAAAGCGATCCGCAACTCCTGCAGCAGCTCACGAGCACCGGCGAAATCGAGCGCCTGGACCTGGAGCGACACGGGGCGATCCGCGTCGGCACGGCCGATGAACTGGCGACCCTCGCGCCCGCCTGTTCGCGGTGATGGGTATGCAACCGGTGGGTTACTACGACCTGACGCCGGCCGGCGTGCCGGTGCATTCCACCGCTTTTTCGCGCGGTGCACGAAGCGTCGTTGCAGGTCAGCCCGTTCCGGGTGTTCACCTCGCTGTTGCGCCTGGAATTGATCGAAGACCTGGAGCTGCGAGCGTTTGCCCAGTCGATGCTCGACCAGCGCTCGATCTTCACCCCCACGGCCCTCACGCTCATCGAGCGTGCCGAATCCCAGGGTGGCCTGACCGGGCAGGAAGCCCTGGAGTTCGTCGAACAGGCCCTGGAAACCTTTCGCTGGCACCACAGCGCCACCGTCACTGCCGAGCAGTATCAAAAGCTCAGCGCCCAGCATCGTCTGATCGCAGACGTAGTGGCGTTCAAGGGCCCGCACATCAACCACCTGACACCACGGACCCTGGACATCGACATCGTTCAGGCGCAAATGCCGGCCCATGGCATCACCCCCAAAGCGGTGATCGAAGGCCCGCCCCGCCGCCAGTGCCCGATCCTGCTGCGCCAGACCAGTTTCAAGGCCCTCGACGAGCCGATTGCCTTTACCGATCAAAACGAAGCTCGCGGCAGCCACAGCGCCCGCTTCGGCGAGATCGAACAGCGCGGTGCTGCTCTCACGCCCAAGGGCCGCGCACTGTACGACCGCTTGCTCAATGCCGCACGGGACGAACTCGAGGACTTCCCCAACGAAGCCAACGCCGCGCGCTATAACGCCCTGATGGCGCAGCACTTCAACGAGTTCCCCGACACCTGGGAAGGCATGCGCCAACAGAGCCTGGCTTACTTCCGCTACTTCGTGACGGAAAAAGGCCTGGCGCAGGGCGACCTGAAAAACGCCGCCCTGGAAGACCTGCTCGACAGCGGTTGCCTGCGGGTTGAACCGCTGGTGTATGAAGACTTCCTGCCGGTCAGCGCGGCGGGGATTTTTCAGTCAAACCTGGGGGACGCGGCGCAGGCCCGTTATGGTGTGCACTCCAATCAGCAAGCGTTCGAAAAGGCTCTGGGCCGACCGACGATCGATGAACTGGGGCTGTATGCCCAGAGCCAGCAGCGTTCAATCGAACAGTGTTTCGCCGCGCTGGCCGAGGTTGTTCAAGCCAGTAAAAAACATGACTGAACGACTTCTCACCGCTCAATAAAAAAGGTTCTTCACGCACCCCCGGGAAACTGTAGGAGCCGGCTTGCCGGCGATGGACTCACATGCGCCGCGATTATCCAGTTCACACGCGTTATCGTTAACGACCATCGCTGGCAAACCAGCTCCTGCAAGAGACCGCGTCCGACCTCAATACCAGCGAAAGGCCCCAAAAAAATGGGCGACCTGATGGTCGCCCGTTTTTTATATCCAAAACTTTCAATACAGCAAATAAGGTGTTCGCCCAGTGCAATGGCCTCGGCAATCCATGCACTGGTAAAGAGCCCTGACACTGGGCGAACGGAAAGTATTTTAGTAGAAGCGAATTAATATGTCCGCACTACAAAAATGAAATTTATCGACACAACATTTAACAAAATGTCGACTTAAATACTATGCCACCCGGAATATTAAACTCACCAGTTCGACCATTCGAGTTGATTATTCCTATACAAAACCTGCACAAAAACAATCAACCCGTTTAGAGCCAACATTCAATATCAGTGCTTGCTGGTCACCGTCAATATATCGGTGTAAACCACGTTCACGCTTTGCCCGACTTTCAGGTCCTTGAGTTTGGCCTGGACTTCAGGTCGCTTGACGTCAACCGTCTTGGACTTGCCTTCCGGGTTTTCGAAGGTCACCTGGTGTTTCTTCAGGTCAATGTGGGTGATTTTAAGCTGCACTTTCACCTGACGGTAAGCTTCGCCGCCGGGGTTGGCGCTACCGGGTGCCGCGCGCACTTCGCCACTGGCTTCGGCGGTGCCTGGCAAGCCTTTGTCGACATCGGTGTCGAGGTAGGCGGCAACGGCGCTGGTGACCCTGATGTCGACCGTATCGCCGGCCTTGAGGTTCTTGAGGTTTTTCGCCTTGTCGGTCAATTGCACCGGGAACTCATTACCCTGCGGGCCTTTGAGGACCACGGAATGGTTCGCGGTATCGACCGAAACGACTTGGGTGGAGACCTGATCAGCCACCACGACTTCCGACAACGGGATATCGGCGGCAACCGCGCCAAAACTGGCGCCAGACAGCAAAGTAGCGAGGGTGATGGCTTTGGTCAGTGCGTGGCGTTTCATAGGCAGAACTTTCCCTGTGATAGATGGCAACAGACGGCGTTGAAGCCAGGCTCGACGCCATGTGTGCGATGAGCATAGACGCTGTTCGGCGAGTGGGCGCCGCGAGGCGCTGATTTTCTAATACCCGGTCATTTCCAGATATCCGTTCCCGGCATGGCTGCCACTGAGGCGTACCGGGCCTTCCCAATAAGGAATGCGCAAATCCATCCAGGCCTGGGGATTGAGCGCGGTGATGACGATATCAAGGTGTCTGGCGGGGATCCTGATCGACCAGCGAACAGGCATCTCGCGTCCGGCCACGCGGGCGGTGTCTTGCGGGGTCAGGTTGATGTCGCTGGCGTGCAGCAATTGTGTCTGGCCCCGGGCGTCGATCCAGGTACCGGTGAGGTAAGGCTCGCCGTCCTTTTGCCGCATGCGATACAGCATCACCTGCTCGCCGCTGTCCAGGTGCAGGGAGAACCAGTCCCAACCGCTCTGGTTGGCCGTCAGGGGCTGGCTGCTCCATTCACGGTCAAGCCAGGCCGGGCCACTGACCTGGAAAGTCTGGCCGTCGATGTCCAGAGTGCCGCTGGCCTGGAAAAACGGCTGGCTGTAGTAATAAGAGGCCTGGCCCTGTTCGGATTTCTGGCTGAAGCCCTGGTCCCCCTGAAGCACCAGCGGACCTGTCGAGGTCAACCGCAACCGGTAGCTGAAACGCTTGTCGCGAGCGCTGAGCAGCAGGTCGGCCAATGGATTGTCGGCAGTCGCCTGGCTACGCAATTGCCAGTCGTCGATCCATGCATTGAACGGCGCGACGCTGACACCGGCCTGACCGATGCCGCCGCGGGCATAACGTTCGGCCGCGTGATGCGCCGTCGCCGACGTCACCGCCGCGTGACCGAGCCAGATCGTTTGATTCTGCCAACCCGTCACCTCGGGGGCGGCTTTCAAGGCACTGCGGAACAACGTCCATTGCGCGCCGAACTCATGCCCCTGATCGTCCTTCAGGTTGGCCGTGACGTACCACCATTCGATGCGAAAGCCGTCGTGCGCGCCGTGATCCGCCGGGAAGCTGAACACCCGACCGGGCACCACCGGGGTGAACGCCGCGGCCTGGTTAACCAGCCCGGCAAAACCCTTTTCGACCGGTGCCGGTTGCTCGCAACCGCTCGCCAGCAGCATCAGGAGCAACACACCGACTTTATTCTTCATGGGCAAACGTCCGCAGCAGATCCGCCGGTTGCGTGCGGTACAAACGGTACAACGGCCAGGCCGAGGCCAGTAACGTCGCCACCAGCGCCAACCCCATCAACTGCAGCAGTTGCCATGGAAACACCCGCAGCGGCAGGCGCCAGCCAAAGGCCTGCACGTTGATCACCGTGTCCAGGCACCACGCCAGGGCGATGCCAAGCGGCAACGCCAGCACCAGGGTCAGCAGCGCCAGCAACCAGGTTTGCCCGAGGTTGAGCAACATCAGATGCCGACGTGTCACGCCCAGCGCCCACAGCGGCGCCAGTTGCCCGAGACGGCTCTGGCTTTGGGTCAACAGACTGATGAACAACGCCACCCCGGCCACGCACAGCGTCAGGCTATTGAGCGCGGCGGTGGCGGCAAAGGTGCGTTCGAAGATTTGCGTGGACCAGCCCTTGAGCCGCGCCTGATCGACGATGCGGCTGTCGTCCAGGGTGAAACGCGCCTGCAACGCCGTGACGAACGCCGGGATCGACGCCGGATCGATGCGCAGGTTGAAGCGGTTCGGCGTCAGTTGCGGCCAGCCGCGCAACAGGTGGCGGACGTTCACCAGAATGTGGCCCTTGGGATTGCCATAGTCGGCGTAGATCCCGACGATTCGCGGCACCCAAGGGCCCGTGGGCGTCGGCAGCGCCAGGTGATCACCCAGTTGCACCTGCAGGCGCCGGGCCAGTTGTTCGCTGAGCATCACCGCATCGTCCTTGGCCAGTCGCTCCCATGGGTCATCGCCCAGGGCTTCGAGCAGCGGCCAGTGCTGGCGATAGGTCGGGTGGTCGATGATCCCGGACAGGTCCGTCGGCCAGCCCTGCAACTGGATCGACACCTGCCAGTTGGGCAGCACCGCCGCCAGTTGCGGCTGCTGGTTGAGCCAGCTGTTCAGCTCCCGGGCCTGGGCCGGGTTCTGTGGGTTGAGGTAAAGCTCGGCCGTCAGCCGTTGCTCGAGCCAGTCGCTGAAGGTCTGGCGAAAGCCCGCGGTCATGCTGCCGGCCCCGATATTCGCCGCCATGGCCAACAGCAGCGCCATCAATGCCAGGCTCAGCGCCGGCAATTGCTGGCGGCAATCGGCGACAAACCATTGGCCAAGCACCGAGCGACTGCGCTGCGAACCGAGATTGAGCAGCGAACTGAGCACCACCGGCAGTGCCAGAGCGGCACCGACCAACAGCGCCGCCATCAACGCGAAGCCACTGACCAGGCTGTCGCCGAAGAACAGCGCCAGCAGCGCGATCACTCCGGCCATTGCCGCCACCCCGCCCTGGCGCCGCAACCAACGGGCATGGGCCTGATGCCAGGCCTGCGGGTCGGCCAGCGCCAGCAAGGGCAAACGCGCTGCCCGCAGCAGACTGTTGACCCCGGCCAGCATCGCGCCGATCAGGCTCAGGCCGATACCGCTGAACCACCATGACAGGCTGAGGCTCAACTGCCCCGCCACTTCGGCGCCGTACAAGCCGCGCAGGCTGGCGGCGACATCCGGCAACAGCATGCTGGCCAGCAGGTAGCCGCTGACCACCCCGGCCACGCCGCCGATCAGGGCCAGTCCTCCCAGTTCGACGGCGAGACAAGCGATCAGCATCCGCGCACTCACACCGCAGGCACGCAAGGTCCGGAGCAAGCCTCGCCGCTGCTCCAACGCCAACCCGATGGCGGCATGCACGATGAACAGACCGACCACGAACGACAGCCCCCCCAGGGCATCGAGGTTCAGGTGAAAGCTTTCGGTCAGGCGCGCCAGGTTATTTTCTTCACCGGCGCTCTTGAGTTGCAACTGTCCCTTGAGCGCGTCCGGCAGCGGCGCGGTGAAACCCTTCGGTAACAGCAGTCGCGACAGTTGCTCCGGCAACCCCAGAATCTGCTGGGCAAAACCGATGTCCACCAGCAGCATGCCTGGCGCCATATCGGCCTGCACATGCAGCGGCGGCAGTGCCGCGCCAGTCAGGCTCAAGGGCCGGTCACCCTCGCGCAAACCCAGTGCCTGCAAGGTCTGCGACGATATCCAGGTACTGCCCGGCGGGCTGAAAAAGCCGACGACCTGTTCAATCGCCAAGGCCTGCCCGGCCACCGCCGCGCCAGCCGGCAGCGACACCGGCTCGATGCCCATCAACTGCAAGCGCTGCTCTTCGTGCCCCTTGAGCGTGACCCGCCCTTGCAGTACCGGTGACACAGGCCACCCCGCCTGGCGCAGATCGATAAACCATTGCTGTGGGAAGGTGCCGCCACCGGGCGCACTGAGGCTGGCTTGAAGTTCGCCGCCGATCAACTGACTGGCACGGGCATAGCTGTCGCGGGCCTGGCTGTTGAGTGCCTGGACACCGGTCAACAGGCTGGTGGCCAGCCACAGCCCGGTCAGCACACTGAAAAACTGCACCGGGTGCTGCCGCCAGTGGCTGAGCAGTGCCCGCAGGGTTTCGCCAAAGATGCGCATGTCAGCGCTCGCCCGCACTGGCCAGACGACCACCGCACAGCAAGGCTTTTTCCGCCAGCCGCGCCGCCACGCCGGGACTGTGGGTGACCATCAACAGGCTGGTGGGACTGTCGTCGAGCAATTCCAGCAGCAACTGCAACACCTCGGCGCCGGTGGTTTCATCGAGGCTGCCGGTGGGTTCGTCGGCCAGCAGCAAGGGTGGGCGTGACGCCAGCGCCCGGCCCAGTGCGACCCGTTGCTGCTGACCGCCGGACAGTTGCTCCGGGTAGCGCCGCAGCAACTCGCCCAAGCCCAGGCGCCGCACCAGATGCGCTTGCCAGCGTGGGTCATGGCGGCCCGCCAGACGCGCCTGAATCGCCAGATTGTCTTCGACCCGCAGGCTGCCGATCAGGTTGAATTGCTGGAACACCAGGCCGATTTCCGTACGGCGCCAGTTCGCCAGCTGCCCTTCGTTCATCTGTTCCAGACGATGCTCGCCACTGCGGATGCTGCCGCGATCGACCTTGTCCAGCCCGGCGATCAAGTGCAGCAGGGTGCTTTTGCCACTGCCTGACTCACCCATCAGTGCCAGGCTGCTGCCGGGCCTGAGCTTCAGGTCGACACCTTGCAGCACCGGCAGCGGCCCTTGCGGTGTGGCGTAGCTTTTGAAAACGCCGTGGACTTCAAGCATGGGGTAACCTGTTGGATATGCTTGGCCCAAGGATAGCGGCCCGCAATGGTATTTGTCCGGTGACGCTCATCGCCCCGCTCGGCCCCGGGACTTATCTCTGGATCCAGACACAGGCGGGGTTGTTTGCGAAGGCTGCACGATGTCTGTTTATCGGTGTGCATATCCGTTTTTGCGGTAACGGCCACTTATGGTTCCGCTTTTACAGCGGGTTACTTGGAAAAGCCCCAAGTAACCAAGGGCTCTTGCCCCTGACGTTCGGCCTCTCGAGGGGGCAAGAAGATCAAAAGCCAAAGCCAAAGCGAGGCGGCCTACTGGCCGGCCTGATCGCAATTGCACGCGTTCCCCTGTAGGAGCGAGCTTGCTCGCGATGGTCGTCAACGATGACGCGGGCTGTCTGAATCCCCGCGGTGTCCCGGCGTTTTTCGCGAGCAGGCTCGCTCCTACAGAAGAGCAGAGCAAAAGCAGGTCGGCGTACACCCAAGCTCTTCACCACCCAACAGGCCGAGCGTTAGCTCGCCTGCCGCTCTTGATCTTGATCCACCCGCCCCCTCGGCAGGCTGAGCGGAGGTGTTCATCCGGGGATGGGCGCATAGCGCCGTTCGACGCAGTCGAACCCATTGCATGTAGGTCGCGCGCAGCCGACCGGAGGGCAATGCCCCCGGATGGACACCGGAGCGAAGGTACCCCGAGCCTTGGCGAGGGGCCGGACGTTCGGGGCGAGCGCTTTTTTTGCTTACTTTTTTTGAGGCGCTTGTCAAAAAAAGTGAGTCGCCGTAAGGGCGAAACCGCCTGCCGCCGTTGCCCAAAAAACGGATATGTACTCAGTCAGGCCGCCTTCGCGAGCAAGTCGGATCGCCGCACCACCGCTCCCACAGGGAACCGGACGAGCCTGCACTTTGCCCGGCTCCAAACCCGCCGGTTTACCACACCCCGGCAAATTGATGCCCGTTGCCGTTCACAGGCGCCTGGCTGACGAACACAGCATCATTGAATTTGCCATGACTCGACAGGCACCTGGCCAACGAATTGTCGACCGATTTTAGATAACAGCACTACGCCACCCCACCGTTAAAAACTGTCGGACTTTGCGAGGAATCCGTTATTAACTCGGTGACTCAAACCTGACACACTCAGCTACAACCCTTGTATTTCAAGGCTCACGACCGCCTGGCGGTTTCTTGAGACTTTCGCCGGACAGCCAAAATCGGGAGCTGTTGCCCATTTGACATACCGGTCTGCCGACACGATTCGCCGAAGCTGGTCTATACCCCCCTTTTGACAGTCTTGCGCTGCAAATTTCCACCGTCTTACGAGGCACGCAAATATGGACGTGAGCGTATTTGGTACAGGCTATGTTGGCCTGATACAAGCAGCTGCACTGGCCGATGTCGGACATCGCGTCCTGTGTGTCGACATCGATCCGAACAAGATCCGGCAACTGCAACAGGCCGTGCCACCGATCAGTGAGCCGGGGCTGTCCGGCACCCTTGAAGAAAACATCAAGGCCGGTCGCTTGCTCTTCACCACCCAGGCCAGCGATGCGGTGGAGCACGCCGAACTGATTTTCATCGCCGTCGGTACACCCGCCGACGAAGACGGTTCAGCTGACCTCAGCCATGTGCTGAACGTGGCCCGGCAGATCGCCAGTTGCATGGAGGCCGACCGCACCCTGATCATCAAGTCTACGGTGCCGGTGGGTACGGCGGACCAGGTCAGCGCTACTGCCGTTGAAGCGTTGCAGCATCGCGGCAAAAGCTCGCTGAAGGTACGGGTGGTGTCCAACCCGGAATTTCTCAAGGAAGGCAGTGCCCTGGCCGATTGCATGCGCCCGGACCGGATCATCGTCGGCACCGGCGACGATGAAGCCCGTAGCCAGATGAGCGAACTCTACGCGCCGTTCTGCCGCAACCACGACAAATTGATGTTCATGGACAACCGCAGCGCCGAGCTGACCAAGTACGCGGCGAACGCGATGCTGGCCACGCGCATCAGTTTCATGAACGAACTGGCCAACCTCACCGAGTTGCTGGGGGCCGATGTCGAAGCCGTGCGCAAAGGCATCGGTTCGGACCCGCGCATCGGTTACCACTTCATCTACCCCGGTTGCGGCTTCGGCGGTTCGTGCTTCCCCAAGGACCTGCGCGCCCTGTTGCACACCGCCGAACACGCCGGAATGCCCCTGAAGTTGCTGCGTAGTGTGACCGACGTCAACGACCACCAGCGGCATATTCTGTTCAGCAAACTCAAGGCGCAATTTCCCGGTGGCCTGGCCGGAAAATCCATCGCGGTGTGGGGCCTGGCGTTCAAACCCAACACCGATGACATGCGCGAAGCACCCAGCCGCTACCTGATGGAAGCGCTTTGGGCCGAAGGCGCGAGCGTGCAGGCCTACGACCCGGAAGCCATGTCCGAATGCCGGCGCATTTACGGTTACCGCGGTGACCTGCACCTGTGCGCCACCCGCGATGACACACTCGAAGACGCTGACGCCCTGGTGATCTGCACCGAGTGGAAGAACTTCCGCGTGGTCGACTTCGACCTGTTGGCGAGCAAACTGCGTCAACGGGTGATCGTGGACGGGCGCAACCTGTACAGCCCGGAACAGGTGGCGGCCGCCGGCCTGCACTACAGCGGCATTGGCTTGCGCCACATCGTGCCCGAGGCCGTACGTCCATGAAGATTCTCGTCAGCGGAGTGGCCGGTTTCCAGCTGTGTATCGAGCAGGATGAGGGACCGGGGCGCTTCGTTGCCTGGTTCCGCACTGACTACTGCCTACCTGTCGCCCACGCCGCACACGGCTGAACTCTGCGGAGGATTTATGTCTGATCACGAAAAAGTGTACCCCTTGGCAAAATGCATAGGGACAAGCGCCTGGACCCCGAGCAACGCAGGCGCATGGATGCCGCCATCCACATGCAGGGCCGTGGCTGGATGACCGGTCGCGAAGGTGGCCGGCCGTGGACCCTGTCACGCACCAACCGCGTCCTGGCCTGCTTCGGCGCGCTGCTGATCCTGGTGCTGATTTCCCCGTTGCTGCTGGGGCTGGCGCTGGCCATCAGACTCACCAGCCCGGGGCCGGTGATGTTCGTGCAGAAACGCACCGGTTATCGCGGCCGCATGTTCGGCATGTACAAATTTCGCACCATGGTCGCCAACGCCGAGGAGCTCAAGGAGTCCCTGCGGCACCTCAACAAGCACGGTGCCGACGCCATCGATTTCAAGATCGACAAGGACCCGCGTATCACCGCTATCGGCGGTTTCCTGCGGCGCACCAGTCTCGACGAGCTGCCGAACCTGTTCAACGTGGTGACCGGCGACATGCGCCTGGTAGGCCCCAGACCGACTTCGTTCAATGCCTACCGCTACAAGAACGAACACCTCGTTCGCCTGAGCATCTACCCCGGCATGACCGGCCTGTGGCAAATCTCCGGGCGCAGCAATATCGATTTCGACCAGCGCGTTGAGTTGGACGTTACCTATATCACCGAGCAGAGCCTGCTGCTCGATTTGAAGATTCTGCTGAAAACCCCTTTCAAAGTATTCAGCGGTCACGGGGCAAGTTGAATGGACGGTTCAACGGCCAAAAGCCTCAGTATTGCCAGCCCGAGCGAGTCCAACCTGACATCGACCGTGCTCGACCAGAACCTGCGGATCCTTTTCCTGACCGCCGCCAACCCCGGCGCAGGCACCACCACCAGCGCCCTGGCGCTGGCCAGTCAACTGGCGAAGATGAGCGGCGGCCTGGTGCTGCTGGTGGATGCCAGTCAGTCGGCGACCAACCTCACGCAACAGTTGGGGCTGAGCAAGGAACGGGGGTTTCGCGACTTGTTGTTCAACACCCAGAGCCCGCCCTTGTTGCAGGACTGCGTGGTGGATGTCTCCAGCCTGCCTTTTCACGTTCTGCCATTCGGCCGCTACTCCCGTGGCAACGAACACCTGACACCCGAGCGCCTGAGCCCGCTGCTCGATCAACTCGGCATCCGGTACCGTTTCGTGGTGATCGACGGCGACGCGGTGTATTCGGCCACCGACACCCTGGTCATCAGCACCCAGGTGGACGGCGTGGTCCTGGTCGTGCGCTCGGAAGACACCCGCTGGGAAGTGGCCCAGGCCGCCGCCCAGCGCTTGAGCCAGGCCGGAGCGAAGCTGGTCGGCAGCGTGTTCAACCGACGCAAGTACTACATGCCCGAATGGCTGTACAGAAACCTGTGAGCAATCAGACAAGGATGACGCCATGAACGCCAAGATGCTTGTCCTGCTTTTGCTGCCCCTTGCAGGTTGCTCCAGCACTTCCTCCGACGATTCCCAAGGCATGCCGGTGCAAATTCTCACGGCCCCACCGGCCAACGCCCAGGCCACCGACGTGCCCAAGGTCGAGCAGACCCTGCGCCCACAGGATGTGCTGGACGTGATATTCCACATCAGCACCAGTGGCTCGGCCGCCTATCGCGTGCAGTCCGGGGACACGATCGCGCTGAACTTCACCGCCGCCAGCCAGTTCAACGGCAATCAGTTGGTGCTGCCCGATGGCACCATCGAACTGCCGGGGGCCCACACCACGGTGAAAATCGAGGGCCTGACCCGCGATGAAGCACGGGACGCGATTCAGCGCGCCTACGATCGCAAACAGCTGTTCCAGCCCAACCGCAATCAGCTGTCAGTGATGGTGGTGAACCCGCTGGCCAATGAGTGGAGCCTCAAGTCCGCGCTCAACCACCCCACCACCGGCATGAGCCGGGAAATCACGGTGGGCACCGACGGCTACGCCAGTTTCCCGGAAATCGGCGCCGTGCCGCTGCAAGGCATGACCGTCAACCAACTGGAGGCTTACCTCAATAAACGCTACGCCACCTTGCCGGGTCGCATGACCGTGGACGTGCTGCTCAAGTCCACCGCCGGCAACGAAATCTACGTACTGGGTGAAGTCGGCCAGCCGGGCGCCTATCCGATCCGCCGCCCGGTGTCAGTACTCGAGGCCCTGACCATGGCCCGCGGTTCCAACGTCAAGGCACGCCTGGACTCGGTGATGATCATGCGGCGCAACGGCAACCAGGTGGTCGCGCATCGTTACGACGTGGAAAAAGCCTTGTCCGGCGACGCCAGCCAGATCGCCTACCTGCAAGCGGACGACATGCTGTACGTGCCCAAGACCAGACTGGCCAGCGCCGGTGAGCTCGCGCGGCAACTGGCGGACGTCGTGTTGTTCCAGGGCATGGGCCTCAGCTTCAGCTACCGCGTCGACAACAAAAACGACAGCAGCGGCAACAACAACTGACTCTCAGGTGACCCATGAATCCAAAGGAAAATTACCTGCATGAGTTCTTCAGGATCTTCTTCGCCAACAAGCAGTTGGTGAAGCGAGTCTTCCTGGTCTTTGCGGTGATCGCCCTGGTCTTGCCGCAGTTGCTCAAGCAAAGCTTCGATATCACCGCCCAGGTGATCGTGCAGTCCAAGAAAATCTCCCAGGGGGATGCCACCAGTACCCTCAACCAGGAAAACGCTTCCTTCATTCCGCCGTCACTGGCGGACATGGAGACCGAGAGCAATATCCTGCGTTCGCCGGCCTTGATCCGCCAGACCATCGGCCAGCTACGGGAAAAGGGTGAGTACACGCTGCCGGTGAGCGCCTTCAACAAACTGCTGGTGCAGCCGTTCAAACGGTTTGTGAGCAACCCTGTTCGCGAGCACGTGATCAACCCGGTTCGCAGCCTGCTCGGGCTGCAGACCGATCCGGTCCGCGACACCGTGCTCGATGCCCTCACGCAGCAAGCGTCCGCTGCCCTCAAGGTTGAAACCTTGTCGGGCTCCAACGTGATCTCGATCGTGTACCGCTTCCCTGACCCGGCCCAAGGCACCCGTTTCGTCGCCGCCCTGCTGCAAAATTACCTGGTCAGCCGCCAGGAAATGCAATCCATCGACCTGCCGCAGAGCTTCTACGAAACCAAGAAGTTGCAGTACCAGGTGCGTCTCGATGGCCTGGAAGCCAATCGCCTGGCCTTGCTCGAAAGCATCGGCTCGTCCGACCCCAAGGAAGAAATCACGTTCCGCCTCAACGCAATCAACACCGAGGAGCAGGCGCTCAACCTGTATCAGGACCGACTGCTGCAAAGCCAGCGCTGGCTCGATTACCTGAAAACCAGTCTGGCGACCGCCAACAACGCCAGATTCACCGACTACACCTTCCCCTACACCTTCACCACCACGGTCGACAGCGTCGCTCTCGAAGACCGCGAGATCAAGCAACTGGGTGAGCAACTGACAACCCTGGTCAGCCGCTACATGGACGACCTGGCGGTCTTTCAGCCCGGCAGTGAGCCGATGCAAATGGTCCGCGAGCAAATCATCCGGGCCCGTGGGCAATTCCTGAAGATTGTCAGCAACCGGATTCAGGAGCGCACCAGCGACCTGGCGACGATCAGCTCGGTTATCGAGCAGAAAACCGCGCGCATTGCCGAGTTCAAGAATCGCGTCCACCAGTTGCAGGAAACCCGGAGTAAGCTGCGGCAGATGGACACCGAGATCAACGCGCTGCACAAGGCGTTCGGCACCTATGCCCAGCGTTTCGCCGAAAGCAGCACGGCGCGCGCGCTGGACAACGACCTGTCCAACGCACGGGTGCTCAGCCCGCCGTTCGAACCGACCGAAGCGGCGTTCCCAAGCCGATGCTGATCATTCCGTTCGGGCTGTTCACCGGTTTGCTGCTGGCGATTGCCCTGGTCTATGTGCGTGAGTTCTTCGACCACCGCTTCAAGCACCCTGCGCAAATCACCCATGAACTGGGCTTGCCGGTGCTGCTGGTGATCAACGATCAAAGCACCCGGCCGCACAACCCGCACAAGAAATGGAGTGTGCCAGCCCTCGTGCATTGGGTGCGCAATTGAACGCGCCGCTCGGCACCACCCACGACCTGCCGATCATTCATTTGCTCAGCAGTGGCGGCTTCTATGGGGCCGAGCGGATGCTGCTGGATCATTGCCTGGCGACGCCGGGGCAGCACCAGGTGCTGTTTCTCGATGCGCCGCCAGAACTGATCGCGCGTTTTCGCGAGGCCGGAGTCGATTGCCTCGGCTGTGCAGGCCTGGTCGCGTTGCTGGGACATTTGCGCCAGCGACGGAACCAGCGGCCACTGATCAATACGCACAACTTCAAGGGTCTGTTGTTCGGCTGGGTCGGCGCGACGCTGTTGCGCCTGCCACTGGTGATCACCCAGCACGGCTTCACCCCGCGCAGTCGCAAGCAGAAGTTCTACACCTGGCTGAGCCTGCAACTGTGCCGCACCGCCTCGGTGAACCGGGTGGTGTGTGTCGCCGAAAGCATTGCCGCGCTGCACCGTCAGGCCAATGTGCGCGCGGACAAACTGCAGGTGATCCCCAATGGCCTGCCGGCGGCCAACGGCTTGCTGCCGCACAGTGGCGAACGTCAACGCCGGCTGGCCGGATACGTTGGGCGCCTGAGCAGCGAAAAAGGCCCTGACCTGTTTCTCGACGCACTGATCCCGTTATGTCAGCAGTACCCGCAACTGGACGCGGTGATGCTCGGCGATGGGCCGGAGCGGGAAAGCCTGCAGGCGCGGATCGACGAGGCAGGCTTGCAGGCACGCATCACATTGCCGGGCTATCAGACCGACATGCGCGCCTGGTGGCAGCAACTCGATGCGCTGGTGATCAGTTCGCGCACCGAAGGCACGCCAATGATTCTGCTCGAAGCGATGCAGGCCGGAGTACCGGTGGTGGCCTTCGGCGTCGGCGGGATTCCCGATGTCTTGCAGGACCGCCACAACGGCCTGCTCGCCGCGCCCACCGACAGCGCCGCCCTGGCCCGCCAGATCGGCGCGCTGCTGGATGACCCGGCCCTGGCCGGCGCGTTGATCGACAACGCAAAACAGACGCAACGGGATCGCTACGACCTCAAGGCCCTGGCCGAACGCTGGTCGCAGCTTTACATCCGGACTGCACGGGAGCCGCGCGCGTGATTATTCCGCTCTCGATCGTCAGTTTGCTCGGCCTGGTCTGCCTCGGTTTGCTGGCCAGCCCTTATCCGTATCTGGCGCCGGGAGCGGTGCTGGGGCTGGTGGGCGTCGTGGTGCTGTACCGCAAACCGGCCTGGGGCCTGCTGGGCATTGTCGCCATCCTGCCTTTCGAAGGCCTGTTCAAGGACAACGCCTTGTCGGGCTCCAAGTTCCTCGGGGCTTCGCTGGCGCTGATCCTGATGCTGCAACTGGCGATTCACCAACTGCCGGCCGGGCATCTGCGCAGCAATATCTGGCGTTTCCTGATCGGGTTCATGGCGTTGTACCTGCTCAGCATGCTGAACACCGACGACATGGGTTTCTCCCTGGACCACCTGCGCGAATTGAGCGTCGGCCTGATTCTGTTTGTCATCACCCTGCTGGTCGGGCGTGAGTTGAACCTCGTCATGTTCGCCAAACTGGTTGCCATCAGTGTCGCGGTGACCTGCGCCATGGCGATGTTCTCTGCCAAATACCAGGACGACGGCCGTGCGTCGGGCATGCTCAACGACCCGAACCACTTTGCCCTGTTGATCGCCTTCGCCGTGCCCATGGCACTGTGGCTGGTGGTCCGCAGCCCGAACCTGTTGCACCGGCTGTTCTGGGGTGCCTGTGCCCTCTTGCTGCTGGGCGGCATGACCAAGACCGAATCACGTTCGGGGCTGGTGGTGATGTTGCTCAGCCTGCTGATCGGCGCGTGGCATTACCGCGCGCAGTTGCCAGGTATTCGTCCGCGCCACCTGGGCTTTGCCATGCTCGGCCTGGCCATTGTGATTCCGCTGGGGCTCTATGCGATGCCGCCCGGTTACGTGGCGCGTATCCAGTCGCTGAGCATCCTCAGCTCCGGGGCCAAGAGTCAGGACCAGTCCCTTGGCCGTCGCGCCTCCTACGTTGTGGTCGGCAGCGCCATGATCGCCGAGAACCCCTTGCTTGGCACCGGCCCCGGCACGTTCCCGCTGCACTACGCTACCACCGGTTATGCCAAGACCTTTGCCATGACCGGCAAGATCGAAGACCTGTACCGTCGCGCCCACAACACCTACCTGGAGATCTTCAGTGAACTGGGGATTCCCGCTGGCCTGATGTTCGTCGGCATGCTGGCCCTGGGTTTGTACAACCTGATTCGCGCCCGCCGCGCCTGGCTGTTGCGACGAGACGGGGATCAGGCCGATCTGATGACCCACCTGAGCATGACTTTTCTGTCGTTGACGTTGTTCCTGACGTTCCTCAGCGCGCCGAACCACAAGTACCTGTGGATCATGCTCGCGTTGAGCAGCGTGCTGCGCACTAAAGCCGAAGAAGCCCCGCCAACGGAGGTCAGGGCATGAACCGCATCAGCATCGTCATCCCGATGTACAACGAGGCCCGGCACATCGCCCGGACCCTGCAAGCGGCGCGACATGCCGCCGAGGCGGCCAACGTCGAATGCGAGTTGATCGTGGTCGATAACGGCTCCGACGACCAGGGCCCGGACATTGCCCGACAGTTCGGCGCCCAGGTTCTGGTCCTGCCCGGTCTGCTCATCGGCGCGTTGCGCAATCGCGGAGCGGCGATCGCCAGTGGTGAATGGCTGGCCTTCATCGATGCTGACATCGAGATGCCCGAGAACTGGCTTAAGCTGTTGTTCGACCTCGAGTCCGGCGGCCAGGCCGATGTCATCGGCCTTGACCTGCACACCCCGGCCGACGCGCCGTGGTACGCCGACGCCTGGCAGCGCCGCACCTTGCGTCCCGATACACAGCCGCTGCATGTCGCGCAATGGCTGCCCAGTTCCAACCTGCTGATGCGCCGTCGCTGGTTCGACAAGGTCGGTGGTTTCAATGAACAACTGCGCACCGGCGAGGACAAGGACCTGACCATGCGCCTGTCCGACGCGGGCGCGAAGCTGCTCTCGGTCAACCAAAGCGTGGCGCTGCATTGGGGCTACGAAGGCAGTTGGCGCGAATGGGTGGGCAAGGAATTGTGGCGTCAGGGCAGTCATCTGCAACTGCTGCACACCCATGGCCCGAGCCTGCGCCTGCTGCGTTTTCCGTTGCTGTCGATTGCCGTCTGGGGGATCGATATCGTGGCCATTTCCGCCTTGTTCGACGGTTCCCTCCAGCATGCGGCGCTGATGCTGCTGCTGACCGTCCTGCCCGCCCTGGCACTGAGCCTGCGTCAGAGCGCCAGGCACCGCGACACACTCCTGACCCTGCAACTCTGGGGCCTGCACTGGGTGCGCCTGCACCTGGCGGGCGCCGCATTCATCCTCAGCCTTTGTCATTGGAATGCCAGGAGGCCCGCCCGTGGCTGAATTCATTTTCTGGTTGTGCCTGTTGCTACCGGTATACGCCTACCTCGGCTATCCCTTGTTGCTGACGTTGCTGGCACCGTTTTACCCGGCACCGCGCCATGGACCTGCACAACCGATGAACGTGAGCATCGTGATTGCCGCACATAACGAAGCGCGGCATATCGAAGAAAAGCTGCGCACCGTGCTGGCCCAGGATTATCAGGCCAGCTCGCTGCAAATCATCCTCGCCAGCGACGGCTCGACCGATGACACCGTGGCCTGCGCGCGCCGGGTCGAGGACCCGCGTATCACCGTGCTCGACCTGCCCCGCCAGGGCAAGGCGGCGACGCTCAATGCCGGGGTCGCGATCAGCAGCGGCGCGATCCTGGTGTTCACCGACGCCGACAACCAGTGGTCGACCGATACCCTCGGCCATTTGCTCGCGCCGCTCAACGACCCGCAGGTCGGTGGCTGCGCCGGGCACATGGTGATCCCGGTGACCGGCAAGGGTTTGAGCGTTGGCGACAGCCTGTATCGGCACTATGAAGGCTGGCTGCGCTACGTGGAAAATCGCACCGGCTGCATGGTCTCCGCCGATGGCGCATTGCTCGCCCTGCGCCGCGAGTTGTTCCAGAACGTGCCGGCGGAGGTCAACGACGATTTCTTTATCAGCACCTGCGCACCGGTTGCGTTCAAGCGGATTGTCTATGTACCCCAGGCCCGGGTAATCGACCAGGGCGTGGACGAAGCCGACAAGCAATTCCGCCGTCAGCAGCGGGTCACGGTGGGAGGCCTGCAAAGCCTGGCCCAGCGCCGGGAGCTGCTGAATCCGCTGACCCACGGCCTGTATGCGGTTGCCTTGATCAGCCACAAGCTGATCCGCCGGCTGGCGCCGATCCTGTTGTTGCCGTTGCTGTTGAGCAATTTCTGGCTGTGGGAGGATCACGGCTTTTATCGCTTGAGCCTGATCGCACAACTGCTCGGTTACACGGTGGCTATCGCCGGCCTGCTGGATTCGCAACACCGCTTGCCCAAACCCTTTCGCCTGGCCGCGTTCCTCCTGGTGACCCTGGCCGGGATGAGCATCGGCCTGTGGCAGTTCCTGCGCGGTCGGCGTTACGCCCAATGGAATCCCGAGCAAAATCGATGAGAGGTGCATGCCGTGGCGATCAAACAACTGTTAAAACGCACCAGTGGCTGGCTGTACCTCAACTCCCCGGTCGGGCGCAATCAACTGCACGGCGCCGGTGTGATCCTGATGCTGCACCGGGTACTGGCCAGCGACCAGGCCGCCGAACTGCCCCACCGCAATGAACTGTGCGTCGGGCCAAAGGCGTTTGAACATTTGCTGGTGTGGTTGAAAAAACACTTCGACTGCGTGCCGCTGATGGACATTCTGCAACCCGATACGCAGCGTTCGCAGCGGCCGAAAGTGGCGCTGACCTTCGACGACGGCTGGCGCGACAACGCGTTGAATGCCTTCCCGTTGCTGCGAAAACACCAGGTGCCGGCGAGCATCTTTCTGTCCACCGACTTCATCGGTAGCCGCCAGCGCTTCTGGTGGGAAAGCATCGGCGAAACCCTGTGGAACAGCCATGGCGAACAGGCACGCCAGAAACTGATCGAACGCTTGCAGCAGCTAGGGCGTCCGTTGCCGACACGGTGCGATGACCCGGACCGGCAACGCCGCAGCCTGGCGTTGCTGAACTTTTTGCAGAGCCTGAAAACCCTGTCGCCGCTGGACCTCAATCGCCTGACCGACGACTGCCCGCACGAGTCGTTGCCCCAGGCGCTGGACTGGCAGCAAGTGCGCAACCTGGAAGCGTCCGGCCTGGTGCGCTTCGGCCCCCACGGTGCCAGCCACGCCATCCTCACCGGCCTCGACGATCAACGCCTGGATGAAGAACTGAGCCGCAGTCGCGACGCGCTGCTCCACGCCTGCAACCGGCCGTTGCCGGTTTACTGCTACCCCAATGGCGACAATGATGCGCGTGTGCGCCAACAGGTGGCCAGGCATGACTTCCCGTTTGCCCTGGGTACCGGTACCGGCATTTATCGAGGGGCCGAAGATCCGCTGGCGCTGCCACGCTTCGGCGTCAGCCAGCGTACCGCGCGCAATCCCGAGTTGCTGTCCTGGCGCATCTTTCGTGGGGCTCGTCCATGAGCCGCAACAACTACCTCAGGCACCTGGCCCTGAGCATGGGCACCAAACTGGCGATGATCGCCCTGCGCTTGCTGCGTAACGTGTTGCTGGCACGGATTCTCGGCCCCAGCGAACGTGGCTTGTTTGCCTTGCTCAGTGCCCTGCCCGACCTGATTAGCGCGGCCACCAGCGGCGGCCTGAATTCAGCGGTGGGCTATCAGGCGGCCAAGCAACGACCAATGGGCTTGCTGCTCAGCCAGGTGCTGCTGTTCGGTTGTCTGCTGGCGGCGTTGCTGACCTTGCTGGTGGTGGCGCTGACCCGCGAGTTCGGCAGTGAACTGGACATCACCACGCAATTGGGCCTGCTTGCCTGGCTGTTGCTGCTGGCGGTGCCGCTGACCGTGCTCAAAAGCGGTTTGCTGACCCTGCATAACGCCTCGGGCGGCGTGGTCGCGTTCAATGCCTTGCGCCTGATCGAGTCGCTGGCGCCGCTGCTGCTGTTCCTTGCCCTGTTCTGGATGTGGAAAAGCGCGGCCCTGGAGGCGGCATTGATCAGTTGGCTGACGGGGATCAGCCTGGTGGTGCTGGCCGGTTGGGTCTGGCTCAAGCGCGAGCATCCACTGAGCCTGCAATGGGACCGCGCCAGTCAAAACGAACTGCTGCGCTACAGCGCCCGCAGCCATCCGGACCTGCTGTTCCAGCAAGTGATCCTGCGCTCCGACTACCTGTTCATCGGTGCCCTGCTCGGCACCACGGCACTGGGTCACTACGCCATGGCCAGCGCGGCCGCCGAGTTGCTGCTGATCGTTCCGGAAGCCGTGACCACGCCGCTGATGAAGCGCCTGCTGCAACAGGAAGAAGGCATCGAAAAAGTCACACCACTGGCCTTGCGCTTGACCGCCACGGTGATGATCGGCGCTTGCCTGAGCATGGCAGTGGTCGGTGAATGGTTGATCGTGACGCTGTTTGGCGAGGCCTATCAGCCTGCCTATCCTGCGTTGCTGGCGCTGCTGCCAGGCCTGCTGGGTCTGTGCTACGCGAGCATTCTGCGCCTGGACCTGCTGGGCAAAAACCGGCCCGGCGCGATTTCGTTGTTGATGGGCCTCAGCGCCCTGCTCAACCTGACGCTCAATGTGCTGCTGATCCCGACCTACGGCATCGTCGGCGCAGCAGCCGCGTCCTCTATCGCGTACCTGGCCGTGACCCTGGCGCTGTTGGTGCTGTATTGCCGGTTGAGCCACGTGCCGATCTGGCAAACGCTCATCGTCCTGCCCGGCGACATCGCGCCGATGCTGCTGATGCTGCAACGGAAATCGGCATGAAACGCCTGTTATTGCTGGTGAGCCTTGGCCTCGGGCTGAGCGCCGAAGCTGCCCCCATGCGTTGGGCCGATATCCGCGATGGCAGCCTGTACCTGCAAACGGACCGCCCCGACACCCTGACCGTGCTCTGGGCCCCGGTGTGGCAGGCTGAAGCCAACGAAGAACACCTCTACTTGCTCGACGGCCAGGGCAAACTCCAGAGCGAACGACTGATTGCCGCCAATGAGCCCCGCGGCAGTCAACGCTGGGACCTGGCGCCGGGCGCCGCCAGTTATCGACTGGAAATTCCTGGCTACAGCTTCCGCCGTTATACGGTTGAGCACGACGACCGCACCGTCGCACTGTTCGCCCCGGCCAAGGTGCATTTCAGCGCCGAGCCCCGGGACGGTGACGAGTTGTATTTCAAGGTCGCGGCGGGTGAACACGCGGTGCTGGCCGGCAAATTCCACGGTGGCGTCGGCGCGTTGCAAGCGCAGCGCGTGAGTGACGGCCAACAGCTTTCACTGTCTCTCAAGCCTTACCCCGCCTATTGGCAGTTCGACAAAGTCGGGTTGCCCGTTGCAACCAGCGATCAAGTCTGGCACCTGCACCTGCGCGGCAGCGGCAAGGTCGCATTCTGGCTCGACGGCACGGCCAACCTGTTCGCCCAGAACCCGCAACAGCTCAAACCCTTGCGCGAAGACGAAGGCGAGACCCGGCTGACGCTGCACCAGGACGTGCTCGGCAAGACCCCGAACCTGGGTATCGCCCTGCCCTATGCGCGGCCGCCGGATTCCAGTTTCGCCGTGCTCGATGCCCTGCAACCACAGGCCGGAACCTATTACAGCCTGGTCGACATCATGGCCACGCGGCCGCATTACGAAGACGTGTTCCGCCGGCTGTATCAGGATCGCTTCGGCATTACTCAGGACATCACCCTGTTGGCCGGCAGTCAGCGCAAGGCCGACCTGCGCGCCGACACCACCAGCAACGCCGGCCTCGACGCCTGGCTCGCCGCCACACGCGCACTGGGCGGCAAGGGCACGCACTACATCAGCTTTGCCGACGAACCGAACCTCAACTACCCGGACTACGCCAGCTACCAGCGCATCTTCAACAGCATGGCCTGGCAAGTGCGCAGCAACCCGGACAACGCCAAAGCCGGCGTACGCATCGCCATGCCGGCCAGCTCCCGGTTCGTCAATGGTCCGTTCGTCGACAATGCCGCCGACAAGCGCGGCATCGACTGGGCCCGACGCTTGCTGGCCGAGTCTGGCGACAGGATCGATGCGCTGGCATGGCACGAATGGATGGTCCGCGACCTGCTGGCGACCCGTGTCTACCGCGATAGCGTACGCAAAGCGGCAGAGCTGGTGGGGCTCGACGCCCAGGGACGACCGCGCAAGGCCTTGTTGCTGGACCAGACCAACATGTCCAGCGGGGCCAGCCTCAGCCCTTACGATCAGGAAACCCACTACGCCTCGTTATGGTGGGCCTCGGTCATCATCAATGCATCCCAGGACGGCTTGCTCGACATGCTCGGCTGGTTCCAGGCCGACGACGAACCCGAGTATCCCAAGGGCATGTTCCGCGTGCTCGGCAAGGACGAATTCGAGCTCAAGCCCGTAGGCCTGGCGCAGCAATTTATCCGCAAGCATTGGCTACAGGATGTCATGCGCCTGGAGAACGACGCCTTCGAGGTTGACGTGCTGGCCATGTCTGCCGGGCAGCAACGCAGCCTGCTTGGCGTCAACAAAGGCTCGCGTCTGCAGCGTGTGAGCCTGGCTGGCGCGCAATGCCCATTGTCCCAGGGATCATTGCGCTATTTCGGCGCCGACAACCGCAGTCGCGACGCATCTTTCAAATGCCTGGAGGGTCGCATCAACTTCGATTTACCAGGAGAAACCCTGTTTGCCCTCAGCTGGAGCGCCACATGAACGTCATTGATTTTTGCCGTGCAGTCGATTCGTCGTGCATTGAGTCACTCCACTCGCGACCAACACCGTGAGGAGTCGAAAACATGAATGTTCTAGAAAAACTCAGCGATCACCTCAAGCAAAAAGGCCTGCGCGCCACCGTCGGCAAGTTGTGGAAACACTACGTGTTTTTCCACGAAGAACTGTTGTGGATGGAGCGCGATCTGGTGAGCCCGGTACCGCCACACAAGCTTCGGCCCTATGCACCGCCGCGACTGGAAACCATCACCCCACAAAACGCCGTAGCGTTCGCCAGGCACTTCGGTGATCGCGTGGGCACCATGGCCGAGTTGGCGTGCGAAGGGTACACCGGGCACATGTACCTGGATGAACACGGCGATACCGTGGCCTTTATCTGGGGCAGCAAACGCGATTATCTCGACCGTCATTACTACGGCTGCCTGTTCCCGGTGAAGCCAGGCGAGTTCTTCCAGTTCGCTCTCGAGCAGATTCCTGCCTACCGGGGCACCACGTTGTCGGTCGATTTTCAGCTGAACCTGTGGAAAGCCATGGCCGATCAAGGCTGCAACAAAGTGGTGGACATCTGCGAGTCCCACAACATTCCCGCGCTCAAGCTGCACATCCGCATGGGGTATCGCGAGCAAGGACGGATCATGAACATTTACCACCTGTTCGGCTGGCGCTTCTTCCGCGAAACCCGTTACAGCGGTTCACGCCTGGATGCCTTGCGCAAACCGGCCCCTTCTCCTGTTCCAGCCGAGGCGAGCTGACCTTATGTCTGCACGATTCGAATGGCGCACTTCGCTGTGCACCGACGATTTTCCGGTCGCGGCTTACGAAGCGTTGCGCCAGCGCGTAACGGACCACACGCCGTTCAACACCCTGGCCTGGCTATACGCATCGGAACTGGAACTCAAGCCCAACGCGCAGTTGCACGTGCTGCTAGGCTGGCAGGGTGACGAACTGGCGCTGTGCCTGCCGCTGGTGGCGTCCGTGGAGCGCTTTGCGCGTTTGCCGTTTCGGGCCCTGCATCACTTGGGCTATCCCCTCACCGACCGCCTCGCACTGCTGACGAGGCTGGACGATGACAATTTACGCAAGGCGCTGACGCAGATCCGTCAACGCCTGCCCCATACCGTGCTGCAACTCAACGAACTGGCCGGCTCCACGGCACAGGCCCTGGCACCTTGGCAGGCGCTGAGTTCGACCTCCGAACAACGCCTCAGCTGTCGAGTGCCGGTGCACCTGATCAGCGAGGCCGACCATCAGGAAGTCTCCGGCGACCCGCGCTACAAGCTGCGCCGCGCACGCAAACGCATTGCTGCGTGCGGTGCCCAGGTGCGGCGGATTACGCCCGACGCCCTGACCATGGGGCCGCTGTTGCAGGAACTCAGTGAGGTCGAAGCGGTGAGCTGGAAAGGCGATGAAGGGGTCGGGATCTTTTCCGATGCGCGCCATCGCCTATGGATGGACCGCGCCTTCACCGCCCTGGCGGCCCGAGGCCTGGTGCGCGTGGTGGTGCTGGAGCTGGAGGGGCGCTGCATCAGCTATCGCCTTGGCTTGCTGGAACAGGGTCGACTGTACGACTACAATCTGGCGTTCCTGCCGCAATATGCCGACCTGGGCAGCGGCCGGGTGCTGCTCGAAGAGTGGATTCGCTGGGGCCTGGAAGACAACTGGTGCTGGATCGATGCGTCCCGGGTCAGCCTGGAAAACTCCAGCCATCAACTGCACGAACGCATGACCGGGCAACTGGAACACTGGCGATGGAGTTTTTACTCCTGGCGCCCGGGCGGCCTGGTGCTGGGGCTGGCCTTGCGGGTCTGGCAACGCTTGAAACCCCGATTGCAGCAATGGCGAGCCCGACGCGCGGCGGCCGCAGTCGCGACACCCGCGGTCAAAACGCCTGCGCCTACGGAAAAACTCAAGGAGGGTGAACATGCCTCGGCAAGTGATAGTCAACGCTGACGATTTCGGCCTCAGTGCCTGCGAAAACGCGGTGATCCTTGGCGCGTTCCAGGCCGGGCTCATCAGTTCCGCCACCGCCATGGCCAACATGCCGGCGTTCGAAGCGGCCTGCGTCCTGGCCCGGCATCCGTTGCTCGAAGGCCGCATCGGCCTGCACTTCAACCTGACCTACGGCCGTCCGCTGAGCCAGAGCATCGTGCAGCGTCCGACGTTTTGCGACGGTGCCGGCGTGTTCGACCTCAACCTGCCCCGCACCCGCCTCTGGCTCGGGCGCCGGGATCGCCACGCCGTACTGGAAGAACTCGAAGCCCAGTGGCAGCGCTGCCTGGACAACGGCTTGCGCCCCAGTCACCTGGACTCCCATCAACACGTGCACAACATCTGGCCGATCGGCGAGATTGTCGCGCGCTTCGCCGCCCGCCAGGGGGTGCCGGTGCGTCTGGCGCGCAACCTGGGACAAAACCTCAGCCTGCCCAAACGCGTGTTCAAGGACCTGCTCAACCGGCGCCTGAGCAACCTGGCCGGCGCCACCGCCGACTACGTGTGCACCCCGGTGGATCTGCGCAACGCCGAGCCGCCACCCGACGGACTGCTGGAAATCGTCGCCCACCCGAACCAGCTCGGCGCCGACTTCGGCGATGCCTACCTGGAACCGGGAGAGTCCTTGAGCGTGTTGCTGGAACAGCGTTTGCCGGGTGTACCGCGAGTGGCCTATACCGCTGCGGGCGATGCCGCACCTCGCCGTGCGCAGGCCGTTCTGGAGTAATCCGCAATCCCTGTGGGAGCGTGGCTTGCTCGTGATGGCTATGTGGCTGGCAGCTTATGTTTTTGGAGTGTACATATCCGTTATTGCGGCAACGGCCACTTAGGGTTCCGCCCTTACGGCGGGTTACTTGGAAGAGCCCCAAGTAACCAAGGGCTCTTGCCCCTGACGTTCGGTGCCTCGCCAAGGCTCGGCATCCCCTCGCTTCGGTCCTGCTCCGTGGGCCCGCCGCGATCGGCCATCCATGGCCATACGCGGCTAACCCGGCATCCATGCCGGGTTGCCCACTGCACAGAACCTGCGCTCGGCCTCTCGAGGGGCAAGAAGATCAAAAGCCAAAGCCAAAGCGAGGCGGCCTGCTGGCCGGCCTGATCGCAACTGAACTCGTTTCCTGTAGGAGCGAGCTTGCTCGCGAAAAACGCCAGGACACCGCGGGGATTCAGACAGCCCGCGTTATCGGAGTCCGGATCGGCGTATACAGACACTCTTCACCACTCTACAGGGCCGAGCGTTAGCTCGCCTGCCGCTCTTGATCTTGATCCACCCGCCCCCTCGGAAGGCTGAGTGGAGGTGTTCATCCGGGGATGGGCGCGCAGCGCCGTTCGACGCAGTCGAACACATTGCATGTAGGTGCAGCGAAGCCAACCGGAGGGCAATGCCCCCGGATGAATACCGGAGCGAAGGAACCCCGAGCCTTGGCGAGGGGCCGTACGTTCGGGGCGAGACCTTTGGTTCCTTTGGGCTGGGCCGGCACTCCGGCGTTTGCCAAAGGGACTCGCCGTAAGGGCGAAACCGCCAGCCGCCGTTACCGCAGCAACGGATATGTACTGAGTCGCCATTCAGAGCGGCACCACACCCTCAACAATAATCACCTCAGCCACAGCCACCCCATCACGATACCCCCTAGCCTCCTGATACAACGCCGAGTGATAGCAAGCCACCGCCTGCTCATAGGAGTCAAACTCGATCACCACACTGCGTTGCGGCGTCGATCGACCTTCCATCGCCTCGCTGCGCCCGCCCCGCGCCAGAATCCGACCACCATACAAGGCAAACGCCTTCGGCGCCCGCTGCGTGTATTGGCTGTATCGATCGGGATCAGTGACATCCACATGAGCAATCCAGTACGCCTTCATAGTGACCTCTCTGCTTACTTTGTATTATGGTATACCACATTACCCATCCAACAAATATCGAGACTCCAGCATGGCCTTCAACAGCATCGAAGAAATCATCGAAGATTACCGCCTCGGCAAAATGGTCCTGCTGGTCGACGATGAAGACCGGGAAAACGAAGGCGACCTGTTGCTGGCCGCCGATTGCTGCACACCCGAGGCGATCAGCTTCATGGCCCGTGAAGCCCGGGGCCTGATCTGCCTGACCTTGACCGACGAACACTGCAAACGCCTGGGCCTGGAGCAGATGGTGCCGAGCAACGGCAGTGTGTTCAGCACCGCATTCACCGTGTCCATCGAGGCCGCCGTCGGAGTGACCACCGGCATTTCCGCCGCCGATCGTGCCTGCACCATAGCCGCCGCCGTTGCCGCCAACGCCGGCCCTGCCGACATCGTGCAACCCGGGCATATCTTCCCGTTGCGCGCCCGGGAAGGCGGCGTGCTGACCCGCGCCGGTCATACCGAGGCCGGTTGCGACCTGGCCCGCCTGGCCGGCTTCACGCCGGCTTCGGTGATCGTCGAAGTGATGAACGACGACGGCACCATGGCCCGGCGCCCCGACCTGGAAGTGTTTGCGCGCAAGCACGGGATCAGGATCGGCACCATCGCCGACCTCATCCACTACCGCCTCAGCACCGAACACACCATCGTGCGCATCGGTGAACGTGACCTGCCAACCGTGCACGGCACCTTTCGTCTGATCACCTTTGAGGATCGCATCGAAGGCGGTGTCCACATGGCGATGGTCATGGGCGATCTGCGCCGCGATGAGCCGACGCTGGTGCGCGTGCACGTGATCGACCCGTTGCGCGACCTGGTCGGCGCCGAGTACAGCGGGCCGAGCAACTGGACCTTGTGGGCGGCCTTGCAGCGTGTCGCCGCTGAGGGCCACGGCGTGGTCGTGGTGCTGGCCAATCACGAATCCTCGCAAGCGTTGCTCGAACGCGTGCCGCAATTGACCCAATCGCCCCGGCAGTTCAGCCGTTCGCAGTCGCGGATTTACTCGGAGGTGGGTACTGGCGCGCAAATCCTGCAAAACCTTGGCGTGGGCAAGCTGCGCCACCTTGGGCCGCCACTGAAATATGCGGGCTTGACCGGTTACGACCTGGAAGTGGTGGAGAGTATTCCATTCGCGGGTTGATGCATCCCCTGTGGGAGCGGGCTTGCTCGCGAAGCGGCCGGTACATTCAACATCTTCGTTGACTGTTACACCGCCTTCGCGAGCAAGCCCGCTCCCGCAGGGGGAATGTGTCGACGCTGAAAATTGCGTTTTTGGCTGATAGCCGGTACGGCAAAGTGCTTGCACAAAGTTTGGAATACCATAATATGATATTCCATAGACCGGACAGTCAGAACTGACTCGATGGGCCTGTTGCTCCCGATAGGCGGGCACTCAAAAGCCCCGCTCATAAACACAACAATGAGGGCGTGAAAATGGTGTTGAACAAACGTGCGACCGCGGTTCTTTTTGCGGGACTGCTGAGTGTGACCAGCCAGGCATTGCTGGCGGCTGAAAGCGTCAACTTCGTGAGTTGGGGCGGCAGCACCCAGGATGCGCAAAAGCAGGCCTGGGCCGATCCGTTCAGCAAGGCCAGCGGCATCACCGTTGTGCAGGATGGCCCGACCGACTATGGCAAACTCAAGGCCATGGTCGAAAGCGGCAACGTGCAGTGGGACGTTGTCGACGTCGAAGCCGACTTCGCCCTGCGCGCCGCCTCCGAAGGCTTGCTCGAACCCCTCGATTTCAAAGTCATCGAACGTGACAAGATCGACCCGCGTTTTGTCTCCGATCACGGCGTCGGCTCGTTCTTCTTCTCCTTCGTCCTCGGCTACAACGAAGGCAAGCTC
The DNA here is from genome assembly GCF_034541995.1 of Pseudomonas sp. BIC9C. Lineage (NCBI taxonomy): Bacteria > Pseudomonadati > Pseudomonadota > Gammaproteobacteria > Pseudomonadales > Pseudomonadaceae > Pseudomonas > Pseudomonas sp. BIC9C. The sequence goes on from NZ_JAWDGM010000004.1 coordinate 353,168, forward strand.
GGCGCCAGCAAACCTCAGGACTGGTCCGCCCTGTTCGACACCAAGACCTACCCCGGCAAACGTGCCCTCTACAAATGGCCAAGCCCTGGCGTGCTCGAACTGGCGCTGCTGGCCGATGGCGTGCCGGCCGACAAGCTCTACCCGCTGGACCTGGACCGCGCGTTCAAGAAGCTCGACAGCATCAAGAAAGACATCGTCTGGTGGGGCGGCGGCGCGCAGTCGCAGCAGCTGCTGGCCTCCGGTGAAGCGAGCATGGGCCAGTTCTGGAACGGCCGGATCCACGCCCTGCAGGAAGACGGCGCCCCAGTCGGCGTAAGCTGGAAGCAGAACCTGGTCATGGCCGACATCCTGGTCATTCCCAAGGGTTCGAAAAACAAGGACGCGGCGATGAAGTTCCTGGCCAACGCCAGCAGTGCCAAGGGCCAGGCGGACTTCTCCAACCTGACCGCCTACGCCCCGGTCAACGTCGACAGCGTGCAGCGCCTGGATTCGGTGCTGGCCCCCAACCTGCCGACCGCTTACGCAAAGGATCAGATCACTCTTGATTTCGCGTACTGGGCCAAGAACGGTCCGGCCATCGCGACACGGTGGAACGAATGGCTGGTCAAATGAAAATGACGGCAACCGCGCCTCATCCATCCACGGCCACCGGGAGCGCCATTGGCGCTGCCGGTTCGGCACCCGGCCAGACCGTTGCCAGGCAACCCTCGCCGTCGCTGAAACAGCGTTGGCGTGGCGCCAGTAACCTGGTCCCGGCGCTGCTGTTTCTCGGCCTGTTCTTTCTCGCGCCGCTGATTGGCCTGCTGTTGCGCGGCGTGCTGGAGCCGGTGCCAGGCCTGGGTAACTACGAGCAGCTATTCGCCAACTCGGCCTATGCGCGGGTCTTGCTCAACACCTTCTCGGTGGCCGGCCTGGTGACCTTGTTCAGCCTGTTGCTCGGCTTCCCGCTGGCCTGGGCGATCACCCTGGTGCCGCGCGGCTGGGGTCGCTGGATCCTGAACATCGTGCTGCTGTCGATGTGGACCAGCCTGCTTGCCCGCACCTACTCCTGGCTGGTGTTGCTGCAAGCCTCGGGGGTGATCAACAAGGCGCTGATGGCCCTGGGCATCATCGATCAACCGCTGGAGATGGTGCACAACCTCACCGGCGTGGTGATCGGCATGAGCTACATCATGATCCCGTTCATCGTACTGCCGTTGCAGGCGACCATGCAGGCCATCGACCCGATGATCCTGCAGGCAGGTTCGATCTGCGGCGCCAGCCCCTGGACCAACTTCTTCAGGGTGTTCCTGCCGCTGTGCCGGCCGGGGCTGTTCTCCGGCGGCCTGATGGTGTTCGTGATGTCCCTCGGTTACTACGTGACCCCGGCCTTGCTGGGCGGCGCGCAGAACATGATGCTCCCCGAGTTCATCATTCAGCAGGTGCAATCGTTCCTCAACTGGGGCCTGGCCAGCGCCGGCGCCGCGTTGCTGATCGTGATCACGCTGGTGCTGTTCTACTTCTACCTGAAGCTTCAGCCGGAATCCCCGGTTGGCGCCAGCAACGCGAGGTAAGCCGTCATGCTCCTGACTCCCAATGCCATGAGCCGGCGCATGCGCTTCGGCCTGTACGCCACCACCGGGCTGATCGGTCTGTTCCTGCTGCTGCCGATCGTGTTCATCGTGTTGCTGTCGTTCGGCTCGTCACAATGGCTGGTGTTCCCGCCACCGGGCTGGACGCTGAAATGGTACGGCCAGTTCTTCTCCAATGCCGACTGGATGAACGCGGCGATGGCCAGCCTCAAGGTCGCGGTGTTGACGACGTTCTTCGCCGTCGCATTGGGCCTGCCGACTGCGTTCGCCCTGGTTCGCGGCCGTTTCCCCGGCCGGGAAATGCTCTACGGCCTGTTCACCCTGCCGATGATCGTGCCCCTGGTGATCATCGCCGTGGCGGTGTACGCGCTGTTCCTGAAACTCGGCTACACCGGGACCATGTTCGCGTTCGTGGTCAGCCACGTCATCGTCGCGTTGCCGTTCACCATCATCTCGATCATCAACTCGCTGAAGCTGTTCGATCAGTCGATCGAGGATGCGGCGGTGATCTGCGGCGCTTCGCGTCTGCAAGCGGTGTTCAAGGTGACCTTCCCGGCGATCCGTCCGGGCATGGTGGCCGGCGCCCTCTTCGCCTTCCTCGTCTCGTGGGATGAAGTGGTGCTGAGCGTGATGATGGCCAGCCCGACCCTGCAAACCCTTCCCGTGAAAATGTGGACCACCCTGCGCCAGGACCTGACGCCCGTGATCGCCGTCGCCTCGACGCTGCTGATCGGCCTCTCGGTTTTGGTCATGGTGATCGCCGCCGCTCTGCGCCGGCGCAACGAAATCAGCGCCTGAGCGCCCAGGAGTACGACATGAGTGCAGTGATCCAAGATTCCGCGCAGCAAAATGACAAGCCCCTGGTCAGCCTGCGTAACCTGAACAAGCACTACGGCGACTTTGCCGCCGTGGACAACATCTCGCTGGACATCAAGGACGGTGAATTCCTCACCTTCCTCGGCTCCAGCGGCTCGGGCAAAAGCACGACGCTGTCGATGCTTGCCGGCTTCGAAACCCCGAGCAGCGGTGAGATCCTGGTCAACGGCCAGTCGCTGGTCAACGTGCCGCCACACAAACGCGACATCGGCATGGTGTTCCAGCGTTATTCGCTGTTCCCGCATCTGTCGGTGCGCGACAACATCGCCTTCCCGCTGGCAATCCGCAAACTCGCCACCACCGAACGTGACAAGCGCGTCGATGCGATGCTCAAACTGGTGCAGCTGGAGCAATTTGCCCACCGCCGCCCTTCGCAACTGTCCGGTGGCCAGCAGCAACGGGTCGCCATCGCCCGGGCCCTGGTCTATGAACCACGCATCCTGCTGATGGACGAGCCGCTGGGAGCACTCGACAAAAAACTGCGCGAGGACTTGCAGGATGAACTGCGCCAACTGCATCGGCGCCTGGGCATCACCATCGTCTACGTGACCCACGATCAGGAAGAAGCCATGCGCCTGTCCCAGCGCATCGCGATTTTCAGCCACGGCAAGATCGTCGGCCTGGGCAGCGGCTATGACCTTTACCAGAACCCGCCGAACGCCTTTGTCGCGTCGTTCCTCGGCAACTCGAACTTCCTCAAGCTCAAGGCCCAGGGTAATGCGGTGGCGACTTTCGAAGGCCAGGCGCTGTCGATCCGCCTCACTGCCGGCCTGCAAACCAATCAGGACGTGCTGCTGATGGTGCGTCCGGAAAAAGCCCTGGCCCTGAGCAATGAACAAGCGATGGCCGAACCGCTGGCCGCCGGCTGGAACGAAGTCTCGGCCAAGGTCGTGGAAGTGCTGTTTCTCGGCGAAAGCCAGACCTGCAGCGTGGTCACCGCTGGCGGCACCTCGATGACGGTCAAGGCGCTGTCCGCCGCCGGCATGCCGCTCAAGTCCGGTGACACGGTGCGGGTGCGCTGGGCCACGGCGGACGCCTGCGTGTACACCGAATGGGCCGAAAGCGACCTGAACAAGGCTGCCGGCGCTCACTGATCCATTGGCCTGCGCGTGCGGGCCACTATAATGAGTCACCCTCGGGCCACCACAACGTCGGGTTGTGGTGGCCTTTTTTCTGTCGCCTGTAAGATAAATTGGACAACGGATTCCTATAATCCCGGTTTAATGCTAAATAGTGCTCAGTATTTTTAACACTGACCCTGTCGTGCCACACAGTGCAACGAGAATAACGATATGAATGTCCATTTCGAGAAAAGTGAAGTGTTTGGGACCCTCCACCTGCAAATGGCGGTGGCAGCATGATCGAAGTCACCGAAGTTTCCATTGCCCAGTTGCGCGCCGCGCTCGAATCCGGCCAGACCACGTCGGTTGAGCTGGTCCAGGCCTATCTTGCGCGGATCGACGCCTATGACGGCCCCGAAACACTTACTGCCCTGAACGCAGTCGTGGTGCGCAACCCCGAGGCGCTCGCCGAGGCACGGGCCTCCGACGCCCGTCGCGCCAAGGGCGAGGTGCTGGGACCGCTGGACGGCATCCCTTACACCGCCAAGGACAGTTATCTGGTCAAGGGGCTGACTGCCGCGTCCGGCAGCCCGGCCTTCAAGGACCTGGTCGCTTATCGCGATGCATTCACCATCGAACGCCTGCGCGCCGCCGGGGCGATCTGCCTGGGCAAGACCAACATGCCGCCGATGGCCAACGGCGGGATGCAGCGCGGCGTCTACGGCCGCGCCGAGAGCCCGTACAACGCAGACTACCTCACTGCCCCTTTTGCCTCCGGCTCGTCGAACGGTGCTGGCACGGCGACCGCGGCCAGTTTCTCGGCCTTCGGCCTGGCGGAAGAAACCTGGTCGAGCGGTCGCGGCCCGGCCTCGAACAATGGTTTGTGCGCCTACACCCCTTCACGCGGGGTGATCTCGGTACGCGGCAACTGGCCGTTGACCCCGACCATGGACGTGGTCGTGCCGTTTGCCCGGACCATGGCCGACCTGCTTGAAGTACTCGACGTGGTGGTGGCCGATGACCCGGACACCCGCGGCGACCTGTGGCGCCTGCAACCCTGGGTGCCGATCCCGAAATCGTCCTCGGTGCGTCCCGAATCCTACGTGGCCCTGGCGGCGAACAGCGAAGCACTGGCTGGCAAGAAGTTCGGCATTCCGCGCATGTACATCAACGCCGACCCTGAAGCGGGCACCTCCGAAGCGCCGGGCATCGGCGGGCCAACCGGCCAGCGCATCAACACCCGTCCTTCGGTGATCGGGCTCTGGGAACAGGCGCGCAAGGCCCTCGAAGCCGCGGGTGCCGAAGTGCTCGAAGTGGACTTCCCGCTGGTGTCCAATTGCGAGGGCGATCGCCCCGGCGCGCCGACCGTGTTCAATCGCGGCATCGTCTCCAAGGAATTTTTACACCATGAACTGTGGGACCTGACCGCCTGGGCGTTCGATGATTTCCTGCAGGCCAATGGCGACCCGAAACTGAACCGTCTGGTCGATGTCGACGGCCTGCAGATCTTCCCTCACGACCCGGGCACCCTGCCCAACCGCGAGGGCGACCTCGCCGCCGGCATGGACGAATACGTGCGCATGGCCGAACGCGGCATCACACCGTGGGACCAGATCAGCACGGTGCCGGACGGCCTGCGCGGACTGGAAAAGACCCGCAAGATCGATCTGGAAGACTGGATGGATCGCCTGGGCCTCGACGCGGTGCTGTTCCCGACGGTCGCCGATGTCGGCCCGGCAAATGCCGATGTCGATCCGCAATCGGCGGATATCGCCTGGAGCAACGGCGTCTGGGTCGCCAACGGCAACCTCGCCATCCGTCACCTCGGCGTGCCAACGGTCACCGTACCGATGGGCGTGATGCCAGACATCGGCATGCCGGTCGGCCTGACGTTTGCCGGGCGCGCCTATGACGACTCCAGGCTGCTGCACCTGGCATCGGCGTTCGAGTCGACCGGCAGCAAACGCATGATTCCGCCGCGTACCCCGCCATTGGTCGCTGACAAGCGCTGACCCGTAAAACCGTGGCGGCTCACTTGAGCCGCCATTGCTGGCTAATCAGGGATCGACCTGGGCCATCAGTTCCGGAATCGATTCCGGCCGATTGGCATAACGCTGCGCCAGCACCGCACAGACCATCAGTTGAATCTGGTGGAACAGCATCAACGGCAGGATCAGCACCCCAATGGTGCTACCGGCAAACAACACCTGCGCCATCGGTACACCGGTTGCCAGGCTTTTCTTCGAGCCGCAGAAGAGAATGGTGATGCGGTCTTCCTGATTGAAGCCGAATGCTTTGCCCAGTACGGTCGAGGCCGCCAGTACCAGCGCCAGCACCACACAACACGCCACCACCAGCCCGGCCAGATCCAGCAGCGGAATCTGGTGCCAGAGGCCCTCGATCACCGCCTCGCTGAACGCGCCGTAGACCACCAGCAAAATCGAGCCCTGATCGACGAACTTCAACCAGCTTTTGTTACGCGCCACCCAGTTGCCGATCCAGCGTCGCGCGATTTGCCCGGCAATGAACGGTAGCAGCAATTGCACGCTGATCTTGAGGATGGCGTCGAGGGTCGAGGCGCCTTCGCCGTGCACATTCAACAGCAGGGTCACCAGCAACGGCGTGAGAAATATCCCGAACAGGCTGGACGCCGCCGCGCTGCAAATCGCCGCCGGGATGTTGCCCCGCGCCAGCGAAGTAAAGGCAATCGCCGACTGAACCGTGGCGGGCAGCGCACACAGGTAAAGCATGCCCATGTACAGGTCATTGCCAATCAGCGGCGACAGCAGCGGCTTGAGCGCCAGACCGAGCAACGGAAACACCACGAAAGTCAGGCTGAACACCAGCAAATGCAGGCGCCAGTGCCCGGCACCGGCAATGATCGACTCGCGGGACAGCTTGGCGCCATGCAGAAAAAACAACAGTGCGATGGCGATGTTGGTCAACCAGCCAAAACCGACCGCGACCTGGCCGCTGACGGGCAGCAGGCTGGCGAGCGTCACCACGCCGATCAGGGTCAGGGTGAAGTTGTCGGGTAACAAGCGGGGGCGAGTCATGGGTTTGATCATCCGGGGGTTGCCAGTACGTGAAAGCGACTCTAACGTGCTTGGGAATTACCGACTAACGCCCATGAGCCAGCAGATGCCGCCTAAAGGACATGACAAAAGTATCCGGCGCAGTATTCCCGGGCTGTCCAGCCTGCCACGGCCACTCTACGGCCGTACCGAATCACTGCCCAATCGCGCACTGACCCGGCGTCACAGCCACCCGTGGGTGCAGCTGTCCTATGCCATTCAGGGCGTGCTCGAAATACAGACCGGCGCCGGGCGTTTCGTGGCCCCGCCGGAGCGTGCGGTGTGGATTCCGGCGGGCATGCCGCACCGGGTGTTCAGTTCGCCGCGCACGGAAATGCGCAGCCTGTACATCGATTGCAGCGTCTCGACGTGGGCGCCGCCGGGCTGTCATGTGTTGGGGGTCAGTGATTTGTTGCGCGAGCTGATCCGTGCCTTCAGCCAGATTCCGGTGGAATACGATCAGAACGGCCCCCACGGTCGGTTGGTCCAGGTGATTCTGGATCAGTTGGCTGAGGCGCCACAGATCGACTTGATGCTGCCGCTGCCCCAGGACAGCCGATTGCGGCAAATCGCGCAAAGCCTGGAGTCGCACCCGGAACAACAGACCACGCTCAGTCACTGGAGCGACAAATTCGGCGTCACCGAGAAAACCCTCAGTCGCCTGTTCCTGCGCGACACCGGTCTGACCTTTCGCGCCTGGCGACAGCGCTTGCGCCTGCTCGGCGCCCTGACGCCACTGGAACAGGGCGAACGCGTGACCGACGTCGCCCTGGCCTGTGGCTATGACTCGACGTCGGCATTCATCGCTGCCTTCCGCCAGCAGTTCGGCGAAACACCGGGGGAGTTCTTCCGCTAAACCCTGCACAAAACAACCTGCAGGAGCCTGCTCGCGAAGGGGACCACCCAGTTGAAGTCATTCCCTCTGAAACAATGTGAATCAGGACTTTTCCGGCTACCGTGTAGGATTCTGCGACAGCTTGGCGTTTGGTGATCCGGTAGCTGGCACGTATGATGCTTCACAAACTTCCGCAGATTAGAAGCCTATGTCCCTGATAGTTCTACTGCTTCTGCCTTTCATAGGCAGCTGTTTGGCGGCCGTGTTGCCGCACAATGCACGTAACGCCGAATCCCTGTTGGCAGGCCTGATCGCCCTGATCGGCACCCTTCAGGTCGCGTTCCTGTACCCGCAGATCGCCCATGGTGGCGTCATTCGCGAAGAGTTTTCCTGGCTGCCCAGCCTGGGCCTGAACTTCGTCCTGCGCATGGACGGTTTCGCCTGGCTGTTCTCCATGCTCGTGCTGGGCATTGGCACCCTGGTTTCGCTGTACGCCCGCTACTACATGTCACCGAACGATCCGGTGCCACGATTCTTCGCATTTTTCCTGGCCTTCATGGGCGCCATGCTCGGGCTGGTGATCTCCGGCAACCTGATCCAGATCGTGTTTTTCTGGGAGCTGACCAGCCTCTTCTCGTTCCTGTTGATTGGCTATTGGCACCATCGCGCCGATGCCCGGCGCGGCGCCTACATGGCGCTGATGGTGACCGGTGCGGGCGGTTTGTGCCTGCTGGCGGGGGTGATGCTGCTTGGCCATGTGGTTGGCAGCTACGACCTGGACAAGGTCCTGGCCGCCGGCGATCTGATTCGCGCCCACACCCTCTACCCGATTCTGCTGCCCCTGATCCTGATCGGCGCTCTGAGCAAAAGTGCGCAATTCCCCTTTCATTTCTGGCTGCCCCACGCCATGGCCGCGCCGACCCCCGTGTCGGCGTACCTGCACTCGGCGACCATGGTCAAGGCCGGGGTGTTTCTGCTCGCGCGGCTATGGCCTTCGCTGTCGGGCAGTGAAGAATGGTTCTACATCGTCAGCGGCGCCGGTGCCTGCACCCTGTTGCTGGGGGCGTATTGCGCGATGTTCCAGAACGACCTCAAAGGGCTGCTGGCCTACTCGACCATCAGCCATCTCGGCCTGATCACACTACTGCTCGGTTTGAACAGCCCGCTGGCCGCCGTGGCCGCGGTGTTCCACATCCTCAACCATGCGACGTTCAAGGCCTCACTGTTCATGGCCGCCGGGATCATCGACCACGAAAGTGGCACCCGCGACATCCGCAAGCTCAGTGGCCTGTACAAGCTGATGCCGTTTACCGCCACCCTGGCCATGGTCGCCAGCGCCTCGATGGCCGGGGTACCGTTGCTCAACGGTTTCCTGTCCAAGGAAATGTTCTTCGCCGAAACCGTGTTCATCAATGCCACGCGCTGGGTCGAGTTGAGCTTGCCGATCGTGGCAACGATTGCCGGTACCTTCAGCGTGGCTTACTCCCTGCGTTTCACCGTGGATGTGTTCTTCGGTCCGTCCGCGACCGACCTGCCGCACACGCCCCACGAGCCACCGCGCTGGATGCGTGCGCCGGTTGAGCTGCTGGTGTTCACCTGCCTGCTGGTGGGGATCTTCCCGGCCCAGGTGGTAGGCCCGCTGCTCGCGGCGGCGGCGCAACCGGTGGTCGGCGGCACGCTGCCCGAATACAGCCTGGCCATCTGGCACGGCCTGAACGCACCGATGATCATGAGCCTGATCGCGTTGTCCTGCGGCACCGTGCTCTATCTGCTGCTGCGCAATCAATTCAAGCGCGGAAACTTCAACCGTCCGCCCGTCATCGGTCGCCTGGACGGCAAGCACCTGTTCGAATACGCCCTTGTCACCATCGTGCGCCTGGCCCGTCGCCTGGAGCCGCGGATTGGCACCAAACGCCTGCAAATGCAGTTGTTCCTGGTGGTGCTCGCCGCCTTGCTGGCCGGGTTGATTCCCATGCTGCACAGCAGTCTTCACTGGGGTGACCGGCCGAAAATCCCCGGTTCGATCGTCTTCGTCACCCTGTGGTTGCTGGCCATTGCCTGTGCCCTTGGCGCGGCCTATCAGGCCAAGTATCACCGACTCGCGGCCCTGACCATGGTCAGCGTCTGCGGCCTGATGACCTGCGTCACCTTCGTCTGGTTTTCGGCGCCGGACCTGGCCCTGACCCAACTGGCGGTCGAAGTGGTGACCACGGTGCTGATCCTGCTGGGCCTGCGCTGGCTGCCACGACGGATCGAAGAAGTCTCGCCGCTGCCAGGCAGTCTGCGCCGGGCGCGGGTACGGCGTATCCGCGACTTGCTGCTGTCGACCTCGGTCGGTGTCGGCATGGCGTTGCTGGCCTACGCCATGCTGACGCGCCAGACCCCCAACGACATTTCCTCCTTCTACCTGAGTCGCGCCTTGCCCGAAGGCGGCGGCAGCAACGTGGTCAACGTGATGCTGGTGGACTTCCGTGGTTTCGACACCCTTGGTGAAATCACCGTACTGGTGGCCGTGGCCCTGACCGTGTATGCCCTGCTGCGCCGCTTCCGTCCGCCGAAAGAAAGCCTGCAACTGCCGGCCCAGCAACGCTTGCTCGCACCGGATGTGGTCACCGACCTGGTCAACCCGCGTCACGCCAGCGACACCGCGCTCGGCTTCATGATGGTGCCGGCGGTGCTGGTGCGCCTGCTGTTGCCGGTGGCGCTGGTGGTGTCGTTCTACCTGTTCATGCGTGGGCACAATCAACCGGGCGGCGGCTTTGTCGCCGGGCTGGTGATGTCGGTGGCGTTCATCCTGCAATACATGGTCGCCGGCACGCAGTGGGTCGAGGCGCAAATGAGCCTGCGGCCGCTGCGCTGGATGGGCACCGGGCTGCTGTTTGCCACGGCCACCGGCCTGGGAGCCATGGTGGTCGGCTATCCGTTCCTGACCACCCACACCTGGCATTTCTCGTTGCCGCTGCTGGGTGACATTCACCTGGCCAGCGCGCTGTTCTTCGACATCGGTGTGTACGGCGTGGTAGTTGGCTCGACCCTGTTGATCCTCACCGCCCTCGCCCACCAATCGGTGCGGGGTCACAAAACCGCTGCCCAGCCTAAATCCGTTACCGCCAAGGGAGCCGTCTGATGGAAGAAGTCATCGCAATCGCCATCGGCGTACTGGCCGCGTCCGGCGTCTGGCTGATCCTGCGCCCACGGACGTTCCAGGTGGTCATGGGCCTGTGCCTGCTGTCCTACGGGGTCAATCTGTTCATTTTCAGCATGGGCAGCCTGTTCATCGGCAAGGAACCGATCATCAAGGACGGCATACCTCAGGACCTGCTGCATTACACCGACCCGTTGCCGCAGGCACTGGTGCTGACGGCGATCGTCATCAGCTTCGCCATGACCGCGCTGTTTCTGGTGGTGCTGCTGGCCTCCCGAGGCCTGACCGGCACCGACCATGTGGATGGCCGGGAGCCCAGGGAATGATGGCGATGACCCACTTGATCGTCGCGCCCATTCTGCTGCCGCTGCTGACCGCCGCGATCATGCTGATGCTTGGCGAGAAGCACCGGTCGCTCAAGGCAAAGATCAACCTGATCTCCAGCCTGCTCGGGCTGGGCATTGCCGTGGCGTTGTTGCAATGGACACAAACCACCGGTGTGCCCGGCTCCATCGGCGTGTACCTGCCGAGCAACTGGCAAGTGCCGTTCGGCCTGGTGCTGGTGGTCGATCGCCTGTCGGCGCTGATGCTGGTGTTGACCGGCCTCATCGGCGTCAGTGCCCTGCTGTTCGCCATGGCCCGCTGGGACAGCGCCGGTTCGAGTTTTCACGCGCTGTTCCAGATCCAGTTGATGGGCCTTTACGGCGCGTTCCTCACCGCTGACCTGTTCAACCTGTTCGTGTTTTTCGAGGTGTTGCTGGCCGCGTCCTACGGGTTGATGCTCCACGGCTCGGGCCGGGCGCGGGTGTCGTCGGGGCTGCATTACATCTCGATCAACCTGTTGGCCTCGTCGCTGTTCCTGATTGGCGCGGCGCTGATCTACGGCGTCACCGGCACGCTGAACATGGCCGACCTGGCGGTGAAAATCCCGCTGGTGTCCGCAGCCGATCGGGGCTTGCTACATGCCGGCGCGGGGATTCTGGCCATCGCGTTTCTGGCCAAGGCCGGCATGTGGCCACTGAACTTCTGGCTGGTGCCGGCCTACTCCTCGGCCAGCGCGCCGGTGGCGGCGATGTTTGCGATCATGACCAAGGTGGGCGTCTACACCTTGCTGCGCCTGTGGACGCTGCTGTTCTCCGCCCAGGCCGGGGCGTCGGCGTTCTTTGGCGGTGAGTGGCTGATTTACGGCGGCATGGCGACCATCGTCTGCGCCGCCATCGCGATCCTCGCCGCGCAACGCCTGGAGCGCATGGCCAGCCTGAGCATTCTGGTGTCGGCGGGCATTCTGTTGTCGACCATCGGTTTCGCCCAGCCGAACCTGGTTGGCGCGGCGCTGTTCTATCTGTTCAGCTCGACCCTGGCGTTGAGCGCACTGTTCCTGCTGGCCGAACTGATCGAGCGCTCGCGCTCGGCCAACGAAGTCCTGCTCGAAGATGAGACCGAACTGCTGCCCCGCCCACTGGAATCCCTGCATCCGCCCAAAGGTACCAACCTCGACGACGAACAGAAGGCCGTGGTCGGCCAGGTGATTCCCTGGACCATGGCGTTTCTCGGCCTGAGCTTCATCGCCTGTGCTTTGCTGATCATCGGCATGCCGCCGCTCTCCGGGTTTATCGGCAAACTCGGGTTGATCGGTGCCTTGCTCAATCCCCTGGGTCTGGGCAACAGCGGTGACACACCGATTTCCAGCGCCGCGTGGGGCTTGTTGGTGTTATTGATTTTGTCGGGGCTGGCGTCGCTGATCGCGTTCTCGCGCCTGGGCGTCCAGCGCTTCTGGACTCCGGCGGAACGACCATCGCCCCTGCTGCGACGCTTCGAATGCGTGCCTATCTTCGCGCTGCTGGGCTTGAGTATTGCGCTGACCTTCAAGGCAGATCCGCTGCTGCGCTACACCCAGGCCGCCGCCGACGCCTTGTACAACCCGCAGCAATATGTGATGGCCGTGCTCGACACTCGCGTCGTGCCGAACCCGACGGCCAAGGCGACCCCGCAGGAGGTGCAACCGTGAAGCGTCTGTTTCCCGCACCCTTGCTGTCGCTGGCCTTGTGGCTGTTGTGGCTGTTGCTGAACCTGTCGACAAGCACCGGCAATCTGCTGCTGGGTGCGGCGCTGGGGTTTTGTGCGCCGCTGATGATGCGCCGGCTGCGTCCGCTGCCGGTACGCATCCGTCGTCCCGGGGTGATCCTGCGTCTGGTGCTGCTGGTCGGACGTGATGTGCTGGTGTCCAACTTCGCCGTGGCCTGGGGCGTGCTCAATGCCGGTCGCCGCCCGCCCCGCTCACGATTCATCAAGGTGCCGCTGGACCTGCGCGATGCCAACGGCCTGGCCGCGCTGTCGATGATCACCACGGTGGTGCCCGGTACGGTCTGGTCGGAGCTGGCGCTGGACCGCAGCATTTTGCTGTTGCACGTCTTCGACCTGGACGATGAGGCGCTGTTCATCCAGCACTTCAAGGCGACCTACGAACGCCCGTTGATGGAGATCTTCGAATGAGCCCGTTGCTGTCGAACGCGATCCTGCTGAGCCTGTTCTTCTTTTCCCTGGCGATGATCCTGACCCTGATCCGCCTGTTCAAGGGGCCGTCGGCCCAGGACCGGGTTCTGGCGCTGGACTACCTGTACATCGTCGCGATGCTGATGATGCTGGCGCTGGGTATTCGTTATGCCAGTGACACGTACTTCGAGGCGGCGCTGCTGATAGCACTGTTCGGTTTCGTCGGCTCGTTCGCCCTGGCGAAATTCCTGCTGCGTGGTGAGGTGATCGAATGAATGCGCCATTGTCGATGTGGGTGGAAATCCCGGTGGCGATCCTGCTGGTGCTCGGCAGTCTGTTTGCGTTGATCGGCGCCACGGGCCTGCTGCGCATGAAGGATTATTTCCAGCGCATGCACCCACCCGCCCTGGCCTCACGACGCTCGGAGCCTGGTGCGTGGCACTGGCTTCGATCATCTACTTTTCGGCGCTCAAGTCCGCGCCGGTATTGCACGCCTGGCTGATTCCGATCCTGCTGGCGATTACCGTACCGGTGACCACCTTGCTGCTGGCCCGGGCGGCACTGTTTCGCAAACGCATGGCCGGGGATGATGTGCCGGCCGAAGTGAGCAGCCGTCGGACCGAAAGCAGCAGTTAAAGCAAATTTTTTAGTGCCTGGACCGGCCTCTTCGTCGGATCGCCGCCCGGACCAAGCCCGCTCCCAGAGGGGTTGCGCTGAACCTTGTGGGAGCGGGCTTGCCCGCGAAGGCGATAGACCTGTCGATACATCAGGACCTGTCTGTCTCAGACCCAGGCCACCGCCAACAACCCGGCCCCCAGCACCACACACAACGGCGAGTAAACCCAAGTGTCCAGCCGGGCAAATTCCGAGCCTTTGACCTCTTTGAAAAAACCCACCAGCTCCGAATCGCCAATGGCCCGGGCAAACAGCAAAATCGCAATTGCGCTGATCACCCACTGCAACGACCAGTGATGCAACGGTGGCAGCCACCACCCCACCCGCCAGCACACCAGCACGGCAATCGACAGCAGTACCGCGGCCACCACCAGTGTGATCCAGCCCCGTGGCTTGAACGCCGGCCGCAGTTGTGCGCTGCCCTCCTGCGGTACGTGCGGGACCGCCGCCACCGCCGCCCACTCACCACCCAACGCCCAATACACATGCACCAGACTGATCACGGCGAAGATCGTCACCAGCCATTGAGCCAACAACAAGGTCATGGTTCAGAGGTCCTTGAAAGGGATTTGAACAGAACAGGCTAGCCGGCTTTTCCCGTCGTGCGCGGGCAAGTGCAAGATCAAAAGTTCATACCGGCGGCCGCTCACATTCCGGTGGCGACTTTATCCGCCACGTCCTTGGGCAGCCAGGCCCGCCAGACGTCCGGATGAGCCTTCATGAACGCCTGCGCAGCCTGGCGCGGCGGTGTATGTTTCTCGCTCATTTCGGCCAGCGCTTTGTTCAGGGGGGCGATCGGAAAGTCGACCTTGGCGAAGAACTCGGCAATCTGCGGGTATTGTTTCTGAAAGGGGGTGGACACCCCGATCGACAGCTTGGAGGCAAGGGAACGGGTCGGCTGCGGATTGGGGTTGTCGGCGTCGGTCAAGGTTTTCCAGGCCTCGGCGTCGAACGGTGGCTCTTCGAGTTGAATCAGCTTGAAGCGGCCAAGCAACGGCGTGGGCGACCAGTAGTAAAACAGCACCGGCTTGCCACGATGAATTGACGAACTGATCTCTGCATCCAGTGCCGCGCCCGAACCACTGCGGAAATTCACGTAGCTGTCGTCCAGCCCATACGCCTTGAGCTTCTGCTTGTTGACCACTTCCGAGGTCCAACCGATAGGGCTGTTGAGGAAACGCCCCTTGGTCGGGGCTTCCGGGTCCTTGAACACGTCTTTGTAACGCGGCAGGTCGCTGACGCTGCGCAGGTCCGGCGCCAGCGGCTTGATGCCCTTGGCCGGGTCGCCCTTGACCACATATTCCGGCACCCACCAGCCTTCGGTAGCGCCCTTGACCGTATCGCCGAGGCTGACGACTTTGCCTTCGGCTTCCGCCTTCACCCAGACCGGGCTGCGACCGGCCCACTCTTCGCCGATGACCTGGATGTCATTGTTGGCCAGCGCGGTTTCCAGGGTGATGGTGGTGCCCGGCAAGGTATCGGTCGACAGCCCGTAGCCCTTCTCGACAATGATACGCAGGACATCGGTAATCAGGCTGCCGCTTTCCCAGTTCAGGTCGGCGAAGTGGATGGGTGTCTGGGCGGCCAACGCCGGGGCCGGTGTCGCCAGCAAACCGAAAGTGGCCAGGACAGCAGCCAGCAACCGTCGAAATCCGTTCATGCTTTTGCACCTCGTGCTGTTCACAGCAATAGCAGGATGGCCTGGCAGCAGACCGCGAAGCCTCTGAATACTCAGTTCATTGACTGTAGTAGAGGTTCCTGCTTTCGAGGTGCGTGGATCAATTTTCGGAAGTTTCCTGCAATCGCATCAACTCTCGCCTGACCATGCTGGCGTACTCCGCCGGTTGCAGTTGGTAAAGCTGTGACGCCACCCAATTCAGCCAGGCTCCTTGCAGAATGGTCTTCTGCCCGAACAGCCGCCGCGCGTCGTCTTGTGCGCTGACCAGGTTGTGCTCGTGGAAATCGGCGCGGGTCAGGGTCATCACTCGCTGGCCTTGAAGGTCACCAGCTCGCCCTTGCGCCACTTGGCCGCTTTGGCGGTCACGGCTTTCAGGGTCTTGGTCAGGCCTTCCTGCAACTGTTGATGGGCGGCAAACACCGTCACCACGCTGTGCCCCTCCTTGAACACAATCCCCTGACCGTCGGCCGTGGTCACGAAGGCGTAATCGCCAATTCCGTAAACCGTCAGCTTGATGTCGCGGAACCTGATGTCCAGCTTGCCGCCTTCGCGACTGGGCAGCACCGAAGCGCTGAAATGATCGCCGACCTTGAGTTTGAGTCCGGGTTTGTCGTCCACCACCAGGGCCGATTCGGTGTCGATTTCGGCAATGTAAATGCCTTCAGCGTTCTGTTCGGTGAGGTAAACGAAACGTGACTGAAACTGCTTGACCAGCTTTGCGCGCAAATCACCCAGCACGAACAAAGCATGCATATCGAGATTACTTACTGCCAAGGAAACATCCCCACATCTGAAAAATGGTGTCGTGCGCGAAAAATAAACGCACAGCCAAAAAAGCGGCAATGCCGAAGGTGTAGCCAAAGAACCCGGATTGATGTCCTGAATGAGTAGTGCACTCATTCATCACGAAGCTTGAGAAGACTACTGAAACGTCACTCGTGTCGTCCTGGCTGGCGTTCGTCACAGGTTGAAGGAAAACTCCCTTCCTGCTGCCAGAAAATTATGGACTATCAACTTCGGGGAAAAATCTCATCAAGAAAAAATCTTTTCCTACATATCGTGCGTAAAAAATTGCTTTAGATAAACATCATTCACCCACCAGTGAGGGTGATTCTAGAGCAGCGATGCTCTTGGAGACTAGCCAAAACGACGTACATACGTCGGTAAAACAATGAAAAGGACTTCATATGTGCATGCTGACCCACTTTGCCTATCCCTTGGTGCCTGACTCGGAAACCGCGCCGATCTCGCCCCCGGCACGGTTCCGCCGCCACGAACCGCTTCCCGATGTCCCGCCCCGCCCGCGATTTCAGGTGGTGATGGCGGGCATTGCCTTCTTTCATATCAAGGAAATTTCTACAGGCTACGTAAGAGGTTTCCGAGCCAATCATAACGAAGCCTGCGCCCTCGCCCGGCTTCTGGAGTCACACAGTTGACATGCCCACCGAGCGCCTTTCCATGGACGTTTGGTCTGCCCGTCGACTTATCTCAGCCGTCGACGGGCAACTACTGCCATACTGCCTGCCCAATAAAACGGATCCGGAAAAATCGGGTTACGTTGACAACAACAATGTATTTCCAGGGGAAGTCTGCAACGTGACGGAATTTGATATCGGCGAGTTTTTTATCCGGGGTGAAGCCAGAGAAATCGACGGTGAATTCCAGGCCGTGATTGTCATGCGCGCCAAACCACCGTTAAAGACCGTGACGTATCACCAGGTCGAAAAGGATCGCTGGTTCAAAACCCCGGATGTCGCCGCCATTGCGGCCCAGGAATCGGCCCGGGAACTGAAGGCGGCGGTCGATGCAGGGGCACTGAAAGCCTGATTGTCGGTTTGGCGGTCTATGCTCACTGTTGCGCTTGAACATCGCGATCGAACTCCACCCGTGCAGCACCCTCGAAGCCTGGGTACCGCGCGTTGCCCCTCGACCCGACTGATGACCTGCAAGGAGATGAAGATGGAATCACCGACACACGACTTGAAAGGCCTGTTCGACCAGCTCGGCCTGGACTCCAGCCAGAAAGCGATCGACGACTTCATTGCCGGCCATTTCCTGCCTGACGACAAGAAGCTCATCGACGCCGAGTTCTGGTCACCGCAACAGGCCGGCTTCCTCAAAGAACAATTACGCGAAGACGCCGACTGGGCGCGGGTGGTCGACGACCTGAACCTGCGCATGCACCAGACGCACTGACCGCCTCAATGCAGGCTGCCAGGTCTTTCGGCGTTCAATTGCGCCAACCAGGCAGCCCTGCACTCTTCCGCTTCGTCTCGACTGGAGAACGCCGTGCCCCGGCGCTCGCCATTGAGCAACACCACCCAGCACACCTTGCGCCCCATGGAGCGCAGATTGGCAGGTACTCCGCTGCCGATCATGACCGCGACATCAACTTTGCCTTGCATGCTGACCTCTCGAACTTCATTAGCAACCTAATTAATAGATATGTTAATTAGTCTTTCGCCGAGGAAACAGCAAAACCCTGCACAGGTTAATTGCAAAATGTGTAACAGTTGCCCGGCAGCCGGGGTTTCTAGCGCGGCTTTTCCAGTTTGTAGCCCAGGCGCAAACCGCCCCAATGCCGGCCCTTGAGCATGATCGGCACCGAGAGATCGTGCATCAACTCTCCGGTGTCGCGGGTATAGGTTTGCAGCAGCACAGCCTTCTGATGACTGCCACAGCGGATCCCGGTGCGGTCGGCGAACTTGCGCTTGGTCCGGTTCTGCAAGGCGTCGATCTGCGCGTCGCCCGTCAACGGCTGACTGAACGCATGGTTGTGGGTCGGCACATAACCCTGCTGGGTGCAGGCGATGGCGAACACCAATCCTTCGTGACGCGGTAACAACGGCTCCTGGATGGTTGGCAAAACCTGATCGGTGTAGCGGTCGAAACGCGTCTGGTACTTGGCCGGGCTGGTATCGGGGATGACCTGGTAATTGCGGTCGAACAAGTCGTCGAGACTGATTCGACCGGTGTCGATATCCGCCTCGAAACGCGCTGCGATCTGGCTCGCGCCTTCCCGGGCCAGGTCAAAGATCCGCTGGTGATAGTCATCCAGTCCCACCTCGGCAAGACGCTCGCTGATGGTTTCCGCCTGCCCTTCCATTTGCACCGCCGCTTGGGCCAGACGTTGAGTCTGCTGGTCGCTGACCGCCAGGTCGCTGCGCATCTGTTCGATGGCGTGAAACAGGCTGTCGAGCTGTTCACGGTTGGTGTCTGCCCCTCGGGCGATTTCTCCGACCTTGGACTCGACACTGGCCGCCAGACGGGCAATGTTCTCCAGGTGCTGCCCCGTCCGTTCGACCTGCCCGACACCGGTGTCGAGGTCGCTGGACAGTTGGCGGATCTGCTCCACCACCTGCGCCGTGCGTTGCTGGATATCGGCCACCATCTCGCCGACTTCACCCGTGGCGGCCGCCGTGCGGGCGGCGAGCCCACGAACCTCGTCGGCCACCACGGCAAACCCGCGACCGTGCTCCCCCGCCCGCGCCGCTTCAATGGCGGCATTCAACGCCAACAGATTGGTCTGGCTGGCGATGGACTGAATCACCAGGGTCACGCGCTGGATATCATCGCTGCGCAGGCTCAAGGCTTCGATCAGTTCACGGCTGTTGCTGGCGCGCTGGCTGAGTTGATGCATGCGCGCAATGGACTCGATCAGTTCCGTACGCCCGACCGCGCCACTTTGATGAGCCTCGCTGGCGGCACTCAACGCCTGGCGACTGAGCGTCGAGGCGGCGTGTTCGGTGGTGATCATGACCTCGGCGTTGCTGACGATCCGGGCCGCCGCCGTGAGCTGCGATTGCAGCTTTTCCGCCAGTTGTCGAACCGAAAACGCCACACCGGCAGCCGATAGCGCGTTATGACTGGTGGTGTAGGAAAGATCGCGAGTCAACTCGCCGATGGCATCGGAGTTGTCGGGGCAAGCAGCCTCCGGGGTCGCGCGCGAACGCAGGCGAGGCAACCAGACAATCAATACGGCCAGGGGCAGGCCAAGGTAGAGCGACCAGTCGCCCAGCGTCATGCCACATAACAACAGCATCAGGGCGATGCTTTGCAGCGTCGGTGTCAGCCAGCGGTTTTTCGGCAACAGCACTGGTGCAGGCACTGCCGCAACCAGAGACCCGTCTCTCGTCATCATCGTCACCCCGGAAAGCTTCTAATTGTTGTCTTCGCATTAAACGCCACCATAAGGCCATTATCCATGAGCCTTTAGTCGCGAACGTTGCAGCAGATCAATAGAAGAACCGGGAAATCGAAGACGGCAGAAAACAAAGATCGCAGCCTGCGGCAGCGTCCTGCTTCAATTGCGCAGGAGCTGCCACAGGCTGCGATCTTTTCAAGGCAGCCCGGATCAAAAGGGCTGCCTCGCAGAATCAGGCCTGACGCTGGTGCTTGTCGATTTGCTCGTGACGTTCCTGAGCTTCGATGCAGTACTTGGTGGTCGGGCTGATCAGCAGGCGCTTGAGGCCAATCGGCTCGCCGCTGTCGTCGCACCAGCCGAAGCTGTCTTCCTTGATGCGTTCCAGCGCTTGTTCCAACTGAGGCAGCATGCGCTGGTCGCGATCGATCGCGTTCACCAGCCAGGTGCGCTCTTCTTCGACCGAAGCCGCGTCTGCCGGATCGGCCGGGGTGTCCAGGCTTTCGATGGCGATGCGGTTCTGTTCGATGCGCTCATGGGTTTCGACTTTCATGTTCTGCAACAGCTCGGAGAAAAAAGCATGTTGCTCGGCATTCATGTAGTCATCCGCCGGCATGGCCAGCAACTTGTCCTTTGTCATTGATATCTCTATAAAAAAACGTGCATTAAGGCGAATAAGGGAGCGTTCCGGCAGACCTGGGCAGGCCATCGGAAAGGCGCCGTTTGTTCCAAGCGCCACCCGGCACTCAATTTACGAGGGGCGGCAGTCTAAGGCCGACTTGAGGCCTCAGCAACTGAAAAGACAGCGAATTTGTCCGACAAAGCCCTGAAAATGCTCTACGGCAGGCTTTGAGGCGGTAATCGGAGTGCGTTTATAGCAAGAAATTCAATCGAGCGGCTGTATATAGAAGACAAACGGCTGGCACCGGGCATTTTTCACGGTCATTTGCAGGGTTGCGAACCTCAGCTAAGGTTGTCCCTCCCGAAATGGCCATATAAAGGAAAGGACCATGAAGCTGATCGGTATGCTGGACTCGCCCTATGTAAGGCGCGCCGCCATTTCTGCCAAACGCCTGGGAATCACGCTGGAACATCAGTCGGTCTCGGTGTTCCGCCACTTCGAACAGTTCCGGCAGATCAACCCGGTGGTCAAGGCGCCCACGCTGGTGCTGGATGACGGTGAGGTGTTGATGGATTCGACGCTGATCATCGACTACCTGGAAACCCTGGCCCAAAAAAGCCTGATGCCCGCCGAACCGGGTCAACGCCTGCGTGCGCTGCGCCTGATTGGCCTGGCGTTGGCCGCCAGCGAAAAGTCCGTGCAGCTTTACTATGAGCGCAACCTGCGGCCGGCGGAGATCCAATTCGAACCCTGGGTGCAGCGGGTCGAAGGACAGCTGACGGCAGCCTATTCGGCGCTGGAGCGGGAGCTGGAAAATCAGCCGCTGAAGACTGACGGCGCGATTGAGCAGGACGGCATTACCCTCGCCGTGGCCTGGAGCTTTACCAACCTGGTGGTGCCGGATCAGGTGAGTGCGGCGCAGTTCCCCCGGATCGCCGCATTCACGGAGTATGCCGAAGGGCTTGAGGTGTTTGTGGATACGCCGATTGAATAGGTGGACTCGCTTCGCCTGACCTACCGTTTTCGTCGGAACGCCGCCCGGAGCAGGCTCGCTCCCACAGGGGATTGCATTCTCTTGTGGCAGCAAGTTTGCTCAGCGGGCTTATGCATTGGCCGAAACCCGGAATGCCCATGAACTTTTATTTAGAAAGCCTGCGAGCATTTCTTGGCAAAATGCCGCACAACGTTGTGAACATTTAATCAGGCCAGCCCCATGACCCGCATCTTGACCATCGAAGACGACGCCGTGACCGCCCGGGAAATTGTCGCCGAACTGAGTAGCCACGGCCTCGACGTCGACTGGGTCGACAATGGCCGCGAAGGGCTGGAACGTGCGGTCAGCGGCAACTATGACCTGATCACCCTCGACCGCATGTTGCCCGGGCTCGATGGCCTGGCGATTGTCACCACGCTGCGGACCATGGGCGTGGCCACGCCGATCCTGATGATCAGCGCACTGTCCGACGTCGATGAGCGTGTGCGCGGCTTGCGCGCCGGCGGCGACGACTACCTGACCAAACCCTTCGCCACCGATGAAATGGCTGCCCGGGTCGAAGTCCTGCTGCGCCGGCAGAATACCGTGACCGCCCAGGCCACCACGCTGCGGGTGGCGGACCTGGAGTTGAACCTGATCAGCCACGAAGCCAGCCGCGACGGTCAGTTGCTGACGCTATTGCCCACCGAATACAAACTGCTGGAATTCCTGATGCGCAATACCGGGCAAATCCTCTCGCGGATGATGATTTTCGAGGAAGTCTGGGGTTACCACTTCGACCCTGGCACCAACCTGATCGACGTCCACATCGGTCGTCTGCGCAAGAAGATCGACCCGCCTGGCAATGTCCCACTGATTCGGACCGTGCGAGGCTCGGGTTATGTCATTGCCGAACCCGTCTAAAGGCTGGCGCTCCTCCAGCAGTCGTCTGCTGGCGCTCTACAGTTCGCTGTTCGTGATCTGGAGCGGGATTCTCATGGGGGTCATGTACTACGAGGTTTCCGCTTACCTGGACAACCTGGCCAAGCATTCGCTGATGCAACGCCAGCACCTGTTCTCGCGCTTCTCGGGCGAGCAACTGGTGGACGCCCTCGCCGTGAGCATGACCTTCGACATCCGCGGCATCGACGCCTACGGCCTGTTCGATGCCCGGCACCGTTACCTGAGCGGCGCCCTGCGCTACATTCCGGACGGCTTGCCGCTCGATGGCAGGATCCACACGCTGCGCGACTGCGACGCCTCCGACGACAGCGGCGAGCAGACGCTGCCCGCCGACAGTTGCGATGCCGTGGCGACCCCCACCCTCGACGGCCGCTGGCTGGTGCTGGTGCGCGACAACGGTTCGCTGTTCGCCGTGACCCGAATCATCCTTCACGCCCTGTTCTGGGGCGTGACCCTGACCATCGTGCCAGGCATCGTCGGCTGGTATCTGCTGCGGCGCCGGCCGTTGCGACGCATTCGCGCCATCCAGGCCAGCGCCGAAGCCATCGTTGCTGGCGACCTGAGCCGGCGTTTGCCGCTGTCCAATCGGCGTGACGAACTGGACATGCTCGCCGCCATCGTCAACGCCATGCTCGAACGCATCGAGCGCTTGATGAACGAGGTCAAGGGCGTGTGCGACAACATCGCCCATGACCTGCGCACGCCCCTGACCCGCCTGCGCGCACAGCTTTACCGCATGCAGCAGCAAGCCGGCGAAGGTTCACCGCAGGCCCTGCAACTGGACCTGGTGCTGGCCGAGGCCGATACGTTGATGGCGCGTTTCCGTGGCTTGCTGCGGATTTCCGAACTGGAAGACCGCCAGCGCCGCTCCGGTTTCGTGCAACTGGACCCGGTGGCGTTGTTGCAGGAACTGCATGAGTTCTATCTGCCCCTGGCGGAAGACGACGGCCTGGTGTTCCAACTGCACCTGCCCGCGTCGTTGCCACCCCTCAATGGCGACCGGGCACTGCTGTTCGAAGCCGTGGCGAACCTGTTGAGCAACTCGATCAAATTCACCCCGCCCGGCGGCGCAGTGATCTTGCGCGGGGTCAACGATGGCGGGCACACGCGCATCGAAGTGCTCGACTCCGGCCCGGGCATTCCCGAGGCGGAACGTGAAGCGGTGTTCCAGCGTTTCTATCGCGCCGAGGCGGGCAATCAGAAAAGCGGCTTCGGGCTGGGGCTGTCCATCGTCGCAGCAATTGTCAGCCTGCACGGGTTTACGCTGGAGGTGGGCAGCAGTGAACTGGGAGGCGCGCGGCTGGTGCTCGATTGTCGGGAGAGTTTGATTCCTCAAGCCTGACACCACTGTAGGAGCGAGCTTGCTCGCGAAAAATGCCGGGGCACCGCGGGGATTCAGACAGCCCGCGTTATCGTTGACGTCCATCGCGAGCAGGCTCGCTCCTACAGGGGATTGGTGTTTTGACGGTCAGGCCGGATAATTGGCCCGCAACGCCTCGAGCCCACCCTGATAGATCCCGGTAAACAACGCCACCACTTCCTCGTTGCTCACACCCACCGGTTCGAACCGACCGGACCAGGTCACCCGCGCGCCCTCGCCTTGTGCTTGAACCTTGATCGTTGCCAGATAATCAGTCGCCGGAAAGGGTGCCTGCAAAATCGAGTAGCTGTAGGTTTGGCCCGCGTTGTCGAAGGCTTGCAGGCGTTCGATGACCACCGCACCGTCCGCCGTTTGCAGGCTGCGCACGCGCCCGCCTTCGCTGAGTTCGCTCTTGGGGATGAACGGCAGCCAGTCCGGCAGCGAGTTGAAACCGCCAATCAATTGCCAGACCTGGTCGGCCGAAGCCGGGATGTCGATATAGGCTGATGCAGTTGCCATGTAATGCTTTCTCCAATCAATAAGGTTCAGATGGCCAGGCTGTCGACGACACCGCCGTCGACCCGCAGGGCTGCGCCGGTGGTGGCCGAGGATAGCGGCGAAGCAATGTAGGCCACCAGGTTCGCCACTTCCTCGACATCCGCTACCCGCTGGATGATCGACGTTGGCCGGGCGCTGCGCACGAAGGCGTCGGCTTCTTCGCGAACGCTGCGCCCCGATTCGGCAGTGGCGTCCTTGAGCATCTGCTCCACGCCGTCGGTCAATGTCGGCCCCGGCAGGATCGCATTGACCGTCACCCCGGTGCCCGCGAGCCGCTTGGCCAGCCCATGGGACACCGCCAGGTTGGCGCTTTTGGTCACGCCGTAGTTGAGCATGTCGGCCGGTATCGCGATCCCGGATTCCGAAGACAGGAAAATCACCCGCCCCCAACCCTGTTTGACCATGTCCGGCACGTAATGCCGGGACAGGCGCACACCGGAGATTACGTTGATCTCATAGAACCGCGTCCACTCGCTGTCGGGGGTGTCAAAGAAATCAACCGCGTTGTAGATCCCCAGGTTGTTCACCAGGATGTCGGCCCGTGGCTCGGCGGCGAACAGTTTTTCCGCACCTTCGAGCGTTCCGAGATCGGCAGTCAGCCCACGCAATTGAGCACCCGGCACCTGCTGGCGAATGTTCGCCACCGCCTGCTCGACCTTGGCCGTCTCGCGGCCGATCACGACCACCGTGGCGCCGGATTCGGCCAGCGCCTTGCTGATGCCCTGGCCAATGCCGGCGGTGCTGCCGCTGACAATGGCGAGTTTTCCAGTCAGATCGATTTTCATACTCATGCTCCAATGATCGGCAAAGGTGCGCGCTCGGACACCAGTTTCGCTTCGCGCATTGCTTGCCAGAAGGCTGCTGGGATCACCGCTGACAGCGCGGCGACATCTTCGACAATCCGCTCAGGGCGGCTGGAACCGGGAATCACCGCCGCAACGGCGGGGTTAGCCAACGAGAACTGCAATGCAGCCGCCTTGATATCAACACCATGGGCCGCCGCGATACGTTTGATCTGCTCGACCTTGCTGATGATCGCCGGGCTGGCCTTCTGGTATTCGAAGTGTGCGCCGCCGGCCAGAATGCCCGAGCTGTAAGGACCGCCTACCACGATCTCGACGCCCTGCGCCAGGGCGGCGTCCATCAAGCGCTGCAAGGCGCGATCATGGTCGAGAAGAGTGTAGCGACCCGCCAGCAGAAAACCGTCCGGCTGCGCCTCGCTCAGATCAAGGGTCAGCTCGCAGGGCTCAACCTTGTTCACGCCCCGGCGTGCTGCCCAATGCCTTGCGCGTGCTGCGGGTCGACCGGCCGAACGTACACGTGGCGCTTTACAATCTCAGCTCGACAGAACAGCTCGAAGGCTTGCGCCAACGTAGCCTGGATATTGCCCTGGTCAGCGAACCACCGACCGATGACGACCCGGACTTGCTGGGTTTTCAAGTGCTGGACGACCCGATGCTGCTGGCCCTGCCCGAGCACCATCGGCTGGCGCAGCAGCCCGTGCTGACCCCGGCCGACCTCGCCGACCAGGAGTGGATCGGCGTGCAGCACCGGCAGAACGCCAGCTGCCACGACGACTTCGTCAGCGCCTGCATCCGCGCCGGCTTCACCCCGGATATCCGCATGCAAGCCACCGAACCCTTCACCGCATTGGGGCTGGTCGCGTCGGGGCTGGGCATCGCGATGATCCGGAAAGGCCTGAGCCGCAACGCCCCGCCGGGGGTGGTACTGCGGGAGGTGCCGTGGATTTCCTTCACCACGCCATTGTGGGCGACGTGGCACCGGATCAACCTGCGGCCGCTGGTGGAGACATTCAGGAAAGTGCTGACCGAACCAGAGTCGGTTGACTGAAACCTTGTGGCGAGGGAGCTTGCTCCCGCTCGGCTGCGCAGCAGTCGTAAATCCACTTCACGCGAATAACCTGAATGAACACGCCGACAGGTTTTGGGGCCGCTGCGCGACCCGGCGGAGCAAGCTCCCTCGCCACAAGTGCGGTACACACAGGTTCCTTTTCATGGGTTTGATGCTTTACTGAGAAGACTCAAAAAACCACCGAGAGCCCCGGCATGAACCGCAACGACCTGCGCCGCGTGGACATGAACCTCCTGGTGATTTTCGAAACCCTGATGTTCGAGAAGAACCTGACCCGGGCCGGGGAAAAGCTGTTCCTCGGTCAGCCCGCTGTCAGCGCGTCGCTGGCAAAGTTGCGCGATCTGTTCGACGACCCGTTGCTGGTGCGCAACGGACGAACCCTGGAGCCGACCCCGAGGGCATTGCAGATTCTCAAGGAATTGCAGCCGGCGATGGACACCATTTCCGGTGCAGTCAGCCGGGCCAAGGATTTCGAGCCCTCCACCAGTCGCGACGTGTTTCGCATCGGCCTGTCCGACGACGCCGAATTCGGGCTGTTTCCGCCGCTGCTCAAGCAGATTCGCGAGGAGGCGCAGAACGTCGTGGTGGTGGTGCGCCGGGTGAATTACCTGCTGATGTCGTCGATGCTGGCCAGCGGCGAGATTTCCGTCGGCATCAGCTACACCACGGAATTGCCGGCCAACGCCAAGCGCAGGAAATTGCGCGACTTGAGCGTAAAGATCCTGCGCGGCGATGACCGTCCCGGACCGTTGACCCTGGACGAGTTCTGCGAACGCCCCCACGCGCTGGTGTCGTTTTCCGGGGATTTGAGCGGCGCCATCGACAACGACCTGGCACGGATCGGCCGTTCGCGCCGGGTGGTGCTGGCGGTGCCACAGTTCGCGGGGTTGCGGGCCTTGCTGGCGGGTACTGACATGCTCGCCACCGTGCCGGACTACGCGGCCAGTGCGTTGATAGAAGGCAGCAGCCAGTTGCGGGCGGACGATGCACCCTTTGATATCAACCTGTCCGAATTGTCGATGGTCTGGAACGGGGTCAACGATAACGATCCGGCAGAACGCTGGTTGCGCTCGAAAATTGTACAGCACATGGCGGTTCCACTGCCGGCACGCTGACCGGGCGGAACAGGAACGGCTCGGACTCGCGCAGGTACACCGGCATGTCGGTGACCGGTGGCATGGCCGGGATCTCGAAGTACATCTGCACCACCCAGCCACGGTGATAGCTGGCGTGATTGACCACGTGCATCAGCATCGCGCCGGCACTCATGACGCCACTTTCGCCCGAGACAAAAGTGAACTCCACAGGCTTGTCCAGAGAGGCATCGGTTTGCCGGGCGCTCCAGTCGCAATACCAGCGATCGATCTCTTTTTGCGCCATGCGCAGTTCGGACAGATCGGCATGCAGCAGATCATGTGAAGTCTTGAAGTTATGCCCCCGGCCTTCAAGGTGCGCTCGCCAGATGCAATCCACCACATAGACATGATTGAGAGTGCCGATCATGTTTTTGAACACCGACACCCGTTCTTTTTTGACTTCGCCTGGAGGGAGCGCTGCAAGGCTGTCAAAGAGGCGCTGATTGGCCCAGCGTTTGTAATCGGCCAGCAGACAGGCAGTGCGTACGGTGATCATCAGAATTCTCCGATGGCGGTAAGCGCACTCCCTAGCATAGACCCGATGGCCGCGAAGCAGCGCCAGCCCTGATCATCGGTCGTTCAGGCGCGCCACCACGCGCTCGGCGAGCGCCAGGCAACTGGTCAGCCCCGGTGATTCGATGCCGAACAGATTCACCAGCCCCGGCACACCATGTTCGGCGCATCCGCTGATGAGAAAATCGGCGGCCGGCTCAGTCGGCCCGCTGATTTTCGGGCGAATGCCGCTGTAGGCCGGTTGCAGGCTGTTGTCTGGCAAACCCGGCCAATAACGGCGGATCGCCTGATAGAACCCCTCGGCCCGCCGGGCTTCGACGCGGTAATCAATGTGCTCGACCCATTCGACATCCGGTCCGAAGCGCACCTGCCCGCCCAGGTCGAGCGTCATGTGCACACCCAGTCCCGCGCTCTCCGGGGCCGGATACACCAGATGGCGAAACGGCGCCCGACCGCTGAAACTGAAATAACTGCCCTTGCACAAGTGCGCCCGGGGAATGAACTGCGCAGGCAGACCGACGACAGCGCTCGCCACCTCGGGAGCGGACAGCCCCGCGCAGTTGATCAATTCGCGGCAGCCCAGCGTCATGGGTTGATTGCCGCCCATGTACAGCTCGAAACCCTGTTCGGTGCAACGGGCCGACAGCAGCGGCGTGCGCAAGGCCAGCGTCGCTCCGAACGTCTGTGCATCACCCTGAAGCGCCAGCATCAGTCCGTGGGAATCGACGATGCCGGTAGAGGGCGACCACAGTGCCGCGACGCAGGACAACGCCGGTTCAAGCTCCCGGGCCTGTGCGCTATCCAGCCATTGCAGGTCATCGACGCCATTAAGACGCCCCTGCTCCAACAGTCGCGTCAAAGCCGAGCGCTGTTGCTCATCGGTGGCCACGATCAGCTTGCCCACGCGCCGGTAATCAACAGCGTGCCCATCGCAATAAGCGTAGAGACGCCGCTTGCCTTCCACGCACAACTGCGCCTTGAGACTGCCCTCCGGGTAATAGATGCCGGCATGAATCACTTGCGAATTACGCGAGCTGATGCCCGTGCCGATGCCCTCACCCGCCTCGACCAGCAGCACGTCCCGCCCGCTCATGACCAGGGCCCTGGCCACCGCCAACCCGACGACACCCGCCCCGATCACCACGCTTTGAATATCGACGTTCAACGGCCTGCCTCCCTCTTGCCCCGTTCCTCGCTGCGGATAGTCGATCAGGCTGGAGAAAATCGCCAGCGGCAAGACCATGAATTCACCGGTCCATGCGCAGAGTCGGCAACGCCAGGGAACTCTCGGGGACCGCCGCGCATCCTAAATTATGTGGTACTTCACTTATGCTTCATGCTGTCGGAGGACACCGTCATGCGTCGTCTGTTTATCATTTCTACTCTGGTACTTTGTTTACCCGCAGGTTCGACTTTGGCCAAAGTGGATGCCGGTGACGTCGCCACTTCCGCCGGGGTTTCCGCCTCGCTGTACTCGACGTTCAAAGACCACAAACTCATGATTCCCGCCCGGGATGACGCCTCCAGCTTCGTCGCCAGTGGCGGTGCGATTCGTGGTGCCTATCTGGAGGCGGTGTTGAAAAAGATCCGTCAGGACAATCCTGCCCTCAACAACGCAAGCGACGAAGACCTGGCCCGCGCCATTCTCGTCCAGGATGGCGTTGCCACCGATCACTGAAGATCGTCATCGCCTGTGGTAGGGCTTGTGACACCGGGATAGCGTTTGCGGCCCTACCTGGCGTGCGTGGCAGTGGACAAGCGTGCCCACCCGGCCACCAGTTGCGCGTTGATACTCACCCCGCCGCACACCACGATCACCACGTCATTGGCGTCGGCAATCGCCGGGTGATCCAGGTAGGCAATCGCCAATGAAACGCCGCATGCCGGCTCGACCAACTGACGCAAGTCATTGGCGTAACGCACCACGCCCATGATCGCCTCATCATCACTGAGCACCACGCACTCATGGGGGAATTCGCCGATGTGCTTGACCGGCCAGGTGGCCACTTGTGCGGCGCCCAGAGACGTGGCGACAGTGTCGATTTTCGGCAATCTGACCGGGTACCCGGCCGCCACCGCCGCGGCGAACGACGCCGCGCCTTCGGTTTCGCAGGCAACGATGCGGCAATCGGTGCGCCGATGACGGATCAGGCCGGTGAGCAGCCCCGCCAGCAAGCCACCGCCGCCCACCGATGTCACCAGCACATCCACTGGCGGGCAGTCTTCAAGGATTTCATCGACCATGGTGCTGTGCCCTTCCCACAACACCGGGTGGTCGAAGGCCGGCACGAATTCAGTGCGCGGGTCCTGGGCAAGTTCCCGTGCCCGTTGGTTGGCTTCGTCCCAGACCTTGCCGTGCACGATCACCTCGGCACCGGTATTGCTGATCCGCTCCCGGGTGCTTTGCGGGGTGGTGTGCGGCACCACGATGCAGGCCTTGAGCCCCAGGCACGCGGCAGCCATGGCCGTGGCCAGTCCCGCGTTACCGCCGGAGGGACAGATCACCTTGCGCTTGCCCTGCTGCGCCGCCCGGCTGCACAGCAAGCCAATGCCGCGTATTTTGAACGAGCCGCCAGGTTGCAGGTTTTCCAGTTTCAGCCAGATACGGCGAGTCGGGGTCGACAGGCCAGGGTGCAGGATCAAAGGCGTTCGGATGTGAAGCATATGGGCTCCTGTTACACGCCACCGGCTCGTCGAGCTTGCGCAAGCCGGTGGTGAACGGTCCTCTCTCCCAAGCTTAGTTCACCCGGCCTCGGGTCGACCGTCTCAGCGATAGCGCGGCGCCGCCACGGAGTTGCCAAACAACCCGGACAGCGTCTGCCGCTGGGCTTCGTAACGGTCCCACTGGCTGGCATCGTACAGGCCCGGAATGGTCACCACTTCGCCGGCCGCCAGGCCAGCGAGCGCGGCATCGACCATGTCTTCGGCCGACATCACGATTTCCTGCGGCAGGTTTTCCACCGGGTTGCCGGCCTCACTCCAGAAATCAGTGGCGGTCGCCCCCGGCAACACCGCCTGGATGCGTACGCCTTTGTCCGCCAGTTCATGCTGCATCGACTGGCTCAGGCTCAAGACGAACGCCTTGGTCCCGCCGTACACGCCGTTGAGAATCTCCGGGGCGATGGCGACGATGGAGGCGATATTGATCACAGTGCCAGCGCCCCGGGCGACGAAGCCCGGTACCACGGCATAAGCCAGGCGCATCAACGCCGTCACGTTGAGGTTGATCATCGCCTCCATCTCGTCCACGGGACTTGCAAGCAGCGGCATGACGCCACCGACCCCGGCGTTGTTGACCAACAGGGTGATGCTGGCATCGCTGCGCAGGATCTGTTCGACCCGCAGCGAATCTGCCTTGCTCTTCAGGTCGGCGACAACCACCTCCACGGTGCGCCCGGTCTGGTCGCTCAAATGATTGGCCAGGGCATTGAGCCTGGCCCGGCTGCGGGCCACCAGAATCAGGTTGTAACCCTGCCGGGCGAGGCGATCGGCATACACCGCGCCAATGCCCGAAGAAGCGCCGGTGATCAGTGCAGTACCTTTGGATGAGAGCGCCATGGTGCAATTCCTCTACGGTGAGGCGAGAGATTCGCCGGGTGCTGACCGTTATAAAGGGACTTACGCTTGTCTCAAATGACGTTTAAAGTACGTTTTTCGGACACGACCATTTGAGGGTAGCTCCATGATCAACGTGGCGTTCGTGGTTTTCGAGGGTTTCCAGTCCATGGCGCTGGCCGCCATGCCGGTGTTCGAGTACGCCAATTTCAGTGCCGCAGAGGCGCTGTATGACGTGCGCGTGCTGTCCGAAAACGGTCACACCCTGTGTGCCTCCGGCGGCTTGAGCGTCGGCACCGAGGCATTCGACGGGCGCGTGTTCGACACGGTGATCGTGGTCGGTGGCGACTCGATCGTCGAACAGGCGCCCGAGGCCGTGCTGGATTACCTGCGGGCCAGTATCAACACTGCACGCCGCACGGCGTCGATCTGCTCCGGAGCGTTCGTCATGGCCCAGGCCGGCCTGCTCGACGGACGGCGGGCCACCACCCACTGGGCCTACGCCCGGGAACTGCAGGAACGGTTTCCGGCGATCAAGGTCGAGGCTGATCGCATCTATGTGATCGACGGTTCGATCTGGACCTCCGCCGGCATGACGGCGGGCATCGACCTCGCCCTGGCCATGGTGGAAAAGGACCACGGCGCCGAGCTGGCCCGGGCCGTGGCGCAGAAACTGGTGATGTACCATCGCCGCGCCGGCGGCCAGTCGCAGCACTCGGCGCTGCTGGAGCTGGCGCCGAAATCCGATCGCATTCAAACCGTGCTCGGCTACGCCCGGGAACACCTCGCCCAGCCCCTTTCGGTGGAGCAACTGGCGCAAGTGGCCAACCTCAGCCCCCGGCAATTCAGCCGGGCATTTCGCGCCGAAACCGGGCAATCGCCGGCCAAGGCCATCGAGAACCTGCGTCTGGAAGCGGCGCGACAGATGCTTGAACGCGGACGCCTGACCCTTGACCAGATCGCCCTGGAAACCGGGTTCGCTGACCGCCGTCGCATGCGCGAAACGTTCCTGCGGGTGTTCGGGCAACCGCCGCAGGTGATTCGGCGCAATGGGAGAGCGGAGTCGTTTGTGTAGGCGCCGGCTTGCCGGTCATAGCTTCTGAAGCCGGTGTCGAGTCTTCAAACGCCATCGCAGGCAAGTCGGAACGCCGCATCGCAGCTCCTACAATGTAAGGAGGCACTTTCGCGTGTGAGGCACTTATGAAAATCTCGGCCAGACTGGCGTTTTTCGCCGTCGTCAGCACCCTCGCCTACCTTGGCCTGGCGATCTGGGGACTGGGTGGTTTCGCGGCCTATTTCAATCACGGCTCACTGGTCGTCGTTGCCCTGGCCACCCTGATCATGGCCGTCGTATCACTGTTCAGCGAGGTCAACCTGAGTTCGGGGGAGCGCGAAGACCGGGCCAATCGCTGGGTCCTTCCGGCTTTCGGCGTGATCGGTGTGCTGAGTGGCTTTCTGCCAGCCTATACCGACCGCATCGACTTCTGGACTTTCGGCGGTGAAGGCGTGCGCTGGCTCGGGTCGCTGCTGTTCATCGTGGGCGGCGCGCTGCGGTTGTGGCCCGTATTTGTGCTGGGCAAGCGCTTCAGCGGGCTGGTGGCCATCCAGCCGGGGCATCGACTGGTCACCGAGGGGATTTACCGCAACCTGCGCAACCCCAGTTATCTGGGGATGATGGTCATCGCCGTGGGCTGGGCGCTGGCGTTTCGCTCGAGCGTCGGTCTGTTGCTGGCGGCGTTGACCTTGATCCCGCTGATTGCCAGGATTCACTCGGAAGAGGCCCTGCTGAGGGCGCAGTTCGGCAGCGAATACGAGGCCTATTGCGCCCGCTCCTGGCGGCTGGTTCCGGGGCTTTACTGACTGGAACATTGGCCCCCCTGTGGGAGCGGGCTTGCTCGCGAATGCGGCCCATCATTCAACAAACATGTCGACTGGAAGGACGCTTTCGCGAGCAAGCCCGCTCCCACATTAGACGGCGTACAGGCGCAGACCGGCGGCATCCACCAGAACCCGCACCGATTCATAACTTGCCACCGTCACATGCTCAGTCTCAATGGGCTGCTCATGGGTCGCCGTGACAATCATCAAGTCCGCCCCCGCCGCCTCGGCCGCCAGAATCCCCACCGTGGCGTCCTCAAAAACCAGACACTGCTCAGGCTCGACACCCAGGCGCCGGGCCGCGAGTTGGTACCCCGCAGGATCGGGTTTGCCGGCCGTGACGTCTTCGGCAGTCACCATCACCTCAGGCTCTGGAATCCCCGCCGCCGCCATCCGCCGCAACGCCAGTTCCCGAGGGGCGGAAGTGACGATGGCCCACTGCTTGACTGGCAAAGACCGCAGGAACTTCGCCGCGCCAGCCACTTCGAATACCCCGTCGACATCCTCGATTTCCGCTTCGGTAATCCACGCTGCTTCCGCTTCGGCATCCACCCCGGGCAAGCCCAGACGGCTGATGGTGTCGATGGCGCGGGCACCGTGGATGGTCGGCAGGAAGGCGTCGACATCGACGCCATGGCGCACGGCCCAGGTTGTCCAGACCCGCTCGGCGGCGGCAATGGACGTCAGGACCGTGCCGTCCATGTCGAACAGAAAGGCACGGTAAGTCGAGTTGAAAACAGAGTGATCAGCCAAGGAAAAGAACCTCGCGGGTGCTGGACGGATTTGCCCGGCAATGTAGCATCCCGCGCGGGTCAGTTGAGTCGCCTGGATTTGAAGGTCTCGCCCACACAATCGAGCAGCCCGCCGATCATCCAGGGCTTCTTGATGAAAGAGACCCTGTGCCGCACGCCCGAGCTTTCAGGGGTTTCGAAACCGGACATGATCATGATCGGCTTGTCCGGCCAGCGATCGCCGAACTGGTTGGCCAGGTCAGCGCCATTGAGCGTGCCGGGCATGTTGATGTCCGTCAGCAGCATGTGCACCTGCGGCGCATGCTCCTCCAGATAGATCACTGCGGCGTCCGCACTGATTTGCGGCTCGACGACAAAACCTTCCTCCTGAAGAATCTCACACAGAAACTCCAGGATCAGCGGGTCGTCCTCAACCACCAGGATCAACCCGCCAGGAAGATCTCCACCCGCCGTCGGTGCTCGACTCATGACCGTGCCGCTCCCTGATTGCCTCTATGAATTCACGGGCTCTAATCCGCTACCTTAAAGGTATGAGCAGTAGACTCGGCGGAAATTCATTTTTGATGCAGCCAGGTGACCGATCCGGGTTTTGTAACGCCCTTGAGGGCACTTTCGCTGGCAAGCCAGCTCCTGCGGTGATCTGTGGTGATCCCAAAATCACTGTGGGAGCGGGCTTGCTCGCGAAAAGGCGGTGGATCAGTCAACATTGATAGCGACTGACACTACGCCTTCGCGAGCAAGCCCGCTCCCACAGGGGGATTTCGGTTGTCTGGACTTACTGCGACATTTCGCTTTTTTTCATCGCATCCTTGGACATCGCATCTTTTTTCATCGCGTCCTTGGACATTGCATCCTTGGACATGCTGTCTTTGGACATCGCGTCCTTGGACATCGAATCGGTCTTCTTCATCGCGTCTTTTTTCATCGCATCCTTGGACATGGCGTCTTTGGACATGGCGTCCTTGGACATCGAATCCTTGCTCATGCTGTCGTTGCTCATGGTGTCAGCGGCGAACACAGAGGCGGCGCCAACGGCCAGGCACATGGACAGAACAACGGTGGTCAACTTTTTCATGATGAATCTCCTTGGAGCACGGGTTTGCGGACGGTGAATGTTTTGCACGCTCATCAGCTGCCACCAAACCAGTTGTAGCCCTGGTCTTCCCAGAAGCCGCCGCTGTAGGTGTTGCTGACGAAAATCGCCTGAATGTGTTTGGGGTTCTTGTAGCCCAGCTTGGTGGGCATGCGCAGCTTCATCGGGAAGCCGTATTGGCGCGGCAACACCGCGCCGTCGTACGTCAGCGCCAGCAGGGTTTGCGCATGCAGCGCGGTGGCCATGTCGATGCTGGTGTAGTAGTCGTCGGCGCATTTGAAACCGACGTACCTGGCATCAGTGTCGGCGCCGATGCGCTTGAGGAAATCGCTGAAACGCACACCGCCCCAACGGCCGATCGCACTCCAGCCTTCGACGCAAATATGCCGGGTAATCTGCTCGGTCTGCGCCATGGCGCGCAGTTCTTCGAGGCGCCAGCTGCGCTTGTCGGCGACCAGGCCGGTGACTTCCAGGCGATAGCTCTGCTCCTCCACCGTCGGTGCCTCGTCGATGCTGTAGTAGGCATTGAAGGGAAACGGCCGGGTGATCATCGACTCGGGATAGGTCGGCGCCATCGCATTGGGGTTGAACAGCCAGCCCTGGACCCGATCGTTGAAGCGCGACATGGACGACAGCGCAGTCTCGACGCTTTCGTTGTCGGTGATGTTGCAGCCGGACAACATCGCCACGCCACCGAGGGTCAGGCCGCGCAGCAGGAACGAACGGCGCGAGCGGTCTTCGATTTGCGGGGCGAGGATCTTGCGGGCGTCGGCCAGGATCGAAGCCTCGTCCAGCCCGGGTACTTGAATGCGCTTTTTCATACCTGCTCCTTGCGGCCGACGATCATGGCCAACAGCGTTTTCGGAACCAGCGCGACCATCACCAGGTGCACCGCCACAAAGGCCACCAACAACGCCATGGCGAAGAAGTGCACGCGGCGCGCGCCTTCGTAACCGAACAGCAATTCACGCAACAGCGGGAACTGCACCGACTTCCACAACACCAGACCGGAGAGCACCAGCAGCGTGATGTCGACTATCACGAACAGGTAAGCGACGCGTTGCACCTGGTTGTAATGACTGAGGTCGGCGTGCCCGAGTTTTCCGCGTAACGCGGCCCACAGGTCCTGCAGTACGCCTTTGGGCGAAACCGGGAAAAACCGCCGCTTCAGGCGCCCGCTGAACAGGTTGAAGGCCAGGTAGATCAGGCCGTTGATCGCCAGGAACCACATCGCTGCGAAATGCCATTGCAGCGCGCCGCCCAGCCAGCCGCCGAGGGTGATCGACTTGGGAAAGCTGAATTCGTAGATCGGCGAGGCGTTGTAGATGCGCCAGCCGCTGGTGACCATCACCAGCACCGCCAGGGCGTTGAGCCAATGGGTCAGACGTAGCCAGCGTGGATGACTGGACTTGGGTGAAGCAGTGCTCTGCGACATGTCCGGCTCCCGTTTGTTGTTCGTTGGGGCCGATTATGGGAGCCGGAAGATCGCCAAATCCTCACGCAAAGTTAAATTAATCGTGATAACTCGCTCCTGGTGAACACCTAAAAACCTGTGGGAGCGAGCCTGCTCGCGAAAGCGGTGTGTCATTCAACAACTATGCCGACTGACGCGGCCCCTTCGCGAGCAGGCTCGCTCCCACCCTTTTTTGTGGTGGTTCACCAGCAGCGCAATTATGGTTAAATGCCGCCCCCCAACAAATGACCGACCCGACCCGATGAACCCTGAAGCCCTCGCCCCCCTTAACCAACAAGTGCTCACCGCCCTGGCTACCGCCCCAGCAGAAACCCGCCGCCTGTTCCACGGCCGTGGCCGCTGCTGGCCGGGGCTGGAGCAAGTGACCGTGGACTGGTTGCAGGGCGTGGTGCTGGTGGCGCTGTTCAAGGAGCCGCAAGCGCCGCAACTGGAAGACTTGAAGCAGGTGCTGATGGCGATCACCCAATCAGCGCAATGGGCCCAATCCGGTGCCCACACGCTGCTGTTGCAACATCGCTACCTGCTGCAAAGCACCACCGAATGGCTGCTCGGGGACGTCATCGAGGAAATGACCATCACCGAAGGTGGCCTGAAATACCGGGTGGACCTTGGCCGCAAACAGAACACCGGGCTGTTCCTCGACATGCGCTACGGCCGTGACTGGGTGCGGGCCAACGCCCAAGGCAAGCGGGTGTTGAACCTGTTCGCCTACACCTGCGGCTTCTCGGTAGCGGCCATCGAGGGCGGCGCGACGCATGTGGTCAACCTCGACATGTCGAGCTCGGCCCTGAGCCGTGGCCGCGACAATCACCGGCTCAACGGCCATGATCTGGGCAAGGTCACCTTTCTAGGCCACGACCTGTTCAAATCCTGGGGCAAGGTGATCGGCAAGGGGCCGTACGACCTGGTGATCATCGACCCGCCGTCGTTCCAGAAAGGCAGCTTCCTGCTGACCAAGGATTACCAGCGCGTGCTGCGCCGGTTGCCCGAATTGCTCAGCCCACAGGGCACTGTACTGGCGTGCATGAACGACCCTGCGTTCGGCGCCGACTTCCTCATCGAGGGTGTCACCCGCGAATCACCGAGCCTTCAGTTTGTGCAGCGATTGGAGAACCCGCCGGAGTTTCCCGATGCGGATGTCGAGTGCGGGTTGAAGGCGTTGGTGTTCAGGCTGGGAGACTGAGTTCCGCTTTTTGTGGCCTGACTCAGATCAACGCGGCCGCAACACCAGTGCAAACAACTCGCCATGCCCGTTCACGTTGAGCTTGTGATAGAGATTGCGCCGATGCACTTTCACCGTCTCCGGGGAGATGCCCATTTGCTGGGCGATGGCCTTGCTGGAGAAACCCTGGAGAATCAGGCGCGCGGTTTCGATTTCCCGCAGGGTCAGGCGTGCGTCGAAGCGATCGAGCAAGGTCGCCAGATCGCCGGCCGGTGGTTCGGCGACCGGCCCTTGCGGTGGCAGCAAATCCAGGTGTCGGCGCATCGCCGCCAGCACCCAGTCACGCACGCACAGCAGGCGGCCCTGTTCCTCGAGGCTGAAGCGCATCGAACGCCCCAGGGACAGGCCGAGCACGGCGCCGTCGAGGTTCACCATGAACTGCAACTCGTCCCCACCGACCACGGTGCTGAAGTAACTCAGGTAGTACTCGCTATGCTGGAACTGGTCGGGGGCCACCGATTCGAGGCTGTGCAAGCCGTCGGCGATGCCGGAGCAAGCGGCTTGATAGAACGGATCGAGCAGGTACATGCCGGCGCAGTAGTCCGCCAGTTCTTCCTGCTCGTCACCGTTGCCCTTGGCGTCGAAATCAATCAGCAGGCGCGGTACATGGCCCGGCCGCATCAACGCTACCAGCGCGTTGTCCAGCGGCACCAGCAACCGCAGGGTATCCACCAGCGCACGCCAGAAAGCGTCCCGCCCCACCGCCGTGAAGACCCGCGCCAGCCCCTGGTGCACCGGCAACTCTTTCAACAACGCGTCCACGCACTACCCCTTTTGAGTAACCCATGATGGGAATGGGTGAAGGCCACCCCGGTCGATACGCTGCAAACTCCTGATTACCACCGGCCGCAACAGGCCAGGAGTGCCGCATCATGAGTCGTCACCGCTTGTATTTCAATCTGGGGTTTGGCGCCTGTCTGTCAGTGTCGCTGTCGGCTTTTGCGGTCGAAGCCCCGACGGTGCACGTGTACAACTGGTACGACTACATCGGCCCCACTACCCTGCAGGACTTCAAGCGTGACACCGGGATTGCGCCGGTCTACGACACCTTCGACAGCGCCGAAGTGCTCGAAGGCAAGTTGCTCACCAGCCGCAGCGGCTACGACGTGGTAGTGGCCAGCAACTTCAGTTTGCCCACGCTGATCAAGGCCGGCGCCCTCGCCCCCCTGCCCCGTGCGCAGATGCCGGACTTCAAGAACATGGACACCGATCTGCTGGCGAAACTGGCCAACAACGATCCGGGCAACC
The DNA here is from genome assembly GCF_034541995.1 of Pseudomonas sp. BIC9C. Classification (NCBI taxonomy): domain Bacteria; kingdom Pseudomonadati; phylum Pseudomonadota; class Gammaproteobacteria; order Pseudomonadales; family Pseudomonadaceae; genus Pseudomonas; species Pseudomonas sp. BIC9C. Next base: position 391,936 of record NZ_JAWDGM010000004.1, read on the forward strand.
AGTACGCCGTGCCTTACCTGTGGGGCACCAACGGCATCGGCTACAACATCGACAAAGTGCGCGCGCTGCTGGGTGACAAGGCGCCGGTGGATTCCTGGGACCTGGTGTTCAAGGAAGAGAACCTGGCCAAACTCGGCGAGTGCGGCGTGGCCATGCTCGACTCGCCGTCAGAGATGCTGCCGGTTGCCCTGCACTACCTCGGCCTGCCGCCCAACAGCACCAACCCCGAAGACTACAAGAAGGCCGAAGCGTTGCTGCTCAAGCTGCGTCCGCACATTGCCTACTTCAACTCGTCGAAGTTCATCAGCGACCTGTCCAACGGCAACATCTGCGTGGCGGTCGGCTGGTCCGGCGCGATGCTCGAAGCCAAGACCACCGCCGAGCAGGCCGGCAACGGCGTGAAGATCGCCTACAGCCTGCCGAAGGAAGGCGCGCCGGTGTGGTTCGACACGCTGGTACTGCTCAAGGACGCCCCGCACCCGGAACAAGGGCTGGCCTTCATCGACTACCTGATGCGCCCCGAGGTCATCGCCCCGGTCAGCGACCACCTCAACTACCCCAACGGCAACCGCAGCGCGACCACGCTGGTGGCCGAAGCGACCCGCAGCAACCCGGCCGTCTATCCGCCCGCCGAAGCCATGGCCACCTTGTTCACCCTCCAGCCCCTGCCGCCCGCTACCGAGCGCGTGCGCACGCGGATCTGGAGCAAGGTCAAGAACGGCCAATAAACACACCGCCAACCCTGTGGGAGCGGGCTTGCCCGCGAAGGCGTCGTATCAGTCGCCAAAAATGTTGGCTGACACACCGCTTTCGCGAGCAAGCCCACTCCCACAGGGACGGTGTCGCCCAACAGATATTCTTTTTTCTGCCACGATTCGAAGATGAGAAAACCATGAAACCACGCGCCCGCGACCTGAACATCCCGATCGGCCAACTGCAACCCGGCCCGCTCAATGCCATCACCGACGTCCCCGGCGTACGGATCGGCCACAGCAATGTGCGAGGACGCACTGCCAACGGCCGCGACATTCTTACGGGTGTCACCGTCATCGAACCGCGCGCCGGTTCCACCAGCCAGCAACCGTGCTTTGCCGGTGTGCATGTGCTCAACGGCAACGGCGATGCCACGGGGCTGGAGTGGATTCGCGAAGCAGGCTTGCTGACCAGCCCCATCGCCTTTACCAACACCCACAGCCTGGGCGTGGTACGCGATGCGCTGATCGTGATCGACCGCGAGCAGCAACCGGATGACGGGCGCCTCTACTGGAACATGCCGGTGGTGCTGGAAACCTTCGACGGCTTGCTCAACGACATCAACGGCTTTCACGTGAAGCCGGAACACGTGGCCCAGGCCGTGCGCAGCGCCGAGAGCGGCCCGGTGACCGAAGGCAATGTCGGCGGTGGCAGCGGCATGATCTGCCACGAATTCAAGGGCGGCATCGGCACCGCGTCGCGACGGTTGAACAGCGCCCAGGGCGGCTGGACAGTGGGGGCGATTGTCCAGGCCAACCACGGCATTCGCAATGAACTGCGCGTTGACGGGTATCCGGTCGGGCGCTACATGGAACAGGTCGATTCGCCGTTCCTCAAGGCGTCGCTGCCCCATCCGGGCATGGGTTCGATCGTGGTCTGCCTGGCCACCGATGCGCCGTTGCTGCCGCACCAGTGCACACGCCTGGCCCAGCGCGCCAGCCTCGGCCTGGCCCGCACCGGCGGTGGCAATGAAGACCACAGCGGCGACATCTTCATCGCCTTCGCCACCGGCAACGATCACGTCCCCCCGGCCGCCTACGAGAGCAAGAAAGCGCCGACCACCCACAACCTGAGCATGGTCAACAACGACCACATCAGCGAGCTGTTCCTGGCCGCCACCGAAGCCGTGGAAGAAGCCATCATCAATGCCTTGCTCGCCGCCGACACCGCCGAAGGCAACGGGCATGCGGTACCGGGGCTGGACGCCGAAACCTTGCTCAAGGCCTTGCGTCGCGCCGGCTGGCCGGGGGATGCGACTAGCGGTACTTGAGTGAAACACTAGGTCTTTTTAGGATGAACTTGCGCAGTCGCTTGTTTGCTCAAGCTGCTGCGCAGGTGGTGAGTGAACTGAACCCCTACCAAGCTCACCGCCTGCTTCATGCGCATCTTGAGCCTCAAGGGCTCTACTTCCTCCCCATCAAAGAGCTTTGAGGCTCTTTTTTTTGCCTCTGAAAACCCACACTTTCCTCTTGTAGGAGCGAGCTTGCTCGCGATGGAGTGTCAGGCTAAGTGGTGTCACTGACACACCATCGCGAGCAAGCTCGCTCCTACAAGGGATTTTCATTGGAGTTGGGGATGCACAGCGACCGCCACGCCGCCTGCGCCAGCATGTCCCGGTACGCCTTCGGGCTGCCCTTGACCCGGCCCGACAACCAGGCGCGGCAGTAACTGTCTGCCTGGCCGATGATCAACGACAGTATCAACTCCGCCGGAAAACCGCCCAGCTCGTCGCCCTGTGCGCCCAGCCATGCCAGCAACTGCTTGTTGCGCGTCTTGTTGCGGGTGGCGAGTTCGTCCTTGAACGGCCCCTTGGTGACGGCAAACCGCGCGTGGTACTGGAACCGCGCCCACTCCGGCTGGCTATCGACCCAATCCACGTAGCTGTGCACCAGCGCGTGCACCCCCGCTTGTGTGGTGTGTGCGTCAGCCAGGTAGCTGTCGCGCAAGCGGGCCTGATCATCCAGAGCGGTGAAGAACAACGTCGCCACCAGGCCTTCCTTGTTGCCGAAATGGTGATAGATCGCGCCGACACTGGTGTCGCATTCGGTGCGAATCATTTCGATGGTGGTGGCCTCGATCCCCTGTTCGTTGAACAGGCCGAGGGCCTTTCTGAAGATGTCGCGCTTGAGTTCGGCGCGTCGTCCGGGGTAGCAGCGTTCGAGCAGATCGGCGGTTTCCATGCTGAAAGACAGTCCAGAAAAGTCATCGGTGGAAGCTGGCGGTTGCCAACGAACTAGTGGCGCTAGGTTGACAGATTTCTCCTCGACAGAATACTGTTCCGTCACAGAACATTATTCTGTTAAAGAATATTAGTCTGCAAACTGTCATCCTCAAGAGGCATCAAAATGAGTCAGTTCCTCAGCATATTCAGCAGTGCAGGCCCGCAAGCGTTCAGCAAAATGGCCTGCCAGGTGGCGCCCTACTTCTCCACCATCAACCCGCTGGTCAAGGATTTGCGCAAAGGCAGCGCCACCGTGCACGTGCCGTTTGCCCGGGAGATCACCAATCATTTGGGTACGGTGCATGCGATTGCGATGTGCAACGCCGCCGAACTGGCCGCCGGGATGATGACCGACGTTTCCATTCCCGCCGGCGCACGCTGGATTCCCAAAGGCATGACCGTCGAGTACCTGGCCAAGGCCAAGAGCGATGTGACGGCGGTAGCCGAGGGGAATGCAGTGGACTGGACCACCGAAGGCGACAAGATCGTGCCGGTGGACATTCACGATGCCGAGGGCAAGAAGGTGTTCACGGCGCGGATTACCATGAATGTGAAGCTGACCTAAACGCTGAGCGAGCTCTCGCGGGCAACTCGATCCCCCCTGTAGGAGCGAGCTTGCTCGCGAAAGCGGTGCATCAGCCAACATTTATCGCGACTGACACGACGCCATCGCGAGCAAGCTCGCTCCCACAGGGGGAGTTGTGGTGTTTGGGAGATTGCGGTCAGACCAGGCGCAATCGAGGTCCGCTGGCGGGTACGGCATCTTTTCCGAGCCGCCCCCGCACAAACTCCAGAGCCTTGCGCGTCAACTGGTCCAGGTGCCGGTCGCGCTGTTTTTCCGCGTCGGTCATGGCCCGCTTGCCATGCTTTTGCAGCAGGTAGGTGTGAATCTGCCGCACTTCCAGCGAGCTGTAGATCGACGCCACATCCAGCAGCGCCATCAAGCCATCGGTGACGTGGTCGCGGGTGTTCATCAACACCTGGGTCGCACGCACGCCCACCACCTCAAAGCCCATCGCCTCGAAATACGGCACCTTGGCCACCGCGCAGGTCAGCTCGGCATGGGGATAGCGGCCGACCATTTCCCGCAGCATCCGCCGGGCCACGCCCTGGCGCCGATACTCGGCCTGCACCGCCATGTACGCCACACCACAGGCCTCGGGGTCGTCCTGCACCGGCAGGTACAGCACAAAGCCCGTCACCTTTTGCGGGTCGTCTTCGTCAGTGGCAACGATCAACTCCACGGCAATGCCTTTTTCACCGTTCAGCGCTTGCAGATACAGGTGCACCTCATAGCCGATCGCGTATTGGTAAAGGTTGTACAGCAGGTTGCTTGGCGGGATCGCGACCATGCTGATGTCGGTCAGGTTATCGACCACCATCTGCAGGATCTGGCTATTGATGTGCTCGGGGCACGGGGTCTTGAAGTGGCTGATCAGGGGCATTGCGGTGACAGGCTCCGGGAGGCAAGGGCCGCCTATCATAGCGCGCCTGGCACTTGCGCAGTGGGGGGGATGGTTGGGTGAAGGCACCCAACATTGAGGGTTGCCACCCACTGCGCCATTACGACCCAAGTCCGACCCATCAAGCGCTTGATATCAAACAGCTATTTGTCTTTCCCGGATCTCCCCGCCATTGGCGCACCTCTTGCATCGAGCGAATTGCGAACGTCAGCCACACCGGCGCGCCCCGAGGGAAACAAGATGAAACACACACCTGACATCAAGTCGCTTGGCCTTTTCAGGAAACCGGGCATCGCCGCTGTGATGCTGATCAACATCAGCCTCGGCAACGCCAACGCCGCACCGCTGGATGATGTCAGCTATCCGCCGCCAACGGACCCCTCGGCATATACCAATCCGCCGGCCGACCCCAAGGCCGCGCTGGATGCCATACTGGCCATGCCACCCGCCAACCAGGGAGCCATCGCCCTGCCCAATGGCATGTACGGCACCCGCACCACGCCAACCACCGACAACGTGTTGCCGCCAGCCCAGCAAACATCATTCAAGATCCCCACTAACGGCAAGCCCAGCCCATTGTTCGGGGCGCAGCCGTACACCCAGCAATTGCTGCTGTTCGAAGAGTTCGGCACGGAAAAACTCGACCCGACACTGCCGGCACCGCCCCTGACCTTCCCGGTGCCGACCGTCGGCCCGGCGCCCACGCAGGACCCGAACAACATCGCCCGCAGCGGCCCTTCGGCCACGGCGCTGGAAGCCTTCATGCGCCAGCCCGGGCTGTACCCGTATCCGTCGCAGTATTCCAACGTGCTGGACCGCAACCCGTGGAAAACGCAGATCGAAGCCTTCCTCAACCGCCATCCGGTCGGCTCGCCGGCCGAAGGTCGTCCGCCAGGAAAAGGCTGGTCGCACCAGCGCTGGAACGAGTTCTACCCACAGGTCGCCTTCAAGACCGTGCAAGCCGGCGCCAAGCTCAATGGCGGCATGCGCGACCGCCGCCAGTTGCACAACTACGCCGTCGGTGAGTTCGGGCCTGGTGGGCTCTATAACCAGACCTCGGACACTCCGATAATAGCGGGCACCACCAAAGGCATCGATACCCGTTTCCACCCCAACATGCCGATTCAGAACCACAAGGCGCTCTGGACCTTCGACGGCACCTTTCCGCCAAAACTGTTGATGGTGCGCTACGGCCAACCGGTGCTGATGCGTCACTACAACGCCTTGCCGATCGATCCGGCGGCCAACATGGGATTTGGCCTGCACACCCTCACCACCCACGAACACAACGGCCACTCCCCGGCCGAAAGCGACGGCTATGCCAATGCGTTTTTCTTTCCGGGGCAGTACTACGACTATCGCTGGCCGGTGCAACTGGCCGGTTACGACACCATCAACACCAGGGCTGAAGATTCTCACGCGGCGTTCCCCTGCGCCCCGGGCGAAACCCTGTATGTCAACGATGCCACGCCGGGCCTGAAGACGTGCAACAACGGCAGCATCAAGATCCGTGGCGACTGGCATGAAACCATGAGCACCCACTGGTTCCATGACCACATGCTCGATTTCACCGCGCAGAACGTCTACAAGGGCAACGCGGTGATGATGAACTACTACAGCGCCATGGACCGCGGTAACGAAGCCTTCGAAGACGGCGTCAACCTGCGCCTGCCCAGCGGTTCGGCGCTGCCCTGGGGCAACCGTGACTACGATGTGAACCTGATGGTGGCCGACAAGGCCTGGGACGCCAATGGTCAGCTGTGGTTCAACCCGTTCAACACCGATGGCTTCCTGGGCGATCAGATCCTGGTCAACTGGCAGTACCAGCCACGCCTGAATGTGCGCGCGCGCAGCTATCGCTTCCGCATTCTCAATGGCTCGGTGTCGCGTTTCTTCAGGATCGCGCTGGTGCGTGAAGTCGCCGGCACCGGCGGCGAGTTCCCGGCCCGGCAGGTTCCGGCCTGTCTTATACCCGCGTGCCGTTCCACATGATTGCCAACGACGGCAACCTCATGGAACACGCCGTGCCGTTCGACGGCAGCATGGACCTGGATGGCGACGGTGACATGCAGAACCACAACGCCATCCTGCCGACCATCGGCATTGCCGAGCGGTTCGACATCATCGTCAACTTCGCGAAAAACGGGATCAGCGTCGGCGACAAGCTGTACTTCGTCAACCTGATGGAGCACCAGAGCGGCAAGGGTCCGGAGCCTGTACCGCTGAGCCTGGCCGACGTGCTGTCCGGGAAGTACAAAGCGGTGCTCAAACAGGGCAGCAAAGGGCTGGAATGGGACAACGGCGACCCGGTGGTGGGCAAGTTCATGCAGATGGTGGTGCAGCCTTATGCCGGCCAGGACGTGAGCATGAACCCGCCGACTACGAACCCGCCAAACCGGGTAAAGCGGTCGGCAAGGTCATGATCCCGCTGACGCTCAACCGCGACGATCCGGTGGTGCAGGCCAAGCTCAAGGCAGCGCGGCATCGTGAGTTCATTTTCGGCCGCTCCGACGGCACCGACGCAGCCCCCTGGACGATCAAGACCGACGGCGGTTTCGGCTACAGTATGGACCCACGCCGGATCGACGCCGCTCCGCAACTGGCCAACGGCCCGACCGATGCCGGGTTCTCCGGCGACGGCACCCTTGAGGTGTGGAAAATCAAGAACGGCGGCGGCGGCTGGAGCCACCCGGTGCATGTGCACTTCGAAGAGGGCATCGTCCTCCACCGTGACGGCAAGGCGCCACCGGAATGGGAAAAATGGGCACGCAAGGACGTCTATCGCATTGGCGAGGGCATCGACAGCTCGCAGGAAGTGGAAATGGCGATCCACTTCCGTGAATTCGCCGGGACCTACATGGAGCACTGCCACAACACCCAGCACGAGGACAACGCCATGCTGCTGCGCTGGGATATCGAGCACCCCGGCCAGTTCCAGTTGATGCCAACGCCCCTGCCCGGCTGGGATGGCGTCAACTACGTCAACTCCGCCGCGCTGCCGACCTTCCGCACTGGCGATACCCGTGCCAATGACGGCGATAACAAAAAACCGATTGCCAACCCCGACAGCGCGATCAGCAACAACGGCCAACCGCTGACCATCAACGTCCTGGCCAACGACAGCGACCCTGACGGCAACGTGCCACTTAAAGTGGTGGGTCTGGCGCAACCGGACTCCGGCAAGGGCACGGTCAGCACCGATGGTCTGCGCGTGACCTACACACCACCGGCCACGGTCCCCGCGCCGTTCACCGCGACCTTTACCTATAAGGCCGTGGATACCAAGGGTGCGGAGTCGGCACCGGCGACGGTGTCCGTGGCGGTCTCGGCAGCGGTCGTCGAGAACCTGATCGTCACCAGCGCTACCGTCACCGCCCGCAGCAACAGCCGCTACTACTGGGTGCTGTCCGGCACCACCTCGCGTGGCACGGGCAATACCATCACGGCGACTGCCACGACCACAACCGGTACGGTGAACCTGGGTGCTGCCACCCTGACGCCTACGGCGACAGGCGCGCGCTGGAATATAGCGGTGACGACCGTCGGCGGTGGCCCGTCGCCCAGCCCGACGGCGACCATCAAATCGGCCTTCGGCAAAACCGTGACGGTGCCAGTGCACTAGAGCGGATTGATCGACGCCCGGTCCATGCAATGTGGATCGGGCGTTTTTCTTTGTGAGTCGCAAGGTAGTACCGAGCAAAGTGCCTGGCATTTGCACTGACGGTCAGGGCCGCTATCGCGAGCAGGCTCGCTCCCACATTTGGATCGACGTCAAACACCAGTCTTGTGTTCGCTGAAGATCCCCCTGTGGGAGCGAGCCTGCTCGCGATCGGGGTCTCCAGTCACCGCTGCGGCGCCACCATCCGAAAACGGATATTGATCTCGTTGGACACCACACTGTCCGCCCACTCGCCCTCGCCCATCTTGAAGTCGTCACGCTTGAGCACCAGTTGGCCATCGAAGATGCCAATGGAGCTCTCCGATTTCAGCAGCACCGGCACACTCACCTCCCGCGTGATCCCGCGCAGGGACAGTTTGCCGGTGATGGTGTAGCGGTTATTGCCGAGGGTCTTGATGGACGTCGACTTGAACGTCGCCACCGGATACGTCGTCGTGTCGAACCACGCCGGTTTTTGCAGTTCGGTATTGGCGTCGCTGCTGCCGGCGTCGATACTTTTGAGGTCGATGGTCAGCCCGGCATGGGCGGCGCCGGGGTTTTCCGTGTCGAAGTCGAGATCGGCCTTGAACTTGCCGAAGGTGCCGTAGACTCTCGAACCCATCTGCTCATAAGTGAAACTCAAGGTGCTGGCCTTGGCATTCACTTCCTTGTATTCCACGGCTTCAGCGAACGGCGCCAGGCTGAACTGCACCGGGCCGAACACAAACGTGCCGGCCAGAGCGACGCAACGCGCGGATCGAAGGTTCATGGCACTCTCCGGGAGGGCTCCCGTCTTGAGTTGGCATGCCGCACAAAAAGGCTGGCACCAGATGGACTAAAGCAAACAACCGGCGTTTATTCCACCTCACGCGTTGATTTGCGACCACCTGTCGATGGCGCTTCAGCGCTACCCGCACTCCCCGCGTTGCCACGCCCGCTGCAACAGTTCGATCACCTCGGTATCCGAGGTCTGGGCAAAATCCATGTACCAATGCCCAATCGAAGTGAACCACTCGGGCATCAGCGGGCAGACCAGTTCATCCACCTCGCTGCGCAGTGCCTCCACCGTATCGATCGGTGCCACCGGCACCGCCACCACAATGCGCGATGGCGCCTGCATACGCAGCGCCTGGATCGCCGCCCTCATCGAAGCGCCGGTGGCCAGGCCGTCGTCGATCAGGATCACCACCTGATCCTTGAGCTGCACCGGCGGCCGCGTGCCGCGGTAGACCTTCTCGCGGCGCAGCAACTCGCGGGTTTCCCGCTCTACCACGGCGTCGAACACGGCGCGATCAATCGGGTGCACCCGCAGCGCCTCTTCATTGAGAATCCGGATACCGCCACTGGCAATCGCGCCCATGGCGTACTCCGGGTGGGACGGCACGCCAAGCTTGCGCACCAGCATCAGGTCCAGGCGAACCTTCAGCGCCGTGGCCACTTCATAGGCCACCGGCACACCGCCACGGGGCAAGGCCAGAACGATGACATCGGCTCGGTGGGCATAAGGCAGCAGCGGCTCAATCAAACGCCGCCCGGCCGCTGGCCGGTCTTGCAGGATGGAATGGGACAAGGGGCTCATGTGAAAACCTCCCCAGGCGATGGCGCCTGTCGGTGAATCCTGCTCCCACTGATGAAGTGCCTGATTTTCAGTGTGCACAAGATTACAAACACCACAGTCCCTGTGGGAGCGGGCTTGCCCGCGAAGACGTGAGAGTGTCAACCTCTGCATCAACTGAACCACCGCTATCGCGAACAGGCAATCAAAAAAACCACCTACACCAACCGCTCAATCTTCTGATGCTGCCACACCAGTTTGTAATACAGCGTCTGCAACGCCAGCATCCCCAGGTACGCCACCGGAAACGCCATCCACACTCCTTGCAGCCCGAACTTCGCATCCAGCAGATACGCCGCCGGCAACTGCACACCCACCACGCACACAATGGAAATCGCCACCGGCACCATCACCGTGCCGCTGGCACGCATGATCCCGCCGATGATCGCCTGGAAGCCGAACACCAACAGGCTCCAGAGCATGATGTGCAACAGGTGCTGGGCCATGGTCCGCGTTGCCTCTTCAGTGAGGAACGACGCCAGCAGCCAATGCGACAACAAGTACCCGAGCACCACCAAGCCACCGGTCAGGCACACATTGATCATCAACCCCGTACGCAAAATCGGCCCCATGCGCTCGATGCGCCCGGCTCCGATCGCCTGCGCCCCGAGGATCGACGCGGTAATCGCAATCGACAACGCCGGGAACTGCACGTAATTGACGATCTGCGTGACCGCGCCATACGCCGCCGTCGCCTGGGAACCGTGCTGGTTCACCAGCGCCAGAATCACCAGTTCCGACAGCGACAACACCACCATCTGCAAGCCGGTGGGCAACCCGATGCGCAGCACCTTGCCGAGAATCGCCATGTCCAGCTTCATCGCCGCAAAGAACTCACGGTCCGGCGCCAGCGGATGACCCTTGCCAATCAACCGCCACGCCAGCAATCCCATCGCCACCAGGTTACCCACCAACCCGGCAAACGCCGCACTCTGAATCCCCATCGGCGCAAAACCCAACCACCCGCGAATCAACGTCGGCGTCAGCGCCAGCCCGACAATGGTCGACACCACCAGCGCCAACAACGGCGACAAGGTATCGCTCACCCCACGCAACAACTGCGTGAACAACACAAACACCAACAGCGACGGCATGATCCACAACATCACATGGGCATACGCCACCGCATCGTCCAGCACATCCGCCGGCGTCCCCAACCCCACCAACGCCGATCGCGCAAACACACTCCCGACCACCGCCGCCGCCAACCCGATCAACACCCCCAACAACAACGTCGCCCCGGCAATCGCCTTCACCAGATGCGTCTCCCGCGCACCCCACGCCTGCCCGATCAACACCCCCGCGCCCGCACCGAGACCGATGACCAGGGCGATGAAGAAAAACACGATGGGGAACATGCCCGACACCGCTGCCAGTGCCTGGGTGCCGAGCATCTGGCCGATGTAGATGCTGTTGACCGTGCCGGACATGGATTGCAGGAAGTTCGACAGGACCATCGGGGCGAGGAACAGCAGGTAGGTTTGCCAGAGGGGGCGTTGGGGGATTGCGGTTTGCATGAGCGAAGGTCCATCTCGACGGCAGGAGCGATGATTAAGGATAGCGTTGGCGGCTGAAACCAAGGGGCAGTGAACATCTCAGGTCTGTGTTTATATTTCCAGCGACGTGATGTGAAAGGTCTGAAGTTTCATCATCGAAGGTCCTGCACAAAGCTCGGAATGCCTCACCTTCCCCTGCAGATCTTGTGCGGTTTATAGTCGGCGCCGTCACCCATTATGGCTGGCGGATTACCGAATTCGTGCGGTTACGCAGGTGCTGGAGAACATTGCCTGCCGGGCTGAGATTGGTTGCGACACGGTGGTGTTGGCCGACTTTTACAAGTTGCTGGCCATTCCGTTGCGTCGACCGGTTGAATCCACAGCTGAGAGCGGACGGTCGGATACGTTTAGAAAAACCGGGGCGATTCAAGTCCCGTAAATTGAGGGAGGGTAATACTGGATCAGTTTCAATGCCTGGTTGCTCCCCCCGACCTCTGCAGCATCAATATCGTGGTCTATCCCCTGGTGCTCAATCGTGATTTTCCACGAGCCGGTGAAGACCCTGTGCAGTCACCTACGACGGGGCCTGACGCCAGCGCTTGACTCTGTCCCTAAGGGCAACCCGCACCCTGCCTTATCTGTTTCAGGCTTCTCAGTCAGCGGATAAGGCAATCCATGAATACGCTATCGATGGTCACGGGTGCCAATGGGCATCTGGGCAATACCTTGGTCCGGGCGCTGCTCGCCCGTGGGCAACAAGTGCGCGCCGGGGTCCGTGACCCGGACCGAAACACAGCCCTGAACGGGCTCGACTGCCAGATGGTACGCGCCGAACTGCAAGACCCTGATTCACTGCGCCAGGCCCTGCAAGGGGTGGACGTGCTGTACCAGGTGGCGGCAGTGTTCAAACACTGGGCGAGGAATCCACACGCCGAGATCGTCGACGTCAACGTACAAGGTACGCGTAATGTACTGCGCGCCGCCGCCGAGGCCGGGGTCCAGCGCGTGGTCTATGTCAGCTCCGTGGCAGCGGTTGGACACAACGGTCAGCGTCTAAATGAAAACAGCTGGAACACCGATCAGCAAAACCCGTACTACCTCTCAAAAATCCTCTCTGAACGCGCCGCCTGGGACACTGCTCAGGCCTATGACCTGCCGATGGTCGCGGTGTTGCCCTCGGCAATCATCGGCCCTCATGCCACGCGGCTGACCGACACTATGGGATTTCTTGCGGCCGTGCTGGCGCGCAAACTGGTGCTGGACCCGAACTTTCATTTTAACTTTGTCGATGTGCGCGACGTGGCCGATGGCCTGATCCGCGCGGCTGAAAAAGGCCGCCCCGGCCAGCGCTACATACTGGCCAATCAGCGGGCTTCATCACTGGCAGAGGTAATCGAGGCGCTCAACACGCTTTGCCCCGGCTATCGTCTGCCGCGCCGCGCTCCAAAAGCCTTGCTGTTACTGATCGCCTGGCTGCAAGAACAGCGGGCACGGTACACCGGTCAGCCAGCCGAATTGCTGCTCAGCCAGGTGCAGATGTTTTATGGGGTGCGTCAGGTTTACTGCATCGATAAAGCCATCAATGAGCTGGGCTACCAGCCGCGCTCGCCGCAGAACGCCCTCAAGCAGGCGTTTGCGCACCTATTGGCGCGCTGATACTGGGCGCAGCACCAGGCACTGACGTGGGGGCGAACTTCTGGTTGATCTGTTGTTGCAACTGCGTCAGGTACTGCTCCAGATTCTGCAAGGCCAGGATCTGCGCTTGCAACTCTAAGCGCTTGGCCTCAATGCCCTGATTGGCCAGTGCCAGGGGAAACGGTGCCTGATGTTTCTTGGCTGCCAGCAACTCGCTCATCTCCCCCAGTTTGAACCCCACCGCCTGGGCGCTGCGGATCATCTGCACCAGCGTCAAGTGATGGGCCGTGTACAGCCGATAACTGCCACGGCGCTGTGGGGTCAGCAGGCCCAGTTGCTCATACAAACGAATGGCTTTGGGAGTGCACCCCGACAACTTGGCAAGTTCACCTATGTACATACATCGCCCTCTCCCTCATCCAGCTCCAGCCCGCAGTTTACTGGCTGTGGCCAGATGTTGTCTTGGCATACCCGGTGTTCATACAGGTTCCGTCAACAGCACTGTCTTGTAAGGGAAGAGGGGACAGATTTGTTTTCCATCCATGTATTGGCCACTCTTGGCCGATTTCTGCCGGCCTTCACCGGCAACTTTGGGTTGACTGTTGCCCTTCATAACAGGCAGAAACCGGCCAGGAGCGGCCCTTCTCGAACGGTTAAATCCATGCCGCTGCTCTCTCCATAAATGGGGGAACTACACCCACCCAACCGGGCGTTTTCCTCTAATTTGAGGAGTATCCCCCACTCCCTCCTCTCCCCAACCAGAAACATTTAGAAACATCCTGCTAATTAATTTGAACTTTTTCTTCGCCCCACGGTAATGGCTCATTAGTTGCACCACCCCCTGATACCCGCAACTGCTGTCGTCCCGGACATCATGGAGACGGCGGGGCTTGCCAAACCCGGTATGACTTGAGGGGGGAAAATGAAACGCGCAACAACACCATACAACTCTATCGCCCTGCTGCGCAGGTCAAGCCTGCCCTGTGCGATGCTCCTTACTCTGGCCACGGCAAACGCCGCGCCGCTCGACGATGTCAGCCAGCCGCCGCCAACAGATCCTTCGGCGTATACCAACCCGGCTGCCGATCCCAAGGCCGCGCTGGATGCCCTGCTCGCCATGCCACCCGCCAACCAGGGTTCCATCGCCTTGCCCAATGGCATGTACGGCACCCGGACCACGCCACGGGCCGACAACGTACTGCCGCCGGCCCAGCAAACATCCTTCAAGATCCCCACCAACGGCAAGCCCAGCCCGTTGTTCGGGGCGCAGCCGTACACTCAGCAACTGCTGCTGTTCGAAGAGTTCGGCACGGAAAAACTCGACCCGACACTGCCGGCACCGCCCCTGACCTTCCCGGTGCCGACCGTCGGCCCGGCGCCCACGCAGGACCCGAACAACATCGCCCGCAGCGGCCCTTCGGCCACGGCGCTGGAAGCCTTCATGCGCCAGCCCGGGCTGTACCCGTATCCGTCGCAGTATTCCAACGTGCTGGACCGCAACCCGTGGAAAACGCAGATCGAAGCCTTCCTCAACCGCCATCCGGTGGCTCGCCGGCCGAAGGTCGTCCGCCAGGAAAAGGCTGGTCGCACCAGCGCTGGAACGAGTTCTACCCACAGGTCGCCTTCAAGACCGTGCAAGCCGGCGCCAAGCTCAATGGCGGCATGCGCGACCGCCGGCAAATGCACAACTATGCCGTGGGCGAGTTCGGGCCTGGCGGGCTGTACTACCAGACTTCAGACATCCCGACCACCACGGGCACCACCAAAGGCATTGACACCCGTTTCCACCCCAACATGCCGATTCAGAACCACAAGGCGCTCTGGACCTTCGACGGCACCTTTCCACCAAAACTGTTGATGGTGCGTTACGGCCAACCGGTGCTGATGCGTCACTACAACGCCCTGCCGATCGATCCGTCGGCCAACATGGGTTTTGGTCTGCACACCATTACAACCCACGAACACAACGGCCACTCCCCGGCGGAAAGCGATGGCTTTGCCAATGCGTTTTTCTTTCCCGGACAGTACTACGACTATCGCTGGCCGATGCAACTGGCCGGTTACGACACCATCAACACCAAGGCTGAAGATTCCCACGCAGCGTTCCCCTGCGCCCCGGGCGAAACCCTGTATGTCAACGATGCCACTCCGGGCCTGAAAACGTGCAACAACGGCAGCATCAAGATCCGTGGCGACTGGCACGAAACCATGAGCACCCACTGGTTCCATGACCACATGCTCGATTTCACCGCGCAGAACGTCTACAAGGGCAACGCGGTGATGATGAACTACAGCGCCCTGGACCGCGGTAACGAAGCCTTCGAGGACGGCGTCAACCTGCGCCTTCCCAGCGGCTCGGCATTGCCCTGGGGCAACCGCGACTACGATGTGAACCTGCTGGTGGCCGACAAGGCCTGGGATCAGAACGGCCAGCTGTGGTTCAACCCGTTCAACACCGACGGCTTTCTCGGTGATCAGATCCTGGTCAACTGGCAGTACCAGCCACGCCTGAAAGTGCGCGCACGCAGCTATCGCTTCCGTATTCTCAACGGCTCGGTGTCGCGCTACTTCAGGATCGCCCTGGTGCGTGAAGTCGCCGGCACCGGTGGCGAATTCCCCGGCCCGGCAGGTTCCGGGGTGTCTTATACCCGCGTGCCGTTCCACATGATCGCCAACGACGGCAACCTCATGGAACACTCCGTGCCGTTCGACGGCAGCATGGACCTGGACGGTGACGGCGATGTGCAGGACCACAACGCCATCCTGCCGACCCAGGGTATCGCCGAGCGGTTCGACATCATCGTCAACTTCGCGAAAAACGGCATCTCCGTGGGCGACAAGCTGTACTTCGTCAACCTGATGGAGCACCAGACCGGTAAGCAGCCGGAAAAAAACCCGCTGAGCCTGGCCGATGTACTGTCCGAGAAGTACAAAGCGGTGATCAAGCAGGGCAGCAAGGGACCGGAATGGGACAACGGCGACCCTGCAGTGGGCAAGTTCCTGCAGATGGTCGTGCAGCCTTATTCTGGCCATGACGTGAGCATGAACCCCGCCGACTACGAACCCGCCAAGCCGGGCAAACCGGCCGGCAAGGTCATGATCCCGCTGACGATCAACCGCGACGATCCGGCGATGTAGGCCAAGATCAAGGCGGCACGGCATCGCGAGTTCATTTTCGGCCGCTCCGACGGCACCGATGATGCCCCATGGACCATCAAGACCGACGGCGGGCCAGGCTAACATGGACCCCGCCGGATCAGTGCCGCCCCGCAACTGCTCGGCTGACCGATGCCGGCTTCTCCGGCGACGGCACCCTGGAGGTGTGGAAAATCAAGAACGGCGGCAACGGCTGGAACCACCCGGTGCACGTGCACTTCGAAGAGGGGACCATCCTCACCCGCGATGGCAAGGCACCGCCGGAATGGGAGAAATGGGCACGCAAGGACGTCTATCGCATCGGTGAAGGCATCGACAGTTCGGTGGAAGTGGAAATGGCGATCCGCTTCCGTGAATTCGCCGGGACCTACATGGAGCACTGCCACAACACCCAGCACGAGGACAACGCCATGCTGCTGCGCTGGGATATCGAGCACCCTGGCCAGTTCCAGTTGATGCCAACGCCCCTGCCCAGCTGGGACGGCGTCAACTACGTCAACTCCGCCGCGCTGCCAACCTTCCGCACCGGCGATACCCGTAACGCCGACGGCAATAACAAAAAACCGATCGCCAACCCCGACAGCGCCACCAGCAACGGCCAACCGGTGACCATCAACGTCCTGGCCAACGACACCGACCCCGACGGTAACCTGCCACTCAAAGTGGTGGGCCTGGCGCAACCGGACTCCGGCAAGGGCACGGTCAGCACCGATGGCGTGCACGTGATCTACACGCCACCGGCTACGATCCCCGCGCCGTTCACCGCGACCTTTACCTATAAAGCCGCGGATGCCAAGGGGGCGGAATCGGCACCGGCGACCGTGTCCGTGGCGGTCGGGGCAGCGGTCGCCGAAAACCTGATCGTCACCAGCGCGACCGTCACCGCCCGTAGCAACAGCCGCTACTACTGGGTGCTGTCCGGCACCACCTCGCGTGGCACGGGCAATACCATCACGGCGACGGCCACGACCTCGGCCGGTCCGGTGAACCTGGGGGCTGCCACCCTGACGCCTACGGCTGCAGGCGCGCGCTGGAATATAGCGGTGACGACCACCGGCAGTGGCCCGTCGCCTGGCCCGACGGCGACTGTTACCTCGGCCTTGGGCAAAACCGTGACGGTGCCGATAGGGGCGCACTGAGTAGAACCTGGCTGTAGCAAGAGGGCCTCATTGAGGCCCTCTTGCTACAAGCAAACTGACACCTTGGCTGGTTGCCAGTGTTCAGAAGACTGGCACCTCAAGCCGTAGCCCGGATCCAGAGCTTCCATCACCGATGGACGAACTATCTATACAGGGTCGGTTGCAGCCCTTGGTGACAGGCAACAATCGGCCGATTCTGTTGAAAAAGTCGGTCTGCCCAAATTGCCTGATCATTGACTAGTGAAAATGCCTTTTTGCACGCTGCTACGTGAAATCAGAGTCCGGAAGCCTCTGCCAAAAGTAAGGATTTCAATCTCGGGCGCGTCCTTTTCTGATGCGCAAACCATGGCCGACTTTTTTCAACAGAATCGGCCAGAAGCAGCCGCTCGAAAGCCGCTTGCGAACATCAAGTCGGAGCTTCGGATGATATGTTTGTGCTTTGATCATGAGCCAATACATAACCTTGCGCTGTCAGCGTGGCAGTCAGGTACCGTAATGCTCGACGGAAGACCGGATGACAGTCGGCAAACGGCAAATCATCGAGCGGAGCCCAAAAAAAGCTGAAGGTCTGACCGTGGTCATCGAGCGTGTGATGAGTCCATTGCTCCGGCAAAAGTGCCTGCGTGTAACACAATTGAAATGACCATATCTGGTCGAGATGCGCGGCGTCCCAGCAGCCCATATCGCTGACAACCGAGGCGGCTTCTATGCCTGATTCTTCGCTCAATTCACGCAGAGCGGTCTGAGCTGGAGTTTCACCTGTCTCGATTGTCCCTTTGACCAGTTGAACGCCTGCTATTGGATGGCGGAACAGAAGGATGTGTGTGCCAGGAATACTGGAGAGGATGACCGGGCAAGCCTTGTTCGGTGACATGGCGATTTCCTTATCGGCAATGAAGCACACATCTTACGGCCTTATCCCTTACGCGAGCGGCCAGATATTCAGATGTCCGCTTGGGGTCGGTTTGAGCCCGTCGTGGAAGGCAGCAATCGGCCGATTCTGTTGAAAAAGTCGGCAATGGTTTGGGCATCAGAAAAGTACGCGTCCGAGATTGAAATCTTTACTTTTGGCAGAGGCTTCCGGACTCGGATTTCACGTAGCAGCGTGCAAAAAGGCGTTTTCACCAGTCAATGATCAGGCAGTTTGGGCAGACCGACTTTTTCAACAGAATCGGCCAGAGGCAGTCAGAATCAGTCATTCATCAATGGCTGATTCGAAGAAATCGACCGACTGCATCCAGAACGACATCGGGGGCCTCTCGATGGGGGACATGATGACAATTTTCCAGTATCCGGTATTCCCCGGTCGCCGTCGCAAGCCTGGCGATGCGCTTGGGGTGCAGAACGGATCCGTACTCGTCTTGCTCTCCATGAAGTGCAAGCAGCGGGCAGTGAATCGAGTCAGTGGCGTCTTCAATTGTCCAGCCGCTAAATGCCTCCGACAGCCAGGTATCCGTCCAGGCTGACAGCACCCAATGCGCTTTATCGCCATGATATTTCTCAAGACGCGCCATTTGCCCTGGCGCCTCAAACTGCGCCTTGGCTTCCCGAATGCCGCACAGCGTCTGCTCTTCGACGAACGCTTGCGCTGAAACGGTGATCAATGCAACACAGCTCTGTGGGTACAAGGAGGCGCAGTTCGTTGCCATCGCGCCGCCGACACTATGGCCCATGGCGACAAAGCGATCGAATTGGAATTCGGCCCTGACAAACGCGAAGAAGCGCTCGGCTTCGTCGCGAATGAAATGCATGGGCAAGTTCCCCGGATACGGATCCGACTGCCCGAAGCCGAGTCGGTCATAGGCAATCACTTCGCGCTTTGTGGTCTCACAGAGTCGCTCAGGAAAATTTCGCCACAGTTCGACGCATCCCAGGGAATCATGAAAAAGAATGATCGGCGGTTCTACCTGGCTGTATTCCACGCCCGCTGGAAACCAGCGCCGGGTAAACAGTCGTCCATGGGGCGTATCGATCCAAAGCGTTTCGGCACAGACAAACGATGACATTGGAATCCTCAACTGATCATTCAGGCGGATAAGAGTAAACGAAGTGTTCCGGTCGCGAGGACAGCGATCAGCACGACCGGAAAAATCGGCAGACGGGTGGCGGCAATAAGTGTCAGCGCCAGGGCAATAAGGTCGGCAGGGTTTCCATGGGCGAATTTGGGTGCAATGACGGCGATCAGCACACAACCTGGCGCCGCCTGCATGACCTCTTGCGCAATGGGGCTCAGCGTCCTGTTGCGCAGCAGGATGAAGCCCAGCACGCGGGTCAGGTACGTTACAAACGCCATCGCCATGACGATGAGCAAAGTCAGGCTATCGATCATGATTTCGCCCATAGATAAGCGGCGACAAGCCCTGCCACGGTACCGGCCAGCACATACCAGCCCCCGGGAATCAGCAGATAAAACGTGGCACCCGTGACCAGGCTGAACAACCAGGGCACCGCTGCCTGTACACCCCGCCACATGCCTCTGAGCAACACCAGAAACACCGCCGCGAAAGCCATATCAAAACCATAGCTATGCAGGTCTCCCAGCACCGGCCCGATGACCGCCCCGAGCAAGGTGAACATTACCCAAGTCAGCCAAAGACAGAGCGATACCCCCAGAAAATAGACCAGGCTGAAGCCGGGAATACCCGACGCCTCTTCACGGCGTTTCGTGTCGGCCAAGCCCATGGCCCAGCTCTCGTCACACATGAAAAACAGAGACGGCAGTGTTTTTTTCAACGGCAAATGCTGGAGGTAAGGGGTCAGCGCCGCCCCCATCAGCAAGTGCCGGCTGTTGACCAGCAGCGTCATCGCCATTCATTTGAAAAAATCTGTTTCCTGAATCGCCCTAGACGTAAAGCATTGGCTTCGGTTTCAAGCTCCCGCTGGGTGGCATCCGAGCGAATGTTCCCCATAGGTGGGGAATCTCACTTTTTTTGGGGGGATTGAGGGTCAGTTTTCGGCCGGAGGCGGCTAAGAACGTAGCGCTAGAGGAGCCAGGCCTCTGTCACTCAAACGGCTTGATTATTGCGTGTTCCATTTCATGAGTATCTCAGCACCCAAACTACAGAGCACCAACAGAAACTGTAGTTTCTGGGAGATTAATGCCATGTGGAATCACCCTTTGATGTTTGCGGCTTACTACCTGCTTTTCACCCTCACCATTGGCTGGTTGTGGTCCATTGCTATCCTGTATCTGCTTTGATTCCCGAGCACTGCCACAACTGTCCACCCCCAGGCACACTGGTGTCCGGTCTCCCCCAATCGACTCGTTCGATGAAGTTCTTCAGACCTGCTCCCCCCTCCCTGCTTTTCAAGATCAACAAAAATCAACTCGCCCTGGAAGCTGCCATCATGGAACTGACGAACCGGGTCAAGCAGCGGGAAGACTCACAGCGGATACGCCAACGGGTGGATGAGGCCGTTCGCCCTGCGGACCGATCCACAGCGTTACCCGTAACGACCCGAACCGAAGTGAGAAAATCCCACTACGCTCAACCGGAAAGGAACCCCCGCGCCGCTAGCCGAGGCCCTGCTACGCTGAGAGTATTCCCAGGAGGCAGAACAATGCAGTTACATGAAGCCCACGTCGTGAATGAGTTGACCAATTACCGCGAGGTGAACATGGCGTTACAGGACGGCTGGAAGCTGTTGGCGGTGATGTCAGCATCGAGCGTGACCGACCCGACGCGCATCCAGGTGCACTACGTGGTGGGTAAGCCCAAAGACAACGCCGCGCCTAAGTCGGGCGGATTTACCGTCGCGTAGGAAGTCCCACGCTTTACGAGTAACGGGACATTCGTTCAATTGCCCCCACACTAAGCCCAGGTGGGGGGGCAATTTTGTTTGCCCCCGGAAACCACCACCCTCTAAATGAATACACCAGACCCCAACCTTCTGGTTGTACGCACATGAGACTGGTGGTGGCCGGCGACATTGCCTGCAACGCAGGGCTCCAGGTTTGGATCAAGGCGATTGACCAAGTAGAAGCTTTGAAACCGCACATCGTTATTGCCGGGCACAAACAGAAAAATCGTGCCGATGATCCAGTCATTCTGGAACAGACCCGCCAATACCTGTTGGATGCCCTGGAACTACTCGCCGAGAAGCCGACCCCACATGAGCTCTTCGACAAGATGATCGAACTCCACCCCCGACTGCATCTTCGGAGGTTGCCCCCAGCCCAGGAATTAAACTTTTATCCGTCTAGCCGAGGATCCCCCCATGCCTGCTTTTTTGCCCCGTATAGTACTTCTCGCAAGCCTGGTTGCAGCCCCGTATCTCGCGTCTGCGGCTGAAGAAAAAGTCACCTTTTCCGTTGAGGGAATGAACGTCGTTGGCACTCTGAACCTGCCCGACGGCGTTAAGAAGCCCCCGGTAATTCTGTTACTTCACAGTTTCGGGGGCAGCAGGGATGAGGGGATCATTCCGGTCGTCAATGAAGGTATCTATGCTCGTGCCGCACGTCTTTGGGCCGAACAAGGCATTGCCAGCCTGCGCATCGATTACCGTTTTGATGGCGACAGTGATGGTGCCAAGACCGACGGCACACTCGATACAGATGTTGAGGATGGGCTGGCTGCGCTCGACTTTCTGGCCAGGTCCGGGCGCGTCGACGCCAACCGCATGGCGCTTGTTGGATGGAGTATGGGCGGAGCAATTGGTGCTGCTGTAGCAGGACGGACCCCGCATGAACTCGACGCGGTCGCACTCTGGAATCCCGCGACCAATATGGGAGCCGCTTTCCCGCTGTTGTGGGGCTCCGAGAAGATCAAGGAAGCGTTGCACAGCGGTGACACCCCCGTCGCACTGGCAGTACCTGGTGGTGGCGAGGTCAAGCTTAAATCCGCGTTCTTTGTCAGCTTGATGACCCTCGATGCCGCCGCCGAGATCACCCGTTACAAGGGAGCACTGCTCGTCGCCGTCGGCACTGACGACGACATCGTTTCTCCGCAGCCAACCCTCGGAAAAAGCTTTATCAGCTATCACCCTGGAGAACATGAGCTGCTTGTCCGGCCCATGGATCATGCCTTCAACATGACCAAAGACGAGAAGCAGATCGACGAGCTGATTTCGACGACCGCTACCTTCGTCAAGAAACACATTCACTGAGCGCGGTATCCCCGGCTATTTCAAGTTGCCTGGAACGAGTCCCTTGCCGTTGATTGATGACTGGCAAGGCAGCTAAACAGCCGCCCTCGGAAAACACTGAACTACGAAATGCCCGCTGAACGATTCAGCCAATCCGTTGCATCGACCGGTTGAATCCACAACCCAATATAGCGGCCTGTCAACACGGCAGACATTGGCCTCTACCTACCTGTCACAAATGGCAGGTAACAACCAGCATCAGACGAATGTCTCACGAACGCATGAATGGAATGTAGCGTAAGTCCCAGGTTTCAAAGCCCTCCGCCGAAGCGATACTGCCAGACGATGCCAATAGCATCGTATTCGCTGCCGGTACGGGTATGCGCACCATCACTCGCAAACAGCTTTAGTGAGTTATTTCGGTTCAACGGCAGCGAGAGGGTGCCCCCATAGCGGGTATTTTCCTGAAAGTCGTGGTTACCGATCCCATCGACTGAGGTACTCCCGCCAGCTAACCAGGTCCCATCCAGCGAGGCCCAGACACCGTTACTAAAGGCATAGATAAGATGCACCTGTGCCTGATAAGTCGGGTTCTGGGAAAATGTACGGTCGCCAAGGTACTGGTCATTGTCGGTGTAAAAGGTTCCCGCACCGGATAATTCCAGGGTCACGGGTCCCAAGCGCTTGGAAATCCCAAGTTCGGGTTTGAATGACCAGCGGTTGTTGCCGAGATTTACCAGCTTACTGGAGTCGTACTGGCCAAGTGGCGCTGTAATTGCCAGGCTGGCGCCGATAATCACATCCTGTTGATAGCTGGGGAACTCAGCCAGGGACATCGCCGGAGCGCCATACAAGTTGACCGAGAACCGGAATCTTGGATCTATCAACCCAGTCACATTTCGCTCCTTGGGTTCACCGGCGAACAGAGCCGAGCCCGTCAATCTGGCTTCAGGCACGACGATATCGAACTTCCCGGAGCGGCCCCAGACGTCCAGGGACCTGGCAAAGGCAAACACGACAGTCTTGATGTTGAGCTTGGCATCCTGGAGGGGGACTGAGGGGTTGGCGGTCACGCTACCATGGAGATCGCTGTAGCCCATGAGCAAGAAATTGATACCGACCGGCGTATTGGCGTAGGACCTGGGTTCGAGATCCTCTGCGACTGCACTGGTGGCTACCATGATGAGCGAAGCGGATGCGAACCGAGCCAGCCTGACGACGCAGAGTTTGTGTTTCATCCACATTCGCTCGCTTCCTGTCAGGACCTCAGGGTTCTATGTATTGTTGTAGTGCATCTGCATTCGTTTAGCACTTATAGCTGCCGCCAGCTTTGTGTCACCGCACTTACTGTTTGATCGGATACTCCTGGTCGATCAGTGACCAGGCATACTGTTTAACGGATGAGGGTTGCCTCCCTGGTTTCGTGGACAGCTCGAATTCTTATAACAAAACGCTGCAAGAGACAGATCGCCTGGGTTTCCCGAGACGAAATCGACGGGCAGATTTTGGCCGGTTGCTGCCCCTCACGGAGGGCCGCTATGAGTCGATAGCTACCGATGAGCATCGAAGTTCGCTTGAGCCATTCCCCGCCCGGCGTATTGAACGAGCGCGGAACCTGATTGCTTTCGTAGGGTGGATAACGCGCCAGCGTTAGCCGCCGTGGAGGGGCCGGCGTATTACCTATTCCGGGTTATGCGCCCTACGGTACTAGCGATGGTTGCGATAGCGTTCGGTCAAGGACTGCACGAGGGTGACGTAGGATTGCGTCTCGGCGTAGGGAGGCACCCCGTTGTACTCGACCACGGACGCTTCGCCGGCGTTGTAACCTGCCAAAGCCAGCACCTGGTTGCCGTTGAAGCGCTTGAGCAGCCAGGCCAGGTAGCGCACCCCGCCACGAATGTTCTGTCGTGCGTCGAACGGATCGTCCACGGCGAAGCGCTCGGCGGTGGCGGGCATCAACTGCATCAGCCCCTGGGCGCCGGCTTCGGAAATGGCGTTGGGGCGAAACGCCGATTCGGCATGTATCACTGCGCGGACCAGCGCCCTGTCGACACCATAATGACCCGAAGCGGCTTCGATCTCCCGCTGATAGGAATGGGTGTCCAGGCGCAGTGAGGCGACCTTGAAATCCTTCGGCGCCATGCACAGATAGCAGCCCTTGATGTAATAGAGCTCAAGGACATCGACCCGTGCGGAGATCCCGACGGGGCGCCGGCTCACAAATTGACGAATACCCTTGTGGATGAAGGTCCACACCCGGATCCGCACCGCGCCTGAGTCGTCGTCCCGCACAAGCCGTGGCAGGGCCATTGCGTTGGCGCCGACACCGGCGCCCGCCATGCCATTCAGGCGAGTGCAGCGGGCGCTGGCGATGGCTTGGCTGGTGTAGCTGATGGCTCCGTCCCTGGCTTGGCATTTGAACATGGCGCTGGCGCACAGCGGCGCGACCAGCAAGGCCAGTTCGATGCAGCCAAGAAGGCTCTTGCGAGCCCATCGCCATGCTCTGGAACTCATCACATCGCTCCGCGCAGCAGGCGCCGATCAGGCCTGAGGCGCCTAGCCCGGGCGCTGCCTTTGGAGGGCCTGTTCCGGGTGACCCGCCTTTTGTTCTGATAGTTATACCCCTTGTAACCGGCCTTGGAACTTGCGTTGACGTACGGCTGCCGGCGTTCCCAGGCGAGGCGCAGGCCTGATTGCTCGCACGACGCGTCGTCCCGGCTTGCCAGGGCCGGGCGCAAGTCCGATCCGCGGGTGACAGCCCCGCTAACGCCGAACTCCTAGTCTCTAGACCGGCCATTCTTCCCCGATTTCTCATATCCTCCTCAATCAACAAGAAACCAACAATTGACCCTGTGGCGAGGGAGCTTGCTCCGGAACAAAGGGGACCGAACAAAGGAACAAACGGAACTGATTTTTTTGCGATGCTCAGTAAGCAACGGCTGATTGTCGTGCTCTGGCGGTCACACAGGTGCTGGAAAATATCGCCTGCCGTTGCGCACTCGGTTGCGACACGGTGGTGTTGGCCGACTTTTCCAAGCGACTGGCCATTCCATTGCACGAAGGCTGCGATTTGATGGATGTGATCGACCGACGCTTTAGAGCATAAGCAGCGGAATAAACGAAAACGGGGGCCTGATCAGGCGCCCGTTTTACTCGCGCTGCATGCAGCGGATTTGGGGCGCTCAGCGCACATGCCCCATGTGCCAAACGACCCAGCCCACAGTCGATTAGCTAAACTTCATCAGTAACCCACTTCGCGAATCCCTGAAAACTCAGGAGGCGAACCATGAGCAAACAACCTCAACCCCAAAGCCGCTCCAACCCCCAACCCAGATCCCGTCCGGTTTTGCCGAGCCTGCCGAGCAAAACCGGCAACAAGTCCGGTCGCTTGCGCAGCAACTATCCGTCGAAGAAATCGTAATGGCCTCTGGTGTACGACAGGCTTTGCAATGGAGTCTGTCGTACTCCCCCGCCAATTCAGCATTACTTGCCTCTATATCGGACATTTTTTCCGCGAGCGACGTCGTACCTGCCAAGAATGATGGCCAAGGGCTATGCTCTCCACGGCGTCTCAAATACAGCCCGACCATGCCACCAACAGATTCGCATCCCTGACGCTGAAACGTCTGCACCCTTAACGCCCCCAAGCCTTTCGCGATGTCCCGTGTTGCCATAAACCCTGCTTTTTTCTGGCTCATTTACATGGAGTAAGCGTACATGCCCTTCCCCCCTCGTTTCCTCGACCACTACCGCAAAGCCGATCGCATCATGCTGGGCCTGATCTGGCTGATGTTCGCTTTCGCTATCGGCCTGGCGTTCTGGCACGACACGTTCAAGCAGGCGTTGCTGGTGGGCGGCGGCACCAGTGTGCTGCTGACGCTGTTGTACCGCGCCATCGGCGGGTCGCGGTGGATGCGCTGTTTGCTGGGCGTTGGTTTGATGGTGATGGCGGCGCTGCATATCAATCAGGCCGAGGGGGTCATTGAGTCGCACTTCGGGATTTTTGCGTTGTTGGCGGTGTTGACGTTTTATCGGGACTGGCTGCCCATTCTGGTGGCTGCGGTGACGATTGCGCTGCATCACGTGGTGTTTCATGTGCTGCAGCATCAGGGTTTTCCGGTGTATGTGATGGCGCATCACGGTGGCTGGACGATGGTGTTCGTTCACGCTTTTTATGTGGTGATGGAGACAGTCGCGCTGCTCTATCTGGCGTTGCACAGCCAGGCTGACGCGGTGGAAAGCCAGGACATGCTGGACAGGATGCTCGCCACCACGTCGCAGTTCACCGCTGGTGCCGGCCAGGGTGACAAGGCGCGGGTGCATGTGTCGCTGGCCCAGCGCTTCGATCAGTTTTTGATGCAGATCACCGCGTTGGTGGATGGCGTGGTGCGTGACTCTCTGGGTTTGGGTGAATTGGGCCAGGAGTTGGCCAAGGCCAGCAGCACGCTGGAGAAAGGTGCCAGGCATCAGTTGACGGAAATCGCGCAGATGACCGGGTCGATGCAGCGCATGGGCGATGCGATGGAGCACATCGTGGTGCATGTCGAGCATGCCGTTGAGCATGCGGGCCAGGCCAGTGTGCAGATCACCCGCGGGCAGGAAAGCGTGAACCGTGCCCGGCAGGAAATCACTCAGTTGGCGTCGCGCCTGCAAGGCACTAATGAGACCGTGCAGGTGCTGGCCGGGCAGGCACAGCAGATCGGCAAGGTGCTGGAGGTGATCAGCAGCATAGCCGAGCAGACCAACTTGCTGGCGCTCAACGCTGCCATCGAAGCCGCGCGCGCTGGCGAGCAAGGCCGGGGCTTTGCGGTAGTGGCCGATGAAGTGCGCAGCCTGGCGCAGCGCACGGCGGTTTCCACCAAGGAAATCAGGACCATCATCGAGGCCCTGCAGCAAGGCAGCCGCAAAGCCGTGGAGGCCATGCAGGACAGTCGCGAAGGTGTGGAGCGCTGTGTCGAGGACAGTCAGTTGGCGGCAGCGATGTTGCAGGCGGTGGGCAGCGACATCTCGCAGATCGATGAACTCAATGGGCGAATTGTCACTACGACCCGTGAACAATCCACGGCGAGTTTCGAGATTGTCGAGCGCTTGCAGTCGGTGCAGAGCATTGCGCAGAACACGGCGGATGACGTGGAGACGCTGGCGTCGAGCAGTCGGCGCTTGCCGCCTATTGCCACGCGCCTGGATGCACTGGGGCGTACTTTTCATCAATGATGGCGCCGTGGTTTGCATGAACAATTGTTCATCGTGCAGATCACGGCCTTGCGCCTATTGATGTAGCCACCACCTCCAGACCAGAGCTAATGGTTTATTCGCAATCTGCTGACAATCCCATCACATTTCGCCCGATAGCCTTGCAGTTCCAGCCGCTTCTCCGTCGCCACGGTGAGCGCAACGTGCGAAACAGTGATGAAAAATTCGTTAGTCAGATTTCTGAAAAGTGACCAGGGTGCGCTGCTCCTCTTGCTTGGCGTATCTGCACTTCTTTTGCTGTTCGGATTGGGGGCAAGGGAGCTTTGGGGGGCGGAAACCCGCTGGGCGAATATCGCGTTGCAGATGTTGCAGACCGGCGATTATTTCGACCCTTACCTCAAGGGCATGCCCTATTACGACAAGCCGCTGCCGTCCTATTGGTTGATTACGGCCACTGCCCATTTGATGGGTGGTCTCGGGCACTGGTCGCTGCGCCTGCCTTCGGTGCTGGCGGCATGGCTGAGTATCTGGCTGGTCTACCTGATCGGTGAACGGCTCTATGGCAAAGGCACCGGGTTGATTGCCGGCTGGTTTCTGGCGACGACGTTCTTTTTCGTGTTCTGGGCGCGGGTCGCCACGGCGGACGTGCTGACGGTTTGCGGTGTACTGGCGGCAGTCTGGTGGTATTGGCGCGGCCCGGATGACACACGGCTGAGCCGGTACTGCGTGTTTTTCCTGATGCTGGCACTGACCTCGCTGTTCAAGGGCTTGATCGGGTTCATCCTGCCGGGGCTGATGCTGTTGCCGCATCTGCTTGGCGAGGGACGCTGGAAAAATCATCTCAATCCACGCCTGTTTCTGGCGATGCTGGTGGGCGGCGTGGTCTACATGCTGCCGTTCATGCTGTCGCAGCGTTATGGCACGCCGACTTATGGGCCGAGTGGGCTGGGACTGGTGTTTCAGGAGAACGTGGTTCGATTCTTCAAGCCGTTCGACAACATTGGCCCGATCTATACCTATCTGCTGTATCTGCCGGTCTATACCCTGCCCTGGGCACCCTGCTGGATGCTCGGCCTGTGGGTGGCGGTACGCAGTTGGAAGCACACCGAACCCAACGTTCGCTGGCTGATCCTGGGCCTCGGCTTGCTGTTCCTGTTCTTCACCGCCAGTGGCAGCCGGCGCAGCTATTACGTGTTGCCGCTGGTGCCGTTTGCGCAACTGCTGGCGGCCTGGTGGGTCACCCGGCGTATGGCTGCGCGTCAGGCGGCCGGTAAAGCCAGCGGCCCCGGCTGGACGAAAGGCATTGCCGGGGCGGCCGGGTTCCTGTTTTTGATCCTTGGCGTTGTCTACCCCTGGACCAACGGCGGTGCCGGCGGTGTCATGCAGTTCACCCGGGATGTGCGCGCCGAAGCGATCAAGACGGCGCCGTGGAACGAATGGCGCATGGTGCTGGTGGATGTCGACAACAAGCTGCCCATGTACCTGCAAAATCACGGCTCGCCGTTCTACTACGTGCTCCCGGATTCGGACATTCCACAAACCGGCGGCAGTGCTGCGCTGATGGCGTGGCTGGAAAGGAAAAGTGGCGAGACCTGGAATCCGGACCGCACGATCATCGTGGAGCAGTACCAGGACATCCATCAATTGCCCCTGGATTATCTGACGGCGGACCATCAGTTGATCACCACCAGGCCAAACAACGGCGCCCGGCTGTTTCATACCCATGAAAATGGCAGTGCAGCGTTTATTCCCAATGGGAAAACGGCGCTGGCCGGGCAAGCGGTACGCAGGCTTTGGATCAATGATGTATTGAGGTGAGCTATCAATAAAAACGGGCGCCCGCGGGGCGCCCATTGTGTTTATGCGCGCAAGCCCGCTGATCGCGTAGCCATTGCTCTGTAGATTCAATCTATCTACATTTGAATCTACAGATGCAAATAGAGTACACGAACATGGCCGTCCCCATCCAAGCTCAATCCTTCACAAAAAACCAATGCGTCACTGGACTGCGCGCCGCCGTGGGCATTCTGGAAAAGTGGCAAGCCACCGGCGATCAGGCCTGTCGCATCCTGCGCATTTCCCGCAGCACCTACACCCGCGCCCGTCAGCGTGACCTGGATTGGGCGGTGGCGCTGGATGCGGACCAGATGCAGCGCATCAGTTTTGTGCTGAACATTCATGCGACGTTGCGGCTGGTGTTCGACAACCCGGACAACGTGTATGGCTTTGCCTCGATGATCAACGACAACGAGTTTTTCAACGGACGTTCGCCGCTGGAGATCATGGCGCAGGGCGACATGATTTCACTGTATGAAACCTTCCGCCGCATCGACATGTTGCGGGGGGCGCAATGGTGATGGCGAGTAAACTGGCGGTGTTTGCCGGCCAGTCGTTGCAGGCCTATCGCCTGGTCAACTCGAAGTTTCCACCCATAGCGTTGTTTGATGACGTGGCGAACGCGGATGAATTTGAAGTGTTGTTCGAGATTCAGGCGCTGACCAATCCGCGCTTGAAGAACGAGTTGGGTCAGCTTGAGTTGATTGCGCGCAGCGAGATTCCGTTCGGGATTGCGGGCTGCTCATACGCCATCGCGCCGTTTACCCACGTCAACCCGGCGGGTTCGCGCTTCAGTGATGGCAGTTTTGGTGTGTTGTACCTGGCGGATTCGATGGAAGCGGCGCTGACCGAGGTCAGGCATCACCAGAGTCTGTATTGGTCGAAGGTGCCGGGCCTGAATTATGAGCGGTTTGTGTTTCGTGGGTTGGCCTGCGCCTTTGGCGATGGGGGGATGAAGGACGCCACCGCCCTGCCGCTGACCGATCCGGTGTATGCGCCGGACGACTACAGCCATTCCCGTGTTCTGGGACGGGCGGTGCGAGACGCCGGTTGTCCCGGCCTGCGATATCACTCGGTGCGGATGCCGGGCAGTCATTGCTGGGCGCTGATGACGCCGCGAGCGGTTTCGTCGATTGTGCAGACGGCGCATTACGAGATGGTGTGGAATGGTCAGATCACCAGTGTGAGCCAGATCAGTGAGGCATGATCGCCTGCGATCATACTGTGGCGAGGGAGCTTGCTCCCGCTGGGTCGCGCAGCGGCCCCAAATGGAGGACTGCTACGCAGTCCAGCGGGAGCAAGCTCCCTCGCCACAAAAAGAGGTGCTTATACAGGCGGTGTACGATCCATTGACTGCGTCGATTGTCACCATTGATTCAATGAAGTTCTCTTAAAAAATCCACGGCGTAACATCTGCTCCATACCAACCCATCAGCACCCCGGAGCACACCATCATGAAACGCCAAAACCTTCTCGGCATCGCTTTCTCGGTTTTCGCAGTTAATGCTTTCGCCGCCACCTCTGCTCAACCTGTGGTCGCTGAAGGCGGCTCGGAGCGTCTGATTGAAAGCCGTGTGGCCGAGGGTGGTTCCGATCGACTGATCGAGAATCGTGTGGCCGAAGGTGGCTCGGATCGTCTGATCGAAAAACGCGTTGCCGAAGGTGGCTCTGACAAACTGCTGCAGAACCGCGTCGCTGAAGGTGGTTCGGACAAACTGCTGCAAAACCGCGTCGCTGAAGGCGGTTCCGACAAGCTCCTGCAAAACCGCGTCGCTGAAGGCGGTTCCGACAAACTGCTGCAAAACCGCGTTGCTGAAGGCGGTTCCGACAAGCTGCTGCAGAACCGCGTTGCCGAAGGTGGTTCGGATCGCCTGATCGAAAGCCGCGCTGTCTGAATGCAGTGCTTTACCGCAGGACTCAACGAAAAGCCCGGCCTCAACAGCCGGGCTTTTCGTGCGGGTCATCAATTCACCGGTTGTTCATGCACTTTCGCGTGTCGCGAGAGACCGATCTTGATGGCGACCAGGATGGGCGCGGCAAAGACGAACAGCAGGGCCACGGCAACGAACGCCGTATCGAAGGCAATCACCGTGGCCTGACCTGACACCGCCTTGCCCAGCAGGCTGGTGGCTGCCCGGCCAGCGGCTACCTGATCCAAGCCCTTCCCTGCCAGCATCGCGCTTGTGGTCATCAGCCGTTCGATGACCGCGTGTCCCCCTGGGGTGACATTGGCGCCAAGGACCATGCCATTGCTGACCACCTGATGGTCGATCAAGGTCTGCAGCCCGGCGACGCCCATCAAGCCACCCAACTGGCGCCCGGTATTGAACAGGCCGATGCCGCTGGCCAGGTTGCGGCTGTTGAGGTGGGTGAAAGCGATCAGCGTGATCGACAGAAACAGGAAGCCAAGGCCCAGGCCGCGCAACAGGATGGCCA
Source organism: Pseudomonas sp. BIC9C (assembly GCF_034541995.1). NCBI lineage: Bacteria > Pseudomonadati > Pseudomonadota > Gammaproteobacteria > Pseudomonadales > Pseudomonadaceae > Pseudomonas > Pseudomonas sp. BIC9C. The sequence goes on from NZ_JAWDGM010000004.1 coordinate 423,622, forward strand.
CCATCATGTCGTCACTGCCGCTTTCGCTGGTAGAGCCGGACAGCATCCACATCGCCGCCATGATCAGCAGGATGCCCAAGGGCACGGTCGCCACCGGCGGCACGCGGCGTACCTTGAACAGATAGGCAGCGACGAGCAGCGAGCCGACAAAAAAACCGCCACTGGGCAACAGGAGCAAGCCGGCATCGGTCGGTGTGAACGCGAGTACCGACAGGGCGAACGCCGGGATCAGGTAGGCGCTGCCGAACAGCGCGGCACCGGCAACGAAACTGACGCAAAAAGCAAAGGTAAAATCGCTTGATTTGAACAGGCTGAAGTCGAGCAGCCCCTGGCCGTTGGCCAAAACCTGTTGGCCGAGAAAGGCCAGCAGCGCGGCGGCACCGATCACCGTCAGCACCAGGATGCGCGGTTCCTCGAACCAGTCCCAGCGACTGCCCTGGCTGAGCACGTAGGTGAAACAGAACAGGGCCGCAGAGAGCAGCGAGAACCCGAGCCAGTCGAACGAACGTTGCCGGACCCTGGCGGGCACAGGGTGGTCGGCGATGAGCAACAGGCCAGCCGCCGCCAGGGCCAGCGGCACCACGCTGAAGAAGATCCAGGTCCAGGACTGGCTGTCGATCAACCACCCTTGCAGGGCCGGGGCGAGGGTCGCGGATGCGACCACGGCCGCCATGGCAAACAGGGCTTGCAGGATCGGCTGAAGTGCGCGCGGATAGCCGCGAAAAATGAGCGCCTGGCCCGCCACCAGCAAAGTACCACCGGCAAAGCCTTGCAGGATGCGCAGTGTGATCAGCAGCTCCAGCCAGGAAGTAACGGCAGCCACGCCGCACGCCAGGCCCATGACCAGGGTGGCGCCGACGATCACGTTGCGCGCAGCAAATCGCTGCATCAGCCAAGGGGCGAGCATGAACCCGATCAGCTTGAGCGCGATGTAGCCGACATCCAGCCAGGCGAACTCGTCGGGCGTGGCATAGATGTCGCCGAGGATGTCGCTGCGGCCGAGGGCCAGCACGGTGCTGGCGATCGCTTCCGTCAACGTCGCCAGCACGATGCCCGCGATGAGCAGGATGCCGGTCGACGGCCTGGCGCTGCTCATGACCCGGCCCCTTGCGCAACCTCCACCCGCGCCGACAGCCCCGGCACGATGCGCCCCGGCAGTGGGTTGCCGGCCAGGCGGATCTTCACCGGAACACGCTGCACGACACGCACAAAGTTTCCGGTGGCGTTGTCGGGCGGCAGCAGACTGAACGCCGAGCCACTGCCCGGTGCAAAGCTGTCGACCACACCATTCAGTGCCGCATCGGGGTAGCCATCGACCGTGACGCGCACGGGCTGACCAGGGCGAATGTGTTCGAGCTGGGTTTCCTTGAAGTTCGCCACGACCCACACATCGTTTACCGGCACGATATCGAGCAGGGATACGCCCGACGTGACGAAGCGGCCGAGGCGAACCTGACGGTTACCGACCACGCCATCCACCGGCGCGTGCACCACGGTGTGCTCGAGATCGATCCGGGCGAGCTCGCGGGCGGCCTGTGCCTGGCTCACAGCCGCCACGGCCGCCTCTCTCTCGGCCACCAACACCGCGATGTTTTGCTGTTGCGCCTCGACCGATGCCGAAGCGGCCGAAACCGAGGCGGCGGCTCTGGATTGCGCCGTGCCGGTTTCATCGACCAGGGCCTGACTGACCGCGTTGCTGACGATCAACTGGCGGCTGCGGTCGTGGGTCTTGGTCGCCAGGTTCATGTCGGCGGTGGCCGAACGTCGTTGCGCTTCGGCCTGTCGGATCAGCGCATGCTGAAGCTGGATCTGTGCATCGACATGGGTCAGGCGCGCCTGGGCGGCGCTGACATTGGCCTCCGCTTGCGCGAGTCTGGCGCGATAGTCGCGGTCATCGATACGAAACAGCACATCACCCGCGTGCACGGTCTGGTTGTCCTCGACCTCCAGCGCCGTGACATAGCCGGCGACCTTGGCGGCCAGCGAGGTGACGTCCCCGCGGACATAGGCATTGTCGGTCGAGGTCACGCCACTTGAAAATGCTATCGCCCCCCAGGCCGCCACGACCACCAGGGCACTGACGCACAGCAACAGGCCGATGGTCTTGCGCCGGCTACGTCGTGCTACGCCGCCTGGGGTGCGGGTGCTGGCGGCAATGGCCGCGTTGTCCTGGAGCGAGTTCATTTTTTCAATTCCTGTGCAGTGCCTTGTACTCCAGCAGCCACAGGGCGGCAGGGTCTGCCGCCCGGCTGTCGAGCCTTCATGAGCGCGTTGATCGGCTCACTCCTTGATGGGAGTTACGAGCACCTTTTCGTCGGTGTCGAGGACGAACACCGCCAACAGGCGTGCAGGCTGGGTGTCGCTGGCGTTGGCGCTGACCAGGTGCACGGAGCCCGGTTCCTCAACAAAGTTTTCGCCGGCCTTGTAGATCTTTTCCGGCTGGCCTTTGACCTGGATGCGAAACGCCCCCTCCAGCACCGTTGCATAGATGAAGGCCGTTTTCGGATGGGTGTGGGCCGGTGATGCGGCTCCCGGCCCGTACTCGACGACCACGCCTCTCATGCTCTTGCCGGGGATGTTGGGGATGGGCCGGTCGAACACGACGGTCACCTTGCCGGGGGGCGGCTCGGCGGCCGACGCTGCGCTGATCGAGAGCGCGGCGAAGACGGCGGCCATTAGCAATCGGGTAATCATGGGATGTCTCCTGGATGCATTGGGAAATGTGATGGAGCGATCCATTACTTCGCCATCGACCGGGCCAACCAGTCGTCGAAGCGGATCGCGCCCAGGCGTGCGTTCTTGCCGGTGGTCAGCGATTGATCGTTGAGCACTGCACCGAAGTAGCGCGCATGCACGTCCGGCACGACCTTGCGGTTGTCCTGGGTCGCCCGCAGATAGCGCCTGGCCAGTTCGTCGATCGGCATGGTTTCCGGGCCGCCGACTTCAACCGTGCCATTGACCGGTGCCGCCAGCACGACATCGGCCAGCGCCGCTACCACGTCGTCGGACGCGATCGGCTGGATCAGCGCCGGCGAAGCATGAATTTCCTCGCCAACGGCGAACGACTGGACAATGCCGCCGGCAAACTCGGAGAACTGCGTGGCACGCAGAATGGTGTAAGGCATGCCGGACGCCTTGATAAGGGCTTCCTGCGCGACCTTGGCCCGGAAATAGCCGGTATCGGGAAGCCGTTCGCTGCCGACAATCGACAGGGCAACATGATGACGAACCCCGGCAGCGGCTTCGGCGGCCAGCAGGTTACGGCTCGACGTTTCAAAAAAATCGAGAACGGCCTGGTCCTCCCACGACGGCGCGTTCGCCACGTCGACAACGACATCGGCGCCATCCATCGCTTCGGCCAGGCCTTCGCGGGTGATGCTGTTCACGCCCGTGCTGGGGCTGGCGGCGAGCGCATCATGGCCGCGCTCGCGCAGGGTGTTCACAAGTTTCGACCCGATGAGGCCGGAGCCTCCGATAACGACGATCTTCATGATTTTTCTCTCCGCTAGTTGAACGCAACCATTGCGTCGGTGTAGAGAGAGATTGCCTGCACACGTGAGGCAAGTCCTTGCACCGGGCTTGGGTTTACCTTGGCGAGCGCTTGGATTTATGTCCAAAGAAGAGGCTGCTTGTCCAACATCCCCTGGCGCGGACGGTGCAGCGGGTGCCTGGCTGCCGTATCATCCTTCTCCGTTACCAACCGCCAGCCGCCTGGGACACGACGTTGAGGGCGCTTCGCCAGGGGATGCTCGATTTGCAATTCGCCTTTGAAGACTACGTACTCGATCAAAAGCGCCGGGAGCTGACCTTGCGCGGGCAGGTCGTGGCCGTCGGACCGCAGGTCTTCGACCTGTTGCTGCTGTTCGTCAACAATCCCGACCGCGTCGTCAGCAAGGACGAATTGCTCAAGGCGGTGTGGGGTGGCCGGATCGTTTCGGAATCGACAATCACCAGCCACATCAATGCGGTGCGCAAGGCCGTCGGTGATACCGGTGAGGAGCAGCGCCTGGTGCGCACCGTCGCCCGCAAGGGCTACCGCTTCGTTGGCCGGATCCAGGTCGACATGACCGGGGAAGCGCGACAGCCGGATATCGATGAACGCTCGTCCGCTGCTGCGAATCAAATCCCCTCCTCTACACTCGTCCTGCCGGAAAAACCCTCGATCACCGTCCTGCCCTTCCAGAACCTGAGCGGCGATCCGGAGCAGGAATACTTCGCCGATGGCGTCGTGGAGGACATCATCGCTGCCCTGTCGCGCATCCGCTGGCTGTTCGTCATCGCGCGCAATTCGAGCTTCACCTACAAGGGCCGGACGGTGGACGCCCAGGGTGTCGGCCAGGAGCTCGGCGTTCGCTACGTGCTCGAAGGCAGCGTGCGCAAGTGCGGGAACAAGGTGCGCATTACCGGGCAACTGATCGACGCGACCAGCGGGACGCACATCTGGGCGGAGCGCTTCGAAGGCACGCTCGACGATATCTTCGAGCTGCAGGACCAGATCACCGAAAGCGTCGTCGGCGCGATCTCGCCACAACTGGAACGGGCGGAAATCGAACGCGCCAAGCGCAAGCCGACGGAAAGCCTGGATGCCTACGACTATTACCTGCGCGGCACGGCAAAACTGCACAGCGGCGGCCGGGAAGCCATCGAGCAGGCGCTGCCGATGTTCTACAAGGCCATCGAACTCGATGCAGAATTTGCCTCGGCCTATGGCATGGCCGCCTGGTGCCACTTCTGGCGCAAGATCAATGGCTGGATGACCGATCGGCCTGCAGAAGTCGCCGAGGGCATACGGCTGGCGCGTCTGGCGGTGGCCCTCGGCCGGGATGATGCGGTCGCACTGACGCGCGGCGGACATGCACTGAGCCATCTCGCCGGTGAAATCGACGGCGGCATTGCACTGCTCGACAGGGCGCGCCTGCTCAATCCCAACCTCGCCCCCGCCTGGTTTCTGGGCGGTATCCTGCGGGCGCTGCACGGTGAAACAGATGCCGCCATCGAGCATTTGAACCATGCCGTTCGCTTGAGCCCGCTGGATCCGGAAATGTTCAGGATGCAGGTCGGGATGGCGCTCGCGCATTTCTTCGCCGGGCACTTCGATGTCGCTGCAGACTGGGCGGAAAAGGCACTGGGCAACCTGCCCAGCCTGCTGGCCGCGGCGGCGCTGGTGGCGGCCAGTCATGCACTCGGCGGACGAATGGATAAAGCGAAGTGGGCGATGCAACGCCTGCGAGAGCTCGATCCCTCTTTGCGCCTCGCCACCCTCAAGGACTGGCTGCCCATTCAACGGCCTGAGGACTTCGCCCGTTTCGCCGATGGACTGCGGCTGGCCGGGTTGCCGGAGTGACGGCAACTCGCCTCACCTTGTAGGAGCGAGCTTGCTCGCGATGGTCGTCAACGATGACGCGGGTTTTCTGATTAAGCGCGGTGCCTTCAAGTCCATCGCGAGCAAGCTCGCTCCTACAGGGGGCCAGGTCGTGCGTTGGCTTTCACCTGGCAAAACTTGCACTTTGCACCGGTAGGCTAAGCTTTGATCAACTCGTTGCTCATGATGCTCGGTTCTGCAGGTTTTGGGTGTTTCTGGAGAGCGTCTGCAACAGCGATCTCAGACTGGCCCAAACCTTTCACGCAGGATTGACGTGATGACCGAGCCCCTCCTCAGTTTTGATGCACTCAAACGCGCCGCGGCTGCCGGCGAAATCGATACCGTGCTGGTCTGCATGGTCGACATGCAGGGACGGCTGGTCGGCAAACGATTCCAGGTCGAGTTTTTCATCGACAGCGGCCACGAAGAAACCCATTGCTGCAACTACCTGCTGGCCGATGACATCGACATGGAGCCGGTGCCGGGTTACGCCGCGGCCAGTTGGAGCAAGGGCTACGGCGATTTCGTGCTCAAGCCCGACATGTCCACCCTGCGGCGCGTTCCCTGGCTTGAATGCACGGCGCTGGTGCTGTGCGACGTGCTCGATCATCACCATCGCCAGGACCTGCCCCACAGCCCTCGGGCGATTCTGAAAAAACAGGTCGAGCGCCTGCACGCGCGCGGCTATACCGGCATGTTTGCCTCGGAACTCGAGTTCTATCTGTTCGATGAGAGTTACGCGGCGATCCACGAGCGCAACTATCACAAACCGAAAACCGCCGGCCATTACATCGAGGACTACAACATCCTGCAGACCACCCGCGAAGAGCCGGTGCTGCGGGCGATTCGCAAGCATTTGCAGGCATCTGGCATTCCCGTGGAAAACTCCAAGGGGGAATGGGGCCCGGGCCAGGAAGAGATCAACATCCGCTACGCCGATGCCATGACCATGGCCGACCACCACGTCATCATCAAGCACGCCTGCAAAGAGATCGCCCAGTTGCAGGGCAAGGCGATCACCTTCATGGCCAAGTGGCGCTACGACGCCGCCGGTTCCAGCAGTCACATCCATAATTCGCTGTGGGACAAGAACGCCAAAAAGCCGCTGTTCTTCGACGCCAAAGCCGAGTTCGGCATGTCGAAACTGATGCGCGCCTGGGTCGCCGGTCAGCTCAAGTACGCCAACGACATCACCTGCTTTCTCGCGCCCTACATCAACTCCTACAAGCGCTTTCAGGCTGGCACTTTTGCGCCAACCCGGGCGGTGTGGAGCCGCGACAATCGCACCGCCGGCTTTCGCTTGTGTGCCGAAGGCAGCAAGGCCATCCGCATCGAATGCCGCATCGGTGGCGCCGACCTCAACCCCTATCTGGCCTTCGCCGCATTGATCGCGGCGGGCCTGGCCGGTATCGACGAGAAACTCGACCTCGCGCCGCCGTTCGAAGGTGACGCCTACCTGGATGAGCATTTGCCGGAAGTGTCCAAGACCCTGCGCGAAGCGAGCGCCGCACTCAAGGCCTCCGGCATGTTGCGCAAGGCGTTCGGCGATGAGGTGGTCGACCATTACGTGCACACCGCCGAGTGGGAGCAGAAAGAGTACGACCGGCGAATCACCGACTGGGAATTGCAGCGCGGCTTCGAGCGCTATTGAGAACATCATGACTGAGAAGGTTCAACTGATCTCCCCGGTCGATGGCCGGGTGTACGTCGAACGCGAAGTGGCCGATGCGGCGCAGGTCGAGCAGGCGCTGACGGCCGCTGCCAGCGCACAGGCGTCATGGCAACGCCGCCCACTGAGCGAGCGCGCGGCGTTTTGCACTGCCGCGGTGGACGCGATGCTGTCGATGCAGGCGGACATCGTGCCGGAGCTGGCCTGGCAGATGGGCCGCCCCGTGCGTTTTGGCGCCGGTGAGTTGCGCGGTTTCGCTGAACGCGCCCGGCACATGATCGCTATCGCACCGCAGGTCCTTGACCGGGTAGAACCCGAGCCTGTCGCGGGATTTCGACGCTATATCAAGCGCGAACCGCTGGGCACGGTGCTGGTCGTCGCCCCGTGGAATTACCCCTACCTGACGGCGGTGAACACGATTATCCCGGCGCTGATGGCCGGCAACAGCGTGATCCTCAAACATGCGTCCCAGACGCTGCTGGTGGGCGAGCGTTTCGCCGAGGCCATGCGTCGCGCAAAACTGCCCGAGGGGCTGTTCCAGAATCTGCTGCTCAACCATGTATCGACCGGGGCGATCATTGCTTGCGGGCGCGTGCAGCAAGTGAACTTCACCGGTTCCGTGGAGGCGGGCAAAGTCATGGAAAGCGCCGCCAGCGGACAATTTCTCGGCATGGGCCTGGAGCTCGGCGGAAAAGACCCGGCCTATGTCCGCGCAGACGCCAACCTTGAACATGCGGTGGAAAATCTGGTGGACGGCAGCTTCTTCAATTCCGGGCAGAGTTGCTGCGCCGTGGAACGTATCTACGTCGACCAGAAAATCTTCCCGGTGTTTGTCGAGCGCTTCGCCGAACTGACCCGCCAGTACGTGCTGGGCAACCCGCTGGACGAAGCCACTACCCTCGGTCCGCTGGTGACACCGGGCGCCGCATTCTTCGTTCGTGGCCAGATCGCCGAAGCGCTGGCCCAGGGTGCGACGGCGCTGATCGATCCGCAGGCATTTGCCGCCGACGTACCGGGCAGCGCCTACCTCGCGCCGCAGGTCCTGGTCGATGTCACCCATCAAATGTCGGTCATGCGCGACGAAAGCTTTGGCCCGGTGGTCGGCATCATGCCGGTGGCCAGCGATGACGAGGCCATTGCCTTGATGAACGACAGCGAGTTCGGGCTCAGCGCTTCCATCTGGACCCAGGACCTCGCAGCGGCCGAGCGCCTGGGCAACGAAATCGCCACCGGCACGGTGTTCATGAACCGCTGTGATTACCTGGATCCGGCACTGGCCTGGACCGGCGTGAAGCACAGCGGACGCGGCGTCACCCTGTCGCCATTGGGCTACGAGCACCTGACCCGGGCCAAATCCTTTCATCTGCGTCACGAGGTGTAGACCATGAACCTGACAGGAAACTGGAACTACCCCACGAGCGTTCGTTTCGGTGTCGGGCGCATCGCCGAACTGGCCGACGTCTGTCGCAGCCAGGGTATCCAGCGGCCGTTGCTGGTGACCGACAGCGGCCTGGCGCGCGCGCCGATCACCACGGCGGCCCTGGACGCGTTGCGCGCCGCCGGTCTTGGTGTCGCGCTGTTCTGCGACCTCAAGCCCAATCCGGTGGAAGCCAACCTGGCCGGCGGGCTCGACGCCTGGCGTGCCGGCCGGCACGACGGCGTGATCGCCTTCGGCGGCGGCAGTGGCCTGGACATGGGCAAGCTGATTGCGTTCATGAGCGGCCAGACCCGCCCGGTCTGGGACTTCGAGGACATCGGCGACTACTGGACCCGCGCCGACGACAGCCGCATCGCCCCGGTCATTGCGGTGCCGACCACGGCGGGAACCGGTTCCGAAGTCGGTCGTGCGGCGGTGATCATCGATGAGCGCACCCACACCAAACGCATCATATTCCACCCGAAAATGATGCCGCGCGTGGTGATCAGCGACCCGGCCCTCACCGTCGGCATGCCGGCCAAAATCACCGCCGGCACCGGCATGGATGCATTCTCCCACTGCCTGGAAGCGTACTGCGCCCCCGGCTTTCACCCCCTGGCCGATGGCATTGCCGTGGAAGGCATGCGCCTGGTGGCCAATTCACTGGTGAAAGCGGTACACACGCCGTCGGACCTTGAGGCGCGCGCGCAAATGCTCGCGGCGGCGGCGATGGGCGCCACCGCATTCCAGAAAGGCCTGGGCGGGATGCATGCGCTCTCGCATCCGGTGGGCGCGCTGTACGACACCCATCACGGCATGACCAACGCCACCTTCATGCCCTATGTCCTGCAGTTCAATCGCTCGGCCATCGAGGAGCGCATCACCCGCCTAGCGGCTTACCTGCGCCTGCCCTCCCCGGGGTTCGACAGCTTCCAGGCCTTCGTCCTCAAGCTGCGCAAGGACATCGGCGTGCCCCATACCCTGGTTGAGCTGGGCGTGGATGACCGGCAGGCCGACCTGATCGCGGACATGGCGATTGTCGACCCCTCCGCCGGCGGCAACCCGTTGCCATTGACCCGGGACGGCGTGGCAAGGATTTTCGACGCGGCGTTTCACGGCCGTCTGTAGGAGCGAGCTTGCTCGCGATGAACGTCAACGATGAAGCGGGGAGCCTGACACCCCACGTCATCCTCAAGTCCATCGCGAGCAAGCTCGCTCCTACAGAAATCCAAGGTCGAGCCTACGGCGGCTCAGTTCGGCCTGTCCAAAACCTGAAGGGGCACACATCATGAACCCAGCAAGCCAGCCCGGCACCGACGCGCAAGACGAAGACGTCAAAGTGCTGCACAGCATGGGCTATGCCCAGCAACTCTCACGACGAATGGGCGTTTTCTCCAACTTTGCCATTTCCTTTTCGATCATCTGCATCCTCTCGGGTGGCATCAACTCCCTGGCCCAGGGCACCTCGGGCGCGGGGGGTATATCCATCGGCATCGGCTGGCCGATCGGCTGCCTGATCTCCGGGGTGTTCGCCATGGCCATGGCGCAGATTTCCTCGGCCTACCCCACCGCTGGCGGCCTGTACCACTGGGGCTCGATCCTGGGTAACCGCTTCACGGGCTGGCTGACCGCGTGGTTCAACCTGCTGGGGCTGGTCACGGTGCTCGGGGCGATCAACGTCGGCACCTATTACTTCTTTTTCGGTGCCTTCGGACCGGCACTGGGCATGGAGGACACGACCACGGTCAGGGTGATTTTCCTGGCGATCCTCACCGGCCTGCAGGCCTTGTGCAACCACCTGGGCATCGGCCTGACCGCCAAGCTCACCGACTTCTCCGGCTACCTGATTTTCGCCACCGCGCTGGCGCTGACCATCGTCTGCCTGATCTCGGCGCCCAGCTATGAATTCGCGCGGTTGTGGACCTTCAACAACTATTCCGGCGAGGTGGGCGGCAGTGTCTGGCCGCAGGTCTCGAACGGCTGGATTTTCATGCTCGGCCTGCTGTTGCCGATCTACACCATCACCGGCTATGACGCCTCTGCGCACACCTCCGAGGAAACCCGCAATGCGGCCATGTCGGTGCCCCGTGGCATGGTCATGTCGGTGGTCTGGTCGTTGCTGTTCGGCTGGCTGATGCTAAGCGCGTTCGTGCTGATGCTGCCGAGCATGGACGAAGCGGCCAAGCAAGGCTGGAACGTGTTTTTCTGGGCCATGAATACGCAGGTGAACCCGTTGCTTCGGGACGTGCTGTACGTGGCGATTTTCATCTCGCAGGTGCTCTGCGGACTGGCTACGGTCACCTCGGTTTCACGCATGATCTTCGCGTTCTCCCGGGACGGCGGCCTGCCTTGTTCAAAAGCGCTGTCCTCGGTCTCATCGACCCATCGCAGCCCGGTCGCGGCCATCTGGACCGGTGCCACCCTCGCGGTGTTGTTCGACTGGGGATCTTCGGTGATCTCGATCGGGGCAACGCCGGTCTATACCATCGTGGTGTCCTGCACGGTGATCTTCCTGTTCTTCTCCTTCGCCATTCCCATCGTGCTCGGCCTGTTTACCTACGGGACGTCGAAGTGGCCGACCATGGGGCCATGGAACATGGGGCGTTTCTGGTACTCGGTGTTCGCCATTCTCTCGGTCCTGTCGATGATCATCATCTTCGTCATCGGCATCCAGCCACCGAACGATTGGGCGCTGTACATCACCATCGGCTTCCTGATCCTGACCGCCATCGTCTGGTTCGGTTTTGAAGCACGACGGTTCCAGGGGCCGCCGGTGGGCGACATGATCGTCAAGCGCCAGGCCGAAATTGCCGCGGCGGAAGCGGCGTTGAACAGGAAATAGAGCGAGCAATGAGTAACCTGTGGGAGCGGGCTTGCCCGCGAAAACGGCGTGTCAGGCGACATTGATGCTGAACGTGCCGGCCCCTTCGCGGGCAAGCCCGCTCCCACAATGATTGCAGTGTTCAAACCCTTAATTGATTGGCATTAGCCCGATCAACCGGGCTTTTTTGCAGGCCGATGATTTATCCTGTGCCTCCCCGATTTCGCCCCGGAGACACCAGTGCCCGCCCTCACCGCCCGCGAGGTTTACCAACAGTTGCGCGACGCCGCCCAGGGCATTCGCACCTTCCAGCGAGTCGATGAAGCTTGCGAGTCCAGTCATGTACAGATCGACATCGAAGGCTGGCGCCTGACGCTCGACGTCGACGCCGGCCACTTGCGCCACTGCCTGCACGGCCAAAGCCCCGATGGCCGCGAGTATGCGTTCGACAACGGGCAGCGCTTCGGCACCGACCCGGTGAGTTTGCTCAGCACCTGGGAACTGGCGCAGATTGAACGGCTGCTGGCCTGATTCCTTCGCAACCTGTCGTTCCCTGGCCGCACTTGTGATACACAAGCCGCAGTGATTACTGCGTCCAAGGAGGTTCTGCCCATGCCCCGTTCCCCACGCCTGCCGCACTGGCTGGCCTGCGCCCTGTTCGGTCTGTTCGCTGGCGGTGCCCAGGCCGGCACGACGCCTGCGGCGCCCGATGCCTTGCAACCCTTGCTGGCGACGATGAATGAGCGGTTGTACATCAGTGAACTGGTGGCGCTGACCAAGTGGGACAGCGGCAAACCGGTCCAGGACAACGCCCGGGAAGCGCAAGTCATCGCCAACGCCAGGAAGCAGGCGGCCGAGCGCAAGCTCGACCCCGACGATGTCGCCGACCTGATCGCCGCCCAGATCGCCGCCCAGATCGAAGCCAGCAAACTGCTGCAATACGGCCGGCTCGCGCAATGGCAAGCGGCGCACGAGGCACCGGACACGCCACGGCCGGACCTGGGCAACGAGATTCGGCCGAAGCTCGACAAGTTGCAAACCCTGCTGCTCAAGCAGTACGCCGATTTCCTGCCCTACCGCAAAGACCCGAACTGCCCGCAATGGCTGGCCACCGAACGCTCCGCGCTGATCAAGGATTCCCTGCATGGACAGGCGATGATTCGTGCGACAGGCGAGTTGTGCGTTGTGAGTCGATGACAGCGAAGTGATCCAGACGAAGAGCCCGGCCCAATCGGCCGGGCTTTCATGGACGCTCTTTCCTCTTCAGCTCGCCGCCGCTTGAAACCGCTTCCGGTAAGCCGCCGGCAGTAGCCCGACGCGTTGTTGAAACAGCCTGCGAAACGAGTTGCCATCCTCGTAGCCCACGGCATAGGTGATGCTGTCCAGCGTCATGCGTGTGGATTCAAGCAACTGTTTGGCCTTTTCCAGACGCAAGGTCTGCAGGTAGGCAATCGGCGTGTAGCCGGTGGCGTCCTTGAAACGTCGCTTGAAGTTGCGCACGCCGAAGCCGAATTGTTGGGCCACATCATCGATCAACAACGGCTGATCGAAGCGTTCTTCCAGCCAGTTTTGCACCCGCAGGATGTCGCCATCACCATGGCTCTTGGGCATTGACCACATCACATATACCGACTGCTCGCTGCGCACCGAGTCGACCAACAGGTACTTGCCACACTTTTGCGCCAGTTCCAGTGACACAAAGCGACGCACCAGGTGCAGCAACAGGTCCATGGCCGCACTCGCGCCGCCGCTGGTGACCACGCGATTGTCCTCGCAAATGATTTGCCCTTCGTCCAGCAACGCTTCGGTATAGCGGCGACGGAAAAGCTCGGCAAAAGCCCAGTGCGTGGTCGCACGGGTGCCGTTCAATAGCCCGGCCTCACCCAACATGAACGCCGCCGTGCACATGGAAGCCACCACAGCACCTTGGGCGTGCTGCTCACGCAGCCACGGCCCATAGGCGCAAAAGGCCGGCAAGGCGTCCTTGAGGGTGAAGAGGAATCCCGGGATCAGGACCAGATCGGTTCGCGGGATCTCGCGAGTGGAACGGTTCACATGCAAGCGCTGCCCGCCCCAGGCAGCGACATCGGCGCCATCGAGCGAAGCGCTGACCACCCTGAACGGTGGTGGGTCGCTATCGGCGAACAGGTTGGCGGCACTGAGCACTTCCAGGGCCATGGTTGCGCTAGCGGCGGAGCATTGATCAGCCAGTAACAAGGTGATGTGCATAGCGACTCCATTGCACTTTCCGCATGAAAAATGTCATTTGCGCACCTACCTTAGCCGATTTTCATGGCCTAAAGTGCAGCCATCAACCCAACGGTGGCGCACTTATGAATCTCTGGTTTCGACTTTTCCTTATGCTGTTGCGTCGCCCGTGGCGCAAACCCGTGGACGCCTCGGCGACCACCGTTGTGTGCATGCGCGTGTGGCCGCTGGATCTGGACCTCAACCGGCACGTCACCAACGGTCGCTATTTCACGCTGGCAGACATCGGGCGAATGGATTACGTACTGCGCAGCGGCGCCTTTCGCGTGGCGCTTCGTCATAAGGCCGTGCCGATTGTCGGTGATACCTGGGGCAAGTTCCGCCGAGAGTTGCGCCTGTTCGAAGCCTTTGAAATACATACCCGCATGCTTGGCTGGGACGACAAGTGGACCTTTATGGAGCACCGTTTCGTGAGCAAGGGCCGGGTGGTCGGCGTGGTGGTGATGCGTGGTCTGTTCCGCGCGGGCAAAGGCACGGTGGCACCCGGTGAATTCGCGCTGGAGCTGGGTTTGCCAGAGCAATCGCCATCGATGCCGCCATGGCTGACGGACTGGTCGCGTAACTGCAACGACATGAGCCATCAGTTACGTACACAAGAGGCTCGGCCTGCGCGGCAACCGGAGACAGTCGGCTGATCGCCACCTGTGCACGCTCTATTCTGTGCCTTCCCGACTCTGCACCGGAGGCACCTGTGCCCGCCCTCTCCGCCCAGGGCTAGCTGCATGGCCAGGCGATGATTCGCGCAACGGGCGAGTTGTATGTTGTGGGGTCGATGACAGCGAGTGATTCAGACGAAGAGCCTGGCCCAATCAACCGGGTTTTTCATGGGCAGGCCCCATGTAAAACACCCTTTACATTCGTGAAATCTCCGGCGAATATGTAAAGGGGCTTTTACATCAGGAGGATGCAATGAAACGCTTCTACATTGAAATGGGCATCGCGATTACGCTGTACACCCTGTTGTTGCTGGTGTCGGTGATTCTGCTTAAAGACCAGCAAGAAATGGCCATGGCGCTGAAGGTCATCATCACTCTGTTGCCTGTGATTCCAGCAGGGCTGATGTGTTGGGCGGTGGTGCGCAATGTGCGCACGCTGGACGAAATGCATTTGCGTATTCAGTACGAAGCGCTCGGTTTTGCCTTTGCCGCTTCTGCATTGCTGACCTTCACCTACGGTTTTCTGGAGAATGTCGGCTTTCCACACGTGTCCTGGGTCTGTGTGTGGCCAGTGATGGGCCTGATGTGGATGATCGGGCTCAGGCTTGCCAAGCGGCGGTATCAATGAAAAACCGGCTCAAGGAACTGCGTGCCGAACGCAAGTGGTCTCAGGTCGAGCTGGCGGCGTTGTTAAATGTTTCGCGGCAGACCATCAATGCCATCGAAAATGGCCGCTATGATCCCAGCCTGCCCTTGGCGTTTCAGATTGCCCGGGCATTTGCGTTGCCAATCGAGAGCATTTTCGACGATGAGTTCGCTGGGTAATCTCCCTCTTCAATCAGGCGCCTGTTCATGAGCCGCACTGAAACCCTCGCCAAAATCCTGCTCGGCCCGTTGTTGCTGGTACAGGGCCTGTACACGCGGCGGGTAACGCCCAGGTTGCCGGAGGCCGAAGGTGAGCGCCTGGGCGAGGCCGGCAGTGGCGAGGTTCTGCGCTTGTTGATTGTGGGCGACAGCGCCGCTGCTGGCGTGGGGGCGGCGACTCAAGGTGAAGCCCTCAGTGGTCGGCTGGTCGAGCGCCTGGCTGATGATTTTCAGGTGTCGTGGAAACTCTGGGCGCGCTCCGGCCTGGATTCGCAAGGGTTGCTGGCGCTGCTGGAACAGCACGCCCCGGAGCCGTTCGATGTGGCGCTGTTGTCGATTGGCGTCAACGATGTCACCAGCTCACTCTCCCTGGATCAGTGGCTCGCTCGGCAACAGCGATTGATCGCACTGTTATGCGACAAATTCGCGGTGAGGCAGATTGTGCTGTCGCCGCTTCCGCCCATGCATTTGTTCCCCGCCCTGCCGCAGCCGCTGCGCTGGTTCCTGGGGTTCAGGGCGCGCCGCTTCAATGCACATCTAGCGGATCTGGCCGCACGCATGGATCGATGTACGATGCTGAACACCCCGCTGGCACCCGAACCGGGCTTGATGGCCAGCGATGGTTTTCATCCGGGGCCGATGCTCTACCGTCAATGGGCCGACGATGCCGCCAGGGTGATCGACCAACGTTTTCGCACCACAACAATAAAAAACAGGAGTTGAAGATGTCTGAGCTGAACCTGAACCCCAACGTCGCAGCGTCCCTGCAGCAGTGGCACGCGATGATCGGCAAGCGTGACTTGAGCGCCTTGCCCGAATTGCTCGATCCGCAGGCGGTGTTCCGTTCGCCGATGGCGCACACGCCGTATCCGGGGGCGCCGGTGGTGTCGATGATCCTCAACACGGTCGTGAACGTGTTCGAGGAATTTGCCTACCACCGCGAACTGGCGACGGCGGATGGCTTGAACGTGATTCTCGAGTTCAGCGCCAAGGTCGGCGAGAAAGAGCTCAAGGGCATCGACATGATCCGCTTCAACGAACAGGGCAGGATTGTCGAGTTTGAAGTGATGGTGCGGCCACTGAGTGGCTTGCAGGCGTTGGGTGAGGAAATGGGGCGGCGCCTCGGTGCTTACCTGAAGGCCAGCAAGGCCTGAATTCCTTATCCCCCCTGTAGGAGCGAGCATGCTCGCGATGGGCGTTAACGAAAACGCGTGCTTGCTGGCTAAACACGGTGCTCTTGAGTTCATCGCGAGCAAGCTCGCTCCTACAGGGGATCATTCTCGCTTGAATGAACAGCATTACCCCTGTGGGAGCGGGCTTGCTCCGGGCGGCGTTCCGACGAAGGGGCCGGCACATTCAGCATCAATGTCGCCTGATACTCCGCCTTCGCGGGCAAGCCCGCTCCCACAGGTTTTGTGTAAAACCTGAAGTCATCACACCAACGGCTGGTGACTGGTCACGCAGTGAATGCCACCTCCGCCCGCGGAAATCGCGTCGATGTCGAGCTGCACCACCTCGCGGTCCGGGTAGAGTTCGGACAGCAGGTCGAAGGCTTTGGCATCCGCTTCCTTGTCGCCGAATTGCGGTGCGATGATCGCGCCATTGATCACGAAGTAGTTGATGTAGCCGGCGGCGAAGTCCGGGTTGTCCTTGCTGAACCGGCTGTTGCGCGGGTTGAGCGGTGGCGACAGGGTATGCACCTGCAACTTGCGACCATCGGCATCCGTGGCATTTTCGAGGATTTCCAGATGGGCGCGAGTGACCTTGTAGTCGTAGGACTCGGGGTCGTTGTCGAGGTTGGCGATCACCACGCCGGGCTTGACGAAGCGCGCATAGAAGTCGACATGGGCGTCGGTGATGTCCTTGCCCTTGATGCCCGGCAGCCAGATGATTTTGCGCAGGCCCAGCCGTTCTTTCAGTTCCTCTTCGACGTCGGCCTTGCTCCAGTCGGGATTGCGATTACGGTTGAGCCAGCTGCTTTCGTTCATGATCCCGGTGCCGTGGCCATCCACTTCGATGCCACCGCCCTCGCCCACCAGTTCGCTGCGCAGGTAATCCGCCTTGGCGTTTCCGGCGACCCGGGCGGCCAGTTGTGCATCCTCCTCATGCTGTTGTTTGTTGCCCCAGCCATTGAAGTTGAAGTCCACGGCGCCGAGGTCGCCGTTGCCATCGACGACAAAATTGGCGCCGATGTCGCGCATCCAGATGTCATCCAGTTCGGCGATCACGAAGGTCGTGTTGTGGCTGCCGCATTTGGCTTCGGCCAGGCGCCGCTCGCTCTGGCGACAGAACACGGTGACCGGCTCGTAGTGGGCGATACTGCGGGCGATCCGGCCAAGGGCGTCCTGCACGTGGGGCGTGAAATCCTCCCAGATCGCGGCCTGTGCCCTGAAGGCGATGAAGGCCCGCTGGTGTTTGTCCCCTTCATCGGGCATGTACCACTTGCCATTACCGGCCGCTCGCACCGGCAGGGAGGCAAAGCCCAGTCCCATGGAGGCCAGCGCACCCAGTCCGGCGGCGACCGATACCTGCTTGATGAATGTTCGACGTGTCGGCATGTATTTTCCTGATATCTCGGGTTTGGCCGGCCCTCGGGCCGGCCAGTGATCATTTAACGGTAGCGGTCTTGAATTTGGTCCAGGTGTGCATGCGTGCCCGCATGTCGGATTGGGGTATGTCCTTGCCGGGAATCAGCCGCGCGTAGGTGGCTGCATCGAGGTAGATGTCCGGGTTGTTGCGCATCGCGGCATCGACGTCCGGCCGCGCCTTGGCGTTGGAGGTCGGATAGCCGGTGAAGTTGCTGATGGCCGCCATGTTCTGCGGGCGCATCACAAAGTTGATGAACGCGTAGGCGTACTCCGGATGCTGCGCGTCGACGGGAATGGCCATGGTGTCCATCCACACCGTGGTGCCTTCGCGGGGAATGCGGTAGTGGAAGGTGGTTTTCTTGCCGGCGCTGTCAGATGTGCGCTGCGCCTGGGTCATGTCGCCGCTGTAGCCGAGGGACATGCACAGGTTGCCGTTGACCAGATCGGTCACCGGTTGCGACTGGAACTTGCGAATGTATGGCCGCAGTTTCATCAGCAACTCGCTCGCCGCCGCCAGGTCGGCTGGTTTGGCGCTGCGTGGATCGCGACCGAGGTAGTTGAGCACCACGGCCAGCACTTCGTCAGGCGAGTCGATCATCGAGATGCCACAGTCGGCGAACTTCGCCGCCAGTTCCGGTTTGAACAGCATGTCCAGGCTGTCGACCGGCGCGTCCGGCGCTCGCTTGGCAATCTGCTCGGCGTTGTAGGTCAGGCCGATGGTGCCCCAGGTATACGGGACCGTGGCCTTGCTCGAATGCTCATAGTGCGAGCGCAGCTTTTGCAATCCGGGCTCGACGTCGTTCAGGCCGGTGATTTTGGACTGATCCAGCGGCTGCAAACTGCCAGCACGCATCAAGCGCTCGGCCACGGTGTCACCGGGGAAGATCAGGTCGTAGCCACTGCCGCCAGCGAGCATTTTCGCTTCCAGGGTTTCGCTGCCGTCCATGACGTCGTAGATCACCTTGATCCCGGTTTCGGCGGTGAACTTGCCGAGGGTGTCCTCGGCAAAATAATCGGCCCAGTTGTACAGCCGCAGGGTTTTCTCTTCGGCGTGCAGCGCAGGCACCGCACAGGTCAGCGCCAGCCCCATGGCCAGGCACAGCTTGTTGATCGTGTTCATGTCACACCCCTTGGGTTGCCCAGCGTGAATGGATCTGACGACCGTCCTGGGTCAACAAGGCGCCGTACATTTCCGGACGGCGATCGCGGTAGATGCCCCAGGTCAGGCGGTCTTCGCGCATGGCCGCCAGGTCCAGGCTGTGGACCAGTACGCCGGTGCTGTCGCGGTCGGCTTCGGCGAGCAACTTGCCCTTGTGGTTGCAGATGAACGACGAACCGTAGAAGCTCATTTGCAGGGTCGGGTCGGTGGTCGCCGCTTCCCGGCCGACACGGTTGGCGGCCACCACCGGCAGCAGGTTGGCGGCGGCGTGGCCGCGCATGGTCATCTGCCAGTGATCGCGCGAATCCAGCGTTGCGCAGCCCGGCTCGGAGCCAATGGCCGTGGGGAACAGCAGCACTTCGGCGCCCATCAGGGCCAGGCAGCGGGCGGTTTCGGGGAACCACTGGTCCCAGCAGATGCCCAGGCCGATGCGCCCGAACGCGGTGTCCCAGACCCGGAAACCGCTGTCGCCGGGGCTGAAGTATTCCTTCTCCTGATAGCCGATGGCGTTGGGGATGTGGGTCTTGCGGTACACCCCCAACAGACGCCCGTCGGCGTCGGCCACGCTCAGTGAATTGAAGTAGGCGTTGCCGGCCTTCTCGTACCAGCTCAGCGGCAGCACCACGCCCAACTCTTTCGCCAATGCGGCAAAGCGCTGGAGCACGAGGCTGTCGCGATATTCCTCGGCCAGCGCCAGGTGTTTGTGGTGTTGCTCGATGCAGAAATACGGCGTGGCGAACAGCTCCTGCAACAGGATGACCTGCGCGCCCTTGGCCGCGGCCTCGCGGACCAGTTGCTCGGCCTGGTCGAGGTTGTGTTTGAGGTCCCAGGTGCAGGGCATCTGGGTGGTGGCGATGGTCAGCAGTGTCATGGCATCAACCCCGCACCGGCCAGGCCGGCTGTTGCTGGGTGATGCAATGCACACCGCCACCGCCATGGGCCAGATGGTTGATCCGCACCGGCACCACTTCGCGTCCCGGGAATGCCTGCACCAGCACTTGGGCCGCGACGTTATCGGCATCGATGCCATAGGCCGGCATGATGATCGCGCCGTTGGCGATGTAGAAGTTGGTGTAGGAAGCGCAAAACACTTCGGCCTCGGTGTCCACCGCATCGGTGGCTTCATGGAGTTCGATCAGCTCGAACCGGCGGCCCTGGGCGTCGGTGGCCAACTCCAGGGCACGGCGGTTTTCCCGGGCCACTTCGGCATACACCGATTGCTTGTCGTGGGTGGCGTCCACCAGCAGCACGCCGGGACGGGCAAAGGCGCACACGCCATCGACGTGACCGTCGGTCATGTCGCCGGTCACGTAGTCCGGATCGCCCGGCAACCAGATGGTTTTCTTCACCCCCAGCAGACGGGTGAAGATCTCTTCGATCTCGGCCTTGGTCACGCCCGGATTGCGATTGGGGTTGAGCAACACCGACTCGGTGGTGATCAACGTGCCCTCGCCGTCCACATGAATCGCACCGCCCTCGTTGCTCAGCGCCGTGCCGAAACACTCCAGCCCCAACTGGTTGAGCGCGCGACGGGCCAGGCTTTCGTCCAGATCGTGGGCCGACTTGCCGCCCCAGGCATTGAAGCGCCAGCTCACACCGGCCAAACCTTGCTGCGGGTGGCAGACGAAGCTCGGGCCGGAGTCACGGCACCAGCTGTCGTTGACCGCCAGTTCGATCAATTCGATGTTCGGCCCGCACAAGGCTTTGGCGCTGGCGACCGCCGAAGGATCGACCACCAGTTTCACCGGTTCGAAACGGGCGATGGCGTTGGCCACGCGGGCGAAGTCCTCTTGAACCTGCGGCAGTGTCACCCGCCAGCCTGACTCCCAAAGGGTCTTGTTGTGCGGCCAGACCATCCAGGTCGCGGCGTGGGTGACCCACTCGGCTGGCATCATCCAACCGCTGTTTTGAATTGCGTTCTGCTGCATGACAAGTACCTCTAAGTTAAGTCATTGTGTTCAATGAAAACGGCCTTGGCGGTCTTGGCATGCATGCTACGACTGGTAAAACGGGCAAACAAACGATGGATTTTGCAGGCAACTGATTAGAGGAACTTATCGATATGCTCAAACACTGGCCGCCCCTGAGCACCCTGCGCGGCTTCGAAGCCGCCGCCCGGCTGGGCAGTTTTCACAAGGCCGCCGAAGAGTTGCACCTCACCCAATCGGCGATCAGCCAGCAGATCCGCAGCCTTGAGGCTTACCTTGAACAACCGCTGTTCTATCGCAGCGGGCGCAGCGTCAGCCTGACCGATGCCGGTCACGATCTGCTGAGCACCACCCAGGCGTTGTTGCAGCAACTGGCGGTGGGCATTCGCCGGCTTGGGCAATACCAGAAACCCAATCAACTGGTGCTCAACACCACCCCGGCGTTTGCCCGGCACTGGTTGTTGCCGCGCCTGGGGGATTTCCGTCGGCAGCATCCCCAGGTCGATCTGTGGATTTTCAGCACCGATGAAGTGCCGGACATGGCCAGCCAGACCATCGACCTGGCGGTGCGCGACGACATCAGTTCCCAGGCCGAATGCAGCTTCAAGGTGCTGCACGCCGACCGCCTCTACCCGGCGTGTCACCCGAACCTGTTGGCTGTGCCGGTGAAGCAGCGCACCACCCTGCATGGCGAGCGGGAAATGGACTGGAGCCACTGGGCGGTGGAATCGGCAATCGATGTGGGGCAGATGGATCAGGGACTGAATTTTTCCGATCCGGGTTTACTGCTGGACGCAGCCTGCACCGGGCTCGGCATTGCGCTGGTGAGCCAGTTGCTGAGTCGGCAGGCGCGGGCCGCCGGGTTGTTGCGGCCGATGGTGGAGCAAACCATCCGCGGCCCGAACTGGGCGCTGCTGACGCACCGTGACAGCGAGAACATCCCGATGGCACGGGCCTTCACTGAATGGCTGGTGGACAATCTGGCAGCCGACCAGCAGGCCACTGCGTGATTATTGCGCCGGGAAGGTTTGCAGGTAGGCAAGCAAATCTTCGATTTTTTCCGGATCGCTGAGGCCCCAGAAAATCATGCGGGTGCCGGGGACGACCTTCTTCGGTGCTTCGAGGTAGGCGATCAGGGTTTCGCGGTCCCAGACCAGGTTGGCTGATTTCATCGCATCGGAATACACGTAGTCCGTGGTCACGGCGGAGTGGCGACCGATCACGCCATTGAGTTGCGGGCCAAAGAAGGCGCGAGCCGATTCGCCGATCTGATGGCAGCCGCTGCAGAGACGCTTGAACACTTTCTCCCCGGCCTGTGCATCGCCCGCAGCAAGGGCGGATGTGCTGAACAGGCCAGCGCTGAGCGCCAGGACGAGGGTCAGTGCGGCGATTTTCTTCATGTTGCGATTCCAGTCTGCGAATGCTCGCTATTGGAACATGACCGGCAATGATGTGCATTCCCTGTGGGAGCGGGCTTGCTCGCGAAGGCGGTCAACCCGCCACCTGCGATGTTGGAGGTGATGGCCTCTTCGCGAGCAAGCCCGCTTGTATGGTAGGACTTGAAGGGAGGAGGAGGGACAAAGCCCGATTCTGACTGTTGACGCAGTACAGATCCGTGGGAGATTTCGCCTCCTCCTTTCACCCAAGCGCCGATAAAGAATGCATCTGGCTAGACCGACGATAGGAACAAGCCTGCGCCTCTGGGTGAGCCCTTCAAGTGCTCAAAACCATATCCCGGAGGAAATTTAATGGCAATGCCGGTTTCTGTCTCAAAGCCGATCGCAGGCGTGGATGTCGCCAAGAATGAACTGGTGATTTATCACGCCGAACTTGACCTGCTTGAAACGATTCCCAACAACAAGGCAGCCATCAAGCAGTGGCTGAAGGACTTGCCGAGGACAGTGGCCATCGCCATTGAGTCGACCAATATCTATCACCTGGAGTTCGCCGATCTGGCCTACGAGGCCGGCTGCGTGATTTACATGGTGGGTGGCTATGAGCTGAGCCATTACCGCAAAGGGGGTGAGTGTCCGCGCCAAAACCGACGCGCTGGATGCCAGGCTGCTCGCTCGCTACCTGAAGAACGAAGGTGACGATCTTCATCCCTGGACCCCGCCATCACCGCTGTACCGTCAGCTCTTGAGCCTTTTCGCCGCCGGGCGGCTCTGGTTCAGGCACGAGTGGGCCTGGTGCAAAGCTGGGCGAATGAACCGCTGTTGAAGACCGCTTTCGCCGAGCAAGTGAAATCCATGCAACAGCTTGAGGCGCTGGTCGAAAAGACGATTAAGGATTATCTGAAAGAAGCCGGTTTACTCGGTCAGTTGAAGCGCTGTCTGAAAGTTGAAGGCATCGGATTTTTGACCGGAGCCCGCTTGATCGCAGCATTCCAGCGAGGCGATTTCAGAAACGCAGATGCCTTCATCGCCTTTCTGGGAATGGATTTGCGGGTGGCGAAGTCAGGACAAAAAAGACGGTCGCCGAAGCTTGACCAAACGAGGTGATCCGGAAGCTCGCCGACTTCTGCACAACGCAGCCATGTCGGCCAGTCGTACACCAGCCTGGAAAGATTTTTACGCGGCACAAAGAGCTCGAGGGTTCAGCACCACTCAGGCACTGGTGATACTGGCTCGCAACTTGCTCGGGTCGTATTCGCCTTGCTCAAGGGGCAAAGCGAATACCAGCCAAAAGTCGGTTGAGGGCTTCCCCTCAACCATAGAATCTCCCACAGGGGCCTGTGCATGGCTTACTTTTTGGATCGGGATGTATTGAGCTCGATTGCCACCTGAATCAATGCCTTCAGCGCCTTTTCATCGATTTGCTCACCCTCGCGAATATCAATCGCACGCCGCGTATTGCCTTCAAGGCTGGCGTTGAACAGCTTCGATGGATCGTCCAGTGAAGCGCCCTTGGCGAAAGTAAGCTTCACCACTTGTTTGTAGGTTTCGCCGGTGCAAATGATCCCGGCACGGGACCACACCGGCACGCCCCGCCACTTCCACTCTTCGATCACTTGCGGGTCGGCCTGCCGGATGATCTTGCGGATGCGGGCCAGGGTTTCGCCGCGCCAGTCAGCCAGCTCGCGGATTCGCTCGTCGATCAGCACCGAGGCTTCGTTTGAGTCAACCTTGTCCGTTTGCATACCCGTCTCCACCTTCTTCATGAGGGTTGTGACCGATGAGGGTAGACGGTGTTCGAGGCTTGTCAGGATTCGCTGACTGACGGCGTCTGGGCCACGTGTCGGGTTTTCACCGTGACGAACATTTTGATGCGGTCGCCGATTTCCTGAAGGGTATGGCGGAACGGATCGTGCCTTTCGCTGGTGGTCGGGTCTTCGAAGCTCCAGACGATCACTTCACCGGTAAACGGCATGCGCGAGGCCTCTTCGGAGGACTTGTCGCACAGGGTGATGACGTAGTCGAACGCCTGACCTTCGAAATCCTCGAGGGACTTGCTGCGCAAGCCGCTGGCATCGACATTGATGTGTTCGAGGGATTCGAACGTGCGTGGATCGATCTCGGTGGCCTCAAGCCCGGCGCTGAAGGCCTGGAAGTCGGCAGGGTCGGTGTGGCGAAGCAAGGCTTCGGCCATGGGTGAGCGAACATCGTTTCTGGCGCAGACGAACAGCACGCGACGTGGGTCGGTCATGGTTTTACCTCGGCTGGCAGGTTTTTAGTGTTTGCTCATCAATCCATGCAGCACGCCGAACCGCAAACCCGGCTCTGACGCAATCATATGCGTGATCCCGAACACCTTGAACGCCGCCAGCATCACCACCAGACCGCCGGGCAAGATGCTCAGGCGATGGGTGGGCAACCCCGCCAACTTGAGGTGTTTCACATGTTTGACTTCCAGCAGGCGCAACGACAGACGCAACAGGCCGCCGTAGGTGATGCCGCTTTGACCGTCGTCATTGAGGCCATTGGCCTTGAGCACCTTGGCCAGCATCCGCGCCGTCCCTGAAGAACCGATCGCCTGCTGCCAGCCCATGGCCCGGTAACGCCGGGCAATGCGCTCGAACTGCACCGTGGCCGCGCGTTCGGCCTCCAGCAGCGCTTGCGCCACGATCCGCCCGCCATGGAAGTAATGCGCACCGAAGGTTCCGCTGCCGATGGCAATGCTCTCGGTGACCAGCAACCGGTCGCCACAGCCGATGATCATTTCCGTGGAGCCGCCGCCGATATCCACCACCAGCCGCGTGCTCTGCGCCGGCAAGGTGTGGGCCACGCCGGCGTAGACCAATTGCGCCTCTTCGTGACCGGAAATGACGTCGATGCGAAAACCCAGGTGACGCTCGGCACTGGCCAGGAACAACGGCGCGTTGTCCGCTTCGCGCACGGCACTGGTGGCCACCGCCCGCACGCGCCCGGCCTCGAAACCACGCAATTTCTTGCCGAATCGCGCCAGCGCCTGCCAACCCCGGTCCAGCGCCAACTCATCGAGCGCCCCACCCTGCAGGCCATCGGCCAGACGCACCGGTTCACGCAGGGTCTTCACTTCCTGGATGACCATCTGCTGGTTCCGTCTCACCGACTGGCCAATCATCATGCGAAACGCATTGGAGCCCAGGTCGATGGCGGCAAACAGCGGGGCGTCTTTCATACGGGGTTCCTTGCACATTCGTCTGCCGGCAGGCTGGCGGTCGCCGGGCACTCAAGACGGATTGCGAGGATCTTGCCATTACTTCGATGACACCCGGATGACAACGCCGGGCATCACCACTTCGTAACAAACTGTGACTAGCTTCGACTGTGCCACCCATGACGCGAGTGTCTCACCATGCTTTCCAATCAGGACACCTTGATCCAGCGCATCCACCGCGAGCTGCTCGATATCAGTGACGAAGAGCTGGAACTGGAATTATCGGAAGACGGACACAACCTGGACGCCCTGTTCGATGAACACATCGAGGATGGCAGCGAGAAAGAAGCCCGGCGCCGTTACTTCGCCGAACTGTTTCGCCTGCAAGGCGAACTGGTGAAACTGCAGAGCTGGGTGGTGAAAAACGGGCACAAGGTGGTGATCCTGTTCGAAGGCCGCGATGCCGCCGGCAAGGGTGGCGTGATCAAGCGCATCACCCAGCGTCTCAACCCCCGGGTATGCCGGGTGGCCGCCCTGCCCGCGCCCAATGACCGCGAACGCACGCAGTGGTATTTCCAGCGCTATGTTTCGCACTTGCCCGCTGCCGGGGAAATCGTGCTGTTCGACCGCAGCTGGTACAACCGCGCCGGGGTCGAAAAGGTCATGGGGTTCTGCAATGACGACCAGTACGAAGAATTCTTCCGCACCGTGCCGGAGTTCGAGCGCATGCTCGCCCGCTCCGGCATCCAGCTGATCAAGTACTGGTTCTCGATTTCCGACCAGGAACAGAACCTGCGCTTTCTCAGCCGCATCCACGATCCGCTCAAGCAGTGGAAACTCAGCCCCATGGACCTGGAGTCGCGCCGCCGCTGGGAGGCCTATACCAAGGCCAAGGAAATCATGCTCGAACGCACCCACATCGCCGAAGCGCCCTGGTGGGTGGTGCAGGCCGACGACAAGAAGAAGGCCCGACTCAACTGCATTCATCACCTGCTCAGCCAGATGCCTTATGAAGAAGTCGAGCTGCCCGTGATCGAATTGCCGCAGCGCGTGCGCCAGAAAGACTATTCACGGGGGCCTGTACCGCAGGAAATCATCGTGCCGGAGATTTACTGAAGCTCAACACATGACCTGTGGCGAGGGAGCTTGCTCCCGCTCGACTGCACAGTAGTCGTAAATGCATGCCCCTCCGTATGCCCGAAAGATTGCAGGGGGTCGCTTCGCAACCCAGCGGGAGCAAGCTCCCTCGCCACAATTGTTCGCCTGTCATTGAATCGTCATGTACCGGACGCCATACTCAGTCCATCCAATGCGTGCTTTATCTTTCTGCTGC
Organism: Pseudomonas sp. BIC9C; assembly: GCF_034541995.1. Lineage (NCBI taxonomy): Bacteria > Pseudomonadati > Pseudomonadota > Gammaproteobacteria > Pseudomonadales > Pseudomonadaceae > Pseudomonas > Pseudomonas sp. BIC9C. Next base: position 450,265 of record NZ_JAWDGM010000004.1, read on the forward strand.
CTCTCCCGGCGGCTTTTTTTTGCCTGAAATTGCGCTTACAGACATTCCTGCGCCGCACGTTCGAACGTCGACGGCACGAACGCCGACGCCAGCAACTTGCGCTCATACAGGAACACCTTGCCGCCATTCGAGGCCTTATAGGTTTCGAGCACGTTGTCTGCCGCCACTTTGCTTGATACGACGATCCGGTAGCTGCGCTGGGTCTGCGACACTGTGGGCGCGAGTGCATCGTGCTGCAACTTCGGCACCACGCAATGGGTGTACTCCTCGGGCGACTTGGCGGTCTGCAAGGTCAGCGTCGGATCGTTCGGTGTGGCACAACCGGCCAGCAGCAACGGGGCGAAAACCAGGGTCGGGGCGAAAAAAGTGCGCATGCATCAGGTCCTGAAAAGAAATCAACAGTTGTCTGGGTTGCCCGCCGTCCAATGGACGCCGGGATAATTAATTTGTTGTTGCGGTTAATCCGGCAGTCACCAGCGCCTTCAAGGACGCATCGAACTGTTTCAATGCAGTCAGTTGCAGGTCGCGTTGCTGTTCGATTTGCGCGGCAATCTCGGGCGCGGCCTTGTCATGCACCCACACCGACGGCAGTTGTTTTTCCACCGCGCCTTCGGCCTTGCCGATGTATTGCAGGCTGGCGTCGTAGAACCGCGCGGTGAAACGCGCCTCGACCCGGTCGTTACGCTGGGTCAGCAACTGATTGTGGGTATCGAGCATCACCACCACATCCGGATGGGCCTGCACCAGGGCATCGAGGTTGTCGTAGACCGTCACCGACAGAAAAGTGTGGTGCAGCGAACTCATCAGCCAGTCGATGGCCAGGTCCGGATCGGAGCTGTTGACGAACGCCTGGCGAATCCGCGCATCCAGTGCATTCTTCGCACCGTTCACCGCGACCGAGTGGTATTGCTCAAGGTATTGCAGGTTTTCCACGGTGTTTTCGCTGTAGAGCACCCCGACCGTCTGCCCGTATTGCAGCCCGCCCTGACCAGCGGTGATGGGCGGCAGATGGCAGCGTGTGTCTTCGGCATAGGCCGATGCGGTGGATGCAACACTGCCCAGCAACAGGGCAATCACAGCCAGTCGGGTCAACATTTTCATCGCGCAGGTTCCTTGAGCAGCGTATTCAATGCAGGCGATTTTCCGCCTTTGCACAAAAAACAGAACTTGCGATTCTTGATGGTGACTATTGACTGAACCGATAGTGCGGGGCCGCTGGCGCATGCACCTGGCGTAAACCTACCGGTCAATGTCGAACAAACGGCTGTGCCGGGCGCCCACGGTTCATTACAGTGGCGACTGCCCTCAAAACCAGATCAAGGAACGAAACAATGGTGACCTGCTACCTGAAATACGTGCTCGATCCCTACCAGCTCGACGCCTTCGAGCACTACGGCAAATTGTGGATTCCCCTGGTGGAAAAGTTCGGCGGCCAGCACCACGGCTACTTTTTGCCGTCGGAAGGCGCCAACAACATCGCCATCGCCTTGTTTACCTTCCCGAACCTGGCGGCGTACGAGCATTATCGGCAGCAGTCGATGAACGATCCGGAGTGCCTCGCGGCGTTCAAGTACGCCGAAGACCGGAAATTCATCCTCAGCTATGAGCGTTCGTTCATGCGCCCGGTGTTCGGCGATGAAAAACAGCCAGCCTCCTGATTGAGTCGAACCTTGAACCGCGCCCCACAAGCGGCCAGTGGGGCGTCGCTCAGCGAGAACGATTGCCCGATAGTTTTTGTCGCGCTTGAACCAATACGCGCCCCGTCATTGACCATACTCAACGGTGATCTCAATCTCTCTGCCCTGTCGGTGAGTGAACATGAACCCTGTATGGCGTTGCGGCCACATACTGTCCCTGCTTCTGCTGCTGTGCTGGCTGAATTCAGCCCTGGCACAAACCCGGTCCGAACTGCCCGCCGTTGAGCTGACCCCGGCCGAAGAAGCCGAAGTGCAAAGCCTGGTATTGCCGGTGCCCCAGCCCTGGGTCGGCGACTTCGAAGGCATGCGCGAACGCCGCTTGATACGCATCCTGGTACCGTATAGCAAGACCTTCTTCGAACTCAATCGCGGTCGCCAGCAGGGTCTGACTTACGAGCTGGGCAAAGGGCTGGAAGCCTGGCTGAACAAGACCCAGCCCTACGCGAAGAAATCGATGCAATGGCGGGTAATGTTCATCCCGACCGCCCGCAACGAGCTGATGCCAAAGCTGGTCCAGGGCGTCGGCGACATCGCCGCCGGTGGCCTGAGCATCACCGACGGACGCCTGAAAACCGTGGATTTTTCCGATCCGTTTGCGGTGAACATTCCTGAAGTGCTGGTCACCGGACCTGGCAGCAAGCCCTTTGAAAAAATCCAGGACCTGGCCGGGCAGGAAGTGACCGTCCGCGCCTCGAGCAGCTACTACGAGCACCTTCAGGCGCTCAACGCTTCATTCAAGGAAAAGGGCCTGGCGCCCATCGACCTGAAGGCCGCCGATGAAAACCTGGAGTCCGAAGACCTGCTGCAAATGGTCAATGCCGGGTTGCTCAAGGCCACGGTGGTGGATCGTTACATCGCCATCATCTGGTCACCGCTCTACACCGACATGAAAATCCACAACGAAGCGTTCCTGCATGAAAACTCGGAATTAGCCTGGGCGATCCGCAAGGACAGCCCACAATTCAAAAGCCAGTTGGCCGGGTTCGCCAAAACCCACAAGCTCGGCACTGCGTTCGGCAACAGCCTGCGAACCAAGTACGTCACCAACAGCAGCAAACGGGTGCTCAATGCCACGTCCGAAGCGGAAATGAAGAAATTCCAGGAGATGGTGGAGATCTTCACCCGCCATGCCAGCACCTACGGTTTCGACCACCTGATGCTGATGGCCCAGGGGTTCCAGGAATCACAACTCGATCAGCGTGCCCGCAGCCCCCGGGGCGCGGTGGGCGTCATGCAGTTGTTGCCGAAAACCGCCAAGGACCCCACGGTGGCCATCGGCGATATCGACAAGAGCGCCGACAAGAACATCGAGGCCGGCAGCAAGTACATGCGCCTGCTCGCCGACAAGTACCTGAACGACCCGCAATTGAACCAGATGAACAAAACCCTGATGACCTTCGCCGCTTACAACGCCGGGCCGGGCAACCTGCGCAAATTCCGCGCATTGGCGGAAAAATCCGGGCTGGACAAGAACATCTGGTTCGGCAATGTCGAGCAATCCGCGGCGCAAGTGGTCGGCCGGGAGACGGTGGATTACGTCGGCAACATCTACAAGTACTACGTGGCGTACAAACTGGTGGAGGAAAAAAACGCGGCAAGTACAGCCAACGCCGCTCAGCAATGACGGCTGGGCGGCAGCCCGGCTCAGTCTTTTTTCAGATCCAGGCAATAGGTGTAGTAACCGGGGTCGCGCACCCAGCCCAGGGATTCGTACAAGCGCTGGGCGGTGAAGTTGTCGGTGGCGGTTTCCAGGGTCATGCCTTTGCCACCGGCCAGCCTGGCAAAGTCCCGGGCGGTGTTCATCAGCAAGGTGCCGACGCCTTTGCCCCGGGCGGCGGGCGTAGTGAACAGGTCACCGAGCAGCCAGGTGCGGTGGGCATCGATGGAGGAAAAGGTCGGGAACAGCTGGACGAAACCGAGGTTTTCGCCGTCGCTTTCCCGGGCAAGAAAAATCACCGATTCGTCCCGGGCAATGCGCTCGGCGATGAAGGCGCGCGATTGTGCCAGGTTCGACGGCTGCTCGTAGAACATCCGGTAGGCGTCAAACAAAGGGGCGATCTGGTCGATATGCGATGCGTCGGCGCGCAGGGCCTGAATAGCCATGAGGGTGCTCCATTGCGGTCTCAAAGAATTACAGACTAGCAACCGAAATGGAGCAGGGACGGAAATTTTCCTGGCAACACTGATGACCTGTGGGAGCGGGCTTGCTCGCGAAAGCGGTGGATCAGTCCCCCATGCATTGACTGGCACTCTGCATTCGCGAGCAAGCCCGCTCCCACATTGGATCGCGGATTGCGGTCAAACCCGCACATTACGCCCCGGCAACGAAGTACGCTGGCTGTGCTCCCAGCCCTCGACCAGCCCCACCGGCACATCCGACGCCGGCAGCATCTGCACGCCACGCACCAGATCGGCGGCGCGCTCGGCGAGCATGATGGTTGGTGCATTGAGGTTGCCGTTCGGTTCGGTCGGGAACACCGACGAATCGATTACCCGCAGACCGGCGATGCCGCGCACGCGCAATTGGGAATCGACCACCGCCATGTTGTCCTCGCCCATGCGGCACGAACCGCAGGGATGATAGGTGCTTTCCAGGTTGTCGCGCACGAAGGCGTCAAGGTCTTCGTCGCTGGTGACCTGTGCACCCGGGGCGATTTCGCCGTCGCGGAAGCGGTCCATGGCTTTCTGGCCGATGATCTCGCGGGTCAGGCGGATGCAGCGGCGGAAGCCTTCACGGTCCTCTTCCCGCTCCAGGTAGTTGAAACGGATTTCCGGATGCTCATACGGGTCGGCCGAGCGCACGCGCACGTAACCGCGACTTTTCGGTTTGTTCGGCCCGGTGAGCACCATGAAGCCGTGGCCCTTGATCGGCTTGTTGCCGTCGTAGCGCATCGCTGCCGGCAGAAAGTGAAACTGGATGTCCGGCCAGCGCAGGCCCTTCTCGGAGCGGATGAAACCACCGGCCTCGAAGTGGTTGGTAGCGCCCAGACCGTCCTTGAACAGCAGCCAGCGCAAACCGATCATCAGTTTGCTCAGCGGGTCCATCTTGCTGTTGAGGGTCACCGGTTCCTTGCAGCCGAACTGGATGTACACCTCGGCGTGATCCTGCAGGTTCTCCCCGACTCCCGGCAGGTCATGGCGTATGCCGATCCCGGCCTTGCGCAGGACGTGCGCCGGGCCGATGCCCGAGCGTTGCAGCAGGTGCGGCGAGCCGATCGGCCCGGACGAGATGAGCACTTCGCGGTTGCAATACACCTGGTGGGTCTGACCGCCGTGGTCATACATGACCCCGACAGCACGCTTGCCCTCGAGGATGACCTGCCGCGTCATCGCATGGGTGATCACCGTCAGGTTGGGACGGCCCATGGCCGGGCGCAGATAGGCGTTGGCCGTGGAGCAGCGCACGCCGTTCTTCACGGTCATGTGCATCGCCCCGAAACCTTCCTGCATGTAGCCGTTGCAGTCTTCGGTCTTGATGTAGCCCGCCTCCGCGCCGGCTTCGACCCAGGCACCGTACAGCGGGTTTTTCATGTGGTTGCCGTTGGTGGTGTGCAGCGGCCCGGTCTGCCCGCGGTAGCTGTCGCCGCCCGACTCATAGCTCTCGGCGCGCTTGAAGTACGGCAGGCAGTTGCGATAGCCCCAGCCTTCAGCGCCGAGGGATTCCCACTCGTCAAAGTCCAGCGCATGGCCACGGATGTACACCAGGCCGTTGATCGACGACGAGCCGCCCAGCACCTTGCCCCGTGGGCAGTGAATGCGCCGGCCGTTGAGGTAGGTCTCCGGCTCGGTCTCGTAGCGCCAGTTGTATTTTTTGGTGTTCATCGGGATCGAGAAGGCACTGGGCATCTGGATCACTACGCTCTTGTCGCTGCCGCCGAATTCCAGGACCAGCACCGAGGTGGCCGGATCTTCGCTCAGGCGGTTGGCCAACACACAACCTGCCGAGCCTGCGCCAATGATGATGTAGTCGTATTTTTGCGTTGCCATTTTTTGCATGGTCATGACTATCTCCCGACCGTTGATTCAGTGAATACCGGCACTGGTTGCTGTTTGTGGGTCAGCGTGTCGCCGGTGGTGTATTGCGGGGAGGTCTTTTCGATCTGCTGGATAACGGCTTCTTCGCGCTTGAGGTCGATCGAGCGGCTCAACCAGTAGTACGCCAGTCCCGACACGATCAGCCCGACCAGCCAGGCGATGTCGATGCTGCCCAGCGCCTTGGCGAGCGGGCCGACATACACCTCACGCTGCTCAACGCCGTCGAAGATGTAGAAGAACGGGATCATCGAAACAAAACCGATGGCATAGGCGGCGATACCGCGCAGTCCCCAGCTGCCATAGATGTTGCCGTGGGGCATGAAGAAGTGCGGGATGGCGTAGCGGCCCTTGCGCACGAAGAAGTAGTCAGTGAGGTTGACCGAGGTCCAGGGCACCAGGAAGTACAGCATCACCACCAGGTAGATCCCCAGCACCGACAGGCCTTTGCCGGAACTCTGGATGCTCAGGGCCACGCCCAGTTGCAGCAGGATCACGAAGCCGATGGCCAGGATGCGTGCCTTGCGCGTTGGTTCGATGTGCCTGATCGAGTCGACGCAGGTCAGCGTGGTCAGCTTGGCGCTGTAGATGTTCATCGCGATCACCGGCAGGAACGCCAGGATGGTGACGACCACCACCGCCGTGCCCACCAGCGGCGACACGGTGTTGCCGACTTGCCCGAGGGCGACCAGCACGTCAGTGGAGTGCAGGTGGTCGGCCAGCCAGCCACCCACGGAAATCATCCACGCACCGGACAGCGAAGCCCCGAGGAACACCACCGCGATCAGCTTGCCGCTGGACGTGTTCTTCGGCAGGTAGCGCGAGTAGTCCGACACGTACGGGGCGTAGGCGATGTTGTAACTGGCGGCCGCCGCAAACTGTGCGATGAAACCGGTCCAGTTGAAACCCAGTGGCGCCGGGGCCGTTTCGCCCGCCGCCAGTGCCGGCATGGCTGCGTCCGGCACCCAACCCATCAACACCGCCACGGTCACCAGGCCATACAGCGGCAAGGACAGGAACAACGCCCATTTGAAGCTGCGGTGCATCCAGTCATGGCCGAGGATCGCCAGCACCGCCGCCGGTATGGTCACCGCCACCGCGATCACCGCCGGGTTGAACCCGAACAGCGTGTGCAGCCCCTGCATCATCAGCACCAGGTTGACGATGTTGAAGCCGGCGAACACGAACAGCGTCGCCAGCAGCACCAGAATCACCCCGCGATAACCGAACTGCGCACGGGACTGGATCATCTGCGGCAGGCCAAGGTGCGGGCCTTGCGAGCCGTGGAACGCCATGAACAGCGTGCCGAACATGATGCCCAGCGTGCCGGCGAGCGTGGTCCAGAGCGCAGTCAGGCCGACGCTCGGGCCAACGAAGCCGATGGTCATGGTGAAGAAGGTGAAATTGCCGAGGAACCAGAACGGGCCCTGGCTCGACAGTTTGTCGGTGCGCTCGTTCTCGGGGATGAAGTCGATCGAATGCCCCTCGACGACGGATTTTTCGTCGAGGGCGGACACGCTCGTGGCGGACTTGGCGTTAGTGTTCATGACGGACTCTTATTGTTGGAAGATCATGACGAGATAACCGCGTTCTTTCGGGTGAACGACGCCCGGGCGCTTCCTTGCCGTTCCCGCTTTTTTCAAAGGCGCCGATGGCGCAGATGGTGAATAACCTGTAGGAGCGAGCTTGCTCGCGATGAACCCAAGAACACCACGGGGTGTCAGGTTTCCAGCGTTATCGTTGGCGACCATCGCGAGCAAGCTCGCTCCTACAAGGGACAACCGTCAGCCCGGCAGCGTGATCCACACGGCCTTGGTTTCGAGCAGGTAATCGAGCTGCTCGGCGCCCAGGTCCTTGCCGAATCCGGACTGCTTGTAGCCACCGAACGGCATCGACGGATCGAGGGTGCCGTGGGCGTTGACGTAGACCGAACCTGCCTTGAGGCGCGGGATCAGGCTGTGCACTTTGCCAAGGTCGTTGGAATACAGTGCGGCAGCCAGGCCGTAAGGCGAGTCGTTGGCCAAGGCCAGTGCGTCCTCTTCATCGTCGAACGGTGCGGTGACCAGCACCGGGCCGAAGATCTCTTCCTGGACAATGCGCATGTCGTTGCGGCAGTGGGCGAAGATGGTCGGCTCGACGAAGAAGCCTGGGCCATCGACCGGTTGGCCGCCGTAGACCAGCTCGGCGCCTTCGGCCTTGCCGGTTTCGATGTACTCGGTCACGCGCTGCTTTTGCAGGGCCGAGACCAGCGGCCCGATGAAGCAGTCCGGGTCCAGGCCCGGGGCCATTTTCAGGCGTGTGTAGGCGATCAGCTCACGCAGGAATTCGTCGTAGACACTGCTATGAATATAGGCCCGCGTACCGGCGTCGCAAACCTGCCCGGAGTTGAAAAACACACCGTTGGCGACTGCTTGTGCGGCGGCCGGGATGTCGGCATCGGCGAAGACAATGACCGGTGATTTGCCACCGAGTTCGAGGGTCAGGCGCTTCATCTCGTCCAGCGCGGCACGACCGACGGTACGGCCTACCGGGGTCGATCCGGTGAAGGTCAGTTTGTCGATGCCGGGGTGGGTGGCCATGGCCGCACCGACCACGCTGCCGCGCCCGGTGACGATGTTGATCACGCCGTCGGGAATGCCCGCTTCCTGCACCAGCTCGGCGAAACGCAGGGCCGACAACGAAGTCAACTCGGCAGGCTTGACCACCACGGTGCAACCGGTGGCCAGCGCCGCGCCGAGTTTCCAGGCCATGGTCTGCAGCGGGAAGTTCCACGGCACGATGGCGCCGACTACACCCACCGCTTCCTTGCGGGTATAGGCCAGGTAATTGCCCGGCAGCGAGGGTTCGACGGTACGGCCGTGCAGCTTGGTGGCCCAGCCGGCGAAGTAACGCAGGGTACCGACGGTGCCCTGGATATCCACGTCCCTGGCGAAGGCAACCGATTTGCCCATGTCGATGGATTCGATTTCCGCCAGTTCAGCAGCGTTCTGTTCGATCAGGTCGGCCAGGCGTTGCATCATCCGCTCGCGTTCGGCCGGTTTGGCCTGACGCCAGGCGCCGCCGTCGAACTGGGCGCGGGCGGCTTGCACGGCGCGGTCCAGGTCATCGATGGTGCCCATGGGAATACGGGTGATCAGGCCTTCGGTCGAGGGTTCGATCACATCGGAAGTCTGGCCGTCACTGGCTTCGACCCAGGCGCCACCGATGAACATCTTCTGGACCTTGCTGAGGAAGGTCTGGGTGGCTTCGCTGACGCCGAATTTCTGCAGGTAACTCTTGACGATCGTGTCCATTTTTATTCTCTCTGCCCGGCAGTCAGGCACTGCCGGGGTATGTGGTTTCGATGATCAGGCTGGCCAGCTCTTAAGCCAGCGATTCGCTCTCGGCGGCCGCCCGCACCAAGCCCCGCTCGTGGAAGATGAAACCGATGCTGTTGAGCAGCAATTGCGCGGCGAGAATCGACGTCATGCCGGTCGGGTCGTACACCGGTGCCACTTCCACCAGGTCCATGCCGACGATGTTGCCCTGGCTGCGCTTGGCCAGGGCCTGGATGATTTCCAGCACTTCGTAGTAGAGGAAGCCGCCGTGGCTCGGGGTGCCGGTGCCGGGGGCGATGGACGGGTCGAAACCGTCGATGTCGATGGTGATGTAGTAGTTGATGTTCTGCGGGATCAGCGCCAGCACACCCTCGACGCCGAGGCGACGCACATCGCGCACCGAGAGGATTTTCGAGCCAGCTTCGTGGGCGGCCTCATAGTCATCACGGTTGGACGACGACACGTTGCGAATGCCCATCTGGGTCATGCCGACAATGTGGTTCATTTCCGAAGCGCGGCGCAGCGGGTTGCCATGGCCGTAGCGAACACCGTGGCGTTCGTCGACGAAGTCCAGGTGCGCATCGAAGTGGATGATGTGGATCGGGCCACGCCCTTCGAAGGCCTTGATCACTGGCGCATGCACCGAGTGATCGCCGCCGAGCACCACCGGCATCACACCGGCATCGAGGATCTTGCGTACGGCGTATTCGGTGTTCTTGTTGCTGGTGGCCATGTCGGTGTGGACGATGTCGGCATCACCGACGTCGACCATGCGCACGTCCGATGCGGTGAGGTACATCACGTCATCTTCGTGATCGTAGGCGCCGGCGTGGCCGAAGGAAAACAGCGTCGATGCCTCACGAATCCCGCGTGGTCCAAAACGTGCGCCAGAGCGCCACTGGGTGCCCATGTCGTTGGGTACGCCAAGCACCGCAACGTCGGCATCCAGCGCATCCCAATCGGTGCACACCGGGGATTTGCCAAAGGTGCAATGACCCACGAATGGCAGGTTCAGGCGACCGGATTCATAACCGTTGTTCGACATTTCTAGCCTCTCCACTTCTTGTTATCGGCTTGGCGGACTGCAAGGCGACCGCCGTTGGAAAGACTATGAGCGCAGGTTTTCGTGGAAAAAATGCTAAACATCAGATACTCATATCGGCATTCCCGATGCTTCCCCATGCCGGAGGTCCCAGATGATCCAGTTGCACGATGTCGACCTGAAACTGCTCAGGGTGTTTGCCACGATTGTGCGCTGCGGCGGCTTCTCGGCCGCACAGGCGGCGTTGAATGCCGGGCAGTCGACCATCAGCGAACAGATGACCCACCTGGAAACCCGGCTCGGCGTCAAACTCTGCCAGCGCGGGCGCAGCGGCTTTCGCCTGACCGAGCAAGGCGTGGCGATTCATGAAGCCACCCAGCGCCTGCTGTCGGCCGTGGAGAACTTCTGCATGGACGCCGATGTGCTCAAGCAGCACATCAGCGGCAAGCTCAACCTGGGGATCATCGACACCACGATTACCGACCCCGACTCGCCAATTCCGCGCACCACCCAGCGCTTCGTCTCCCGCGGGCATGACGTGCACCTGAACGTGTACGTCGGCACCCCGGCGGAACTCGAAGAACGGGTGCTCGACGGCCGCTTGCACCTGGCCATCGGGCACTTCCCGATCCATGTGCCGGGCCTGCTGCAATCGCCGCTGTACCAGGAAGCTCTCGGTTTGTATTGCGGGCGGCGTCACCCGTTGTTTGGCAGCCAGGCCGAGGGCGCCGAACTGCTCGAAGAGGTCGGCGCAGGGCGCATTGTCGTCCGTGGCTACATGCAGCAATACGACCTGGAACACCTGGGCATCACCAAAGCGGCGGCCACCGTGGACAACATCGAGGCCTCAGCCATCCTGATCATCTCCGGCGCCTATGTGGGCTTCCTGCCCGAGCACTTCGCCAGCCAGTGGGTGAAGAGCGGCGAGATGCATCAACTGGCGCCCGCGAGCCTGCGCCTGAAGTCGCCGTTCGACGTGATCACCCGACGCGGCGTAGCACCGCCGCCGATCCTCCAGGCGTTCCTTGAAGACCTGGCCGCCAGCGCCCGCAAAACCGCCAGGCCGTGATGTGACACTCGCCAAATTGAAATTTTGCCGGGCATACTGATTCGGTTCGCCAACCTTGCAGGCCTGTCATGCGCATCCACGTCACCTTCATCGACCGTGTCGGAATCACCCAGGAAGTGCTGGCCCTGCTCGGTGGACGCAGTTTCAATCTGGACGCCGTCGAGATGGTGCCGCCGAACGTCTACATCGACGCCCCGACCCTCAGCGCCGACGTGCTCGAAGAACTGCGAGAGGCGCTTTTCGACGTACGCGGTGTGCAAGCGGTGACCATGGTCGACATCCTTCCGGGGCAACGCCGGCGCCTGCAACTGGACGCCTTGCTGGCCGCCAGTTCCGACCCGGTGCTGGCGGTGGATGACCGTGGTCATGTGCTGTTGGCCAACCCGGCGCTGATCGCCCTCTGCGGGCGCGAACCGGCCGGTGAATCGCTGACCGCGCTGTTCGACGATGCCGACTTGCAACGTACCTTGATCGATCACCATTTCCGCCTGCCGATGCACGAGGTCAGTCTCGGTGGCCAGACGTTTCTCCTCGACGCGATGCCGATCACCGACGCCGGCGCCCTGCTCACCCTGTATCAACCCAATCGCATCGGTGAACGCCTGTCGGCGCTGCACCATGACCATGCCGAAGGCTTCGATGCGCTGCTCGGCGAATCACCGCCGATCCGCGCGCTCAAGGCGCGTGCGCAACGGGTGGCGGCCCTGGATGCGCCGCTCTTGATCCAGGGTGAAACCGGCACCGGCAAGGAGCTGGTGGCCCGTGCCTGCCACGCCATCAGCCCACGGCACGATGCGCCGTTTCTGGCCCTGAACTGCGCGGCACTGCCGGAGAGCCTGGCCGAGAGCGAGCTGTTCGGCTACGCCCCCGGCGCTTTCACCGGCGCGCAACGGGGCGGCAAGCTCGGCCTGCTGGAACTGGCCGATCAGGGCACGGTGTTCCTCGATGAAGTCGGGGAAATGTCGCCCTACCTGCAAGCCAAACTGCTGCGTTTCCTGAGCGATGGCTGCTTCCGTCGGGTGGGGGGCGACAAGGAAGTCCGGGTCAATGTGCGGGTACTCAGCGCGACCCACCGTGACCTGGAAAAAATGGTCGCCGAAGGGCGTTTTCGCGAAGACCTGTTCTACCGCCTCAACGTGCTCAACCTGCAAGTACCGCCGCTGCGCGAGCGCGGCCACGACATCCTGCTGATGGCCAATCACTTCATGCAACAGGCCTGTGCGCAGATCCAGCGACCGGCGTGCCGCTTGGCGCCAAGCACTTTCAGTGCCCTGCTCGGCAACCGCTGGCCGGGCAACGTGCGGCAATTGCAAAACGTGATCTTTCGCGCGGCGGCGATTTGCGAAAATCCGCTGGTGGACATCGACGACCTCGACATCGCCCGCACCGCAGTCGAACGGCAAAACGACGGCGAAGTCGGCAGCCTGGAAGAGGCCGTGGGCGACTTCGAAAAGAACCTGCTGGAACAGCTGTATCGCAGCTACCCGTCAAGCCGGTTGCTGGCTGCGCGGTTGCAGACGTCCCACAGTGCCATCGCGATTCGCCTGCGCAAATACGGAATTCCCAACAAACCCTGAACCTGGCTCGGTCAAAATTGTGGGAGCGGGCTTGCTCGCGAAAGCGGTGGGTCAGTCAACATCGATATTGGCTGCAATGACGCCTTCGCGAGCAAGCCCGCTCCCACAGGGGATCAGTGTTGTTACCGAGTACCTCGTCTTCAAATCGATACAGCGTAGCGAAATCAAGACAAAACCTTTCCCACCCGCAATTACGGCGTCCGCCCCCACAGCCCGGCTTACCTGTATTCATTTCAATACAGCCGAAATCTCAAGCGCCTTACAAAATCACCTCAAGCCATTGATTTAAAACAAATAAAAAACATTGGCACCGCCCTTGCTATCACTCCTCCAACCCCGCTCGTCGCCCCGCCTCGAGCCTTAAAACAATAAGGAGTTGATATGAGCCAATTGCGTTTTACCGTCGATCACGAATGGTTGCGCCTTGAGAGCAATGGCCTGGTCACCGTGGGCATCACGGCGTTTGCCCAGCAGGCACTGGGGGACGTGGTGTTCGTTCAGGTGCCTGAACTGGGCGCCTTCGAGGCAGGCGCTGAAGTGTCGGTGCTGGAATCGGTGAAAGCTGCCAGCAGTATCGGCATGCCGCTGGACGGTGAAGTGGTCGAGATCAACGCGACGCTGGAGAACACCCCGGAATTGGTCAACGAAGACCCATTGGGCGAAGGCTGGTTCTTTCGCTTCAAACCGGTCGATGTCGAGGCGTTGAGCGACTTGCTGGATCAGGACGCCTACGAGCGCCTGACCGCAGACCACGCCGACGCCTGAAGCCCACCTCCTCCATACAAGGACCACACCATGTTCAGCAAGCACGACCAGATCAAAGGCTATGACGACGAACTGCTGGCGGCGATGAACGCCGAGGATGCGCGGCAGGAACACCATATCGAACTGATCGCCTCGGAAAACTACACCAGCCAGCGGGTGATGGAAGCCCAGGGCAGCGGCCTGACCAACAAGTACGCCGAAGGCTATCCGGGCAAGCGCTACTACGGCGGCTGCGAGCACGTCGATGTGGTCGAGCAACTGGCCATCGACCGCGCCAGGCAACTGTTCGGCGCCGATTACGCCAACGTCCAGCCGCACTCCGGCAGTCAAGCCAACGCGGCGGTTTATCTGGCCCTGCTGCAAGCCGGCGACACCGTGCTGGGCATGAGCCTGGCCCATGGCGGTCACCTGACCCACGGCGCCAAGGTAAGTTTTTCCGGCAAGCTGTACAACGCCGTGCAGTACGGCATCGATACCACCACGGGCCTGATCGATTACGACGAAGTCGAGCGCCTGGCTGTCGAGCACAAGCCGAAGATGATCATCGCCGGGTTCTCGGCCTATTCGAAGACCCTGGACTTCCCGCGCTTCCGTCAGATCGCGGACAAGGTCGGCGCGTACTTTTTCGTCGACATGGCCCACGTCGCCGGCCTGGTGGCCACGGGGCTGTACCCCAATCCCCTGCCCTACGCCGACGTGGTCACCACCACCACGCACAAGACCCTGCGCGGTCCGCGTGGCGGTCTGATTCTGGCCAGGGCCAATGCGGAGCTAGAGAAAAAGCTCAATGCCGCGGTGTTCCCCGGTGGCCAGGGTGGCCCGCTGATGCACGTGATCGCCGCCAAGGCCGTGTGTTTCAAGGAAGCGCTGGAGCCAGGCTTCAAGACCTATCAGACGCAAGTGATCCGTAACGCCCAGGCCATGGCGCAAGTGTTTATCGAGCGCGGTTATGACGTGGTGTCCGGTGGCACCGACAACCATCTGTTCCTGGTCAGCCTGATCCGCCAGGGCCTGACCGGCAAGGACGCCGACGCCGCCCTCGGGCGTGCCGGCATCACCGTGAACAAGAACGCCGTGCCCAACGATCCGCAATCGCCGTTCGTGACGTCCGGCCTGCGCATCGGTACGCCGGCGATTACCAGCCGTGGCTTCAAAGAGCCGCAGAGCATTGCGTTGGCCGGGTGGATCTGCGACATCCTCGATCACCTCGGCGATGCTGATGTGGAAGCTCAGGTCGCTCAACAAGCTGCTGCCTTGTGCGCGGACTTCCCGGTCTATCGCGACTGACCACACAACACCCCCCCCTGTAGGAGCGAGCTTGCTCGCGAAGAACCCAAAGACACCGCGTTAATCCTGAATGCGCGCGTAATCGTTGGCGACCATCGCGAGCAAGCTCGCTCCTACAGGTCTGTGCACAAGGAAAGAACGATGAACGCCATTGTCGAATCGGCCGGCAACAGCCCGGTCAAAGTGGAGGTCGGCACCAAACTGCGCGGCGCGCAAAAGGTGGCGCGGATTCCGGTGAAGATCATTCCCACGGATGAGTTCCCGCGCAAACCCGACTGGATTCGCGTGCGCATGCCGGTCTCTCCCGAGGTCGAGCGGATCAAGCAACTGTTGCGCAAGCACAAGCTGCACAGTGTCTGCGAGGAAGCCTCGTGCCCGAACCTCGGTGAGTGTTTCTCCGGTGGCACCGCGACCTTCATGATCATGGGCGACATCTGCACCCGTCGCTGCCCGTTCTGCGATGTCGGCCATGGCCGGCCCAAGCCGCTGGGTGCCAACGAGCCGATGAACCTGGCCGTGGCCATCGCCGAGCTGCGCCTGAAGTACGTGGTGATCACCTCGGTGGACCGCGACGATTTGCGCGACGGTGGCGCCCGGCACTTTGTCGATTGCCTGCGGGAAATCCGCAAGCTGTCCCCCGGCATTCAATTGGAAACCCTGGTGCCGGATTATCGTGGGCGCATGGACGTGGCCCTGGCGATCACCGCCGATGAGCCGCCGGACGTGTTCAACCACAACCTGGAAACCGTACCGCGCCTGTACAAGGCCGCACGGCCGGGCTCGGATTTCGAGTGGTCGCTGGATCTGCTGCAAAAATTCAAGCTCGCCGTGCCCCGCGTACCGACCAAATCCGGCCTGATGCTGGGCCTGGGCGAGACCGACGAGGAAGTCATCGAGGTCATGCAGCGCATGCGCGAACACGACATCGACATGCTGACCCTCGGCCAGTATCTGCAGCCCTCGCGCAGTCACTTGCCGGTGCAACGCTTCGTGCATCCGGACACCTTTGCCTGGTTCGCCGAGGAAGGCACGCGCATGGGCTTCAAGAACGTGGCGTCCGGGCCGCTGGTGCGTTCGTCCTATCACGCCGATCAACAACTTCATGGAGGTACGGACGGTTTCAAGCCATGATGAGACGACTGGTCATGCATGGAGCCGTTCCCGATGTTTCGTTCACCCTGTCTGTCGATGCTGTGCCTGAGCCTTGCCCTGCCGTGCATGGCCGACGAGGCGAAACCCGGGCATATGGTGTATGTGCGCAGCATTGCCCCGGGCATCGCGCAGGACATCCGCTACGCCAGCGCCCACAACTTCACCGGGCACCCGCTCGACGGCTACCAGGCGGCAGAATGTTTGCTGTCGGCGGATGCCGCAAACGCCCTGGCCCGGGTGCAAGCGACGCTTGAGGCCGAGGGCTACGGTTTGAAGGTATTCGACTGCTATCGCCCGACCCGCGCGGTGGCGGACATGGGCCGCTTTGCCAGCGAACCCGGCGACCCGCTCAAGACCGAGTTCTACCCACGGGTCGACAAGCAAGACTTCTGGCGCCTGGGTTATGTCGCCCGGGTGTCCAACCATTCCCGGGGCAACACCGTCGACCTGACCCTGACCGGCCCCGACGCCCTGCCCGCCGACACCTGGACACCTGCGGCCACGCCGGTGGATTGCACCGCGCCTTACGGCCAGCGCTGGCACGACGGCGCGCTCGACATGGGCACCGGATTCGATTGCTTCGATGAGCGTGCGCATACGGACTCGGCGCAGATCAGTGCGACAGCCAAAGCCAATCGACAGCGGCTCAACGACGCGATGGAAAAACAGGGCTTTGTGGGTTACTCGGCCGAGTGGTGGCACTTCACCTATAACGGGAATGCACAGAAGCCGGACGTCATGAACTTCCCCATCACGCCGTTGGCCCCATGAACAAACTGATCAAGACCCTGTTGCTGCTCTTGTTTCCACTGATCGCCATGGCACAGGGGCTCGACGGCAGCGATCAACTGATCGTGGTCACCAGCAAAAACTGGGATGACATTCAGGCCACTGCCCAGCGCTATGAGCGGCACGGCAAGTCCTTTGAAAAATTCGAAGCACCCTTTGCCGTGGTGCTTGGCAAGAACGGCATGGGCTGGGGCAAGGGCCAACTCAACCCCGGGCGACCTGAAGGACCGGTCAAACAGGAAGGCGATGGCAAGGCCCCGGCGGGAGTGTTCGGTCTGGGCACGGCGTTTGGCTACGAACCTTCGGCCCAAACCCGCCTGCCCTACCTGCCACTGACAGCAACCATCGAATGCGTGGACGACAGCCAATCGGCTCGCTACAACGAATTGGTCGACAGCTCGGCCGTTACAAGAGACTGGAGCAGTTCCGAGCGCATGCGCCGCAGCGATGACTTGTACCGCCAGGGCATATTCATCCGGCACAACACCCCGGCCACTCCCGCCGCCGGATCGTGCATTTTTTTCCACATCTGGCGCGGCCCCACGGCGCCGACTCGCGGCTGCACCGCCATGGCCCCGGCGGATATCGCGCGGTTGTTCAACTGGCTGGCCCCGGGCAAATCCCCGGTGCTGGTGCAACTGCCCGAAGCGCAGTACGAACAGTTGCGCCAGCGCTGGAACCTGCCGAAGCGCTAGTGAACACTAGACCCTGTGGCGAGGGAGCTAGCTCCCGCTGGGTCGCGAAGCGGCCCCAAAAGATCGGACTGATGCGCAGTCCAGCGGGAGCAAGCTCCCTCGCCACAAATGCGGGTATTAACCCCGCTCAACTACCACCGCACTCATCGACGGCTTGGCCAGCGCGTAATAGATCACTCCCGGCACCAGCAGCCCGACGATCCAGGAGATATCCACGCCGCCCAGTTGCGCAACCATCGGCCCGGAGTAGAAATGGGTATCGACAAAGGGCAACTGGATCAACACACCGATCACATAGACGCTGATCCCCAGCACGTTCCAGCGACCGTAGCGCCCTGCCGGGTCGGACAGTGCCGGGATGTCGTAACGCTCCTTGTTGATGAAGTAGTAATCCACCAGGTTGATCGCGCTCCAGGGTGTGAAGAACGTCAGCAAGAACAGGATGAAGTACTTGAACGAGTTGAGGAACGAGTGCTGTCCGAGCAACGCCAGCGCAGTGGACGCCGCGACGATCAGCAGCACGAACAGCATGCGCTGGCGGGCGGTGATTTCCAGGCGACGGCGCAAGCCACTGATGATAGTGGCGATGCACATGAAACTGCCGTAGGCGTTGAGGGTGGACACCGTGACCTTGCCAAACACAATGCTCAGGTACAGCAAGGACGCGATCACACCGCTACTGCCCAGACCGACAATGGTCGCCACTTCATGCCCGCGGAAATTCGCCCCGGCCAACGCGGCGGCGAACACCCCCAGCATCATTGAAGCCTGAGCCCCCAATACGGTGCCGAGACCGACGGCGGCGAAGGTTTTCCACGACGAGGTCTTGCTCGGCAGGTAGCGCGAGTAGTCCGCCACATAAGGGCCGAAGGCGATCTGCCAGGACGCCGAGAGTGACACCGCCAGCAGGAAGGTGCTCCAGCCAAAATGACGGTTGTCGAGCAGCAGGCCGATGTCGTTGAGGGTCATCAACCGGGTGAACAGGTAGGCGAACGCGATGATGCCCAGCACGCTGGCCACCCGCCCGACCAGGTGAATCACCCGATAGCCGAAGATCGTCAGGAACGCGATGCTCGCCGCGAAAATCAGGATGCCGGCGCTGTCGCTGACGCTGATCAACTGCGCAATCGCCTGCCCCGACAGCACCGCGCCGGTGGCACTGAAACCGAGGTACATCAGGCACACCAGAACAATCGGGATCGCCGCGCCATACACCCCGAACTGCACGCGGCTGGAGATCATCTGCGGCAGCCCGAGCTTGGGCCCTTGCGCCGCGTGCAGCGCTACCACGGCACCGCCGAATAGCTGCCCGACCAGCAAGCCGATCAGCGACCAGAACACATCGCCGCCCAGTACCACAGCGAGGGCGCCGGTGACGATGGCGGTGATTTGCAGGTTGGCGCCAAGCCACAGGGTGAACTGGCTGTAGAGACTGCCGTGACGCTCAGCCTCGGGAATGAAATCGATCGAGCGGGTCTCGATCAGGGGACTTCGTTGCGCACGCATGAGGGTGTTTCCTTTGAGGAACTGTTTTTGTTGTCGGGGTTGAACTTAGAAAGTCTTGGTTGCGCTGGCTACAACTGTGGCCGAACAAAGGTCGTCATAGCCGTACCAACTGCTGCACTCGCTTTTCGACAAGTCGGTATCGACATAGCTCAGACCCCAGGTCACGCCGACGAAATCACGGGTCAACTTGGCTTCCCACTCGTAGTAGGCCTCGCGGTTGTCGCCGTTGGCGGACCAGAAAGCCGGGTCTTTCACATCGTTGCGCCCCACCCGCAGCTCCAGGCCGAGTTCGGCCGGCAGCGTGAACTTGTAGCCGACGTAGGTGTAGAGCGTGTCCTGGTCTTCACCGAAAACGTTCGGTGTATCGTTCGAGTAATAGGCGCCGAGCTTCACGCCATAGACGTCGAGAATGGCGTAGATCTCGCTCAGGTTGAATTCGGAATTCTTCGGGTAGTCGTACTTGATGTAGCCCAGATC
This sequence comes from Pseudomonas sp. BIC9C, assembly GCF_034541995.1. Lineage (NCBI taxonomy): Bacteria > Pseudomonadati > Pseudomonadota > Gammaproteobacteria > Pseudomonadales > Pseudomonadaceae > Pseudomonas > Pseudomonas sp. BIC9C. The sequence continues at coordinate 469,670 of NZ_JAWDGM010000004.1, forward strand.
GAGGCTGATCGCGTCCGTCGCCTGCCAGTAGTAACCGGCGTAGTACTCAAGCTCCTGGCGGGTATCGAAGCCGCCGCCGAAATCGACGTTGGAGGTCCAGGCACCGATGTACAGGCCGCTGCCGTGCATCAGTGTCGCGCCGCCCTGCACGGCCGGATCGCCCAGGGTCTGCGAGATGCCGCGGGAACGGTAGTCGCTGACGACGCCCAGGGTCATGTCCAGGCTGAAGTCATCGTTGAGGACCAGGGCGTGGCTGGTCAACGGCGCCAAGGCCAGCGTAGCGAGGGTCAATGCTGAAAGTGCGTTCATACAATTCTCTTGTTGTTATGGCGTACGGGGAATTTCAGGCATGGCGATGCCACGCCCCTCGCGCTGCGAGGGGCTGGCGGTTATTACGTGTGTCGGGGTGCGCGCAGGTCAGGACGCGGGGGCGTAGACCTGCTTGCCCGCGAAGAAGGTGTTCAGGACTTTGGTTTCGAACAGCTCGTCATCGCTGACCTTGAACACATCGCGGTCGAGGATGATCAGGTCGGCCTGCTTGCCCGGTGCCAGCGAACCGATCTGCTGATCAAGGCGCAGGGTTTTCGCCGCGTTGAGGGTGTAGGCGTAGAACATGGTCTGGCGGTCGATGCTTTCCTTGGCATTGAGTACGCCCAACGGACCTTTGCGCGTGCTGGCCTGGGCAATGGCGTTGAAGGGATTGGCGCTCGACACCGGCCAGTCGCTGCCACCGGCAATCGTCGCGCCTGCGTTATGCAGGGACCGCGCGGGGTACTGGTAACCGTAGGCAAAGGCGCTGATGTAAGGCTTGACCAGTTCGACGGTGTAGGATTCGCCGGTGGCCCACAGCAGTTGCATCGAGGCGATCACGCCCAGTTGCTTGAAGCGCGGAAACTCCTTGGGGTTGACCAGTTGCAGGTGCGCGATGCTGTGGGGTACGGGTGTCGGGCTGAGCTTGCGCGCATACGCCACGCCATTGAGCGCTTCACGCACCGCGCGGTCGCCGACGGCGTGCATGTGCACGATCCAGCCGCGCTTTTCCGCCGCAACAACCAGCTCGCCGAAGTGCGCCGGGTCGGTCAGCAACTGACCATTTTTATGGCTGTTCTTGAACGGCACGATGACCGCTGCGGTTTGCCCCGGGAATTCGAGAATGCCGTCGACAAACACCTTGATGCCGGGGAACGTCAGGTTGGGCACGCCCTCGAATTGCTTCATCACGGTGGCGATCACTTCCAGGTCGGCGGGTTTGCTCTTCGGGTTGGTGACCATCAGTGCGGCGACGTGAGCGCTGAGTTCGCCGTTCTGCGCCAACTCTTTGTACAGCGGCAGTACTCCGACACTTTGCGCGGTGGCATGGAAATCGAACAGCGAATCTTCACTGCCGCCGTTCGCCGCCGCGTCCATCCAGGCGGTGACGCCGAATTGATTGTTGATCTTCACCGCCTCGCGAGCGGCCTTGAGCATGGCCTCCGGGGTGGGCGCCGGAATACCGTTGCGCACCACGTCCCAACGGGATTCGGCAAAGTAGCCGTTAGGGGTGAAGTCCGCTTCATGACCGATGTAGCCGCGTTCTTTTTCCGGCAGGCTCTTGACCAGTGCCGCGTCGATGTTCAGGCGCTTGAGCATCGCGTTGTTGGCCCAACCGGTGTGCCCGTCGATGCCGCTGAAGACAATCGGCTGATCGGCCCAGCGCCCCTGGTTGAACACCTTGCCGAGTTCACGGCTATTCTCCCAGTAGGCCGAACTCACCCCGGCGACGCTGATCACATCGCCGGACCGGGCACGCCCGGCCTTGTCTTCTTCGATCAACCATTGCTCCAGTTCCGGCAAGGGTTTGACCGCGTCCAGCAGGTTGGCCTTCATGCTGTCGAACGCCCCCACCACCGGGTGGCTGTGGGTGTCGATCATGCCTGGCATCAGCACCTTGCCCGCCAGGTCGATACGCTGGGTCCCGGCATCAGCCAAGGCATTGATTTCGGCATCGCTGCCCACTTTCAGAATCTTGCCGTCTTGCACCGCAACAGCCTGCACCAGCGCCTGGCCGGGTTCGGCGGTAAAGACCTTGCCGTTGAACAACACCAGGTCAGCGGCGGCCATGGCCTGTACCGAGGACAAGGCCAGCGCGGCGGCCAACAGGTTTGGAATCAATCGCATCGGAACGCTCTCTGGTTTTTATTGGACGGATCGGGAACTGACGACTTGGGAAACCACCTGTGGCGCAAGCCCCAGGAACGGCGCCTTGGCCCACACGACCTTGCCGCCGACCAGCGTCAGCAGCACGTCGTTGCGCCCCAGCTCCTCCTCGGGCACCTGCATGAAGTTCTTGTCGAGCACGATCAGGTCAGCGAACTTGCCGACTTCGACCGACCCCAGCACCGCGTCCAGTTTCAGCTGTTCGGCGGAACTGAGGGTGATGCTGCGCAGTACTTCGGCTCGCGACAGCGCCGGGTCGGCGTTGAGTCGCCCGGCATACTTGGGCCCATAGCTGTGTGGATTGGTGGGATCGCCGGAACGGGTGACACCGACTTTCAGCGCCAGGAACTCATCGAGGGGATCGACCGGCCAATCGCTGCCAAACGCCACTCGGCCGCCGGCATGGGCGATGCTGCCCGAGGGTTCCATGCGCTCGAATCGCTCGGCGCCAAGGTGATCACTGGTGCCGTCGACCGTGGACGGTGCCTGCTGCGCCCACTGGAACGACATGGTGGCCGTGACGTCCAGTGCCTTGAAACGTGAATAGTCGGCAGGATCGACTGACTCGGCGTGCGCGATGGCCGGGCGGAAGTCTTGACCGGGCAGCGCCTTGCGCACGTAGGCGACGCTGTCCAGTGCATCGCGCACCGCGCGCTCGCCGGTGGCGTGCAGGTGCGGATCGAAACCGGCCTTGACCGCTTGCAACAACAGCGGATTGAGCACTTGCGGCGGGAAGTACAGTTCACCCAGGTTCTTGCCCGGCGTCCACTTCGGCGCCTGGTCGGTGCCGCTGTTGTGTAGATACGGGGTCAACATGGCTCCGGTGTCCGCCGGGGCATTGATGATGCCGTCCATGAACAGTTTGACGTGGCGCATGTTCACGCCCGGCACGACCTTCACTTCGCCCTGGTCGTATGTGCTGGCCAGGGCCTTGGCCTCGGCGATGGTTTTCACCGGGTCGGCGGCAGCGGCGGCCGGGTCCAGCTTGATCGCCAGCAAGGCCCGGGCGGTCAGCTCGCCGGACTTTTGCAGGCGGGTGAAGGCTTTGCCGTTTTCCGGGCCGGACAGTGCATCGAAGAAACTGGTGATGCCTTGCTGGCGCATGGCGTCGAGGGCTGCTCGAAGCTGATTGAGTTTTTCCGCGTCGGTCGCGGGCGGCACCACGGCGGCCATCGATTCAGCGGCACCGTCTTCGCAGATACCGTTCGGGTTGCCGGCGCTGTCACGTCGGTATTTGCCATCTTCGGGGTCGGCGGTGTTCTTGTTGATGCCGGCCAGTTCCAGGCCGCGAGAGTTGGTCAGCACGGTGTGGAAGTCGGTGGAGCGCACCTGGATCGGGCGCCGGGTCTTGAGCGCGTCCAGGGTCGATTTGTCGGCATCGCCGTCGAGCCCGGTCATGCCCATGCGGTCCCAACTGCCCACTTCCAGCCAGACATCCGGGCCCTTGTCCTTGTCGGCATCGAGGCAGGCCTGGATGCTCGCCTGAAACTGCGCGCGGGTCAGGGTCTGGTATTTCAGGTCGCACAAGGTCATGGCGCGACCGCCATCCCCCGGGTGCATGTGCGCATCGACGAAGCCCGGCATCAGCATGCGCCCGGCCAGGTCGATCAGTTGTGTTTGCTTGCCGATGTAGCCGTCGACCCCGGCATCGCTGCCGACATAGACGATCTTGCCGCCTGAAATGGCAATGGCCTGTTGCACGGAATTCTGGCCATCGACGGTGTAGACGTAGCCATTGCGCATCACCGTGTCGGCGGGTGTCGCCGCCAACGCCATGCCGTAAAATGCCGATGTCGACGCAACGGCGATAAACAACCTGGAAAGTCTCAAATGCCTCACCCCTGTTCTTATTGTTTTGAAGCGGCCCGAAGCGACTGCACAAGCCCTTGTATAGACAGGGCCTACCCTATAGGGCGCAGCACGCGAATGGACCTCTGCAAATGAGGAGGGGTCAGGCAAATAATTGAAACGGCCGGGATCAGTCCCGGCGCACGGACTCCGCCAGCGCACCCGGAGAACGCAGGACGGAGCCCAGCTCCACCTTGCTTTTCACACCGAGCTGCAAGTAGCAGTTACGCAAATAGGTGCGCACGGTAGAGGGGCTCAGGGCGAGGATTTTGGCGATCTCTTTGTAAGAGTGACCGGCGGCGAACAGCATCGCCGCCGTGCGCTCCCGTGGCGCCAGGCTGTCCCCGCCGGATGGCGCATCGAGGGACAGGATGACGTGTTCGGCGTTGGGGCTCAGAGTCAGGGCGCAGCGCCCCAGGCGGATCACGCAGGGTGCCTTGGGCAGTTGCGCAACCACCTCGCCCGGCAGCATTGAACCGTTCCAGCCCGGTAATTCCCGTTGAATGGCGGCGCACAGCCTGGCCCCGACATACAGCAGACTGCCGTCCATGCGTGCGACGCCAAAGTCACTCGCGCCGTTTTCGCTGTCGAAGCGAATCATATCCTGTACCTGAAACCGCCACAGCTGGAACAGGTGATCGCAGAACGCCAAAAACAGCTCGGCTTCGTTCCCCTCGAATGCCTGTTCTTCCAGGCCACGGTAGAGACAGACGAAAAACATCAAGCCGCTTTCGGGTAATTCGTAGGTGATGCTGATCAAGTGATAGAGATCGTGGCGCCGGGCGAAATCGTTGACCGCCTCGCAAGGGTCGTTGAAACCACTGTCACGCACCACCTCACCGGGACGATTGAGCGTGGCGAGGGAGAACTGATCGATTGCCGCCACCGGATGCCATTCGGCGGCAAAGGATTCGGGGAGATTGATGCTTCCATGCATCCAGCTTTGAAGGGGCACATCAGCACCTGGTGTAGACATTTCGCCCCACCAGGCAGACGCGAAGGGCACCAGTTGACCGAATGCCTGCAGGCCATCGGCGATGAACCGCGACGCCCCGCTTTCCCGCGCCAGCCGCCCCAAGTGCAATACGCAATGATTGAACGCCTTGAGTGTGGCCAGCGACCTGTTGTCGTCGACTTTGTTTCCCTCCTCCATCATTGCGATCCCGTTCACGGCATGGTCTGTTGCCTGGACGATGCCATAGCGCCGGGAATGGCGTCCAGCGCGCCGTGACATCAACAGTTACAAATTGCCGCTCAGCCGTACAGCTGCGGGCGCTGATCCGCTTGCTGCGCGCCTCGGCGAGGTTCAGCGTGGCCAGCAACATCTGCTCGCCGCCCTGCTCCGTCGGCCCGGCCAGCGGGTAGCCGTTGGCATCGACGATGACGGAGCCCTGGACCCAGCCGACATCCATGTTGAATGTGCTGGCCTCATCGCGAGCAAGCTCGCTCCCACAGGGTGCGTGGGTGTACAAAAAATTTGCGGGCAACCGAAAATACTGTGGGAGCGGGCTTGCCCGCGAAAGCGGTGGGCCAGTCAGCATCGATGTTGGCTGTAATGACGCCTTCGCGAGCAAGCTCGCTCCCACAGGGTGTGGGTGTGCACAAAATCTGCGAGCAACCGAAAATACTGTGGGAGCGGGCTTGCTCGCGAAAGCGGTGGGTCAGTCAGCATCGATGTTGGCTGTAATGACGCCTTCGCGAGCAAGCTCGCTCCCACAGGGTGTGTGGGTGTGCACAAAATCTGCGAGCAACCGAAAATACTGTGGGAGCGAGCCTGCTCGCGAAAGCGGTGGGCCAGTCAGCATCGATATTGGCTGTAATGACGCCTTCGCGAGCAAGCTCGCTCCCACAGGGTGTGCGGGTGTGCACAAAATCTGCGAGCAACCGAAAATACTGTGGGAGCGGGCTTGCCCGCGAAAGCGGTGGGTCAGTCGGCATCGACATTGGCTGTAATGACGCCTTCACGAGCAAGCTCGCTCCTACAGGGGAATGTGGTGGATTCAGAGTTGAATATCCTTGGCCGGTATCACATCGATCCGCGCTACCGAACCGGTCAGGTGCGCCAGGTCCTTGTTGTGCTCGGCAATGATGTCTTCGGCGGTCAGGTTGCCGTTGTCGACGGTGGAATGCGCGTCCGCCGCCAGCACCACGTCGTAGCCCAGTTTCAGTGCCTGACACACGGTGGCATTGACGCAATAATCGGTTTGCAGACCGCAGATGACCAGGCGTTCGAAGTCCTGTATCGGCACCAACTGCTGCAGGTTGGTCTGATAGAACGAATCGCCAGTGGTTTTGCGTACGCGATGATCTTCGGGCGATGTTTGCAGCCCTTCGGCCAGTTGCCAGTCTGGGACACCGTGTTTCAACAGACCACTCTCTTCTTCATGCTGGATCAGTACCACGGGAACGCCGGCCTTGCGCGCCCGGGCAGAAAGGTCATTGATGGTGTTGATGACCCGTCCGATCTCGAAGCACTCGTACTCACCGGAGCACAAAGCCTGCTGGACGTCGATGATTAACAACGCAGTGGTCATGATTTCCTTCCTTGATATGTCGAGGGATCAGGGGACGAACATAAGCCCGTCCCCCTCCAGATACAACCCTCAATAACCCAGCGACAACCCGGTATTACGCCGTGGATCGTTGGCCCCGTAGAAACGGTTTTTGCCTACCGGTTTGCCACCCAGGGATGGCGCGCCGACCAGAATCGCCGCCAGGTGGTTGGCGTCCTGGGGACCGGTAAACTTGTGCCCCCAGCTTTCGAGGATTTTCACCGTGTCCGGGCTGGTGGTGAAGGCTTCCAGGTTGGTCTCCTCCGGCAGCCACTGTTGGTGGAAACGCGGCGCATCCACCGCTTCCTGGATGTTCATGCCGTAGTCGATCACGTTGAGCATGGTCAGCAGGGTCGCGGTGATGATGCGGCTGCCCCCCGGAGTGCCGACCACCATCACCACTTTGCCGTCCTTGGTGACGATGGTCGGGCTCATGGACGACAGCGGCGCCTTGCCGGGTGCGATGGCATTGGCCTCGCCCTGCACCAGGCCGTACATGTTCGGTACGCCGATTTTCGAGGTGAAGTCGTCCATTTCATCGTTGAGGATGACCCCGGTCTTGCTCGCCATCACGCCGGCACCGAACCAGTCGTTGAGGGTGTAGGTCACCGACACCGCGTTGCCCCATTTGTCGACGATGGAGTAATGCGTGGTGTTGTTGCCTTCATGGGGCGCTACACCGGGCTTGAGTTCGCTGGATACCGCGGCTTTCTGTGGTTTGATCGCTTCGCGAAGCTTGGTTGCGTAGTTTTTATCCAGCAGGTGGGCAATCGGGTTCTTCACGAAATCCGGGTCGCCGAGGTAGCTGTTGCGGTCCACATAGGCGTGGCGCATTGCTTCGATCTGGTAGTGCATGCCCTGGGCCGAGTGATAGCCCAGATCCTTCATCGGATAGCCTTCGAGAATGTTCATGATCTCGCAGATCACCACGCCACCGGAGCTTGGCGGCGGTGCCGAGACCACGTGGTAGCCACGGTAGTCGCACTCGATGGGCGCCAGTTCGCGGGTCTTGTATTTGTCGAGGTCGGCCTGGGTGATGATGCCCTTGTTGGCCTGGCTGGAGGTGACGATGGCGTCGGCCACCCAGCCTTTATAGAAACCGTCGGCGCCTTTCTCGGAGATCTCCTGCAGGGTCTTGCTCAGGTCCTTTTGCACCAGTTTCTGGCCGACCTGCATCGGCTCGCCGTTGCTGAGGAAGATCGAGCCGGAATCCTTGATGTCCTTCTTGAACATGTCGGTGGCGTAGTCCAGCAGATCGACATCACCCTGCTCCAGTACGAAACCGTCTTCGGCGAGCTTGATGGCCGGGGCGATGATTTCCTTGCGCGGTTTGGTGCCGTACTTGGACAGCGCCAGTTCCATGCCCGATACCGTGCCCGGCACACCCACAGCCAGGTGGCCACGGGTACTCAAATCGGGAACGACGTTGCCCTCCTTGTCCAGGTACATGTTGGCGGTGGCGGCCAGCGGCGCTTTTTCACGGAAGTCGAGGAAGGTCTTGCGCCCGTCCGCCAGTTGAATGGTCATGAAACCACCGCCACCGAGGTTGCCAGCCGCGGGGTAGACCACCGCCAGCGCATAGCCGACCGCGACCGCCGCATCGACGGCGTTGCCGCCGTTCTTCAGCACATCCACACCCACATGGCTGGCCAGGTGTTGGGCCGTGACCACCATGCCGTTTTCCCCGGTAGCCGGGGCCACGGAGGCGGCATGGGCGGTGAGGCAGCTGAGTGCCAATGAGGTCGCAATCAGCGATTTGGCAAAAGGTTCGTACTTCATGAGTCGGTCTCTTCTTGTTATTTCGTAGGAAAACGCTTCAAAAGCCGTAGCCAAGTATGGTCGGGATTACGTATTGCGCCTCCCCGTCGAGACAGTATCCTTAACGACTGTTCAGCCATTTCGCGCGAGCCCTGACATGACCTATACCTGCATCACCGTGGCTTCCCCGGTCGGCCAGTTGAAGCTGGTCGCGAATGGTTCACGACTGGCGGCCATCCTCTGGGAAAACGACAAACCCGGTCGGGTGCGCCTTGGTCCGATGAGCGAAGCGCCGGACAACCCGATCCTGGTGCGCACGGCTGCCCAGTTGCACGAATATTTTTCCGGCACCCGCGATCGCTTCGAACTGGAACTGGATTTTGCCGGCACGGAATTTCAAAAGAAGGTCTGGGCGGCGCTGCTGACCATCCCGTTCGGCGAGACCCGCAGCTACAGCCAGATCGCCGAACAGATCGGCAACCCGACGGCGGTCAGGGCCGTGGGTGCGGCGAATGGCAAGAATCCGATTTCGATCGTGGCGCCGTGTCACCGGGTGATTGGCGCGTCGGGCAAGCTCACCGGGTTTGCCGGTGGGCTTGAGGCCAAAGAGTTGTTGCTGACGCTGGAGGGCTGCGAGTGGTCGGGCGCCGGCAAGATGGATGATTTGTTTTCGTACTGATGCGCCCTGCTTCTGAGGCGAGTGAGCTTGCTCCCGCTCCAGTGCACAGCACTGGCAAAATCTTCGATAAGCTCAAGAATTCCGGGGCTGCTACGCAACCCGGCGCGAGCAAGCTCGCTCGCCACAAAAACGGTATGGATCAACCCGTGAAGAGGTTTTTCATGGGGGTGTACTGAATTCTGTGTAAACGGGGTTGCTGTTAATCCTGCAAAAGCCTGTCTTCGAACTGGATACTGAACCTGTTCAAGGCCCCCGCCCAGTCCCTGATTGGCATTGTCCACTTCTTGCTGATGTTGTTCAGCGCCAGATAAAAGAGCTTCATTACCGCATCGTCAGTCGGGAATGAGGCTCTGCTTTTGGTGACCTTGCGCAAGCTCATGTTGATCGACTCGATGGCGTTGGTGGTGTAAATCACCCTGCGGATCTCCGGTGGATAATCGAACAGGGGGATGACTCTCGCCCAGTTTTTGCGCCATGACTGGCTGATCAGAGGGTATCGATCATCCCACTTGGCCTCGAAGTCGGTCAGCTTTTGCTCGGCCATTTCAACGGTCGTCGAGCGGTAGATGAGTTTGAGGTCAGCGGCGGCCTCGCGCTGATACTTGTAGGACACGAACTTCAGACTGTTGCGCACCATGTGCACGATGCACAGTTGAACCGATGCTTGCGGATAGACCACTTCGATGGCTTCAGGGAAGCCCTTGAGCCCATCTACGCAGGCAATGAAAATGTCCTTTACCCCGCGGGTTTTAAGCTCTGTAACGACTTGCAGCCAGAACTTGGCGCCTTCCGTCTGGGCGATCCACAGCCCTAACACCTCTTTGCGACCGTCCATGTTGACGCCAATGGCCAGGTAAACCGCTTTGGTTCTGACTGCGCCACTGTCGCGCACTTTGACGTGAATGCAATCGAGGTAAAGGATCGGGTAGAGCTCGTCCAGAGGGCGCGACTGCCAGACCTTGACCTCTTCACTGACCGCGTCGGTGATCGCCGAGATGAGGCTGGGAGAGACCTCGGTTCCATACATTTCCTCCAGATGTCCCTGGATTTCCCGAACAGTCATTCCACGGGCGTAGAGTGAAATCACCTTGTCATCGAAGCCGGTCCAGCGTGTCTGGTGCTTGGAAATCAGCTGGGGCTCGAACATACCCTGACGGTCACGGGGAATCTCCAGCGGTAGCTCGCCAAAATCGCCCTTGAGCGTCTTGCCGCTATGGCCGTTGCGTGCATTTCCTTCTGCATTGGTCACCGCTGCGCTTTTGTCATGACCCAGGTGTTCGGTCATTTCAGCTTCCAGGGCGCGCTCGACAAGCATCTTGGTGAGCTGCTTAAGCAAGCCATTTTCGCCGATCAAATCCTCAGGCTTTCGGTAATTGGCCAACAGACTGTCGGCCAGCCTCACCAGCTCAGGGTCGGGTTTGACTCGTTTGGTGCGCTTTGGCTCGGTCATTGAAACTCCTTGGGAAAGGCAGTGTGCGCCTAATGACCGTTTACACAAACCTCAGTACACCCTCTTTTTCATCGCCGCATACTGCAACAGCATGATGGTCTTGGCGTCGCAGATCTCGCCGCGGTAAAACGCTTCGAGCGCGTCCTCGAACGCCCACTCCAGCACTTCGAGCTCCTCGGTTTCCGCCTCCAGCCCGCCGCCGTCGCTGACCTTCGACTTCGCGTCGTATTCGGCAATGAAGAAGTGCAACTTTTCCGTCACCGACCCCGGGCTCATGTACGCCTCGAATACCTTCTGCACATGGTGCACGCGATAACCCGTCTCTTCCTCCGCTTCATCGCGGATACGGTCTTCAGGCGCCGCGCCTTCCAGGAGCCCCGCTGCCACTTCGATCAACAGCCCATCGTGACCGTTGACGAACACCGGCAGGCGAAATTGCCGGGTCAGTACCACGGTTCGCTTTTCGCGGTTGTACAGGAGAATCGCCGCGCCATTGCCACGGTCGTAGACTTCCCGGGTCTGGCGTTGCCACTCGCCGTTGTTGCGTTGGTAATCGAAGGTGATTTTCTTGAGCAGGTACCAGTCGTGGGACAACACCTGAGACTCGACGATGTTGACCCGTTCGGCCGTGTTCGACATGACAACGCGTCCTGTTATTGGTCTGAGGGTGCATATGTTAAGTGAAAACCGACAGCCTTTGCCCCCTCAGGCAAGCTGCGCGTCGACGACGGTTCAAATTTTCCGGGGATGGAACAATCGCTGCAAGCGGGATAGGCTGCGACTTCAATGCCATATGGATATAGCCATGAACCTGCGTATCGAACTGTCGCAAAACCCCACGGAAGAACAACGCCAGGCCATCCTCAAGCCATTGCGCGCGTACAACGGCTCGAAGGCCGAAGGTAACGTGCCTGAGCACATCGCCTTGCTGGTGCGCGACGACAACGACGAAATCCTCGGCGGCCTGCATGGCCGATTGTTTTACCAGTGGCTGTACATCGACTTGCTGGTGGTGCCGGAACAGGCGCGGGGACAGGGCCTGGGTTCGAAACTGATGCAGATGGCCGAAGACCTGGCGCGGGAACGGCGCTGCGTCGGGCTCTGGCTCGACACCTTTGAATTCCAGGCGCCTGGGTTCTACAAGAAATGCGGCTACAGCGAGATCGGGCACATTGCCGACTATCCACCGGGGCACAAGCACTTTTTCTTTCAGAAGCGCCTGAGCTATTGACTGGACACAAAACCTGTGGGAGCGAGCTTGCTCGCGATGGCGTCAGGTCAGTCGACATCTACGTTGAAGACTGTCCGCTATCGCGAGCAAGCCCGCTCCCACAATGGAACTGCGTCCACGAGTCAGGTCACAGGCAGGTCGCCAACGCCGCCAAGCGGCGCTTGGCCACAAAGTCGTCCTTCTGTGCGTAGTAGCTCAGCACCGTGCCCGAGGCATCGGTGGTCACGTCGACGAAGGACTCCGCCGAACGGGTGTAAACGGTCGTGCCGCCCTTCTCGCCAGCTTGCAAATAGGCAGCGGCATCGACGCCGAACACGGCCTCGTCCTGCCAGGAAAACTGCACGCACTGGGCGACGTCCTTGGCTGGTTTTTCCGAGTTCAGGGTCTTGTACGGGGCCTTGGTGCGGGCGTCGTTCATCGCCGAGCCGGCGCATCCGGCCAGCAACGTCACGGCCAGCGCCACCATCAGAATTCGCATTGCATTCACTCATCAGGAAAAAGCGGACTTTATCACCCCGGCAGGCCGTATCGTTCTGCTTTACTGCATTTATACCGCGACAGCGCGCAACGATTCGCGCACCCTGTCGCGCCAATAACGCCCCATCGCGCCCATGACTGGAAATCTGATGACACCTAATGCCGAGTTCTACAAACCGAGCACTGAATATGCCGACAAGCTGATCAGCCAGATCGGTCAGACGCCTTCCTGGATCGCCAAGCGAATCGGCGTCACCGACAAGCGGATTCGTTACATCCTCGACGGCGAAAGAACCGTCAAAGGCGAAACCACGCCCATCCAGATGACCTACACCGAACAGTTTGCCCTCGAATGCCTGGCGGCAGCGGCCAAGGCCAGCAAGAAGCAGTCTTCGTAATCCCCACTCAAGGAGCGACCATGGCGGCAACCGAAGAACAACAACAACAACACGAGCTGGCACTGAAAAGGTTTCTCGACGAACGCCCCGGGTTGCGCGAAGAACTCGATCACCTCAACCCGCTGTTGGCTCAGGCCAAGGGCGAAACGGCGGCACAGTATCGCGAGGAACGACTGCACGAAGCGTTTGAAGCTGAAGCAGAACGCCTGAAGTTGTTCGCTTGGGAACTGACGTTGCAATTGACCGCCGCCACGCCCCAGGACTATGAGGCGCAACGCCTGGAAGTGCACCGGGAAGTGGCGGAGATGGCCGGCATGGACTGGCCGGAATATTGCGAGTTGAATGGGATAAAACCCTAAGCACTGTTCAGGGATACCATCGCCGATGCTGCCCAACACCGCCAGGACCCACGCCAGCCCCGGTCACTTGCACACGCAGAAATGGCGCGGGCGTATAGGCTTGAGCCTGGTGGCCATGCTCTCGGTACTCGCCGGCATGACCGACGCCATCGGTTTCATGGCCAGCGGCGACTTCGTCTCGTTCATGAGCGGCAATACCACCCGGATGGCGGTCGCCATCAGTGCTGGCGACCTTGGGTTGACCCTGCGCCTGGTCATCCTCGTCGCCACCTTCATCGTCGGCAACGCGCTGGGCATTATCGTCAGCCGGCTCGGTGGCCGCCGGGCCCTGCCCTTGTTGTTGTGCATCGCCACCCTGCTGTGCGCCGCCGCGGCCTGGCCTTTCGACGCGCAACTGCCCGCACTTCTGGCAGCGATCATCGCCATGGGAATGCTCAACGCCGCAGTGGAAGAAGTGAACGGTCTCCCGGTGGGCCTGACTTACGTCACCGGCGCCCTGTCGCGTTTCGGCCGCGGGTTGGGCCGCTGGATGCTCGGTGAGCGTCGTAATGGCTGGCGCGTGCAACTGATCCCCTGGACCGGCATGTTCGCCGGCGCGGTACTCGGTGCCGTGCTGGAACATCACCTGGGGCTCAAGGCGTTGTTTGCCAGTGGCCTGCTGGCTGCCGCGCTCGGGGTGTTGTCGTTGAAGATCCCGCGGCGCTGGCAGTTGGGGTATATGCCGCGCTGAGTCTGGAGTTGTCTGTGATGCCGTCATCGCGGGCAAGCCCGCTCCCACAGGTTTTGTGGTCATACTGCAATCTTTGGCATGGCACAGATCAATGTGGGAGCGAGCCTGCTCGCGAAGAGGCCTGTGCAGACAACATCGTTTTAGCCGCCCCGCCGATAAAGCATTATCATGGCCGCAGTTTCGCTGATCGAGTCCGTCATGAAGTTCGCCATCGCCGTGTTTTCCGCCGCCCATGCGCCCTCCTCGCGCCGTGCCTTGCTGTTCGCCCAAGCGGCGCTGGCCGGCGGGCATGAGATTGTCCGGCTGTTTTTCTATCAGGACGGCGTCTACAACGCCTCCGCCAGCGTGGTCACACCCCAGGATGAACCGGACTTGCCCAGGCAATGGCGCACCTTTGTCAGCGACCATCAGCTCGATGGCGTAGTGTGTATCGCCGCCGCCCTGCGTCGTGGTGTTTTGAATGAAGAGGAAGCCAAGCGCTATCAGCGCGAGGCGGTTGCCGTCGGTGCGCCGTGGGAATTGTCCGGCCTCGGCCAATTGCATGACGCGGCGCAGAATGCCGACCGCCTGATCTGTTTCGGAGGCGCATGACATGGCCAAATCCTTGTTGATCATCAGCCGTCAGTCGCCATGGTCCGGCCCGGGCGCGCGGGAAGCGCTGGATATCGTACTGGCCGGCGGCGCCTTCGATCTGCCGATTGGCCTGTTGTTTCTCGATGACGGCGTGTTCCAGCTGGCCGCCCGTCAGAACGCCAGGGCCGTGCAACAGAAAGACCTGAGCGCCAACCTGCAAGCCCTGCCGATGTTCGGCGTCGAGGAGTTGTTCGTCTGCGGTGACAGCATCACCCGGCGCGGCCTGGACCCCAACGGCCTGTCGCTGGAAGAAACCAGGGTATTGGCCGCCCACGAAATCACCGCCCTCATTGACCGTTACGACCAGGTGATCACCCTCTGATGTCGACTTTGCATGTGTTGTCTCATTCCCCGTTCGGCGACGAACGCCTGACCAGTTGCCTGCGTGTGATCGGCGCCAACGACGGCTTGCTGCTGTCCGGTGATGCGACCTATGCGTTGCAGCCCGGCACCGCGCCGTTCACTGCGCTCAGTGCCCGTGGCCTGAAGCTGTTCGTCCTGGCCGAAGATGCCCAGGCCCGTGCGCTTGCGGTTCCAGACTGGGCCGAGGCCATCGATTACCCGGCCTTCGTCGAACTGTCGGTTCACTACGACAAGGTCAACAGTTGGCTATGAATGCATTGACGGTCGGCGCCCGCGCCATCGAGCTGGACAAGGACGGTTTCCTGGTCGAACTGAGTGACTGGTCCGCCGATGTGGCCAGTGCCCTGGCCGCTGCCGAAGACATCGAGTTGACGCCCGAGCACTGGGAAGTCCTCGAACTGCTGCGCAGCTTCTACGCCGAATTCCAGCTGTCACCGGCTACCCGACCGTTGATCAAGTACACCGCCCTGAAACTCGGCCCGGAAAAAGGCAACAGCCTGCACCTGAACCGACTGTTCAAAGGCACTCCCGCCAAACTCGCCGCGAAACTGGCGGGCCTGCCCAAACCGACGAATTGCTTATGACTGATTACCCAGCACTGACACTCGAAACGCCCGCCGAGCATCCGTTCGCCCAATTCGTGCGGATCCTTGGCAAAGGCAAACGCGGCGCCCGTGACCTGACCCGGGTCGAGGCCCGCGAGGCCATGGGCATGGTGCTCGATGAAAAGATCGAGGAAACCCAGCTCGGAGCCTTCCTGATGCTGTTGCGGCACAAGGAAGAAAGCGCAGAAGAGATGGCGGGCTTCACCGAAGCATTGCGCGAACGCCTGAATCCTCCGGCGCTGGCGGTAGACCTGGATTGGCCGACCTACGCCGGCAAGAAGCGGCACTTGCCGTGGTATCTGTTGGCGGCCAAGTGCCTGGCACAGAACGGCGTGCGGATTTTCATGCACGGCGGCGGCGCCCACACGGCCGGTCGCCTGTACACCGAGCAACTGCTGGGCGAATTGAACATCCCGCTGTGCCGCGACTGGCAACAGGTCGGCTCGGCGCTGGATAACGGCGGCCTGGCCTTCATGCCGCTGGTGGACTGGGCACCGCAGCTGCAACGGATGATCGACCTGCGCAACACCCTCGGCCTGCGCTCGCCGATCCACTCGCTGGCGCGGATTCTCAATCCGCTGGGCGCGCGTTGCGGCCTGCAGAGCATTTTCCACCCCGGCTATCAGGCCGTGCATCGCGATGCCAGCGGACTGCTCGGTGATACCACCATCGTGATCAAGGGCGATGGCGGCGAAATCGAGATCAACCCGGACGCCGACAGCCACCTGTACGGCACCAGCGGTGGCGAGAGCTGGGATGAGGAATGGCCGCAGTTGTCCGCGCAGCGTCATGTCAAACCCGCCATGCTCGATCCCGAGCATTTGAAAGCGGTATGGCGCGGTGACGTGGTCGACAGCTACCCGCAAATGGCCTTGATTTCGACCATGGCCCTGGCACTGCGTGGCCTCGGACAGAGCCGCGAACAAGCCTTCGAAACCGCCGAGCAATACTGGGCCGCACGCAACAAATCGATTTAACCGATCATTCGCGCCCGATCTTTGCGCTTTTTGTTCGAACTCATCGGAATAGACTCAACTCCAACGATTATCGGTTTCGGGAGTCTTGAACATGGGTTTGTTAGTGGATGGCCGCTGGCAGGACAAGTGGTACGAAAGCAGCAAGGACGGCGCGTTCCAGCGTGAACAGGCACAGCGCCGCAACTGGCTGACCGCAGATGGCAAGCCGGGACCGACCGGCGTCGGTGGTTTTGCGGCCGAACCTGGGCGCTATCACCTGTACGTGTCCCTGGCCTGTCCGTGGGCCCATCGCACCCTGATCCTGCGCAAACTCAAAGGCCTCGAAAACCTGATCGACGTTTCGGTGGTCAGTTGGTTGATGCTGGAAAACGGCTGGACCTTCGACCGGAACCTGGGGTCGACCGGCGACAAGCTCGACCACTTCGACTTCATGCACCAGCGCTACACCGCCGACACGGCCGACTACACCGGCCGTGTCACCGTACCGGTACTGTGGGACAAACAGCACAAGCGCATCGTCAGCAATGAATCATCGGAAATCATCCGCATGTTCAATGGTGCCTTCGACGAATTGACCGGTAACGACCTGGACTTTTACCCGGCGCCCCTACGCGGTGAGATCGACGCGCTGAACGAGCAGATTTATCCGGCGGTGAACAATGGCGTGTACCGCGCCGGCTTTGCAACGTCGCAACAGGCCTATGAAGAAGCCTTCGATGATGTGTTTGCCGAGCTGGACCGGCTGGAGCTGCTGCTGGGCGCCAACCGCTATCTGGCTGGCGAGTATCTGACTGAAGCGGACATCCGCCTGTTCACCACGCTGATTCGCTTCGATGCGGTGTACTACGGGCACTTCAAGTGCAACCTGCGACGGATTGCGGATTATCCGAACCTGTCGAACTGGCTGCGGG
Organism: Pseudomonas sp. BIC9C; assembly: GCF_034541995.1. Taxonomy (NCBI): domain Bacteria; kingdom Pseudomonadati; phylum Pseudomonadota; class Gammaproteobacteria; order Pseudomonadales; family Pseudomonadaceae; genus Pseudomonas; species Pseudomonas sp. BIC9C. The sequence continues at coordinate 486,837 of NZ_JAWDGM010000004.1, forward strand.
AAATCTATCAGTGGCCGGGGGTTGCCGAAACGGTGGATTTCACCCACATCAAGCACCACTACTATGCCAGCCACCGCACCATCAACCCGACAGGAGTGGTGCCGAAAGGTCCGGCACAGGACTTCACCGCACCCCATGACCGGGAGCGGTTGAGCGGGAAAGGGGTTTGGCACAAGCCCTGAATCTGATCTGAATTTTGCGGTGAATTTGAGGGCCTCTTCGCGAGCAAGCCCGCTCCCACAGGGGATTTGTGTCGTCCACGAATCCAATGTGGGAGCGGGCTTGCTCGCGAATGGGGCAACTCGGTCTTCAGACCTGCCCCTGAGCCCCTTCAAACCACGCCAGTTTCTCGCGCAGTTGCACCACTTCGCCCACGATCACCAATGTCGGCGCATGCACTTCATGCTCCGCCACCAGCCGTGGCAAGTCAGCCAGGGTGCCGGTAAACACACGCTGGTTGACCGTTGTGCCCTGCTGGATCAAAGCTGCCGGGGTGTCAGCACCGCGACCGTGCTTGATCAACTGTTCACAAATGATCGGCAGGCCCACCAGTCCCATGTAGAACACCAGAGTCTGCGCGGGTGCGACCAGGTCGGCCCATGGCAAATCAGTGGAACCATCCTTCAGGTGCCCGGTGACAAAGCGTACCGATTGAGCGTAATCGCGGTGCGTCAGCGGAATCCCGGCATAGGCCGAGCAGCCACTGGCCGCCGTGATCCCTGGCACGACCTGGAACGGGATGCCCTGCGCCGCCAGTTCTTCGATCTCTTCACCACCGCGACCGAAGATGAACGGATCGCCGCCCTTCAATCGCACCACGCGCTTGCCCTGTTTGGCCAGATCCACCAACTGCTGGTTGATCTGATCCTGCGGCACCGCATGATCGGCACGGCGTTTGCCGACGTAAACCCGCTCGGCATCGCGACGGCACAGTTCGAGAATCGCCGGCGCCACCAGGCGGTCGTACAGCACCACGTCGGCCTGCTGCATCAGGCGCAAGGCGCGGAAGGTCAGCAGGTCGGGATCGCCCGGGCCAGCGCCCACCAGATAGACTTCGCCGGTGGCAACCGGCGCTTCGCCATCGATTTTCGCCTGAAGCAGACGCTCCGCTTCAGCCCCCTGCCCGGCCAGTTGCCGATCGGCAACCGGGCCCTGGAAAACATCTTCCCAGAACGCCCGACGCTGCTGCACATCCGGAAACAGGCCTTTGACCTGATGACGGAAACGCGCCGCCAACCCAGCCAATTGACCATAGGTGGAAGGAATCCAGGTTTCGATCTTGGCGCGAATCAAGCGCGCCAGCACCGGCGCATCGCCGCCGCTGGACACCGCGATGATCAGCGGAGAACGGTCGACGATCGCCGGGAAGATCACGCTGCACAGGGCCGGCGCGTCCACCACGTTGACCGGCACGCAACGCCGATGGGCATCGGTGGAGACTTGCGCGTTCAGCGCTTCATCGTCGGTGGCGGCGATGATCAGCCCGCAACCGTCCAGATCCGCTTCGGCGTAACCACGCAACAGGCACTCGCCACCGCTACCGGCAACCAGTTCGCGCAGTTGCGCTTCGATTTCAGGTGCAACCACCCGCAGCAGCGCACCGGCATCGGCCAGCAGGCGGGATTTGCGCAAGGCAATCTCCCCCCCACCGACGACCAACACACGACTGCCGCGAAGGTTGTGAAACAGCGGCAGATAGTTCATTTAACCAATGACCTCAAGGCCACCCATGTACGGTTTGAGGACTTGCGGCACTCGGATCGAACCGTCGGCCTGCTGATAGTTCTCCAGTACCGCGACCAGGGTACGGCCTACCGCCAGGCCGGAGCCGTTCAAGGTGTGCACCAGTTCCGGCTTGCCGGTTTCCGGGTTACGGAAGCGTGCTTGCATGCGACGGGCCTGGAAGTCGCCGCAGTTGGAGCACGACGAGATTTCGCGGTACTTGTCCTGGCTCGGGATCCACACTTCCAGGTCGTAGGTCTTGACCGCGCTGAAGCCCATGTCGCCGGTGCACAACGCCAGGGTGCGATAAGGCAGCTCCAGCAGTTGCAGGACTTTCTCGGCGTTGGCGGTCAGGCCCTCCAATGCTTCCATCGACTTCGACGGCTCGACGATCTGCACCATTTCAACCTTGTCGAACTGGTGCTGGCGGATCATGCCGCGGGTGTCACGACCCGATGCACCGGCTTCGCTGCGAAAGCACGGCGTATGGGCAACGAACTTGATCGGCAGCAGTTTCGAATCGACGATTTCGCCGGCAACGATGTTGGTCAGCGACACTTCGGCGGTCGGGATCAGGTACAGGTCGGCTTCGCCTTCGCGCGCGATCTTGAACAGGTCTTCTTCGAACTTCGGCAACTGGCCGGTGCCTTGCAGCGCAGGCGCCTGGACCAGATAAGGCGTGTAGGCCTCTTCATAACCGTGCTCGGTAACGTGCAGGTTGATCATGAACTGCGCCAGGGCGCGGTGCAGACGGGCAATCGGGCCGCGCAGCAGGGCGAAACGGGCGCCGGACAGTTTCGCGGCGGTTTCGAAGTCCAGCCAGCCGAACTTCTCGCCCAGGGCCACGTGGTCCTGGACCGGGAAGTCGAAAGCCTTCGGCGTGCCCCAACGGCGCACTTCAACGTTGCCGTCTTCGTCATCGCCAACCGGCACCGATTCGTGCGGCAGGTTCGGAATGCCCAGCAGGATCGAATCCAGCTCGGTCTGGATCGCGTCCAACTCGACTTTACCAGCGCTCAACTCGCCCGCCATGCGCTCGACGTCTGCCATCAACGGCGCGATGTCTTCGCCACGCTGCTTGGCCTGACCGATGGATTTGGAGCGCGCGTTACGTTCAGCCTGCAGTGCTTCGGTGCGGGTCTGGACGGTCTTGCGCTGTTCTTCCAGCGCTTCGATGCGCGCAACATCCAGTACAAAGCCACGGGATGCCAGGCGGTCCGCTACGTCCTGAAGGTTGCTACGTAACAGTTTGGAATCGAGCATGTCGGTTTCTCGTTTATCAAAGTTTGGTCAAGGACAGGCCGGCCCAGGTGGCAAGCAGCCCGCCGAATACGCTGAGTGCCGCATAGCCCAGGGCCAGCGGCACCTGCCCGCTTTCCAGCAGGCGCACCGTATCCAGTGAAAAGGATGAAAAAGTCGTCAGCCCCCCGAGGAAGCCGACTATCAACCCGGCGCGAATCTCAAAAGGCACCTCCGGGCGTATCAAAAACAGACCGTATAGAACACCGATCAGCAAACAGCCCACGATATTAACGGCCAGCGTCGCGGTATAGAAGTGCCGCGGCCAATTCCCGTTGATCCAGTTGCCCGTGGCAAAGCGCAACAATGTACCGGCTACCCCGCCAACGGAAACCGCAATGATCAAAGGAAGCACTATTTTCTCCGCTGCCTTGGGCTTGAACGGTCGAGTTTTGCCAGGTGATTGAGTTTTTCGCCGATTTTCAATTCCAGGCCACGGGGCACCGGCTGATAGAACGGAATCGGGTCGAGTTCTTCCGGGAAGTAATCTTCCCCGGCGGCATAGGCATCCGGCTCATCGTGGGCATAACGGTATTCATCGCCATAGCCCAACTGCTTCATCAGCTTGGTCGGCGCGTTGCGCAGGTGCAGCGGCACTTCCAGCGAGCCGTGTTCGGCGGCGGCGCGCAATGCGGTCTTGAAGCCCATGTACACCGCGTTGCTTTTCGGCGCGCAGGCCAGATAGGTGATGGCCTGGGCCACCGCCAGTTCACCCTCGGGGCTGCCAAGGCGTTCCTGCACCTCCCAGGCCGCCAGACACAGGCTCAGGGCGCGCGGGTCGGCATTGCCGATGTCTTCGCTGGCCATGCGCACCACACGCCGGGCCAGGTACAGCGGGTCGCAGCCACCGTCGATCATCCGCGCGAACCAGTACAGCGCGCCGTCGGGGTTGGAGCCGCGCACCGACTTGTGCAGCGCGGAAATCTGGTCATAGAACGCTTCGCCGCCCTTGTCGAAACGCCTGCGGGTATCGCCGAGCAGGCTTTGCAGCAGGTCGGTGCCCATCTCGCTGTTGTCTTCGGCCAGATCCGAGGCGTTCTCCAGCAGATTCAGCAGGCGCCGGCCATCGCCATCGGCAGCGGACAGCAGCATCTGGAAGCCCTCATCGCTGAGGGTCAGGTTGCGCTTGCCAAGCCCACGCTCCTCGGTCAGCGCACGCTGCACCAGCTTGCGCAGAGCCGCTTCGTCGAGGCTCTTGAGCACATAGACCCGTGCTCGTGACAGCAAAGCGTTGTTCAATTCAAACGAGGGGTTCTCGGTGGTGGCGCCGATGAAAATCAGCGTGCCGTCTTCGACATAGGGCAGGAACGCATCCTGCTGGGACTTGTTGAATCGGTGCACTTCATCGACGAACAGGATGGTGCGCTTGCCGTATTGCCCGGCCTGCTGCTTGGCGATTTCCACCGCCTGACGGATTTCCTTCACGCCGGCGAGCACCGCCGACACCGTTTCGAAGTGCGCATCCGAGACTTCTGCGAGCAATCGCGCCAGCGTGGTTTTGCCCACGCCCGGCGGCCCCCAGAAAATCATCGAATGCAGGGCACCCTGCTCCAGCGCTTCGCGCAAGGGCTTGCCGCGAGCGAGCACGTGTTCCTGACCGACGTACTCGTCCAGATTGGTCGCGCGCAGGCGGGCGGCCAATGGCTGGGCGATGGGGGTGCTGCGAAACAGATCCATGGCGTACTGTTAAACCTCTGATGTCATGTAGGAGCGAGCTTGCTCGCGATGGTCGCCAACGATAACGCTGTAAACCTGACACCCCGCGGCGTGCTCGGGTTTATCGCGAGCAAGCTCGCTCCTACAGGGGTTCTGCGTCTATTCCTGAATTACGTCCGCGCCTTTCGGGATGTCGAACTTGAACTTGGACGCCGGGATCGGCTCGTTGGCCTTCACCCCGGTGAACAGGATGTTGGTGCGCTGGCCGACGCTGTCGATCAGTTGCATGTCATTGACCAGGCCATTGCGGAACGACAGGCGCAGGCTGTCGAACAAGGTGTCCTTGGTTTTCGGTTTCAGGGTGAAGTCGATCACGCCGCCGGCTTCCTTGGCACTGATGTCGAAGCTCTGGCTGATCTTCGACACGTCACCGGACAGCAGCAACGCAGGCGTCTGGGTCATGCGCTCATCGAGCTTCTTGATGGTGGCCTGTTCCAGGTCCGGGTCCCACAGGGTGACCTTCTTGCCGTCGGAAACCATGGTCTGCTCGGCCGGTGCATCGGTGTGCCAGTAGAACAGGCCCGGACGCTGCAACGACATGTCGCCGGCGGTTTCCTGCAACTGGGTGCCGGTGCCGTCCAGGGTCAATTGAGAGAAACGTGCGGTCAGGGTCTGGGATTTTTCCAGCAATTGGGTCAGGCGTGCCACGTCCTTGTCATCGGCGTTAGCCTGGAGCGTGGTCAAAGCCAGTACCGGCAGCAACAGCATGCGGATCAGACGCATGGGAGTCCTCATAACATTCGTGGGAGTGCGAGCGGTGCCACAGGCACCACTCCTTTCATACTCGGGTCAGTCGCGCACCGGGCCCGGGGCCAGGACTTCACGCGAACCGTTGGTGTTCATGGACGTCACGACCCCGGCCATTTCCATGGCTTCGATCATGCGCGCGGCGCGGTTGTAGCCGATCTTGAGCTTGCGCTGAACCGCGGAAATGGAGGCGCGACGGCTTTCCAGCACGAACTGGACCGCTTCGTCGTACAGCGCGTCGGCCTCTGGATCATCACCGTCGCCGCCCCCGCTGCTGCCTTCGAAGCCGCTACCCGCCTCTTCGACGCCATTGAGAATGTCGTCGTTGTATTCCGGCGCGCCACGCAGCTTCCAGGCTTCCACCACGCGGTGAACCTCATCGTCGGACACGAAAGCACCGTGAACACGAATCGGCAGACTGGTACCCGGCGGCATGTAGAGCATGTCACCGTGGCCCAGCAGTTGCTCGGCACCGCCCTGGTCGATGATGGTCCGGGAGTCGATCTTGCTCGATACCTGGAACGCCATGCGGGTCGGGATGTTGGCCTTGATCAGACCGGTGATCACATCCACCGACGGACGCTGGGTCGCAAGGATCAAGTGAATACCGGCAGCACGAGCCTTTTGCGCGATACGGGCAATCAGCTCTTCAACCTTCTTGCCGACGATCATCATCATGTCGGCGAATTCGTCGACCACCACCACGATGGTCGGCAGCTTGCTCAGCAGCGGCGCTTCGTCGTGAATGCTCTCGCGCTTGTACAGTGGATCGCTCAAGGGTTCGCCGGCATCCTGGGCTTCCTTGACCTTGGCGTTGAAGCCCGACAGGTTGCGCACGCCCATCTTGGCCATCAGCTTGTAGCGGCGCTCCATCTCGGCAACGCTCCAGCGCAGGGCGTTGGCGGCGTCCTTCATGTCGGTAACCACCGGACACAGCAGGTGCGGAATGCCTTCGTAGATCGACAGCTCCAGCATTTTCGGGTCGATCATGATCAGTTTGGCGTCTTCCGGGCCGGACTTGAACAGGATCGACAGGATCATCGCGTTCACGCCCACCGACTTACCGGAACCGGTGGTACCGGCCACCAGCAGGTGCGGCATCTTCGCCAGGTCGGTGATGACCGGTTTGCCGCCGATATCGTGGCCCAGGGCCAGGGTGACCGGGGATTTGAAGTTATCGTACTCGGGGGTCGACAACACCTCGGAGAAACGCACGATCTGCCGGTCTTCGTTGGGAATCTCGATACCGACCGTGGTCTTGCCCGGAATCACTTCCACCACGCGCACGCTGGTCACGGCCAGGAACGGGCCAGGTCTTTGGCCAGGTTGGAGATGCGGCTGACCTTGACGCCGGCGGCCGGCTGGATTTCGTAACGGGTAATCACCGGGCCCGGGTGGATCGAATCCACTGCGACTTCAACGCCGAACTCCTTGAGCTTGATTTCCAGCAAGTGGCCAACCGCAGCCAGGGATTCAGGCGAGTAATTGAGCTGTTTCTTTTCCGCGGGATCGAGAATCGAGATCGGCGGCAAGGTGCCTTCCACGGCGCTGTCGACGAACAGCGGCGCCTGTTTCTCTTTTTCGACGCGTTTGCTCGGTGCGGCAGGCTTGGGTGGCGCGGGCGCGATCACCGGCGGCACCTGCTTCTCGCGTTCGGACATGTGTTTGCTCAGGGCTTGCTCACGCTCGATCAGCCGCTCCTTGACCTTGGCCTGCTCGCGCTTGTCGGTGACGGTCGGCGCAACCACTTCATCCATACGGTCGTCGACTTCACGCAACTGGGCGACCAGCTGTTTACGCTCGGTACGGGCCGCCCACCAGCGATTGGCCGCGCCCTGGAACAGTTCGAACAGGTCGAGGGTGATCTTGCCGGTGATATCCATCACCTTGAACCACGACAGGTCGGTAAACACCGTCAGGCCGAACAGGAACAAGGCGATGAACAGCAGGGTGCTGCCCTGGATATTCAGGGCGTTCCTGGCCAGGTCGCCGAGGCTTTCGCCCAGCGCACCGCCCGCACCGGCCGGCAGACCGGTCGCGGCATGGAAATGGATATGGGCCAGAGCGGCACCCGACAGCACCAGGAACACCAGGCCGATCAGGCGCCAGGAGAACAGCCAACCACTCCACTGCCACGGTTCGTGACGCTGGCGGAAGATCTGGTACGCCTTGATCGCCAGCAGCAACGGGAAGATATAGGCGAAGTAACCCAGCACCATGAACAGGATATCGGCGCTGTAGGAGCCCGCTGGCCCGCCGAAGTTCTGCACGTCGTCGATCTTGCTGTTATGGCTCCAGCCCGGATCATCCTTGCCATAGGTCAACAAGGCCATCATCAGGAACAGGCACAAGGCACCGATGGCGATCAGCGCACCTTCCTTGAGTCGGTAGTGCAAGTGCTGGCGCCAGAGCGGAACGACGGCTGGTTTAGGTGCTGCGGTGGATTTCTTCAAAACGCTTCTTTTCCTGCGCCATGGGCGCGTCCATCTGGTGAATGTCTATAAAAACCGGCAAAAAACTGCCCAATCCAGGCAGGTAAAAAAGTTAACACGCGTAACCGGGACTACTTTTAACACTGCGCCCCGGTTTTTATAAACACGGCGCGCACTGAATATATGTAACACGCACGGCATTGTACGGGTTTGTACGTACGACGCCATGCTTGAGACCCTTGGGTGTAGCATAGTCAACAGCACATGACATGCTGTTCAATTTGAGCATGCATTCTCTTTTGTGACAAAGGCTTATGAGGTGTTTTTATGAGCGAAGCGAAGCATTCCCGCCTGATTATCCTGGGCTCCGGCCCTGCCGGTTACAGCGCAGCCGTTTATGCCGCCCGCGCCAACCTCAAGCCCGTTGTCATTACCGGCATACAGGCAGGTGGCCAGCTCACCACCACCGTCGAAGTCGATAACTGGCCAGGTGACGTCGAAGGCCTGACCGGGCCGGTCCTGATGGAGCGCATGCAAAAACACGCCGAACGCTTTGCCACCGAGATCGTTTACGACCACATCCATACGGCCAAGTTGCAACAACGGCCATTAGAACTGATCGGCGATGGCGGAGCTTACACCTGCGACGCGCTGATCATTGCCACCGGCGCTTCTGCGCAATATCTGGGCCTGCCGTCGGAAGAAGCGTTTGCCGGCAAAGGGGTTTCAGCGTGCGCGACTTGTGATGGCTTCTTCTATCGCAACCAGGTGGTTGCGGTGGTCGGTGGCGGCAACACGGCGGTCGAAGAAGCGTTATACCTGTCGAACATTGCCAAAGAAGTGCACCTGATCCATCGGCGCGACAAACTGCGCTCGGAGAAAATCCTCCAGGATAAACTCTTCGAAAAGGCCGCCAATGGCAATATCCGTTTGCACTGGAACCAGAATCTGGACGAAGTGCTTGGCGATGCCAGTGGCGTGACCGGCGCCCGCCTGCGGGACAGCCACACCGGCGAAACCAGGGAACTGCCACTGGCCGGGGTGTTCATCGCCATCGGCCACAAGCCCAACACCGACCTGTTCACCGGACAACTGAAAATGCGAAACGGGTATCTGTTGGTCAAGGGTGGCAGCGAAGGCGATGCCACCGCCACGGCGATAGCAGGCGTGTTTGCCGCCGGCGACGTGGCCGACCACGTCTATCGCCAGGCCGTTACGTCTGCCGGGGCCGGTTGCATGGCGGCACTGGACGCTGAAAAATACCTCGACGACATTCCCGCCGTTTGAAGGCAAACTTTATAGCGAGCCAACACCACCACTGCCCTCCCCTTCTGCAAGCCCGGATGCCATGCTGACTTGGTTACAACGCAACACCTTGCATTTCCCGCCGCTGGAAAAGGCCATGCGCGACCCCAACGGGCTCCTGGCTGCCGGCGGCGATCTGTCCGCCGATCGGCTGGTCTCGGCTTATCGCCATGGCTGCTTCCCATGGTTCTCCGAAGGCCAGCCGATCCTTTGGTGGTCTCCGGACCCGCGCACGGTTTTGTTTCCCGACGAACTGCACGTCTCGCGCAGCCTGAACAAACTGCTGCGCCAGCAACGCTATCAAGTGACCTTCGACGCGGATTTTGCCGCCGTCATCCGCGCCTGTGCCGCCCCCCGGGATTATGCCGACGGCACCTGGATCACTGAGGCGATGCAAGATGCCTACATCGAACTGCACAGGCGCGGTCACGCGCACTCGGTGGAAGTGTGGGACGGGGACGAACTGGTCGGCGGGTTGTATGGCCTGGCGATGGGCCGGTTGTTTTTCGGTGAGTCCATGTTCAGCCGCGTCGACAACGCCTCGAAATTCGGCTTTGCCACACTGGTTCGACACCTGAAAGACTCGGGTTTTGTATTGATCGATTGCCAGATGCCCACTGATCACCTGCACAGCCTCGGAGCACGAGCGATTCCCCGCCGTGACTTTGCCCGTTACCTTGCGCAGTATCTGGACCAGCCCAGCAGCGCCAATTGGGTTTGCTGAGCGACTTTTGCGCGTGTGGCTTACACTTAATCAAAAGCATTATCCCGAGGGTTGATCATGACCGAGTTGGCGCGCTTGAAGTTCTATGCCACTCAGCCGCACTCTTGCAGTTATCTGCCCGATGAGCAGGCCACAACCCTGTTCCTCGACCCTAGCCAGCCCATGGATGTGCATGTCTATGCAGACCTGTCAGAGATGGGGTTTCGTCGCAGTGGCGATCATCTCTACCGGCCGCATTGCCAGAACTGCAATGCGTGCGTTCCGGCGCGCATTCCCGTGGGGCAGTTCACGCCCAACCGGCAACAGAAACGCATTTTCAAGCGCAACGCGGATTTGCAGGTGCGTCCGGCCAAGCCCGGCTTCAACGAAGAGTACTTCAACCTTTACCAGCGCTATATCGAACAGCGTCACGCCGATGGCGATATGTACCCGCCAAGTCGCGACCAGTTTTCGACATTCCTCGTGCGGGACCTGCCGTTTTCACGTTTTTATGAGTTCCGCCTGAACGGACGGCTGCTGGCCGTCGCCGTCACCGATTTACTGCCGAACGGTCTTTCGGCGGTCTACACCTTCTACGAGCCTGCCGAAGAGCGTCGCAGCCTTGGGCGCTACGCAATCCTCTGGCAAATCGCCGAGGCCAGCCGGCTTGGGCTGGAGGCGGTTTACCTCGGCTACTGGATCAAAAACTGCAAAAAAATGAACTACAAGACTCAATATCGCCCCATTGAATTGCTGATTAATCAGCGCTGGGTGGTTCTAAACTAGAGCCGGCCCTAAACCCCTTGGCTTAAACCCCACTTTTCGGGCACAATGCACGCCGCTTTTGCCTGGCGCAGTTGCACCGGGCCATTCATTGGACACCGAGGGCTTTACTGCATGTCGAAAGAAGACAGCTTCGAAATGGAAGGCACTGTCGTCGACACCCTGCCCAACACCATGTTTCGTGTGGAGTTGGAAAATGGGCACGTCGTAACCGCGCACATCTCCGGCAAGATGCGCAAGAACTACATCCGTATTCTTACCGGCGACAAAGTGCGCGTAGAGCTGACTCCCTATGACTTGAGCAAAGGGCGCATCACTTACCGCGCGCGCTAAGGCAGGAGCGAGCTTGCTCGCGAAAAACCTGAGGGCGCCGCGTCAAGTCAGACTCCCCGCATCATCGTTGACGACCATCGCGAGCAAGCTCGCTCCTACAGTGATAGGGCCCGCTCGCTAAGCAAGTCAATACAAGACGCCCGGCTCATGCCGGGCGTTTTTGTTTGCCTGCAATTTGCCCCCTTGTAGGAGCGAGCCTGCTCGCGAAAATCCGGAGGACGCCACGTGAAACCAGACTTCCCGCGTCATCGTTGACGACCATCGCGAGCAGTCGAGCGTCGACCGACTGCTCCTACAGACAGCAGATATACCGGTCAACAGGCAGCAGAAAGGCGCCTCTCGGCGCCTTTCTGTTTTGCTTTTGAACGTCAGGCCATCTCGGCCGTGGTCTCGAACTCGAAGGTCAGTTCGCCGTCCTTGATGTCGATGTGCACCACACCGCCATGTTCGGCCAGTTCGCCAAAGAGAATCTCCTCCGCCAGCGGACGCTTGATCTTGTCCTGGATCAGGCGCGCCATTGGACGAGCACCCATCGCTGCGTCGTAGCCACCTTCGGCGAGCCAGCTGCGAGCCGCATCGGTGACCTCCAGTAACACTCGCTTGTCTTCCAGCTGTGCCTGAAGCTCGGTAAGGAACTTGTCCACCACGCTCTTGATGACCTCATGGCTGAGGCGACCAAACTGGATGATGGTGTCCAGGCGGTTGCGGAATTCCGGCGTGAAGCTCTTCTTGATCACTTCCATCGCATCAGAGGAGTGATCCTGATAGGTGAAACCGATCGAAGCGCGAGCTGCAGTCTCGGCACCGGCGTTGGTCGTCATGATGACGATAACGTTACGGAAATCCGCCTTGCGCCCGTTGTTATCGGTCAACGTACCGTGATCCATGACCTGCAACAGCAGGTTGAAGACTTCCGGATGCGCCTTCTCGATCTCATCGAGCAACAGCACGCAGTGTGGCTGCTTGGTGATGGCTTCTGTGAGCAGACCGCCCTGATCGAACCCGACATAACCTGGAGGCGCACCGATCAGACGCGATACGGTGTGGCGCTCCATGTACTCGGACATGTCGAAACGAATCAACTCGACACCCAGCGCCTTGGCCAACTGACGCGCCGCTTCGGTTTTACCGACACCGGTAGGCCCTGCGAACAGGAACGAACCGACAGGCTTGTCAGGGGACTTGAGGCCGGCACGGGACAGCTTGATCGCGGTTGCCAGCGAGTCGATCGCGGCATCCTGACCAAATACTGTCAACTTCAGGTCACGCTCGAGGTTACGCAACAGCTCCTTGTCGGAACTGGTGACGTGCTTGGGCGGAATCCGCGCGATTTTCGCGACAATGTCCTCGACCTGAGGCACTTCGATACGCTTGACGCGCATCTCGACCGGTTGCAGGCGCTGGTAGGCACCCGCCTCGTCGATCACATCGATCGCCTTGTCCGGCATGTGTCGGTCATTGATATAGCGCGAAGCCAGCTCGGCGGCGGCGCGTAGGGCTTCATCACTGTATTCGATATTGTGATGCAGCTCGAAACGCCCTTTCAGGCCGCGCAGGATGCCGATGGTGTCTTCCACCGAAGGCTCCGACACATCGACCTTCTGGAAGCGCCGGGCCAAAGCACGGTCCTTCTCGAAAATGCCGCGGAATTCCTGGAAGGTGGTCGAACCGATGCAACGGATATCACCCGAGGACAGCAGCGGCTTGAGCAGGTTCGAGGCATCCATGACGCCACCGGACGCGGCACCCGCACCGATGATGGTATGGATCTCGTCGATGAACAGGATCGCCTGCGGACGTTTTTTCAGTTCATTGAGCAACGCCTTGAAGCGTTTCTCGAAATCACCACGATACTTGGTGCCCGCGAGCAGAGCGCCAAGATCGAGGGAATAAACAACGCTGTTGGCCAGCAGGTCCGGCACCTGGTTGTCGACAATGCGCTTGGCCAGGCCTTCGGCAATCGCGGTTTTACCCACGCCCGCCTCGCCCACCAGCAGCGGATTGTTTTTGCGACGACGCGCCAGGATCTGCGCGACACGCTCGACTTCCAGCTCTCGCCCCACCAACGGATCAATACGACCCTGGCGCGCCAGCTCATTGAGGTTGCTGGCATAAGCATCCAGGGGATTGCCCGAGGAAGAAGACTCACCACCCTCGTCGTCCTGCATATCTTGCTCACCTTCAGAATGATCGCCATGCCCCGGCACCTTGGAAATGCCATGGGCGATGTAGTTGACGACATCTATACGGGCAACGCTCTGCTGTTTCAGCAGGAACACTGCCTGACTCTCTTGCTCACTGAAGATCGCGACCAGCACGTTGGCACCAGTCACTTCGCGTTTGCCCGAGCTCTGTACGTGAAACACAGCACGCTGCAGTACACGCTGGAAGCCCAGGGTTGGCTGGGTTTCGCGATCCTCGTCATGCACGGGGATCAATGGCGTGGTGGAGTCGATGAACTCCTGCAGGTCGTGCTTCAGTTTGTCGAGGTTTGCGCCGCAGGCACGCAAAACGGTGGCGGCAGCCTCATTGTCCAATAGGGCCAGCAGGAGATGCTCGACGGTCATGAATTCATGACGCTTCGAACGGGCCTACTTGAAGGCAAGATTGAGGGTGACTTCGAGCTCGCGGTTTAACATAGCTTCACCTCATACCCAAGTGTCCGGCGATTAACCGTCCTTCTCGATTTCACAGAGTAGCGGATGCTGGCTTTCCCTGGCGTACTGGTTGACCTGCATGGCCTTGGTCTCGGCGATGTCGCGGGTAAACACTCCACATACTGCCCGTCCTTCAGTATGGACGGCCAGCATGACCTTGGTCGCCAGCTCGCGATTCAGGTTAAAAAACACCTCGAGCACTTCGACGACGAAATCCATCGGTGTGTAGTCATCATTGAACAAAACCACCTTGTACATCGGCGGCGCCTGTAGTGCAGGCTTTGCCTCCTGAACAGCAATGCCTGTGGAATCGTCGTCGTGTAAATCAGGGTGATCCTGATTGAATGTTAGTCGAATCTGGCTGATTGCATGCATGGAAAGAAAGGTTCGTCAGTGGTTCAAATACAGTGGTGGGGACGGCTATCAGCGTTTTCAACTCCGACTGCCTGGTCAGCTTGACTATCGGCAAAACGGTGTTACAACCAATAGAGCCCACAGTGGGTAAAAAAGGTCCGCGGAGTCAATCTTATTTACAGATTCGACTGCGGATGTACTGGATGATACTCCAGTGATGGAGTCTGTTGCAGAGGGATATGGGCATGTCAGGCGGCAAGGTCAGTGGCAAGGTCAAATGGTTCAACAATGCCAAGGGTTACGGTTTCATCATTGAGGATGGCAAGACAGAAGACCTGTTTGCCCACTACTCCGCCATCCAGATGGAAGGTTATAAAACCCTGAAAGCCGGGCAAGCTGTGGTATTCGACATCATCCAGGGCCCCAAAGGCCTGCACGCGATCAACATCGGCAACCCGGTGGATGCTTCGAAAGCGACGACATCCCCAGTGCAACAGACCGTTACGGCATAAGCCCCCACCACCATCCCGCAAAAAAACCGCCTGACTCAAATGCTTGAATCAGGCAGTTTTTTATGCCTGCGTTTTCTTACATGTGCGAGATCAGCGCATCACCGAAACCGGAAGACGACACCAGTTTCGCGCCTTCCATCAGACGCTCGAAGTCATAGGTCACGGTCTTGGCGGAAATCGCCCCGTTGGTGCCCTTGATGATCAGGTCGGCTGCTTCGGTCCAGCCCATGTGGCGCAGCATCATTTCGGCGGACAGGATCAGCGAACCCGGGTTGACCTGGTCCTTGCCTGCATACTTCGGTGCCGTACCGTGAGTGGCTTCGAACATGGCCACGGTATCGGACAGGTTGGCACCCGGCGCGATACCGATACCTCCCACTTCCGCCGCCAGGGCGTCGGAGAGGTAGTCGCCGTTCAGGTTCAGGGTGGCGATGACATCGTACTCGGCCGGGCGCAGCAGGATCTGCTGGAGCATGGCGTCGGCGATGGCATCCTTGACGACAACGTTCTTGCCGGTTTTAGGGTTCTTGAACTGCATCCACGGACCGCCGTCGAGCAGGGTCGCGCCGAACTCTTCAGCCGCCACTTCGTAGGCCCATTCCTTGAAGGCACCTTCGGTGAACTTCATGATGTTGCCTTTGTGCACGATGGTCAGCGAATCGCGATCATTGTCGACCACATATTGCAGGGCCTTGCGCGCCAGACGCTTGGTGCCTTGCAGGGACACCGGCTTGACGCCGATACCGCAGTTCTCGTCGAAACGGATCTTGGTAACACCCATTTCTTCCTTGAGGAACTTGATGACCTTGGTGGCTTCCGGCGTACCGGCCTTCCACTCGATGCCGGCGTAGATGTCTTCGGAGTTCTCGCGGAAGATGGTCATGTCGACATCGCCTGGCTTCTTGACCGGGCTAGGCACGCCTTCGAACCAGCGCACCGGGCGCAGGCAGACGTACAGGTCGAGTTGCTGACGCAGGGCCACGTTCAGGGAACGGATGCCGCCACCGACCGGGGTGGTCAGCGGGCCCTTGATGGAAACCACGTAATCCTTGACCGCGTCCAGGGTTTCCTGAGGCAGCCAGGTGTCCTGATCGTAAACCTGAGTCGCTTTCTCCCCGGCGTACACTTCCATCCAGGAAATCTTGCGCTCGCCACCGTAGGCCTTCTTAACAGCAGCATCGACAACCTTGATCATGACCGGGCTGATGTCGACACCAATGCCGTCGCCTTCGATGAAGGGGATGATCGGGTTATTAGGAACATTGAGAGAATGGTCTGCATTGACGGTGATTTTGTCGCCGACGGCTGGAACCTGAATCTTCTTGTAACCCATGCTGAACTCCATCGATTGGATTGAACATCTGGCTTGGTTCGAGCGTAACCCAGTTGAATCGGCGCGCAAACCCTATGTTCCGTCCATCTGCCGCAAAGCCTTGCATCTCGCGAGCTACAAGCCTGAAAGCAAAGGGAAAAGCGCCAAACTCAAGCACGACGAACGACCTTACGCCCTGCCGCCCCCTGCGACCTTTAGACCAATGGACGACATTCGTTGCGTATGAACCATCGGCAGATTGCCAGCTACCTATGTATAATGCCGCCGCTGACTAAAGGGTCACGACGGGCCGAGCAGCCTGCCGCTTGATGAAAAGCGACGAGTGTTTCCGCCCAAAGCCGGTCTGTTACCGCAGCCCGGCTGCTTGACACCCTACTGATGCACCCAACATCACAGCAACGAAACCTCGATATTCGGCTCATGGATGACTTTGAACGAACGCGCTTACCCGGCGCCCTCGAGTTTCTGCGCACGCTTTAGCAAAGAAGAGAGAGTTAATCCGAATATGCCCACCCGCTCGAAGATCATCTATACCTTCACCGACGAAGCCCCAGCCCTCGCCACCTATTCTCTGTTGCCTATCATCGAGGCCTACACCGCTTCGGCCGATATCGCCGTTGAAACCCGCGATATCTCTCTTGCAGGGCGCATCCTGGCCAGCTTCCCCGAGCAACTGGGCGACAAAGCCGTAGCCGACCACCTCGCCGAACTGGGCGCCCTGGCCGTTACGCCTGAAGCCAACATCATCAAGCTGCCGAACATCAGTGCCTCGGTTCCACAGCTGCAAGCCGCGATCAAAGAACTGCAAGCCCAGGGCTACAACCTGCCGGACTACCCGGAAACCGTGACCTGCGACGCCGACAAAGAAGCCAAGGCGCGCTACGACAAGGTCAAGGGCAGCGCCGTGAACCCGGTTCTGCGTGAAGGCAACTCCGACCGCCGCGCTCCGCTGTCGGTCAAGAACTACGCACGCAAGCACCCGCACAAAATGGGCGCCTGGGCCAAGGACTCCAAGTCCCACGTCGCGCACATGAGCACCGGCGATTTCTACGGCAGCGAAAAAGCCGCCCTGATCGACGCCGCTGACGCCGTGAAAATCGAACTGATCGCCCAGGACGGCACCGCCACCGTCCTGAAAGAAAAGACCACCGTACAAGCCGGTGAGATCCTCGATTGCGCGGTCATGAGCAAAAACGCCCTGCGCAGCTTCATCGCCGCCGAGATCGAAGACGCCAAGGCACAAGGCGTGCTGCTGTCGGTTCACCTGAAAGCCACCATGATGAAGGTCTCCGACCCGATCATGTTCGGCCAGATCGTCGCCGAGTTCTATAAGGACGCACTGGCCAAGCACGCTGAAGTGCTGGCACAGATCGGCTTCAATCTGAACAACGGCATCGGCGACCTGTACGCTCGCATCAAGGCATTGCCTGCCGAGCAACAAGCCGCCATCGAAGCTGACATCCAGGCGGTCTACGCCGTTCGCCCTTCCCTGGCGATGGTCAACTCCGACAAAGGCATCACCAACCTGCACGTGCCGAGCGACGTGATCGTCGACGCCTCGATGCCGGCCATGATCCGTGACTCCGGCAAGATGTGGGGCACCGACGGCCAGCTGCACGACACCAAGGCCGTGATCCCGGATCGCTGCTACGCCACCATCTACCAGGCAGTGATCGAAGACTGCAAAGCCAATGGCGCGTTCGACCCAACCACCATGGGCAGCGTGCCAAACGTTGGCCTGATGGCGAAGAAAGCCGAAGAGTACGGCTCCCACGACAAGACTTTCCAGATCAAGGCTGACGGCGTTGTTCGCGTCACCGACAGCAAGGGCAACCTGCTGCTGGAGCAGTCGGTTGAAGCCGGCGACATCTTCCGCATGTGCCAGACCAAAGACGCGCCGATCCAGGACTGGGTCAAACTGGCCGTCAACCGCGCTCGCGCCAGCAGCACTCCAGCGATTTTCTGGCTGGACCCGATGCGCGCCCACGATGGCGTGGTGATCGAGAAAGTTCAGGCTTACCTGAAGGATCACGACACTGCCGGCCTGGACATCCAGATCATGTCGCCGGTCGACGCCATGAAGTACACCCTGCAGCGCACCCGCGAAGGCAAGGACACCATCTCGGTGACCGGCAACGTACTGCGCGATTACCTGACCGACCTGTTCCCGATCATGGAACTGGGCACCAGCGCCAAGATGCTGTCGATCGTGCCGCTGATGAACGGCGGCGGCCTGTTCGAAACCGGCGCCGGCGGTTCGGCTCCGAAGCACGTCCAGCAGTTGCTGGAAGAAAACTTCCTGCGCTGGGATTCGCTGGGTGAATTCCTGGCCCTGGCCGCGTCCCTGGAACACCTGGGCGTGACCTACAACAATCCAAAGGCGCTGGTTCTGGCCAAGACCCTGGACCAGGCCACCGGCCAGTTCCTGGACAACAACAAGTCGCCATCGCGCAAAGTCGGCAACATCGACAACCGCGGCAGCCACTTCTACCTGGCGCTGTACTGGGCTCAAGCCCTGGCTGCCCAGACCGAAGACACTGCACTGCAAGCGCAGTTCGCGACCCTGGCCAAGACCCTGACCGAGAACGAGGCGACCATCGTTGCCGAGCTCAACGCAGTCCAGGGCAAGCCAGTGGACATCGGCGGTTACTACCACGCCGACGCCGAGCTGATCAGCAAGGCCATGCGCCCAAGCGCAACCTTCAACGCGGCCGTAGCTGCGCTGGTTTAAGGTTGTAAGGGAACATCACAAACCCCGGCCCTGTGCCGGGGTTTGTGTTTTCAGACCTCACACACACCATGTGGGAGCGGGCTTGCTCGCGAATGCGGTTTATCATTCAACATCGATGTTGAATGACCCACCGCTTTCGCGAGCAAGCCCGCTCCCACATTTGACTGTATTTCAACACTGAAAACCGAGGAAACCATATGGACTGGAAACCCCACATCACCGTCGCCACCATCGTCGAAGACAACGGCCGCTTCCTGATGGTCGAAGAACTCAAGCACGGGCGCGTGGTGCTCAATCAGCCCGCCGGCCATCTGGACCCGCATGAAACCCTGACCGAAGCCGCCGTGCGCGAGACCCTCGAGGAAACCGGCTGGGACGTCGAACCAACCGGCGTACTGGGCATTTATCTCTACACCGCCCCGAGCAACGGCGTGACCTATCAACGGGTCTGCTTCATCGCCAAAGCGATCAAACACCACGCGGATTATCAACTGGACGACGGCATCGTCGGCGCCAAGTGGTTGACCCGCGAAGAATTAATCGAGCAGCGCGACAATTGGCGCAGCGAGCTGATCATCCGCTGTATCGATGATTATCTGGACGGCAAACACTTCGGCCTCGAATTGATCCGTCCTTCTCTTTAGCCTTGCGGGCTCCAGCCTGTTAGAATCGCGTCCTTTTTCAAGACACTCATTGAATCCCTATGCGTGATCCAGCCCCTTCTGACACAAAAGAAGCGCGTCATCGTCGGCATGTCCGGCGGCGTGGACTCTTCCGTTTCCGCCCTCCTGCTGATCGAGCAGGGTTATGAGGTGGAAGGCCTGTTCATGAAGAACTGGGAAGAAGACGACGGAACCGAATACTGCACCGCCATGGATGACCTGGCGGACGCCCAGGCCGTGTGCGACAAGATTGGCATCAAGCTGCACACCGCCAACTTCGCCGCCGAATACTGGGACAACGTGTTCGAGCATTTCCTGGCCGAATACAAGGCCGGACGCACGCCGAACCCGGACATCCTGTGCAACCGCGAAATCAAGTTCAAGGCGTTCCTCGACTACGCCATGATGCTCGGCGCCGACCTGATCGCCACCGGTCACTACGTGCGTCGCCGTGACATCGATGGCCGCACCGAACTGCTCAAGGGCCTGGACCCGAACAAGGACCAGAGCTACTTCCTGCACGCCGTCGGCGGCGAACAGATCGCCAAGACCCTGTTCCCGGTCGGCGAGCTGGAAAAACCGCAAGTGCGCGCCATCGCCGAGAAATACGAGCTGGCGACCGCGAAGAAAAAGGACTCCACCGGGATCTGCTTCATCGGCGAGCGCCGTTTCAGCGACTTCCTCAAGCAGTACCTGCCGGCGCAACCGGGCGAGATCAAGACCACCGAAGGCGAAATCATCGGCCGTCACCACGGCCTGATGTATCACACCATCGGCCAGCGCCAGGGCCTGGGCATTGGCGGGCTGAAAGATGCCAGCGATGAGCCGTGGTACGTGCTGATCAAGGACCTGGAACACAACGAGCTGATCGTTGGCCAGGGCAACGATCACCCGTGGCTGTTCTCCCGCGCCCTGCTCGCTTCCGATATCTACTGGGTCAACCCGATCGATCTGAGCCAGCCGCGCAAGCTGACCGCCAAAGTGCGATATCGTCAAAGCGACCAGCCCTGCACCCTGGAAAAGACCGCCACGGGTTATCGCGCAACCTTCGATGATCCGCAACGCGCGGTCACTCCGGGCCAGTCAGTGGTGTTCTACGACGGTGAAGTCTGCCTCGGCGGCGGCGTGATTGAAGTGGCTGAGCCATGGACCAGCAAGGACACTCCTAAAGGCGAGCAACAATGAGCCCCATTCAGGAGCAATTGACCGCACTGGGCGGCGTGTTTCTCGCCGCCGTGCTGGTGGACAGGATTGCCAAGACCGGCCAGACCAACGAAGCAGGCCTGACCTGCATGCTCGGTAGCCTGCTGATTCGCGACCCCAAGGACACTCTGGAAGTCTATGGCGGCGATGACATCAACCTGCGCGAAGGTTATCGCGCCCTGATCGGCGCCCTCGAACGCGACCCAAGCGCCCTGCAGCGCGAGCCGCTGCGCTACGCCCTGGCCATGCTCGGTCTTGAGCGTCAACTGGCAAAGCGTGACGACATGCTCGACGTGATCGGTTTACGCCTGCCACAGATTCAATCCCAGGTCGAACACTTCGGCCCGGCGCACGAAAACGTGATCGCCGCGTGCGGCGCGCTGTATCAGGACACCCTGAGCACCCTGCGCCAACGCATCCAGGTGCACGGCGACATGCGCAACCTGCAACAACCGAGCAACGCCTCGAAAATTCGCGCCCTGCTGTTGGCCGGCATTCGTTCGGCGCGCCTGTGGCGGCAGTTGGGCGGTCATCGCTGGCAGCTGGTGATCAGCCGCCGCAAATTGCTGAAAGAGCTTTACCCATTGATGCGTAACGAATAACCCGCATCGACAGAAACGAACTTAGCAATACGCGTAATACGCCGGTCAGTTGGCGACGGACCGGCGGATTTTTTCATGTATGATACGCGCCCCATTTCGTTGCCCGACTGTCCGAGAACACCCCATGCAGCTCTCTTCGCTCACTGCGGTTTCCCCTGTTGACGGCCGCTACGCCGGCAAAACCCAGGCCCTGCGCCCAATTTTCAGCGAGTACGGCCTGATCCGTGCCCGCGTCCTGGTTGAAGTGCGCTGGCTCCAGCGCCTGGCCGCTCATCCTGCCATCAGCGAAGTGCCGGCGTTCTCCGCCGAAGCCAACGCCGTGCTCAATACCCTGGCGGAAAACTTCTCTCTGGAGCACGCCGAGCGCGTCAAAGAGATCGAGCGCACCACCAACCACGACGTCAAGGCCATCGAATACCTGCTCAAAGAGCAAGCGGCCAAGCTGCCGGAACTGGCCAAGGTCAGTGAGTTCATCCACTTTGCCTGCACCAGCGAGGACATCAACAACCTGTCCCACGCCCTGATGCTGCGCGAAGGCCGTGATGACGTGATGCTGCCGCTGATGCGCCAGACCGCCAACGCCATCCGCGAACTGGCCATCCGCTTCGCCGACGTGCCGATGCTGTCGCGTACCCACGGTCAACCGGCCTCGCCGACCACCCTGGGCAAAGAACTGGCAAACGTGGTTTACCGCCTGGAGCGTCAGATCGCCCAGGTCGCTGCCGTTCCGCTGCTGGGCAAGATCAACGGCGCTGTCGGCAACTACAACGCACACCTGTCGGCTTACCCTGAGATCGACTGGGAAGCCAACGCCCGCGCCTTCATCGAAGACGAACTGGGCCTGGGCTTCAATCCGTACACCACGCAGATCGAACCCCACGACTACATTGCCGAGCTGTTCGACGCGATCGCACGCTTCAACACCATCCTGATCGACTTCGACCGCGACATCTGGGGCTACATCTCCCTGGGTTATTTCAAACAGCGCACCATCGCTGGCGAAATCGGTTCGTCGACCATGCCGCACAAGGTCAACCCGATCGACTTCGAGAACTCCGAAGGCAACCTGGGCATCGCCAACGCGCTGTTCCAGCACCTGGCGAGCAAGCTGCCAATCTCCCGCTGGCAGCGCGACCTGACCGACTCCACCGTGCTGCGCAACCTCGGTGTCGGCTTCGCCCACAGCGTGATCGCGTACGAAGCCAGCCTCAAAGGCATCAGCAAACTGGAGCTCAACGAGCAGAAGATTGCCGCTGACCTGGACGCTTGCTGGGAAGTATTGGCCGAGCCGATCCAGACCGTGATGCGTCGCTACAACATCGAAAACCCGTATGAAAAGCTGAAAGAACTGACCCGCGGCAAGGGCATCAGCCCTGAAGCGCTGCAGACTTTCATCGACGGCCTGGACATGCCAGCTGCCGCCAAGGCCGAGCTGAAACTCCTTACCCCGGCCAACTACATCGGTAACGCTGTAGCACAAGCCAAACGCATCTGATCGAACGCTAGACCCTTTTAAGACGCCCGGCAGCGCCGGGCGTTTTTATTCCCGTCTGAAAAGTGCATTTTTTCAATAGGTTACACATGAATCCTGATACTCCTCTTCAACTTCTGGGCGGCATCACGGCACGGGAATTCCTGCGCGACTACTGGCAGAAAAAGCCGCTGTTGATCCGTCAGGCGATTCCTGATTTCGAAAGCCCGATCGACGCCGACGAATTGGCCGGCCTGGCGCTGGAAGAAGAAGTCGAATCGCGCCTGATCATCGAGCACGGCGAGCGCCCTTGGGAATTGCGTCGCGGTCCGTTCGCCGAAGACGAATTCAGCAAATTGCCGGAGCGCGAATGGACCCTGCTGGTGCAGGCCGTGGATCAATTCGTGCCGGAAGTCAGCGAACTGCTGGAAAACTTCCGTTTTCTGCCGAGCTGGCGCATCGACGACGTGATGATCAGCTATGCCGCACCGGGTGGCAGCGTTGGTCCGCACTTCGACAACTACGACGTGTTCCTGCTGCAAGGCCACGGCAAGCGCAACTGGAAGATCGGCCAGATGTGCAACACCGAAAGCCCGCTGCTGGCCCACGCCGACCTGCGCATCCTCGCTGACTTCGAAGCCACCGACGAATGGGTGCTGGAACCGGGTGACATGCTCTACCTGCCGCCACGCCTGGCACACTGCGGCGTCGCCGTCGATGACTGCATGACCTACTCGGTCGGCTTCCGCGCGCCGAGCGCCGCTGAAGTACTGACCCACTTCACCGACTTCCTCAGCCAGTTCCTGTCGGACGAAGAACGCTATACCGACGCCGACGCTGTGCCGACAGCCGACCCTCACCAGATCCAGCGCGACGCACTCGACCGCTTGAAAGGCCTGCTGGCCGAACACATGAGCGACGAGCGCCTGCTGCTGACCTGGTTCGGCCAGTTCATGACCGAGCCACGCTACCCGGAACTGGTGGTAGGCCCGGAAGACGTCGAAGAAGAAGACGTCATGAGCGAACTGGAACAAGGCGCGATCCTGATTCGCAACCCGAGCGCACGCCTGGCATGGTCCGAAGTTGACGACGACCTGCTGCTGTTCGCCAGCGGCCAGAGCCGTTATCTGCCGGGCAAACTGCGCGAACTGCTGAAGATGATCTGCGCCGCCGACGCGCTGCACGCCGACAACCTCGGCGAATGGCTGAGCGATGAAGACGGCCGCGGCCTGCTGTGTGAACTGGTCAAGCAAGGAAGCCTGGGGTTCGCCGATGAATAAGATTCACGTACGTGTCGCAGACTGGCAGAAGGACAACGCCGAGATCCGGCGCATTCGTGAAACGGTGTTCGTCGCCGAGCAGTGCGTTCCACCTGAACTGGAATGGGATGCCGACGATGCAACCGCCGTGCATTTCCTCGCGTTCGAAGGCGACTTTCCGATTGGCACCGCTCGCTTGCTGCCCGATGGCCACATCGGCCGAGTGTCGGTGCTCAAGGACTGGCGCGGTCTGAAGGTCGGCGACGCGCTGATGCAAGCGGTGATTGGCGAAGCCGAAGAGCGCGGCCTGAAGCAGCAGATGCTCAGTGCCCAAGTGCAAGCCACAGCGTTCTATGAGCGCCTGGGCTTCAACATGGTCAGCGAGGAGTTCCTGGAAGCCGGGATTCCGCATGTGGACATGGTGCGACACTCGGCCTGATACCGAGGCGCACCTTTCGCGAGCAGGCTCGCTCCCACACTGATCTGCACATGACGCAGAAACAATGTGCGGGCTTGCTCGCGAAGAGGCCAGAACGAACACCACAAAACGCCCCGTCATCTTCGGATGTCGGGGCGTTTTGCTGTCTACGATTCAACTTACCCCACCCCGGGCCGACAAACTGGCAGTATCAACACATACACCTGTTTGTAGGAGCGAGCTTGCTCGCGATGGTCGAGAGAACGCCGCGGGGTGTCAGACTTCCAGCATTATCGTTCACGCCCATCGCGAGCAAGCTCGCTCCTACAAACCCCGGCCCGACAAAGTGGCAACATCAAGCCTTTAGAACGCGGAGATAACGGACATGTCCCTACGCACCCTGCTCACTACCCTACTGCTCGGCTGCAGTTTTTCGGTGATGGCAGCCACAGAAATCATCCCCCTCAAATACCACACCAGCGCCGACCTGCTGCCGGTAGCGCAGGATTTCGTCGGCAAGGAAGGCCAGGTCAGCGCCTACGGCAGCCAACTGATTGTCAACGCCGATCAGCGCAAGATCGACGAACTTAAAGCCCTTCTTTCGCAACTCGATACGGCACCCAAGCGGCTGCTGATCACCGTCGACACCAGCGACAACAACTTTCAGGGTGACCAGGGTTATGCGGTGAACGGCGCCAAGCCAGGCCAGACCCGCATCATCAACTACAGCACCGACAGCCGCGACGGCGGCATTCAGCAGGTGCAGGCCAGTGAAGGCGCACCGGCACTGATCCAGGTCGGCCAGAGCGTGCCGATCACCAGCAGCCAGAGCGATTCCTATGGCGGCTACAGCAGCCAGACCGAGTATCGCAATGTCACCCAGGGTTTCTACGTCACCGCAAACGTCACTGGCGACATCGTTCACCTGTCGATCAGTACCAACCGTGACCGCATGAGCCAGGAACGTCCCGATGTAGTGAACATCCAAAGCACCGACACAACCGTCACCGGCCACCTCGGTGAGTGGATCCTGCTGGCCGGGGTCAATGGCCAGACACAGGCCGATAAACAGGGCCTGACCCGCAGCTACTCGACCCAGAGTCGCAACGACATGACTTTGCGGGTTAAAGTCGACACCCTGGACTAAAGCACCAAAAACTGACTGCCGAGTCGTATTAGACCAAAGATGTAGTGCTCGAAAAAAAGCACTACAAAACGTTTGACGAGCCAAAAAAGCGAAGGCATGATGGCCTCGCTCCCGCTAATCAGGGGCCCTGGCAAGGGCCTTCGAGGCGATGTTCGCAACCTACCCCCGCGAACCGCTTCGTGTCTGTACCGCCCACAAGGTGTGTTTGACGAGGTTGTCGACTGGAACGAAGTTGTCCCGAGGGACGGAAGCGTAATTAGGTAACCCGGCAGCACACTGATGTTCGTACCAAGGCCCACGACGCCCGAATGCGCCCGCAGTTCGCCTTTACCTGCTCACTTCCCCTCGAGCCGATCGTTCATCCCGTCGCCCTCCCCGCCGAATCCGACTTGACCGCTTAAGCCTCTGGTCAGCGAGCGCAGGAATTTTCCACCGCAGAACAACTTTTCATAAAGACGCGACGAGGTTTATCTCCCATGGCACTGACACGCGAACAGCAAATTGCAGCCCTCGAAAAAGACTGGGCTGAAAACCCGCGCTGGAAAGGCGTGACACGCACTTACTCCGCTGCTGACGTCGTCCGCCTGCGTGGCTCGGTTCAACCTGAGCACACCTTTGCAAAAATGGGCGCCGAGAAGCTGTGGAACCTGGTCACCCAGGGTGCCAAGCCGGCCTTCCGTCCTGAGAAAGATTTCGTCAACTGCATGGGCGCCCTGACTGGCGGCCAGGCTGTACAACAAGTCAAAGCCGGTATCCAGGCGATCTACCTGTCGGGCTGGCAAGTGGCTGCGGACAACAACTCCGCCGAATCGATGTACCCGGACCAGTCGCTGTACCCGGTGGACTCGGTTCCAACCGTGGTCAAGCGCATCAACAACGCGTTCCGTCGTGCAGACCAGATCCAGTGGAAAGCCGGCAAGAACCCGGGCGACGCTGGCTACATCGACTACTTCGCACCTATCGTGGCTGATGCTGAAGCCGGTTTCGGCGGCGTACTGAACGCTTACGAACTGATGAAGAGCATGATCGAAGCAGGCGCCGCCGGCGTTCACTTCGAAGACCAGCTGGCTTCCGTGAAGAAATGCGGCCACATGGGCGGCAAGGTACTGGTTCCTACCCAGGAAGCCGTACAGAAGCTGACCGCTGCCCGTCTGGCGGCTGACGTTGCCGGTACTCCGACCATCATCCTGGCCCGTACCGACGCCAACGCCGCTGACCTGCTGACTTCCGACTGCGACCCGTACGACCAGCCATTCGTGACTGGCGAACGTACCCAGGAAGGTTTCTACAAGGTTCGCGCCGGTCTGGACCAGGCCATCGCTCGCGGCCTGGCCTACGCGCCGTACGCCGACCTGATCTGGTGTGAAACCGCCAAGCCGGACCTGGAAGAAGCCCGTCGCTTCGCTGAAGCGATCAAGAAGGAATACCCGGACCAACTGCTGTCGTACAACTGCTCGCCTTCCTTCAACTGGAAGAAAAACCTGGACGACGCGACCATCGCCAAGTTCCAGCGCGAACTGTCCGCCATGGGTTACAAGCACCAGTTCATCACCCTGGCCGGCATTCACAACATGTGGCACAGCATGTTCAACCTGGCGCACGACTACGCCCGCAACGACATGACTGCCTACGTGAAGCTGCAAGAACAGGAATTCGCCGACGCCGCCAAGGGCTACACCTTCGTGGCTCACCAGCAGGAAGTGGGCACCGGCTACTTCGACGACATGACCACCGTGATCCAGGGTGGCTCGTCTTCGGTAACCGCACTGACCGGTTCGACCGAAGAAGAACAGTTCCACTGATCTGCTTCGCTTGAGACATCAGCCGTTGCGGACCGAATAAAAAGCTAACCGCAACGCTGCACATCTGACGCCCCGACTGGTTCGGGGCGTTTTTTTTGCCCGCAATTCAACAAACACCACAAAACCCCTTGTAGGAGCGAGCCCGCTCGCGATGGTGGTCAACGATAACGCTGGGGGCCTGACACCCCGCGGTGTCCTCAGGGTCATCGCGAGCGGGCTCGCTCCTACAAGGGATGGTTGGTGATCCGGAAAAACATTGATCCAGAGCGACATCGACGTCAGGAAAATCCGCTAAAACGCACACCGCCGCTACTTGCTGTAACGCTCAAATAAGACAACTTCCCGAGCATCCGAGGGACAAACAGTTTGAAAACCAAGACAAACAATATTGATTATCATTTAGCCACAACTATGTTCGTTACATTCCCTACAAAACATTATTTGCGAAAAGACCCCTAATGCCCGCAACGCAAGGGCTGCCGGGTTTTGCAGACTCGCTATGTCCTTATTCCTATAAATAATTTCGCTATAGGAATTTTACTTGCCGGGTGTTTAGCCATAAAATCAGCGGGATTGATTGCTGCGACATATCGTCACTGCTTTGTTTCTTTTCAAGCTCAGAGACCTTTGCTCTCTGTTAAGGATTACCAGCATGCCCGAAGCGACAGGACTCATGGCCCACAACTGGGGCTTTGCCATTTTCCTTCTAGGCGTTGTCGGCCTCTGTGCCTTCATGCTGGGCGTTTCCAGCCTACTCGGGTCAAAAGCCTGGGGCCGCAGCAAAAACGAACCGTTCGAGTCCGGCATGCTACCTACAGGTGGCGCCCGCTTGCGGCTCTCAGCCAAATTCTATCTGGTCGCGATGCTCTTCGTGATCTTCGATATCGAAGCCCTCTTTCTCTTTGCATGGTCTGTGTCCGTCCGCGAAAGCGGCTGGACCGGATTCGTCGAAGCTCTCGTTTTCATAGCAATTCTGTTGGCAGGCCTTGTCTACCTATTCCGAGTGGGCGCCCTTGACTGGGCTCCGGAAGCTCGGCGCAAGCGGCAAGCGAAGCTGAAACAATGAGGCTTTGGCAATGCAATACAATCTCACCAGGATCGACCCCGATGCTCCTAACGAGCAGTATCCGATTGGCCAACGGGAAACCGTTTCCGATCCGTTAGAAGATCAAGTCCACAAAAACATTTTCATGGGCAAGCTCGAAGACGTGCTCAACGGCACGATCAACTGGGGGCGCAAGAACTCCCTGTGGCCGTATAACTTCGGTCTTTCGTGCTGCTACGTGGAAATGACCACCGCCTTCACGGCGCCCCACGACATCGCGCGCTTTGGCGCCGAGGTTATCCGGGCATCGCCGCGCCAGGCGGATTTCATGGTTATCGCCGGTACCTGCTTCATCAAGATGGCGCCGATCATTCAGCGTCTCTACGAGCAAATGCTCGAGCCTAAATGGGTCATCTCCATGGGTTCGTGCGCCAACTCCGGTGGCATGTACGACATCTACTCCGTCGTTCAAGGGGTGGACAAGTTCCTGCCCGTGGACGTCTACGTGCCTGGCTGCCCGCCCCGCCCTGAAGCTTTCCTGCAAGGCCTGATGCTGTTGCAGGAGTCGATTGGCCAGGAGCGTCGCCCACTTTCCTGGGTCGTTGGCGATCAAGGCGTGTATCGCGCCGAGATGCCGTCCGAAAAGGAAAAGCGCCGCGAACAGCGTATTCAGGTAACCAACCTGCGCAGCCCCGACGAAGTCTGATCCAGTTCTGCTGTTTCAAAGAAACGAAAAACTGGCTTCATTCTTTACGTTGACCGAAAGCGATAAATAACCATGACTACAGGCAGTGCTCTGTACATCCCGCCTTACAAGGCAGACGACCAGGATGTGGTCGTCGAACTGAACAACCGTTTTGGCCCGGAGGCGTTCACCGCCCAGCCTACCCGCACCGGCATGCCGGTGCTTTGGGTTGCCCGCGCCAAACTCGTCGAAGTCCTGACTTTCCTGCGCAACCTGCCCAAGCCGTACGTCATGCTCTATGACCTGCACGGCGTGGACGAGCGCCTGCGCACCAAGCGTCAAGGGCTGCCGAACGGCGTCGACTTCTCCGTGTTCTACCACCTGATGTCGATCGAACGTAATAGTGACGTAATGATCAAGGTCGCCTTGTCCGAGAGCGACCTCAGCCTGCCGACCGTCACCAGCATCTGGCCGAACGCCAACTGGTACGAGCGTGAAGTCTGGGACATGTACGGTATCGACTTCAAAGGCCACCCGCACCTGTCGCGCATCATGATGCCGCCGACCTGGGAAGGTCACCCGTTGCGCAAGGACTTCCCGGCCCGCGCCACCGAGTTCGACCCGTTCACCCTGAACCTGGCCAAGCAACAACTCGAGGAAGAGTCCGCGCGCTTCAAGCCTGAAGACTGGGGCATGAAGCGTTCCGGCCCGAACGAGGACTACATGTTCCTCAACCTCGGCCCGAACCACCCGTCCGCGCACGGTGCGTTCCGTATCATCCTGCAGCTGGACGGTGAAGAGATCGTCGACTGCGTCCCGGA
This sequence comes from Pseudomonas sp. BIC9C, assembly GCF_034541995.1. Taxonomy (NCBI): domain Bacteria; kingdom Pseudomonadati; phylum Pseudomonadota; class Gammaproteobacteria; order Pseudomonadales; family Pseudomonadaceae; genus Pseudomonas; species Pseudomonas sp. BIC9C. The sequence goes on from NZ_JAWDGM010000004.1 coordinate 516,579, forward strand.
CATCGGCTACCACCACCGTGGTGCCGAGAAAATGGCCGAGCGTCAGTCCTGGCACAGCTTCATCCCGTACACCGACCGTATCGACTACCTCGGCGGCGTGATGAACAACCTGCCGTACGTGCTCTCGGTCGAGAAGCTGGCCGGCATCAAGGTGCCGGAGAAGGTCGACGTCATCCGCATCATGATGGCCGAGTTCTTCCGGATCACCAGCCACCTGCTGTTCCTGGGTACCTACATCCAGGACGTCGGCGCCATGACCCCGGTGTTCTTCACCTTCACCGACCGTCAGCGTGCCTACACCGTGATCGAAGCCATCACCGGTTTCCGTCTGCACCCGGCCTGGTACCGTATTGGCGGCGTCGCCCACGACCTGCCGCGCGGCTGGGAAAAACTGGTCAAGGATTTCGTCGAGTGGATGCCCAAGCGTCTGGACGAATATCAGAAAGCCGCCCTGGACAACAGCATCCTGCGTGGCCGGACCATCGGCGTCGCCGACTACAACACCAAAGAGGCCCTGGAATGGGGCGTCACCGGTGCCGGCCTGCGTTCGACCGGTTGCGATTTCGACCTGCGTAAAGCGCGCCCGTACTCGGGCTACGAGAACTTCGAATTCGAAGTGCCGCTGGCGGCCAATGGCGATGCCTACGACCGCTGCATCGTGCGTGTCGAGGAGATGCGCCAGAGCATCAGGATCATCGACCAGTGCCTGCGCAACATGCCGGAAGGCCCGTACAAGGCGGATCACCCGCTGACCACGCCGCCGCCGAAAGAGCGCACCCTGCAGCACATCGAAACCTTGATCACGCACTTCCTGCAGGTTTCGTGGGGCCCGGTCATGCCGGCCAACGAATCCTTCCAGATGATCGAAGCGACCAAGGGCATCAACAGTTATTACCTGACGAGCGATGGCGGCACCATGAGCTACCGCACCCGGATTCGTACCCCAAGCTTCCCGCACCTGCAGCAGATCCCTTCGGTGATCAAAGGCAGCATGGTCGCGGACTTGATTGCGTACCTGGGTAGTATCGATTTCGTTATGGCCGACGTGGACCGCTAAGCATGAACAGCACGCTTATCCAGACAGACCGTTTCACCTTGAGTGAAACCGAGCGCTCGGCCATCGAGCACGAGCTGCATCACTACGAAGACCCGCGCGCGGCGTCGATCGAAGCCCTGAAGATCGTCCAGAAGGAACGTGGCTGGGTGCCGGACGGCGCCTTGTACGCCATCGGCGAGATCCTCGGCATCCCGGCCAGCGACGTTGAAGGCGTGGCGACGTTCTATAGCCAGATCTTCCGCCAGCCGGTCGGCCGCCACATCATTCGCGTCTGCGACAGCATGGTCTGCTACATCGGCGGCCACGAGTCGGTGGTCAGCGAAATCCAGAGCAAGCTGGGCATCGGCCTGGGTCAGACCACCGCCGACGGTCGTTTCACCCTGCTGCCGGTCTGCTGCCTCGGCAACTGCGACAAGGCGCCGGCGTTGATGATCGACGACGACACTTTCGGTGATGTGCAGCCCGCAGGCGTTGCCAACTTGCTCGAGGGCTACGTATGACCCTGACTTCTTTCGGTCCAGCCAACCGCATCAAGCGTTCGGCCGAGACTCACCCGCTCACCTGGCGCCTGCGTGACGACGGCGAAGCCGTCTGGCTCGACGAATACCAGGCCAAGAACGGTTACGCCGCAGCGCGCAAGGCCTTCGCCGACATGGCTCAGGACGACATCGTCCAGACCGTGAAGGATTCCGGCCTCAAGGGTCGCGGCGGTGCAGGCTTCCCCACTGGCGTGAAGTGGGGCCTGATGCCCAAGGACGAATCCATCAACATCCGCTACCTGCTGTGCAACGCGGATGAAATGGAGCCCAACACCTGGAAAGACCGCATGCTGATGGAGCAACTGCCCCATCTGCTGATCGAAGGCATGCTGATCAGTGCCCGCGCACTGAAAACCTACCGTGGCTACATCTTCCTGCGTGGCGAATACACCACCGCCGCCAAGCACCTCAACCGTGCCGTGGAAGAAGCCAAGGCAGCGGGGCTGTTGGGTAAAAACATTTTGGGCAGTGGGTTCGATTTCGAGCTGTTCGTCCACACCGGCGCCGGGCGTTACATCTGCGGTGAAGAAACCGCACTGATCAACTCCCTCGAAGGCCGCCGCGCCAACCCGCGCTCCAAGCCGCCCTTCCCTGCCGCTGTTGGCGTGTGGGGCAAGCCGACCTGCGTGAACAACGTTGAAACCCTGTGCAACGTCCCGGCGATCATTGCCGACGGCGTGGACTGGTACAAATCGTTGGCTCGCGAAGGCAGCGACGACATGGGCACCAAGCTCATGGGCTTCTCCGGCAAGGTGAAGAACCCGGGCCTGTGGGAACTGCCATTCGGCGTCACCGGCCGCGAGTTGTTCGAAGACTACGCCGGCGGCATGCGCGACGGTTACAAGCTCAAGGCCTGGCAGCCTGGTGGCGCCGGTACCGGCTTCCTGTTGCCGGAGCACCTGGATGCACAAATGTACGCCGGCGGCATCGCCAAAGTGGGCACCCGTATGGGTACCGGCCTGGCCATGGCGGTAGACGACAGCATCAACATGGTGTCCCTGCTGCGCAACATGGAACAGTTCTTCGCTCGCGAATCCTGTGGCTTCTGCACCCCGTGCCGCGATGGCTTGCCATGGAGCGTCAAGCTCCTGATGGCCATCGAGAACGGCGAAGGCCAGCCAGGCGACATCGAGACCCTGCTGGGTCTGGTCGGTTTCCTCGGCCCAGGCAAGACCTTCTGTGCTCACGCACCGGGCGCCGTGGAGCCGTTGGGCAGCGCAATCAAATACTTCCGCCACGAGTTCGAAGCCGGCATCGCGCCTGTCAGCGCCGCCGTCCCGCCTCTGGCAAGGCCGATCGTAGTCGGCGCGTAAATGCTTAAAAAGGCGAAGGGTCCGTGCCCTTCGCTTTTCGTGTGATGACGCCGCAAGCGGCTGTGTTGATTCACGCGAATAACAAGATTCCATTAGCCACGCCCGCTGACACCGGGCCAACGAAGAACTTTGAACCATGGCCACTATCCACGTAGACGGCAAAGAGCTCGAAGTCGATGGGGCAGACAACCTGTTACAGGCATGTCTGTCGCTAGGCCTCGATATCCCTTATTTCTGCTGGCACCCTGCCCTTGGCAGCGTTGGCGCCTGCCGCCAGTGCGCGGTCAAGCAGTACACCGACGAGAACGACACCCGTGGTCGTATCGTCATGTCCTGCATGACCCCTGCCACCGACAACACCTGGATCTCCATCGAAGATGAAGAATCCAAGGCGTTCCGCGCCAGTGTTGTCGAATGGCTGATGACCAACCACCCTCACGACTGCCCGGTCTGTGAAGAAGGCGGTCACTGCCACCTGCAAGACATGACGGTAATGACCGGCCACAACGAGCGCCGTTACCGCTTCACCAAGCGTACCCACCAGAACCAGCAACTGGGCCCGTTCATTTCCCACGAAATGAACCGCTGCATCGCTTGCTACCGCTGCGTGCGCTTCTATAAAGACTACGCTGGCGGCACCGACCTCGGCGTGTACGGCGCCCACGACAACGTGTACTTCGGTCGCGTTGAAGACGGCACCCTGGAAAGCGAGTTCTCCGGCAACCTCACCGAGGTTTGCCCGACCGGCGTGTTCACCGACAAGACTCACTCCGAGCGCTACAACCGTAAATGGGACATGCAGTTCTCGCCGAGCATCTGCCATGGCTGCTCCAGCGGCTGCAACATCTCCCCGGGCGAGCGTTACGGCGAACTGCGTCGCATCGAAAACCGTTTCAACGGTTCGGTGAACCAGTACTTCCTGTGCGACCGTGGCCGTTTCGGCTATGGCTACGTCAACCGCGAAGACCGTCCGCGTCAGCCGCTGCTGGCCAACGGCACCAAGCTGAGCCTCGACGAAGCGCTGGATAAAGCCGCCGACCTGCTGCGCGGTCGCAACATCGTCGGTATCGGTTCGCCTCGCGCCAGCCTCGAAAGCAACTACGCGTTGCGCGAACTGGTGGGCGCCGAGCACTTCTACTCGGGTATCGAAGCCTCCGAACTGGAGCGCATCCGCCTGGTGCTGCAAGTGCTGAAAGATAGCCCGCTGCCAGTGCCGAACATGCGCGACATCGAGGACCACGACGCCGTGTTCGTCCTCGGTGAAGACCTGACCCAGACTGCCGCACGCATGGCCCTGTCCCTGCGTCAGTTGGTCAAGGGCAAGGCCGAAGACATGGCCGACGCCATGCGCGTCCAGCCTTGGCTCGACGCTGCGGTGAAGAACATCGGTCAGCACGCGCTGAACCCGCTGTTCATCGCCAGCCTGGCTGAAACCAAGCTCGACGACATCGCCGAAGAATGCGTTCACGCCGCTCCAGACGACCTGGCCCGAATCGGCTTCGCAGTGGCTCACGCCCTCGACGCCAGCGCTCCGGCCGTTGAAGGCCTGGACGCTGAAGCCCTCGAACTGGCCAAGCGCATTGCCGACGCCCTGCTCGCGGCCAAGCGTCCACTGATCATCGCCGGCACCTCGCTGGGTTCCAAGGCGCTGATCGAGGCCGCTGCCAATATTGCGAAGGCCCTGAAGCTGCGCGAGAAGAACGGTTCCATCAGCCTGATCGTGCCAGAGGCCAACAGCCTCGGCCTGGCCATGCTCGGTGGCGAATCGGTCGACGCCGCGCTGCAAGCGATGATCGACGGCCGTGCCGACGCCATTGTCGTGCTGGAAAACGATCTGTACACCCGTACCGACAAGGCCAAGGTTGATGCTGCCTTGACCGCCGCGAAAGTGGTAATCGTCGCCGACCATCAGAAGACCGCCACCAGCGATCGCGCACACCTGGTTCTACCAGCTGCCAGCTTCGCTGAAGGCGACGGTACGCTGGTCAGCCAGGAAGGCCGCGCCCAGCGCTTCTTCCAGGTCTTCGATCCGAAGTACCTGGATGCGAGCATCCTGGTTCACGAAGGCTGGCGCTGGCTGCATGCCCTGCGCGCTACCCTGCTGAACCAGCCGATCGACTGGACCCAACTGGACCACGCCACCGCTGCCGTTGCTGCCAGTACGCCGCAACTGAACCGCATCGTCGATGCCGCACCGTCCGCCGCGTTCCGCATCAAGGGCTTGAAACTGGCCCGTGAACCGCTGCGCTACTCCGGTCGTACCGCCATGCGCGCCGACATCAGCGTGCACGAACCGCGTACCCCGCAGGACAAGGACACCGCGTTCGCCTTCTCGATGGAAGGTTACTCGGGTTCCGCCGAACCGCGTCAGCAGGTGCCATTCGCCTGGTCTCCGGGCTGGAACTCGCCGCAAGCCTGGAACAAGTTCCAGGACGAAGTCGGTGGTCACATCCGTGCTGGTGACCCGGGCACCCGCCTGATCGAAAGCACCGGTGACTCGCTGAACTGGTTCGCAAGTGTTCCGCGCGCGTTCAACCCGGCCCAGGGCACCTGGCAGGTCGTGCCGTTCTTCCACCTGTTCGGCAGCGAAGAAAACTCTTCGAAAGCCGCTCCGGTTCAGGAACGCATCCCGGCCGCCTACGTCGCACTGGCCAAGTCCGAAGCCGACCGCCTCGGCGTCAACGACGGTGCCATGCTGAGCTTCAACGTGGCCGGCCAGACCCTGCGTCTGCCGCTGCGCATCAATGAAGAGCTGGGCGCCGGCCTGGTGGCACTGCCTGCGGGCATCGCCGGCATTCCGCCGGCGATCTTTGGCAAATCCGTTGACGGTCTGCAGGAGGCAGCTCAATGACCTGGTTCACTCCTGAAGTGATCGACATCATCATCGCGGTCCTCAAGGCCGTGGTGATCCTGCTCGCCGTGGTGATCTGCGGCGCCCTGCTCAGCTGGGTCGAGCGTCGTCTGCTCGCCCTCTGGCAGGACCGTTACGGTCCGAACCGCGTGGGTCCGTTCGGTGCGTTCCAGATCGCTGCCGACATGATCAAGATGTTCTTCAAGGAAGACTGGACGCCGCCGTTCGCCGACAAAGTGATCTTCACGTTGGCACCGGTCGTGGCCATGAGCGCCCTGCTGATTGCCTTCGCGATCATCCCGATCACCCCGACCTGGGGCGTGGCGGATATCAACATCGGCATCCTGTTCTTCTTCGCCATGGCCGGTCTGTCGGTCTACGCGGTGCTGTTCGCCGGTTGGTCGAGCAACAACAAGTTCGCCCTGTTGGGCAGCTTGCGGGCCTCGGCACAAACCGTGTCGTACGAAGTGTTCATGGGCCTGTCGCTGATGGGCATCGTGATCCAGGTTGGCTCGTTCAACATGCGCGACATCGTTGAATACCAGGCGCAGAATCTGTGGTTCGTCATTCCGCAGATCTTCGGTTTCCTGACCTTCTTCATCGCTGGCGTGGCCGTGACTCACCGTCACCCGTTCGACCAGCCGGAAGCGGAACAGGAACTGGCCGACGGTTACCACATTGAATACGCCGGCATGAAATGGGGCATGTTCTTCGTGGGTGAGTACATCGGCATCGTGTTGATTTCGGCGCTGCTGGTGACCTTGTTCTTCGGTGGCTGGCACGGCCCGTTCGGCATCCTGCCGCAGATCCCGTTCATCTGGTTCGCACTGAAAACCGCGTTCTTCATCATGTTCTTCATCCTGCTGCGCGCTTCGATTCCGCGCCCACGGTATGACCAAGTGATGGACTTCAGCTGGAAGTTCTGCCTGCCGCTGACCCTCGTCAACATGCTGGTGACCGCTGCGATCGTGTTGCTCAACACGCCCGCCGTCGCGGCTCAGTGAGGATAGAGAATCATGAAGTACATTTTTGACATCGTGCATGGCTTCTTCACCCAGCTTCGCAGCCTGGTGATGATTTTTAGCCACGCCTTCCGCAAGCGCGACACGCTGCAGTACCCGGAAGAAGCCGTGTACCTGCCACCGCGTTTCCGTGGCCGTATCGTGCTGACCCGCGACCCCGACGGCGAAGAACGTTGCGTAGCGTGCAACCTGTGCGCCGTGGCGTGCCCGGTCGGTTGCATCTCGCTGCAGAAAGCTGAAACCGAAGACGGTCGCTGGTACCCGGACTTCTTCCGCATCAACTTCTCGCGCTGCATTTTCTGCGGCCTCTGCGAGGAAGCCTGCCCGACCACCGCGATCCAGCTGACGCCGGATTTCGAAATGGCCGAGTTCAAACGTCAGGACCTGGTTTACGAGAAAGAAGATCTGCTGATCTCCGGCCCCGGCAAAAACCCTGATTACAACTTCTATCGTGTTGCAGGTATGGCGATTGCCGGTAAGCCGAAAGGCTCCGCGCAGAACGAAGCCGAACCGATCAACGTGAAGAGCTTGCTGCCTTAAGGAAGAAAGATGGAATTCGCTTTCTATTTCGCATCGGGTATCGCTGTGGTGTCCACGCTTCGCGTGATCACCAACACCAACCCTGTGCACGCCCTGCTCTACCTGATCATTTCGCTGATCGCCGTGGCGATGACGTTCTTCGCCCTCGGCGCACCGTTTGCCGGTGTCCTGGAAGTGATCGCCTATGCTGGCGCCATCATGGTGCTGTTCGTGTTCGTGGTGATGATGCTGAACCTGGGCCCGGCCTCGGTTCAACAAGAGCGCGCCTGGCTCAAGCCCGGTATCTGGGGCGGCCCGGTCGCCCTCGCAGCCTTGCTGCTGGTGGAACTGCTGTATGTGCTGCTCTCCCACCAGAGCGGCCAGGCCGTCGGCCACACCACCGTAGACGCCAAGGCCGTGGGCATCAGCCTGTTCGGTCCTTACCTGCTGGTGGTCGAACTCGCCTCGATGCTGCTGCTCGCCGCAGCCGTCACGGCGTTCCATCTGGGCCGTAACGAAGCCAAGGAGCAATGACGATGCCTGCTATCCCCATGGAGCATGGTCTGGCGGTTGCCGGCATCCTGTTCTGCCTCGGCCTGGTCGGCCTGATGGTCCGCCGTAACATTCTCTTCGTGCTGATGAGCCTGGAGGTCATGATGAATGCCTCCGCTTTGGCGTTCATCGTTGCCGGTAGCCGCTGGGCGCAGCCGGATGGACAGATCATGTTCATCCTGGTGATCAGCCTGGCGGCCGCCGAGGCCAGTATTGGCCTGGCGATCCTGCTGCAACTGTATCGCCGCTTCCACACGCTCGATATCGACGCTGCCAGTGAGATGCGCGGATGAATCTTCTCTATCTGACTTTCCTGTTCCCTCTCATAGGTTTCCTGCTGCTGGCGTTTTCTCGCGGCCGTCTCTCGGAAAACCTGTCGGCGCTGATCGGCGTCGGTTCCGTCGGCTTGTCTGCCATCGTCGCGGCCTACGTCATCTGGCAATTCAACGTCGCGCCACCGGAAGGCGGCCACTACACCCTGGTGTTGTGGCAGTGGATGGCGGTGGAAGGCTTCACGCCGAACTTCGCGCTGTACCTGGATGGTCTGTCCCTGACCATGCTCGGTGTGGTGGTCGGCGTCGGCTTCCTGATCCACCTGTTCGCTTCCTGGTACATGCGCGGTGAAGACGGCTACTCGCGTTTCTTCGCGTACACCAACCTGTTTATCGCCAGCATGCTGTTCCTGGTGCTGGGCGATAACCTGTTGTTCCTGTACTTCGGTTGGGAAGGCGTGGGCCTGTGCTCGTACCTGTTGATCGGTTTCTACTACAGCAACCGCAACAACGGTAACGCGGCACTCAAGGCCTTCATCGTGACCCGTATCGGTGACGTGTTCATGGCCATCGGCCTGTTCATCCTGTTTGCCCAGTTGGGCACGCTGAACGTTCAGGAGCTGCTGGTGCTGGCACCGCAGAAGTTCCAGGCCGGCAATATCTGGATGGTCCTGGCCACCCTGATGCTGCTGGGCGGCGCTGTCGGTAAATCCGCGCAACTGCCGCTGCAAACCTGGCTGGCGGACGCAATGGCCGGCCCGACTCCGGTTTCGGCACTGATCCACGCCGCAACCATGGTGACCGCGGGTGTCTACCTGATCGCCCGTACCCACGGTCTGTTCACCCTGGCGCCGGAAATCCTGCATCTCGTGGGAATCGTCGGCGGCGTGACCCTGGTCCTGGCCGGTTTTGCCGCACTGGTGCAGACCGACATCAAGCGTATCCTCGCCTACTCGACCATGAGCCAGATCGGCTACATGTTCCTGGCCCTGGGCGTCGGTGCCTGGGATGGCGCGATCTTCCACCTGATGACCCACGCCTTCTTCAAGGCCCTGTTGTTCCTTGCTTCCGGTGCGGTGATCGTTGCCTGCCACCACGAGCAGGACATCTTCAAGATGGGCGGTCTGTGGAAAAAACTGCCATTGGCCTACGCCAGCTTCATCGTCGGCGGCGCGGCCCTGGCGGCCCTGCCGCTGGTAACCGCAGGCTTCTACTCCAAGGACGAAATCCTCTGGGAAGCGTTCGCCAGCGGCAACCACGGTCTGCTGTATGCGGGCCTGGTCGGCGCATTCATGACCTCGCTGTACACCTTCCGCCTGATCTTCATCGCGTTCCACGGTGAAGCGAAGACCGAAGCCCACGCCGGTCACGGCATCGCCCACTGGCTGCCACTGTCGGTGCTGATCGTATTGTCCACCGCCATCGGTGCGATGATCGTTCCACCGCTGCACGGCGTACTGCCGGAAAGCGTCGGCCATGCCGGCGGCGAAGCCAAGCACAGCCTGGAAATCGCCTCGGGCGCCATCGCCCTGTCCGGTATCCTGCTGGCCGCGCTGCTGTTCCTCGGCAAGCGTCGCTTCGTCACCGCCATCGCCAACAGCGGCATAGGCCGTATCCTGTCGGCCTGGTGGTTCGCCGCCTGGGGCTTCGACTGGATCTACGACAAACTGTTCGTCAAGCCATACCTGGCGATCAACCACATCCTGCGCAAAGACCCGCTGGACCAGACCATCGGTCTGATCCCGCGTATGGCCAAAGGCGGTCACACCGCCCTGAGCCGTACCGAGACCGGTCAACTGCGTTGGTACGCCGCCTCGATGGCTGCTGGTGCCGTGCTGGTAATCGGCGCCGTCGTGCTGGTAGCGGTCTGATATGAACCTTGCGAACTTGCGAAAGGAATTGAGCCCGTCATGATTCTGCCTTGGCTAATCCTGATCCCCTTCATCGGCGGCCTGCTGTGCTGGATGGGTGAGCGCTTCGGCGCCACCCTCCCCCGCTGGATTGCGCTGATCACCATGTCCCTGCTGCTTTCCCTCGGCCTCTGGCTGTGGGCCAACGGTGACTATTCATTTGCTCCGGCACCGGGTGCCGATCCGACCTGGGCTCTTGAGTTCAAGCACGTCTGGATCCAGCGCTTCGGCATCAACGTGCACCTGGCTCTCGACGGCCTGTCGCTGTTGATGATCATGCTGACCGGCCTGCTGGGTGTCCTCTCGGTACTCTGCTCGTGGAAAGAGATCCAGCGTCACGTTGGCTTCTTCCACCTGAACCTGATGTGGATCCTGGGCGGTGTCGTCGGCGTGTTCCTCGCCCTCGACCTGTTCATGTTCTTCTTCTTCTGGGAAATGATGCTGGTGCCGATGTACTTCCTCATCGCGCTCTGGGGTCACAGTTCTTCGGACGGCAAGAAAACCCGGATCTACGCGGCGACCAAGTTCTTCATCTTCACTCAGGCTTCCGGCCTGATCATGCTGGTGGCGATCCTGGGCCTGGTACTGGTCAACTTCAACGACACCGGCGTGATTACCTTCAACTACGCCGACCTGTTGAAAACCAAGATGTCGACCACCACCGAGTACATCCTGATGCTCGGCTTCTTCATCGCCTTCGCGGTGAAGCTGCCCGTGGTGCCGTTCCACTCCTGGCTGCCTGACGCTCACGCCCAGGCGCCGACTGCAGGTTCCGTCGACCTCGCCGGTATCTTGCTGAAGACAGCGGCCTACGGCTTGCTGCGTTTCGCCCTGCCGCTGTTCCCGAACGCGTCGGCCGAGTTCGCGCCGTTCGCCATGACCCTGGGTCTGATCGGGATTTTCTACGGTGCGTTCCTGGCGTTCGCGCAAACCGACATCAAGCGTCTGATTGCCTTCTCGTCCGTTTCCCACATGGGCTTCGTCCTGATCGGCATCTACTCCGGCAGCCAACTGGCGCTGCAGGGCGCGGTGATGCAGATGCTGGCGCACGGTCTGTCGGCGGCGGCACTCTTTATCCTGAGTGGCCAGTTGTACGAACGCACCCACACCCGCGACATGCGCGAGATGGGTGGCCTGTGGTCGAAGATCGCTTACCTGCCGGCCCTCAGCCTGTTCTTCGCCGCCGCGTCGCTGGGCCTGCCGAGTACCGGTAACTTCGTCGGTGAGTTCCTGATCCTGATCGGCACCTTCCCGATTGCCCCGTGGGTCACCATCATCGCGACGTCCGGCCTGGTGTTCGGTTCGGTCTACTCGCTGATCATGATCCACCGCGCCTACTTCGGCCCGGCCAAATCGGACGTGGTGCTGCACGGCATGGACGGTCGCGAAATGATCATGGTGGTCGGTCTGGCAGCGCTGCTGATCTACATCGGCGTCTACCCGCAGCCGTTCCTCGATACCTCTGCCGCTACGATGCATGGCGTGCAGCAATGGCTCGGCACCGCCTTCACTCAACTCGCTTCGGCCCGGTAAGAGCGCTATGGAATTCACGACTCAACACTTTATCGCGCTAGCGCCGCTGTTGATTACCAGCGCCACGATCATCGTGGTGATGCTGGCAATTGCCTGGCGCCGCAACCACTCCCAGACCTTCCTGCTGTCGGTGGCGGGTCTGAACCTGGCGTTGCTGTCGATCCTGCCAGCCTTGAAGGTCGCGCCGCTGGCTGTGACTCCACTGCTGCAAATCGATAGCTTCGCTTGCTTGTACATGGCGCTGATCCTGGTCGCCACCCTCGCTTGTGTGACCCTCGCCCACGCCTACCTCGGCGATGGCGGCACGGGTTACCCGGGCAACCGCGAAGAACTGTACCTGCTGATCCTGATGGCCGCCGCCGGTGGCCTGGTGCTGGTCAGCGCACAGCACCTGGCCGGGTTGTTCGTCGGTCTGGAACTGCTGTCGGTGCCGGTCTACGGTCTGGTGGCCTATGCCTTCTTCAACAAGCGCTCGCTGGAAGCCGGTATCAAGTACATGGTGCTGTCGGCGGCCGGTTCCGCGTTCCTGTTGTTCGGCATGGCCCTGCTCTACGCTGACGCCGGCTCCCTGAGCTTCGTCGGCATCGGCCAGGCGCTGGCGGCTACCGGCCTGCCAAGCTCGCTGGCGCAACTGGGCCTGGGCATGATGCTGATCGGCCTGGCGTTCAAGCTGTCGCTGGTACCTTTCCACCTCTGGACTCCGGACGTTTACGAAGGCGCTCCGGCACCGGTAGCAGCGTTCCTGGCGACCGCTTCCAAGGTTGCCGTGTTTGCAGTGATGGTGCGCCTGTTCCAGATCTCCCCTGCTGCGAGCAGCGGCGTGCTGAGCAACGTGCTGACCATCATCGCCATCGCGTCGATCCTGTTCGGTAACCTGCTGGCCTTGACCCAGAGCAACCTCAAGCGTTTGCTGGGTTACTCGTCCATCGCTCACTTCGGTTACCTGCTGATCGCCCTGGTGGCGAGCAAGGGCCTGGCCGTGGAAGCCATCGGCGTATACCTGGTCACCTACGTGATCACCAGCCTCGGCGCCTTCGGCGTGATCACCCTGATGTCCTCGCCATACAAAGGCCGTGACGCAGACGCCCTGTACGAATACCGCGGCCTGTTCTGGCGCCGTCCGTACCTGACCGCCGTGCTGACCGTGATGATGCTGTCCCTGGCCGGTATCCCGCTGACCGCGGGCTTCATCGGCAAGTTCTACATCATCGCCACCGGTGTCGAGTCGCACCAATGGTGGTTGGTTGGTTCCCTGGTACTGGGCAGCGCCATCGGCGTGTTCTACTACCTGCGCGTCATGGTCACCCTGTACCTGATCGAGCCAAACCTGCGCCGCGTCGACGCTCAACTGCACTGGGAACAGAAGGCAGGCGGCGTGATGCTGCTGGCCATCGCAGTATTGGCGTTCTTCCTCGGCCTGTACCCACAACCGCTGCTTAACCTGGTTCAACAGTCGGGCCTGGCGGGTTGATCGCTTAGCGACACTTGGTAGCAAACAGAAACGGCACCTTCGGGTGCCGTTTTTGCGTTTGCAGGATTAGTTACCGCCGTTCTCCCTCCTTCTGAAATACCGGAAAGCTCTCGCTGAATTACCCGCCTCGTCCTACATCCAGGCTTGGGTAGCTGGTTCTACCTTGGAGGATTGCTGGATACGAAAATCAATGCGAGAACAAACAATGAACCGTGACATATTTTCCGAACTGCTAGAGGGCATTGATGCTCTGGCTGCTGAGCGCCTGAGTGCTGCTAAGCCCTGTAACCAACGTATAGGAACAATGAAAGCCAAACTGGTGCTTCCGGAAGACTTCGATGCGCCACTGCCTGATGACATGCTTGATGATATCGAAGGCGCCCAAAATTGAGAGTTCTGGTCTACACCCGGTACTTCTGACAGATGTTTGTTCGGCTGGGGAAGTTTGTTGTCTGGAATGGCCCCATCGCGGGCAAGCCCGCTCCCACAGTGTTCTGTGGTGAACACAGGAACCGGAGCAGGCACTAAACCTGTGGGAGCGGGCTTGCCCGCGATGGCGGTGGAACAGGCACAAAGTAAAACGGCACCTTTCGGTGCCGTTCGCGTTTCACATTACAGACGATTACTTACGCGCATCCGCCCACGATTTGAGCAGCTCGTTGTAGCTTACGGTTTCGCCTTTCGGCTTTTCGTTGGCCAGTTTCGGCTTCGGTGCGCCCGGCTGATCGAACCAGTATTGCGCATCGCGCTCGGGATTCATTTTCGGCGCGCAGGTGGCTTGGGCTTTCGAACGTTCCAGACGGGTCATGATTGCATCCTGATCCTTGGCCAGACCGTCCAGTGCCTGTTGCGGGGTCTTGTCGCCGCTGGCGGCTTCGGCGATGTGGCTCCACCACAGCTGCGCCAGACGCGGATAATCCGGCACGTTGGTCCCGGTCGGGGTCCATTGCACACGGGCCGGGCTGCGATAGAACTCCACCAGGCCACCGAGTTTCGGTGCCAGGTCGGTCATGGCTTGCGAGTTGATGTCCGACTCGCGGATCGGTGTCAGGCCAACGATGGTTTTCTTCAGCGATACGGTCTTCGAGGTCACGAACTGCGCGTACAGCCAGGCCGCCAGTTTCTGCTTCTCAGGCGTGGACTTCATGAAGGTCCAGGAGCCCACGTCCTGATAGCCCAGCTTCATGCCCTCTTCCCAGTACGGACCACGCGGCGACGGCGCCATGCGCCATTTCGGCGTGCCGTCGGCGTTCATCACCGCCAGGCCCGGTTTGGTCATGTCGGCGGTAAAGGCGGTGTACCAGAAAATCTGCTGGGCGATGCTGCCCTGGGATGGCACCGGACCCGATTCGGAGAAGGTCATGCCCGCCGCTTCCGGTGGCGCGTACTTCTTCAGCCAGTCGACGTACTTGGTGGTGGCAAAGACCGCCGCCGGACCGTTGGTGTCGCCGCCGCGGGTCACGCTGGAACCCACCGGGTGGCAGTCCTCGACACGAATGCCCCACTCGTCCACCGGCAAGCCGTTGGGAATGCCCTTGTCGCCGCCACCGGCCATGGAGAACCAGGCATCGGTGAAGCGCCAGCCCAGGGACGGGTCTTTCTTGCCGTAGTCCATGTGCCCGTAGACCCGCTTGCCGTCGATTTCCTTGACGTCTTCGCTGAAGAACTTGGCAATGTCTTCATAGGCCGACCAGTTCACCGGCACGCCCAACTCATAGCCGTACTTTTCCTTGAACTTGGCCTTGAGGTCCGCGCGCTCGAACCAGTCGGCGCGGAACCAATAGAGGTTGGCGAACTGTTGGTCGGGCAGTTGATAGAGCTTGCCGTCGGGCGCGGTGGTGAAAGAAAGGCCGATGAAATCCTTGAGGTCCAGGGTCGGCGAGGTGAAGTCCTTGCCCTCATTGGCCATCAGGTCGGTGATCGCTTCGGTCTTGCCGTAGCGAAAGTGCGTGCCGATCAGGTCCGAGTCGTTGACCCAGCCGTCATAGATGCTCTTGTCCGATTGCATCACGGTCTGCAGTTTTTCCACCACGTCGCCTTCCTGCAGCAGGTCGTGGGTGACTTTGATCCCGGTGATCTCGGTGAAGGCCTTGGCCAGCACCTTGGACTCGTACTCGTGGGTGGCGATGGTTTCCGAGACGACCTTGATGTCCATCCCGCGGAACGGCTCGGCGGCCTTGATGAACCACTTCAATTCCGCCAGTTGCTGATCGGCCGTCAGGGTGGATGGCTTGAACTCGCTGCCAATCCATTTCTTCGCAGCGTCTTCATAGGCATCGGCCCAGGCCGCTGCGCTCAACCCACTGAGTGCCAGCATGGCTGCCAATGAAATGCTATGTCGCAGCTTATTGTTTTTGTCGAACATAGAGACCTCCTGTATGGGATTTCGGAGCAACATTGCCGAGCGACTCGACTAGCCCCAACGCATCACAGCCAACAGCCACACCAGGGACAACGCGAAAGCGACCCAGATGCTCCAGTCGGTGACGCCGATTACCAGCAAATGCAGGTAGGCGCTGCCGAGAAGACCGATAAACAACCGATCGCCACGGGTGGTGGCAATCGGCAGGAAACCTCGCCGAAGCACACTCGGCGAACGCAACTCCCAGGTGGTCATGCCCACCAGGATCAAGGCAATGACGCCGAAGAACGCCGTCGTGGGGACGGTCCAACTCATCCATTCCATCATCAGTTCCTCATACCCGGCCCAGGGCAAAGCCCTTGGCCACGTGGTTGCGAACAAACCAGATCACCAGCATGCCCGGCAGGATGGTCAACACCCCCGCCGCCGCCAGTACGCCCCAGTCGATACCGGATGCCGAGACAGTGCGGGTCATCACCGCTGCGATCGGCTTGGCGTTCACCGAAGTGAGGGTGCGCGCCAACAGCAGTTCGACCCAGGAAAACATGAAGCAGAAGAACGCCGTGACGCCGATGCCGGAGCCGATCAGCGGGATGAAAATCTTCACGAAGAACTTGGGAAAGCTGTAGCCATCGATGTAGGCGGTTTCGTCGATTTCCTTGGGCACGCCGGACATGAAGCCTTCGAGAATCCACACCGCCAGCGGCACGTTGAACAGGCAGTGGGCCAGGGCCACGGCAATGTGGGTGTCGAACAACCCGATCGATGAATACAGCTGGAAGAACGGCAACAGGAACACCGCCGGTGGCGCCATGCGGTTGGTCAGCAGCCAGAAGAACAGGTGCTTGTCGCCGAGGAAGCGATAGCGCGAGAACGCATAGGCCGCCGGCAGTGCCACGCTCAGGGAAATGATCGTGTTCAGGCTCACGTAGTACAGCGAGTTGAGGTAGCCGGTGTACCAGCTCGGGTCGGTGAAGATCACCTTGTAGTTGTGGAAGGTGAAATCCTGCGGAAACAGCGTCAGGCCGCCGAGGATTTCGGTGTTGCTCTTGAACGACATGTTCAGCAGCCAGTAGATGGGCACCAGCAGGAACAGGATGTAGAGCAGCAGTGGAACCAGCTTTCTCTTGCTCATGGCGGGCCTCAGCGGTTGGCGTCAGAGTGAGTCATGGCGGTGTAGAACAGCCAGGACACCAACAGGATGATCAGGAAGTACACCAGCGAGAATGCCGCTGCCGGCCCCAGGTCGAATTGCCCTACGGCCATCTGGGTCAGGGTCTGGCTGAGGAAGGTCGTGGCATTGCCCGGACCGCCGCCCGTGAGTACGAACGGCTCGGTGTAGATCATGAAACTGTCCATGAACCGCAGCATCACAGCGATCAGCAGCACACTCTTGAGCTTGGGCAACTGGATATGCCGGAACACCGCCCAGGCCGAGGCACGGTCGATCCGTGCCGCCTGGTAATACACATCCGGAATCGCCCGCAACCCGGAGAAGCACAACAGCGCCACCAGCGAGGTCCAGTGCCAGACGTCCATCACCAGCACGGTGACCCAGGCGTCCATGGTGCTCGCCGCATAGTTGTAGCTGATGCCCATGGCATTGAGGCTCGAACCGAGCAGGCCGATATCGGCGCGGCCGAAGATCTGCCAGATGGTGCCCACCACGTTCCACGGAATCAGCAACGGGATCGCCAGCACGATCAACACCACCGAAGACCAGCGGCCCTTGGTCGGCATGGTCAGGGCTATGGCAATGCCCAAAGGGATTTCGATCAGCAGCACACAGGCGGAATAGATGAACTGACGCAGCAGCGAGTCATGCAGCCTCGGGTCGAGCAGTACCTGCTTGTACCAGTCGGCGCCGACGAAATAGCGGCTGGACTGGTCGAAAATGTCCTGCACCGAATAGTTGACCACGGTCATCATCGGGATCACCGCACTGAATGCCACCAGCAGGAACACCGGCAACACCAGCCACCAGGCCTTGTTGTTCTGCACCTTGTTCATGGCTGTGCCTCTTTTTTGTTGGCAGACGCTTCATTAATGCTTTGGGTTTCCAGGAGGAATTCGTCGGCGTAGACCATCAGCCATTGCGCCGGAAAACTGATGAAGGCCGTGCCTTGCGGCACCGGTTTGTCTTCGGCCAGGCGCACCTTCAGCGGCACGCCGTCGAGGTTGAGGGTCATGATCTTGTAGGTGCCCAGGTCTTCGACGTGTACGACCTGTGCCCGCAACGCGTCATCAAAGGCTTCGTCCCACACATGGACGAACTCCGGGCGAATGCCGACCTTCAGGGTTTTCCATTCGGATTCGGCGATACGCTGTTGCATGGCCTCGGACAGCGGCAGCCGGGTCGAGGCGAACCCGACACCCCCCGGTTGCGGCTGCACTTCGATCAGGTTCATCCCCGGGCTGCCAATGAAGTAGCCGACAAAGGTGTGGCTCGGCCGCTCGAACAATTCCCTTGGTGTGCCGAACTGCACAATCTGCCCGCCGTACATCACCGCGATCTTGTCGGCGAAGGTCGACGCTTCCAGCTGATCGTGGGTGACGTAGACCATGGTGATGTTGAACTGCTCGTGGATCTGCTTGAGCTTGCGCCGCAGTTTCCACTTCAGGTGCGGGTCGATCACCGTCAGCGGTTCGTCGAACAGGATCGCCGACACGTCATCGCGCACCAGTCCACGGCCCATGGAGACTTTCTGTTTTTCGTCGGCGGTGAGGTTGCGAGCCTTTTTGCTCAGCAGATTCTGAAGGTCGAGGACTTCGGCAATTTCCTGCACCTTGGTGTGAATCTTCGCCTCGGCCATGCCCTGGTTACGCAAGGGGAAGGCCAGGTTGTCGAACACCGTCATGGTGTCGTAGACCACCGGAAACTGGAAAACCTGGGCAATGTTGCGCTTCTCCGGGGTCAGGTTGTTGACTGCCTTGCCGTCGAACAGCACATGGCCCTGGGACGGGCTGAGCAGCCCGGAAATGATGTTGAGCAAGGTCGACTTGCCGCAGCCCGACGGACCGAGCAACGCGTAGGCGCCGCCCTGCTCCCAAATGTGGTCCATCTCGCGAATCGCGTAGTCCTCAGGTCCCACCGGGGTCCTGGTGTAGCTGTGGGCGAGGTTCTGCAAACGGATTTCGGCCATCAGGCAACCCTCGCGATACGCTGGCCCGGCGCCTGCACCAGCCGCCCCTGCGTATCGAACACAAACAGTTTATGGGTCGGGATGTAGATGCGGATCGGCGCATCGACGTCGTATTCGTGGACACCGGGCAAGTGCAGTACCAGCAGGAAATGCTCGTTGCGCACGTGCAGGAAGGTTTCCGAGCCGCTGATCTCGGCCACCTCGACGGTCACCGCCAGTTCAAGATCATCGTCGTTGCTCGGCACCAGCGAGATATGGCTGGGCCGCACGCCAAAGCGAAACTCGCCCTCGCCCACCGGACGCAAATCGACGTTCAACGGAAAGTGCACGAAGTTGGCAAAACTCACTTCGTTGCCGGCAATGCGTCCCGGCATCAGGTTGATCGGCGGCTCGGAGAACAGCTCCGCCGCCAGCACCGATTGCGGCTGGTGATAGACCGAGGAAGACTGGCCACTCTGGATCACCCGGCCTTCGTGAAGAATGGTCGTGGTGCCGCCCAGGGCCAGGGCTTCGTTGGGTTCGGTGGTGGCGTAGATCGCGATGGTATGACGCGCCTTGAACAGCTCGCGCATTTCCTGACGCAGCTCTTCGCGCAATTTGTAGTCGAGGTTGACCAGCGGCTCGTCGAACAGGATCAATTCGGCATCCTTGACCAGCGCCCGGGCCATGGCCGTGCGTTGTTGCTGGCCGCCGGAGAGTTCGAGGGGATGGCGCTGGAGGAACTTCTCGATGCGCAGCATCTTCGCGGTTTCCAGCACCTTGTTCTGGATCAGCTCGCTGGACACACCGGCCTGGCGCAGCGGTGAGGCGATGTTGTCGAAGACGGTCATGGTCGGGTAATTGATGAACTGCTGATACACCATCGACACGTTGCGCAAGCGCACCGGGCGTTGGGTGACATCGACGCCATTCATCAGGATGCGACCACTGTCGGGCTTGTCCAGCCCGGCCATCAAGCGCATCAGGCTGGTTTTGCCGGACAGCGTGCGCCCGAGCAAAACGTTGAAGGAACCGGGTTCGAAACTCAGATTGGCATCGTCGATCCAGGTCTGGCCCTCGACGGTACGGCTGACATGCTCCAGGGTTAATGACATGGCTCGGCCTTTTTTGTTTTTGGAATCAAGCGACCGGAGCTGTATAGCGACATTTGTGCCATAAATTGCAAACGATTGATTTGGTTTGAAATTCCTGAAAATGACCAGGGAGTCACGTTCGTTGCTGAACACAAATGAACAACTGCGACTGAACAACTGAACACTTCAACGGTTGACAATGAACATTAGTGAACAACACTCTACAAACCGTTTTCCGGCCTTTGTAGGAGCGAGCTTGCTCGCGATGGACGTGACGTCGCCTCGTTCCTTCAGACAGCCCTCGTCATCGTTAACGTCCATCGCGAGCAAGCTCGCTCCTACACAGGACAGGGCGCCATGTGTAATTGAAGTATCCATAACAACAATAAAAGTTTGCTCAGAGATCGACTGCCATGGCCGCACCCGCCTCGCCGCTGTCCCACGACGCCATCATCCAGGACTCCTGGTCCCGTTGTCGCGCGTTCGGCCTCAGTCATCAGAGCACGCCGGCCTTCGACCAATTGCCGGCCGCGGGCATCACGCAACTGCTGGAGAGCCAGCAGTCACTTGTGCAAACCACCCATCAGGAAGTACTGCCTTACTACGAGAACATCCTCAGCAATTCCAATTGCCTGATCATGCTCGCCGACCATCAGGGCCAGGTGCTCACGTCATGGGGAACACAGCGCTTCATCGAACCCAAACTGGCCCGGGGCTTCAGCGCCGGCGCCAGCTGGATGGAACGCTGCACCGGGACCAACGCCATTGGCACCGCCCTGGCCTGTGAACAAGCCGTGCACATTGAGCACGACGAACATTTCCTCAAGGCCAACCGCTTCATGACCGGTTCCGCCGCGCCGATTTTCGATGCCGAGCGCAAAGTGATTGCGGTGCTGGACGTGTCCAGTGACAGCTATCTGCCGCCATCCCACACTCTGGGCATGGTCAAGATGATGAGCCAGACCGTGGAGAACAGGCTGATCCTCAACCTGTTCCATGGCCAGCATTTCCAACTGACCTTCAATACCGGCCTTAACAACCTCGACAGCCAATGGGCCGGCTTGCTGATTTTCGATGAAACCGGCCAGGTACTGTCGGCCAACCGCCGGGCCGACAATCTGCTGGGCATCAGCCTGTCGCGGGTCAGTGTCGAGAGCCTGTTCAAGGTTTCGTTGCTGGAGCTGTTGAATCAACCCGAAGGCCTGCCCTTCTCCCTGCAAGCCTCGGGACGCAATCGCTTCCAGTGCCTGCTGAAAAGGCCGAAGCAGGTTCCGATCCAGCCGCGGCTGTTCGCCGAACCTGCGGTGACGAACCCGACACCGGCGGCGATCAGCCTCAATACCTTGCACTTCGGCGACAGCCGCGTGGAAAAAGCCGTGCGCCAGGCCGAACGCCTGCTGGAAAAAGACATCCCGCTGTTGATCCACGGTGAAACCGGGGTCGGCAAGGAAGTTTTCGTCAAAGCCTTGCACCTGGCCAGCTCGCGCAGCAAACAAGCGTTCATTGCCGTCAACTGCGCAGCGATCCCCGCCGAACTGGTGGAATCCGAGTTGTTCGGTTATGAGAAAGGCGCGTTCACCGGGGCCAACCAGAAAGGCAGTATCGGGCTGATCCGCAAGGCCGACAAAGGTACGTTGTTCCTCGACGAAATCGGCGACATGCCGCTGCCAACACAGGCGCGACTGTTGCGGGTGTTGCAGGAGCGTTGCGTGCAACCGGTCGGTAGCAGCGAGTTGTTCCCGGTAGACCTGCGGATTATCTCCGCCACCAACCGCTCATTGCGCGAACAGGTACAGCTGGGACGTTTCCGCGAGGATTTGTACTACCGCATCGGCGGTTTGACCCTGAACTGCCACCGCTACGCGAGCGCAGCGACAAGCAGGCGCTCTTCAAACGTCTATGGGAGCAGCACCGGGAGCCGAGCCAGTGGGCCGGTTTGAGCCGAGAGGTACTGGAGTTGTTCGACCGCCATCCCTGGCCGGGCAACCTGCGCCAGGTCAGCAGTGTGATTCAGGTGGCCTTGGCCATGGCCGAGGAGCAGCCGGTACGGCCGGAGCATTTACCGGATGATTTTTTTGTCGACCTGGAGATGGAGCCGGTGGAGTCGCAAGAACCACTGGCGGTTGATCTTGATGATGCCGAGGAGTTGAATCGGCAGTTACAGGCGGTTGGGGGGAATATTTCCCATCTGGCGCGCAGGCTCGGAGTAAGCCGTAATACCCTTTACAAACGTCTGCGCCAGTCGGAATGACGGGAGGACCTCACCTTTTGTGTTTGGCTTGAGACCATCGCGGGCAAGCCCGCTCCCACAGGTTCAGCGGTGCCCACGGATTTTGTGTACGACACGGACACTGTGGGAGCGGGCTTGCCCGCGAAGGCGCCTGTCCTGTCACTGCAGAATTATCGACCACTCCAAAAAACAAAAACCCGCACAAGGCGGGTTTTGTTTTTAAGCATTACAGCTGTCAGTCAGCCAGACGCCAGGTCGTGCCGCCCTTGCCGTCTTCCAGCACCACGCCCATGGCGGTGAGCTGGTCGCGGATGCGGTCGGATTCGGCCCAGTCCTTGCCGGCACGTGCCGCCAGGCGCGCGGCAATCAGCGCCTCGACTTGCGCGGCATCCACCCGCCCTTCGGCACCGGCCTGCAGGAAGTCATCGGCTTCCAGTTGCAACACACCCAGCACACTGGCCAGTTCTTTCAAACGGGCTGCCAGACCGGCCGCTGCGTTCAGATCGCTCTCGCGCAGGCGGTTGATCTCGCGGACCATCTCGAACAGCACCGCGCAGGCTTCCGGCGTGCCGAAGTCGTCGTTCATCACCTGGGTGAAGCGCTCGACGAAGGCTTCGCCGCCCGCCGGCGCCACGTTCGGCAGGCCTTTCAACGCGTGGTAGAAACGCTCCAGGGCGCCCTTGGCGTCCTTGAGGTTGTCTTCCGAGTAGTTGATGGCGCTGCGGTAGTGGCTCGATACCAGCAGGTAACGCACGACTTCCGGGTGGTACTTGTCGAGCACGTCGCGGATGGTGAAGAAGTTGTTCAAGGACTTGGACATCTTCTCGCCATTGATGCGGATCATGCCGCAATGCATCCACGCGTTGGCGTAAGTCTTGCCAGTGGCCGCTTCACTCTGGGCGATTTCGTTTTCGTGGTGCGGGAACTCAAGGTCGCTGCCACCGCCATGAATATCGAAAGTTTCGCCCAGGCAGCAGGTGGACATCACCGAGCATTCGATGTGCCAGCCCGGACGCCCGGCGCCCCACGGCGATTCCCAGCTCGGCTCGCCCGGCTTGGCGGCTTTCCACAGCACGAAGTCCAGCGGGTCCTGCTTCGACTCGTCGACTTCGATGCGGGCGCCGATGCGCAGGTCTTCGATCTTCTTGCGCGACAACTTGCCGTAGCCCATGAACTTGCCGACGCGGTAGTACACGTCGCCATTGCCCGGGGCGTAGGCATAGCCCTTGTCGATCAGGGTCTGGATCATCGCATGCATGCCCGGGATGTGGTCAGTGGCACGCGGCTCCATGTCCGGTTTCTTGATGTTCAGGCGCGCTTCATCTTCGTGCATCGCCGCGATCATGCGCTCGGTCAAGGCTTCGAACGACTCGCCGTTCTCGTTGGCCCGATTGATGATCTTGTCGTCAATGTCGGTGATATTGCGCACATAAGTCAGATCGTAGCCGCTAAAGCGCAGCCAGCGCGTCACCAGGTCGAACGCGACCATGCTGCGGCCGTGGCCGAGGTGGCAGTAGTCGTACACGGTCATGCCGCACACGTACATGCGCACCTTGTTGCCATCGAGCGGCTTGAAGACTTCTTTGCTCTTGGTGAGCGTGTTGTAAATCGTAAGCACGTTAACTTCCTTGAATCACTGGCCCCACGAATCACGCAGGGTCACGGTACGGTTGAATACCGGCTGACCTGGTTTCGAGTCCTTGAGATCAGCGACGAAGTAACCTTCGCGCTCGAACTGGAAACGGTCTTCCGGCTGTGCATTGCCCAGCGAGGGTTCAGCACGACAACCGGTGAGTACCTGCAGCGAGTCAGGGTTGATGTTGTCCAGGAAACTGGCGCTGTCTTCGGCCTTCTCCGGGTTCGGAGAACGGAACAGACGATCGTACAGGCGCACTTCGCACTCGACACTGGCCGCGGCCGGAACCCAGTGGATCACGCCTTTGACCTTGCGACCTTCCGGATTCTTGCCCAGGGTGTCCGGATCGTACGAGCAGCGCAGTTCGACGATATTGCCATCGGCGTCCTTGATCGCTTCGTCGGCACGGATCACGTAGCTGCCACGCAGACGCACTTCACCGGCCGGCTCCAGGCGCTTGTAGCCCTTCGGCGGCTCTTCCATGAAGTCGTCACGGTCGATGTAGATTTCACGCGCGAACGGCAACGCGCGCACGCCCATGTCTTCTTTCGGGTGGCACGGCAGCTCGAGGTTCTCGACCTGGCCTTCCGGGTAGTTGGTGATCACGACTTTCAGCGGACGCAGCACGCACATGGCACGCGGGGCGCTGTGGTCGAGGTCGTCACGGATGCTGAATTCGAGCATGCCGAAGTCGACCACGCCATCGGAACGGTTGGTGCCGATCATTTCGCAGAAGTTGCGGATCGATTTCGGCGTGTAGCCACGGCGGCGGAAACCCGACAGCGTGGACATGCGCGGGTCGTCCCAGCCGTTGACGTGGCCCTCGTCCACAAGCTGCTTGAGCTTGCGCTTGCTGGTGATGGTGTAGTTCAGGTTCAGGCGGCTGAACTCGTACTGGCGCGGGTTGGCCGGCACCGGCAGGTTGTCGAGGAACCACTCGTACAGCGGACGGTGGCTTTCGAATTCCAGGGTGCAGATCGAGTGAGTGATGCCTTCGATGGCGTCCGACTGACCGTGGGTGAAGTCATAGTTCGGGTAGATGCACCACTTGTCGCCGGTCTGGTGGTGATGAGCGTGGCGGATGCGATACATGATCGGGTCGCGCAGGTTCATGTTCGGCGAGGCCATGTCGATCTTGGCCCGCAGCACGCGTGCGCCGTCCTTGAACTCGCCGGCCTTCATGCGCGCGAACAGATCCAGGTTCTCTTCCACCGAACGGTCGCGGAACGGGCTGTTCTTGCCCGGTTCGGTCAGGCTGCCACGGTATTCCTTCGCCTGCTCAGGGGTCAGGTCATCGACGTAGGCCTTGCCGGACTTGATCAGCTCTACCGCCCAGTCGTGCAGCTGGTCGAAATACTGCGAGGCGTAGCGCACTTCACCGGACCACTCGAAGCCCAGCCATTTGACGTCGCTTTCGATCGCGTCGATGTATTCCTGGTCTTCCTTGGCCGGGTTGGTGTCGTCGAAACGCAGGTGCGTGACGCCGCCGAACTCCTGGGCGAGACCGAAGTTCACACAGATCGACTTGGCGTGACCGATGTGCAGGTAGCCGTTGGGTTCAGGCGGGAAACGGGTGACGATTTGCGTGTGCTTGCCCGAGTCCAGGTCTGCCTGGATGATCGGCCGCAGGAAGTTGACCGGCACGGCAGGGCCGGTCTTGGCATTCGAGGTAGGGTCGACAGTGGGCTTGCTCATAGGATCCTTGAACGTACAGGTGCATGGCCGTAATGAAGGCCGGACAAAACAAAGCCGCTATCATAGCCGATGCTGTCAAGGCCCTGACAGAGCGCACTCTGTAAACCGTCGCATTTAATGGGCCGTAAATGAAAAAACAGCCTCGAAATTCGTGCCTGTCACGCTAAACTGCGCACCTTGGCCGAGACAGGCTGAACCGGTTGCGGGATGGAATGTCCCAAAACCACGAATTCCTCAAGTGAGTAACGATCATGACCCAAGTCAAACTGACTACCAACTTCGGCGACATCGTCCTCGAACTGAACGCCGAAAAAGCCCCGATCACCGTGGCCAACTTCGTCGAGTACGTTAAAGCCGGTCACTACGAAAACACTGTTTTCCACCGTGTCATCGGTAACTTCATGATCCAGGGCGGCGGTTTCGAGCCAGGCATGAAAGAAAAGAAAGACAAGCGTCCAAGCATCCAGAACGAAGCTGACAACGGTCTTTCCAACGACAAGTACACCATCGCCATGGCCCGCACCATGGAGCCGCATTCGGCTTCCGCACAGTTCTTCATCAACGTGGCGGACAACAGCTTCCTGAACCACAGCGGCAAGAACGTTCAAGGCTGGGGCTACGCGGTATTCGGTAAAGTGACCGCAGGCACCGACGTTGTCGACAAGATCAAAGGCGTGGCCACCACTTCCAAGGCCGGCCATCAGGACGTGCCGGCAGACGACGTGATCATCGAGAAAGCCGAGATCATTGAGTGATACTGCTGATTTCAGACTTGCATCTGGAAGAGGAGCGCCCGGACATCACCCGGGCGTTTCTGGATTTTCTCGCCGGACGCGCCCGCTCGGCGAGTGCGTTGTACATTCTGGGCGACTTCTTCGAGGTGTGGATTGGCGACGACGCCATGACACCCTTCCAGCGTTCCATCTGCCAGGCCCTGCGCGACCTCAGCGACAGCGGCACGGCCATTTTCCTGATGCACGGCAATCGCGACTTCATGCTCGGCAAGGCGTTCTGCAAAGAAGCCGGCTGCACATTGTTGAAGGACCCGAGTGTCGTGCAACTCAACGGCGAGCCGGTGCTGCTGATGCACGGCGACAGCCTCTGCACCCGCGACGTGGGCTATATGAAGCTGCGCCGCTATCTGCGTAACCCCCTCACGCTGTTCATCCTGCGCAATCTGCCGCTGCGCACCCGGCACAAGCTGGCACGCAAGCTGCGCAGTGAAAGCCGAACCCAAGTGCGGATGAAGGCCAATGACATCGTCGATGTCACGCCCGAAGAGATTCCGCGGATCATGCAGCAATTCGGGGTGAAAACCCTGATCCACGGCCACACCCACCGTCCCGCGATTCACAAATTGCAGCTTGGCGAGCAGGCGGCCCGGCGCATTGTGCTGGGGGACTGGGATCGTCAGGGGTGGGCATTGCAGGTCGACGAACAAGGGTTTGCACTGGCGCCGTTTGATTTCACTCCGCCGCCGCAGTTAGCTGCACCTGCTAACTGACGACCAGACACAAATCACCTGTGGGAGCGGGCTTGCTCGCGAAGAGGGAGTGTCAGTCGACATCTGTCTTGACTGATCCACCGCTTTCGCGAGCAAGCCCGCTCCCACATTTGCCTTGCGGTGTTGGTCAGTGCCCGGCAGAGGCCGCAGGCCCCGCCTTCGCCGTAAACGGCGGCTTGGCCAGCCAGACAATCAGGATCAGCCCCAGGAACATCCAGCCCAGCAAGGTGAAGTAATCCACCGTGGACATGATGTACGCCTGGCTGATCACCGTCTGCTCCAGCTGCGTGTAGGCCTTGGCCCCTGCCCCGCCCAGTTGGGTCAGCGCTTCGCGAGTCGCCGGATCGAACGGGGTGATGCTTTCGGTCAGGTAGGCATGGTGTTGATCGGCCCGGCGAATCCAGATCCAGGTGGTCAACGATGCCGCGAAACTGCCGCCCAGGGTCCGCAAAAACGTCGCCAGCCCGGAACCGTCGGCAATCTGGCTCGGTGGCAGGTCCGACAGCAGGATCGTCAAGGTCGGCATGAAGAACAGCGCCACACCGATTCCCATGAACAACTGCACCAGCGCGATGTGCTGGAAGTCCACTTCATTGGTGAAGCCTGCGCGCATGAAACAGCTCAGGCCGATGGCCAGGAACGCCCCGCCCGCCAACACGCGCATATCGAACTTCGGTGCGTATTTACCGACAAACGGCGCCAGCAATACCGGCAGGATCCCCAGTGGTGCCACGGCAAAACCGGCCCAGGTCGCGGTGTAGCCCAATCGCGTTTGTAGCCACTGTGGCAGGATCAGGTTGATCCCGAAGAACCCGGCGTACCCCAGAATCAGCACAATGGTGCCGTAACGGAAATTGCGATGGGCAAACAGGCGCAGGTTGACCACCGGATGCTCGTCGGTCATTTCCCAGATCACGAAGAACGCCAGGGCCACCACCGAAATCACCGAGCCGATAATGATGAAGCTCGATTCGAACCAGTCGGCATCGTTGCCCTTGTCGAGCACTATCTGCAGCGCCCCGACGCCGATGATCAGCGCGATCAAGCCGACGTAATCCATCGGTTGGCGGCTGGTGACCACCGGGCGTTTTTTCATCTGCTGGGTTACCACCCAGGCAGCGAACAGGCCGATCGGCACGTTGATGAAGAAAATCCATGGCCAGCTGTAACTGTCAGTGATCCAGCCGCCGAGAATCGGCCCGGCAATCGGCGCGACCACCGTGACCATCGCCAGCAATGCCAGGGCCAGTCCCCGTTTCGCCGGGGGGTAAACCGCGATCAGCAGGGTCTGGGTCATCGGGTACAGTGGCCCGGCTACAACCCCTTGCAGTACCCGAAAGCCCACCAGCTCGGGCATGGTCGTGGAAATCCCGCACAAAAACGAGGCCAGCACGAACAGCAGCGTCGCCCAGACAAACAGCTTCACCTCGCCAAAACGACGACTGAGCCAACCGGTCAGCGGCAAGGCGATGGCGTTGCTCACCGCAAACGAGGTGATCACCCAGGTGCCCTGCTCCGAACTCACGCCCAGGTTGCCGGAGATCGTCGGCAACGCCACGTTGGCGATGGTGGTGTCGAGCACTTGCATGAAGGTCGCCAGCGACAGGCCGATGGTGCTGAGCAACAGGCTGGGCGGTGTGAAAGACGCGTTATTGCTCATGGCGAATCCTTTGAAACCAGTCGGGCGCAGCTAACCCTGTGGGAGCGGGCTTGCCCGCGAAGAGGTCGGCACATTCAACATGGATGTCGCCTGACGCTCCGCCTTCGCGAGCAAGCCCGCTCCCACAGGGTCGATGTAATGGCATATCAGCGTTGCGCGGTCTTGCTGACCGCGGCGCTGTTGTCGTGGATCAACTGGGTGATCATCGCGTCGGCCTCGGCCAACTGACGGTCATAGACGTTGGTACTGAACGACGCCTTCTGCGGTGGCTGTTGCGCCAGCACCGGCCCGCTCTGGTCGTGCAGGTCCACATCGACCATGGTCGACAGGCCGACCCGCAGCGGATGTTTGGCCAGTTCCTCGGCGTTGACGTGGATCCGCACCGGCACGCGCTGCACGATCTTGATCCAGTTGCCGGTGGCGTTCTGCGCCGGCAGCAGGGCAAACGCGCTGCCGGTTCCGGCGCCGAGGCTGTCGATGGTGCCGCTGTATTTCACGCTGCTGCCGTAGAGGTCAGTCTCGATTTCCACCGGTTGGCCGATGCGCATGTCACGCAGCTGGGTTTCCTTGAAGTTGGCGTCGATCCACAGCTGATCCAGCGGGATAACCGCCATCAGCGCGGTGCCCGGCTGCACCCGTTGCCCCAGTTGTACAGAGCGTTTGGCGACGTAACCGGTGACCGGTGCAATCAGCACGCTGCGCGAGTTGTTCAGATAGGCCTGGCGCAGTTGCGCGGCGGCGGCCATCACGTCCGGGTGCGATGAAACCACGGTGTCATCGACCAGCGCACTGCTGGTCTTGAGCTTTTGCTCGGCGTTGGCCAGGGCGTTTTGCGCCGAGGTCAGGTCGTCGCGGGCGTGGGACAGTTCTTCCTGGGAAATCGCCCCGCCGGCGGCGAGGTTCTTGCGCCGGCTGAAGTTGTCCTGGGCCTTTTGCACTTCGGCTTTCTGCGCGTTGACCTGGGCCTTCATGCCATCTACATCGCTGTACAAGCCGCGCACCTGACGCACGGTGCGCGCAAGATTGGCCTGGGCATTTTGCAGGCCGATTTCGGCGTCGTTCGGGTCGAAGTTCACCAGTACCTGGCCTTCATGGACCAGATCGCCGTCATCGGCGCCGATGCTGACCACGGTGCCGGTGACCAGCGGCGTGATTTCCACCACATTGCCGTTCACATAGGCATCGTCGGTGCTTTCGCTCCAGCGCCCGTAAAACTCGTGGTAAGCCCACACGCCCGCGCCGCTGAGCACGACGGCGGCAGCGAGGACCAACAGCATGAATTTGCGCTTGCCCGAGTTGGGATTGCCCTGGGTGTTTTCCGGAGATTGAGTTGTATCGGCAGTGGCCATGACAAGTACCTTGAATTAGTGGGTCAGCGTGGCGGGCGTGGCGTTGGCCGAGGCAATGGCCTCAGGCTGGTAACCGCCGCCCAGCGCCTGCATCAGTTGGATCGACAGGTCGATCTGCTCGGCATTCAGGTTGGCCAACTGGCGCTGGGCCTGGAGCAATTGCTGCTCGATGCTGAGCACGTCCAGGTAGTTGCCGATGCCGGAACCGTAACGCTGGACCACGGTGTTGTAGGAATCCTGGGCGATGTCGGTGGCGTGCTGCTGGGCAGCGATCTGCCGGCCGATATCACGCAGCTGGTTGATGCTGTCGCTGACATCCCCCAGCGCTTTCACCAGGCTTTTGTTGTACTGCGCCACCGCGAGGTCGTAATCGGCGTCACGCGCATCGAGGTCGGCACGCAAGCGGCCACCGTCGAAGATCGGCACAGAGATCGTCGGTGCAATGTTGAAGAAGCGGCTGGCCGAACCAAACATCGCATCGCCCAACAAGGATTCGGCACCGGCAGCGGCGCTGAGGTTCAGGTTGGGATAGAACCGGGTCTTGCCGGCGTCGATGCTTTTGCTCGCTGCCTCGACCCGCCAGCGCGCGGCCACCAGGTCCGGGCGACGCCCAGCAGTTCGGCCGGCAGCACCGAAGGTAGCGCTACCACACCCGGCTGAAGAATGTTCGGCCGGGCAATTTCATTGCCGCGATCCGGGCCTTTGCCGAGCAGCACCGCGAGAGCGATCTTCGCGCTGTTCAGGCGCTTCTCTGCATCGATCAGGTTGGCTTGGGAAGTGGCTTCCAGGCTTTCGGTCTGCTGGAACTGGTACTGGCTGTCGATCCCCGCTGTCAGGCGCCGCTGGCTAAGGTCGAGCATTTGCCGGGTGCGCTTGAGGTCTTCGCTGGACAGGTCGTAGACGATGTGTGCCTGACCGAGATCGCTGTAGGCACGGGCGACATCGGCCGCCAGCGTCAGTTGCGCGGCCTGCTGGTCGACTTCGGCAGCACGGGCCTGGCCGAGGGCGGCTTCCCAGGCATCGCGCTGGCCGCCCCACAGGTCGAAGTTGTAATTGAAACCGGTGCTGATGTTGCGAATGGTGGCGTACGCGTCACCTTGCCCGAGCGGGTCCTGATCCCGGGCCAGGCGCGAGCGGCTGACACCGGCGCTGGCATCCAGGGTCGGCATCCGTGCGGCGTCGGCGGCGTAAGCGGCGGCGTTGGCCTGATGGGCACGGGCGTCGGCAATCTGCATGTCCGGGCTGTCGCGCAGGGCCTCGCGGATCAGCCCGTCGAGTTGCGGGTCGCCGAGGCTTTTCCACCAGTCGCTTTTCGGCCAGGCGGCCGGTGACAGGGTCACGCCGCCAAGGGATTGCCCGGCCTTGAGGCTCTTCGCGTCGAGGCTGACGCCTTGGGTTTTCAGACCGCTGTAACTGGCGCAACCGGCCAGGCTCATGGCCAACAACACCAGGCTCAGCCCGGCACGCAAGGGTTTACTGCTCATTTGTCACCTACCCGCAGCAGGGTGATCGAATCACCGGCTGCCACCAAAATTTTCTTCAGGATCAGCTCCAGGGTTTTCAACTCTTCCGGAGTGATGGCTCCAGCCAGTTCATTCATGGCTTCGGCACCGATGTGCGGCAACAGCCCGGCGAGCTTCTGCCCTTCTTCCGTGAGCACAAGCTGCACCTGCCGGCGATCCGCTTCGGAGCGTTGGCGAGCGAGACAACCTTTCTGTTCCAGACGATCGAGCATGCGCGTCATCGAACCGCTGTCGAGTGACAGGTGACGGCACAACTCGCCCGGCGAATCGACGCCGTACTGGGCCATGATGATCAACACCTTGAACTGCGCGGCGGTGATGCCGTGGGGTTCCATGCGAGTGTCGAGGATCCGGTCCTTGAGCAGCGCGGCACGTCCGAGCAACAGGCCGAGATGGCAATTGTGGAAATCGTCTGGAGAGAAATGTTTCATCTGACCACCAGTTAGCTGCCTAGGCAGTGAATGTATGTCGAGATGTTACTGCCTAGGCAGCGAATGTCAACGTAATAGTTAGGTTGCTTTGTAAATAGTTGACCGGTGGCGTCGGGATTTGTGCCAGGCACACAGCCGCCATCGCGGGCAAGCCCGCTCCCACAGGTTCAATGCAATCCCTGTGGGAGCGGGCTTGCCCGCGATGGGGCGACTCGGTCTTTTGTACGGAATGCGGGTCTAGAAATCCCGCTTGTAGAAGATGTCCAGCGAACTGGCCACGCCGCCGGCGGCTTCGAGGTAGACCTTCTTGCTCAGCTTGTAGCGCAAGGCAATGGTGTTGGCCGGTTCGAACACACCAACGCCATAGCGCAGGCTGAGCTTCTCGGACAGGTTGCCGCTGGCCACCACACTGGTGGTGGTACCGCTGCCCTGGGTGTCAAGCTGGAAGTCCTGGATCCCCAGGTTCTTCGCCAGATCGCCAGTCACCCCGGCACTGCCCATCAGGCCAAGACCGAGGGCCGCCTGGGCGAGCATGTTGTTGTCTTCGCCGTTGCTGCTCAGCGGACGCCCGAGCACCAGATAAGACAGGGCCTGCTCCTGGCTCATGGCCGGTTCGGAGAAGATCTGTGTGGTCGGCTGCTCGGCGCTGCCACTCAAGCGAATGCCGGCGATGATGTCGTCGGTCTTGCGAATGGCCTCGATGTCCAGGTACGGCTGATCGATGGGACCTGCAAACAGCAAGCGTGCCCGACGCACCGAAAGCCGCTGGCCGTAGGCGCGATAGCGGCCGTCGTTGAGCCACAACTCGCCACGGGTGTCCATGTTGTCGCCGATGTGCACATGCCCCTGCACATTGGCCGTCAGGCCAAACCCGGCAAAGCTCAGCTTGTCCTCGCCGACCAGCACTTCGATGTCCATCTTCATGGCCAGTGGCGGCTTGCCCTGCTCGGTTTGCTGGCCGACGATCACCGTGTCATCGGAGACCTTGACCGTCGACGGCGGCAATTCGCGAATGGTGATCTCACCTTTGGGCACCAGCACTTTGCCGACGATGGCCAGTTCGTCGCCCTTCATCGAGATCTTCAGGTCCGGTGCGACTTCAAGCTTGGCGTAAGGCTCGACGGTCACCGGCAACTGCGCCCCCTTGAGCGCCAGATCCACCACCAGCGCCTGGCCCCAGGCGATGTTGCCGCTCAGGCTACCCTGCCCGGCCTTGCCGCTGTTCCAGCCGCCATTGAGCTGTACGCTTTCACCGGCGATCAGCGCTTGAACGCGCAGGTTTTGCAGCTCCATCGGCAACTCGGGCCCGGCCACCACGCCGTCGCTGAGTTGCAGGCTGCCATTGACCTGCGGCGCCAACAGCCCACCGGAAATCGTGCCACTGCCATTCAGGCGCCCGGCGAGCTTTTCGACCATGGGCACGAACGGCCGCGCCACTGACAGGTCCAGCCCGCTCAAGCGGAACGAGCCGCTGAGCGGTTTGTTCTTCGGCAACGGATTGAGCTGCGCCTGCACCATCAGCTCGCCGAGCTTGCCACCGGCGAAATCGAGTTCGGTGTCGATGCGTTTGGGCGTGAGTTTGCTGGTGAGTTTCAGGGTCTGGTACGGGAAGTCCAGCCACTGGTCCTTTTCCTTGATACGCAACGTGCCGCCGCCGGCGTCGACGCTGATCAGGCCGTTCGGGCCACTGGCCGGCAGGTCCAGTTGCAGGTCGGCATTGAGCCGTCCCTGCCAGGCGAAATCCTTCGGCAACCACTGCGCGAGGCT
Organism: Pseudomonas sp. BIC9C; assembly: GCF_034541995.1. Lineage (NCBI taxonomy): Bacteria > Pseudomonadati > Pseudomonadota > Gammaproteobacteria > Pseudomonadales > Pseudomonadaceae > Pseudomonas > Pseudomonas sp. BIC9C. The sequence goes on from NZ_JAWDGM010000004.1 coordinate 549,991, forward strand.
GTCGATCGGGAATTGCTTGAGGTGATAACGCAGCTTCGGCTCGGGCATCAGGCGCGAGTCTTCACCGCACAGGCTGGCCTGGCCGGATGCCCAGCAATGGGCGCCGAAGTTGATTTTTCCGTCCGCCAGGCGTTCGAGTTTCGCCGGCCCTTGCAGCTTCCAGTCCTGGCCACCGGCCTGGATATCACCACTGGCCAGGCGGCCACGCCAATTGCCTTTGTCCAGCATACCGTCCAGGCCCAGGGCCAGTTTCAGCTTCGGCCCTTCCAAGTCGAGGCTCAGCTTCTGGGTTTTGATGTCGCCCTGGCCGCTGGCGGTCAGCGTTCCCAGCACGGTGTCGCCGGCCCGGATGCCGCTGCCCTTGAGGTCGATTTTTGCCCGTTGCGCACTGTCCAGCGTGGCGTCGAGGTTCAGGCTTTGCAGGCGATTGTCCTGGAAGGCCAGTTGTGAGCCTTGCAGGTCAAGCTTGCCTTGGGGCGCCTTGAGTGTGCCGGCGACATCCACGCGACCATTGAGTTGGCCGCGCAGTTGCGGCCAGAGCTGGGCCAGGTGCGGCAGCTTGAGATCGATCTGCCCGGCGAGTTTCTGTTGCAGGCTGCCTTTGCCGCTGATGCTGTTATCGCCGAGGCGAACTTGCAGGGCGTTGAGGTTCCATTGCTCACCACGGCCATCGGCCTTGGCCTGGATCACCGCCAGTTGACCGCGCAGTTTGCCCTTGAGGTCCAGATCGGCATTGAGGCTGAGCGTTTCGTTCTTCATCTCGCCCTGGCTGCGCAACGGCCCGGCCAGGGTGCCCGGCAGCTCCGCCACCCAGTACGCCGGGTTGATCGCCGACAAATCCAGCGCGGTGTCCCAGGCAATGCCGTCGGCGAATTGCAGGTTCAGGTGCCCTTCGGCCTTGCCCTGCCCGGCCTGGAGTTGAATCTGTTGCAGGTAGATTTTCGTCAGGTCGCCCGCGAACGGGCTGGCCAGGGTGAAAGCGCCGGCCGGACCATCCGCCGCGGCGTCAAAATGACCGAGGTACTTGCCGTCGGTGTAGGACACTTCGCCGTTGAAGCGGCGCAACGTCACCTCCGGCTCGTCGATGAGCGGATAGAGACGGTGCCACGGGAAATCCAGCCAGTCGATCTTCGCCTCGGCGCTCAGGCCTTTGCTCCAATCCAGAAGCCCTGTGAGCTTGAGGCTTTGCTTGTCGTTGGCGGTCAGGTCCAGCGCGGCGATCTGTGCGCCCCTGGCGTCGACCTTGCCTTGCAGTGCCAATGCGACCGGCCCTTGCTCGGCGGGTAAGGTGGCATTGCCGAGCAACGCGTAGCCGTTCTTCAAGTCACCGGCACCCGTGAGCTCAAGCTGTTTGAGTTGCAGGGTGTCCGGCAGATCGGCACTGGGCTTGAAGCCGTCGGCGGTGATCCGCACCTTGGCTGGCAGGTTTTCCACCAGCGGTTGCAGTTCGCCTGTCAGTTGCCCGTTGAGGTAACCGCTACTGTCGGCTTTCAGGTTCAGGGTTTTCAGCAGGTCGCCGTCGATCTTCAATGCCAGCGCCAAAGGCTCAGGCGTCGACAACAGGGTCAGTTTGCCTTCGGCGCTGAGCGGCCAGTTACCGCTCGGTTGCAGCAGGCCGGACAGGTTCAGGCTCAGGTCTTCGCGCTGTAACGATACCGCGTCGATCTGCAAACCGGCTGCCGTCCAGTGCGCCGCCAGCTGCAACCCCTTAAGTTCTTCGCTGCCGTTGAACATCAGGCGGCCGACCTTGATCTCTCCAAGCTCGATGGCCAATGGCAACTTCAGCTCCGGGAGCGTGATCGGGCCGCTGCTCGGCTCTTCTGCACCCGGCGGGAAGGTCAGGCTGACCTGATCGGCCTGCAATTGCTCGATGCACAGGGTCATGCGGGTCAGGCACAACGGCGACCAGGCAAAAATCACCTGGCTCAGTTCTACCCGACTGGTGTCCTGCTGCCACAGCACCCGGTCCGTGCTCCACTGCCCGCCCAGCCGGCCCTGGAAGTTTTCCAGGGTCAAACCCGGGACGAAGCCCAATGCCCAGCGGCTGCCCGTTGCCGTGCCCAACACCGTGGCCAGTGTCAGGACAACCAGCATCAACAGCGCCGCCATCGCCAGCAGCGTTACTTTCAAACCACGCTTCACAGCTCAGGCCCCATGGAAAAGTGCAGTCGAATGCCGCCATCGTCGTCCAGCGCATGCGCCAGGTCGAGGCGGATCGGCCCCACCGGCGATACCCAGCGCACGCCGATACCGACCCCGGTCTTGAGGCTCGGCAGTTCGAGTGAATTGAAGGAGTTGCCCTGATCGACAAAGGTCGCGATCCGCCATTTTTCGGCGATGGAATACTGATATTCCGCGCTGGCGGCCACCATGTAGCGGCCACCGATGCGGTCACCGTCGGAGTTTTCCGGGGAAAGGCTCTGATAGTCGTAACCGCGCACACTCTGGTCACCACCGGCGAAGAAGCGCAGCGACGGCGGTACCGATTTGAAACCGTTGGTGGCACTGCCGCCGACCTGCACCCGCCCGAGGAAGCGATGGTTGTCGAACACCGTAGTCAGGCCTTTGACCAACGCCGTGCCGTAGATCAGGTTGCTGTCGGAACCCAGACCTTCCTTGGCAACTTTACTTTCGAATTGCAGGCGATAACCGTTGTGGGGGTCGATGCGGTTGTCACTTTTGAGGTACGAATAGCTTACACCGGGCATCAGCAAGTTACTGAGCCCCGAGTCGTCACCCAGTTGGTAATCCTCGCGTTGCCACTTCAGCGATACCACCCGCTGCCAGCCGCTGGGCAATTTGCTGTGCCACTCGGGGCCAAGGGTCAGCAGCTTGCTGTGGGTGTCGGTGCCCGCGATATCTTCATTCTGATAGCCGCCGGCAAAACGCAGTTTGTCCGTCAGCGGTGGATCCAGCGGAATGTCGTAGAACAGCCCGACGTTTTGCCGTGGTGCCGAAACTTCGGCCTCCCAACCGTAACTGTGCCCTTGTGCATTGACCCAGTGCCGGGTCCAGTTGGCCTTGGCCCGTGGGCCGACGTCGGTGGAGAAACCCAGGCCCAGGCCCATGGTCCGTGGTTTGCGGGTTTCAAGCTTGACGTTCACCGGGATCGCATCGTCCCGGGACGCCGTGGGTGCCGCGTCTACGCGCACGCCTTCGAAATAGCCGCTCGATTGCAGGTTCTGATTGAGTTCGGCGATCAGTTCCGAGTCATAGGGCGTACCGGCCTTGAATGGCACCATGCGCTGCAGCAACTCGTCATCGAACGGCGTATCACCCTCGAAACTGACCTTACCCAGGGTATAGCGCGGACCACTTTCATAGATCAATTCGATATCGGCGACGCCGGCCCGCGGGTCGACTGACAGTTTTGAACGGGTGAAGTGGCCGCTGAAAAAGCCATACCGCGAAGCCTGATTCTGGATCAGGCGCTTGGCGTCCTCGTAGTGGCCATGATTGAGCACGGCACCGGGCTTGAGCGCGTCGCTTTTGGGGACTCGAAAGGACTTGAGGGAGGCTGCCGGACCGTCGACACGCACCGTGACATTGCGCAGATGCACCGGCTCGCCGGGGTCGACCTTCAACACCAGGCGCGGCGTGTCGCCCCCCTTCACCTCGCTGTCGATGTCTGGCTGGTAGTAACCCAAGGCCTGGGCGGCCTTGCGCGCCTGCTCTTCGGCGCCACGGCTGAAGCGCAGCAACGCCTGTTCATCGCGATCGCCGAGGCTGCCGATATAGCCTTCTATATTGGCTTTCAGCTCATCATTGGACGGTTTGACCCGCACATCCAATTCACTTTGTGCCAGCGCCGCGCAGCTGATCATCAGCATCAGCACAGCGCTGGTATTTCTTCCTGGAAACTTCATAGGCGCGGATGCTATCACGAGCTTGAGAGCGTGATAGAGCCTGGCATGTACGGAAAGTTCGCGGTTCAGGCCATTGCGGTGTGCAACACCTGGGGATTGGGGTGAAAAAACACATGCTCGCGAATCGGTCCTACGGCGACCTCACCGATTTCTTCATACCCCTGACGCTTGTAGAACTCCAGATAACGTGGATTGCCGGTGTCGAGAATTACCCCCTGTGAGTGTTCATCCACCGCGCACCAGTTGTGCACGGCCTGCAGCAACTGCTCGCCGAAGTGTTTGCCCTGGAACTGCGGATGTACCCCCAGCAATGGCAGAACGTGCACCGAGTCGTTCGGCACGCAGGCCTCCACGGCAGCGTGATATTCGAGGTAGCGACGAGTGCAGCGAAATCCCGTGCTGAGCACCATGCGCAGGCGCCAGGCCCAACTTTCAGTGACGCCAAGACGACGTTGCGGCGGTGCGATCAGGGCGATGCCAATCAGGCGGTCATTGACCAGCAGGCCGATGGCCGGCAGGTCCTGGAGAAAATGCTGGGTCACCAGTTCGCGTACGGTGGCGCGAACCCGCTGTTCGTAACCGGGACGTTCGGCTTCGAACAAATAGCCGAAGGTCGGCTCGTGTCGATAAGCCTGGTACAGCAGCGAACGCGCTTCGCGGGCGTAGCCGCTGTCGAGCATGTGAATATCGGCGATGACGGTCGAGGTTTCGGGCATGACGGTTGATCTCCCCGGCACAGCTCGGATGGCTGCGCTCTTGTTGTTACGAGCTGATTGGCACCGACACAGTTCCTTACAGATTCGCAATCAGTGTAGGCAATGAAATCGCCTTCGCGAGCAGGCTCGCTACCACAAAGGTACAAACCACATCTATTCCCTGTGGGAGCGAGCCTGCTCGCGAAGGGGCCATCACTGCCCACATAAAGCTGAAGGGCCAAGCCGAATCCCCTCACCCCACACTGGCCCGATTCCCACATGTCAGCTAGCATCGCCCTTTTGCCAGGACTGCCGACCATGAAGATCGTCTCCTTCAACATCAACGGGCTGCGCGCCCGCCCCCATCAGCTGGCGGCGCTGATCGAAAAGCACCAGCCCGATGTGATCGGCCTGCAGGAAACCAAGGTTCACGACGACCAGTTCCCCCTCGATGAAGTCAAGGCGCTGGGCTATCACGTGTATTTCCACGGGCAAAAGGGCCACTACGGCGTCGCCCTGCTCTCGCGCCAGGAGCCGCTGGCCCTGCATAAAGGATTCGCCACCGACGAAGAAGACGCCCAACGGCGTTTCATCTGGGGCACCTTCCCCGACGCCAACGGCGTGCCGGTGACCATCATGAACGGTTATTTCCCGCAGGGCGAAAGCCGCGACCACCCGACCAAATTCCCGGCCAAGGAACGCTTCTACAGCGATTTGCAGCAATTGCTGGAAAGCCAGTTCAAGAATGACCAGCCACTGGTGGTGATGGGCGATGTGAACATTTCCCCGGAAGACTGCGACATCGGCATCGGCCCGGACAACATGAAACGCTGGCTGAAAACCGGCAAATGCAGCTTCCTGCCGGAAGAGCGCGAGTGGATGGCCCGCCTGAAAAACTGGGGCCTGGTCGACAGTTTCCGTCACTTGAACCCGGACGTGACCGACACCTTCAGCTGGTTCGACTACCGCAGCCGTGGCTTCGAAGACGAGCCCAAGCGTGGCCTGCGTATCGACCTGATCCTCGCCTCCCACGGCTTGCTGCCGCGGGTGAAGGCCGCCGGGGTGGACTACGAATTGCGCGGCATGGAAAAACCATCGGACCATGCGCCGATCTGGCTTGAGTTGAGTTGAGCTGACGTCTGACAGACACATCAATACCTTGTGGGGCGGGGCTTGCTCGCGAAGGCGGTCTTACATTCAACATCGACATTGAATGTTATGACCCCTTCGCGAGCAAGCCCGCTCCCACATTTGCAAAGTGTCATTTTTCGGAAACCTTACTGACTTAATCTCCCGGCACCTCCTTTGGCTATAAAGGTGCCGGCATGATGCTGCGCGTGTTGTTCCTGTTGATGCTGTGCATGGGCTTGCCGCAAGCCGTCTCGGCCGGCGACTTGCCGACACCCGAACAGGGCCCGGTGCTGCGCATTCAGGGTTCCAACACCATCGGCGCAGCATTGGGGCCGGCGCTGGTCGAGGGGTTGTTGAGCGCACAGGGCCTGCGCAAAATTCACCGCGAAACCCCGGACACCGCCAACGAACTGCGCATTGTCGGTGAAACCGTCCAGGGCCGTCGGATCGTGGTGGAAGTGGCAGCCCATGGTTCCAGCACCGGTTTCACCGCGTTAAAAGCAGCCAGTGCCGATCTGGCCGCCTCGTCGCGCCCGATCAAGGACAGCGAACTGGCCAGCCTGCAATCGCTCGGTGACCTGAAAAGCCCGAGCGCCGAACAGGTCATCGCCATCGACGGCCTGGCGATCATCCTTCACCCGGACAATCCGCTGAACCAGCTCGACACCGTGCAACTGGCGCGCATTTTCAGTGGAGAGGTGAAGACCTGGGAAGACATCGGCGGTCGTGGCGGGCCGATTCATCTGTATGCGCGGGATGATCAGTCCGGGACCTACGACACCTTCAAGGAACTGGTCCTCAGTGGTCGTGGCAAAACCCTCGGCAGCGCGGCGAAGCGCTTCGAGTCCAGCGAACAACTGTCCGATGCGGTCAGCGCAGATCCACAAGGCATCGGTTTCATCGGTTTACCCTACGTGCGCCAGGCCAAGGCTGTGGCCATTGTCGACGGTCAATCGCAAGCCATGCTGCCGCTCAACAGCCTGATTGCCACGGAAGACTATCCGCTGTCCCGTCGATTGTTCTTTTACCTGCCGCCCAGCGGGAAAAATCCCTGGGCCAATGCCCTGGTGGCCTTTGCCCAAAGCACCAAAGGTCAAGCCATAGTGGCCGCCAACGGCTTTATTGCACAGACCGTGCAAGCCATGGCCGTTACCCCCAATGCGTTGATGCCCGAGGGTTATCAGGCGCTGAGTCGACATGCTCAACGGCTGTCGGTGAACTTCCGTTTCGAGGAAGGCAGCGCCACCCTGGACAACAAGGCCCGACAGGATCTGTGGCGGGTGCTCGACTATATAAAGCAGCACGGCAAGACCGATGGGCAGGTCACGCTGGTGGGGTTTGGCGATGCCAAGAGCGACCCGGCGCGCGCCGACCTGTTGTCGAAACTGCGGGCCATGGCGGTACGGCGGGAGTTGGTGAAGAGCGGTGTGGTGTTTCGCGAGATTCGTGGATTCGGTGCCGAAATGCCGGTGGCGGCCAATAGCGCCGATGAGGGAAGGATCAGGAATCGGCGGGTTGAGGTTTGGGTTTATTGAATCTGCTGTTGATGTGCTGGATCGACTGACGCCATCGCGGGCAAGCCCGCTCCCACAGGTTCGGTGCAGTCTTTGTGGGAGCGGGCTTGCCCGCGAATGGCAACGCCGCGGTCTTAGTGCCCGCTACGCATCATTTCCTTCGGCACATACTTGCCTATCTCGAACTTGCCAATCGCCGCACGGTGCACTTCGTCCGGGCCGTCGGCCAGGCGCAGGGTGCGCTGCATCGCATACATGTAGGCCAGCGGGAAATCGTTGGAAACCCCTGCCCCGCCATGGATCTGGATCGCCCGGTCGATCACGCGCAACGCAACGTTTGGCGCGACGACCTTGATCTGCGCGATCTCGCTGCGGGCCACTTTGTTGCCAACCGTGTCCATCATGTACGCCGCCTTCAGTGTCAGCAGGCGTGCCATGTCGATCTCCATCCGCGAGTCGGCGATCTTGTCGACGTTACCACCCAGCCGCGCCAGGGGTTTGCCGAATGCCGTACGGCTCACCGAGCGTTTGCACATCAGTTCCAGTGCTCGCTCGGCCATGCCGATCGAACGCATGCAGTGGTGAATCCGGCCCGGACCCAGGCGACCTTGCGCAATTTCGAAGCCACGGCCTTCGCCCAGCAGGACGTTTTCGTACGGCACCCGAACATTTTCAAACAGCACTTCGGCGTGACCATGTGGAGCGTCGTCGTAGCCGAACACCGGCAGCGGACGCAGGATTTTTACCCCGGGGGTGTCCACCGGCACCAGAATCATCGAGTGCTGGGCGTGACGTGGCCCGTCCGGATTGCTCAGTCCCATGAAAATCAGGATCTTGCAGCGCGGGTCGCAAGCACCCGACGTCCACCATTTCTTGCCGCTGATCACCCACTCATCACCATCACGCACCGCGCGGGCGGCCATGTTGGTGGCGTCGGACGACGCGACGTCTGGTTCGGTCATGGCAAACGCCGAGCGGATCTCGCCGCGCAGCAATGGCTCGAGCCAGCGTTGTTTCTGTTCTTCATTGGCGTAGCGCACCAACACTTCCATGTTGCCGGTGTCCGGTGCCGAGCAGTTGAACGGCTCTGGCCCCAGCAGCGAGCGGCCCATGATTTCCGCCAGCGGCGCGTATTCAAGGTTGGTCAGCCCGGCACCCAGTTCAGACTCAGGCAGAAACAAATTCCACAGGCCTTCGGCCTTGGCCTTGGCCTTGAGCTCTTCCATGATCGCGGTCGGCTGCCAGCGATCGCCTTCGGCGACCTGGCGTTCGAACACGGCTTCAGCGGGATAAACGTAGGTGTCCATGAACGCAGTCACGCGCTCGCGCAGTTCCTGAACCTTGGGCGAATAAGCGAAATCCATGAGCAAGATACCTTCTGGGGGGAGGTTGTTTAGGTCCTGTATCGATGCTAGAACAGCGTTGATAATTTACCTAGCCTATTCTCGGCGTGTATAAACATTCATCACCGATATATGATCGACTGATCGTCACGGTCAGTCCGCCCACATAACAAGAGAGCCGCGTAATGAATCTGAGCAAGGTCGATCTCAACCTTTTCATCGTCTTCGACGCGATCTACACCGAAGCCAACCTGACCCGCGCCGGGCAGATTGTCGGCATCACCCAACCGGCGGTGTCGAACGCACTGGCGCGTCTGCGCGAGACCTTCAACGACCCGCTGTTCGTGCGCACCGCCCAGGGCATGGTGCCGACGCCCATGGCCCAGAACATCATCGGCCCGGTGCGCAACGCACTCTCGCTGCTGCGCGTGTCGGTGCAGGAAAGCCGCATATTCAACCCGCAGCAGGCGGTCAAGACCTACCGCATCAGCATGACCGACCTCACCGAAGCGGTGATCCTGCCGCCGCTGTTCCAGCGCCTGCGCCGCCTGGCACCAACGGTGATCATCGAAAGCTTCCTGTCCAAACGCCGCGAAACCACCAAGGAACTGGCGGCCGGGCGCCTCGACTTCGCGGTCGACGCGCCGCTCAACACCGACCCGCAGGTACGTCACGTCAAGTTGATGGAGGACCGCTACGTGTGTGCCATGCGCAAGGGGCATCCGCTGGCGGGCAAAGAGAAAACTCGCTGGATGATTACCTGGGCCTGACCCACATCCATATTTCCAGCCGCCGCAGCGGCTCGGCTATGTCGACCTGGCGCTGGGCAAGATGGGCATCCAGCGCAAGATCGCCCTGCGCTCCCAGCATTACCTGATGGCCTCGCAAGTGTTGCAGCAGACGGACATGGTCATGACCGTGCCGGAACGCTTCGCCCGCCGTAACGACCTGCACGCCTTTTATCTGCCGGTCAACGATGTGCCGCCGGTGGAAACCCACCTTTACTGGCACGAAAGCACTGACCAGGACCCGGCGAACCGCTGGATGCGCGAGCAGATGATCGAACTGTGCCAGCAAGTGACAGCGCAGGAGAAAAAGCTCGAGAAAGCGTAGAGCTTGATACCGAGGTGCCCTTATCGCGAGCAGGCTCGCTCCCACAGGGATTGTGTTCACTGGATATCTACTGTGGGAGCGAGCCTGCTCGCGATTAGGCCAGCAAGAACAGCGAAAACCACTGCCCCTTGACGTAAACGTCAACCTGCCATTAGCTTAGCGCCATGACCTTTTGCGAGCGCGCCCATGAGCAGCCAGACCTACAGCATTTCCGATCTCGCCCGCGAGCTCGATATCACCACCCGCGCCATTCGCTTTTATGAAGAGCAAGGCCTGCTCAGCCCCGAACGTCGTGGCCAGGAACGCATCTACTCGCCTCGCGACAAGGTCAGCCTGAAGCTGATCCTGCGGGGCAAACGCATCGGTTTCTCGCTGGCTGAATGCCGCGAGCTGATCGAGCTCTACGACCCGTCCAGCGGTAACACCAAGCAACTGCACAGCATGCTGGCGAAAATCAGCGAGCGCCGTGAGCAGCTTGAGCAGCAGTTGCTGGACATCGAGCAGATGAAACTGGAGCTGGATACTGCCGAAGAGCGCTGCGTGCAGGCGCTGGAGCAGACGCTCAAAAGCCAGGAATCGATTCAGTAAATCCACACCGCCCCCTGTAGGAGCGAGCTTGCTCGCGATGGCCGTTAACGATAACGCGTGTCTGCTGGATAAACGCGGTGCATGGGAGTCCATCGCGAGCAAGCTCGCTCCTACAGTTTTTTGCACATTCAGACAATCAGCACAGGTCGAAGCCCATGTCCCTCCCTACCCACGTACGCATTGTCGAAGTCGGCCCCCGCGACGGCCTGCAGAACGAAGCCCAGCCCATCAGCGTCGCCGACAAGGTGCAACTGGTCGACGCGCTCACGGCCGCGGGCCTCGGCTATATAGAAGTCGGCAGTTTCGTTTCGCCCAAGTGGGTGCCGCAGATGGCCGGTTCCGCCGAGGTTTTCGCGCAGATACAGCGCAAACCGGGTGTGGTGTATGGCGCGCTCGCTCCCAACCTGCGCGGTTTCGAAGATGCCCTCGCCGCCGGAGTGAAGGAAGTGGCGGTGTTTGCGGCGGCATCCGAAGCTTTTTCCCAACGCAACATCAATTGCTCGATCAGCGAAAGCCTGGAGCGTTTCGGGCCGATCATGGATGCCGCCAGACAACATGGGGTGACCGTGCGCGGGTATGTGTCCTGCGTGCTGGGCTGCCCCTATGAAGGTAACGTCGCACCGGAGCAAGTCGCCTTGGTCGCTCGCGAGCTCTATGCCATGGGCTGCTATGAGGTCTCGCTGGGGGACACCATCGGCACCGGCACCGCTGGCGCAACCCGCAAGATGTTCGAGGTGGTATCAAAGGATGTTCCCCGGGAAAAACTCGCGGGGCACTTCCACGACACCTACGGTCAGGCTGTGGCCAACATCTACGCCAGTCTGCTGGAAGGCATCTCGGTGTTCGACAGCTCCATCGCCGGTCTGGGCGGCTGCCCCTATGCCAAGGGTGCCAGCGGTAACGTCGCGACCGAAGACGTGGTTTACCTGCTCAACGGCCTGGGTATCGACACCGGGATCGATCTCGACGCCTTGATGCTCGCCGGTCAGCAGATTTGCACAGTATTGGGTCGCCCTACCGGTTCCCGCGTGGCCAAGGCCCGCAGCGCACAGTGAGTGCGTTGAGTGTGTCCGGGTGTTACCGCCCGGACACAAACGTGGGCGCAAGCGAGTAACACGGAAACAAAATGTAGGGTTTTGCCTGAGGCGTAAAACCCTACAAAACTACAAAGCATTGATTTTAAAGGCTTTTAAAAAGTTGGCACGGCTCCTGCTATTTCTATCGCACAACAAGAATAAAAAAATTGCGGCAAACCTAATAAAAACAAGACGTAACGACTCTGACATAACAAAAACAACACGGCAGAGACGCAGCTAACAGATTTTTTTGGAGAAGATGTGCTTTTCAGGGTGCTTTTCGGAGTTACCCGCAACCGGACAGAGAACAATAAAACTACCTTCAGGTAGCTCCCGAACTGGTTGGATCGCTTGGCGAAAAAGTAGATCAGCGCTCAAAAAAATACGTTTGCTCTTGATCCCGGATGGGGATCGCCAAAAACAGCGGTAAAGGGCAACGGTTGCCAAAAACAAAAACAGACCGACCCTCAATAATAAAAAAAGAGCACGCGCAACGACAAATTAAAGGGGAGCTTCGGCTCCCCTTTGTGCTGTCTGGCATTTGAGATTTCACCACACCCTGTAGGAGCGAGCTTGCTCGCGAAGGTCACCAACGATAACGCGCACATTCTGAATGAACGCGGCATCCTTGAGTTCTTCGCGAGCAAGCTCGCTCCTACAAGAAGCCTCGTCATGCCTTGTTGTTGCGCAACTCCTCGATACTGATCTCGCGCATCCGGAATTTCTGGATCTTGCCGGTCACGGTCATTGGAAACTCATCGACGAACTTGAAGTAGCGCGGCGTCTTGAAGTGCGCGATGCGCTCCTTGCACCAGGCTTGCAGCTCTTGCTCGGTGGCGCTGTGGCCAGGGTGGAACTTGATCCAGGCGACGATCTCTTCGCCGTAGCGCGAGCAAGGAATGCCGATCACCTGAACGTCCGCAACAGCCGGATGAGTAAAGAAAAACTCTTCCAGCTCCCGCGGGTAAATATTCTCACCGCCACGGATGATCATGTCCTTGTTACGCCCGGCAATGCACACGTAACCCTCATCGTTCATGCTCGCCAGGTCGCCGGTGTGCATCCAGCCTGCCTGATCGATGGCTTCTACGGTGCCCTGCGGGTTGTTCCAGTAGCCGAGCATCACGCTGTAGCCACGGGTACAGAGCTCACCGATAGTGCCACGGGGTACCAGGTTGCCCGCCTCGTCAATGATCTTGCTTTCCAGCTGCGGTTGGGTGCGACCCACCGTGGTGACGCGCAATTCCAGGTCGTCCGACGGACCGGTCTGCAACGACACAGGGCTGGTTTCCGTCATGCCGTAGGCAATCTGCACTTCACTCATGTGCATTTCGCTGATGACCCGGCGCATCACTTCGATAGGACAGGTCGCGCCCGCCATGATCCCGGTGCGCAGGCTCGACAGGTCGAACCCGGCACGTTGCGGCTGGTCAAGCATGGCGATGAACATGGTTGGCACGCCGTACAGCGCCGTGGCCTTTTCGTCGGCTACGGTGCCGAGGGTCAGCAATGGATCGAACGCGTCGTTCGGATAAATCATCGTGCTGCCATGGGTGATGCAGCCGAGGTTGCCCATGACCATGCCGAAGCAGTGATACAGCGGTACCGGGATCACCAGTCGATCGGCCGCCGTCAGGCCCAGGCTTTCGCCGACCATGTAGCCATTGTTGAGAATGTTGTAGTGACTGAGGGTCGCGCCCTTGGGGAAACCGGTGGTGCCGGAGGTGTACTGTATATTCACCGGCTGATCGAAATGCAGGCTGTCCTGGCGCTCATGCAGTTGCTCGACCGTCACGCCGCCCGCCAGAGCGGCCAGTTGCGACCATGGCAGGAACCCCGATGGTGGCTGCGCATCCAGGCTGATGACGCCACGCAACTCCGGCAACCGCTCGCTGTGTAACTTGCCGATGGATTGCTCGGCCAGTTCCGGCACCAGGCCTTGCAGCATCGCGTGATAGTTCGAGGTCTTGAAGGCCCCGGCACACACCAGCCATTGGCAACCGGATTGCTTCAGTACGTATTCGAGTTCGGAACTGCGATACGCGGGATTGATGTTGACCAGGATCACGCCGATTTTCGCGGTGGCAATCTGGCTGATGCACCACTGAGCGCAGTTCGGTGCCCAAATGCCGAGGCGGTCCCCGGCTTGCAGCCCCAACGCCAGCAGCGCCCTGGCGTGCAGGTCCGCGGCCTCGGCCAATTGCTGCCAGGTGTAACGCAACTGCTGATGGCGCACCACCAGCGCCTCCCCGTCCGGGTACTGCGCAACCGTGTTGTCGAACGCCTGGCCAATGGTCATCGCCAGCAAGGCTTTGTCCTGGGAACCACGGGTGTAACTGCGTTGCGGGCTTGCACTGGGTTGATCCATGACGACCCCTATTGTCTTTATTAATGGGCTACCGGCGGTCTCTTGTGGGAGCGGGCTTGCTCGCGAAAGCGGTGTACCAGACAACAGGAATGTCGACTGACAGGACGCCTTCGCGAGCAAGCCCGCTCCCACAGGGTAGGTCCGCGCTGATCTTGAACTGCCTCTACTCTCGCTCAAGTTGACGTTAACGTAAAGGGTGATTGACAGCCATTCGTCACAGGTTTACGTTAACGTAAAGGTGAGAACTGAATCACGGCCCTCTCCGCCCAACAAAAAAGCCAAAAGGTGACCCATGAGCTACCCATCCCTGAACTTTGCCCTCGGTGAAACCATCGACATGCTGCGCGATCAGGTTCAGTCCTTCGTCGCCAAAGAGATCGCCCCGCGTGCCGCCCAGATCGACACCGACAACCTGTTCCCCGCCGACCTGTGGCGCAAATTCGGCGACATGGGCCTGCTGGGCATTACCGTACCGGAAGAGTACGGCGGTGCTGGCCTGGGTTACCTGGCCCACGTGGTGGCCATGGAAGAAATCAGCCGTGGCTCGGCCTCAGTGGCGTTGTCCTACGGCGCGCACTCCAACCTCTGCGTCAACCAGATCAACCGTAACGGCACTCACGAACAGAAAAGCAAATACCTGCCGAAACTGATCAGCGGCGAGCACATCGGCGCCTTGGCCATGAGCGAGCCAAACGCCGGTTCCGACGTGGTCTCGATGAAACTGCGTGCCGACAAACGCGGCGACAAGTACGTGCTCAACGGCAGCAAGACCTGGATCACCAACGGTCCGGACGCCAACACCTATGTGATCTACGCCAAGACCGACCTGGAAAAAGGCCCTCACGGCATCACCGCCTTCATCGTCGAGCGCGACTGGAAAGGCTTCAGCCGCAGCAACAAGTTCGACAAGCTCGGCATGCGTGGTTCGAACACCTGCGAGCTGTTTTTCGATGACGTCGAAGTGCCGGAAGAAAATATCCTCGGCGTGCTCAACGGCGGCGTGAAAGTGCTGATGAGCGGCCTCGACTACGAGCGCGTTGTCCTGTCCGGTGGCCCGACCGGGATCATGCAGGCGTGCATGGACCTGATCGTGCCGTACATCCACGACCGCAAGCAGTTCGGCCAGAGCATCGGCGAGTTCCAGCTGATCCAGGGCAAGGTCGCCGACATGTACACCCAACTCAACGCCAGCCGCGCCTACCTGTACGCCGTGGCCCAGGCTTGCGAGCGCGGCGAAACCACGCGCAAGGACGCCGCCGGGGTCATCCTCTATTCCGCCGAACGTGCCACGCAAATGGCCCTCGACGCGATCCAGATTCTCGGTGGCAATGGCTACATCAACGAATTCCCGGCCGGCCGTCTGCTACGTGACGCCAAGTTGTACGAAATCGGCGCCGGCACCAGTGAGATCCGTCGCATGCTGATCGGTCGCGAACTGTTCAACGAAACCCGCTAAACGGAGCTGCCCATGGCTATCCTGCATACCCAGCTCAACCCCCGTTCAGCGGAGTTCGCCGCCAACAGCGCGGCGATGCTCAAACAGGTCGACGCCCTGCACACCCTGCTTGCCCAAGTCGCCCAAGGTGGCGGCCCGAAAGCGCAGGAGCGCCACACCTCGCGGGGTAAATTGCTGCCCCGCGAGCGCATCAACCGCTTGCTGGATCCGGGTTCGCCGTTTCTGGAAATCAGCCAACTGGCGGCCTATGAGGTGTATGGCGAAGACGTTCCAGCAGCTGGCGTGATTGCCGGGATCGGCCGCGTGGAAGGCGTCGAATGCATGATCGTCGCCAACGACGCCACGGTAAAAGGTGGCTCGTATTACCCACTGACGGTGAAAAAACACCTGCGCGCCCAGACCATCGCCCAGCAGAATCGCCTGCCGTGCATCTATCTGGTGGATTCGGGCGGTGCCAACCTGCCGCGTCAGGATGAAGTGTTTCCGGACCGCGAGCACTTCGGGCGAATCTTCTTCAACCAGGCCAACATGAGCGCCATGGGCATTCCGCAGATTGCCGTGGTCATGGGCTCCTGCACCGCCGGCGGCGCGTATGTGCCGGCGATGGCCGACGAAGCCATCATGGTCCGCGAACAAGCGACGATCTTCCTCGCCGGCCCGCCGCTGGTGAAAGCCGCGACCGGTGAGGTGGTCAGTGCCGAAGACCTCGGCGGGGCCGATGTGCATTGCAAGATTTCCGGGGTGGCCGACCATTACGCCGAGAGCGATGAACACGCGCTGGCCTTGGCCCGGCGTAGCGTCGCCAACCTCAACTGGCGCAAGCAAGGCGAGGTTCAGCAACGCACGCCGATCGCCCCGCTCTACAGCAGTGACGAGTTGTACGGTGTGGTTCCGGCTGATGCCAAGCAACCGTTTGACGTGCGTGAAGTGATTGCGCGACTGGTGGACGGATCGGTGTTCGACGAGTTCAAGGCGCTGTTCGGGACAACGCTGGTCTGCGGTTTTGCTTACCTGCACGGTTACCCGATCGCGATCCTCGCCAACAACGGCATTCTGTTCGCTGAAGCGGCGCAGAAAGGCGCGCACTTTATTGAGCTGGCCTGTCAGCGCGGCATTCCGTTGCTGTTCTTGCAGAACATCACCGGCTTCATGGTCGGCCAGAAATACGAAGCCGGCGGTATTGCCAAGCACGGCGCGAAACTGGTGACGGCGGTGGCTTGCGCCAAGGTGCCGAAGTTCACGGTGATCATCGGCGGCAGCTTCGGCGCCGGTAACTACGGCATGTGTGGCCGCGCCTACGATCCGCGTTTCCTGTGGATGTGGCCGAACGCCCGCATCGGTGTGATGGGCGCCGAACAGGCTGCCGGTGTTCTGGTGCAGGTCAAGCGCGAACAGGCCGAACGCAGCGGCCATGGTTTCAGCGCCGAGCAGGAAGCCGAGATCAAGCAACCGATCCTCGACCAGTATGAAGAACAGGGTCACCCCTACTATTCCAGCGCGCGCCTGTGGGACGACGGTGTCATCGACCCGGCCCAGACTCGCGACGTACTGGCCCTGGCCTTTTCCGCGTCGTTGAACGCGCCAATCGAACCGAGCCGCTTCGGCGTGTTCCGGATGTGATCCGACCTCTGTAGGAGCGAGCTTGCTCGCGATAGGCGTTAACGATAACGCGGGGCATCTGGTAGCCAGCGTCGGTTGAGCGTTCATCGCGAGCTTGCTCGCTCCTACAGAAGAACAGAGTTGTGGAGACGGACAATATGAGCGACTTCAACACCCTCGAACTGCTGACCGACCCGCGTGGTTTTGCCACCCTGTGGCTCAGCCGTGAAGAAAAGAACAACGCCTTCAACGCCGAAATGATCCGCGAACTGATCCTCGCCCTCGACAAAGTCGCCAGCGATTCCAGCCTGCGATTTCTGATCGTGCGCGGTCGCGGCAAACATTTCAGCGCCGGCGCCGACCTGGCCTGGATGCAGCAATCGGCCGAACTCGACTACGCCACCAACCTCGATGACGCCCGGGAACTGGCGGAGTTGATGTACAACCTGGCCAAACTGAAAGTTCCGACCCTGGCCGTGGTACAAGGCGCGGCCTTTGGCGGTGCGCTGGGCCTGATCAGTTGCTGCGACATGGCCATCGGTGCCGATGACGCGCAGTTCTGCCTGTCGGAAGTGCGCATCGGCCTGGCGCCGGCGGTGATCAGCCCGTTCGTGGTGCAGGCCATCGGCGAGCGCGCTACACGTCGCTATGCCTTGACCGCGGAGCGCTTCGGCGGGCAACGGGCACGGGAAATCGGTCTGTTGTCGGAAAGCTATGCAAGTGCCGAGCTGGAACAGAAAGTCGAGCAGTGGATCGACAACCTGTTGCTCAACAGTCCGGCCGCGATGCGCGCCAGCAAGGAGCTGTTGCGCGAAGTCGGCGACGGCTCACTGACCCCGGCATTGCGCCGCTACACCGAAAACGCCATCGCCCGCATCCGCGTCAGCCCGGAAGGCCAGGAAGGCCTGCGCGCCTTCCTGCAAAAACGTCCGCCGAGCTGGCAAGCCGAAACCACCAAGGAGCCCCGCTGATGAGCGCACCTGTCCTCACCACCCTGCTGGTGGCCAACCGCGGCGAAATCGCTTGCCGGGTGATGCGCACCGCCAAGGCGCTGGGCCTGACGACCGTGGCCGTGCACAGCGCCACCGACCGTGACGCCCGGCACAGCCGCGAAGCCGATATTCGTGTCGACCTCGGTGGCAGCAAAGCCGCCGACAGTTACCTGCAAATCGACAAACTGATCGCCGCCGCCAAAGCCAGTGGTGCCCAGGCGATTCACCCTGGCTATGGCTTTCTGTCGGAAAACGCCGGGTTTGCCCGCGCCATTGAAAGCGCCGGTTTGATATTCCTCGGCCCGCCTGCCTCGGCCATCGACGCCATGGGCAGCAAATCCGCCGCCAAAGCCTTGATGGAAACCGCCGGCGTGCCGTTGGTGCCCGGTTATCACGGCGAAGCCCAGGACCTGGAAACCTTCCGCGCCGCCTGCGAGCGCATCGGCTACCCGGTGCTGCTCAAGGCCACCGCGGGTGGCGGCGGCAAAGGCATGAAAGTGGTCGAGGACGTCAGCCAACTGGCCGAAGCCCTGGCCTCGGCACAGCGTGAAGCGCAATCGTCGTTCGGCGATTCGCGGATGCTGGTGGAGAAATACCTGCTCAAGCCACGCCACGTGGAAATCCAGGTGTTCGCCGACCAGCACGGCAACTGCCTGTACCTCAACGAACGTGACTGCTCGATTCAGCGGCGGCACCAGAAAGTCGTCGAGGAAGCCCCGGCACCAGGCCTGAGCCCGGAACTGCGTCGCGCCATGGGCGAAGCCGCCGTGCGTTCAGCCCAGGCCATCGGTTATGTCGGTGCCGGCACCGTTGAGTTTTTGCTGGATGCGCGCGGCGAGTTCTTCTTCATGGAGATGAACACCCGCCTGCAAGTGGAACACCCGGTCACCGAAGCCATCACCGGCCTCGACCTGGTGGCTTGGCAAATTCGCGTGGCACGCGGCGAAGCATTGCCCATCACTCAGGATCAGGTGCCGCTGGTGGGGCACGCGATCGAAGTGCGGCTGTATGCCGAAGATCCGGGCAATGATTTCCTCCCGGCGACCGGTCGCCTGGAGCTTTATCGCGAGTCTGCCCGTGGACCGGGGCGTCGAGTGGACAGCGGCGTTGAAGAGGGTGACGAGATCTCGCCGTTCTACGACCCGATGCTCGGCAAGCTGATTGCCTGGGGCGAGGACCGTGAACAGGCGCGCTTGCGCCTGCTGAGCATGCTGGACGAATTCGCCATCGGCGGTCTGAAGACCAACATCAATTTCCTGCGGCGCATCATCGGCCACCCGGCCTTTGCCGCTGCCGAACTGGATACCGGCTTCATTCCGCGCTATCAGGAGCAGTTGCTGCCGACGCCAGCGCAACTGAGCGATGATTTCTGGCAAGCCGCCGCCCAGGCATTTGCCCAGAGCCAGTCGCCTGCTACCCGCGCCGATGACCCGAGTTCGCCGTGGGCGGCACGTAATGGGTTGCGTGCCGGTTTGCCGAGAGAAGTCACCCTTCACTTGAGTTGTGAAGGCCAGGACCGTGCGATGACGCTGGGCAACATCGATGCCCACAGCGCTCGGCTCAAGGGTGAGCAACTGCTGACCGAGCAGGCTGGCGTGCGCCGTCAACACCGCGCCATACGCCGTGACGAACATGTGTATTTGCAGTGGGATGGCGAGTTGCGCCGCATCGAGGCTTACGACCCGATCAGCGCCGTCGAGGCCAGCCATAGCCATCAGGGCGGGCTGACCGCCCCCATGAACGGCAGCATCGTGCGCGTGCTGGTGGAGGCCGGGCAAACGGTCGAAGCCGGAGCGCAACTGGTGGTGCTGGAAGCGATGAAAATGGAGCACAGCATCCGCGCACCCCATGCCGGGGTGATCAAGGCGCTGTATTGCCAGGAAGGCGAGATGGTCAGCGAAGGCAGTGCGCTGGTCGAACTGGAAGAAGCGTGAAATGAAGATCGGTCCTACGCCTTGCGAGGACCGATCTGATTAGAATTTGGCTGTCGCCTGTACCACCACGCCGATGATTCGACATTCTTCGGTGTACAAGGCTTTCGGATACGTCGGATTGAGCGGGACCAGGTAACGCTGCCCGCCCTCTTCGATCAATTTGCGGAACGTGGCTTCGGTGCTGTCCGGCCACTGGGCGATGACCAGTTTGCCAGGCACGGCTTCCACGGCCGGGTCCACCAGAATCAACATGCCCTCCGGGATGCTGATGCCATTGGGTGCGGTCATCGCATCGCCCGCCACTCTCAACCAGAACGCCGCCCCCCGGGCGTGGTAATCGGACAGTTCAAAGTGCCCCTTTGCATACACCGCGACCTCGCCGTCGCGCACTTCGGCAGGTTCGCGCCAGTCACTGACCGGGTAGCGAAAGTAGGGGTTGTACTTCTGTGTCAGGGGGATTTCGTCGTCGGTTGACGCCTGCGGTTCCCGGATCACCAGCGCCACCTCGAGAAACTCAAGGCCCAGCGCCCGCAGCACACGGTTCATGTCTTCGATGCCGGGTTCACGACGTTTGTTGAGCCAGTGACCAATGCCACCCTGGGACATCCCGAGGCGCTCGGCGAGTATCTCTTGAGTGATTTTGAGTTCACTCATCTTGGCCTTGACCAATTCAATCCATTTATCCATGTGCGGCACGATACGTGGGTGACTCCGGCCATCAAAACACAAATTGTAGTATTTAAATTATCGTCACAAATACAGTCCGTATTAGCGACGAGTGCCATTAAAAGTTGAAATAGGATCATCAAAAACTGAAACGCCCTGCAGTTTTTAAGCACAGTTCCATCACAAACATCTGGACAGGCTAGCGATGTCTAGCGATTTCTAAGGAAGTTCGAAAAACATCACTATATGTCGCAAAAAATTGGGCCGCGGTCATTACCGCGCATTTACAACGTTCAGACGAGGCCAAGATTTCGGGTCACGGACGGCTGTATGTTTTGAGTGAATTGCAGGCCATTGAGAGAGACACCTGTCGGCCAGAAGCAGACGGTCATTTTCAATCAGAATCAGACTAAAGATGATGTTCGGTTCTGTCTGGAAAATTCGGGACAATTCAACCTTAACAGGCTCCACGGAGGACATCAGCCAACTCAACTAAATATCTATTTAGTTTAACTAAGTTCAGATTAACCTCTATTTTTAAAATACGCGAAGTAGATATGTCTGAGTTCCCTATTGATTAGGATAGTGTAGGCGCTGGAAGGTGTAGCTGTGCCCGCGGCTAATTGCTATTGGCTCCGCCCTAACCCTTTAGAAAGACGTGCCCTGCCCTCCCTGTTTTCATGCAGGTCACCACAAAAGCAGCGTGTTTGAAGCGAGGATACGCCTGCCTTCGTTCTCTCTGATGGCGTCTTCGGCCCATATCGCTCTCGATACATGCGCGCTCAAGGTCTCGGAACCAGGGGTATGCTCGATCTGAAGCAGGCACTGACAAACTTACAAGGATGTGCCGTGAAGCTTTTGACTGATACGCACTCCCCGATTATCCATCTTAGATAGGGATGCGGATAACAGACACCACGGTAATGAAGTCCGTCCCAACAAACGATCCGTTGCGTAACCATTGATGCGTCAAGTTGGGGTATCGCGCTTGGCTCAAGCCGGCGTTCTGTATTCGGCACACTTGCCCGTGCGCTGGCCCGAGCTGTGCTCGAGACGTCATCGCAGATTCTGAAGCTCTGGATATCCGCCTGGAAACGATGCAGTCCTTCCTTAAACCGGTTCGACATGTTCATTCCTCCAACGCTACCAGCATCAGTTGTTGAGAAAATCTAGGTAAATAGCCCTGTTTGCCGACCTAGGCATCCCTGCCGCAGTTAGCCAATACTGATTAGTGGTCTGAGTGAGACGGAACTCTCTCCTCCGGCTTGACTGCACACAGCCCTGGTCGAAAACAGACGTCCGACTGGCCTCTACGGTGCCTTTCACTGTACTCCGCCTCTACGATTTGAAGCTCACCTGAAGTGCTCTGTTTGTAGAAGTATTCAGACAGGCTCCCGCTCGCCCAGTCATATGATCGATTTAGTCTGTTCTAACTTAACATTGCGCCGATACGCGCCACAGTCCAGTTTGGCATGCACGCTACTACACGGACTCAAGCCGCCGCGCCTCGTCGGTCATTACAGCTCACCTCAAATTGCCCCAGCAACTTTTGCAATTTGTTGGCATTGAGCCTCACCGTTTCAGCGCTGCTCTGCAGCACGACGACGGTCTGGCGCATCTCGGTGGAGGACTGATCAACCTTCTTGATCGTCTTGCCGTAGTCGAGGCTGCGCTTGTTGAGCTGCTGAATGATTGCAAACATGCTTTCCACGGCTTGATGTAGTTGCACGTTTTCCGAGGATGCCTCTTCGGCTAGGCGCAGACT
Organism: Pseudomonas sp. BIC9C; assembly: GCF_034541995.1. Taxonomy (NCBI): domain Bacteria; kingdom Pseudomonadati; phylum Pseudomonadota; class Gammaproteobacteria; order Pseudomonadales; family Pseudomonadaceae; genus Pseudomonas; species Pseudomonas sp. BIC9C. Next base: position 572,097 of record NZ_JAWDGM010000004.1, read on the forward strand.
GTTATCGACATCCTTGACGCCGTTCTCCATGAAGCCTACGGCCTTTTGTGTTTCATTTTGCAAGCCTTCGACCATTTGCCGAATGTCGTCGGCAGCGCGCGACGTGCGCAACGCGAGACTGCGTACCTCATCGGCAACCACCGCAAAACCACGACCATGTTCACCCGCACGTGCGGCTTCAATGGCTGCATTGAGAGCCAACAGGTTGGTCTGGTTGGTGATGTCACTGATCAGGCCGGTGATATTGCCGATCTGTGTCATGCGGCTGTCGAGTAATTGCACACTGGAAGAAGATCGTTCGACCACATCGCGAATCGACTGCGTACCTTCCTGTACGGCGAGAAATTGCTCGCGGGCACGCATGACCACTTCGTCCATTGCCTGCTTCATCTGTACCGCACTGACGGAGGCTTGCTGAATTTCGCCCAATTGATCTTCGACGATGATCATCATGTGGTGCACCGCTTGAGCAACCTCGCCTGAAGTGAGACCGGCTTCCTGACTACGTCCCAACATCATTTGATTGGTGGTGCCAACGTTGCGGCTCGCTTTGATTACCTGCCCTACAACCGAGTCCAGATGGTCGATAAAACTATTGATCCAGCGCCCCATGTCCCCCGTCTCGTCGTTGGCCATGCGCGTGGTGTCCAGACGCTGGCGAAGGTTACCCTCGCCCTCCACGATAGTCCTGATGACTCCTGTCATCTCATTCAACCTTACCGCAAGACGTTTGGGCCCCAGTAGACTGAACAGGATTGCGGTGGACACCATACTCAAGACTTCGATGGTATCAATCAGACTCTGTGCCAAACCGCTGTAATGCTGGACCATGAAGTTGCAGGCAAAAAGGCCCGTCATGGTCATGAGGTAAGGTTTCATCAAGCCGTAACTAAGAGAGCGCCGGCGGTATACCTCCTCCAGATCGGCCTCGCACATCATGCCCCAAACGTCAGGTGATCCTGGCAATTGGAAAGTGACACCTTTACCGACCACCGGAATGTGTCGATAGTCCGAGTAACCGGGATAAGTAACGAACAGGTTGGAGCCGGTTCGGATGGTTTCGCGAACGCCAGGGTGCAGTTGCTGAGTCGCTGGATCAGTGAAGCGCAGTTCAAGTTCAGTATGGCGCTGGATCTGGACGATCTTCCAATCCGTGCGGACACCGCTTTTGAGATTCTCACCGTGAGTGAACGTACCGTCCTCGAAACGTGAGCGCGACAACGCGGTTCCCGGCTGGATAGCAGGATCAAAGCGTGACTGCGCCATGAACAAATAGTTGTCGCCCGACTCGGCAAAAATGTGCCCGGCCTCACGCTGGATAAGATCGCCCAACACATCGTTTGGTACGCGACCGCAGAGGCAGCCAAGGACTTTTTCACCTGTCTTTAATGGCTGGTAGAACATCAACGTGACTTCATCGTGAAAACGTGAAGATGATGGACCTATCTGCAAAGTCAGAGGATCGCTGTAAGGACCATGTAGAAAGGGCGCCTTCAAACCTTCGGTCAACGCACGAGACTGCTCGGGCTGACTTTTACCGCGTCCCTTCCAGGTCGAGAAAACAACAGTGCCGCTGGCGTCGACGACAAACAACTCCGAAAAATCTTCAGCCTGGTGGAGTTTATCCACCAGCGAAGAACTGTCGAGATGGTCGAAATCACGACTGAGATTTTCCGCCAGCTCAGCCAAGTGCTCCCATTGTTCGCGCGCCCAATTGTGCAGCACCTGCACGCGCGTTTCAGCAATGGCTTCGAACGTTTGCTCGATCAGCGGGTATGCCGACTGATTCAGCAGACAAGCCCGACGCATTGCGATTTTTCCAGTTTTACCGAACCAGGGTAACCAGTGCTTTTCGCTTGAGGACAACCGCATAGAATTACTTGTTAGCGACATTCACTTCTCCAACCACGACATTAACATGCGGAAGTCAAAGCAAATACCAAGCCAACTAGCAAGTGTGTTAAACATTGCTCCTATTGAAGATATTTAAACAACTTTCAATAGGCGCTCAATTGAGGATCGAGCTCTGTAAGGCATCTGATGGGTGGACGGGTATAATAAACCAATGCCTCAACTTAGTGCGTTAAGCTCGACTTGCTCTATAAGTGAGCCTATCTAAACCAGCGCGGATAACCCATGTGATATGGTCAACGGGCGCCTCAGGTTACGGGGGAATCATACCAGCAGATTCGGGCCTGTTTATCATCCCCAAAGTCACTTTGAAATGGCAACCCAAGGCTTTATGACTGTGAAGCAGCCACTCGGTTTCCAGCTTGTTCAAGGAAATATTGCTCCCCTAAGAAGAATGAAAGCCAGTGGATTATGTTAGGCGGACCTAGACTTAATAGCCGTCATCAATCAAGGTTCTGGGCTAGTAAGTCCACCAACTCGAGTTGGCTGCTTACGGAAACAGCACGAAAAAGTCGTACTTCCGCAGGGCTAGGATAATTGGCCCTTTGTTCAACTTCAGAGATACCGGGATAGGAACACCGAGATGCCTCTACATTAATTGCGGAAATGTCCGACTGCTGAATTCAGCTGCTCGCCTACTTCGCGTAGCCCCTCGGTGGCGGAAAGCAGGCTGATGCTTTCGAGTGCATTGTCCTCGGCGATAGAGCGGACGCGTTCCACGCTTTGACCAACTTGCTCTGCCATTGAGCTTTGCTGCTCTGCAGCGGTGGCTATACGTTGGTTCATCCGCTCGATGCTGGAGACAGCCTGTGCAATCCGAGTCAACGAATCCGAAGCCTGGCCGGCTAGCGATACCGTCTCTCCAGTCAATCTATGCGTCCCATTCAATCGCTCTGCAGCCAGCTGTGCGACAACCCGAAGCCTCTCAATGAGCGTCTCAATCTCCTCGGTAGAGGTTTGGGTACGTAGCGCCAGTGCACGAACCTCATCGGCAACCACGGCGAAACCACGACCGTGTTCACCCGCTCGGGCCGCCTCGATCGCGGCGTTCAGCGCAAGCAAGTTGGTCTGTTCGGCAAGCGCCCGGATTACATTGAGCACCCCACCAATGGCCACACTCTCCGCCAACAACGATTGCATCGCCTCTGCGCAATCTCTCATTTCCTCAGCCAGACTGTCGATCCGATCACGCGCCACTCGCACCAAGGCATCGCCCTCACGAGCCTGTCGATCGACCTGTGCCACCGCATCACTGGCGACGCTGGCATTTTGTGCCACCTCCTCGGCAGATACCGTCATCTGCCTCATCGCGGTGGCAGCTAGCTCAGTCTCCTGCCGCTGCTGCTCTACGCCGTGACGACTGCGTTCAATTATCTCGAGCAGGCCCATAGTAGCCACGTTGAGCCGGCCTACTCCGCCACCAATCCGCCCAACCAAGCCACGCAAACCACCGAGCATTTCACGTAAGCTGTCCAGTAGTTGCCCCATCTCATCGCGACGCCCAGCACCACCTATCTCATCGCGCAGATCGCCTGATGCAACGCGATGAGCCAATAGTACGGTCTGGCGCAACGGTCGTAGGATCAGTTGGCGAATCAGCAGGCTAGCTCCCACACTCAGGGCCAATGCCAACAGGGAAATGCAACCCAGCTGTGTGCTTGCGATAAGACTGTCAGTACGAATCGACTGTTCCTGACGATTTTTTTCTATTTCCAGCAAGTCGGTGAGATGCCTGGCGTCAACCTCCATCGCGGAGCTGCCAACGGACGCACGATTACGCCCTTCGGCGAAGCGCTCGAAGGCACTACGGTACTCATCAAGCGCACCAAGGGCGTCCTTCAGCGACTTCTGCTCAGCGTCACTCAAACGCAGTGACAGGGCTTGCATGGCACTAAGCAAATCACTCATGTTTGCTTCCCAATCGTCACGGAGACGCTCTTCGTCCCCCAGCGAATATAGCAATTCGCTGTCGCGTAGCTTGACCAGCTTATCCCGCAACTCCGACGACTGCTCAAGGAGATGCATCTGTTCTCCATCTGGAGTTTGGCCCTGGTCCACCAAAGAATTGAACGCATCCAGGCGATCCAGGAACACTGCATTGAACGAGTTCCCCATGGCCTTCGCTCGAACCTGCATGGCTAAGCGCGCCAAATGAGCTTGGCGTAGCGACTCGGCATAATTGAGAAACTGCTGCAGATAAGACTCCGCCCCACCCCTCATCGCGTCATGTTCACCTACCTGAGAAGTACCAACATCAAATTGTCGCAATAGTTCATCAATGTCAGCACGAACCTGTTCGACTGCCTGTGGCTTGAGATTGAAAGCGAAGTCTTTCTCTGCGATACGCGCCTGCAGGATCCTCTCCTCAAGGGCTGTTTGGCCAAGTAACCGTGTATTACTCGCTTGCAGCATGCCCATAGAGTGAAAGGCGGCCGCCGCGACACCTAGTGTGGATAGAAAAACAAGGCCAAATCCGAATGACAGTTTCGCAGCTACTGATAAATTAGCTGTCGTGCGACGCAATAATGCAATAAAAAGCATGTTGGAATGTCCTACTTACTATATTTGCATTCTCGAGATGGCTGAGTGCTGCCTTAATCACATTAGAGCTAACGGAATTAAAAATTTATCAGCGACACACATATGCTGCCGCAATGGCGATGACACGGTATTTTCTTGTCAGCTTATTGAGTTAAATAAACTTCTTGAGCTGCAATAACCCATACCGGCTTCGATCTCTGTAGGGATTCATATTAAATGTCTAGTTGCAACCTTAAAGCGCAACCAGGGGCCTTCCGACTAAAAGGCATCCCCCCACACACGACGAAAGCCATATCATCGACGATAGAAGGTTGAAAGCTACTAGGCTTACTTCTTGATTTCAACGAGTATAAGTGAGATGTTCTGCACCTAATATACCTCCGATGCTCAATTATCGGCTGTATCCCTCCCAATTGTCAGATAAACCTCCCAGCGGGTTTCGCTGTTACTCCCCGACAGTCCAATAGATCTTGACGAAAACCGTCGGCACCCGGCTCTGCCTGCCAACACATATCCAAGATACGTTTAATGGCCATAGATAAGTAGGGGCGAGTCAAAGAACCTCAATCAATAAAATGTAAAACCACTCTTCTCGAACCGATCAAAATTATGTCACTGGTCTGCATTAGCCAGATATTGTCCATCAATGAGTTCGACACAACTCCGTTGTGCAGTTTTCGCCTCGCCTTTGTCAACTTGACATCCAGTTTGCTACGTATCGGCAATCCATTCTGCTACACCATCCAGGCATATTCGCGATCCGAAGTCCAGTTTAAGCTCTGAATCCCCGCTAAGGGATGTCCTGACTTCTCGCAATGTGTAGTTGTCCAAACGCCCAACCATCGCATCCAGATGCCCTTGCTCCAGACGTTCAAACAAGCATTCATCATTCCCTCGTAAAACTCTACTCGAACCGCCAGATTCGATTTATAAGCAAGTGGAGTTTCGGAATGACGCAACAGGGCAAAAGGATATGAAGACGTTCGGCGTAAGCGAAGTTTGTTTATCGAAACCACGCTCTTCGCAATATAAATTCCGTGTGTCTGATTTAGTCGGCCGTAACCACTAGTGCCTGCCTATGGGCGACCTGCGGCTAGACATTCGGCCAAGTTCAGCATTGGGGGACGAACACATACAACAGTATCTCGTGCGGTACTTCCGATCACTGCAGTTGCCCCCCTCCCCCCGCTGCCCTCGTCGCAAGAAAAAACGCCGTTGATGACGACGCTTAAAGGTCGTGGCTGGCTATCGAACCGCCACATAGTATCTCTTCGCTAAGAGGTTTTTGTATGCAGAGTGAAGCCCGCTTAATCTACGGAAAAACTGGACTAATTTCGGAAGACACAGCAAGGGCTCATTGGTCTCATCACATTCCCCCTGCCAGTAAACCGCTAAGTAGTCGACGCAATTCAATGCACTCCTTGGCGTTCAACGAAGTGGTAAGTGCCTGTTCAACGCCTTCAACCCGAGGGCGAAGTAAAACAAGCTGCGCTTGCCCTTCAGGGGTTAGGCGCAGCGTTTTTCGTCGCTTATCGTCTTCGGATTGTGAACGCTCGATAAGTCCATTACGAGCCATTCGCGTGACAAGGTCAGCAATAGTCGATCGGTCGAGATCGAGTTCATCACACACTTCGCGCTGCGAGACTCCTGGCTTGTGCGAAAGGATCACAAGTGCCGCGTACTGTACGCTTGTAATTTCAGTTGACACGATGCGTTGCCACACTGCCACATGTCGTTGCTGTGCACGGCGTATCAAGCTGCCCGTAAATTGTGCGAGTTCCTGCTTTGCATCGAGCTTGGCTGCCAACCTTCAGTCTCCGATAGGAATGTTGAAAATAGGCTGTAAGAATGCCGTGAGTTCTGCACACGCGTCCAGCGCGAGGACATGCGCGACAAATTGATCTGGTCGAACAAGCACCAGAGCGCCCTGTTCGCGATTGATCCCGCGCTCGTCAAAGATGTTCACAGCTAGGTCAGGGGCGAAGGCTTTCTCATAGTCAATGAGACCGAGACGACCCTTGTGCGGCAACAAGAGTGCGTGAACATTTTCAAGACGCAGGTCGCGATGGGGTTTCTGGAAAACTGCCCGCACATCAAGAATGCTGTCTATATCTGCACCCTCAGGAGTGAACCGCCGCAACAGAGAGTCAGGTGTGGCCGTCAGATATTCGCACAGTGCGTGCAGCAGCGTGTGCTCGGCGTCCGCAAACAGGTACAAGCGCCAGCGACCGTCTGCAACCGCGGCGTGCCCCAATTGCATGGGCTTCGCATCAGCTAGGCGAACCACCGGCGCGGAATGAAAACGGGTACCGATCTCAAAACCTTTGGCCAGGTGTTGATAGGTCGGCTCACCTGTCAGCTTTGCCGGACGGTAACGCGTGGCGACCCCCGCCGTATAACGGCCGGCCTTAACGAAGTACTCCTGCAGCTCAGTGGGATCAACGCCGCCTGCCTCCGGATGGCGAGGATCTTTGGGAGGAGCCCCCATCATTGCAGACCACTCTTTGTCGAAGTCGATCAGTTCCTGAGCAACGGGTTGGCGCTCTTGTGAGTACGTTCGTAACAGACTTTCATCACTACGTTTTTCAAGCACCGCAGCGAGCTTCCAACCTAAGTTGAAGGCATCCTGCATGGATACATTCATACCTTGACCGGCCTTGGCGCTGTGTGTGTGACAAGCATCGCCGGCAATGAATACCCGTGGCTCTCGGTCACCGCCATCGCCTGCCAGGGAATCGTCGAAGCGATCGGTGAGACGCTGTCCAACTTCGTAGACTGAAAACCAAGCAACTTCCTTCACATCCAATGTGTAAGGGTGGAGGATGCGCTGCGCCGTTGCGATAATCTGATCTACAGTGATTTGCTTGACCATGGCGCGGTTGTCGGGTTCAACGTCACCGAGGTCGACGTAAAACCGCACGAGGTGTCCGCCCTCGCGCGGGATTATCAATAGATTGCCTCCAGTGGCAGACTGAATGGCGGCCTTCAGGCGGATGTCAGGAAAATCAGTCACCGCCAACACGTCCATGACTCCCCATGCATGATTGGCTGCATCTCCGCGCAACTCCAGGCCGATCGATGTCCGTACCCTGCTCCGCGCTCCGTCACAACCCACCAAGTATCGGGTACGCACTTTAATTTCCTTTCCCTGACGCGCTTCGTCGGTGTGGCGCAATGTGACGCAAACGGGATATTCACCAACCTCGTCACGATCAACGGCCACTACTTCAAGGTTGTAGTCAGGCTCGAGCCTTCTACTGGAAATCCGCATCGCATCGAGTAGGTAATCTTGGATGCGAGCCTGGTTAACAATCACATGTGGGAACTCCGAAAGGCCGTCTTCAGTATCTTGTACGCGGCCCGTTCGGGCGATGGAACTCCGGTTTTCAGCGTTCGGGCGCCAGAACACAGTTTCATTTACCCAGTACGCCTCACGCAGCAGCCGGTCACTCAATCCAAAGGCGTTGAACATTTCTACGGTACGGCAGGCGATCCCATCAGCCTGGCCCATCAACAGGCGACCTGCTCTACGCTCGACAATGCGCGTTTTGATACCGGGAAACTGAGCAAGCTGTGCAGCAAGGACGAGACCTGCAGGCCCACTACCGGCGATCAGTACGTCCATGGTCTCTGGTATCTCAGGTGCGTGCACACCATCCAGAGCGGGTTGAATATCAGGGTTGCCGGCGTTGAAACCATTGAGATGAAACTGCATTGGGACCGTCCTTATTGTGATAGCGCGTCACCGCGAGATCGCAATATATGCTCAGTACCCCAACCAATTCAAGCGCTGCATTTTTGCTATGAGATCGCCATCCGCGTGATGCCCTTAATAGTCGATCACGGGACTAGCGTGTTCCACGTAAGCCACGCTTTAGAGGAGCCATCACGCGCCGTTTATGCATTCGTTCTTGGCCAGAAAGTCGATAAATGTCCGAACCTTGGATGACAAGTACTTGCGGCTTGGGTAGACGGCGAGCAGTGGGTGGCTGAGAGTGCTTGAACCACTGAGAATTTTTACCAACCGGCCGTCCGAGATGTCTTCCGCTATCAACCAGGTGGGTAGCAGAGCGATACCCATTCCTAGTAGGGCAGCCAAGTGGAGTAGCGTCTCATTGGCGCTGCTCAAAACCGGGACTAGCTTTACGGCGACATCTGCCTGTTTTAGACCCGGCGGGAAGGCGCTTGTATCTGTTGGCATGCCCGAGTACCAGAGCAAGGCGTGGTCCTGCAAGTCGGCAAGTCCCCCCGGCATGCCCGCCCCTTCTACATAGCCCGGGGACGCGACGAGTTGAAATGAGACTGAGGCAATCTCACGCGCCACCAAATGGTCACCTGGTGACTGCGAAACTCTCAGCGCGAGATCAAACCCCTCCTCAACTAGGTTGACCAAGCGCCCGGACAAATCGATCTCGAGCCGAACGTCCGGATAGCTCTGGCGAAAACTCGCTAGTGCATTGACAAACGATTTACTGGCAACCCACACAGGGGCGCTCACTCGTAGCAACCCCTTAGGCATGACGACAGCATTTGTCACCGCACCTTCAACTTCTTCCAGTGCCTCAAGCATCTGTCGAGCCTGATCGAAGTACAGCTGGCCTACCTCCGTCAGGCTGACACTGCGACTCGTGCGATTGAGCAGACGTGCGCCCAGTCGCTTTTCGAGGTGCATTACGTGCTTGCTCGCCATGGCAGGTGACACGTTCATCCGATTCGCTGCGGCTACAAAACTTTTCAATTCGGCGACCAACCGGAACACCTGCATGCTGACCAAAGTATCCATCGCCATCATCAACCACCAAGAAATGATCCATCAACAATACGCTCAATGATGCGCAAACCGGCAATGAATATAGTGTCTAACTTCATCTAAACAAACTTCAGGATATAACCATGACATCAGCAGCCATCCATTCACCCGCCAAGCAACCGTTGCGTATAGCTCTGTGGATCGCCCAGGCCCTACTCGCCTTTGCTTTCGTAGGCGCAGGCCTTTTCAAACTCACGACACCGATTGCTGACCTGTCCCAAACGATGCATTGGACAGGCGAATACCCTGTGTGGTTTGTCCGCGGCATTGCGCTGATCGACTTGGCGGGCGGACTTGGGATTTTACTTCCAGCATTGACCCGCATAAAACCACGGTTGACTGTATTTGCCGCATTTGGATGCACGGTTCTGCAGGGTCTTGCCATCGCCTTTCATGTTTCACGTGGAGAGGCAAGCTTAATCCCACTCAATCTTTTTCTACTTGCCCTGTCGTTACTTGTCCTCTGGGGACGTGCGCGCCGAGTGCCGATCTTTTCCCGAGGCTAATCGTCGAACTCTTTGAGGTTTATTTTATGTCTCGACTACCCACTTACTTCCTCTCCCACGGGGGGGGACCCTGGCCGTGGATGAAGGCTGAAACCGGTACGACGTTCAACAGGCTTGAAGCTTCTTTGCAGGCGATGGCTCGCGAAGTTGGCGCGAAGGTAAGCGCAGTTTTAATCATCTCGGGTCATTGGGAAGAGTCGGAGTTCAGTCTGTCCTCAAACCCCTATCCATCCATGCTCTATGATTACTCGGGCTTTCCAGAACACACGTACCATATTCAGTACTCTGCGCCTGGTTCGCCAGAACTTGCTCATAGGGTACAGACAATGCTGCAAGCCGCCGGAGTTCCGGCAATGCTAGATCCAATCCGTGGTTTCGATCACGGAACATTCAGCGTTATGGGGGCAGCCTTTCCAAAGGCTGACGTCCCAATTGTCCAGATGTCACTGAAATCAGACTTTGATCCGCAAACACACCTTGAGGTAGGACGTCTATTGGCCCCGCTGCGTGATCAAGGCGTGCTCATCATTGGCAGCGGTCTTAGCTATCACAACTTGCGTAGGTTCGGTCCAGATGCGAAAGCGCCATCTCGAGCGTTTGACCTCTGGCTGCAGAGGGCGCTGGTCACCTCAACACCCCAGGAGCGCTACCATAAACTCGTTCATTGGGAGGAAGCGCCTTCTTCGAGGCTGGCGCATCCACGTGAAGATCACCTACTGCCACTGATGGTCGTCGCCGGCGCCGCGCAAGAGGACGTTGCCACCTGCGTATACCATGAGGATGACTTCTTTGGTGTCATCTGTGTTTCAAGCTTTAGGTTTGGAGCATTCGCCATCGAATGAGCACAATGGCCGGATCAGCATTCAGCGCTCACCGGCCCCCTTTGTGATGACTTCACTCAGGACAAAGCTACGCAATTGATTCAAGTGAAACCCGACTCCTAGTCAACGACGCATACCTCTCCCCGTCCACTGGGCTTTTGCTTGGAACCAGTTGAAAAGATGCCGTCAGCTCTAAATTTCCAGGTCCGCCCCTCGTGTCCACTCGCTGCTATTGCACGTGTTCTGTTTTTGATACAGCGACAGTGGATTTCGAGAGGCCTCCTCTGCTGCATCCAAGCGCTTTAACTCGCGTATCTTCCCCCCTTCTCATGGGTCCCCCTCCCTCGGATTACATAGACTGGCGAGTCATGGATTCGTTTCATAGTGAGCTCGGGAGTTTTCCTGCAATTCGAGAGAGGATACAGCCGTTATCCGGTCATTTACGGTGTATTAGCTGTCGTGCTTCCCACCTATACTCAGCGAAAACAAGAAGAAAATGACCTCGTGTGGAGGGGTTAAAGTGAATCCTGTCAAAGTGGCTTTACGTGCAACAGCCAATTATATGGAAATGCATCGAGTCGTTGTGCCTGGACGGGCAGGAAACGCGGCATCGAACGGCGCAAACTCTTTAGGAGTTTGGGTGCTGGAGCCGTAACCATGGATATTTTAGGCGATGTTCTACTGTCCATCCGCTTGCTAGCGAGCTCCATTGCCACCTTCGAGTTCGCCGGTGACTGGGGGATCAGCATGTCGAAAAATCCTGCCAATTTTGTATGTTGCTATACCGTCGTAGAAGGCCCTTGCTGGTTCGAATCTGAAGGACTGCCAATGACCAGGTTGGAGGTCGGCGATTCCGTCATGTTTCTTAACGGTATTGAGCACCGCTACATGTCAGGAAAAGATGTCCCCTTAAAAGAGTTTATCGACATTTGGACGGCACAGGGCTTACCTAGCGGTCCACCTACTCCCGGTAAGTCACGCAGTGCACCGGTACGAATGGCGTGGGGCGAGGGACAATGTTCCACGCGGCTGCTCGGACTGGCTTTTTTCGTGGAGAAGCCCGCCCATAACCCACTTCTTAGCGAACTGCCTTCGACACTGCTCGTGCGCAAAACAGCGATAGGACTGTTTCCATGGCTGCCCTCGACACTGGCATTCCTATCCGATGAGACTGCGTCGACTACACCAGGCTACATCGCAGCGCAAAAGCATTTGGCTGAGTTGATCTTCACAAGCTTCATTCGCGCGCATGTAGTTTCTACGCCAGCAATCAAGGCCAGTTGGCTGCGTGGCTTATCCGACCCGCGCATTGGTCGTGCTCTGGTTTGTATACATTCGCGCCCCGAAGAGCGCTGGACTGCCGCGATACTGGCCAAAGAGGCAGGTATGGCCAGGTCATCTTTCGCGCGACGTTTTGCCGAACTGATTGGACAGTCTCCGATCGATTACCTGATCGGGTGGCGCATGCTTGTGGCATCGGAGCGGCTCTCGCAGGAAAAACAGTCGGTCGCGAGGGTCGCGGAAAGTCTGGGCTATCAGTCCGAGCGATGGTTTCGCCAAGCATTTAAAGCCCACTTTGGGACTTCCCCTTTACGGCATATCAAGAATCAAACGGCCGGTACCAACCCGCTCGACACTCGCAAAACATAAACAAGCCAAGCGTGGGTCACGGAAAATACTAGGCGATGATAAAACAACAAACCGAAGATAAAAGGTGTAGTAATGGAACGTGGTGAATTCGAGGCCTACATGACGGCCTATAATGAAAATGATTTGGAGCGTATTTTTTCCTGGTACGCCCCTGATGTTATTTTTGAGAACTTTGGCGGATATCAAAAAGGAGAAGATGTTTTTACATTTTTACGTCAGCTACATGATGTTGTCTCGTCAACATTCACAATTCGTCAGTTATTAATTGATGGCGACCACGTGGCGATGGAAGCTGATTGTGAAATAGAAGCAAAAATAGATCTGCCCCATTTGCCAGCTGGTCCGATGCGCGCGGGCGAAAAAAATGTGTGTCGGATTTTTGGATTTTATAAGACGGAAGGAAACAAGATAGTCCATATCAAAGTTGCAGGCTGGCCTCCTGTACCTGTTGAACGTTAGGCGTTAATACTTTCGATGGCGGGTTCTCCGCCATCCATGTGGTACGCGATGGGTTCATTCGACCTAAAAGAAGCCTAGCAGGACAACGTACAAGCTGTTGATCTATAAATGCCTTCAATTTTTCATTGATCAACACAAAGTGGCGAACGTTAATACGCCCAAGAATAAGCACTACTACATACTTGCCAAAACAATAGAGGTTATTGTCATGCTCACCGCATTAACTACGCCCTACACTATCGACGGTCTTCAATTCATCGCTGGCGCCTGGCGTACAGGACGCTCTTCTCGCTGCTTGAGTGATAGAAATCCATTCAATGGCGAGCTACTACTGGAGATTCCGCAAGCAAGCGTAGCTGACCTGGATGATGCCTATAAAGCCGCCGAGCACGCTCAACATGAATGGAACAAAACTGCCGCGCAAGATCGTCGCGGCGCGCTGGAAAAACTTGCCCAGACGATCGAAAGCCGCAGCGAAGAAATCATTGGCTGGCTGATCCGGGAGTCGGGTAGCACGCGGATCAAAGCAACCTTCGAATGGCATAGCACGCTCGGCATGGTACGTGAATGCGCGGGAATGCCATTTCAAGTCGAGGGCCGAATCCTGACAAGCTACAAGCCCGGAGAGCAGAGTTACGTGTTCCGTGAGCCATTGGGTGTGGTCGGTGTCATCAGCCCTTGGAACTTTCCTTTGTATCTCAGCATGCGCTCTGTGGTTCCAGCCATCGCGCTTGGCAACGCTGTGGTTTTGAAACCTGCCAGTGATACCGCTGTCACGGGTGGGCTTTTGATTGCAAAACTGTTTGAAGAAGCTGGTTTCCCGAAGGGATTGCTCAATGTGGTCGTTGGCGCCGGCTCGGAAATTGGTGATGCTTTTGTAGCCCATCCGATTCCAAGCCTCATTTCATTTACAGGCTCAACTGATATTGGCCGCAATGTTGGCCGTATCGGTACCGGGGGCCAGCATATCAAGAGAGTAGCGTTGGAACTGGGCGGTAACAGCCCCCTGGTGGTACTCGATGACGCCGACCTAGAAGCAGCAGCACATGCCGCTGTAGTTGGACGCTTTCTTCACCAGGGGCAAATTTGCATGAGCACCAATCGAGTCATAGTCGATCGGTCCGTATACGGAGAATTTGCCGAGCTCATTACCGCGCGGGTGAAAAAACTCAAGGTGGGTGATCCTGAGCATGCAGATACCGTGATTGGTCCCGTGATCAATGACAGTCAGCTAAAGGGCCTTCAGCGCAAGATCGACAATGCTCGAAACGATGGAATCAAGCTACTTCATGGTGCTCCGTCTGAAGGCCTCCTCGTACCGCCGCATTTATTCGGCGACGTCGATGGCAATCATGAACTCGTACGCGAAGAAACCTTCGGCCCCCTGCTCCCTTTGGTGATCGCCCAGAATCAGGACCATGCCCTGCAGTTGGCCAATGCCAGTGAATATGGACTTTCCAGTGCCGTATTTACCCGAGATATGTCCCGAGGCTTGGCGTTTGCTCGAGGCATAGTTGCCGGCATGACCCATATCAACGATATGACCGTTGATGATCAACCCAATGCCCCGTTCGGAGGGGAGAAAAACTCCGGGCTCGGTCGATTCAACGGGCACTACGCTCTTGACGAATTTACTCGGGCTCATTGGGTCACCTGGCGTTCAGACGCAAATCAGTATCCTTTCTGACATTTAAATGCAGTAAAGCGTCGAGCAGGCTTATGCCTGTTCGATGCATCAAGGTCCCGGCTCCCCCATTTGGCAATCCCATCCCCATCCCAACGCCGATCACGCCAAACAAGAGCGGCTAATCGTTCCGCTGCTTTCAGCGTAGGATCACAAAAAAACTGCCGAACTTCTCTATATGCTGCTTTCGACACGCTTAAAAATGCCACCCCACGAAGGCAGCGCACCCGATTGAACATCGATACCCGAATTAAATTCCGTCATCTGGTGTGTTTTCTCGAGGTGGCGCGCCAGGGCAGCCTGGCACGTGCCTGCGACAAGTTGGCAATCAGCCAGCCGGCGCTATCAAAAACCCTCAAAGAGCTGGAGTCCCTGCTGGCTGCCAGGCTGTTTGAGCGAAGCAAAAAGGGCTCGACGCTGACCGCGGCCGGGGTGGCCTTTTTGCGCTATGCGGGGCCGAGCGTGCAATCGCTGCGTGAAGGGGTCAACAGCCTGCGCTCCGGTGTACATGAGCCGACTACCGTACGACTAGGCGTGCTATCCACCGTCGAAAGCCTGTTGGTTCCTGAAGTAGTCTGCCGTTTACACGAGCGACAACCCGCGTTGGCGGTCAGTGTCGTGACCGGGCCAAGCGCCTACCTATTGTCCCAACTGCGTGTCGGTGAGCTGGATCTGGTGATTGGCCGAATGACCGATAGCCCATCGATTCTCGGGTTGACGTTCGAGCACCTTTACAGCGAGTCCATGACCCTGGTGGTGCGTTGCGGCCATCCGCTGCTGACTGATCCACTGGGGCATAAAAACCTCGAAGACTTTCCAGTGGTATTGCCATTGGCGGGAACGACGATCCGGAAATTCGCCGACGGCCTGTTTGTGCAGCACGGAATTACCCCGTCACGCCAACGTCTGGAAACCCTGTCGGTAGCCCTGAGCCGGCGCTATGTGCAATGCAGTCAGGCCATCTGGGTCGCGCCTCTCGACGCTGTCCGACAGGACTTGCGGCAAGGCGAGTTGGTGGAGCTGAACCTGGGGCTGCGTGAACCAGGCGGTTCCGTAGGGTTATGTACGAACCCTGCGATGCCTGTGACACCCGCAGCGCAGTGGTGCGTGGAGGCTCTGCGTGAGGTCGGGCAAGAATATCGTGAGGGAAAATATCCATAACCTTTTGGATATGGACAAGGTCGGTTTTTTCAATTTCGGGTTGGGGTGCAACGAGGGAGACTGAGCCACAGGCAGCCGCCAATGCAGCGCTTGCCTCTGACCAACCATAACAACAGGAAGACCGACATGTCTGATGCGCATGACAGCCGCTTCGTCATACGTGACCGTAACTGGCACCCCAAAGCCCTGACGCCTGACTACAAGACTTCGATCCTGCGATCCCCCCGCCAGGCACTGGTGAGCATCCCCCAATCGCTATCGGAAACCAGCGGTCCGGATTTTTCCCACCTGAAGATGGGCCAGCACGATAACGATCTGCTGCTGAACTTCAATCATGGCGGCTTGCCCGTTGGCGAACGCATCATTGTCGCGGGTCGGGTTTGCGATCAATACGGCAAGCCAATTCCCCATACCCTGGTGGAGATGTGGCAAGCCAATGCCGGTGGCCGTTACCGGCATAAAAAAGACAGTTATCTGGCTCCCCTTGATCCGAATTTCGGCGGCGTCGGCCGTGCCTTGACCGACCGCGATGGCAACTACAGCTTCCGCACGGTCAAGCCCGGCCCCTATCCATGGCGCAACGGCCCCAACGACTGGCGGCCGGCCCATATCCATGTCTCCATCAGTGGCCCGTCAATTTCCACGCGCCTGATTACTCAGCTGTATTTCGAAGGTGATCCGCTCATCCCCATGTGCCCGATCGTCAAGTCGATCGCCAATCCGGATGCGGTGCAGAGCCTGATCGCCAGGCTTGATATGAGCATGGCCAATCCTATGGATTGCCTGGCTTATCGCTTTGATATCGTCCTGCGCGGCCAGCGCAAGACTCACTTCGAAAACTGCTGAGGAGGCCTGCACATGCCCGTTCAACTTCTGCCTGAAACCCCATCGCAAACGGCCGGCCCCTATGTGCATATCGGCCTGGCACTGGAGGCTGCCGGCAACGCGCCGCGCGCGCAGGAAATCTGGAATGAAATGGCCAAGCCTGGCGCGCCAGGCGAGCACATTTTGTTGATGGGTCACGTCTATGACGGTAACGGTCACTTGATCTGTGACGCGTTTCTGGAGTTTTGGCAGGCCAATCACGACGGCGTCTACGACAGCGGCTACGACCTGGAAAAACCCTTCAACGGCTTTGGCCGCACCGCCACGACCGATGTCGGTGAATGGACGATCAAGACCGTGAAGCCCGGCGTGGTGAAGAACGCCGCGGGCGTTGCCATGGCCGCGCATATCAACGTGGCGCTGTTTGCTCGGGGCATCAACATCCACTTGCAGACCCGCCTGTATTTCGACGACGAACCCCAGGCGAATGCAGTAGACCCGGTATTGAACCTGATCGAACAACCCCATCGGCGTGAATCGCTGATTGCCAAGCGCTGCACGGTTGACGGGAAGTTGGCGTACCGCTTCGATATCCACCTTCAAGGCGAATCGGAAACAGTGTTCTTCGACTTCTAACGAAATAAGCACCGTGTTGAGGAACCGGCGCTCAACATCTACAAACCTGTGCTGAGGCAGCCTCCCCTGTGCATGAAGGCTGCCTCAGCATGCGAATGCCCTCTTCCGTCGACAATAACTGAAGGTATGTCATGGGCGTTCACCTGCTGCTAATTCTCGCTGCACCACTGCCCCTGCGGTGGTAGTCGCAGGTTGTCCAGTAAGGCGAATCCCGCATACACCACCACACAAAGGAATATCAGCTGGAAGCCGACAGTGTTGGCCTGTGTGGTTTTGTCATGGATGCCGTGCTGCGCGGCGAAGATCGAGAGTTGTTGCAGAGTTGCCAGTTTGTCCCAAGAGCGGGATGCGGCGTTAGTTACAAAATTGCACTCCACTTGGCCACCGTTTGCATTCGGCCTGACCAGTCATTTGCATTCGTTCTGGCCGCCGATTACGTCGGATTTGAACAGCACGCTTTGTAACCATCATCGGCAGAGAACGGCCGATTGTGTTGAAAAAGTCGGATTTTCAGCTCGCCTGAACTCAGGCTCGGCCACCTCTGGAGAACCTATTCACCACGTTGCGTGGTTTTTCGGCCCTTCGTTGACCTTTACTGCTCGGTTATTGGGTTAATTTGAGGTTTTTTGCTTCGTGCAGACGCACCTATCCCGTAGCAGGTGGCCCTTGAGAGGTAAATTTGGCCAGCCGTCGCAGGTTCTGCACCGCGGCGGCCAGCGTGAACTCATCGGACGCGCCACTCATACCACGTAGGCGCAAGCGATCCAGTTTCAGGATGCGCTTGAGGTGGGCAAACAACATTTCGACCTTCTTACGTTCGTGGCGAGAGCGCTGATACGCCGGCGTCGCTGCGATGCGTCGAGCCACATCACGCGCGGCTTCATGGACGCTGCGGACAATCTTGCGAATCGAAGTGTTCGGGCAGCACTTGGCTTTCATCGGACATATCGCGCAGTCGGTCTGCCGGGATCGGAAGATGATGGTGTTGGCTTTGGTGACGTGCGAACGCTCGTTCTTGAAGGCTCGCCATTCGCTGCGCAATACGTTGCCGGCCGGGCAGCGGTATTCCTCAGCCTCTTCATTCCAGTGGAAATCGTTACTCGAAAAGCTGTCGTTCTTGCGCTCAGTTTTGTCCCACACTGGCACATGCGGTTCGATGTCTTTGTCCTCCACCATCCAGGCCAGCATCGGCGCTGTGCCGTAAGCGGTGTCGCCAATGAGGCGCTCTGGCTTGATGTCGAACTGCGCTTCGACCCGATCGATCATCGTCTTGGTGCTCTCGACTTCTGCGGTGCGATGAGCCGGTGTGGGTTCCACATCCATGATCACGCCGTGCTCGGTATCGATCAGATAATTCGTGGAGTAAGCGTAGAACGCTGGGCCGCCTGGAGCCGCGGTCCAGCGAGCCTGAGGATCCGTCAGCGACAGGCGCTTCGGTAGCGTTTCGGCCAAAGCCTCTTCATCGAGGCCTTCAAGGTACTCACGCACGGCGCGGGTGCTCAGGGCCGGATCGCTCCAGTTGATCGGTTCATCACCCGGTACGCCGCGCTGCCGACTCGCATCCGCTTTGATGATGCTGGCGTCCACGGCAAAGCCTTCGCCTTTAACCAGGCCTGCGTCCATGCAGCGACGCAGCACTTCATTGAACAACCAGCGAAACAGCTCACTGTCCCGAAAGCGGCCGTGTCGATTTTTGGAAAAGGTCGAGTGGTTGGGGACTTCATCTTCAAGGTTCAACCGGCAGAACCAGCGATACGCCAAGTTCAAATGGGCCTCTTCGCACAACCGCCGCTCGGAGCGAATGCCGTAGCAATAGCCCACGATCAGCATGCGGATCATCAGTTCAGGATCAATCGACGGACGCCCAATCGGGCTATAGAAATCGGCGAGGTAATGGCGCAGGTCGTTCAGATCAAGACACCGATCAATGCTGCGCAGAAGGTGATTGGCGGGGATGTGATCTTCAAGGTTGAACGAGTAAAACAGCCGCTCCTGCCCACTCGATAACTGTCCCATCATGCTGCGTGCTTCCCTGCTGGCCAATGCAGAGATTTTGCCGCAGGCCAGACAGGGAGCTACTTTTTCAACAGAATCGTTCAACGTCGGTCAGTGGCTGGCAGTTGTGAATCTGCGCGAACGCTGCGAGAAAGCCACTGACGGCGATGTTCTCGCTCATGGCTTTTCCGCAGGTTAGTGGCCCCTTCAAGAGCATCCGCTCTGTGTCGATCGAAGCCATCCCCGTGAACTCGAGAGCATCACAGCTGCCGGCATTCTCGCATCCTCGAGGACTTATTATGCGACGGCGCTACAGCTTGAAATGCGGTGTTCACCCTTTTTCCGAGCGATAGCCGCCTGTCTGATATGCCTGGTCGTTACAAAAATGTGGTGACATAACAGTGGCGCATTTGGTCAGACGATATAGAGTCACTTTTACACCGACCTGAAACGCAAGCAACAACAGACCAGAGCACGCCCAAGAGGGCAAAGACCATGAAGCGCGACCACCAACATCACCGTCATGACCCTTATTCTAAAGACGTCATGCTTTCCCTTACTTTGCGTGTGTCGCTGTATTGCGCACAGGTTGCGGCTGCCCCCAACGCTGAGCCGAGCGCTCGCCTGGAAGCCGCACGTGAGAGAAAATGTTGTTGAAGACGCAAAAATTCGTACTGCGATCAAAGAAGCTATTGTCAGCTTGAATGAGCTCAATGACTTTGTGTTTGACGCTGGGCGCTCCATGCTTACAAACATGCCCCCACGGCACGTGATAGAAGATGAACGGTTTTCCGAGGTGGCGAGCACATTGCGCACGCTGGAATCAGTGCTAGCCACTAAGGCTGAGCTATATGCGAACTTGCCAACTATGAGCGACGAATACAATGCGCTTCGGCGCAATCTTGCTACTACGCGTTCGCGGACAGCACAGAACGCCATGATTCTTAAACAGATGTTTCACGTACCCGAAAGCTACGAGAGTTCAATAGATATGAAAGGGCTGGAAGCCTTGGCTTCTATTTCGACAGAGCGCCTCCGCCAGCTTGTGAACTGATGCCGTATGACGATCATTGTCGAATATAGCCCCGACACATACGATGACTTTTTCAAGGATGTTTTGTCCAATCACCCAACAATTTTGAACTCTTTGCGCGACGATTTTTATACCTACATCGCGTCCAACAGAATGACGCTCCCGATATATTTCGGGTGCGACGTGCCATACACTCATCCACATGAAGCCTATGTCGTGGGCTTGATGCACATTCACATCGCCATTCCGCCGTCAGTGTTCCCTACGAGTAAACCGCAGTTTGATCGGAAATGTCCTCTAGGTGATCCCACCAAAGATGCTGCGTTGGTATATGCACAAGGGCTCTACGATGAGGATAGATACATTCTCATCGCCATGCTTCACCCCGGCGCCCACGACAAAGCCCGCACCGAAAAAATAATCAAGCGACTTGCGGGAGTGGCAAAGAGCTTTCGCGATATCTATTAGTCTGACTGTTCTGCATGCCGTCATTCATCCATGACCTTTCGCTCTAGTACAGGCCGCTGACTCTCTAGCCTTGCGCTCGAACCGTTCCCTGCCCAGGATGCCAGTGCCCTCGACTGTGGAAACATCGGCTCAGCTGTGTCGGACATAACAGTTAGAACTCATATTTTTCCTTCCGCTGTATGAAAGCTTCACGCCCTCCTTCCAAGATGCTGGCAACCTGAGCACGGATCGCCGGTACATCGATAGAGCCTTGAGCCTCCAGCCCAAGACAGCCTCTATTCTCTTCAGCTGTAAAGACGCCGATCCACTCCGCATCACCAAACACAGGGATGTTTGCGTTGTGCGTTGCAAAAAGGAATTGCCGCCTGGACTTGGCATCCCTCAGCTCAGTTACGATTCGGTCTGCAATGAAGGCGTTGTCCAAATTGTCCTCTGGCTGATCCATCAGTAATGGATCAGAGTTTTCCAGAAGTAGCATCAGAAGGATGGCTGTGCATTGCTGACCGGTCGATAGTTTGTTCAGCGGGCGGAACACTGGCTCAGCTTCACCGTGAGAAACGTTCAGAAAGATATTCGCCAGTTTTTACCGGTAACAGCTCGCGCTCGATCCCGTGTTTCAAGCGCGGAGGTGATCCGTCATTTCATCGCGACCAAGATCAACGGAAATATAAGGGGGAGTCATTCCTCAAAACGACACCCACCAATGCCGAGACTGTGGCATTTAGGTCTGCTGGTCAGCTCCTTCCTCAGTCGATCTTTTCGCCGATCTGGCTTCTTCTGTTCCCCACAAAAAACTCTGGGGTACAAGTTCCCCCGCTCAAGCGCCCGGAAACATTGGCTGTTCCCACTGTGTCGGCGCTGATTGAAAACTGACCCACCCTGCCGATTGAAAAATGACCCAGGACGGATTGCTGATTTTTGCCCCAGCAATTGTGGATAAGCTTAGCAGTAGTGTTCTGGTTGACGATGCATCCAGCCCCACCGCATGTAGGCATGCAGCAGGGCGTTTATGAAGCGGATCAAAACGGCTCATCGTCCTCGATACTCTCTTCATCCTTGCGCTTTCGTTCTCGTGATTTGATCTTTGTCTGGTCTGCCAAGGTGCTGTGTTGAAGGCGGTAAGACTCGTTGCCCGTTTCGACGATGTGGCAGTGGTGTGTCAGCCGATCCAGCAACGCTGTAGTCATCTTGGCGTCGCCAAACACACTCGACCATTCCGAGAAGCTGAGGTTGGTAGTGATGACCACGCTGGTGTGCTCGTACAGCTTGGACAGCAGGTGAAATAACAGGGCTCCACCGCTTTGGCTAAAGGGCAAATATCCCAGCTCATCAAGTATCACCAGATCTGTGCGAAGCAGTCCCTGGGCGATTCGCCCTGCCTTGCCATCGTACTTTTCACGCTCCAGCAGGTTCACCAGATCCACCGTAGAAAAGAAGCGCACTCGTTTGTTATGGGCCGTGATTCCGGATACAGCCAGGGCACTGGCCAGGTGTGTTTTTCCGGTTCCCGGCCCACCGATGAACACAACATTCTGCGCGGTTTCAGTGAACGCCAAGCTAGATAGATCGCTGACCAGCCGGGCATCAGCGCTGGAAACGCTGAAGTCAAAGCCCGCCAAATCACGGTGCATGGGGAGTTTTGCCATGTTCATCTGGTGGTTCACCGAGCGCACCGCGCGATCCGCCTGTTCCTGTTGAAGCAGATGCTCCAGCAGCCATTTCGATGAAGCCGTTGAGGCTGTTCCTTGAGAGACCAGTTCTTCCCAAGCACTGGCCATACCGTGCAAGCGCAGCTCTTTGAGTTCTGTCATTAAGTCACGCATTGCGGTTCTCCTCATCGGTCGTACGGAGCCGGTCGTAGCGAGCCGTATTGGCAACAGGTGCCACCTTGAGTTGCAGGCTGGTTTCTACGCAGGGAGGTGGTGCAGTGGAGGTCAGCCGGGCGAGGACATTGAGGATGTGATCGGCGCTCAGACTGCCCGACTCAAGTACCAGCTCCACCGCCACCAGCACCGGTTCTAGACCGGCGATAGGCACAGCAGCCAGTACCTGCATCATGATTCGATCACCGTTGGCGTGACGCCTCAGTGCCCGTTTGAGAAGCAGTAACGGCTTCGGTAGATCGGCAAATGGCGCGCCATTACGCAGTGCACCAGGCTTGCGTTCGATAAGCGGGATGTAATGCTGCCAGTCAAAACTGACCTGATCTCGATCAAAGAGGCGCTCGTGACTAGCGATCACCGTTTCATCGGCGATGACCACGATTCGCGAAGGATACAGACGGCTGCTGACCCACTGGCCGACTCGCTCACATGGCACTGAATAGCGATTTCGCGCCACGCTGATCAGGCAGGTGCTGGAGACCCGCACGGTACGTTCGACGTAGCCATCAAACGCTGTCGGCATCGGCATCATTTCAACCCGCTCCAGCTCCAAGACCTCGGCCACCGTCAGCCCGCTGTACTGCGGATGCACCAGCTCGCTCCAGAGCGACCGGCAGCGTTGACCGAGCCAGATATTCAGCTCTTCGAAGGTGTGAAACATGCAATCTTGAGCGTCGATCCAGATGCGCCGTCGGCTGTCTTGGACGTTCTTTTCGACGATGCCTTTTTCCCAACCCGAGGCGACGTTGCAGAAGTCCGGATCGAACAGGTAGTGCGCGCACATTACGGAAAACCTGGCATTGACCGTACGGCCTTTGCCTTTGTTGACCTTGTCGACAGCCGTTTTCATGTTGTCGTAGATGCCGCGACGTGGCACGCCACCCAACGCTCCAAACGAACGGGTATGGGCATCAAACAGCATCTCGTGCCCTTGGCTGGGATAGGCAACCAACCAGAATGCGCGACTGGCGCAGAGCTTCATGTGAGAGACCTGGATGCGTCGAAACAGGCCGCCGATCAGCAGACCTTCTTCGCTCCAGTCAAATTGAAAAGCCTCACCCAAGGCAAAAGTCAGCGGTACAAAAGCGCGTAAAGACTTGCCTTGCTCGCCTCGCCAAGAGCGCACGAACGCCGTGAGCTGGCTGTAGCCGCCGTCATAACCCTCGGCCTTGATCTGTTCGAAAAGTGCTTTGGCGCTTCTGCGGTTGTGCTTTGCCCGGAACGAATCGGCTTTCAGCGCCTGTTCTAGCGTGTCGTGGAATGGGCTGAGTTTGTTGAAGATTGCGCACCGCTGGTACGCCGGTTGAGTGGCTTCGGGTGCTCTGACCCATTTTCGGATGGTGTTTCTCGACAGCCCGGTACGCTTGGCTATCTGATGCAGCGAGAGCTTGTCGCGGAAGTACATCCGCCGGATTTTTCCCAACATTTCCATGCTGATCACCCTGTGTTCTCCTGCTCGAAAAGTGAGCAGAAGCAGTTGAACACCTGGGTCAGTTTTCAGTCGGCAGAACAGCCTCTACTGGGTCAGTTTTCGGTCAGCGGCAACAGCCACTTCCCGTGTGAGGGACATGCATAAGGTCGGCGAGTCCGTGAGCAATAAGCTTGCCACGAAAGTGTTGACACATCGGTTTCCGCGGCCTGGCCAAATTTCGCTCCCATAGACAATCAGCCGATTCGACCCAGTGTACGCCTTAGTAGATAAAACGGTATGTACCGTGTGTGTTTTTCAATAATTGATCGGCCTTAGTTCTGTCCTCCCTCTGTAAAGCCTGCTCTAGAGCCATATAGCTAAAGTGCCTAATTGTGTTTTAGGGGTTTATTTTTTTTAATCCGCTCGGTGTACCGTGGAGTTTCTCTAGATTTCCTACCACTGAAAAAGTAAGGCGAATCATGAAAACCTCTATCACACTCACATTTTTTATTTCCAAACGCTCTATGTCTTGGTATGTGATCCGCTCCACTTCCAGCCGCTTGCACCTTGGCCACACCACGATTTTGTAGTCCGCCCACAACTGCGCCCAAGTAATTCATTTGGATGGAGATGACATATGTTAAATCGTGCTTGGTCGCCAGAAGCCGGAGGGCCGACCCGAAGTTTCAGTCGATCGCACTTCGGCAAACACATTGTGCTGTTTCCATCGCACAAAAATAAAATACAAATTATTTGTGAAAGCCGTCTTGAGGCTGACTATTGTATTCGCCTAGAGTTTGATAACAACGTCAAACGTTATTTCCCGCAACCTGTAACAACTAAGTTTTGGGTAACCGGAAAAGTCATCCACTACACTCCCGACTTTTTTGTGAGAACTCACGACCACACTGACTATTTTGCGGAGGTAAAACCCAGCCTCAGCTATTGCACCTCCGAATACCTAGACACACTACTGTTATTTAACAAACTGGCAAAAAAACTTAATTATAACTTCGTCAAAATCGAAGGCAACCTGATACAACAAAAACCCATGAAGACCACGTTGCAGACACTGTACTTTCGTTCCTTGCATACACATCTCCTCGAGTACGAGTATTTGCTCCAGCAAATCAACCAGAAAACCTCACTCACACTCAGAGAACTGCTTAATCAACCTGCCCCGCCCTCGATGAGGGCAATAGCAAAGGCCATCGTGGAAGGATACATTCGGATTGATCTGAATAAAACCTTAACTCTCAATAGTACGCTATGGTTTGGAGATCATCATGAGTGTTGACTCCCCCATCACTCCGGGCGCCCAATATGCTCTGAACCATGACATCCATGAAGTAATCTCCGTCGAGCCAGACTATATTGCAATTCGTTCAATCAGTAACAAACGCTACCTATTCATGCCACATGATACATTTCAAGCACTCCAGGCAAAGGGAGATCTGATTCTTCACCAGCACGCGCCTATTAATAAGTCCCTTGTTCCTCTCCTAACAAATTTGACGACTCCCCAATCACAGTCAGTGCGCAGAAAAGTTCACTACATCCATGGCCTCGCAAAAAAATTCCACGGCACGCTGCCATATTTAGATACTATCGCCGAATCGAAAGTATTGGCTGCCAGCTATGGTGAACCCACCCCACCTTGTTATACGTCCCTTTACACTTGGTTCCGCCAATACAAAGAATCTAATTTTAACCCACTGGCTTTAATAAAAAAGCCCAGCACACGTCCCCGTGGCAAACAATTGTGCAGCATGACTCACGCCATCATTAGAGACTACATTTATACCGTTTACCTTAAGCGTCCTCACCCCAATATCAAAACACTATATATATTCATCCAATCTCATATCGAAATTGAAAATCGAACCCGCTTGACGCACTCCACCACGCCAATTGATATGCCTTCACTGAGCACTGTGCACCGCGCCATCAATTCCACAAACCGCTATCTGTTAGACCTGCGGCA
Source organism: Pseudomonas sp. BIC9C (assembly GCF_034541995.1). NCBI lineage: Bacteria > Pseudomonadati > Pseudomonadota > Gammaproteobacteria > Pseudomonadales > Pseudomonadaceae > Pseudomonas > Pseudomonas sp. BIC9C. Next base: position 597,875 of record NZ_JAWDGM010000004.1, read on the forward strand.
TCACGGCCATAAATTCGCCGCTGATGCCCATAAATTTGGGATTAAACATGAGGTATCCAACACTTTGCTTGCCGTCGTGCAAGGTGACTCGCACCTGATGGACTTAGAACTAATTGATGAGAATGGATGCAACTTGGGACGTCCCTGGCTGTATTTGCTGATCGAGTTATCAACTCGCTGCATTATTGGATGGGAACTATCATTTATACCACCGTGTGCGGAAAAAGTGCTGCGTGCTTTTCGAATGGCACTAGAGATTTCTACGGACAATCAGCCTGGAGGCCGGATGGAGGAACTTGTGTTAGACAATGGTCTAGAAACAGCCAATCATACTATTCAAAACGTTGCCGAATTACTAGGTTTCAAAATTACCTACGCGCCCCCGGGCTGTCCAGACGTGAAAGCTCATGTTGAACGTTTTTTCGCTACACTTAATAGCGGTCTTATTCACTCTATTCCGGGCACTACTTACTCCAACAGGGAAATAAGGGCTGGTTATAATTCTGAAAAAAAAGCATGCCTTACCATCGATCAATTGAATCACCATTTTTCACAATGGATCCGCAATGTCTATCATGAGTTTTACCATACAGGGATAAACCAATCTCCCCGTATGGCGTGGGAGTCAGCTTTGGTTGACCAGCTCCCGCCGGAACGCTATTCCAAAGACGACTTGGATGCACTCTGCCGAAGCCTTACTTATCGTAGACTCGCCAAAGGCAGAGTTCGGCATTTAAATTTAAGCTGGACCGGGCCTGGAGTTCCTGAGTTAGCACACCGTCTAAAACCTAAGCAAAAAGCACTGATCTACTATGACACTTCTGATCTATCAACAGTGTGGGTTGCTCACCCTGACCGTCCAGCAGAACTTTTTGAAGCTTATGCCACTGACCCCAATTATCAAAATCATTTGACGCTCTTCGAACACAAATTAGTTCAAGAAAGACTAATAGAGCAACGCCTCGCTTTTTCTGACGCTAATGCACGGCAGGCGTTAATGGACCTCCACCGTGAAATCCAACTGGATAGCGAGGAAAACAGAGTTAAGGTCAGATATAAAAAACGGAATTCGAGCAAGCGCTCAAAAAAGAAAGCTGTCCGAAGAGAGCATGTCAAGAAAACACGCAGCTTGCTGATACCGCCTACCCTCTCCGATATTGAAATATCCGCAGCAGAAGCGACGCTCACAGACCGCCTAGTGAGTCCTGAAGCCTTTCCAGTGATCCATCTAAAAGGAAAATCATCATGAATGAGTTAATCGAAGAAAAACTAGCAGCACTTTCCAACACAACCATTTTATATCCAGCGTACGAAAAAGCGATCAAAAAAATACAGCATAGCATCAGCGTTTCCAATACTCGCGGTGAACCAAGCAGCGCGATGCTTCTAGGGGACGCCGGCACGGGAAAAACAACATTATGCAATCACTTGGTTAATATTATCGGCAAGCCTATCGACATCTGCGACACGGATGGCGCATATCAATACACCCCTATACTGCTCTGTTCAATACCTGCACATTTCACTATCAAGAGCTTAACATTAGGAATCTTGGAAAAACTGGGATGCATAGAAAGTGTATACCAATCCGCAACCCTTAACTACCGACTAGTAACCAGACTAAAAACCTGCAGAACCAAAGTAATAGTACTGGATGAATTTCAACACCTGCTGGAAAAGGGTGCTGAAAAAACCCGAGAAATGCTGTGCAATTGGGTTAAGGATCTAACAAATCAAACTCTCATTCCAATCATCTTAGCAGGCACCCCAAACTGCGAGGCAATTGTTGACAATCACCCCCAACTGGCAAGGCGATACCCCTACCGAATACAACTACATAATCTCTCGTTTAACTCAGAGTTCCGCCCCGTTCTAACTGCTTTATTCGGTGAAATGATCAAAATCGGCAATCTTCGTGCGGAAATCGTTATCACTGACGTGCAGACAGCTAAAATATTTTATGCCTACAGCGGGGGAAACCTGAACTCTCTATGCTTATTATTATACGAAATTTTTCAGCATTCTCTTACAAAGGCAGAAAACACCTTAACTCTAAATGATTGTATTGCTGCCCTCGATGAACTGGATTTCCCTCCCTATTTCCCACTCACAGGAAATGCGTTCACATTAGCCCCCCGCATAATAAACAACGTATTAAGCAGGCACTCACCATGAACTCTCTATGCTTTGTGGCCAATCCGCATTTTGAGGAGAGCCCGAGTAGTATACTCATGAGAACCGCGTTTCATAACGGATTCTCCTGCGTTAATACAATGGCCAAAGCGCTAAAAATCCCGGGAATAAGCAGCCCACTGAGACTGGTTCTCTCTGACGGCCCTCTGTGCAGCTTGCTCTGCGATGCATCTCATAGCCTTGAGGAGAGACTAAAAGAAAGTTTCTATTCGCAGTTTCGAACACACTTGGGGTGCAGAGCTGATATCTTAATTGCAGGAATGGCGGTGCCCTGGGTGGCACTTCGACGACCCCAGGTTTTTTGTCCACGTTGCCTTCAAGATGGCTATTTGAAATTCATTCAGGACATCGATGGTTTCGGATCATGCCCTTACCATGGCACAGCTTATTTAACGAAATGCGCAATATGCGAACGTTCGTTTAATTGGAAAAGCATTTTGGACAGCCACTGCCTATGCGGATTTGATTTGCGGCAGTCCCCTGATATTCGAAGTGACGACCAATCAGGTTTAACACTGCTTAAAATTTTTCGCAGCCTGGATCAAGACGCATTCAATCGAACATTTGCTGCATTAAATTGCTTGAGATTTCGATATCTGAAAAGCGGCCGACGAACCGACATTTTCGACACTGCGTTAAATATTGGATTGAAAAGCAAAAAATGCCTGCACGACTTGCTGACAAGTGATCTCTTAAACTATAGACAGCTTCCCCCACAAGCGATAGCTGCGCCTTGGCTATCATCTGAAGACGAGTGGATACGGACAACAACACAAAAATTCGTCCTTCAATACTCATGGAGGAGCACTCCGTGTGCAACGCAAAATTGTTGTGCAAATTTCGGGTTAACGGCTAACGACCTCCGCCCCCTCCTTTCCTTATCTAGAACCCATTTGAGCGAAGCTGTAAACTCAGGAAAAATCAAAAAACAATACATTGGCAGCTTTCTCTTCTACACTTCAAAACACCTGTGTGTTTTTTTACGATCTATCAATTGTAAAGCAAAACGCCCTCCCGTAAATGGCAACCTCGACAGAGAAAACTACTTGTGCCTCAGTGAAATAAGACTATCTCTTCAGTTACAAACCCCAACTATAAAATTACTTATAGCGCGCGGCCTTTTTGGCAAAGTCATAATACATAATTATAGCACACTCATAGAACAAACTAATGTTAAAAAGTTTGACGACCTCTACATTAGTGGCAGCGCTCTAGCATTATCACTAAATGTTCCTGCTAGAGCCCTTCACAGAATACTAACAACTCTCGGCATTAAGCATTTAGACCTTCCACCGCTACCCCGCATAGGAACTAGAGTTTATTTACGGACATCTATCACACTTAAAACACGCAAACAAATAACTAAGATGTACGTCAAATACATACAATCAACTCTACCCAAATTGCACGAGCGGACCATTGCTAATGAATTAAAGCTAAAGCTGCCAATGGTTAAATATCTTCTTAAGAATCCTAGGTATTATCTTCGAGGCAAAAAAAAGACTCTGCACCCCGGCCCGCCTGAACTGTCGAAACCATTATTAACAGAATTAAAAAAATGGAGAAAAAGTCATTTCACCGATAGAGAAGTTGCCGACCTGGCAAATATAAGCTACCCAGATTTTTGTCGGCGCTTTTTGCACAACAAAACCTTTATACCAACGAAAATTCTAAAAGAAAAATTTTACGACAGAAAAACGCTTAGCTCAATACTACGACATACCAAAAAATACATTTCGGTAACGGAGGTTAAAAAAATAACTAACTTTAACAACGCCACCCTAAACAGGGTCGTTAGATTAGGCGTCATTCGCAAAGTCTACTGCAGAAGAAAAAACGGTTCCGACGGGCTATCACTCTATTACGCAGCAGACATTTCGAACTGTAAAATACAATCACTCATCTCTAAGACTCCCGACTTACGTGATTACAACATAAAACAATCGTCTAACCTTTAACTTTTCACAGCGAAAACTATTAGTCACCTTTCACACACCAGCCATTAGTATGACATCGCACTTTCTGGGCGAGGACGTAAGCCAAGCATAAATCGTCATCTATTTTAATTCCCACCCAGTAACTGTCGGCGGCAATATTAATTGCAACAGCACAGAATTGGTTAGCATTAACGGCCTGCTTCGCTTTTTGATATAGCTGCGACGGTTGGTGGAAATAGTGGTCAATGGACTGTCTGAATAGCTTACCGGTAAACCTGCTGTGGTTTTTACGGAAATGCCACGGCTGGCCGCAGCTATTACCAGCGCAGCGTAGTTCAGTCGTATCTATCCCCAGGTCCAGCATCTTTCCGTACATCCTGCCAGAGAGTCTGTATGGCCCCCGCCGAGCAGCATCCCTTCGTCTGGCCTTGGTCGACAGGCATGTCTGGCTGTGCCTGCCGGCTTGCTATCCTTGTAGAGCAGGGCAGGATCAGCGCACAACCCGTTAAACCGGGCGGATTAATCAAATTAATCATCCGGCAGGGCCGTGCCAGGGTGACACCAAGAATAGCCCCCACGCCTCGGGCAGGTCTTGGACCTGTACTGCGCACCAGGGGGTTAGTTATTTCTCACCCCAGAAAATGCCCCGCAGGGTGCCATGGCGTACCGTATACCCCCATCAACTTTCACAACCTGCCAAATCACCCAATGCCTTGCTACGTCTCCTGCAACTAAAAGGCTTAGGTACACAGCAACAGCAAGTCCAAGCCCTGTGGGTCCTGGACTATATCGGCTATCACTGGTTACTCATCTATATGCGACCGTTATAGAATCCGCACAAGCGCCTTTTTGCCACCGTCCAGTTCGACGACATCTTGCAGCTGTAAGACTTTGATCGGCGCCTGCGCCTAGTGTTCTGGATGCGATCGACCGTATTGAGGTCGCGCTCCGTTCGCCCCTGTGATCATCGATCTAATTGGTACGGAGGTGCAGTTGAAACTGCCATGCGTTTACGCGGGCCTCCAAGATGGCAATGTCTTGGCTATCGATGCAGTGAACACCGCTTCGAGGCCCCAGACAAACTGACCACGAAAAATGTCCGCTACACACCTGCCCGTCTCGAGCAGTTTTTATCGCAGTCATTTGTAAAATAATTTCGAATAACCGACAGCAATACTTTATGCCAATTCATTGAAGCTACCGGCCTTGGTATCCATTCGATAGCGCGAATAGCTAATATTTATTCAAGTTAAGATGCGATAAATGCACATAAATTCGTCATCTACTGACACTAAAAATTAAACCGATGAATTTATTTAACAAACCAGCTGTCTATGTCAACTTCGCAATTTATAATTTGATGACACATGTCGTTAGGATCGATTCACGGATCTGAATCCAACACGGAGCTTGCCATCACCATGAACCCACCTGCCAATGACCTGTCGGACATGCAAATCGACACCACCCTCACCTCGCCCCAGGGCTCAGCGGCGGCACAACGCGCGCTGGACTATTACTTGAAACCCGCCATTTCGGAGGAAGTGGCCGAGCTGAGCTTTTTTGAAGTGAACCGCAATATCAGCGGCGAAGAGGCGCTGGTGCATGCCTTGGACCTGTTGCGCTGTGCTGCCGCCACCGCGTATGAATCAGCCAGTCACCTGCAAGGCGCAAACCGCGACCTGGCGTTTTCGACGGTGCACATGATCGACATGGCCAAGGCGATGGTCGATCGATCGCTGGAGAAGTATGAAAACGGTTGAGGCAAGAAGGCCAATCGAGAGGACAGGAAAGAACTTTCCTGCCGCACAGGTGAAAACGTTTGACTTGCAAACGAGAATGATTATTATTGCATCAACTGGTCGCGAGATCAGTCGATGGACCAGGTGACCTTAGGTCGGTCTCCTGGACTATCTCCTCATCAGGCTAATCACGGTTTTTGACCCGGCTTTTTGCCGGGTCTTTTTTTTGCCAGTTTTCTGGCTTTTGGCTTCAGGCTAATGAAGTCTTTGGGTGTCGCAAATTCGATGGCGCGGATGATATCAAAAGAATGCCGCCTGGCAAGAGAAGCCCGCCATCACTGGTTCAAACCAGCGACAAATAGCACTTGAGAATCAATCGCATAGCCTCTAAGCTGCGACAGCGTCAAGGAGGACGCCCCCACCTCTGCACCCCGCAATTTCCCTCGGTTTCACCCCACTCTTGCGTGTAAAGTAGCCGCCATAAAAATCATATTCAGGACTCGATTATGACCGTGGGCAAATCCTCTTTCGACATCAGTGCCAACTTCGACAGCGGCAACATCCAAGTCATCGACATCAGCGACCCGCTAAGACCGCTTCTGGCCATTCGTCCGGACACCCGCAGTGCCCATTTCCAGTGGTTTCACTTCAAGGCCAGCGGCCTGCATGTCGGACAGGAGCACTGGTTTCGCCTGAACAATGCCAGCCAATCCTCCTATAACAAGGCCTGGACCGGTTATCAGGCGGTGGCGTCCTATGATCACGTCAACTGGTTCCGCGTTCCGACCATTTTTGAAGGCGACTGCCTGCGCTTCAGCCTCGAAGCCGAGCAGACCCACGCCTGGTTCGCCTACTTCGAACCCTACAGCCGTGGCCGCCACGACTGGCTGATCGAGCAGGCACTGAGCAAGGCTGGCACTGAGTTGCTGGCCACCGGCAAAAGTGTCGAAGGTCGCGACATCCAGTTATTGCGCAAAGGCACCGGGGCCGAAGGCCGGCGCAAGGTGTGGATGATTGCCCAGCAACATCCGGGCGAACACATGGCCGAGTGGTTCATGGAAGGCGTGATCGAACGCCTGGAAAAACACGACGACCCTGTGCTGAATAAACTGCTGGCCAGCGCCGACCTCTACCTGGTGCCGAACATGAACCCGGACGGTGCTTTCCACGGCCACCTGCGCACCAACGCCATGGGCCAGGACCTCAATCGCGCCTGGCAGAGCGCCAGCCAGGAAATCAGCCCGGAAGTCCTGTTCGTACAGAAACAGATGGAAAAATATGGCGTCGACATGTTCCTCGACGTCCATGGTGACGAGGAAATCCCCCACGTATTCACCGCCGGTTGCGAGGGCAACCCCGGTTACACGCCGCGGATCGAAAAGCTCGAGGAGCACTTCCGCAGCCATCTGAAGCACACTACCAAGGACTTCCAGACCAAATACGGATACACCCGCGACGAGCCGGGCAAAGCCAACATGACGCTGGCCTGCAACAGCGTCGGGCAGAAGTACGACTGTCTGTCGCTGACCCTGGAAATGCCGTTCAAGGATCACGACGATCATCCGAACGCGGAAACCGGTTGGTCGGGCAAGCGTTCGAAACAGTTGGGCAAGGATGTGCTGACCACGCTGGCCGATATGGTCGATACCCTGCGCTGACCACCTGTGGCGAGGGGCTTGCCCCCCTCGCCACAATGATTGATCGGCAGCTTTCAACCGCGATCCTTACCCCGCAACATGCTGTCCAGCACCTCATCGCGGCGCACCCAGCCGTGAAACAGCGCCGCCGCCAAATGCAGCAACACAGTCAGAAACAGCAGATACGCCAGATACCCGTGCGCCTTGCGCAGGAAGGCAAACACCTGCGGGTTCGCCGGCACAATCGACGGTAGTTGCAACGAACTGCTGAGCATTACCGGCTCACCAGACGCCGAAATCATCGCCCAACCCAGCAGCGGCAAAACCAGCATCAACGCATACAATAAGACATGCGACGCCTTGGCCGCCAGCGCCTGCCAACCTGGCAGGTCCGCCGGCAGCGGTGGCTGCGTGGTGGAAAAGCGCACCACCAGCCGCACGATCACCAACAGCAAGATCGCGACGCCCAAGGGCTTGTGCAGATGAATCAGCCACTCATGCCGCTCGGACACCGAGGCGACCATGCCGGCACCGATAAACAGCATGGCAATGATCATCAGCGCCATCAGCCAGTGCAGCAGGCGCGCCAACGGGGCGAAGTGGTTCGGTTGGGTGCTCATTGCAGGGCCTCCTGTTTGGCGGCGGGCAACTGGCTGACTTCGCTGGTGCGACGCAGGTAGGAATTGGCGTAACCGGCTGAACGAGCGGCGAGCAACGGGTCGTCGGAACCTTCGATCCCGGCAGGCAACACCAGCGGGTCGTAGTTGATGTCACGGCATTCACCGTTAAGTTGCGGCTGAGTCTTTTCCAGCACCAGGGTGCCAGCGTTCAACACCTTACGCCCTTCGGACCAGGCCTTGCTGGCGTCGTTGACCGGGTCGCCGGGGTTGGCCAGGGTAATGTTCAACTGCCAGCGCAAGGGGCCAGCGGCGATGCGCTGGACCAGGTCTTTCTCCAGGAAATCACTGCCTTCCGGTGCCGTGGCACCTGGCGCGTCCTGGGCCATCGGCACCATGTTCCAGCGCACGGCCTGGCGCTGGCCAGCCGCGTTGACCAGGTAGAACGCATTGACGCTGTTGTAGTTTTCGGTCACGTAACTGGCCGACGGCTTGGCGGTTTTGATCCAGGCCAGGAACGGTGCGGCTTCCGGGTGCGAAGCAAAAAATGCCGGTACCGCCTTGGGGTCCGGTTTGCCGGTAGCCGGGTCTGGCGACTGGGCTTTTTGCAATTGATAGAACGCCTCGGGCGTGCCAACCGGGAATACCGGCATGCTGTTCATCCCCGTACGCCACTGCTGGCCGTTGGCCTGAGTGAAGCGCAAGGCCATGCTGCGGATCGGCACGGCACTGTCAGGCGCATAGGGATTACCGGCCGGCAAGGCAAAACGCCCGACCACCGGTGTCCGCGCTTCATTGAACACCTGAGCGGTGGAATAGCTGCGTGCCTCGCCACTGCTCTCGAAATGCCCGATCACGCACACGCCTTTGGCATGGTTGCGACGGAAACCCGGATGCATGCCGTTGTTGGTTTCCAGTACGTTGATCAGTTTCTTCGGGGTCAGGCGCTGTGGGTCAAAGGTGCCGTTGACGTAGGCAAACGCCCCAGCCACTGAGGCAACGACCAGGGCAATGCCAGCCAGACGCAACGTCAGGCTCGCCGCACTCAAGGGTGGCCGGGTTGGCGGTGATGATCGATCTACCATGAAAGACTCCAGGGCCATCGGCCACAAGTGAGAAGAATCAAGCAGACGAACCCCACACAGGATTATTCCCATGCGCGGTATTTATTTTTTCAAGGGTGGAATAACCTCCGGCACGGGGCGTCTTCCTAGTCCCAAGCGTAGTGACTAGTCAGAACTTCATGAATGATATCGACGAACAACTGAGAGAAATCATTCCCCGATTGCGGCGGTTCGCTGTGTCGTTGACGCGCAACACCAGCAGCGCTGACGACCTGGTGCAGGCGAGCCTGGAGCGGGCGCTGTCGAGTTGGGGTGGCAAACGCGCCGAGGGCGACTTGCGCGCCTGGCTGTTTTCGATTCTCTATCGGCAGTTTCTCGATGCGCACCGCCGTTCCCGGCGTTATGCGCGCATGCTCGAATTCTTCACCGGGCGTGACGATACCCAGCCCTCGGTGGAACGCACCGTGATGGCACAATCCACCCTCAACGCCTTCGATCAACTGCCCACGGAGCAACGCGCGCTGCTGCTCTGGGTGTCGGTGGAAGGCTTGAGTTACAAAGAGGTCGCCGAGGTTCTCGACGTCCCCATCGGCACCGTGATGTCCCGCCTGTCCCGGGCTCGCCAGGCCCTGCGCCAACTCAGCGATGGCGAAATCAACCGCCCCTCCCTGCGGAGACTCAAATGATCAGCATGCCCCCCAGCGAGCGTGACCTGCACGCCTATGTCGACCACCAACTCAGTGATTCCGACCGGCTTCTGGTGGAAACCTTTCTCGCCAACAATCCGGACACGGCGGCACAGATACGGGCCTGGCAACAGGATGCCCAACGACTGCGAGCGGCCCTCAGTGGCGCCTTGCAACAACCGGCCAACCCGGAGCTCGATCCGGCGCTGATCCGCCAGCGCCTCAAACGCCAATCCCGGCGCCACCTGACCAGCGCCGCGGTGCTCCTGATTGCCGTCAGCGTTGGCGGGTTCAGCGGCTGGCAGGCCCGGGAAATGACCCTCCTCAGCGCCGCGCAACCGATGGCCGATGCCATGCAGGCTTACCGTCTGATTGCCGAGCAGGGGCTGTTGCCGGCCGACTATAAGGCTGGTGACGACGGCGACATGCAGGGTTGGCTCGACCGTTATTTCACCCAGGCCAATCGCTTACCGGACCTGGCTGGCGCCGGGTTCAAACCGGTGAGCGGACGCCTGCTCAGCACCGAACAGGGGCCCGCGGCGATGGTGGTGTATGAAGATCAGGGCGGGCACAAGATCAGTTTTTACGTGCGTCCACCGGGGCCGAAAAACTACCTGCTGCCCAGAGGCAGTCGCAGCGATGGCGGGTTGCAGGCCGAGTATTGGTCGGGGGGCGGCTACAACTATGCGATGGTCAGCCCGGCGGATACACCCGCGGCGCAGATGCTCCGGCAGACCGTGAACTTCTGACCACACTATCCCCTGTGGGAGCGGGCTTGCCCGCGATGACAGAGTGTCAGTCGCCATTTATGTTGCCTGGCACACCGCAATCGCGGGCAAGCCCGCTCCCACAGGGTTCAGTGATGCTCAGAGATTGTGGTCAACCTTGGCCAAACACCTGCGAAGGCCGCCGCAGCAACGGATCAAACGGATTGATCCTCGGCCCGATCAATGCCGCTTCGCGCTTGAGCATCTCCACCACCGTCGGCAAGCGATCAGGCCCCAGGCGGTCACTCACGGTCGCCACACTCAATGCCGCCACCGCCCGGCCCTCACGATCGAGAATCGGTACCGCCACCCCGGCCATGCCCTGCAGCACGCCGGTGTTGCGCCCGGCGTAACCGAGCTTGCGCACGTTCTCGACCTCCGAACGCAGGAACACCTCGTCATACAGATGGAAGTCCTTGAGCCGCGGCAAGTTGTAGTGGATCACCGTGTCGCGCTCCTCTTCCGGCAGGAACGCGAGAATCGCCAGGCTGCCTTGCCCCACGCCCAAGGCCACGCGTCCGCCGATGTCGCCAGTGAAGGTACGTATCGGAAACGGCCCTTCGCTGCGGTCCAGGCAGATCGCATCGAAGCCGCTGCGCGCCAGCAGGAACAATGAATCGCCCAGCGACGCCGATAGCCGCAGCAAGGCCGGACGCACCAGTTCGCGCAGGTTGCCGCTGTTGCCCGCGCGAGCGGCCAGGGCGAAAAAGTCCAGGCTCAGGCGATAGCGTTTGCTGCGCGCATCCTGCTCGACCATGCCCTCGTCCATCAGGCTGCGCAGCAAACGATGAGTCGTCGGCTGCGACAAGCCGATGTGCTGGGCCAGTTGCGTCACCCGTTCACCGCCCTCGACCGTATCGCCCAACGCCCGCAGCACCGCAAACAGTCTTGAGACGGCGCCGACTCCGACTTCATTTTTTATTTCATTCCGCTCATTGGAATCTGACATGGATATTCTCGACAATTAATTTACTCACTGAATGAAACTGAAAATAGTCATCTCCTCAGTGAAATTGGCCATTGAGCCCATCCTAGTCTTCGTCCTAATCTGCGTCCAGACAGGGGCGATTCGAACAACAGCGGCAGCCGACTCAAGTCGAGCACCAACGCACCCCGGCAACATTTTTTCGTATCTGCCCATACAAGAAAGCGCGCCTTCGGGCAACGCATAACAATCTCAGGTGGAGGCGCACTCATGGCTTTTGTGCAACTTGAAAAACTCGGCAAACGCTACGGTGAAATCGACGCCGTAGTGGCCACTGACCTCTCGGTGGAGAAAGGCGAATTCGTTTCCCTGCTCGGCCCCTCCGGATGCGGTAAGACCACCACCCTGCAAATGATCGCCGGCTTCGTCGAAGTCACCAGCGGGCGCATCGTCCTGGACGGTCGGGACATCACCCATGCCAAGCCCGCCAGTCGTGGCCTGGGCGTGGTGTTCCAGAGTTACGCGCTGTTCCCGCACATGACCGTCAAGGACAACGTCGCTTTCGGCCTGCGCATGCGCAAGGTACCGAACGGCGAGATCCAGCAACGGGTCGAGCGGGTGCTCAAGCTGGTGCGCCTACATCAGCATGCCGAGCGTTATCCACGGGAACTGTCCGGCGGCCAGCGCCAGCGTGTCGCCCTGGCCCGGGCATTGGTGATCCAGCCGCCGGTGCTGCTGCTCGATGAACCGCTGTCCAACCTCGACGCCAATCTGCGCGAAGAGATGCAATTCGAGATCCGCCGCATCCAGCGCGAAGTCGGCATTACCACGCTGATGGTCACCCACGACCAGTCCGAAGCCCTGTCGATCAGCGACCGCGTGGTGGTGATGCAGGCCGGGCGCATCACCCAGATCGACGCGCCCTACACCCTCTACGAACACCCGCGTACCGAGTTCATTTCCGGGTTCGTCGGCAAAGCCAACCTGCTGCCCGGTGAACGCGACACGGCCGGTGTGGTTCAGGTGTGCGGACGTGGCGATGGCGACCTGACCCTGAGCCTGCGTCCGGAAAAAATCGATCTGCGCGATGCAGGCCACGGTCGCCTGCAAGGCAAGGTCAGCAGCCGCTTCTTCCTCGGCAGCCAATGGCTGTACGGTGTTTCCACGACCCTGGGCGAACTCTGCGTGGTGCGTCGCAATGACGGCTCAGCGCCACTGAGCGAAGGCACGGCGGTCGGCCTGGACTGGGACGCGGCGCTGTTGCGGGTGCTGAGTGTCGACGAGGTGTCGGCATGAGTGCACTCGCCGCCATTCGCCAGGGCCGACAGGGTTACCTGCTGTCGGCACCCGCCCTGGCGTTGTATGTCAGCCTGCTGGTGATCCCGCTGATGCTGACGCTGCTGTTGTCGTTCAACGTCTTCGACTACGGCTCGGGGATCAAGGGCGACGCCTACACCGTCGATCACTACGGCAACCTTCTGGGTGATCCGTACTTCTACGAAATCTTCCTGCGCACTCTATGGATCAGCGCGCTGACCACCCTGCTCTGCGTGCTGATCGGGGTGCCCGAGGCTTACATCCTCAGCCGTATGGGCACGCCATGGCGCTCGATCTTCCTGATCCTGATCCTCACCCCGCTGCTGATTTCTGTGGTGGTGCGTGCCTTCGGCTGGAGCCTGCTGCTCGGCGCCGATGGCCTGGTCAACCAGGTCCTGCAAACCCTCGGCGGTTCGCCGATGAAGCTGCTCTACACGCCATTCGCCGTGGTGATAGCGCTGGTTCACGTGATGCTGCCGTTCATGATCATTCCGGTCTGGACCTCGTTGCAGAAACTCGACCCCGCCGCCGAGCAAGCTGCGCTGTCGCTGGGCGCCGGCCACTTCACGGTGATTCGCCAGGTGGTATTGCCACAGGTCATGCCCGGCATCCTGTCCGGCACCCTGATCGTGTTCGGCCTCGCCGCCAGTTCCTTCGCCATTCCCGGCCTGCTCGGCGGACGCCGCCTGAAGATGGTCGCCACGCTGATCTACGACCAGTACCTGTCGGAACTCAACTGGCCCATGGGCGCGACCATCGCCGTGGCCCTGCTGCTCATCAACCTGCTGATCATGCTGTCGTGGAACCGCATGATCGAAGGCCGCTACAAGAAGTCATTGGGATAATTCGTCATGTCCAGGAACGGTCCTTTCGCCCTGCTGTTTCATGCCCTTGTGGTGCTGTTCATGCTCGCGCCGCTGGTGGTGGTGTGCCTGGTGGCCTTCACTCCGGAGAACACCCTGAGCCTGCCGACCACCGAGTTTTCCCTGCGCTGGTTCCGGGCGGTGTTCGAGCGTGCCGACTTTGTCGATGCGTTCTACAACAGCCTGATCCTGGCGTTCAGTGCGGCCAGTCTGGCGACGCTAATTGCGGTGCCAGCGGCGCTGGCGATCACTCGCTTCGAATTCCCTGGCCGGGATTTTTTCAACGGGCTGTTTCTGTCGCCGATCATCATTCCGCACCTGGTACTGGGTGTGGCACTGCTGCGTATGTTTGCGCTGATGGGGGTCAACGGCAGCTTTGCCTGGCTGATCTTCGCCCATGTGCTGGTCATCACCCCGTATGTACTGCGCCTGGTGCTGGCCTCGGCCATCGGCCTGGATCGCAGCGCCGAACACGCTGCGCAATCCCTGGGGGCCGGTCGCTTCACGCTGTTCCGGCAAATCACCTTGCCGATGATCTTGCCGGGGGTCGCCGGTGGCTGGCTGCTGGCGTTCATCAACAGTTTCGACGAAGTCACCCTGTCGATCTTCGTCACCTCGCCGGCCACGCAAACCCTGCCGGTACGCATGTACGTCTACGCCACCGAATCCATTGATCCGATGATGGCGGCGGTGTCGGCGCTGGTCATCGCGCTGACCGCGCTAACCATGATTCTGCTCGACCGGGTGTATGGCCTGGATCGGGTTCTGGTGGGCAAACAATGAGGGCGCCATGGCTCTGCTGAAACGACTGGCCGAAGGCGACCGCCCGGTCCTGGACTTTACCCTCGACGGCCAACCGGCCAGCGGATTGCTCGGCGATACCGTGCTGACGGCGGTGCTGACCTGCAGCGATCACCTGCGCGGCAGCGACTTCAGCGCCGAACCCCGCGCCGGCTTCTGCCTGATGGGCGCCTGCCAGGACTGCTGGGTGCGCCTGGGCGATGGCCGCCGGGTGCGGGCCTGCTCGACGTTGCTGGAAGCCGGGCAACTCATCAACCGCGAACCGGGGCGATCGATATGAATCTGCATTCCATCGGCAGAAACCCAACCCCCTGTGGGAGCTGGCTTGCCAGCGATATCGGACTGTCTGCCGGCATCAATGTTGAATGTGTCGCCGCCATCGCGGGCAAGCCCGCTCCCACAGGGGATCCATGGCGGACACAAAAACCGCGGCTATCACCGATCAACTGTGGGGGCAAGCTTGCTCGCGAAAGCGAACTGTCAGTCAACATTTCCGCTGAATGTGCCGCCCTCTTCGCGAGCAAGCCCGCTCCCACAAAAGCACAGCAGCCGAGGTGCGCATGAAACCCGTGGTCATCATCGGCGCCGGCCCTGCCGGTATTCGCGCGGCGCAAACCCTGGTCGCCCACGGCGTTCACCCGGTGCTGCTGGACGAAGCCGCACGCGGTGGCGGACAGATTTATCGGCGCCAGCCGGCCAATTTCAAGCGTTCTCCGGTCAAGCTGTATGGCTTCGAAGCGCGCAAGGCCAGTGCGCTGCACCAGACCATCGACGAGCTGCGTGAACAACTCGATTACCGCCCTGAAACCCTGGTGTGGAACGCCGAGGACGGCACCCTCGACACCTTGCAGGATGGACGCGCCGCACGGCTGGAATTTTCCCGGGTGATTGTCGCCACCGGTGCCACCGACCGGATTCTGCCGGTGCCGGGCTGGACGCTACCCGGGGTCTACAGCCTCGGCGCAGCGCAGATCGCCTTGAAGTTCCAGGGCTGCGCCATCGGCGAACGCGTGGTGTTTCGCCGGCAGCGGCCCGCTGCTGTACCTGGTCGCGTATCAGTACGCCAAGGCTGGCGCCAAGGTGGTCGCGGTACTCGACAGCTCGCCCTTCAGCGCCCAGGCCCGCGCCCTGCCCGGCCTGCTGTCGCAACCGGCCACGCTGGCCAAAGGCATCTATTACCGTGGCTGGCTGACCGCCCACAGCATCCCGGTGCATCAGGGCGCGACCTTGAAACACGTCGAGGGCGAACAACGGGTGCAGGCGCTGATCTGGTCCGACGCAAAAGGTGAACATCGACTGGACTGCGATGCCGTCGCCTTCGCCCACGGCCTGCGCAGCGAAACCCAGCTCGCCGACCTGCTCGGCTGCGAATTCGCCTGGAACCCGCTCAACCGCGCCTGGCTCCCACAACGCGATCGCGCCGGGCGCAGCAGCGTCGCCGAGGTGTACCTGGCCGGTGACGGCGCCGGGATCATGGGCGCCGACGCCGCGGAAATGGCCGGCGAACGTGCCGCATTGGCGCTGCTCGAAGACATCGGCTGCCTGATCCCGACGCTGCGCACCGCACAGCTTGAACAGGTGCTGGAACGCATCGGCGATTTTCGCCGGGGCCTGGAACGCGCCTTCGCCTTTCCCGAGAACTGGGCCGCCGGCATTGCCGATGAGGTGATGGTCTGTCGCTGCGAAGAGGTCCGCGCCGGCGATATTCGTAAAGTGGTGCGCGAGGGCCATTGGGAAATCAATCGGGTCAAGGCCCATTGCCGGGTTGGCATGGGTCGCTGTCAGGGTCGGATGTGTGGCGCAGCCGCAGCGGAAATCATTGCCTGTGAAAGCCAGCGCGACGTGTCCGACATTGGCCGGCTACGGGCCCAGGCCCCCATCAAGCCGCTGCCCTTTGGCCTGGAGATCGACGCATGACCGAAGTCGACGCAGTGATCATCGGTGGCGGCATTGTCGGTGCTTCGGCGGCGCTGTTTCTCGGCAAGGCCGGGCGGCGCGTGGTGCTGCTGGAGCGGGACTTCTGCGGTTCGCATTCCAGCGGCGTCAACTACGGTGGCGTCCGCCGCCAGGGTCGAGCGTTATCGCAATTGCCGCTGTCGCAACGTGCCCACGCCATCTGGGCGCAGCTGCCGCAATTGATCGGCATCGACGGCGAATATCAACGCAGCGGCCACCTGAAGCTCGCCCGCAGTACTGACGATTTGCGTGCCCTGCAAGACTACGCCGCCAGCAGCCAAGGCTTCGGCCTCGATTTGCAGGTGCTTGAGCGCACCGAACTGCGCAGGCGTTTTCCATGGGTGGGAGACGTCGCGGTGGGCGCCTCGTATTGCCCGGATGACGGTCACGCCAACCCGCGTCTGGTGTCCCCGGCGTTCGCCCGGGCGGCGCGGCGCCACGGTGTGCATATACATGAGCAATGCACGGTCACCGCCGTGGAACACGACGGCCAGCGCTTTCGCGTGCGCACGCAAACCGGTCTGGAGCTGCACGCGCCCTGGCTGTTGAACTGCGCCGGGGCCTGGGCCGGCAGCCTGGCCGCGCAATTCGGCGAGCCGGTGCCGATGCACTCCGGCCACCCGGCGATGCTGGTCACCGAACCGTTGCCGCTGGTGATGGATGCCAGTACAGGGGTCGAGGGTGGCGGCATCTACGCGCGTCAGGTCGCACGCGGCAATTGCGTGTTGGGCGGCGGCCAGGGGTTTGCCCTGGACGACGCACGCGCCCGCCCCGGTCAAGGCGCCGTGCTGGACATCCTGCGTCAGGCCGTCGAGCTCTACCCCTTTCTGGAAGGTGCCCAGGCGATTCGGACCTGGAGCGGCACTGAAGGTTATCTTCCCGATCGCCAACCGGTGATCGGCCACAGCCGTACCCAGCCTGGTCTGTTGCATGCATTCGGCTTTGCCGGCGCCGGTTTCCAGATCGGCCCGGCGGTGGGCCAGGCGCTCACCGAGATCATCTGTAGCGGCGCGTCAAAGACGTCGCTGGATGCGTTTTCCATCACCCGGTTTCACTCCATCTCCGTAGCTTGATAGAGGAAGGTCGCGCCAATGAAAAACCTCAAACGCAACGCACTGCTCGGTTTGTCCTGCATGAGCGCCCTGCTCGCCATCACCCAGGCCCACGCCGAACCGGTGCTTTACCTGGGCATGAACGGCGGGACCATGGAGCGGCTTTACGCCGACAAGGTACTGCCGGCTTTCGAGAAGGCCAACAACGTCAAAGTGGTGATCGTGCCGGGTACCTCCGCCGATATCCTGGCCAAGGTCCAGGCCAGCAAGGACAACCCGCAGATGCACGTGATGTTCCTCGACGACGGCATCATGTACCGCGCCATCGCCATGGGCCTGTGCGACAAACTCGAAGAAAACCCGACCCTGGCGCAAATTCCGGCCAAGGGACGGATCAAGGATGAAGCGGTGGCCGTCAGCCTCGGCGTCACCGGGCTGGCCTACAACACGCGCCTGTTCAAGGAGAAAGGCTGGAATGCGCCGACCTCGTGGATGGACATGGCCGACCCGCGTTTCAAGGACAAACTGGTGTTCCAGTCGATGGCCTCCTCTACCTTCGGCCTGCACGGTTTCCTGATGTTCAACCGGATTCAGGGCGGTAGCGAAACCAACGTCGATCCGGGCTTCAAGGCTTGGCCAGACACCGTCGGACGCAACGTGCTGGAATATATTCCGAGCTCGGCAAAGATTTCAGAGATGCTCCAGACCGACGAAGCGGCGCTGTTCCCGCTGACACCGACCCAGGTCACCGCGCTGAAACTCAAGGGCATGCCGGTGGAATACGCACAACCGAAAGAAGGCGCCGTGGTGCTCAACGTTGCCGAATGCGCCATCGCCAACAACACGCAGCCGCAACTGGCGCAAAAACTCGCCGCGTTCCTGCTCACCCCCGAAGCCCAGGCCGCCGCGCTTGAGGACGGCGACCAGATTCCTTCCAACCCCAATACCCCGACCTCCGACCGGACCCGCGGCCAGGTCGAAGCGATGAAAAAATACCTGGAGACGGCCATCGCGGTGGATTGGGATCAGGTCAACGAACAGCGCCCCGCGTGGAATGCACGATGGAACCGGAGTATCGAGCGCTAGAAAGCCATCTCGTAAACGACGCAGTTCCCTGTGGGAGCGAGCTTGCTCGCGAAGGACGTCAACGATAACGCGTACTGCCTGAAGGAACGCGTTGCCCAGACGTTTTTCGCGAGCAGACTCGCTCCTACAGGCTCTTCCAATTGACCCGTCGGAACCGCTCCGACGGGCGCTGACACCGCTGGAAGCAAATTCCCTGCTCTGGTTACACTATGCCGCCGCAGCTCGCAGAGCCTGCCCGCACACCAAAGGTGATATCTCAGTGGCCGTTCGACCGCCCAATCGTTCGCGAATCAAATCGCGCTGGCAATCGTTGCGTCGCCTTTTCGGCAAGGCACCGGCTGCCGGCAGCGTCGCGGCGGGTCAAGTCATCCACGACTATTTCCGCCACCAGGCCCACTTCCAGGGCTACACCCTCAGTGACAGCCAACAGCGCGTGATCGACTGCATGGCCCGGCAGGCTTGCATACTGGAGGGCTCTGCGCCGTCCCCCCTTCCCGGCCTTTACCTGCATGGTGCCGTGGGGCGCGGCAAAAGCTGGCTGCTCGACGGGTTTTTCCGGGCCATTCCCCTCGCGAAAAAACAACGCCTGCACTTCCATCAGTTTTTCGCCCAACTGCACCAGGGCATGTTCGAGCACCGCGAACGTGCGGACGCCCTGGAGATCACCCTCGACACACTACTCAGCAATTGCCGGGTGCTGTGTTTCGATGAGTTCCATGTGCACGACATCGGTGATGCGATGCTCATCACCCGGTTATTCAAGGCACTGTTCCAGCGCGGCATCCTGTTGCTGGTCACCTCCAACTACCCGCCCGAGGGCCTGCTGCCCAATCCGCTGTACCACGCCCGCTTCAAACCGGTGATCGACTTGATCAATGCGCGCATGCAGGTGATGGAAGTCGGCGGTCCGCACGACTATCGCAGCCAGATCCGAAGCCACGCGCATCAGCTGTTCACCCAAGGCCATTACGTGTGGCCGGCCAGCACGGTGCAGCGCCGGTCATTGAATCTGCCGGATCGCGGTGCCCCGCCCGTATCGCTACCCGTGGGCACCCGGCATTTCCAGGCCCGTTTCTGCGACGAGCGGCGCATCGGTTTTACCTTCGCCGACCTGTGCGAACACCCTGTGGCCGTGATGGATTACCTGGAGCTGTGCCGCCGTTTCGATAGCTGGATCATCGATGAGCTGCCGCGGCTCGGTGAGTGCTCGATTGCCGCCCAACAGCGCTTCATCAACCTCATCGACGTGCTGTATGACCAGGACAAGCACCTGACGCTGCTCGGGCAGCATGCCCTGCGTGAAAGCCTGGACGGTGATGCCATTGATCTGGCGCGCACCCGCAGTCGATTGGGGCAACTGGTCGAAGTCTGCGAACCGACCTGACAGATCACCCGACTTTGCCGCTATGATGTCGCGCATTTCCGGGGCCACGCGCCTATTCCCTGATCAATAGCGAATCTGTTCATGCATACCCTTGCTCAATTGCGCGCCGGCGAGTTGTCAGGCATCACGCGGCTGGACCTTGTTGAAGGCCTCACCGAATTCCCCCGGGAGATTTTCGATCTGGCGGACTCGCTGGAAGTGCTCAACCTCAGCGGCAATGCCTTGAGCGACCTGCCGGAGGATTTGCATCGTCTGACCCGTTTGCGCGTGCTGTTCTGTTCCGATAACCGCTTCACCGAGTTGCCGGCCTGTCTGGGCCAATGCGCCGCACTGACGATGATCGGCTTCAAGGCCAACCGCATCGCCCACGTGCCCGCAGCGGCGCTCCCACCGCTGCTGCGCTGGCTGATCCTGACCGATAACTGCATCGAAACCTTGCCGAGCGAACTGGGAGAGCGCCCGTTCCTGCAAAAGCTCATGCTCGCCGGCAATCGTTTGCAAACGCTGCCGGAGTCGTTGCGCCAGTGCCATCGGCTGGAACTGATCCGCATCGCCGCCAACCAGTTGACCGGGCTGCCGCAATGGCTACTGGAATTGCCGAGCCTGACCTGGCTGGCGTACGCCGGCAACCCGCTGGAAACCGAAGCCGATGCCGCGGCCCTCGACGCCACACCGCGCATTGACTGGTCGGCATTGCGTCTGGAGAAAAAACTCGGAGAAGGTGCGTCGGGGGTCATTCATCAGGCCACCTGGCAACCGGCCGACCGGCCGTCCATGGCCGTTGCGGTGAAGCTCTACAAGGGCGAAATGACCAGCGACGGTTCGCCACTGCACGAGATGAACGCATGCATCACCGCAGGCCTGCACCCGAACCTGATCCGCGTCGAAGGGCGGATTATCGATCACCCGCAGCAAACCGCCGGGCTGGTGATGCAACTGATCGCACCGAGTTACCGCAACCTCGCCGCGCTGCCGAGCCTGGCGTCGTGCAGCCGTGACATTTACCCCGACGACTTGCGCTTCAGTGCTGCCGTGGCGCTGCGCATTGCCTCGGGCATTGCCTCGGTGGCCGAGCACCTGCACAGCCATGGCATCACCCACGGTGACCTCTATGGGCACAACATTCTGTGGAATGAACAGGGTGATTGCTTGCTGGGGGACTTTGGCGCGGCGTCGTTCCACGCGATATCCGACAGCCTTGAAAGCCGTGCCTTGCAGCGGATCGAAGTGCGGGCGTTCGGGGTGTTGTTGGGGGAGTTGCTGGAGCGGATCGACTCAGGGTTGAGCGATGAACTGCGTGGGGTGCTGGAAGATCTGGAGCAGCGTTGCTGTCAGCCGCAAGTGCTGGCGCGACCGGGGTTTGGCGAGATCGTTCAGGAGTTGGTTGTTTTCAGGAGTTAATACAAAACCTGTGGCGAGGGGGCTTGCCCCCGTTCGGCTGCGCAGCAGCCATTGATTTTGGGACGGCTTTGCCGTCCAACGGGGGCAAGCCCCCTCGCCACAATCGGTTCACAGGTGTCGAATCAACCCGCCAACCCGACAAACATGTCCTGCACGTCGTCGTGGTTATCGAGGCCTTCGAGGAACGCCTCGACTTCCGCCATCTGCTCGTCGCTCAGGCCGCTGACCGGGTTTTTCGGCTGGTAGCCCAGTTTGGCCGACAGCACGGTGAAGCCTTGTTCCGGCAGGGCTTTCTGTACCGCGTCGAGGTCGGTCGGCTCGGTCAGGAACAGGGTTGCACCGTCTTCACCCGGCTCGAAATCCTGTGCACCGGCTTCGATGGCGGCCATTTCCGGATCGGCGTCCGGGGTGTCCGGCGACGCTTCGATCATGCCGACATGGTTGAAGTCCCAGGCCACCGAACCGGAAGCCCCCAGTTGGCCCTTGCGGAACGCTACGCGGATCTCGGCGACGGTGCGGTTGATGTTGTCGGTCACGCATTCAACGATCAGGGGCACCTGATGCGGGGCGAACCCTTCATACGTCACGCGATGGTATTGCACGGTTTCGCCCAGCAGGCCCGCACCTTTCTTGATGGCGCGATCCAGTGTTTCCTTGGGCATCGAGGCTTTCTTGGCCTGTTCAACGACCAGACGCAAGTGTGCGTTGGTAGCAACATCAGCGCCGTTACGCGCAGCAATGGTGATTTCTTTCACCAGTTTGCCGAAGATCTTGCCCTTGGCATTGGCTGCCGCTTCTTTGTGTTTAACCTTCCACTGTGCGCCCATTTCTCACTCTCTTATCTGTGGCATCTGTGGCGCCGAGACAACGATTGGCCGGCGCTTTGCGCAAGTTTATACGGCCTAAAGTTGGCAATCGACCAAAAAATCCCGACTGGTATCGACATCTTCACCAGCGGTTGTAGGGCAATTCGGAAATGTCGCTTTAGCGTGCCCGCAATGCGCCGGGGTTTCGTACGCTTTGCACCCTATTCCACGGCAGCAGCGTGTTCGATGCACAACGAAAAGGAAAGTCCCGCCACCCTGACGCTTCTCGATGACGACCTGAGTTTCCAGGTGGTCCGGTTCAGTGGTCATGAAGCGCTCAACCAGCCCTTTCGATTCGACATCGAGGTGATCGGGCTGGCACCGGCCCTGAACCTTGAACGATTGCTGCACCAACCGGCGTTCCTCGAGTTCGGCCACGACCAAGGCATTCATGGCGTGCTGGACAGCGCCAGTTGCGAACACCGAAGCGGGCACCGGGTCGCTTACAAGCTGGTGCTGGTATCCCGTATCCAGGCGTTGGATCGGCAACGATGCCGACGGGTTTTCCAGCGCGCCAGCGTGCCCATGATCCTGCGCCAGTTACTGGAGGAACATGGGTTGCCCGCCGACAGCTATCGCTTTGAACTGGCAACCGGGCACTACCCCCTGCGACCTTTTTGCATCCAGTACGAAGAAACCGACCTGGCGTTGCTGCAACGACTGTGCGAGGAAGAAGGCGTCCACTACCACTTCGAACATCACCGCGATGGCCATGTCCTGGTGTTGGCCGATGACAGCCTGAGTTTTCCCCAGGAGCCGCTGCTCATGCCGTTGCGCAGCGACGCCCTCGACGAACATCACGAACCTGTGATCAGCGAATTGTTCCAGCGCCATGACGCTCCGCTCTTCCCCAGGCGCCCAAGTGCCAGGAATCCGGGCGCACCGGACATCAGCGACGGCGCAGCCAATCACTCGATCGCCACGGCGAGACACTTTCCCGCTCGCGAACAACAACATCGCGACCAGCTCAGCCGTCGGCAACTGGAACGCCTGCGTTGCCGGCACCTGCAGATCCACGGTCAAAGTAACCAGGGAGCATTACGCAGCGGCCGGATCGTACAGGTGGCCGAGCACCCGTTGGCGAATTTCAACGATCAATGGCTGGTCACCGAAATCCGCCATCAGGGGCGTCACGCCTCCATTCTGCTCGACGACACGGCGGGCATGGCCCCGGGTTACCGCAATCAATTCAGCGCCATCCCGTGGTCGACGGAATTCAGGCCAGCGCTCAATCAACCCAGGCCGAGTATCCCCGGGTATCAGCCCGCCCAGGTGTGCGGTCAGGTCGGGCAACCGGCGACAGTGGATGAGGATGGCCGGGTTCAGGTGATCCTCTGGCCCGACACACAATCAACCAAAGAGGTGTCCACCGGCCTGTGGTTACCGCTGGCGCTGACCACCGCCGAGAACTGGATCGATCCGGCCCGCTTGCCCGTGGCTGGCAGCGAGGTACTGGTGATTTTCCTCGACAGCGACCCGGATCGCCCGGTGCTCTGTACGGCCATGATCCCTCGGCCACAACCTCGCCACCCTCGTCCGCGCGAGCCCCGCGGCGATACCCGCCTGCTGTTCGACTGGCTGCTCAACCGCTCGGACCTTGCGCCCTGACGCTCAGCCCTTGTCAGCCTTTCCGGCCGCTGCGGCGAACTTTGCCAGACGCACATCCAGATGCCGCGGCCGACGCCCGTGATCTTCCGCGCGCTCCTTGCGGCGGATGGCATTGCGCACCAGCAGCGAACCGATGTAGCGAATCGGCTCCGGCGGGAAGAACCCCAGCGGTCCGTTGACCAGCGGCGAACGGGTCCAGGGGTTGTCCAGGCCCTGGACCATCGACGCCAGGATCTGCCCACCCATGTGGCAGGGCCCGACACCGCTGCCGGAGTAGCCAAAACCATAGAACACATTGCCACTGGCGCTCATCTGCCCAAAAAACGGCAACCCGGTCACCGAACGGTCCGACGGACCGTTCCAGGTCGCTTCGACCTTGACGTCGGCAAACGCCGGGAAGAAATCCGCCAGGCTGTTGCGCAACAATCCGGCATAGGGGGAAGGCTGATCGAACACCGGCAACATGCGTCCACCATAAGCGAAGGTATTGCCGCCCTTGCCCAGCATGATCCGGCCGTCCGGGGTGTTGTGGTAGTAGTGCACGAAAATCCGCGAATCGAGCACCGTGACACCGCTGGTCAAGCCGATTTCCTCGAGCAAATCCGGCCGGGGCTCGGTGATCAGCATGTCGCTGGAAACGATCGCCACGCTGCGTTCGAACTGCGGGAACGCCCGGGCCATCCAGGCGTTCATTGCCAGCACCACGCGATCGGCGCGAACGGTGCCGTTGGGGGTTTGAATACCCACCGGCCTGCCCTCTTCCAGCCCGGTCATCGCAGTGTTTTCGTGAATCCTCACACCCAATTGCAGGGCGACCCGGCGCAGGCCGCGCACCAGTTTGCCCGGCTGCACACTGGCCGCGGCCGGGGAAAACCAGCCTTCCAGGTGCTTGCTCGAACCGGCCATGCGCTGCACATCGGCCACCGGTCGCTGAGTGAACGAGTTGATGCCGTTACGCTCCAGTGCAGCGATGACCGCATCGGTCGAGCCGCATTGCGCACGGTTGGTGGCGGTGTAGAGCGTACCGTCGAGGCGGTAATCGGCATCCACCCCATACTGTTCGCAAAAGGCGCCGATGGCATGGATGCTGCGCTCTGACTCCTTGACCAGACGCACCGCCTCTTCGACGCCAAACAAACGTTCAAGGGTGAAATACTTGGCCGACCACGACAGCGCACAACCACCATTGCGTCCACTGGCTCCAGCGCCGCAGATGTCCGCTTCGATGAGCAACACATCCAGCTCGGGGTTCTGTTCCTTGAGCATGATCGCGGTCCACAACCCGGTATAACCGCCACCGACGATACACACGTCGGCGCGGCTGTCGCCTTCCAGCGGCGGACAGGTTTCGGATGCATCAGCCTTCAAGGCCTGCTCCAGCCAAAAGGGTCTCATGAGGTCAATCTCCGGTCAGTTGCCCACACGCCGGCCTGCCGCAGGTGCAGCAGGCGACGTGGGACAGGATTCAGGTACGCAGGGGTTTGATGGTCATCGCTTTATTGGGTACGTAGGCGAAGTGAGTACCCAGGCCGCCGGGGCGACTGTTCCAGTGCGGGATCAACACCAGCGCCGAGAACATGGCGCAGCCGGCGAAGACGATGAACACGGTAACGGTGTCGAAGTAGCCCGGCAGCAGTCCACCAAGAATCGCCCCGACCGAGCCGCAGCCATTGACGAAACCGGCTGCCGTGGCACCGGCCTTGACGGTGCCGAAGTCGATGGCGGCCGCGCCGCTGATCATCGAGTCCGGTCCGTAGAGCGTCAGGCCCATGACGAACAGCAGCGCCACCACCAGCAGCACACTGCCGGTATGCAGGGCGCCCATGAAGAATGCCAGGGACACCGTCAACGCCAACAGGCTGATCACGCAGGCTGGCATGCGCCGGGCGCCGAACAGTTTGTCCGAGGCCAGGCCAATCAGGATCGGCCCGAGCAACCCGGCCAGTTCAAACGCGGTCGGAATGATCGCCGCACCGACTTTGCCCACCGAAGGCATCTGTTCGAAGACGATCACCGGCCCCCACAGCAGGATCGCGTAGCGCGCCGGTTTCAGCATGAAGTACGCCAACCCCAGCACCAGCACCGTGCGATTGCGCAGGATTTCCTTCAAAGGCTCCCACATGCTGATTCTGCTTTGCGCGTCGGCTTGTTCGGCGGTCAGCTCGGGTTCCGGCTCCACCGCCGGCAAGCCGACGTCTTCCGGTTTGTTACGTTGGAAAATAAAAAACAGCACGGCGACCAGCCCAACCACCGCCGCACTGGAAATGAACGCCGCATGCCAGCTGCCGATGAGCGTGTACGCCCACCAACCGGCAAACGGCGAGGCTACCAGACCACCAAAGGCGTAGCAGGAACTCCACAGGCCCAATACCCGCCCGCGTTGCTCGGAGGGAAAGAAGCTGCCGAGGTTCTTGCACAGCCCCGACCATCCGGTGGACTGCGCCAGGCCTTGTATCAGCATGCAGGTAGCGAAAATCGGTAACGTTGCAAAGTTGCCCATCACCAGCGCCGCACAGGCGGAAATCAGCAACCCGCCCAGCACCACCACCCGCGGGCCGAAGCGGTCGGCAAGGATGCCCCAGGTGAACTGACCGACGGCGTAGGCCGTCAGGTAGATGGCGTCGAGGTTGGCCATGGCCATTTTGTCGAGCATGAAGGTCGGGTCTTCGGCGATGCCGAGTTTGGCCACCGAAAAGGCTTTGCGGGTGAAGTAGAACGCGGCGTAGGCGAGCCAGGTGATCGCGAAGATCTGCACGCGCCAACGCTTGATGGTGCCGATGTGCTTGTTCATTGTGGTTCTGACCTCAGGGTGTGAGTGTGCCGGCAGAATTGGAAGAAAACGCCTGTGTTTTTTATTGTTGAGCACTGCGATATCGCCCTGTCCCTACGGCGGATACCGGTCAGATGAGTCCTGTTGTTGCACGCCCAGGCTCATGGCACCCGCTGCTGTTCGACTGACCAGTCAGCGGGGCTGAGGTGGATAAAAACAATTACTGATTAATAAGTGAAATCGATTTATCGTATTTCAAATATAAGTTCAGATTGTTACTGGAGATTCCAATGTCGGTTTCCCACGCCCAGCTCAAAGCGTTCCACGCCGTGGCGGTCCATGGAAGCTTTACCAAAGCCGCCGAGCGGCTTTTTCTGACGCAACCGGCGATCTCCGACCAGGTGCGCAAGCTCGAAGAGCGCTACGGTGTTTTGCTGTTTCACCGCAACAAGCGCTCGGTGCGCCTGACCGATCTGGGCGAGCGACTGTTAAGCGTTACCCAGCGACTTTTTGTGATCGAGGCGGAAGCCCAGGAACTGCTTCAGGAGTCCCAGGCCTTGCAGACCGGCAGCCTGATTCTGGCGGTGGATGCACCGGTGCACGTGCTGCCGCAGATTGCCCGGTTCTGCGAACGCTACCCCGGGATCAGCGTGAAGATCGAAACCGGCAACACCGATGAGTCACTCTTCCGACTGTTCAACTACCAGGCCGACCTGGCGCTGCTGGGCCGTGACGTCAGCGATGAACGCCTGATCTCCCTGCCCCTGCGTAACGACCCGATGGTGGCGTTCGTGTCGCGCCATCACCCGTGGGCCGACCGCGAATCCATCACCCTCGCGGACCTCGACGACACGCCACTGGTGTTGCGGGAAATCGGCTCGGTAACCCGACAGACCCTGGAAGAGGAAATGCAACGCGCCGGGTTCCGCATTCGCCCGGCGATTCAGGTCGAGGGCCGGGAGGCTGCGCGGGAAGCGGTGGTGGTCGGGATCGGGGTGGGCGTGGTGTCAGCTGCGGAGTTTGGCGCGGACTCCAGGGTTTGCGCGCTGCCGATCACCGATTGCGAACGACGGCTGACGGAAACGCTGGTGTGCTTGCGCGAGCAGAGTTCGCGGCGGGTGGTGGCGACGTTTCTGGAGATGGTGCGCGGGAGTCTGGTGTAGGCAGGTCCGGCGCCATCGCGAGCAAGCTCGCTCCCACAGTGGTGGAGCGTCGTCTAAATAATCTGTGGTCGACGCAAATCCCTTGTGGGAGCGAGCTTGCTCGCGATGCAGGCAACTCGGTCTACCTGCCTGGTGCCAACCCGAAAAACGCCTGAATCAATCGCAAATCCCTGCGCCGCTCCATGCACCCGATCATGTGCCGGTTCACCAATCCCTCGCCAATGATCGGCACCGCCGCCACTCGCGGGTCGTGGCTGACCTCCACTGACGACACCACCCCCACCCCCAGTTCGGCGGCCACCGCCTCGGTCACCGCTTCGCGGCTGTCCAGTTCCAGCAACACCCGCGGATTGACCCTGGCCTGGGCGCAAGCCTCATCGAAGGTGCGCCGGGTAATCGAACTCGGCTCACGCAGCACCATGATCACCTGATCCAGTTCCTTGAGCTGCACACCTTTGGTCTTCTGCGCCCAGGGATGCCCATCGGGCACCAGCGCGCAAATCCGTGATTCGTTCAGCGCCTGCAGATGCAATCCCTTGCGTGGCTCGACCTCGGTCAGCACCGCCACGTCGGCATGTTCGGACAGCAGCGCCGCCAGGGTTTCCTGGGCGTTGCCCAGGCGCAGGTTCACCGTGATCCCCGGATAGCGCGCGCGCAGGCTGGCAAGCATCGGCATGACCATGTGCGGACCGTCCGCCGCCACCTCCAGGCGTCCGGTCAGCAATTGCCGATTGGCTTCAAGCATCACCTGCGCCTCTTCGGCCAGGCCGAACATCGCCCGGGTGATGGCCGCCAGCTTGGTGCCCTCCTCCGTCAGCTCCACTCGGCGGGCGGTGCGGCGCAACAGGGTGATCTGGTAGTGCTCCTCCAGGGCCTTGATGTGCCCGGTAACCGCCGGCTGGCTGATAAACAACCGCGCCGCCGCCCGGGTAAAGCTGCCTTCGCGCGCCACGGCATCGAAGGCGCGGAGCTGAAACAGGTTCATGAATAACCCTCACTGATGGCTGGCATAACAACAAACAATTTGATTGATAACACAGCAAATTGCAATTTAAGCCCCGTAGCTTCATCCCATCGATTGCGAGGACATGAGAATGAGTACTGCCGAACCCATCCTGCTCACCCCCGGCCCGTTGACCACGTCGCACCGCACCCGTCAGGCGATGATGATCGACTGGGGTTCATGGGATGACCGCTTCAATCAATTGACCGCCAGCCTCTGCGAACAACTGCTGGCAATCGTCAACGGCGCCGCCACGCACCACTGCGTGCCCTTGCAAGGCAGTGGCACCTTCGCCGTCGAGGCAGCGATCGGCACGCTGGTGCCTCGGGACGGCAAGGTTCTGGTGCTGATCAACGGCGCCTACGGCAAACGCCTGGCGAAGATCTGCGAAGTGCTGGGCCGCTCCTTCAGCACCTTCGAAACCGCCGAAGACGAGCCGACCACCGCCGCCGACGTCGACCGCCTGCTGCGCGCCGATAACGGCATCACCCACGTCGCCCTGATTCACTGCGAAACCAGCACCGGAATCCTCAATCCGCTGCCGGAAATCGCCGACGTGATTGCCCGGCACGGCAAACACCTGATCATCGACGCCATGAGTTCCTTCGGTGCACTACCGGT
Organism: Pseudomonas sp. BIC9C; assembly: GCF_034541995.1. NCBI lineage: Bacteria > Pseudomonadati > Pseudomonadota > Gammaproteobacteria > Pseudomonadales > Pseudomonadaceae > Pseudomonas > Pseudomonas sp. BIC9C. Next base: position 627,334 of record NZ_JAWDGM010000004.1, read on the forward strand.
AGACGCGCAAGAGATTCCGTTCGACGCACTGATCGCTGCCTCGGGCAAATGCCTGGAGGGCGTGCCGGGCATGGGTTTTGTCTTCGCTCGCAAGGAGTGCCTGGCCGCTGCCGCCGGCAATTCGCATTCACTGGCGATGGACCTGCAGGACCAGCACGCCTACATGGCCAAGACCGGCCAGTGGCGCTTCACCCCGCCAACCCATGTGGTTGCCGCGCTACACGAAGCCCTGCTGCAATACAACGAAGAAGGTGGCTTGCCGGCGCGACACGAACGCTACGCCGCCAACTGCCAGGCATTGATGGAAGAGATGGGCAAACTGGGGCTGCGCAGCTTCCTGCCGGCGGCTATCCAGGCGCCGATCATCGCCACCTTCCATGCCCCGAAAGACCCTCGCTACCAGTTCAAGGCGTTCTACGAACGGGTCAAGGCCAAGGGCTACATCCTCTACCCCGGCAAGTTGACCCAGGTTGAAACCTTCCGCGTCGGTTGCATCGGCCATGTCAACCCGGCGCAAATGCGCGAAGCCGTGGCCGCGATTGGCGAAGTACTGCGCGAGATGGAAGTTTTAGAGATCTAAATCACAACACTGCCCCCTGTGGGAGCGGGCTTGCCCGCGATAGCGGTCTGACAGGCACCATTGATGTCGACTGACAGGGCCCCATCGCGGGCAAGCCCGCTCCCACAGGTAAATCGAACTCCTAATCAGCTCGTTCTCACAGGACTTGATCACCATGAACTACACCACCCCAACCAAACTGCAAGCCGCCATCCTCGACTGGGCCGGCACCGTGGTCGACTTCGGCTCCTTCGCCCCGACGCAGATTTTCGTCGAGGCCTTCGCCGAGTTCGACGTCCAGGTGTCCATCGAAGAAGCCCGTGGCCCGATGGGCATGGGCAAGTGGGACCACATCCGCACCCTGTGCGATCTGCCGGAAGTTGCCGAGCGTTATCGCAAAGTCTTCGGCTGCACGCCGACCGACGATGACGTCACCGCGATTTACCAACGCTTCATGCCGCTGCAGATCGAAAAAATCGCCGAACACTCGGCACTGATCCCGGGCGCGCTGGAGACCATCGCCAACCTGCGCCAGCAAGGGATCAAGATCGGTTCCTGCTCCGGTTACCCGAAACAGGTCATGGACAAAGTGGTCGAACTGGCTGCCACCAACGGCTACGTGGCCGATCACGTGGTCGCTACCGACGAAGTGCCGAATGGTCGTCCATGGCCCGCCCAGGCGCTGGCCAATGTCATCGCCCTGGGCATCGACGATGTTGCCGCGTGTGTGAAGATCGATGACACAGTGCCGGGCATTCTCGAAGGCCGCCGCGCCGGCATGTGGACCGTGGCGCTGATCTGCTCGGGCAACGCCCTGGGCCTGGACTACGAAGGTTATCGCGCGCTGGGCAGCGACCAGCTGGACAACGAGCGCAAGCGCATCCATGGGATGTTCGAAGGTTCGCGCCCGCACTACATGATCGACACCATCACCGATCTGCCGGAAGTGATCGCCGACATCAACAAGCGTCTGGCCAACGGCGAAATGCCGCAATCGAGCTAAAAAACGCAACACCCCTTGTAGGAGCGAGCTTGCTCGCGATGGAGTGTCAGATACGTTGATGTCGACTGACACGCCTTCGCGAGCAAGCTCGCTCCTACAGGGTTTTTCCGTCAGTTACCCGAACCAGAGCATCCAGCGGCCAATCGCCTCAGGCAAACCCGGTGAAACAGGATTAAAGTTACCAGACACCGTCGAACAGGAACGGTGGCTTTAAACCGGACCTCTGAGGAACACCGTATGCCGTGGAAAAACTCCGCCTCGCGCTACAGCACCGTATCGATCGCGCTGCATTGGTTGATGCTGGTCCTGCTGGTGCTGGTTTACGCCTGTATCGAGTTGCGCGGGATGTTTCCCAAGGGCAGTGGCGGGCGCACGCTGATCGTCGAATCACACTTCATGCTTGGCCTGACCGTCTTCGTTCTGGTCTGGCTGCGCCTGTTCGCACGCAGTCTCGGCCCGGCTCCGCAGGTCTTCCCGGCTTCGCCGCACTGGCAAACAACGCTGGCCAGGCTGATGCATTGGGCGCTGTACATTTTCATGATCGTCACGCCGATTCTCGGGTGGCTGGTCACCAGCGCCAAAGGCAATCAGGTGATGTTCTACGGCTTCGACCTGCCAATGCCAATTGCGGAAAACAAGGACCTGGCCAGACAACTCCAGGACTGGCACGAGCTCGGCGGCACGATCGGCTATTGGCTGATCGGCCTGCATGCCGCGGCCGCGCTGTATCACCATTACGTGGTGGGCGATAACACCTTGCTGCGGATGATGCCCAAAAACGTAACCCGCGATACCTGACCCAAACATTGATTGGCTATGCCTTTCAGGTTTGTGAATCCCCCCCCCGTCGCCCCTGCAAACCGCCGGTGTGGACAAAGATCAGCCGCGAGCCTCGGGCGAACTTGCCCGCGGCGACTTGTTGCTTGAGGGCCAGCAGCGCTTTGCCGGTGTACAGCGGCTCAAGGGGAATGCTGCTGGCCTGCCCGGTCTTTTCGATGAAGTCGAGCAGCGGTTGATCGACCTTCGCGAAGCCGCCGCGACTGGCCTCGAACAGCTCATACGCCGTATCGACCACACCGGCTTGCTGCACGATCCGCTCGACCTGCTGCGCCACCCCATGATCATCCGGCACCGCCAGCGCACCGTACACTGGATGATCCCCCGCTTCGGCCAGCACCAGGCCAGCCAGCGTCGTACCAGTTCCGCAGGCCAGCCACCAGCCGTCGTAGTCGCTCCAGCCCAAGCCCTCCAATTGCCCGCACACGGCGGTTCGCAATGGCATGCAACCGACGGCGCCAGGCAAACCACCTCCCCCTTCAGGCACCGGATGCAGCGTCGGGTAGCGGGTGTGCCAGGGTTGCCAGAAACCCGCTTCATGCCTCGCTCGATAACCTGCGTAACCCAGCCAGTGCAGCTGCATGCCGAACGCCTGCAAGTCGTTGACCGTCGGGGTTTCCTGAGGATGCCCGCGTAACAGGCCGACAGTGGCAAAGCCGAAACGCTTGCCCGCCGCCGCCAATGCGTGGAGATGATTGGAGTGCGCTCCGCCCAGGCTGATGATGCCTTCGGCACCCAAGCGGTCGGCGGTCTTCAGGTGTTCGACGAGCTTGAACCATTTGTTGCCGCTGATCAGCGGGTCGATCTGGTCCAGGCGCAGGATCGCCACTTCGATGCCGGCGTCAGTGAGCCAGTCGAGGTGAAGGCGTTCGAGGGGAGCCTGGGGTAGCCAGGTGTCGGGAGGGAGAAGCATTGACGCCGGATCCGAGTAGGGAACCGGCATCTTAACAGTCTTGAGGACGCCTTCGCGGGCAAGCCCGCTCCCACAACGGATTTGCGTCGTTCACAAAACCCATTAACAACGCAATAACTGTGGGAGCGGGCTTGCCCGCGATAGCCTTTGGCACGCTGGACCTGCGTATTACAACTGCGCCGCCAACCGCGAACCCTGATTGATCGCCCGCTTGGCATCCAGCTCTGCCGCGACATCCGCGCCACCGATCAAGTGCACGTTCTGCCCCGCCGCCACCAGGCTTTCATGCAACTCACGTAGCGGATCCTGCCCGGCGCAAATCACGATGTTGTCCACTGGCAGCACCTGCGGCTCGCCGGTTTCGCCGATGCGGATGTGCAGGCCTTCGTCGTCGATCTTCAGGTATTCAACGCTGTTGAGCATCTGTACCTGCTTGTTCTTGAGACCGGTGCGATGAATCCAGCCGGTGGTCTTGCCCAGGCCGTCGCCGACCTTGGATTTCTTGCGTTGCAGCAGGAACACCTCACGGGCCGGCGCATGGGGCGCAGCCTTGACACCGGCAACACCCCCGCGTGCCTCAAGGTGCATATCGATGCCCCACTCTTTCCAGAACGCGGCGCGATCCTGACTGGTGGCCACGCCTTGATGAACCAGGAACTCGGAGACGTCGAAACCGATACCGCCGGCACCAATCACCGCGACACGCTTGCCGACCGGTTTGCGCTCCAGGATCACATCCAGGTAGCTCAACACCTTGGCGTTTTCCACCCCTGCAATCGCCGGCACGCGCGGCGCAATACCGGTGGCCAGGATGATCTCGTCGTAGCCGCCCTCGACCAGCCTGGCCACGTCGACGCGGGTGTTCAGGCACACCTCGACGTTGGTGGTCTGCAGCTTGCGATTGAAGTAGCGAATGGTTTCGTAGAACTCTTCCTTGCCCGGAACGCGCTTGGCGATGTTGAACTGGCCGCCGATTTCGCTGGCCGAATCGAACAGCGTCACCTGATGGCCACGCTCGGCCGCCACGGTCGCGGCGGACAAACCGGCAGGGCCGGCACCGACCACGGCGATTTTCTTCAGCTGCTGCACGGGCAGGTAATTGAGTTCGGTTTCGTGGCAGGCACGCGGATTGACCAGGCAACTGGTCAGCTTGCCGCCGAAGGTGTGATCGAGGCAGGCCTGGTTGCAACCGATGCAGGTGTTGATTTCATCGGCGCGACCTTCAGCGGCCTTGTTGACGAAATCCGGATCGGCGAGGAACGGCCGCGCCATGGACACCATATCGGCATCGCCCTCGGCCAGGATCTGTTCGGCGACTTCCGGCGTGTTGATGCGGTTGGTGGTGATCAGTGGAATGTTCACAGAACCCCGCAGCCTGGCCGTGACCTTGCTGAACGCGGCGCGCGGCACTTTGGTGGCGATAGTCGGAATCCGCGCTTCGTGCCAGCCGATACCGGTGTTGATGATGGTTGCGCCGGCCTGCTCGATGGCCTTGGCCAGTTGAACGATCTCTTCCCAGGTGCTGCCGCCTTCGACCAGGTCGAGCATCGACAGACGGAAAATGATGATGAAGTTCGGGCCGACCGCTTCACGCACGCGACGGACGATTTCCACCGGCAGGCGCATGCGGTTTTCATAGCTGCCGCCCCAGCGGTCGGTACGGTGGTTGGTGTGAGCGGCGAGGAACTGGTTAATGAAATAACCTTCGGAGCCCATGATTTCCACACCGTCGTATTCGGCGGTTTGTGCCAGTACCGAACAGGTGACGAAATCGCTGATCTGCTTCTCGATGCCTTCCTCGTCCAGCTCCTTGGGCTTGAACGGGTTGATCGGCGCCTGGATCGCGCTGGGTGCGACCTGTTTCGGGCTGTAGGCATAACGACCGGCATGGAGAATCTGCATGCAGATCTTGCCGCCTGCGTCATGCACGGCACGGGTGACGGTACGGTGCTTGAGCGCCTCTTCTTCGGTCGTCAGCTTGGCCGCACCGGAATACACGCCACCTTCATCGTTCGGGCCGATACCGCCGGTGACCATCAGGCCGACACCGCCACGGGCACGTTCGGCAAAGTACGCCGCCATGCGTTCGAAACCACCCGGTTTCTCTTCAAGACCGGTGTGCATCGAACCCATCAGGGTGCGGTTGCGCAAGGTGGTAAAACCCAGGTCCAGCGGGGCCAACAGGTGCGGGTAATGAGCGGCGGTCATCGGTAACTCCACATCGAGCGATCACGGAAAGTGCAGGAGCTCTACGGCCCCCATCAGTCATGTTCGACAGACTAAGAGTCGCGCCGCTGCCGCTCAATGACCGTAACTGACAACTTAATGATCGAAATGAGCAGCCGCATTTGGCAAACGCGGGCACTGATGCGCTTTGTCGCGCCCCAGATTGATATGTTTATTTTCATTTTGTTGCTTATTGATTTTTATTGTGTCATTTATATTCCCGCCGATCACAGGACTGATCCACCGCGCCAACCTGGATGGCGGGCACCCGTTTCCCCCAATGCCCTCCAAGGAGTCAACAATATGAACAAGACAGAACTTCTAGGTGCTCTGGCGCTGTGCGCTTTCAGCTTCCTGGCACATGCCGACGAAGACAGCCTGCGTATCGGTATCGAAGCCGCCTACCCGCCCTTCTCCTTCAAGACGCCGGAGGGCAATGTCAGCGGGTTCGATTACGACATCGGCAACGCCTTGTGCGAAGAAATGAAGGTCAAATGCGAGTGGGTCATTCAGGAATTCGACGGCATGATCCCGTCGCTCAAAGTGCGCAAGATCGATGCCGTGCTGTCGTCGATGTCGATCACCGAAGACCGGATGAAGTCCGTGGACTTCAGCAAAAAGTACTACCACACACCGGGCAAGTTCGCGATGAAGGCCGGCAACGTGATCAATGACCCTCTGGTGGACCTCAAGGGCAAGAAACTCGGCGTGCAACGCTCCTCGACCTACGATCGTTTTGCCAGCGAGCAACTGGAAAAAGCCGGCGTCGTCGTGGTGCGCTACGCCTCACAAAATGAAGCCTTCCTCGATCTCGCCTCGGGTCGACTGGATGCCACCCTCGCCGACATCGTCAACACCGACGAAAGCTTCATCAAGACAGCCGCTGGCCAGGGCTTCGCACTGACCGGGCCCGATATCAACGACCCGAAATACTTTGGCCGAGGCGCCGGGATCGCCGTGCGCAAAGGCGACGCCGCCAACGTTGCGCGCCTGAGTGCGGCGATTGACGCCATCCGCGCCAATGGCAAGTACCAGCAAGTGATGGCCAAGTACTTCGCGTTCGATATCTACGGCGAGTAAGCCTTACCCATAGCCCCGGTGCCGGCCCATTGCAGGCGCCGATTCGGGCTTGTCTTGCGCGCCTCGCGGCGCTCGCTTGAGGAACTTCATCATGCTTCACGGCTACGGATCGAGCATTCTCGATGGCGCCTGGCTGACCATAAACCTGGCCTTGACCTCCATGTCCATGGCGATTGCCCTGGGCCTGATCGGCGCGGCCTTCCGATTGTCACCGCTCAAATGGCTGGCCATGCTCGGGGAAAGCTACACCACCCTGATTCGCGGCATTCCAGACCTGGTGCTGATCCTGCTGATCTTCTACGGCGGCCAGGATCTGGTGAACCGCATTGCATTGGCATTCGGCTACACCCGCTACATCGACATCAATCCCTTTATCGCTGGCGTCTGCACCATGGGCTTCATTTTTGGCGCCTACCTCTCGGAAACCTTTCGCGGCGCCTTCATGGCGATCCCCAAAGGTCAGGCCGAGGCCGGCGTGGCCTATGGCATGAGCGGGGCGCAGGTGTTCTGGCGAATTCTGGTACCGCAGATGATTCGCTTCGCCATTCCCGGGTTCACCAACAATTGGCTGGTACTGACCAAATCCACCGCGCTGATCTCGGTGATCGGCTTGCAGGACATGATGTTCAAAGCCAAGAACGCAGCGGATGCCACACACGAGCCGTTCACGTTTTTCCTCGCCGTGGCGGCGCTGTACCTGATGCTCACCAGCCTGTCCTTGCTGGTGCTGCGCTATCTGGAAAAACACTACTCGGTCGGCATCAAAGCCGCCGAATTGTGAGGGGAGCACACCCATGATTCTCGACTACAACCTGATCTGGGAAAACCTGCCGCTGTACTTCAATGGCGCCTTGTTGACCCTCAAAGTCCTGCTCATTTCCCTGGCCCTGGGCTTGGTCCTGGCGATTCCGCTGGCGCTGATGCGGGTGTCGCGATCGCCGCTGATCAACTTCCCGGCCTGGCTCTATACCTACGTGATTCGTGGCACGCCGATGCTGGTGCAATTGTTCCTGATCTATTACGGCCTGGCGCAGTTCGAAGCCGTGCGCCAAAGCGTACTCTGGCCTTACCTCTCCAGCGCCACCTTTTGCGCCTGCCTGGCCTTCGCGATCAATACCAGTGCCTATAGCGCAGAGCTGCTGGCCGGCAGCCTGAAATCCACCGCCCATGGCGAGATCGAAGCCGCCAAGGCCATGGGCATGTCCCGCCTGACCCTGTACCGCCGCATTCTCCTGCCGTCGGCCTTGCGCCGGGCATTGCCGCAGTACAGCAACGAAGTACTGATGATGCTGCAAACCACCAGCCTCGCGTCCATCGTCACCCTCGTCGACATCACCGGGGCCGCGCGCACGGTCAGCTCACGGTTCTATCTGCCGTTCGAAGCGTTCATCACCGCCGGCCTCATCTACCTCGTCCTGACCTTCATTCTGGTGCGTCTGTTCAAGCTGGCCGAGCGCCGCTGGCTGGCGTATCTGGCACCGCGCAAGCATTAAGGAGCTGATATGGAACACATTCAATACCTGCTGCCATGGAGTGCTTCGGGCACTGAACGAACATTGTCGCTGTTTCGTTTTGGCAGCGGGCCACGCAAGGCGTACATCCAGGCTTCCTTGCATGCCGATGAGCTGCCGGGGATGCGTGTCGCCGTCGAACTCAAGCGCCGTCTGCTTGAACTGGAAGCACAAGGGCGCCTGACAGGGGTCGTCGAATTGGTACCGATGGCCAACCCGATCGGTATCGGCCAAATGTTCCAGGCCACCCATCAGGGTCGCTTCGAGTTCTCCAGCGGCAAAAACTTCAACCGCGACTTCCCGGAGCTGGCTGAAGCCGTCGCTCCGTTGCTGGAAGGTCGACTGGGAAATGACGCCGACGTCAACGTCGCACTGATCCGCCGCGCCATGGCCGAGGTGATCGCCGACATGCCGCCACCGGCCTCGGAACTCGACGGCCTGCGCCGCCTGTTGCTGCAGCATGCCTGTGACGCCGATGTGGTGCTGGACCTGCACTGCGATTTCGAATCGATCATGTTGTTGTATGCGATGCCGCAACACTGGCCACGCCTGCAGTCACTGGCCGCGCGCCTGGGTGCCGGGGTGACGCTGTTGGCCGAAGGCGCGGGCGGCAATGCCTTCGACGAGGCCTGCGCGATTCCCTGGCTACGCCTGACCGAGCTGTTTCCTGAAGCCAATATCCCGCTGTCGTGCGCGGCCACCACCATCGAGTTGCGAGGCATGGCGGACACCGAACGCGAGCAATGCATCGACAGCGCTCAGGCCATTCTCGGTTATCTCGCAGAGCAAGGCCTGATCAGCGGTGAATGGCCGGCGGCCCCGCCGAATGGCTGCGAAGCGATGCCCTTCGCCGGGGCGCAGTACGCGTATGCGCCGCATCCGGGGGTGGTGAGTTTTCTGCAACCGCTGGGAGCGCGAGTCAAGGTCGGCGACCCACTGTTCGAAGTCATTGACCCGCTGAACGACCAGCATAGCGTAGTGCGCGCCAGCACCGACGGCATCCTCTACGCCCGCGAACGTCTGCGTTTTGCCCAGCCCGGTTTGTGGCTGGCCAAAGTCGCAGGCTTCACCCCTATTCGCCAAGGCCGCTTGCTCAGCGACTGATGCCAGAGAGTTCAAACCATGTACAAACTTGAAATTCAGGACCTGCACAAAAGCTACGGCGACCACCAGGTGCTCAAGGGCATCTCCCTGCAAGCCCAGGCCGGTGACGTGATCAGCATCATCGGCTCCAGTGGCTCGGGCAAAAGCACCTTCCTGCGCTGCATCAACCTGCTGGAGCAACCCAACGCCGGCAACATTGTGCTCAACGGCGAACCGCTCAAACTGGTGGCCAACAAACTCGGCGGGCTCAAGGCTGCCGAGCCCAGGCAGTTGCAACGCATGCGTTCACGCCTGTCGATGGTGTTCCAGCACTTCAACCTCTGGTCGCACATGAGTGCGCTGGAAAATGTCATGGAGGCCCGGGTGCATGTGCTGGGCCTGGGCAAGAAAGAGGCTCGGGAAAAGGCTGAGCACTACCTGAACAAAGTCGGTGTGGCGCACCGCAAGGATGCCTGGCCCGCCCATATGTCGGGTGGCGAACAGCAGCGCGTGGCGATTGCCCGCGCACTGGCGATGGAACCGGAAGTGATGTTGTTCGACGAGCCAACCTCAGCCCTCGACCCCGAACTGGTGGGTGAAGTGCTCAAGGTCATGCAGGATCTGGCACTGGAGGGTCGCACCATGGTGGTCGTGACCCACGAAATGGGGTTTGCCCGTGAGGTCTCCAACCAACTGGTGTTCCTGCACAAGGGCCTGGTCGAAGAACGCGGCGACCCGCGTGAAGTGCTGGTCAATCCACAGTCCGAGCGCCTTCAGCAGTTCCTGGCCGGGAGCCTGAAGTAGTCCGCTGTTCAGCGATCGATTGCGCTGCGCTGCCCGGACCGGGTTGGCTTCAGATACACTCCAGCCAACCTTGTCAGGGCATCAGGCACAGCCCTTCTCCCACCTTCAGGAACCGTTGAGCCGGATATGCCAACCCCATCAAAAGACACCACGGTCTACGCCGCGCCGGTCATGCGCAAACTGACGGAAATCGTTTCCGAGCTGCCGCCGTCACTGCGCAAGGTGGCGGACTTTATCCTGCGTCACCCGTTGAAAGCCGCGACGCTGACCATCGAGGAAATGGCTCACGAAACCTCGACCTCGCCCGCCGCCGTCAACCGTTTGGCCAAGGCGTTGAACCTCGGTGGCTACACCGGCATGAAGGCCGAACTGGTCGCGACTTTGCAGCAGATGGTGTCGCCGGTCGACAAGCTACGCAACGAACTGGCCCATCGCCCTGGCGGCGCGTTTGGCCTGCATGAGCAAATCCAGAGCGCCAGCAGCAACCTGGCCACGGCGTCGACCAACAACCACGCCGACACCTTTGAAGCGTTCGTCACTCGCCTGACCACCGCGCGCAAAATTTACATCCTGGGGTTCGGCAACAGTGTTTACTTCGCCGGCCTCGCCGCCTCGACCCTGATGCCCTTCTGCGCCGACGCCACCGCTATCAGCATGGAAGGCGGCAACGAAAATGCCGCGTACCGGCTGGCCGCGATCACTGATCAGGACGTGTTGCTGGCGATTTCCCTGCCGCGCTACTCCCTCGACACCCTGCAACTGGCACGCTTCGCCAATGAACGTGGCGCGTCGGTGCTGGCGATTACCGACTCACCCGCCTCGCCGCTTACCGGCATTGCCGAGCATGTACTGTTTGCGCCTTGCGATCATCCGGTGTTGACCAGTTCCAACATCGCAATGCTCGCCTTGATCGAAGGGTTGGTCGCCGGCGTGATGGCGCGCAACAAAGAAGCGGTCAAACTGGCGACCGAACTGACAGAAAGCGTGATGTCGTACCTGCACATCCCAACCAGCGGCAAACCACCGAAAAAGTGATGCCGTTATCGTTTGGCGATGCCTTGAAAGCGAAACGGGCCGGCTGACAAGTGTCAGCCGGCCCGTTTCGCTCGTAGCTCACTCAAATCGGATTAACGCTGAGAGAGAGGTTGATCGTTGGAAATCAGGGCCGCCTGTCCTGCCACCGGTTTGACCCACGTCAGGTAGGCCAGCACCAGCAACACGATCCAGACCACGCCGACGATCAACGCAGCCTGTGTGTCCGGGAAATAGCCCAGCACACCGAAGACGAACAGCATGAAGGCAATCGCCGCCATTGGCGCATAGGGCCAGAACGGCACCGGGAACTTCAGTTGCGCAACCTGCTCGGCACTCATGGAGCGACGCATGGCCACCTGGGTCAACAGAATCATCAGCCAGACCCACACCGTGGCAAAGGTCGCGATGGAGGCGATCAGCAGAAAAACGTTTTCCGGGATCAGGTAGTTCAGCAATACGCCTAGCAGCAGCGCACAGCTCATCACAACCACCGTCAGCCACGGTACGCCATTGCGCGACAAGCGGGCGAAGCCTTTCGGGGCATGCCCTTGCTGAGCCAGGCCATACATCATGCGACCCGCACCGAAGATGTCACTGTTGATGGCCGACACCGCCGCCGAGATCACCACGATGTTGAGGATAGTGGCCGCCGAGCTGATGCCCAGGTTGTCGAAAATCTGTACGAACGGGCTGCCCTGGCTGCCGATCTGCTGCCACGGAAAGATCGACATCAGCACCAGCATCGTCAGCACGTAGAACAGCAGAATACGCAACGGCACGGCATTGATTGCCCTGGGCAGCACATGCTGCGGATCCTTGGCTTCACCGGCGGTAACGCCGATGATTTCAATGCCACCGAAAGCAAACATCACCACCGCAAACGAGGCGATCAGACCGCCCACGCCATTGGGCATGAAGCCGCCCTGGGTCCAGAGATTGCTGATATCGGTCGCCTGGGCACCCGGCGCACTGCTGATACCGAACAGCATGATGCCGAAGCCGCCCAGGATCATCGCGACGATGGCCGCGACCTTGAGCAACGACAGCCAGAACTCCATTTCACCGAAGACTTTGACGTTGCACAGGTTCAAGCCGCCGACCACCGAAACGATGCCCAGCACCCAGATCCAGCGGGAGACTTCCGGGAACCAGAACCCCATGTAAATGCCGAACGCCGTCACGTCGGCCATACCGACGATGACCATTTCAAACGCGTAGGTCCAACCGAGGATGAAGCCCGCCATCGGCCCCAGATAGGTGCTGGCATACTGGCCGAATGAACCGGCCACCGGGTTGTGCACCGCCATCTCACCCAGGGCGCGCATGACCATGAACACCGCCGCACCACCGATCAGGTAAGCGAGCAGGACCGCGGGGCCA